>NZ_JBHRYF010000001.1:831092-1218507 GCF_042648885.1 Luteimonas notoginsengisoli | reverse complement strand
ACCGCAGTACCCTTCAACCCCGGGCTCTCCCAGTAATGGTTGGTACGGCTACCGGGGGCAGGTCAGTGGCAGGCGGACATGGAGTTTGCTCAGCGCTTGGGCGGAATGGCACTGAGCATCGCCCAATGGCGCTACTGCGCCTGGGCCGCCGTTCGCCAAGGGGCCAGTGTAGCCTGCCAGAAGGCGATGCCGGCCGAGCACATCCGTGAGGCTATGTATCGGGAGCTGACGCGTCGCGCAGCCGCCTTGGCCGCCGGACGCTACGGCAATTGCGCGTTTCCGCCAGAACACGAGTTGCCCGCCACCGCTTTGGCACGAGGATTTGCCAACCTGTGGTTCGACCTCGGAAAGGACTACTGGTGTGCGATCGCTGATCCGGCTCTACTACGAAAGAGCTACATTGCGCGGACGTCTTGAGCGAAGTGGACTGCGTTTTCCAGAACTTCACGCGCGCGCAAGCTTAGGCCTTTGAGCAGCACGAACTCAGGGTAAAGGAACTGCTCCCGCGGAGCGCTATCCATGATGGCCAGACTCGCGGGCGTGCGACCAGTTGGATGCTGGGCATCGTCTTCCCTGCAACGTCGATGGACATCGGCTCAGCGGAAACCGAGCGCTTCTTTGAGCAGCAGTTGGTCAAGCACCGCTTCCCAGGCGATTGGGCGCAGGACATCGCGTTTGCATACCGCGACTGCGTCGTTCTCACCCCGGCCCAGTGGCGCTACTGTGCATGGGCAGCAGTGAGACGCGGTGCTTCGCTAGCCCAGCAACAAGGGCCTCATGCTGATGGAACCCGAGAGGCCATCTATCAGGAAGTGCGGCGCAGAGCGTCCGTAGTGCCAGTGGTGCTTAGAGCGGCTGTTCCTTTCCGCTATCTTCCCCGCAGCCAGAAAGTGCGCTAGGCCGAGGATTCGCCTACAGGGTGACGCGCTTGGGTCCGTTTTACTGGACCGGATGGCCTAGCGCCGAGGTGCTTCTTGGTCGCTCTACTGCCTAGTTTCGAACGCAGGAAACGTGTCACACATCAGGACTTGGCACCCTAGTAGTCACCTGGTCGCCAGTTCTCTCGATGTCCGTGCATCTCTTGGAAACGAGTGGCGGCCGTAACGCCTTGTCGTATTGAGCTTCGCATTCGCCACAAGGATTCGGCGCGCCAAGAGCGAACCGCCCGCTCTTCTAGAACGCTTCTCTCCGAGAGAAATGCGTCAATGCCGGGCGTTCGTTTTGTGATGAATGAAGAATGTTCTTGGTAATCCAGTTCGGATCGACAAGCGGTCATGTAGCGCATCCACTCGAACTGTTTCCGCTCGGCCGCAGTAGAGGCGCGTCGAAAGTACATCGAAACCAGTTCTTCTGCCGCAATGAGCGCGGCATCTGGATGATCCAAGCTTATCCGATTGGTAAAGACCCGGCGTGCAATGATAAAACGCCAAAGCGTTTCAACGTCACCATTAAATCCCGGCCGCATGCAGAATCGTTGAATCGCAAAAAGTACGGCTTCGCGGAACGACAACGCCTCGTAATGGTTGGCCATCGCCAACGCACGCATATAGAGCAGACACAAGAGCAGCACGTGATCGATATGGCGTCTGCGAGTAAAAACCGCCAGCCAAGCTCGCAAGCCGTGGACAGGATTGCGAAATCCTTCAACGGCAGTTCCGATTCTCTCGGCAATGGCGAGGTCAGCCTGACTCGGCTCGTACAGTCCTAACCTATCTAGAACGATTGTGATTAGCGCATCGCGTCGCTCCACCTCCAGCGGCCTAGCCACCAGCACTTCTGTGAACAACTCGCTGTTGTAGATCGTCTTCGTATGGTGAAAGCCTGGCCTCTCTCCGATCACATCGACAGGGGACCGCTTCTGGAGCAATTCGGATCGCTGCTCCCCTGGATCCGAGGCGTGTCGCTTGATCCGCCACATGACCCGCCCACTCGTGTCGGGCAAGGCGAGCAGGTCAACGTCCATCGCATTTGTCGAGTTCCCGGAATAGCGGTTGTCAACAGCCGCAAACCAGAGCATGGATCGCAGGCGGTGGACCAGATCCTCTCGACTCCGCTCTCGGCTTCGAGGCTTCCGAGCAATTTTGCGATCGCCCCCCTTTCCAGAGAAGAAATGAGCGGATTTGATGGTCTTTTTTGGCATAGACATGCTCAATAGACCATGATCGACTGCGCTTTGTCGACCCTAAGGCGAACTTGCAGTCCTGTGCAGCCCCCTCGTCTCTCTCACCCGTTGGTTTCCGCCCTGATAACTGCCCACGGCGAGCTCATTGGTGGCGTCGAGCTCGCTCGATGCCTTGGTTTCAGGACCACCCGGGCGTTTCAAAAGGCAGCGGCAGCCGATCGGCTGCCGGTGGAAACATTCGTTCTAGAGGGTCGCCGTGGGCGATTTGCACGAACACGCGACATTGCGATCTGGTTGGCCTCGCTTGGCGAGGTGCCGGACAAACCATGACATGTCCTTAGCCAGGAGGAACTACTCGCCGACCAACGTCTGCTTCACCCGTATCCGAACTTTCCGATCCCGGAAAAGAAGCGGGACCCCTGCCAGGGTCCCGCGATGCCATAGGGCGCTCACCCACAGCATCGTTCTTTTCCTGGGCAGTGTCAACTGCTGCCTCCGGCAGCCCCAGAAAGGACATTCCCAGATGCAAAACCATCGAAAAAAGGCCAAAAGCGTTCCGTTCGACGCCGTGACCTCCGCCTTGGAGGGGGCCGTCGCCCGGCACAACGAGCGGCCCCGTCCCGTTCACTACCTGACTCACCTGAAGGTACCGGGCGGACCGGCATACCGCAGTCATCTGTACATCAGCCCCTTGTCACGCCTGATCTTGAGCTACCGGCTCGAGCCCGAGCCCGCGCACTGAGCGCCAAGGCACCGCTCGCGGATGCGAGCACTGCCCCTCCCTTTGCCATTCGACCGGGAAACCCCGGTCCCTTGCCGTGTGCCTAAGCGGCGCGCGAAGGAGCTGCCATGACTGCTGGAACCACCGCGACAGCGGACGCTTCGTCCGTGGCATCGCATGCCATTGACACCAACCTGCCCTACACGCCTCGCAAGCTGACCCGTGGCGAACGCAATCGCCGAGAAGTATTCGTCTTCTTTTCGCCACGCAACCGGCGGGTGGTCACGATCGCCGATGCGGTCAACGCCGCAGTGGCGCTCAAGTTCGAGTTCGATTCCACCATCCAGAAATACATCGAGCGACCGCGTCGCATCCAACTCACCGCCAAACAACAGATCGATGTGTCGTTCTGGACACGTGACGCATCAGGCGAGGAGCGCTTCTACTTGGTCATTCCCGATGCAGGCACCGTCGGCAGCACGACGGGTACTGTCTCCATTCGGGATCGAAGCGAACTCGATGAGGCCGCACAGCGCAATGGCATCCGGCTGCACTATGTCACAGAGTCGGAGTTGCTTTCCGCACGGACCTGGCTTGCAACCGGCTTCGAACTGTTGCCGTTAGTGTGGGAGTACGGGCGACTGGCGACACGCTCGCTTATTCGGAACCAGATCCGTGCGCGCCTCGCCAACACCGAGCGCGTCTCGCTGTCGAACCTCATCAAGACCTTGGATTTCACTCCTGCAAACGTACGCGCAGTAGTGGCGGGCATGATCCATCAAGGCGAGTTGCGGCTGATGGACTACTTGCCGTGCGCTGCCGACGCCGTCCTGGAGGTGGCCCGTGCGTAGCTTATACACGTGCTATCCCACCGAGGAGCTTGATGCCTGGTACAAACCCAAGGAGTCCGATCTCGCTGAATCGATCCGGTCGCGCTTCAAGGAAGCGTGCGCGGCACTGACGGCAGTCCTGACAGGCGATATGGGCATCACCCGTGCGGCCGACGCACACGGGCTGTGCCACAAACGCTTGCGCGCCATGGTTAAACGCGCCCCGCAACTGGCCCACGACGGGCAACCGTACGGATTCAGGGTGTGCGTGCCGTGGGGCACCTATCAGCGCGGCGAACAGGAAGGCGATGCGGAAATGCCACGCTTGGCCGGCCCGCATGCGATGAGCCAACTCCTCTCGGCACGCCCCGAAATCGCGTTCTGGATCGACGAGTTCGGGCAGCCTTTGCCACCCGGGCGACCGCCGAAAGCCTTCGACCGGTTGCACGCGAAGATCGTCGCCGAGCTCAAACGTCTGGAACTGCGGGATTTCTATCCTCTGAATCAAGCCGACCAAGGGCGCCGCGCCCTGCTCCGCTTTATCCGCCAGCGTCGCATCGACCACGCCGATATCGGTAACCTCGATACCGCCGATGCACCGCCTTCCACCTTGTCCGGAATTTTTCGAGGGAGCCCATTCGCTCGCACGGAAATCGACGGGCATCGCATCGACATCGAGGCCGTTCTCGGCGTGGCATTGCCCAACGGCGGTTCCGTCAAGCGCCAGATCACCTCGCTGTGGTTGCTGGTCGAGATCGAGGTCGAGTCCCGCGCCATCGTGGGCTGGATCCTGCGCGTCGGCAGGGCCTACAACAACCTCGACCTCGCCTCCTGCATCACGAAGTCCCTGCAACCGTGGAAACGCCGAGAACTGACGATCCCTGGCTTGGAGTACGCACCGGGTGCTGGCCTACCCTCGGGCTCCCTGGGCGCACACTCGTCATGGCGCTCGCGCTTGCTGGCGTTGGACAACGCGAAGGCGCATTCGGCCCTGGACTTCGAGCAAGCGTTCTGTCGCGCCCGCGGCGGCATGCTGTTCTATGGGCGTGCGCACGAACCACGTTCCCGCCCGATCGTCGAGCAATTCTTCTCGCGCTTGGAGCGTGGCGCTCTCCGCGACGTGCCGGGCGGATTCGAGCCCGCCAAGCGACTAGGTGAGAACAAGATCCGTATCAGCAATTTCGCGCCGAACGACTATCCGATCCAGTTGCATGCGTTTGAAGAATTGTTGGACGTCATCATCGCGAACTACAACGCAACACCCCACCCCGCGCTGGGCGACCTGAGTCCGCTTCAGTATCTGCAGATGCAAGGGCCGAAGGCCTTCGCTTTCATGCCGGACAAGGCCGAGGAAGACGCCAGCGACATGAGCAGCGTGCTAGTACCGCTGACGGTTCACGGCAATCGCAACGAAGGTGTGATGCCGCACGTCAATTACATGTACGTGCGCTATCGCAGCCCGGATCTGGACAACAAGTGGGAACTGGTCGGCAAGACGGTCTTGGCCCGCATCTATCGCCACGACCTGCGATCGTTCGTGCTGATGCGCACCGCCACCACTCCCCTGTGCGCCGTCCGGGCGGCCGCGCCTTGGAACCGCACAGCCCACGATGAAACGACGCGGGCCATGATCATGCAGTGGTCGAAGTTGAGGACAGGCTTCTCGATCACCGGCGTGGATTGCGCGATCGCGGCTTACGTCGCATTCCTGCGTGCACTCGCGCCAACCTCCCAGCAGGCCGTGGATCAACTTGCCCGCATGGAACAGGTCCACAACGGCGCGCCACCGAGTTCACGTCCGCCAGTGATCAATGCCCCCATGAAAGTCCCTCCGGGTGGCTGGATCAGCCTCGACGACGAAAACGACTTCTGAAGCTTCGGTTTTCCACCTTTCCGCATGGCGCACACACGCCCAGGAGAACTCATGGACAACAACGAACACCCCATTTTCATTCCCAACAGCTACCAGATCTATACCAAGCCGACGGAGTACCTCGCCAATTTCATCCTCTCCAATATCAGTCAAGGTCATCACGGTTGCTCGGTGTACGGTGGTGGCGGGCTCGGCAAAACAACCGCGCAGCAGTACCTGACCGACAATGCGTCGCGCTGGCTGGTCAACAACAAGACGAAACAGCAGATCGGCATCGCGGCGCGCATGGTGATGCCCAGCGGAATCCGTCGCTCGGACCGTGCGTTCTGGACCGCCATGAACCGGCGACTGAAGCTCGTCAACGCCATCCGCATGGATCCCGGCCTGGGCCTCGAACGCCTGGTGAATTTTATTCGCACGCGTTGCGGCCAGGCGCGGCAGCGCCGCATGGTGCTCTTCATCGACAACGCCCAGCGCATCACCGAGCCCGAGTACCAGTACCTCGAGGATCTGGATGGTCTGGTGCTCGATGAGAACCTCAGCCTGTTCCTCGTGCTGGTTCGCCAGAGTGATGCCGAGGGCGTCGATGTCGGCGACGACTGGCTGGAACGCCCGTCCCATACCGTGCGTCGCTGGTTCATGGACACCGCCCCGTTCCGGCCGCTGATGGGGATTGCGGAGATTACCCATGCCTTGGGTCGTTACGACCGTTCGGTCGCCTGGCCGACGCCGGACATGCCGTTCTCGCGTTACTTCGCCAAGGACGCGTTCGATCGCGGCTGGTGTCTGTCGAAGGATGCGCCGGTGATCTTCGAAGGCGTCCGGTCGCTGCGCAAGGAGTACAAGCTGCCCGAAACCGATGCGTGGCCGATGGCAACGTTTACCTTGGTCGTGCACTCGCTTCTGGCCGACATTGCCCACGAGAAGCCGGACTTCAATGGTTTCACGTCTGAGCAGGTCAGGCATGTTCTCCTGGCCAGCGGCTATCTCCGCCTGGAGTTCGTCCGCGCGAAGATGCGCATGCCGGACTTGGGCCATGACGAGGCCGCGTAATGGCGTGGCGTGACGTCATCCAAGGAGGGCCGGCATTGCCGGCTCTCCTTGGCGCCGAACTCGAACCCTATCCCTACATCTCCGGCTACGGGCTGCTCCGGCGGATGACGCAGTTGGGCCGGCTGATGGGCGTTGAACTGACAGCGCTAGGGATTCGCAACCGAGTGACATCCGACGCACTGACCGCGACCCAAAGGCCTGGTGCCCCAAAAGCGGGGCTGCTTCACGCACTTGGACTGCGACGGACGCGCGTGGGCGACTATTGGTCACCAGACGTGTGGAGCCCGCTGCGCACCGGGCGTGTGCTGGAACGCCACAACCTTCCACTGCGCGATTGCCCTCTCTGCGCGGCCCATGGTTACCACTGTGCGCTTTTCCAACTGCCTTTTATCGATCACTGTCCGTGGCATGCCACCAAGCTGCACACCGGTTGTCCTCAGTGTGGTCGAACCTGCTGGGCACGCTTTCACCAGGATCTTCGACTTGGTCGCTGCGAGTGCGGGTACGACGCGTTCGAGGTCAGGACAGCTTCGATCAACATGTGGCATTTCCCGGCGGCGGATGTCGACGCATGGGCTAGCCGATATCTGGATTGGGCGGCCGAAGAACGAAAGTCCCGTCTGCTCGTAGTCCCCGCCCCGCATACCGATTGGATGCCGGGATACGCTGCACTGGCTCGCCAATCGCTTGAACTCGAGGGCATGCTCGTAACCGCCAAGCCCGCGGCCGACCTAGAAGAGTTTTCCGATGTTGGGGAGGACCCACCCGAAGGCGAGTTCTGGGGCTGGAGCCTTCTGGGTGGCGAGCGTCCACTGACGTTCGTGCCGCTCCCCGCCACGATGCACGCCAAGCTCGCTCAGGCAACCCGAGATGCCGTGGCGGCGTTTCCGGCTAACACACCCACCCCGCTCGAGCTCGCCACCCTGAATGGGCTGGAAGAAGGACAGACCCTCGAACAGAACCTCGTCAACCGCCCTGACTGCCTGATCGCTCCCCACGGGTTGTCCAGCGACCAAAGAATTTGGCTCAACCTCTCGGCCGTCGACCCGACAGCAGCCTGTTTCTGCGGCGAGTTGCTGGACAGGGTGGTCTCCGGTCTGGAGGTGCGCGACGACGGGTGTAGCCGTTCCCTTCAAGCGGCCCGATCCCATGCGCTGGATGGGATCTCGGGGCGACGCCACGTGGCCAGAGCCTTGGAAGCCATCCTTGCCCGGGCGTATACCCAAGGTTTGGAGACGATACTCAGGTCGATGATGGCCTGCGGGAAAGTATCGAAGTGTCAGCGCTGGTCCTTGCCCACGGCAGAGATCGTCATCGCGAACGACGTAATCCGTTCGGTGAGGGTGTGCTGGACGCCAACACGTCCGCCCCCCTCTAGGCGTACAGTCGACATCCCCGCGCCCATTTCATCCGCTACGAAGACCATGACCGCATCCAAGCTGTCTGCAACGCGGCCGAGGACCCGGAACGGACTCACGCGTCGAGCCGGCAAAATGCGGCAGAAGAAATAGCGGGCAGATCGTCGGTTGTTCGAGGAAATGACGGGCGATTGCTGGTTGTTCTGGGAATTCGGGGTAAGTTGTTGACGAGGAAAGCACCGACGAAACGCCCCGTTAGTTCGCGCTTCTCTTTGGAAATCAGGCGGTTAGTTTCAGGGCGAATGCTTGGCGTCAATCAACGGATCACGCCCTGTCGATCGGCGCCGTCCCGGTCAACTACACCGGCCGCCCGGCCAATGCCGTCGCCGTCAACGGCGGCGTGCCGGGGCCGCTGCTGCGCTGGCGCCAGGGCGACACGATCACGCTGCGCGTGGCCAACCGGCTCGGCGTGGATACGTCGGTCCACTGGCACGGCATCCTGCTGCCGTCGAACATGGACGGCGTACCGGGGCTGAGCTTCCACGGCATCCGTCCGGGCGAAGCGTTCGCCTATCAATTCACGCTGAAACAGGCCGGGACCTACTGGTATCACGCCCATTCGAGCCTGCAGGAAGCCAAGGGCGTCTACGGCGCGATCGTGATCGAGCCGGACGCACCCGACCCGGTGGCTGCCGACCGTGACTACGTGCTGCTGCTCTCGGACTGGAGCGACGAGGATCCGCACGCCATCGTGCGCAAGCTGAAGATCCAGCCCGACTACTACAACCGCCACAAGCGCACGGTAGGCGATTTCATCCGCGACGCAGGCCGCGACGGCCTGGGCGCGACGCTCGACGATCGCGGCATGTGGGGCCGGATGCGGATGAGCCCGACCGACCTGGCCGACGTCAACGGCCTGACCTACACCTTCCTGATCAACGGCGTGACCCCCGCCGGGAACTGGACCGGCTTGTTCAAGCGCGGCGAGAAAGTGCGCCTGCGCTTCATCAACGGCTCGGCGATGACCTACTTCGACGTGCGCATCCCCGGCTTGGAGATGACCGTGGTGGCCGCCGACGGGCAACCGGTGCATCCGGTCTCTTTCGAGGAGTTCCGGATCGGCGTGGCCGAAACGCTGGATGTCGTCGTGACGCCGATGGAGGACCAGCCCTACACCGTCTTCGCCCAGGCGATGGACCGCAGCGGCTACGCGCGCGCCACGCTGGCGCCGCGGATCGGGCTCGAAGCGCCCATCCCTGCCCTCGATCCCCGCGCGATCCTGACCATGGCCGACATGGGACATGGCGGCCATGGGATGAAAAAAGCGGATGCAACCGAAGCCGCCAATCCAGTGCCGGCTTCCGCGCACGACCACGCTGCGATGAGCAGGGAGGTCTCGAAGCCCCAGGCCTCGATGGACCACGCCTCGATGGACCACAGCGCGATGGACCACAGCGCGATGGACCACAGCGCGATGGACCACGCCGCCATGGGCCATGCCATGCCGCCCGCGAACGCGGCAACCAAACTGGACCATTCGATGCATGGAGCCGGCGGCGCGGCCTCCATGGTGTCGCACCCGGCCGGCGAAACCGGCAATCCCGCGGTCGACATGCAGACGATGGCGCCCTCGCGCGCACTCGACGATCCCGGCATCGGCCTGCGCGGCAACGGCCGCCGCGTGCTGACGTACGCCGACCTGAAAAGCGCCTTCGACGACCCCGACCCGCGCGAACCGTCGCGCACCGTCGAACTGCACCTGACCGGCAACATGGAGCGCTACGTCTGGGGTTTCGACGGCGTCCGCTTCTCCGAGGCCGCGCCCATCCGTCTCAATTACGGAGAACGCATGCGCATCGTGCTGGTCAACGACACGATGATGGAGCACCCGATCCACCTGCATGGATTGTGGAGCGACCTGGAAGACGCATCCGGCGCCTTCCACCTGCGCAAGCACACGATCAGCGTGCCGCCTGGCCATGTCCGCAGCTATCGCGTCAGCGCCAATGCGATCGGGCGCTGGGCCTTCCACTGCCACATGCTGCTGCACATGGAACTGGGGATGTTCCGCGAGGTGCGGGTCGAATGAAGTCGTTCGCCACCGCCTCTTTGACGGCCGTCCTTGCCGTCGCCGCGCCGGCATTCGCGCAGCACGATGCCCACGCCCATCACGTGCAGGATGCGTCCCCGGCGCAGGAAGCCCACGCGCCTGCGCACGTCCATCATGGCGAATCGGCGCACACCGACGCGTCGCAGTCGCCCTTCCCCTTCCCCGCTCCCACCGCCGCCGAACGCGCCGCCGCGTTCCCGGCGGACCTCGAAGGCATGGACATGCGCGGGCACATGGACGACAACCCGCTGGTCGCGGTGCTTCGCGGCGACCGGCTCGAACACGGCAACGACAACGCCCTGGGCTGGGACCTGCGTGCGGGCGTTGGCCGCAACTTCGACAAGCTCTGGCTGCGCAGCGAGGGCGAGCGCCGCGATGGCCGGCTCGATCACGCCAGCACCGAACTGTTCTGGAGCCACGCCACCGGGCCGTGGTGGGACCGCACCCTCGGCGTGCGCTACGATTCCGGCGGCAGCGCGACGCGCGACTGGCTCGCGATCGGCGTGCAGGGCCTGGCGCCCTACAAGATCGAGTTCGAGGCCATCGGCTATGTCGGGGCTTCCGGGCGGCTCGCCGCGCGGGTGGAAAGCGAATACGAGGTGCTGCTCACCAACCGGTGGATCCTGCAGCCGAAGCTCGAAGCCAACTTCTACAGCCGCGACGACGACGAAAACCACGTCGGCAAGGGCCTGAGCGACGCCAGTGTCGGACTGCGCCTGCGCTACGAGTTCAGCCCGCAGCTTGCGCCCTACGCGGGCTACGTCTGGACGCGTCGTTTCGGCGGCACCGCCGATCGGGCCGAAGCCGCGGGCGGGGATGCGGGGGACCGCGCCTGGGTCGCGGGCATCCGCTTCTGGTTCTGATCGGGTCCCCGCGCCGGCAATCCGCCCTCGGCACCCAACCCTTGACCTTTGACCAAAGTCTAGGGTTTATCATGGTGCCTGTCCCCAAGGAGACCGCCATGAACATCGGCCAGCTCGCGCGCCAGGCCGGCGTGCCCATCGATACCGTCCGCTATTACGAACGCCAGCGTCTGATTCCGGAGCCGGCACGCAGCGCCAGCGGCTATCGCCAGTACGCCTCCGAAGACGTCACCCGCCTGCACTTCATCCGGCGTGCCAAAACACTCGGCTTTACTCTTGAGGAAATAGGTGAGCTGATGGCGATAAGTACTCATTCTTCCAATGATATGAATGAGATGAGGGAAAAAGCTTCCAAGAAGCTCGAACTCGTGGAGGCACGACTCGTCGAGCTGGCGCGGATGCGCGAAGCGCTGCGCGGGCTGGTCGACGCCTGCCCGGGCCATGGTCCGCTCGCCACCTGTCCGATCATGGCGGCGCTCACCAGCGACAGCGCGTCCGACACGCGCGGCCGGACGGCACGGTCGTGACCGGCCACGCCCACGCCGCGCATCACGGCGGCGGGAACATGCCGGTCGGATCTGCTGGCGACAAGGCAATCGACGTCGTCTGCGGCATGTCCGTCGATCCGGCGAGCACTGCGCACCATGCCAACCACGGTGGCGCCGAGTACCACTTCTGCAGCGCCGGCTGCCGGACGAAGTTCCTCGCCGACCCCGGGCGCTACCTGCATCCCGAACAGGCCGAACCGGCCCCGCCTCCCCCGCCCGGCACGCGCTATTTCTGCCCGATGGATCAACAGATCGAGCAGGATGGCCCCGGTACCTGCCCCATCTGCGGCATGGCGCTGGAGCCGATGCTGCCGTCGCCCGAGGATGGCGAAAGCCCCGAACTGGCCGATTTCCGCCGCCGTTTCTGGTGGACCCTGCCGCTGAGCCTGGCGACGATGGCGCTGGCGATGGCCGGACACGAGTTCGCCCTGGTGCCGGCCGCGACGCAGCCGTGGATCGAACTGGCACTGTCCACGCCGGTGGTCCTGTGGGCCGGCTGGCCATTCCTCGAACGCTGGCTGCAGTCGATCCACAACCGCAGCCCCAACATGTGGACCCTGATCGGCACGGGCGTGCTCGCCGCCTTCGGCTACAGCGTCGTGGCGACGGTGGCGCCCGGCGTGTTCCCGGCTTCGTTCCGCGACCACGGCGTGGTGGGCGTCTATTTCGAGGCCGCGGCGATGATCGTCTCGCTGACCCTGCTCGGCCAGCTGCTCGAACTCAAGGCGCGCTCGCAGACTTCGGCGGCGCTCAAGGCGCTGCTGGGCCTGGCGCCCAAGACCGCCCGCCGCCTGCGCGAGGACGGCGGCGAAGAGGACGTCGAGCTGGCCGGGATCCACGTCGGCGATCGCCTGCGCGTGCGTCCCGGGGAAAAGGTGCCGGTCGATGGCGTGGTGGTCGACGGTCGCTCCAACGTCGACGAATCGATGCTCACCGGCGAACCCGTGCCGGTCGAGAAGTCCACCGGCGATCGCGTCATCGGCGCGACCCTCAACGGCACCGGCGCGCTGGTGATGCAGGCCGAGAAGACCGGCGGAGACGGCGTGCTGTCGCAGATCGTGCAGCTGGTCGCGCAGGCGCAGCGTTCGCGCGCGCCGATGCAGCGCATGGCCGACAGGGTCGCGTACTGGTTCGTGCTGGGCGTGCTCGCCATCGCCGTGGCGACGTTCCTGGGCTGGGGCCTGCTCGGCCCGGAACCGGCGTGGACTCACGCGATCCTCGCCGCCGTGTCGGTGCTGATCATCGCCTGCCCCTGCGCGCTGGGACTGGCGACGCCGATGTCGATCATGGTCGCCACCGGCCGCGCCGCGCAGGCCGGGGTGCTGTTTCGCGATGCGGAAGCGGTGGAAACGCTGCGCCGCGTCGACACCCTGGTGGTCGACAAGACCGGCACGCTGACCGAGGGCCGGCCTGCTTTCCGCGAGGTCCTGGCGGCCGATCCCTGGAACCCCGACGAAGTGCTGCGACTGGCGGCAAGCCTCGACGTCGGCAGCGAACATCCCCTCGCCGCGGCGATCGTCGCCGAGGCGCGACGGCGCGACATGGCGCTGTCGCCGGCGCAGGACTTCGAGTCGATGACCGGGGCCGGCGTGCGCGGCCGCATCGACGGCAAGGCGCTGGTGCTGGGCAACGACGCGCTGATGCGCGAACACGGCATCGATCCCTCCGTACTCGCGCCGCGCGCGGACGAACTGCGCACGCAGGGCGCCACGGCCATGTATCTGGGCGTGGCGGGCGGCTTCGCGGGCCTGGTCGCGGTCGCCGACCCGCTCAAGGCCGGCACCGCGGGCGCGATCCGGCAGCTGCACGCCTCCGGCCTGCGCATCGTCATGGCATCGGGCGACGCCACCGCCACGGCGCAGGCGGTGGCGCGCGAACTGGGCATCGACGAGGTCCACGGCAGCGTGCGGCCAGCCGACAAGCTCGCGCTCGTCCAGCGGCTGCAGGCCGAAGGCCGCCGCGTGGCGATGGCCGGCGACGGTATCAACGATGCGCCGGCGCTGGCTGCCGCGGATGTCGGCATCGCCATGGGGACCGGTACCGACGTGGCGATGTCCAGCGCCCAGGTCACGCTGGTCAAGGGCGACCTGGGTGGCATCGCGCGCGCGCGCGCGATTTCCAATGCGGCCGTGCGCAACATGCGCCAGAACCTGGGCTTCGCCTTCGCCTACAACGCGCTCGGCATCCCGATCGCCGCCGGCGTGCTGTATCCGTTCACGGGGCTGCTGCTGTCGCCGATGCTGGCCGCCGCGGCGATGAGCCTGAGTTCGGTTTCGGTGGTCGCCAACGCGCTGCGACTGCGCCTGGCGGCGGCCGCGAGGTGAACGCGACGCGCGAAATCGAAATCAGCGCTTGCGCGTTCGGCAACCGCTGGCTAGAATTCCGCGCTTTCCAGCCCGTGGGGCCATAGCTCAGCTGGGAGAGCGCCTGCATGGCATGCAGGAGGTCGGCGGTTCGATCCCGCCTGGCTCCACCAATTCCGGACATGGCCTGTCTGGAAGCGCTGCAAGTTCCACTGCGTCCCCATCGTCTAGAGGCCTAGGACACCACCCTTTCACGGTGGACACCGGGGTTCGAATCCCCGTGGGGACGCCACCTCTGATTCGACGACGAGGGCTGCCGAAAGGCGGCCCTCGTCGTTTCCGCGTGCCTGATCGCCACTATCCGGTTCAATGCCGGTTCCACCGCGCAGCATCGCCGCCCTCCGAACCAATGCGAGCACGGCCAGCCACGTCGGCGCGCGACGTTGAACCGGACAGGCCCAGGCTCGCGTCGAAGCGGGAAGGTGGACGACATGGCGAGGTCGGTGTTGACCGTGGAACCCGTCCGGCACGGCTGGATCGTCAGCCTGCGGGGCAAGGCGCTGGAACTGCGTGCGATCAAGCTCGAGGCGATCGGCGTGGCAAGCCGTCTGGCTTACGCACGCAACCGCGTGCGTGGCGACGCGACCGGCGTCGCGGTGCGTACCGCCGGCGGCGATAGCGTGCTGATCGCACGCCACGGCTGGAGCGGGCAGAAATCACGTGACGGATGTCGCTGACGAATCGCGTGCAATCCTGTTTCCGCCGGCAACGAAAAGGCCCGCGGTGGCGGGCCTTTCGCGGCAGCGCTACGGCTCTGGCGTCGCTTACATCGACGGCGTCTGCGACGCGCCCTCGCCTTCGCTCCCGGCCAACGACGCCCAGCTCACTTCCATGCCCTTGCGATGGCCCTTCTCGACCAGCTTCAGGCCGTCGGGATCGATGGTGAGCGTGTAGGCCTTGTCGCCGATCTGGACTTCGCGCCGCAACGGCTTGTCGAGCTTGGTCATCGGTGTCTCCTCATGCGCATTCAGGCGCGTTGGAGGGCGATGCTAGCAGCCGGATGTTTGCAGGGCGTAAAGGCCGTGAACGATGGATAAAAGCGCGACGCGTGCCTCACGCCGCCCTGGTTTCGGACGGCGCCGCGCGCAGCGTGGCGACGCCGTGGCCGCCCTCGGCCAGGTACTGCAGCCACTTGCCGAGGAAGGTGTTCATCCGCATGCGATGGCCGATGACCTCCGCCGGCGGCGGGTACATGCCGATCACATCCTGCCAGCGCCGGCCCACGTAGCAGTGCGTGGCTTCCACCTGGCGCGCATCGCGGTACAGGCGCAGGAACGCAGACGGATCCGGCTCGCCGGTCACGGGGTCCTGCAGGCCGTAGGTCAGACGCAGTTCGGTGGTGTAGGCGTGCTGCGCGATGACTTCCAGCTGCAGGTCGAGGCCGTCGCCGATCGTCGAAACATAGCGGCCCTGAGCCAGGTCGGCGGGTTCGAAAAGCCGGGTCAGCCGGCTGAAGTTTTCCGCATACAGCCCCATCAGCCAGCCGAAGCGGCTGAGCCTCGGAACATGCGCGGTGCGATCGCTGACGGGGACCTTGGACATGGCCCGATCCTACACGCTGGAGCCGCGCCGCGGCAGCATTGACGGACTGGTACCGGGGCCCTAACGTGAAGGCTTCCCGGCCGTTTGCACGCAACGCGATTCGCGCCGAGGCCGGCGCGCTTTTTCAGAACATCCCGCGGCGGATGCCGAGCGTGGTCAGCACCGTGCTGGCGATTTCCTCGATCGACTTGTGCGTGGTGCTCAGCACCGGGATGCGCTCTGCCCGGAACAGGCTCTCGGCCGCCGCCACCTCGCGCTTGCAGGTATCGAGCTGCGCGTAGCGCGAGTTCGGGCGTCGCTCCTCGCGGATCTGGTGCAGGCGCTCGGGATCGATGCTCAGCGCGAACAGCTTGCTGCGGTACGGACGCAGGCGCGGCGGGAGGCGGTCGTGTTCTAGGTCTTCCTCGGTCAGCGGGTAGTTGGCCGCACGCACACCGTAATGCAGCGCGAGGTAGACGCAGGTGGGCGTCTTGCCTGCGCGAGAAACCGCGACCAGGATCAGGTCGGCGTCGTCGTAGTTGATGGCGATGCCGTCGTCGTGGGTCAGCGCGTAGTTCATCGCGTTGATGCGGGCGTGGTAGGTCTTGAAATCGACCATGCCGTGCGCCTGCCCGACCTGCGACTTGCGCTGCTGTCCCAGCTCGCGCTCCATCGGCTCGACGAAGGGCGCGAAGATGTCCAGCACCAGCGCGCCGCTTTCACCGATCAGGCGGGTCAGCTCCGGATCGACGCAGGAGCTCACGACCACCGGGCGCACGCCCACCTCCTCGCCCTTGGCCCGGATCCGGTCGGCCGCCTCGCGCGCCCGCTCCTCGCTGTCCACGAACGGAATCCGGTCGGTGCTGAAGAGGGTGTCGGCGAACTGGGTAAGCAGGCTGTGGCCGATGGTTTCGGCGGTGATGCCGGTGCCGTCGGACACATAGAAAACCGGGCGAATTGCGGACATGTGTAAACGCTTCCCATGGATGACGACGAGCGCCGCGGTGGATCGGCTTGCTAAAATAGCCAACTTCGGCCGGCTCCGCCCGCCCCGCCCGTTCTTACCGTCCGCCTGCACAACCCGGAGTGCCCGTCTTGAGCGCCCTCGCTTCCAGCAAAAACATCCTGTGGCTCCACGACCTGCGACTGACCGACCTGGCCCAGGTCGGTGGCAAGAATTCCTCGCTCGGCGAGATGATCGGCGAGTTGGACGCGCTCGGCGTCTCGGTTCCGGGCGGATTCGCGACCACGGCCGACGCCTTCAAGGCCTTCATCGCGCATAACACCCTGCACCAGCGCATCTTCGACCGCCTGGCCCCGCTGGACGTCGAGGACGTGCCGGCGCTGACCGCGGCCGGCAAGGAGATCCGCAGCTGGGTCATCGACGCGCCGCTGCAGCCCGAGCTCGACGCCGACATCCGCGCGGCCTACGCGCAACTGTGCGGCGAGAACGGCGGCGGCGACGTGGCCGTGGCCGTACGCTCGTCGGCCACCGCCGAAGACCTGCCCGACGCATCGTTCGCCGGCCAGCAGGAAACCTTCCTCAACGTCACCGGCGCCGACGACGTGGTGCGCAAGGTCAAGGAAGTCTTCGCCAGCCTCTACAACGACCGCGCCATCGCCTATCGCGTGCACCACGGCTTCAAGCACGAGGACGTGTTCCTCTCGTCTGGCGTGCAGCTGATGGTGCGCTCCGACGTCGGCGCCTCGGGCGTGCTGTTCACGCTCGACACCGAGTCTGGCTTCCGCGACGTGGTGTTCGTGACCTCCAGCTACGGCCTGGGCGAGATGGTCGTGCAGGGTGCGGTCAACCCGGATGAGTTCTACGTCTACAAGCCGACCCTGGCCGAAGGCCGGCCAGCCATCCTGCGCCGCTCGCTGGGCAGCAAGCAGCTGCGCATGGTGTATTCCGATGCCCCCGGCGAACGCGTGCGCACCGAGGACACTCCGGCCGAACTGCGCAACAAGTTCTCGCTCAGCGACGAGGACGTGCACGAGCTGTCGAAGCAGGCGCTGGTGATCGAGAAGCACTACCAGCGGCCGATGGACATCGAGTGGGCGAAGGACGGCGTCAGCGGCAAGCTGTTCATCGTCCAGGCGCGGCCGGAAACGGTGAAGTCGCGCGCCAAGGCCACGCAGATCGAGCGCTTCCAGCTCGAGCAGCGCGGCGACGTGGTCGTCGAAGGCCGTGCGATCGGCCAGAAGATCGGCGCCGGCGTCGCACGCGTGGTGCGCACGCTCGACGACATGAACCGCGTGCAGCCCGGCGACGTGCTGGTCGCCGACATGACCGACCCCGACTGGGAACCGGTGATGAAGCGCGCCGCGGCCATCGTCACCAACCGCGGCGGCCGCACCTGCCACGCGGCGATCATCGCCCGCGAGCTCGGAGTCCCGGCGGTGGTCGGCACCGGCAACGCGCTCGACCTGATCGAGGACGGCATGGAGGTCACGGTCAGCTGCGCCGAAGGCGACACCGGCTTCATCTACGCCGGCACCCTGCCCTTCGAGCGCATCACCACCGACCTGTCGTCGATGCCCGAGGCGCCGCTGAAGATCATGATGAACGTGGCCAACCCCGAGCGCGCGTTCGACTTCGGCCAGCTGCCCAACGCCGGCATCGGCCTGGCGCGGCTGGAAATGATCATCGCCAGCCACATCGGCGTGCACCCCAAGGCGCTGCTGGAATACGACGCGCAGGAGCCTGCGATCCGCGCGAAGATCGACGAGCGCATCGCCGGCTACGCCGGACCGGTGGAGTTCTACATCGATCGGCTCGCCGAGGGCATCGCCACCATCGCCGCGTCCGTGCATCCGAAGCCGGTCATCGTGCGCATGAGCGACTTCAAGTCCAACGAGTACGCCAACCTGCTTGGCGGCGCGCGCTACGAGCCGCATGAGGAGAACCCGATGATCGGCTTCCGCGGCGCCAGCCGCTACGTCGATCCGTCGTTCGCCGCGGCGTTCGCGCTCGAGTGCAAGGCCGTGCGCAAGGTGCGCAATGAGATGGGGTTATCGAACGTCTGGGTGATGATCCCGTTCGTGCGCACCCTCGACGAAGGCCGCAAGGTGGTCGAGGTGCTCGAGAACAACGGCCTGAAGCAGGGCCAGGACGGGCTGAAGATCATCATGATGTGCGAGGTGCCGTCCAATGCGCTGCTGGCGGACGAATTCCTCGACATCTTCGACGGCTTCTCGATCGGCTCCAACGACCTGACCCAGCTCACCCTTGGCCTGGACCGCGATTCGAGCATCGTTGCGCACCTGTTCGACGAACGCGACCCGGCGGTGAAGAAGCTGCTGTCGATGGCGATCCAGACCGCGCGCCGCAGGGGCAAGTACGTCGGCATCTGCGGCCAGGGCCCGAGCGACCATCCGGACCTCGCGCAGTGGCTGATGGAAGAAGGCATCGAGTCGGTGTCGCTCAACCCCGACACCGTGGTCGACACCTGGCTGAAGCTGGCGAAGTCGAAGGCTGCGTCCTGATCGAACGAACGGGGCCGGCGATCAGCCGGCCTCGCTCATTGCAGGAGCGGCGGAAGCCGCGAAACTTTGCGTGACGCCGGATCGCCGGCAAGAGCTCGCGGCTGCCTCCGCTCCTACAAGAGCAACGGCATCGCCAGGCGCCTCAGTGCGGCGCGCCGAACACGCCCATCGCCGTGCGGTAGTGCTTCAGCTCCGCGATCGAATCGCGCACGTCGCTCAACGCCGTGTGCGCGGCTTCCTTGCGCACGCCGGCCAGCACTTCCGGCGCCCAGCGGCGCGCGAGTTCCTTGATCGTGCTGACGTCGAGGTTGCGGTAGTGGAAGTGCCGCTCCAGCGACGGCATCTGCCGATGCAGGAAGCGGCGATCCTGGCAGATTGAGTTGCCGCACATCGGCGACTGGTTGTGCCCCACCCACTGCTGCAGGAAATCCAGGGTCCGCGCCTCGGCCTCCGCCATCGGCACGCCCTGTTCCAGCACGCGCTGCCACAGCCCGGACCGGCCGTGTTGGGTGCGATTCCATTCGTCCATCGCCTCCAGCACGGACAGCGGATGCGTGATCGCGAACACCGGCCCCTCGGCGAGGAGGTTGAGCTCGGAATCGGTCACCACGGTGGCGATCTCGATGATCGAGTCGCGCTCCGTGTCGAGGCCGGTCATCTCCAGGTCGATCCAGATCAACCGGCCGTCGCGTGCGTGTCCGCTATTGCTTGCCATGCGTGTGGTGTCATCCTCGAGGGGCGCAGCATCATAGCCCAGCGCCCGTGGACGGCATCTTCAGGCCAGCGGCGGCTGCCCGCGTCGGCGGCGGAACCAGTTGGTCAGCCGGCTGCTGGCCTCTTCCGCCAGCACGCCGCCGCGGGTCTCGACGCGATGGTTATGCCGCGGATCGGCGAGCAGGTCGAAGACGCTGCCCGCGGCTCCGGTCTTGGGATCGCTGGCGGCGAACACCACGCGCGCCAGGCGCGCATGCACCATCGCCATCGCGCACATCGCGCAGGGCTCCAGGGTCACGTACAGCGTGCAGCCAAGCAGCCGGTGGTTGCCCAGCGCCCTGCCCGCCCGCCGCATCGCCACGATCTCGGCGTGCGCGGTCGGATCGTGCTCGGCGATGTTCCGGTTCCAGCCCTCGCCGACGACGTTGCCCGTGGCGTCCACCAGCACCGCGCCGACGGGGATCTCGTCGTCCTCGCGTTCGGCACGCTCGGCCAATGCGAGGGCGTGGCCCATCCACCGTGTGTCGGTGTCGTCCGCGGGCTCGATCACGCCGCGGCTCAGCCCGGCTGCGCGCCGCGCAGGAAGTCGAGCTTGCCCAGCGGCACGCCCTTGTGGCGCAACAGACCGTAGGCGATGGTCAGGTGGAAATAGAAGTTCGGCAACAGGAACGTGCGCACGTAGTCGGCGCCGCTGAACTGCAGCTCGTTCTGTCCGGCGGTGAATCGGATCTCCCGCGCTTCCTGTCCCTCGATTTCCCCGGCCGGCACGCCCTGCAGGTAGGCCACGGTGGATGCGATGCGCGCCTGCAGCTGCTCCAGCGTCGTCTCGTCGTCGGGGAACGATGGCGACTGCCCGCCCGACAAACGCGCGGCGCCGAACTTGGCGGTGTCGCTGGCGCGCTGCACTTGGCCGGCGAACGTCAGCATGTCGGCGGCGAGCCGGGCCTGCACGAAGTCGTCGGCATCGACGCCGCTTTCGCGGGCGAAAGCCACGGCCTTGTCGATCTGGTGGGACAGGTTCTGCAGGCCGCGGACGAGCGCGGGCACGGAGATGTCGTAGAGCGAAAGCGTCATCGGATGGTTCCTGTTTGCCTGGAGGCGGAGTTCATTCCCACTCGATCGTCGCCGGCGGCTTGCCGCTGATGTCGTAGACCACGCGCGAGACACCGCGCACTTCGTTGATGATCCGGTTGGACACCCGGCCGAGGAAGTCGTACGGCAGGTGCGCCCAGTGCGCGGTCATGAAGTCGATGGTCTCGACCGCACGCAGCGCGATCACCCATTCGTAGGCACGCGCGTCGCCGACCACGCCCACCGATTTCACCGGCAGGAAGACCGCGAACGCCTGACTGGTCTTGTCGTACAGGTCCGCGCTGCGCAATTCCTCGATGAAGATCGCGTCGGCGCGCGCCAGCAGGTCGGCGTACTCGGGTTTCACTTCACCCAGGATGCGCACGCCCAGGCCCGGACCGGGAAACGGATGGCGGTAGACCATCTCGCGCGGCAGGCCGAGCTCGACGCCCAGGCGGCGCACTTCGTCCTTGAACAGCTCGCGCAGGGGTTCGACCAGCCCGAGCTTCATGTGCGCAGGCAAACCGCCGACGTTGTGGTGGCTCTTGATGACGTGCGCCTTGCCGGTCTTGCTGCCGGCCGACTCGATGACGTCGGGGTAGATCGTGCCCTGTGCCAGCCACCTGGCGTTGGCCAGCTTGCCGGACTCCTCGTCGAAGATCTCGACGAACAGGTTGCCGATGATCTTGCGCTTGGCTTCCGGATCGCTGACGCCCTTGAGCCTGTCGAAGTAGCGATCGCGCGCGTCGACGCGGATGACGCGCACGCCCATGTGCCGGGCCATGGTCGCCATCACCTGGTCACCTTCCTGCCAGCGCAGCAGGCCGGTGTCGACGAACACGCAGGTCAGCTGGTCGCCGATCGCCTTGTGCAGAAGCGCCGCGACCACCGACGAATCGACGCCGCCGGACAGGCCGAGGATGACCTCGTCCGACCCCACCTGTTCGCGCACGCGCGCGACCTGGTCGTCGATGATGTGGGCTGCCGTCCACAGCGTCTGGCAGCCGCAGATGTCGACCACGAAGCGGCGCAGCATCTGCATCCCGGAACGGGTGTGGGTGACTTCCGGATGGAACTGCACGCCGTACCAGCGCCGCTCGTCGTCGGCGAATGCCGCGACCGGCACGCGGGCCGTCTTCGCGGTCACGGTGAAGCCCGGCGGCGCCTTCGACACGTGGTCGCCGTGGCTCATCCACACATCGAGCCGCGGCGGCGCGCCGGGATGGTCCTTCAGCCCTTCGAACAGCAGGTCGGCGGCCACCAGGGTGACTTCGGCATGGCCGTACTCGCGCGAGTCGGCGGCTTCGGTCTCGCCGCCAAGCTGCTTGGCCATCGTCTGCATGCCGTAGCAGATGCCCAGCAGCGGCAGGCCGCTTTCGAACACCTGTTGCGGCGCGGCCGGCGCGCCGTGTTCGGTGGTCGATTCGGGACCACCGGACAGGATGATGCCCTTCGGCGCGAACCTCGCGATCTCGGCCGGGTCGTGGTCCCAGGCCCAGACCTCGCAATAGACGCCCAGTTCGCGGATGCGCCGCGCGATCAGCTGCGTGTACTGCGCGCCGAAATCGAGGATGAGGATCTTGTCGCTGTGGAGGTCGGTCATGCAGGCCGGGTCGGAGTGGGGAATCGGGAATCGTGCAGAGCGCCGCGGTCATCGATTCCCGATTCTCGATTCCCGATGCAGGCGCTTCAGCCGGCGCGGTAGTTCGGCGGTTCCTTGGTGATCTGCACATCGTGGACGTGGCTTTCGCGCTGGCCGGCGCCGGTGATCTTCACGAACTTCGGCGTGGTGCGCATGTCCTCGATCGTGGCGCAGCCGACATAGCCCATCGTCGCGCGCAGGCCTCCAGCGAGCTGGTGCACGACGCCCGACAGCGGCCCACGATACGGAACGCGGCCCTCGATGCCCTCGGGCACCAGCTTGTCGGCGTCGCTGCTGTCCTGGAAATAGCGGTCGGAGCTGCCCTTTTCCATCGCGCCCAGACTGCCCATGCCGCGATAGTTCTTGTAGCTTCGACCCTGGTAGAGCTCGGTTTCGCCAGGGGTTTCCTCGGTGCCGGCGAACAGGCCGCCGATCATCACCGTCGAGGCGCCGGCGACGAGCGCCTTGCCGATGTCGCCGGAATAGCGGATGCCGCCGTCCGCGATCAGCGGGATGCGGTCCCGCAGGGCTTCGGCGACCATGTCGATCGCAGTCACCTGCGGCACGCCGACCCCCGCGACCACGCGCGTGGTGCAGATCGAACCGGGGCCAACGCCCACCTTGACCGCGTCCGCACCCGCGTCCATCAGCGCCAGCGCCGCGTCGCCGGTGACGATGTTGCCGCCCACCACCTGCAGCTTCGGGTAATGCTTCTTGGCCCAGGCCACGCGATCGAGCACGCCCTGCGAATGGCCATGCGCGGTGTCGACGATGACCACGTCCACGCCCGCCGAGGCCAGCAGCTCGATGCGCTGCTCGGTGTCGCCGCCGACGCCAATCGCGGCGCCGACCAGCAGGCTTTCGGAAGCATCCTTCGCCGCGTTGGGATTGTCGTGCGCCTTCTGGATGTCCTTGACGGTGATCAGGCCGCGCAGCTCGAAGCCGTCGTTGACCACCAGCACCTTCTCGATCCGGTGCTTGTGCAGCAGCTGCAGCACTTCATCTTCGCTGGCGCCCTCGCGCACGGTGACGAGGCGTTCCTTCCGGGTCATCACGTTGCGCACCGGGTCGTCGAGCTTGGTCTCGAAGCGCATGTCGCGCCCGGTGACGATGCCGACCAGGTGCCCCCCGTCGACCACCGGGACTCCGGAAATGTTGCGCGCGCGGGTGAGTTTCAGCACCTCGCCGATCGTGGTCTGCGGGCCGACGGTGAACGGCTCGCGGATCACGCCGGCCTCGAAATTCTTGACCCGCGACACTTCAGCCGCCTGCCGTTCGGCGGACATGTTCTTGTGCAGGATGCCGATGCCCCCGAGCTGCGCCATGGCGATGGCGAGGCGGGATTCGGTGACCGTGTCCATGGCCGCGGACACGATCGGCAGGTTCAGGCGCAGTTCGCGGGTGAACCGGGTGGCGAGCGAAACGTCCTTGGGCAGGACGATCGAATGCGCGGGGACGAGCGAAACGTCGTCGTAGGTCAGTGCTTCAGCCTGGATGCGCAGCATGGGAGTGCCGGTGGGGTGAAGCACGGCATTCTACCGCGAATGACGGGCGATCCGGATGGGCGCGAGCGGCGTGGATCTGGAACGATCCGTTCGTGGGAGCGGCTTGAGCCGCGAGCTTTTGATGCGGCCTGGATGATCGGGGAAAGCTCGCGGCTGAAGCCGCTCCCACAGAAGCCCGGCGAAATCCGCGGGGCTCAGGCCGCGTCGGCGGCGTCGGTGGCTTCCAGGGTGTTCTGCATCAGCGTGGCCACGGTCATCGGCCCCACCCCGCCCGGCACCGGCGTGATCCAGCTCGCGCGCCGTGCAGCATCGTCGAATCCAATGTCGCCGACCAGGCGACCGTCGTCGAGCCGGTTGATGCCGACATCGATCACCACCGCGCCCGCCTTCACCCAGTCGCCCGGGATCAGGCCCGGCCGGCCGACGGCCACGACCAGGATGTCGGCGTCGCCCACATGCCGGCGCAGGACGTCCGGCGGGGTGAACTTGTGGCAGCAGGTGGTGGTGCAGCCGGCGATCAGCAGTTCCAGCGCCATCGGCCTGCCGACATGGTTGCTGACGCCCACGATCGTCGCGCTCTGCCCCCGCACCGGGCGGTCGGTGTAGGCGAGCAGCGTGGTGATGCCGCGCGGCGTGCATGGGCGCAGGCCAAACTGGCGCAGCGCCAGGTGACCGACGTTCTCCGGGTGGAAGCCGTCGACGTCCTTGCGCGGATCGATGCGATGGATCAGGCCGGTGGCGTCCGGGATGCCGGGCAGCGGCAGCTGCACGAGGATGCCGTGTACGGCCGGATCGGCGTTGAGGCGGTCGATCAGGGCCAGCAGCTCGGCTTCGCTGGCGCCATCGGGGAAGTCGTGGTCGAAGGCCTGGATGCCGACCTTCTGCGCCGCCCGGCGCTTGTTGCGCACGTAGGACTGCGACGCCGGGTCGTTGCCCACCAGGATCACGGCCAGCCCGGGCCGCCGCTTGCCCGCCGCCAGGCGCGCATCGACCTGCGTCTTGAGCGTGTCGAGCAGGTGCTCGGCGATGCCCTTGCCGTCGAGGATGCGGGCGCGGTGCTGTTCGGTCATGCGGGCGGACCTGCGTGCGGCGAAGGCGCTATTGTCCCCGATTCCAGCATTCACGCGAACACGGACATGACCGTTCACGACACCACCGCGGACACGACCGCGATCGAGGCCGCCGCGTTCCGGCGCCTGCTGCAGCACCTGATGCGAGAGCGGCCCGACGTGCAGAACATCGACCTGATGATCGGCGCCGGCTTCTGCCGTAACTGCATCGCCGACTGGTACCGCGAAGCCGCCAGCGCACGCGGCACCGCGATGACCCGGGAAGAAGCGCGCGAAGCGATCTATGGCGAGCCGTTCGCGCAGTGGAAGGCGCGGCACCAGCGTGATGCGACGCCGGAGCAGCTGGCGGCGTTCGACGCCCTCCAGCACGGCAAGGCCTGAGGCATCCCGGTCAGGGGCGCGCCGGCGTTCCCGCGGGACAACGCGGGATGCCGGAACCGACAACGCAGTCCACGCAGCACTTCGTCGGCGGCGCCTGTGGCTGCGGAGTCGCGGCCGGAGTCGCGGGTGGCTTCGGGGTCGTGGGCATTGGGGTTCCGGCCGGGCAGCGCGGAATGCCCGATCCGATCACGCAATTCACGCAGCACTGCGCCGAAGGTTGAGGCAACCGCGCCGGCGATTGCGCCATCGGCATGGCGGGCGCCAGCTGCGCCAGTTGGGGTGCCGGTCGCAGCTGCAGCATCACCGCCCAGTCCTGGCGGCTGGCATCGCAGCTCGACGGCGCATCCGGCGAACACTCCGGCGCACCGGGCACGCGCATCGGCAGGTTTGCGAACTGCCCCCCCGGCGTGAGTCGGAGCAGGCGCATGGTGACGCCGTCCAGCACGTTGCCACCGATCAGGTAAGCCAGGCCGTCGTTGTCGGGGTTGGCCGCGACCACGATGTCACAATGCATGTTGAGTCCGGACTCGTTGCTGCTCAGCAGCCCGGCAAGCCCGCCAAAGCCATAGACGCGCGACGCGACGCGCACGTAGCACAGCAGGTCGCCGGGCTGCGGCCGCGCGGACACCGGGTTGGCGACCTGGTAGGCGTTGCCGGCCGGGTCGCGATAGGCATCGCGCACATAGCGCACGTGGCTGGCCGACCCGTTGAAGCCGGGGACCCGCGCGCGGGCCATCACCCACGAGACGAAGGCGGCCGACCACGGCGTATCGACCACGAACGCGCGGCACGCCGGCGAAGCGTACTGGCTCATGCCGGCATAGGCGCAATCGCTGGCGCCGGGTCGCGCCGACGCCGAACCGAGCAGGCCGCTGCCGCGCCAGTAGTCCACCACGCGCAGCCAAGCCGGCTGGCCGTTGGCCAGCAACCCGGCCTCGGCTTCCCGCACGCGCGAACCGGCAAGGCGGCCGTCGGTGTCGATGAAGGGCCGGTACCAGAGCTGGTGTTCCTCGCATGCGGCCGCGGCGATGCGCGTGGCCACCACGGGCGAGTCGACCTGCGCGCGCAGCAGCGGGCACACGTCGGCAGCCGCGGCTTGCCCAGGGGCGGCGAGCAGCCAGCACAGTGCGCACGCCAGCAGCAGTTTCAACATCGAAGCAGGATTCATTGTCGATCGCATCCAGGGGACAGGCCGAAGCCTAATGCAGGTCATGGCGTTCGCCGTCACGTGGCGGCGACGACTGCCCGGGGGCTGTGGCGTCGCGAACGTTCGCGATGTTGTCGCTGAAGCCGCTCCTGCCAGCGTTTTCTGGTCAGGAGCCGCTGCAGAACGCGGCGTAGTCGATGTAGCCGGGGAACGGCCGCGCCGGGGCGCACAGCGCGCAGTCGGGATCAGGCGGCAGGCGCGTCTCGCGGAAACGCATCGACAGCGCATCGAAATGCAGCAGCCGTCCGGCAAGCGGCTCGCCGATGTGCAGCAGAAGCTTGAGCACTTCGGTGGCCTGCAGCATCCCGATCACGCCCGGCAGCACGCCCAGCACGCCGGCTTCGCTGCAATTGGGCGCGGCTTCCGGCGGCGGCGGCTCCGGGAACAGGCAGCGATAGCACGGCGCCACGCCGCGCCGGCGGCCGGCATCGAAGACGCTCACCTGCCCTTCGAAGCGATGCACCGCGCCGTAGACCAGCGGCTTGCCCAGCTTCACGCAGGCATCGTTGAGCAGGTAGCGGACCGGGAAGTTGTCGGCGCCGTCGAGCACCACGTCGACCTCTTCGAGCAGGCGCTCGACGTTGGCCGACGTCACCCGCTCGGCGACCGCCTCGACGCGGGTGCGGGGGTTGAGTGCCGACAGCCGCGTTTCGGCGGAATCGACCTTGGGCATGCCGATGTCGGCATCGACGTGCAGCACCTGGCGCTGCAGGTTGCTGCGCTCCACCACGTCGTCATCGGCAATGCGCAGGTGCCCGACGCCAGCGGCGGCGAGGTAGAAGGCGGCCGGCGAACCGAGCCCTCCGGCGCCGATCATCAGCACCCGCGCCAGCTCCAGCCGACGCTGGCCGCGCGTGCCGATCTCCGGCAGCAGCAGGTGCCGTGAATAGCGGTCGTGGAAATCCTGGTCGATCGCGGCGCCGGTGTCGGGCCGGGTCATCGGCAAGCCATCGGCAGTCCAGCGCAGCGTGCCACCGCGCACCGACACCACGTTGCGATAACCCAGCCGCTGCAACACCTCGGCGGCGAGCATCGAACGCCCGCCGCTCTGGCAGATCAGCACCAGTTCGGCGTCGGTATCGGCGAAATGGAACGACGGATCTTCTTCCAGTTCGGCGCGCGCGATGCCGCGCGCACCTTCGGCCATGCCGAGTTCGCGTTCGTGGTCCTCACGGACATCCACCAGCACCGCACCCTGGGTCAGTCGCAGCTGTGCTTCGCGCGGGGTGATCTCTGGAATCGCCATGGTCTGATTATCGCGAAAAATGGCCGCCGGAACCGGCGTTCCACCGCGTTCCATCGCCGGGTACCCCCGCTGGTCGGGCCGCCCGCCCGGCAGGAACGCGCTGGAGCGGCTCGGCGCCAACTGCTGCCTTGGCCCACGATGTCGGGATAGAGCAGTTCGCCGCTGCAAGCAGGCGAAGGCTCCGGGCTCAGTACGGCAGCACTTCGACAACCGTGCCGGCGGGATACTCGCGTGCACCCTCGGCGAGCACGATCAGCGCATCCGAATCCGCCGCCGCCTGCATCCGGTGCGAGCCGTCGGCGGGATCGGGTTCCACCTCCAGGCTGCCTTCGTCGCGCGAAAGAAACCGCCCGCGCAGAAATTCCAGGCGCTCGTGCGCCTTGTGCCAGGGTGACGCCAGGCGCGCGCGCCAGCGCGGCCGTGCGGCCGCCCTGCCCTGCATGGCATCCAGCAGCGGCCGGCCGAGCGCCAGATAGGTCGCCAGCACCGACACCGGATTGCCCGGCAGGCACAGGAACAGCGCATCGCCGAATCCGCCGCCATCGGCAAGCAGCACGGGCATCCCGGGCTTCATGCGCACCTTCCAGAAATGGATTGCGCCGTGCGCCTGCAGCAGCGCCGGAATGTGGTCCTTCTCGCCGGCCGAGACCGCGCCGCACGTCAACACAAGGTCGAAAGCGTGGCCGGCGTGGCGCAGCGCGGATTCGACCTGTGCCGGATCGTCGGGCAGGGTCGGCCATGCGACCGGTTCCAGGCCGTCCGCGCGCAACAGGCCCATCAGCTGTTCGCGGTTGGAGTTGTAGATCTGCCCGGGCGCGAGCGGCAGGCCGGGTTCGACCAGTTCGTCGCCGGTGGTGAACACCGCCACGGTCGGACGTCGCGCGACCTCGAGTTCGGCCCTTCCCTGCGAGGCGGCCAGCGCGATGCGCGCGGGCGTCAGCGCTTCCCCGCCCCGCAGCAGGGACTCTCCCGGCTGCGTATCCTCGCCGGCGCGACGCACGTGCTGCCCCCGTTTCGGGGCGACGAGGACGAAGACGCGATCGCCATCGAGCCGGGTGTTCTCCTTCATCACCACCGTGTCGGCGCCTGCCGGCAGCGACGCGCCGGTGGTGATGCGCGCGCACTGGCCTGCGGTGATCGCAAGGTCGATCGCGCGCCCGGCGAATTGTTCGCCGACCAGGCGCAGCACGGCTTCGCCGCCGGCCTGCAGGTCGGCATGGCGCAGCGCGAAGCCGTCCATCGCCGAGTTGTCGAATGGCGGCTGCGGGATCCGCGCCGCCAAGTCACCGGCGAGAATGCAGCCGTGCGCGCGCGCCAGCGCGACACGCTGCGCCGGCACGCGATGCGCGGCGGCGACGCGCTCGACGATGGCGATGGCCTCCGCGTAGGCGATACGGGTCGGAAACGCGCTGGCTTCGGACATGCCGCGTGCCTCCAGGTCAGGACGCAACGCCGGCGGCGTCGAGGTCGTCGGGCGTGTTGAGGTTGCCGAAACACAGGCCGGAAAAACGTACCTGCGCCATGCCCATGCGCGATTGCAGCGCGTGCACGGCGTGGTCGCCAGACGCCACCGCGGCGGCCGCCGCTTCGCGCAGCGCGGCAGCGGGCCATAGCGCGATGAGCGGTTGCGGGCCGTTGTCGTCTTCCGCCCAGGCGCCCTGCGCTCCGGCCGCGAGCAGGCTGCGGACCAGGCAATCATTCACCCCGATCACGTCCACCGGCACCGTCAGCAGCCAGGACGTCTGGCAGGCGGCGGCCAGCGCATCGATGCCGCCAAGCGGGCCGATGCCCGCGACCCGATCGTGTATCGCGCGCAGTCCGTGCGACAGATAGCGTTCGGCGTTGCGGTTGGCGCTGACGATGGTGGCTTCCACCTCCGGCGCGAGCCGTTCGGCAAGCGCCAGCACCAGAGGGTTGCCGGCACGCGACATCCAGGCCTTGTCGCGCCCGCCCAGGCGCGTCGCCTCGCCGCCGGCGAGGATGCCGAGGGTGATGGCATCGTCGTGCGTGGGTACGGAACGGACGGTCACGGGTTGGCACTACCTGCGGGGAGATTCGCGAACAGGATAAGCCTTCGTCAACGGCCGGCGGGGTGATCGTTGCGCCTTTCTGCCGTTGTTGAGGCATGCACGTCGGTGCAACCACGAGTCGGCAAACCTCATGGGGGTGCTTCCGCACGCTAGCTCTTCGGTTCGGGCAGGAGAGATCAAAAGCTCGCGGCTTAAGCCGCTCCCACAGTGACGTCCAGGTGCACGGCCAAGGCGGGTTCGCGCCGCTGGAGCGCGGAGCGTGGCGTCACTTGCCGCGCTTGGCGTGCCGGATGAGTCGCTTCTTCTTCGCCACCTGGCGTTCGGTCAACACGTTCTTGCGGTCCTTGTACGGATTCTCGCCTTCCTTGAACACGAACCGCACCGGCGTGCCCACCAGCCTGAAGCGCTTGCGGAAGAAGTTCTCGAGGTAGCGGCGGTAGGTCTCCGACAAGGTCCGCAGCCGCGTGCCATGGACGATGAAGGTCGGCGGATTGTCGCCGCCCGGATGGGCGAAACGCAGCTTCGGGACGTGCCCACGGACCACCGGTGGCGGATTGGTTTCGTAGGCGATTTCCACCGCCCGGGTCACCTCGGCGGTGCTGAACACGCGCGTCGCCGATGCATGCGCGCGATGGATGGCGCCGAACAGTTCGCGCAGGCCAGACCCGTGTTTCGCGCTGATGCGCACCGCCTCGGCCCACTGCACGAAGGCCAGCTTGCGCGACAGCAGGGCTTCGACCTGTTCGCGCTGGTAGTCGCTCAGGCCGTCCCACTTGTTGACCGCGACCACCAGCGCGCGGCCGGCGTCGAGCACCGCGCCCAGGACGCTGGCGTCCTGCTCGGTCACCCCTTCGCTGGCGTCGAGCATGATCACGGCGACCTGGCACTGCTCGATCGCCTGCAGGGTCTTGATGATCGAGAATGTCTCCACCGCCTCCTCGACCTTCGCCCTGCGGCGGATGCCGGCGGTGTCGACCAGGCGGTACTTGCGTCCGTCGCGCTCCAGGTCGACCGCCACCGAATCGCGGGTCGTGCCCGCGACGTCCGAAGCGATCATGCGTTCCTCGCCGAGGATGCGGTTGACCAAGGTCGACTTGCCGACGTTGGGGCGGCCGACAAAGGCAACGCGCACGCGCTCGGGATCGTCGTCCAGGATTTCCGCGTCGCCGTCGGCGGGCAGCTTGGCCAGCACCTGCGCCAGCAGTTCGTCGAGACCCTGCCGGTGCGCGGAGGAGATCGCGAGCACGTCGGAAAATCCGTAGCGCGAGAACTCGGCCAGCGCTGCGCGCGCATCGACGCCGTCGGTCTTGTTGACCACCAGAAACGTCGGGCGCGAGGCCTTGCGCAGCCAGCGCAGGATGTCCTCGTCCAGTGCCGACGGGCCCTCGCGGCCATCGACGATGAACAGCACCAGATCGGCTTCCTCGGCCCCGGCACGCGCCTGGCGCGCCGTGGCGCCGGCGAGATTGCCGCTTTCCAGGTGGATGTTTTCGCCCGCAATGCCGCCGGTATCGACCAGCACGAATGGCCGCGCCTCGTCGAGCCGGCACACACCGTAATTGCGGTCGCGGGTCACCCCGGGTTCGTCGTGGACCAGCGCGTCGCGCGTGCGCGTCAGCGCATTGAACAGCGTCGACTTACCGACATTGGGGCGACCGACCAGAGCGACGAGGGGAAGCATGGGTGCGGTCCTGGGAACGGGAAATCGGGATCGGGAATCGATGGCGATCCGCGATGGTTCCGATGATCCGATCCCGGCGATTGATCCTTGGTGACGACAGCCGCGACGTTGCGGAACTGACGGATGCAGCGCGGGATCGCACGGGCGATCCCATCTGTTCTGTTGCGGCCCGCTTACTGCCCCAGGCGGTAGGCGTTGAGGCCGCCGTCGGTGTCTTCGGCAATGAGGATGCCGTCGGCCACGACCGGAGTGGCCCGCAGCGGGTCCCTACCGGTACGCACGCGCGCGGCCAGTTCGCCGGTATCGAGCTTGAGCCAGTGCAGGTAGCCCTCGAAATCGCCAACCACTGCATAGTCGCCGTGGATCGCCGGCCCGGTGAGGTTGCGTCGCGCCATCGATGGCTGCGACCACAGCGCGGTGCCGGTGCCCTTGTCCAGCGCCCAGACGGTGCCGTCCGGATCGGTGACCAGCACCCGGTCGGATGCGAGGCCAACCCGACCCGCCCCACCGCTGTCGTGCGCCCAGAGGGGGCGCCCGCTCGGCGCTTCGATCGCCATCGTCTGGCGCTTGAAACTGGTGGCATACAGGGTGGCGCCGTCGAGCATGGGCGTGCCGTCGACATCGGCCATGCGCTCGAGCTCGGTGCGTCCGTCGGGCTGCGCGACCACCTGGTTCCACAGTTCGCGGCCGTCGGCCAAGGCCAGCGCCGAGATCGTCCCGTCGTCATTGCCGACGAAGACATAGCCCGGGCCGAGCGTGGGGGCGTCGTTGCCGCGCACGGTCAACAGCGGCATGTCGCGGCTCCAGAACCAGCGACGCTCGCCGGTGGCCGCGTCGAACGCGGTGACCCGGCCGTCGTTGGAGCGCACGAAGGCCATGCCCTGGCCGACCGCAGGCGCGGCGATGACTTCGTTGTCCACCTTGGCCTGCCACTTCTCCGCGCCAGTGGCCGCGTCGAGAGCAATCACGTCGCCTTCGAGTCCGCCGACCACGACCACGCCGTCGCCGACCCCGGGGCCACCGGACAACTCAAGCTCGGACTCGTAGGTCCAGATCGTGGCGCCGGTCTGCAGGTCCAGCGCACGAACGCCGCCCTCCACCGCCGCAGCGTAGACACGGCCATCGGCAACCGCCGGGCCCTGCTGGACGCCGAGCAACCCCTCGCCCTTGCCGGCCTTTGCCGACCAGAGCTTGCTGACGGTCGCGGATGGCGCGAATTCGGCCAGCTCCGCGGGTTCCGGACCCTTGTCCTTCTTGCTGCCGAACCAGCCCTTGATGGTGCTGCACCCGGCCACGGCGAATACGCACAGCAACACGACGGCGGCGCGCGCCGGCAAGTTGCGTCGGGGCGCGGCAAGCCGTCGGGTGGTTGTCGTCGCTTGCGTCATCGAATCCATCTTCATCAAATCCGCGCCTCGGGTTTGGCGGCCGAACCGCCGACGTCGGTGAGCTTGAGTTCCACCAGGCGACGTCCGGGCGAGGCAACGTCGAGCTTGGCCAGGACTTCCGTATAGGACTTGCGCGCATCTTCGCGCTTGCCGAGCGCCACCTGGGCGTCGCCGCGGACTTCGAGGGTGGCCGGATCGTCCTCATTGCCCAGGACCTTCAGCGCCTCGCCGGCCTTGCCGGAGTCGATCAACAGCCGCGCCAGGCGCCGCTTGATGACCTGCTCCAGCACCGGGTTGGGCGACTGCGCGGTACGCAGGGTGGAGATCGCCGCGTCACGTTGTCCGGCTTCGACCTGCGCCTTGGCAAGGTCGAGCACCGCCAGCGGAGCGTAAGGCGTGTCGTGCAGCGCCGCGGCCTGCGACTGCGCCTTCTTGATGTCCTTGGCTTCGAGGCTCTTGAGCATCGCCTGATAATCGTCGCCGGCCCGCATGTCGCTGGCGGCCTGCTTGCCGCCCCACCACTGCCAGCCCAGGATCAGCGCCAGTCCGACGATGATGCCGCCGATCAGGCCGGCCCCGTTGCTGCGTAACCAGGCCAGGACGCGTTCGCTTTGTTCGTGTTCGTCGAGCAGGTCGTCGATTGCCATGGGAAAACTGCGTCTCTCCCGCCCGCCGGCGTGCGTGGGGCGTCATTGAAATGGGCTGGCCGCGGCGGGCCGACACTACCAGACCAGCCGTGCGCGAAGCCGGCTGGCCATGGCCTGGATTCATGCGCCGTTGCCGGAACGCAGGAACTCGCTGGACCCGCTTGCGGGTCAGTCGGAGACCGGCGCGAGGGAACCGTCAGAGGATACCGTAAAGCGCGCCACGTTCGCTCGCATGTAGGGCGCCAGCTCGCGGACCTGGCCATTGCTGCGCACCTCGACGGCGGAGGCGTTGCCCAGTACCAGACGGCCAACCTCGCCGGCCGGATAGCTGCGGGTATCCCCTGCCTTGAGCAGGGCTTCCTCGACGCTGTGGCCGTCGGTCCCGACGACCTGGACCCAGCTGTCGCCGGTGAATCGCAGCGACAGCGTCGGCGCCACGGGCGCGTGGCGCTGCGGCAGCGAGGCCATCGAGGCCACCACCGTGGAGGGCTCGGCGGGCGCGGGATCAGGCGCCGCCGGATTCGCGGCGAGCTTGTCCGCGGGCAGGTCCAGCAGCGCGGCGGTGTCCTGGATGCCGGCCACGTGCGACTGCGTCGCGACCCAGACCGGCAGGATGATCAATGCAGTGATCACGATGTACACCAGCCGGCCGCCCACCTGGTCGACGATGCGCTGCATGCGCGGCGTCTGCGTCCTCGGCACCAGCCGGGTCGGTTCGATCGGGGCCACCCCGGACGCCATCTGCACCGGCTGCACCGGCAGGCCGAGCAGGCGCGAATAGCTGCGCAGCTGGCCCCGTACGAACACCGGCGCGCCGATGCGCTCCCAGTCGTCCGCCTCGAGGGCTTCGATGATGCGCGAGGTCATCTTCAGCCGCGCGCCGACTTCGGCCACGGTCAGGCCCGCGGCCTCGCGAGCGGCGCGCAGACGCTGGCCACAGCCGCGTTCGCTGTTCGCCGAATCGTCGTTGGGCGACATCATTGACTGCTATCCCCGGGTTGGAGCGTCCCCATTTGCGGAAATTCCGTCCGCAAACGCTGAACATAACGAGCGGCGGCGGCCCTGTCGCCAAGTTTTTCTTCAATCTGTGACGCAAGTAGGAGCGCGGCGGCCGTTGCCGGTGCAGCCGCCAGGCGGCGCTCCGAAAAAGCGCGCGCGTCCATGTAGTGGCCGGTGCGGTACTGGTAGTCGGCCATCGCCGCCAGCGCGGTGGCCTCCGTGGGGTCCAGCGACAGCGCTTCGCGCAGGTCGCGCTCCACCCGTCCGGCCTGTCCGGCCTGCAATGCGCAGGAGCCGGCATTGGCCAGCGCTGAAGCGCGCTGGCGGTAGGTCGCGTCGGTTAGAGCGCGGTCGAACCAGGCCAGCGACTCGGCCGCACGCCCGTTGCTGCACAGCCAGGCGCCGTAGTTGTTGAGGGCCGCGCCCTGCTGCGGCGCAAGCTCCGCCGCCTTCGCGTAGTAGCCTCCGGCCTTCGCCGAGTTTCCGCGCCGGTCCTCGACCACGGCCAGCAGCGTATTGGCATCCGCCGACCCGGCATCGATCTTCAACGCCGCGCGGGCCTGCGACTCGGCCTCCTCCAGCTTGTCGATCCGCAGCGCATTCGCGGCCAGGACGAGGTGGCTGCGCAACTGCGTCTTCTGCTTGGCACCGGGGTCGTCGCGGAATTCGTAGGTTGGCGACGTGCGCTCGTAGTCGCCGCTGCCCATGCTCGGCTTGATGAAGGTCAGCCGCGAGCAGCCGCTCGCCAGCAGCAAGATCGAAACCGCGCAGGCGACGGCGCTATGCAGGCGCACTGCTGCCTCCGGTCCCGCTTGCATCCGCCTGCGCCTGCAGCCGCTTGTTGTGTTCGGCCTGGCGGCGGGTGCGGTCGGCCACCTGGCCCTTGAGCTGTCCGCAGGCCGCGTCGATGTCGTCGCCGCGCGTGCGCCGCACCATGGTCAGCACCTGGGCGTCGAGCAGCGATTTCTGGAACGCCCGGATGTCGGCCTCGGTCGAGCGTTCGAAGCGCGTGCCCGGGAACGGATTGAACGGGATCAGGTTGACCTTGCCCGCGTCCTTCATCTGCACCGCGTTGTCGAACTGCCGCATTAGGCGCGCCAGCTGGCGCGCGTGCGTCGGCTGGTCATTGACGCCCTTCATCAGCGTGTACTCGAAGGTGATGGAGGCCCGCGGCTTGCGCATCACGTAGCGTTCGCAGGCTGCCATCAGTTCGGCGATCGGATACTTCTTGTTGAGCGGCACGAGTTCGGTGCGCAGCTCGTCGTTCGGCGCGTGCAGCGAGACGGCGAGCGACACGTCGCTCTCCTCGCCCAGGCGGTCGATCATCGGCACCATGCCCGCGGTCGACAGCGTCACCCGCTTGTTGGCCAGGCCATAGCCGAGGTCGTCTCGCATGATGCTCATCGCGCGCACGACGTTGTCGAAATTCATCAACGGCTCGCCCATGCCCATCATCACCACGTTGGTGAGCTTGCGCATCTTGTGCGGCACGTTGCCCAGGTGGCGCGCGGCGACCCACACCTGGCCGATGATCTCGGCGGTGGACAGGTTGCGGTTGAAGCCCTGGGTGGCGGTGGAACAGAACTGGCAGTTGAGCGCGCAGCCGACCTGCGATGACACGCACAGCGTGCCCCGTCCCTTGTCGGGGATGAACACCGCCTCGATCGCGTTTTTGCCGTCCATGCCGAGCAGCCACTTGTGGGTGCCGTCGGTGGAAGGCTTCTCGAACTGGACCTGCGGCACGCGCACTTCGGCGTGTTCCTCGAGCTTGGCACGCAGCGCCTTGCCCAGGTCGGTCATCTCGTTGAAGTCGGTGACGTGGCGATGGTGGATCCACTTCATCACCTGGTGGGCGCGGTAGCGTTTTTCCCCGAGCGTATCGGCGAAAAAGCGCTCCAGGCCCTCGCGGTCGAGGTCCAGCAGGTTCTGCTTGGCTGTGGATTCGTTCACTGGACTTCTGAAACGAAAGCGTTTGCCGCGGATCGACGCGGATGACACGGATCAAAGCGCGAGGATCGGCTGGCGCATGTCGCCCGACCCATCTTCGCGCTCGCGCTATTCGCGTTCATCCGCATGATCCGTGGCAGGACATCAACGTGCGTAAACGTCCGTTGACGGGAAGAAATATGCGATCTCGACGGCGGCCGTTTCGGCGGCGTCGGAACCGTGCACGGCATTGGCGTCGATCGAATCGGCGAAGTCGGCGCGGATCGTGCCAGCCGCGGCGTCCTTCGGGTTGGTGGCGCCCATCAACTCGCGGTTCTTCGCGATGGCGTTGTCGCCTTCGAGCACCTGGATCATCACCGGGCCGCTGATCATGAATTCCACCAGCGCGTTGAAGAACGGACGCTCGCGGTGCACGGCGTAGAAGCCCTCGGCTTCCTTGCGGGAGAGATGCTTCATCTTCGCGGCGGCGACCTTGAGGCCGGCCTTCTCGAAACGGGAATAGATTTCGCCGACAACGTTCTTGGCGACGGCGTCGGGCTTGATGATCGAAAGGGTGCGCTCCAGCGCCATGGGATTTTCTCCGGTCAGGCGGGCCGCAGGGCGGTGCGGCCCACAGGGTAACATGGAAAAACCCGCGTACGGACGCGGGTTTAGCCGACTTGGCTGCCAGCGATTCTAGCCTAAATCGCGTTTCCACGCACGCGTTCCCGCAGGCCGTGTTTGACGCCATGGCCTTGCCGGGACTACGATCAAACAAGCGTTTGATTCGTTCAGGGGCTCCATGGCCAACACGCAGTTCTCGACCAAGGACCGCATCCTCGGCGCCGCCGAGGAGCTGTTCGCCCAGCATGGCTTCAGCGGCACGTCGCTGCGCCAGGTCACCAGCCGCGCGGACGTCAATATCGCCGCGGTCAACTACCACTTCGGCAGCAAGGAGAACCTGGTCACCGAGGTGTTCCGCCGGCGCATGGACGAGATGAGCGCCCAGCGCTTGGCGCGGCTGCGGCAGGCGCTCGAGGAAGCGCCGGGCGAACTGGAGGCGATTCTGGCGGCCTTCGTCGAGCCTGCCCTGGCGCTGGCGCAGGACCGCAACGGCGGCGGCGCCTTCATCCGCGTCATCGCGCGCGCCTACGCGGAAAAGAACGATGGCCTGCGCAAGTTCCTGTCGGAGCGCTATGGCCACGTGCTGCGCGACTTCGCCCGGGCGATCGCGACCTGTGTCCCCGAACTCAACAAGGAGCAGCTGTACTGGCGGCTGGATTTCCTCGCCGGGGCGCTGACCTACGCAATGGCCGACTTCGGCCTGATCAAGCGCCCCACCGGGGTCAGCGACACCACCCACCGCACCCGCGCGGCGCAGGAACTGATCCGGTTCGCGGCGGCGGGGTTCAAGAGCTGACCTGCCACGGATGGACGCGGATTGATCCAGCGAATTCAAGGCGACGGGGGAACCTCCTCGTCTCCGAGGGTATGCGGTACGCCGCGGACCGATCGGGTGCGCTAGCCCTGCGCAAGAGCCCCTGACACCTGCCCTGTCCGCGCGATTCGCCTCTAAAAGAATTATCTATCACGGAGTTGCAACACATGCCTGATAAATTGCTTGTAAAGCGGGCCGCCGTGCTGGGCGCCGGCGTAATGGGCGCGCAGATCGCTGCGCACCTGACCAATGCCGGGGTCGACACGGTCCTGTTCGACCTGCCCGCGAAGGAGGGCGATCCCAACGGCTTCGTCCTCAAGGCCATCGGCAACCTGGGCAAGCTGAGCCCTGCCCCACTGGCGTCCAGATCGCTGGCGGAGGCGATCGTGCCGGCCAACTACGAGGTTGGCCTGCAGAAGCTGAAGGACTGCGACCTCATCATCGAGGCCATCGCCGAGCGCATGGACTGGAAGCAGGACCTGTACGAGAAGATCGCGCCGTTCGTGGCCGACCACGCGGTGCTGGCCAGCAACACCTCGGGCCTGGGCATCAACAAGCTGGCCGAGGTGCTGCCGGAAAAGCTGCGGCACCGCTTCTGCGGCGTGCACTTCTTCAACCCGCCGCGCTACATGCACCTGGCCGAACTGATCCCGGCCAAGGGCACCGACAAGGCCGTGCTGCAGGGCCTGGAAACCTTCCTGACCACCACGCTCGGCAAGGGCGTGGTCTACGCCCGCGACACGCCCAACTTCATCGGCAACCGGATCGGCGTGTTCTCGATCCTGTCGACCATCCACCACACCGCGCAGAGCGGCCTGGGCTTCGACGAGGTCGACGCCCTCACCGGCCCGCTGGCCGGGCGGCCGAAGTCGGCCACCTACCGCACCTCCGACGTGGTCGGGCTTGACACCATGGCGCACGTCATCAAGACCATGGCCGACACCCTGCCTGACGACCCCTGGCACAAGTACTTCAAGTCGCCGAAGTGGCTGGAGGCGTTGATCGCCAAGGGCGCGCTCGGCCAGAAGACCGGGGCCGGCATCTTCCGCAAGGTCGGCAAGGACATCCTGGTCCTTGACCTGGAGAAACAGGACTACCGCCAGGCCGACCGCGCCGCGGCGCCGGAAGTGGTCGAGATCCTGAAGACGAAAGATCCGGTCGCGAAGTTCGCCAAGCTGCGCGAGAGCCAGCATCCGCAGGCGCAGTTCCTGTGGGCGGTGTTCCGCGACCTGTTCCACTACAGCGCCTACCACCTGGCCGACATCGCCGAAACCGCGCGCGACGTCGACCTCGCGATCCGCTGGGGCTACGGCTGGTCGCTGGGGCCGTTCGAGACGTGGCAGTCCGCAGGCTGGAAGCAGGTGGCGCAATGGATCGCCGACGACATCGTGGCCGGCAAGGCCATGAGCGATGCCCCGCTGCCGGACTGGGTGTTCGACGGGCGCGAGGGCGTGCATTCGGCCGAGGGCAGCTACAGCCCCGGCAAGAACGCGCGACTGCCGCGCTCGGCGCTACCGGTCTACAAGCGCCAGCGCTTCCCCGATCCGCTGCTGGGCGAGTCGTTCGCGCAGGGCGAGACCGTGTTTGAGAACGACGGCATCCGCCTGTGGACCGACGGCGATGACATCGCCGTGGCCTCGTTCAAGACCAAGATGCATACGGTGTCGGATCAGGTGCTTGATGGCCTGCAGGAAGCGGTCGCACGAGCCGAGCGCGACTTTGCCGGCATGGTGATCTGGCAGCCGAAAGAGCCGTTCTCGGCGGGCGCTGACCTGGCCGGGGCCTTGGGCCTGCTGCAGGCCGGGAAGGTGGATGCGTTCGAGGCGATGGTCGCCAACTTCCAGGCCACCAGCCAGCGGATCAAGTACTCGCTGGTGCCAGTGGTGGCCGCGGTCCGCGGCCTGGCGCTCGGCGGCGGCTGCGAGTTCCAGATGCACAGCGCACGCACGGTGGCGCATCTGGAAAGCTACATCGGTTTGGTCGAGGCCGGCGTCGGCCTGCTGCCCGCCGGCGGCGGCCTGAAGGAACTGGCCGTGCGCGCATCAACGGCGGCCGGGCCCAACGGCGACGTGTTCGCTGAGCTCAAGCGCGTGTTCGAGACGGTCGCGATGGCCAAGGTTTCGGCTTCCGCGGTCGAGGCCAGGGAGCTCGGCCTGCTGCGCGAGCAGGACAAGGTGGCCTTCAACGCCCATGAGCTGCTTTACATCGCCAAGCAGCAGGCGCGCGCCCTGACCGAAAGCGGCTACCGCCCGCCCCTGCCCGCGCGCCGCATCCGCGTCGCCGGCGACGTCGGCATCGCCACCTTCCGGATGCTGCTGGTCAACATGCTCGAAGGCCGTTTCATCAGCGCGTACGACGACGAGATCGCCACCCGCATCGCCACCGTGCTGTGTGGCGGCGAGGTCGATCGCGGCTCGGTGGTCGACGAGGAATGGCTGTTGCGCCTGGAGCGCAAGCACTTCGTCGAGTTGGCCCAGCAGGAAAAGACCCAGGCCCGCATCGCGCACATGCTCAAGACCGGCAAGCCGCTGAGGAACTAGGGCTCTTGTGGGAGCGGCTTCAGCCGCGAGCTCTTCCCACATCGTCTTCGTCCTTGAAAAGCTCGCGGCTGAAGCCGCTCCCACGAAAGCTGAAGCATTGAATTCCAGAGAGAACCCTATGACCCGCCAAATCCAGGACGCCTACATCGTCGCCGCCACCCGCACCCCGGTGGGCAAGGCGCCGAAGGGCGTGTTTCGCAATACCCGTCCGGACGACATGCTCGCCCACGTCCTCAAGGCCGTGATCGCGCAGGTGCCGGGCATCGACGTGAACCGCATCGAGGACGCGATCATCGGCTGCGCGATGCCCGAGGGCGAGCAAGGCATGAACGTGGCACGCATCGGCGTGCTGCTCGCCGGCCTGCCGAACACCATCGCCGCGCAGACCATCAACCGCTTCTGCTCCTCCGGCTTGCAGGCCGTGGCGCTCGCCGCCGACCAGATCCGCCTTGGCAACAGCGACCTGATGCTGGCCGGGGGCGTCGAGTCGATGTCGATGGTGCCGATGATGGGCAACAAGGTCGCGCTGTCGCCGAGCGTGTTCAAGGACGACCACGTCGCCATCGCCTACGGCATGGGCATCACCGCCGAGAAGGTGGCAGAGGAATGGAAGGTCTCGCGCGAAGATCAGGACGCTTTCGCCCTCGCCTCGCACCAGAAGGCGCTGGCCGCGATCCAGGCGGGCGAGTTCCGCGACGAGCTCTCGCCCTACGAAGTCGTTTCGCACCAGCCCGACCTTGGCGGCAACACGATCCGGTTGAAGAAGCTCCTGGTCGAAAACGACGAAGGTCCGCGACCGGACACGTCATCGGAAGGCCTCGCGAAGCTGCGCCCGGTGTTCCGCAACGGACACTTCGGCGGCACGGTCACCGCAGGCAACTCCTCGCAGATGAGCGACGGCGCCGGCGCGGTCCTGCTCGCCTCGGAACAGGCAATCAAGGACTACGGCCTGACGCCACTGGCACGCTTCGTCTCCTTCTCGGTGGCCGGCGTGCGACCCGAGGTGATGGGCATCGGCCCGATCGCCGCGATCCCGAAAGCATTGAAGCAGGCAGGGCTCACGCAGGACCAGATCGACTGGATCGAGCTCAACGAAGCATTCGCCGCGCAGTCGCTGGCAGTGATCCGCGATTGCAAGCTCGACCCGGACAAGGTCAATCCGCTCGGCGGCGCGATCGCGCTCGGTCACCCGCTGGGTGCGACCGGCGCGGTGCGCACGGCCACCATCGTCCACGGCCTCCGCCGCCGCCAGCAGAGGTACGGCATGGTCACGATGTGCATCGGCACCGGCATGGGTGCGGCGGGAATCTTCGAGGCGCTGTAGACGCGGAGGCCTAGCCCGCGCGGACTCCCCAGCCGGGGGAAGGCTGGGATCGGGATGGTTCCTTGACGCTGCGACAAATCGCAGCCGGAGCAGGACCATCCCTCCCCTTCCCGGCCCCTTTGAAAAGGGGAACGGTATCAATCGAGGTCGATCACCCCGAGTTCGTGCAGCGTCCGGGCCATGCTGTCACGCGCGGCGTCGCTGATCTTTTCGTGGTCCAGCGCGAAGCGGATGGTCGCCTCGACCAGGCCCAGGTGCGTGCCGCAGTCGAAACGCGTGCCGCGGAAGCGATAGGCATCGATCCGCGACTTCTCGATCAGGCTGGCGATTGCGTCCGTCAGCTGGATCTCGCCGCCGGCACCGCGACCGGTCCTCTCCAGCTGTTCGAAGATGTCACCGGGCAACACGTATCGCCCGACGACCGCGAGCGTGCTGGGGGCGTCCGCAGGCTCGGGCTTTTCCACGATGCGGCGGATCTTGCCGGAGCGGTCGCTGAAGTCGTCGGTCGCCACGATGCCGTAGCTCGCGGTCTGTTCGCGCGGGACGTCCTGGACCGCGATCGCGCCGACGCCGTTGGCTTCGGCATGGTCGGCCATCTGCTTCAGCGCGCCCGGGCCGCCCTTGTTCCAGATCAGGTCATCGGGCAGCAGCACCGCGAACGGCTCGTTGCCGATGACCGGCTTCGCGCACAGCACCGCGTGGCCGAGCCCCAGGGCTTCGGCCTGGGTCACGAACACCGCGCGCACGCCCTCAGGCAAGACGTTGCGCACCAGGTCGAGCTGCCGATACTTGCCCGCCTTCTCCAGCTTCTGCTCGAGTTCGTAGGCCTTGTCGAAATAGTCGGCGACGGCATGCTTGTAGCGATTGGTGACGAACACGAGCGTGTCACAGCCCGCCTCGATGGCCTCGTCGACCGCGTACTGGATCAGCGGCTTGTCGACGATCGGCAGCATTTCCTTCGGAACGGTCTTCGTCGCCGGGAGGAAACGGGTACCCAGGCCCGCGACGGGGAAAACGGCCTTCCTGATGCGTTTGCTCATGTCCTGCGGGATGCTCTTGCGGGGAATGCGACCACCGTCCCGACCTTGCGCGGCAGTTGCGGCGAGTCGGCGGGGACGAACTCTGGGACGGCTTCGCGCAGCAGTGCGGCGAGCGTCTCGACGTCGTAGCGTGCGGTGGCTTCGCGCAGCCGGGCGCAGACGCCATGGATTCTTTCGACCACAACTTCGCGCGCCTCGGCCTGGAGGATCTTGGGGTGCGCGGTCGGTCGATAGCGCTCGTCGGCGTGGAACAGCGTTTCGTGCAGCTTCTCGCCCGGACGCAGGCCGGTATAGACGATCGCGATGTCACGCCCCGGCTGCTTGCCGGCCAAGCGGATCATCTGCTCGGCCAGCAGCCGGATCGGCACCGGCTCGCCCATGTCCAGGGTGTAGATGGCCTGCTGCGAACCGATCGCCGACGCCTGCAGGATGAGCTGGCAGGCCTCCTGGATGGTCATGAAGTAGCGGGTGACCTCCTCGTCGGTCACCGTGATCGGGCCGCCGCTGCGGATCTGCGCGCGGAACAGCGGCACGACGCTGCCGGCCGAATCGAGCACGTTGCCGAAGCGCACGGTGATCAGCCGCGTCGTCAGCGAATCGGCCATCGACTGGCACACCATCTCCGCCAGGCGCTTGCTCGCGCCGAGCACGTTCGCCGGATCGACCGCCTTGTCGGTGGAGATCAGCACGAAGGTGCCGACGCCGGCTTGCAGGCTTTCCTCGATGACCGTTTCGGTGGCGAGCACGTTGTTGCGGATCGCCTCGCGCAGCTGCGTCTCCAGCACGGGCACGTGCTTGTACGCGGCGGCATGGAAGACCGCGTCCGGCCTGGAATTCTCCAGTGCGTAGCGCACCACGGCCGGATCGCCGCAGTCGCCGAGCACCGGCACGCACTGGATCTGCGGGAAGTCGCGGCGCAACTCGGCCTCGGCGGTGATCAGCGCCAGTTCGTCGATCTCCAGCAGCGTGATCTGGCGCGCACCGTGCTTGGCACACTGCCGGCACAGCTCGGAACCGATCGAACCGCCGGCGCCGGTCACCAGCACGCTGCGTCCGCCGAGCCAGCCGCGGATCGACTTCCAGTCCGGAGTCATCGGCTGCCGCCCGAGCAGGTCCTCGATCGCGACCTCCTTCAGTTCGCCCGGCAGGGATCGTCCTTCGAGCAGGTCGTCGAGCCTCGGCACGGTGCGGAACGGCAGGCCCGTGCGTTCGCAGGCCTCGACCACGCGCCGCATGGCGGCGGCATCGATCGACGGCATGGCGATCACGATCAGCTTGGCCGCGGTCTCCGGCGCGATCTTGTCCACGTCCTCGATGCGGCCGAGCACCGGCAGCCCCTGCAGGTGGCTGCCGCGGAGCTTGGCCGCATCGTCGAGGAACCCGACCGGCTGGTAGGCACCGGCGCGGCGCAGGTCGCGCACGAGGGTTTCACCCGCCTGCCCCGCCCCCAGGATCAGCACGCGCAAGGCGGCCTTGTCGGTGCGGGCCAGGCCGTGGTCCTTCCAGGTGCGATACAGCAGTCGCGGCATGCCCAGCAGCGCGGTCAGCACGATCGGATACAGGACCAGCACCGAGCGCGGCACCAGGTCGAGGCGGTTGTAGAGGAACAGCGCCAGCACGATGGCCAGCAACCCGGCCAGGCTCGCCTTGAGGATGTTCAGCAGGTCCGGCAGGCTGGCGAAGCGCCAGACCCCGCGATAGAGGCCGACCTTCCAGAACACGAGCCCCTGGGCGAACATGACCAGCAACGTTTCCGGCGACCAGAACGGCAGGTCGAGGGAGACGATCTCCATGGAATAGCGGAACTGGTTCAGGCCTGCCCAGCATAGCCAGACCATGAACAGGTCGTGGGCCACGATCGCTGCACGCGGCAGCGTAGCCCCCATCCGCAATTTCCAGGCACTCATTCGCTTTGTTTTCCCGGCAAACCCGACCTACGGCCGCAATACGACTGGAACCACAGCCACAGGATCCCTCCCCCCAGGTACCACGCGCTGCCGACGTACATGATAGACGCTCCGGCGCGATCCCGGCTCACCAGGGCGAGCACGCAGCCCGCGATCGCCCATGCTGCATAGGCGAAAGTGACTGGCCAGTGACTGCCGAGCATCCTCGCCCATCGCTGGTACGCGTGCCCGACATGGGGCGTCCACCACCGCTCACCGCGCACGATGCGCGACCCCAGTGTCAAGGCCGCGTCGAGAAGGAAGGCCGAAGCTGGCATCAGCAGCAGCGCCCATGTCGAAGGCGACATGGCCCTGCCCTCACCGGTCGCCGCCAGCACCATGGCCAAGGCCAGCAGGTAGCCGAGCGCGCCGCTGCCGACGTCGCCGAGGAAGATCCGGGCCCGCGGCAGGTTCATCGGCAGGAAACCGGCACACGCAGCGCCCAGCGCCAGCGCGAGCCAGCGCGCGGAGACGTCATCGGCCAGCAGCGCGCAGGCGATCGCCACGACCAGCGCCTGCAGCGATGCGATGCCGTCGATGCCGTCCATGAAGTTCCAGATGTTGACCAGCACCATCGCCAATGCGAACGCGAACAGCGCCGGTAGCACCTGCCCTCCCGACCGCAAGGCGACCACCGCCAGCAGGCCGGATGCGATCGCATGCACCGCCAGGCGCGACCATGGCGTCAGAGGCCGGTGGTCGTCGAGCCAGCCGATGCCAGCGACCAGCAGCAGGCCGGTCGCCGCGAGCGCCATGTCGATCGCCTGGCCATGATCGCGAAACGCAAGCAGGCCCATGGCGGCAAGCAGCGCGATCACGATGCCGATGCCACCGCCGCGCGGCGTCGCCACGGCATGGCTGCGGCGCCCGCCGGGATGATCGAGCAGGTCGCGCCAGAGGGCGTAGCGATAGGCAACGAGGGTGCCGGCCAGGCTGATGCAGGCGAGCAGCACGAGCCAGGCGGTCGCGTCCGGGATTGCCGGCATGTCCAACGATCAAACCACCGCGTAGTTCAGCAGAGGCTTGATCGTGCCCCACTCCTTGCAGCTCGGGCATTGCCAGTGGTGGCTGCGCGCGCCGAAGCCGCAACGGCTGCAGCGGTAGCTGGGATTGCGCACCAAGAGCTGGTCGGTGATGTGCTTGAGGTCCTGCAGGGTCGCCGTGGGGTCGGCGCCCGCCGCGAGGGTCAGGTCGATCAGCGCCGCCTCGCCGCGCACCGAGGGACGGTCCTTGAGCTGGCGCGCCAGGTAGGAGCGGGCGTCGGCAACGCCGTCTTCGGCTTCCACCAGGCGGGTCAGCGCGAGCACGGGCGCGATGCCGCGGTAGTGCTCGCTCATCTCGGAGAGGAAATTGCGCGCGCCGGGGCCGTCTCCGACCCGCTCGTAAGCAGCCAGCAGCGGCGGCAGGACTTCCGGCAGGAACTCCGGATCGTGCCGGGCGGCGCGCTCGAAGGCGCGAATGGCGGCGACGTCGTTGCCCGCATCCACTTCGATGCGACCTTCCAGGATCCCGGCCCGGACCAGGTTGGAATCGGCGGCATAGGCGCGCGCGACCGCCTCCCGCGCCCCGGCGGCATCGCCGGCTGCGCGCAGGCGTTCGGCCAGCTCGCATTCGAACTGGCCGATCAGCTTGCCCATCGGTTCGCCGGTGGCGGCCTCGTAGCGCGAGGCGTTCTCGATCGCCCTGGGCCAGTCGCGCTCGGACTGGTAGATGCCGATCAGGTGCTTGAGCGCCTGCGGCGCACGCTGGTCGATCTTGGCCAGGTCGCTGAAGACGGTTTCGGCGCGGTCGAGCAGGCCCGAGCGCATGTAGTCCTCGCCCAGCGCCAGCAGCGCCTGCACCTTCTGCGCGTCGCTCAGGTCGGGGCGCTGCACCAGGCCCTGGTGCAGGCGGATCGCGCGGTCGACCTCCCCGCGCCTGCGGAACAGGTGCCCAAGCGCGACCTGGGTTTCGAAGGTGTCCTTGTCCAGCTCCGCGATATGCAGGAACAGCTCAATCGCCTTGTCGGGCTGTTCGTTGAGCAGGTAGTTCAGGCCGCGGAAGTAGGTGGTCGACAGCCGGCTGACCTGGGTATCGCTATGGCGTTCGCCACCACGGCGGCCGACCACCCAGCCGCTCAGCGCGGCGATGGGCAGCAGGAGGAAGAGCCAGAACCATTGGGTAATGAAGTCCATGTCAGGAGTCGCCGGGTTGTGGGGTTGCAGGCGCAGTCGGCTGCCGCGCGCGTTCGCGCCGAAGCTGTCGCCGCAGCGGCACCACCACCGAGGCTGCGAGCATCAACCCGCCCGCGACGGCACCGGCGAGCAACGCCACCAGCAGCGATACGCCGAGCGCGGCACGCAGCGTCACGAAACCGAAATCCATGGAAACCGGCTGCGGATTCAATGCGCCCACGATGACGCCGGCGGCGATGCACGACAGGGCAATGATGAATCGGAGCAATCGCATGTGCGTGGGCCCGTGAACCAGGACCCCAAGCTTACGACGAGCCGGCGTACGGTGAGTAGAAGCCGGGGAACCGGACTCAGCCCTCGTCGGCGGGCAACGGCGTGACGCCGCTGACGCGCTCGCGCAGTTCCTTGCCCGGTTTGAAGTGGGGCACGTGCTTGCCCGGCAGCGCGACCGCATCGCCGGTCTTGGGATTGCGGCCGGTACGCGGCGGCCGGTAGTGCAGGGAAAAACTGCCGAAACCACGGATCTCGATACGCTCACCGTGGGCCAGCGACCCGCCCATCATTTCCAGCAGCGACTTCACGGCCATGTCGACATCCTCGGCTTTCAGGTGACCCTGTCGCTGGGTGAGGATCTCGATCAATTCCGATTTGGTCATGGACGCTGTCATCGTGGTGGCGGGCCGATGCGGTGGTCCGGCCTATGCCGGACCACCGTGCAGCGCTTACTCGGACTTGTTCTCGAGCTGCTCGCGCAGCAGCGCGCCGAGCTTGGTGGTGCCGCTGGAGGCATCCGACGACGAGGACGACTTGCTGTACTCGGCCAGGGTCTCTGCGGTCTCGGCTTCGTCCTTGGCCTTGATCGACAGCTGCAGCGAACGACCCTTGCGATCCATGCCGGTGAACTTGGCCTCGATCGTGTCGCCCACCTTCAGGTGGTGGCTGGCGTCCTCGACGCGCTCGTCGGAGATGTCGCGCGCGGCGACATAGCCCTCGACGCCGTCGGCCAGCTCGATCGTCGCACCCTTGGCGTCGACTTCCTTGACCGTGCCGCTGACCTTCGAACCACGCGGATTGGCGGCCATGAACTGGCCGAACGGATCCTGCTCGAGTTGCTTGACGCCCAGGCTGATGCGCTCGCGCTCCGGATCGACCGCCAGCACCACGGCTTCCAGCGTGTCGCCCTTCTTCAGGTTGCGCGCTTCTTCCTCGCCGGTGGAGTTCCAGCTCATGTCGGACAGGTGGATCAGGCCGTCGATGCCGCCGTCCAGGCCGATGAAGATGCCGAAGTCGGTAATCGACTTGATCTGGCCGTCGACCTTGTCGCCCTTCTTGTGGATGGCCGCGAAGGTTTCCCACGGGTTGGAGGTGACCTGCTTGATGCCCAGCGAGATGCGGCGACGCTCTTCGTCCACGTCCAGCACCATCACTTCCATCTCGTCGCCGACCTGCACGACCTTGGACGGATTGACGTTCTTGTTGGTCCAGTCCATCTCGGACACGTGGACCAGGCCCTCGACGCCCGGCTCGATCTCGACGAACGCGCCGTAATCGGTGACGTTGCTGACCTTGCCGAACACGCGGGTGTTGGACGGATAGCGACGGGCGATGTTGTCCCACGGATCCTCGCCCAGCTGCTTCAGGCCGAGGCTGACGCGATTGCGTTCCTTGTCGTACTTGAGCACGCGGACGTCGAGCTCCTGGCCGACTTCCACCACTTCCGACGGATGGCGCACGCGCTTCCAGGCCATGTCGGTGATGTGCAGCAGGCCGTCGATGCCGCCGAGGTCCACGAACGCGCCGTAATCGGTGAGGTTCTTGACCACGCCCTTGAGCACGGCGCCCTCGACCAGCTTCTCGAGCAGCTGCTCGCGCTCTTCCGAATGCTCGCTCTCGACCACCGCGCGGCGCGAAACCACCACGTTGTTGCGCTTGCGGTCGAGCTTGATGAGCTTGAATTCGAGCTCCTTGCCTTCCAGGTACACCGGGTCGCGCACGGGGCGCACATCGACCAGCGAACCGGGCAGGAACGCGCGAACGTCCTTGATGTCGACGGTGAAACCGCCCTTGACCTTGCCGCTGATGCGGCCGGTGATGGTGGCATTGGCTTCGAGGGCTTCCTCGAGCTCGTCCCACACCATGGCGCGCTTGGCCTTCTCGCGCGACAGCACGGTCTCGCCGAAGCCGTTTTCGAGGGAGTCGAGCGCGACCTTGACGATGTCGCCCTCTGCGACGTCGATCTCGCCGTCGTCGTTACGGAACTGTTCGATCGGCACGATGCCTTCGGACTTCAGGCCGGCGTTGATGACCACCACGTCGGTGCGCACCTGGACCACGGTGCCGGTGACGATGGAGCCCGGCTTCAGCTTGGCCAGGTTGGTCTGGCTCTGTTCGAACAGTTCTGCGAATGATTCGGTCATTTGGAAATTACCCGGTTGATGACTCAGACCGCAGGCGCGTGGCGCTTGCCGGTCCACCCGTTGTCGGCTTGCGCGGGATTGCGCGTGGCCGTGAGTGTTGTGGTTGGAAAACCCGGCGGCGGTCCGACGGGGCCTGTAACGCCCTCCCTGAATCGGCGGAGGGATGCGACGCCCTTCCCGAAGGAAGGGTCTGGAACTTCCTTCCCGAAGGGAGGATCTCGCGCGGTCGCGATACCACCGCGACTGCGACTTGTTCATTCGGCCCTTGCACTTACCTTGAGGGGGGAAAGGCCCGAGCAGGCGCTATGCGCCCACCACGTTCAAAACGCGCTCGACGACCTCATCGATACCGATCCCGGTGGTGTCGATGTGGACGGCGTCTCCGGCCGGCCGCAATGGCGCCACCGCGCGGTTGGCGTCCCGGGCGTCGCGCGCGAGAATCTCGCGCAGCAGACCGTCCAATGTAACGGAAACCCCCTTGTCCTTCAACTGCTTATAGCGCCTTTCGGCCCGCTCCCCGGCGCTCGCCGTCAGGAACACCTTGAAGGGCGCATCGGGGAAGATCACCGTGCCCATGTCGCGGCCGTCGGTCACCAGGCCCGGCGGCTGCCGGAAAGCGCGCTGGCGGTCCATGAGCGCGGTCCGTACCTCGGGCATCGCGGCGATGGCCGAGGCCACCGCCCCCGCGGTTTCGGTGCGCAGCTCGTCGGTGGCGTCGTTGCCATTCACCAGCACCCGCAGCTCGCCGCTGGCGTCCTCGCGGAAGTCGATGGCGGTGTCGAAGGTGCAGCGCACCAGGGCCCCGGCGTCGCCGAGGTCGAGGTCGCCCCAGGCCGCCGCCACGCCGACCGCGCGGTACAGGGCTCCCGAATCCAGGTAGTGCCAGCCCAGCCGGCGCGCGACCATGCGGCTGATGGTGCCCTTTCCGGAGCCGGAGGGCCCATCGATGGTCAGGACCGGAACCTCGCTTGCCGTCATCACCTCTCCCCGATCTGCGGTTTGCGGCATTCTACGGGCCCCGACGGGCGGCCAGCCCGCCCTTGCCGAAAAAAATCACCGCAAGCGCTTGAGTGGCCGGGGAATTACCCGCTAGAATGGCGGGCTTGCTCGTCCCAACCCGTCTTTGAGGTATGTCATGAAGGTCCTGTCCTCCCTGAAATCGGCGAAGACCCGCCACCGCGACTGCAAGGTCGTCCGTCGCCGCGGCAAGGTCTTCGTGATCTGCAAGAGCAACCCGCGCTTCAAGGCGCGCCAGCGCTGAGGGATTCCCTCCCCGGTACGCCGGGAGTCGTGCGTGTTGTCGACGAAGGGCCGCAGCAATGCGGCCTTTCGCTGTTTGTCGCGTGCTTTTCGCACGTTTCTGCGGCGCACGCCTGACGGCGCGGCCCGGGATCAAGGCCGGCGGAAGTCCAGACATCGGCGTGACGCCGCGCCCAGTAACCTCGCCGAGGCCACCCGGCCCGCCCGCAATCTGCTACAACGCTGCGGCATTCATCTTCAAGCCTTGGGGGAGTCCGTCATGTCGCGAATCCTGATTTCACTGTCCGCCGCCGCCCTGCTGGGCATGGCCGGCGCCGCCTCCGCCGATGTCCTGCTGGTCGACCGCGTGCAGCAGGAAACCCGGCTGGCCATGCCGACCCGCGGCATGAGCATGGCCCAGGTCGAAGCCCGCTTCGGCGCCCCCAGCGAAAGGCTCGACGCGCGTGGCGGCCAGAAGCGCCAATGGCCCACCATCAACCGCTGGGTGTATCCGGGCTTCGTCGTCTATTTCGAGAAGAGCCGCGTCATCGACGCCGTCGCGCAGAAGGCCGCGCCCAACGAAGTCGGCCCCAAGCCCGCCATCCGCTGAGGCGGAGCGCGCGAGCCCGTTCGACCATCTTGCCCGCGCGCCAGTCGCGCGGGTCTTACACGAAGACCCCCATGTCCAACACCAGGCTGCGCTTCCCCGCCGAATGGGAGCCCCAGTCCGCCATCCTGATTGCCTGGCCGCATGCCGGCACCGACTGGGCCGACCGCCTCGGCGAGGTCGAGGAGACCTATATCGCCCTGGTGGCGGCGATCACCCGTTTCCAGCGCGCGCTGGTGTGCGTCGCCGATGATGACGTCGAGGCCTACGCGCGAGCGCGACTGGCGTCGGCGCGGGTCGACATGGATCGCGTCGAATTTCTCGCGGTGGATTACGACGACACCTGGCTGCGCGACTCCGGACCCATCACGCTGCGCGACGGCAAGGGGTTTCGCCTGCTCGACTTCCGCTTCACCGGTTGGGGCGGGAAGTTCGAGGCCGGTCGCGACGATCGCCTTGTCGAGAGCCTCGACGAAGCGAAGACGTTCCTCAATAGTTCACGGCAACCGATTGATTTTGCACTGGAAGGCGGGGCGATCGAGACCGATGGCGCCGGCACGCTGCTGAGCACGTGGCAGTGCCTGCAGGAGCGCCATCCGGAGACCAGCCGCGAGGACCTGTCGGCGAAGCTGGCCGACTGGCTGGCGCAGGACCGGGTGCTGTGGCTCGATCACGGCTACCTGGAAGGCGATGACACCGACGCCCACATCGACACCCTCGCCCGTTTCGCACCCGGCGACGCGATCGTCTTCCAGGCCTGCGACGACCCCGCCGACTCGCATTACAACGAACTCAAGGCCATGGCCGACGAGATCGCCGCGTTGCGCACCCGCGATGGTCGCCCGTACCGGCTGTTTCCGCTGCCGTGGCCGCAGCCGATCATCGACGGCGGCCGGCGCCTCGCCGCCAGCTACGCCAACTTCCTGGTCATCGACGGCGCTGTGCTGATGCCCGCATACGACGACGCAGCCGACGCCGCCGCCGCCGAAGTACTCGCGCAAGCGTTCCCGGGCCGCGAGATCGTGCAGGTCCCCTGCCGCCCGCTGATCTGGCAGAACGGCAGCCTGCATTGCCTCACCATGCAGCTGCCCGAAGGCCTGGTGTAGACCCGCGGAACAGGCACAGCTTCGTTCCACCCGTACCCGGTCGCCGCCTTGCCCCCGCACCCGGACCCGCCCATGCCCCGCTACGTGGCACTGCTCCGCGGCGTCAGCCCCATGAATGCCAGGATGTCGGCCCTGCGCGCGTGCTTCGAGGGCGCCGGGTTCACCAACGTCACGACCCTGCTGTCCAGCGGCAACGTGGTGTTCGACGCTCCGCGCCGCAGCGACGCCACACTCGCGCGCCAGGCCGAAGCGGCGATGGCCGAAACGCTGGGGCGCAGCTTCAGGACCTTCATCCGCCTGCAATCACAACTGCGAGCGCTGCTGGATGCCGATCCTTTCCAGGCCTTCAATCTCCCGCCCGGCGCGAAGCGGGTGGTGACCTTCCTCGATGCGGTGCCGGTGCCACCAACGGTGCTGCCCATCGCGAAGGCCGAGGCGCGCATCCTCGCCATGCGGGATCGAGAAGTCTTAACCGCCTACGTGCCGGCGCCCGGCACGCCGGTCTTCATGGCACTGATCGCGAAGACCTTCGGCGACGCCACCACGACCCGCACCTGGGACACGCTGCGCCGCTGTGCCACGGCATGAACAGCGCGCGGCCATCATGCCGTCCGGCACCTGCATTCCCTACAATCCACGCATGAAGACCAGAACCCTCCCGGTCGCCCTGGTGCAGGAACGCAACCACGGCAGTGCCGAAGACAATCTCGCCGTGATCGAACAGCGCGTCGCCGAGGCCGCGCACCAGGGCGCCAAGCTGGTGCTGCTGCAGGAGCTGCACAACGGCGCCTATTTCTGCCAGCACGAGTGCGTGGACGAGTTCGATCTGGCCGAAACCATCCCCGGCCCGAGCACCGAGCGCCTGTCGTCACTGGCGAAACAGCACGGCGTGGTGCTGGTCAGTTCGCTGTTCGAGAAGCGCGCTACCGGGCTGTACCACAACACCGCGGTGGTCTTCGATGCCGACGGCTCCACCGCCGGCAAGTATCGCAAGATGCACATCCCCGACGATCCGGGGTTCTACGAGAAGTTCTACTTCACCCCCGGCGACCTCGGCTTCGAACCGATCGACACCAGCGTCGGCCGCCTCGGCGTGCTGGTGTGCTGGGACCAGTGGTATCCCGAGGCCGCGCGCCTGATGGCGCTGGCCGGCGCGGAACTGCTGCTTTACCCCACCGCGATCGGCTGGGATCCCGGCGACGACCAGGCCGAGAAGGACCGCCAGCGCGACGCCTGGATCCTCAGCCACCGCGGCCACGCGGTGGCCAATGGCCTGCCGGTGCTGAGTTGCAACCGAGTCGGCCACGAACCGTCGCCGCTGGGCGCATCGGGCATCGATTTCTGGGGCAACAGCCATGTGCTCGGGCCGCAGGGCGAGTTCATCGCCGAAGCCGGTGGCGAACCCACGGTGCTGGTCTGCGATGTCGACCTCGGCCGCAGCGAGCACGTGCGCAGGATCTGGCCGTTCCTGCGCGATCGCCGCATCGACGCCTACGACGACCTGCTGCGGCGCTACCGCGACTAGCGGATTCGCTGGCGCACTCCGCGTGGCCCGGACGCGGATCCGTCAGGGGCGAGCCGCACCCGAACGCTGCAACGCGGCGGCGCAATAGAGACGTTTCGCCGCGCTGTGCCGCAGGCCGGGGTCTCCCGACAAACGGTCGAAATAAAAACGAACGGTCGTGCTATCGTGCGCCGCATGTCCAGCCTGACTGCCACCTCCAAGGGCGCCGCCACCCGGGATGCCATCCTTGACCGGGCCTACGAAATCGCCCGGCAGACGGGGCTGGAAGGGTTGTCGATCGGCCCGCTGGCCCAAGCGGTGGGGATGTCCAAGAGCGGCGTCTTCGCCCACTTCGGTTCGCGCGAGGACCTGCAACTCGCCGTGCTCGACGCGGCGGCCCACCGCTTCGGGGACGCGGTGCTGATCGCGGCCCTGTCGCAACCGCGTGGTCTTCCGCGCCTGCGCGCGCTGATGCACAACTGGTTCCAGTGGGGCCGCCATGCGGCCGGCGGCTGCGTGCTGGTCGGTTCGGTGACCGAGTACGACGACCGGCCCGGCGTCCTGCGCGACAAGGTGCTGCACAACGAGCAGCGCTGGCGCAGCGCCCTGGAGCGCGCCGCCCGGCTGGCGATCGAATGCGGCCACCTGCGCGACGGCGACACGGACCAGTACGCCTTCGAGCTCTACGCCATTCCGCTGGCGATGCTGCACGAGGCCGGACTGTTCGGCTACGAACGCGCGCGGCGCCACGGTGACGCCGCGCTGGAACGCTGGATCACCGCCCACTCCCCCCAGACCTGATCCCCACCCGAGGTGCGCCATGCCTGCAGCCTTGTCGAAAATTGGCACGAACGTTCGTTTCCGCTTGCTGCGTACCAGCTTCCTCTTGGGCAGCCTGCTGCGTCCGCAGGCCACGCTGCGCCGCGCGGGCGACCTGTTCTGCACGCCGTTCCCGAGTTCACGTGCGCGCGCCCTCGCCGCGCCCACCGGCCAGGCCGCGGAGGCTGACCTCGAACTCGACGGCCAGCGAATCCATACCTACGTCTGGGGCGACCCTCGCTCGCAGCCCTACGTGCTGTTCGCGCACGGCTGGTCCAGCCACGGCACGCGTTTCCTGCCTTGGGTCGAACGCCTGCATGAATGCGGCTACGCCGTGGTCGCGTTCGACCAGCCGGCCCACGGGCGCAGCGGCGGACGGCGCGCCACGCTGCCCGAATTCGCCCGCACCCTGGCTGAAGTCGGCCGGCGTTTCGGGCCCGCCGCGGCGCTGGTCGGGCACTCGCTGGGGGGCGCGGCCGCCGCCATCGCGATGGCACGCGGGCTTGCCGTGGAGCGCGCGGTGCTGATCGCGCCGGCCGCCGACCCGGTCGATGCCGCGCTGCGCTTCGCGCGGGTGGTCGGGCTGCCGATGCGACTGGGGCGCCGCATGGTCGCGATGTTCGAATCCATGGTCGGCACGTCGTTCGACGAATTCCAGGCGCATCGCAACGCGCCGCGGATCGGCAGCCCGGCGCTGATCGTGCACGATCTGGACGATCGCGAAGTGCCCTGGGCCGAAGGCGAGCGCTATGCACGCTACTGGCCCGATGCGCGGCTGCTCAGCACCCGCGGCCTTGGACACAACCGGATCGCCCAGAACGAGGACGTGATCGTCGCGACGATGCGATTCCTGCGCGGCGAGGCGGTCGGTCAGCGCGTGGTGTCCACGCCTGCCCTGCCGTACGGCATCGCCTGAACACCTCTCGCGCCCTTGCCCGTGCCCCGTGCCCCGCAGGCAAGAGGCACGGCAAACACTCAGGGCCGCGCCGCCCCTGCAGCGGTCCACGTTCTTTGCGGGCGACGCAGGCGAGCGTCTATGCTGCCGGCCCGTCGTGGCGTTGCCGTGGCGCCCCGCCCGCACGACACGCCCCTGATGACGACCGACACCGTTCCGCCCTCCCCGCTCGCTGCCCTTGCCGGCCAGCCGCATGCCATCGTCGAACGCGATGGCGTGCGCTACACCCTGCTGGGCACGGCGCACGTGTCCCGCGACAGCCTGGATGCGGTGCGCGCGGCCATCGACACCGGCGCGTACGACGCGGTCTCGGTCGAGCTCGACACCCAGCGAATGCTGGCGCTGAGCGACCCGGACGCGCTGGCCAAGCTCGACCTGGTCAAGGTCATCCGCGAGGGCAAGGCGGCGCTGTTCGCGGCGAATCTCGGGCTGGCCGCCTACCAAAGACGGCTTGCCGAGCAACTCGGGATCGAGCCCGGCGCGGAGCTCAAGGCCGCGGCCGACGAAGCGCGCCTCCGCGACCTGCCCGTGCACCTGATCGACCGCGAAGTGGGCGTCACCTTCAGGCGCATCTCGGCGCGGCTCGGATTCTTCGGCCGCATCCGCCTCGTCACCGGCCTGCTCACCGGCCTGCTGGTCGACGACGAGGTCGGCGAGGAAGAGATCGAGAATCTCAAGCAGGGCGACATGCTCGAAGCCAGCTTCGGCGAGTTCGCCAAGCATAGCCCCGCCCTGTATGAAACCCTGATCGACGAGCGCGACCAGTACATGGCATCGCGGCTGCGCGAAACCAGCGGCGAGGCGCGCGACGTGCTGGCGGTGGTCGGCGCCGGGCACCTGCAGGGGCTGGCCCGCTACCTGCGCGAGGAGACTCGGGATCCGCACGCGATCTGCGAGGAGCTGGACTTCGTCCGCAAGAAGAAAAAGCTGCCCTGGTTCACCATGGTGGTCACCACGCTGGTGCTCGGCGGCATCGGCTGGGGGTTCTGGCGCGGCGGTTTCGCGCTTGGCGCGGACCTGCTGCAGCAGTGGGTGCTGTTCACCGCCGGACTGGCCGCGCTGGGCTGCCTGCTGGCCGGCGGGCATCCGCTCAGCATCCTCGCCGGCGCGATCGCGGCGCCGTTGAAGCCGTTCCGGCCCGGCATTCCCTCGGGCACCTTCAGCGCGCTGGTGGAACTGCGCGTGCGCAAGCCGGCCTATGGCGATTTCCTGGCCCTGCGCGACGATGCGCAGACCCTGCGCGGCTGGTATCGCAACCGCGTCGCACGCGTGGTGCTCAACTTCATCCTGACCAACCTGGGCACCGGCATCGGCGTGTGGTTGGCGGGCGCACGGATCGTCGGCAAGCTGATCGCCTGACCCCAACCCGCCAACGCGAGGCGAACGACACCCGTGCGCATCTGGTCGCTGCACCCGCACTACCTCGACCGCCAGGGATTGCTGGCCGTGTGGCGCGAAGCCCTGCTGGCGCAAGCGGTCCTGCGCGGCAGGACCCGCGGCTACACGCGACACCCGCAGCTCGAACGATTCCGCGACCACGCTTCGCCGAAGCTGGCCATCAACGCCTACCTCGCCGCGGTGCACGCCGAGGCAACCGCGCGCGGCTATGCCTTCGACCGCAGCAAGATCGGGCCGCTGCGCGCGATCGAGCCGATCCCGGTGACCTTCGGCCAGCTTGCCTGCGAACGCCAGCACCTGCTCCGCAAGCTCGCAGTCCGCGACCTGCTGCTGTCGGAACAGCTCCAGGCTGACGCCCGCCCGCAGTGCCATCCGCTGTTCCGCCCGCATCCGGGGCCGGTGGCGCCCTGGGAACGCGCACCCGCAGCCGGCGCCGCACCGCGGGCGCACGCGCCCGATTGACCTGGCCCCGGCCCGCGTCGACCGCGGGCGCCACCTCAAGGCGGGCTAGCCTTCCAGGGCCGCGCCCACCGGCACTTGCGGCACCCCGCGCGCGCGCCGCAACAGGCGCGAGGTGCCGTGCCGCAGGTCGTCGAGGATCGCGTAGATCGTCGGCAGGAACAGCAGGCTGACCAGCGTCGAGAAGGCGAGTCCACCGGCGATCGCGCGCGCCATCGGATAGTAGGCGGGCATGTCGTCGGTCGAACCGGTGTTCATTGCGATCGGGACCATCGCCAGGATCGCCGTGCCCATCGTCATCAGGATCGGCCGCAACCGCTCGCGGCTTCCCTCCACCAGCGCATCGGTCCGGCTCATGCCGCGCCGGCGCAGGTTGTTGATGTGCTCGATCATGACGATGCCGTTGTTCACCACCACGCCCATCAGCACCAGGATGCCGATGAAGGCCATGATGTTGAACTCGGTGCCGGTCAGCCAGAACAGCCAGTACACGCCGAACACCGAGAACACCACGCCGCTCATGATCGCCGCCGGGAACAGCAGCGACTCGAATACCGCGGCCATCACGATGTAGATCATCACCAGCGCGATCAGCAGGTTGAACAGCATCTGCGCCATCGCTTCGTCCTCGTCCTGGAAGGCGCCGCCGTCGAACGAGTACGAATAGCCGGCCGGGAAGGCGAACGCCTTGAGCGTTTCCTCCATCGCGGTGCGGGCCTCGGGCATGGTGACCTTCTGCGCGAGGCTGGCCTTGATGGTCAGCGTGGTCTGGCGGTTGGTGCGCTGGACCTGGGTGGCCGATGGGTCGATCGACACGTCCACCATCGCCAGCAGCGGCACGGTGCGGCCATCGGGCGCGCGCACCATGAAGGTCGCGATGTCGGACATGCCGTAGTGCTCGGCGCCGGCAAAGCGCACCCATACCGGGACCTCCGTCTCGCCGCGACGGAACTCGCGCAGCGAGGCGCCGCGCAGCGCCAGCCCGACGAACCGGGAGACCTCCTGCGCGCTGAAGCCGAACGCGGCGGCCCGTTCGCGATCGACCCGGACGCTGAGTTCGCTGTTCTGGTCGCCGGCGTCGACATGCACGTCGCGCAGCTCCTTGCGCCGCGCCAGGATCGGCACGATGTTGCGCCCCAACTCGGCCAGCGTCTGCGACGAATCGCCCACCAGCTGCACCTGCACGTCCTGCCCCGGACCACCGCCGCCCGGCCCGCCACCGCCGCCGTTGCGCACGCCGATCTCGGCGCGCGCCGACTTCGGCAGCGCCTTGCTGATCGCATCGGTCAGCGACTTGATCTGCTCGGGTTCGGCGGAATCGAATGTCACCTGCGTGCCGGCGTCGCCCTGCTCGCTGAACCACGAGTAGATCTGCGTGACATGGAACTTCTCGCGGTTGCTGTCGAGGAACTCCTCGACCCGCCGCACCTCGTCCGACATCTGCGCCACCGTGTACGAGCCCTTCCACTGGTAGTAGATGTTGATCTCGTCGCCGCCGTCGCCGCCGAACATGTTGCTCTTGGTGTTCATGACCGGGACGATGCTGACCGCCACGATCAGGGCGATGCCGATCACGCTCTTGCCGCGATGCTCCAGCGTCCAGCGCAGGAAGCGCGCATAGCGCTCCTGCATGCGCGGGATCAGGCCGCCGGTCTTCTGCACCGCCGGCGGCGTCTTCAGCCGCGCGGACAGCATCGGGATCAGACTCACCGCAACCAGCCAGGACGCCAGCAGCGAGACCGAGATGGTGATCGCGATCTGCGACAGGTAGATGCTCAGGAAGTTGCGCTCGCCGAACAGGTTGGGCACGAACACGATGCAGTGGCACAGGGTGCCCGCGGTGAGCGCGATCGCGACGTGGCGGGTGCCGATGATCGACGCCAGCTTGGGCTTGCCGGGGATCTTCTCGCGTTCCTGGTAGATGCTTTCCACCACCACCACGGCGTTGTCCACCAGCATGCCGACCGCGAGCAGCAGGCCCATCATCGTCAGGATGTTGAGCGTGACACCGGCGAAATGCATGAAGCCCAGCGTCATCACGAAGCAGATCGGGATCGCCAGCGTCACCATCAGCGTCGACGGCCAGTGGCGCAGGAAGAAGAACAGCACGATCACCGACAGCACCAGGCCGATCGCACCGGCCTCGGCCAGTTCCAGCAGCGAGGTGGTCACGTCCTTGCCCAGGTTCTGGATCACGGTCACGCGCACGTCGCGCAGCGCGGATTCGCTGCGGATTGCCTCGATCTCGGCCAGCACGGTGCGCGACACCTCCACCAGGTTGGCGCTGCGTTCCTTGAAGATGTCCAGCCCCACCGCGGGCTGACCTTCGAGCCGGCGCCCCATGTCCAGGCGCGCGGACTTGAGCTGCACGGTGGCGACATCACCCAGGCGCAGTCCGCGCTCGTTGATCACCAGGTCGCGCAACTGCTGCAGGTCGACGATCTCGCCCACCGGCTGCACGCGCAGGCGCTGGCCACCGTCCTCGATCTCGCCGGCGGACACGGAGAAGTTCAGCTGCTGCAGCCGCTGCGCCAGCTCGTTGAGGCCGATGTCGTGGGCCGTCAGCCGGTCGGGCGCGATCGCGATCTCGACCTCGTTGGGCATCGCGCCGGACACTTCCACGCGCGCCACGCCGGCGATGCGCTCCAGCCGCCGCTTGAACTCGCGGTCGATCAGGTCGTAATCGTTCGACAGGTCGATGCCGTTGCCGGCGGCCAGGCGCACCCGCAGCACCGGCTGGTCGGTGGTGGAGAACTTGAGCACGAAATAGCGCTGCAGGTCGTCGGGCAGTTCGTCGCGGATGGCGTCGATGCGCTCGCGCGCCTCGGAGGCGGCGATCGCGACGTCCTTGCTCCAGTCGCTGAACTGGATGAACAGCTGGGCCCCGTCGGCGCGCGCGCTGGAATCCATGCGCTTGATGCCGGCCATCGTCGACAGCGCCTCTTCCGCCGGCCGCAGCACCGTGCGCTCGATTTCCTCGGGCGTCGAACCGGTGTACGGCAGGGAGACGAAGATGAAGGGCGGCGATACCTCGGGAAAGGCCTCGAGCGGCAGCCGCACCGCCGCGATGATGCCGATCACGAACAGCGACACGAAGAACATGATCGTCGTCACCGGCCGGCGGATGCTGAATTCGGCGACGCTCATGGTCGTGACCCCTGTCCTGCAAACGTCCGGATCGATCGCGCGCCGCCGATCAAGGCCTGCGCCGCCTCACGCTCCGCCGCTGCGCAGGCCACCGGATGTCGTGCAGCTGTCATGCAGCATCTCCGTCGGCTCGAATCGCGTCGTGCGCGGCCAGGTCCTCGGCGCCCGTGCGCCTGGCGCGGGCCAGGTAGTAGTCGTCCGCGCGGCGATCGAGCAGGTCGTACACCACCGGGATCACCACCAGCGTCAGCAGCGTCGATACCAGCAGGCCGCCGATCACGGTGATCGCCATCGGCGAGCGCACTTCCGCGCCCTCGCCCACGGCGAGCGCCAGCGGCAGGAAGCCGAACAGCGTGCACATCGTGGTCATGACGATCGGCCGCAGGCGCGAGCGCGCGCCTTCGACCAGCGCTTCGCGCTTGGCAACGCCAGCCTCGCGCAGCTGGTTGACCTTGTCGATCAGGATGATCGCGTTCTTCACCACCAGTCCGACCAGCAGGATCAGGCCGATGAACACCACCACCGACACCGCCGACCGCGTCAACAGCAGCGCCAGCACCGCGCCGACCAGCGCCAGCGGGATGGTGAACAGGATGACGAACGGATGCAGCAGCGATTCGAACTGCGAAGCCATCACCAGGTAGACCAGGAACACCGCCAGGCCAAACGCCATCAGCAGCGACCGGATCGACTGCGACAGCTCCTCGCCCTGGCCGCCGATGTGCATCCCGACGCCCGCGCCGACCGGGTTGTCGCGCACGAGTTGTTCGACCTCGCGCACGGCGCCGCCCAGGTCGATGTCGCGCAGGTTCGCCGAGACGATCGCCACGCGCACCTGGTCGGCGCGGTGGATCTCGCTGGGGCCGGTGGTCTCGACCACGTCGGCCACCGCATCGAGCGTCACCGGCCGCGCGCTGCCCGGGTTCACGATCAGGCGGCGGATGTCGGCGACCGATGCGCGATCGGAGACCTGCGCACGCACCAGCACATCGATCTTGCGGTCACGGAAGCTGTAGCGCGTGGCCACGTCGCCGCGCACCTTCTTGACCACGATGTCGGCGATCTGGCGGGTGGTCAGGCCCATCGCCCCCGCCCGCTCCTGGTCGAAGCGGATCTGGATCTCGGGGAAGCCCTGCTCCACCGTCGACTTCACGTCGGCGTAGTGCGGGTTGTCGCGCAGCAGCGCGGCGAGCCGGCGGCCTGCGTCTTCGATCGACGCCAGATCCTGCCCGCGCAGTTCGATCTCCAGCGGGGTCGAGAAGCTGAAGAGCTCGGGACGGCTGAAATCGACCTGCGCCCCGGGGTGCCGCTGCATCGTCATCCGCAGCTTCTCGGTCTCGGCCGCTTCGACCTCCTTGCTGCCGCCATCGGCCATGACCACGGTGAGCTTGCCGATGTTCTCTCCGCTCTCGGTGGGGTTGGCGTCCAGGCGCGTGCCGCTGCCGCTCACGCCGTACAGCGTGCGGATGCCGGGATCCTTGTCGTGTTCGCCCTGCAGCTCGCGGATCAGCTGGTCGGTCTGGCGCAGCGGCGTGCCGGGGGGCAGTTTCACCGTCATCTCGAAACGGTCCTGCGCGAACTGCGGGATCAGGTCCGCTCCCAGCAGCGGGACTGCCGCCAGCGTGAGCGCGAACGCGATCGCGGCGAAGCCGAGCACCAGCCACGGACGCTGCAGCGCACCCGGAAGCAGCTTCAGGTAGCCGCGTTCGGCGCGACCGTAGGGCGCCATGGCCAGGTCGCTGGCCTTGCGCATGACCGGGCCGACGACCGCGACCACGCCGCGCCACAGCCGGACGAACAGCCAGGCGATGCCGAAGAACACGCCGCGAGTCCCGGCACCGATCCCGCGCCCGGTCGCGGCCACGGGCTTCTGCCACTTCCGGTCGGGTTGCCACTGCGGATGCGGCGGCTCTTCCGGGAACGCCATCGGCGGCCGGCCCTTGAGCGCGCTGAGCATCGGGATCAGGGTCATCGCCACCGCCAGCGAGATCGCGATCGCGATCGCCACCGTCAGCGCCTGGTCGCGGAACAGTTGCCCGGCGATGCCTTCGACGAAGACCAGCGGCAGGAACACCGCGATCGTGGTCAGGGTGGAGGCGACCACCGCCATGCTGACTTCGCGGGTTCCGGCGACGGCGGCCTGCAGTACACCCAGGCCGCGTTCGCGCGCCTTGGCGATCGATTCGAGCACCACGATCGAGTCGTCCACCACCAGGCCGGTGGCCAGCGCGAGGCCGCCGAGCGACATCACGTTGAGGCTCAGGCCCAGCTGGTCCATGAAGAAGAACGTGGTGACGATCGACACCGGCAGCGACAGCGCGACGACGAAGGTGCTCCAGCCGTCGCGCAGGAACAGGAAGATCACCAGGATCGCCAGCAGGCCGCCAATGACGGCGTCCAGCTTCACGTCGGCGATGGCGTGGCGGATGAAGGTCGACTGGTCGTCGATGGTGGTCAGTTCCACGCCGGGCGGAATCTGCGCCTTGATCTGCTCCAGGCGCTTGGCGATGGCATCGGCGGTGGCGACGGTGTTGGCATCGCCCTCCTTGTAGATCGCCAGCTCGACGGCTTCGTTGCCGCCCATGCGGATGATGGCCTCGCGCTCCTTGTAGCCCTGGCGCACGGTGGCGACATCCTTGAGCCGGACCGGGACGCCGCCGGCCACGGTGCTTGAACCGGCGGACGATGCGCTCTCGACCGAGGCGGCGGCGGCCATCGCATTGGGATCGCCGGTCGCGGCGGCGACGCGCGCCATCTGCTGCGCCGCGCTTTCGGCGGCGTTGCTGCCGGCGCCCTGCGTGGTCACCAGCATGTTCGCGATCTCGTCGACGCTGGCGAACTGGTTGACCGTGCGCACCAGGAACCGCTGCGATCCCTGTTCGAGCCGGCCGCCGGAGATGTTGATGTTTTCCTGCTGCAGCCGCTGGATCACGGTTTCGATCGGCAGGCGCAGCTGGGCCAGCTTCTGCTGGTCGATGTCGACCTGGATCTCGTCCTCGAGGCCGCCGCCGACCTTCACCGCGGCCACGCCCTCGACCGGCTCGAGCTTCTTCTTCAGGTCGTCGTCGGCGTAGCGGCGCAGCTGGATGAGCTCACGGATCGCGTCGTCATCGGTCGCGGCGCGGGCCTTGCTCGACAACGCCAGCCGCAGGATCGGCTCGGTCGACGGATTGAAGCGCAGCAGCACGGGCGCTTCGGCTTCCAGCGGCAGCTGCAGCACTTCCATCTTGTCGCGCACTTCGAGTCCGGCCTGGGCCATGTCGGTGCCCCAGGCGAACTCCAGCACCACGTCGCTCTGGCCGGTGCGCGACACCGACTTCATCGTGCGCAGGTTCTTGACCACGCCGACCGCTTCCTCGACCGGCTCGGTGATCAGCGTTTCGATTTCCGAAGGCGCAGCGCCCGTGTACTCGGTGCGCACGGTCAGCGTCGGATAGCTCAGGTCCGGCAGCAGGTTGACCTTCAGCGAGGCCAGCGCGATCGAGCCGAACAGCAGCATGGTGATCCAGAACATCGCCACGGTGACGCGGCGGCGCGTGGATACCCCGACCAGCCCGTTGCCCGAGTCATCGTCCGGGCGAGGCGCACCGGTCGCTTCCGGATCGTGTGCGCCGCCACTCATTGCCTGGCTTCCGTGCCGGCTGCGGCCTTGGCAACCGGCTTGCTCCCCGGCTTCTTCGCGGGCTCACCGATCACCTGCACCGCGCTGCCGTCGCGCAGCGCGACCTTGCCCGCGGTTACCACCGCATCGCCCGGCTTCAGGCCGCTGCGCACCTCGGTCCATTCGCCGTCGGTGTAGCCGGTCTTGATCGGTACCCGCGCCGCCTTGCCACCGCGCACCACGTAGACCGCCGGCGTGCCCTGGTCGTCGAGCAGTGCGATGCGCGGGATCACCAGCGCATTGGCGCGCTGGTCGTAATCGATCTTGATGCGGCCGAACATGCCCGGCTGCAGCGCGCCGCCGCCGGAGAACGCGCAGATCACGCGAAACGTGCCGCTGCCCGAGTCCACCACCGGCGCCACGCGGTCCACCGTGCCGTCGAACGACTGCCCCGGCAGCGCATCGACCTGCAGCTGCACCGGCTGCCCGGCCTTGAGCGTGGCGATCTCGCGCTCCGGGACGTTCAACGTCAGCTCGAGGCGGGAGTCGTCGACGATGCGGAAGATCGGGGTGTTGATCTGCACGAAGTTGCCGGGCTTGATCGACCGCGAGGCGATCGTGCCGGAAATGGGCGCGACCACGCTGGTGTAAGACAGCTCGAGGTTGGCCATGTTGTTGACCGCGCGCGCGTTGGCCAGGTCGTACTTGAGCTGGTCCAGGTCGTTGGCGCTCACCATCTGCTGCGAGGCCAGCTGCCCGGCGCGCTTGTAGTTCGCTTCCAGCTTGCGCACCTGCGCCTCACTCTGTGCGGCCTGCAGGCGCGCGCGATCCGCGTCCAGGCGCACCAGCACCTGTCCGGCCTTCACGTGCTGGCCTTCCTCGGCGAACACCGCCATGGCAATGCCGGATGTCTTGGCCACCACCTGCGATTCGGCGCGCGCTTCCAGCGCCCCGGTGCCGGTGTAGCTCGCCGCGACCGCGCGATGCGAGGCCTTGGACACCTCCACGGGGATGGCGTCAGCGGCCTTTTCGGCGCCGGGCGCCTTGGCCTGGGCGGTGCCTTCCCCATCGTCCTTGCAACCCCCCAGCGCGGCCACCCCGGCCACGAGCACGCCGGCCAGCAACGCCTTCGTGACGCCTGAAAACACGGTGTTCTTGTCCATCTTTTTCGCTAGCCCCTACGGTGTTGTAGCAAGGTATATCACCCGCCTCGGCGCAACATGCGCCAGAGGTCATGGTGACTGGCGGCGGACGCGCGCCGGCACGTCGGCATGCCGCGAGGTTTTGGGTTGGTCTCAAGCTGTCGCTATACTGTTGCGGTTGCGCGACGCCCAGGTGTTCACGCGACCAGCCAGTTCCATTCCAGCCATTCACGATTGCGGATACCCGACATGACGCGACCGGTGCCGATCGCCGCCAGCCTTGCCCTTGCCGCGCTGTCCTTCGCGGCGTTCGCCCAGACGCAAACCGCGCCCGCCACCAGCGAGCCCGCCCCGGCAGCCGCCGCTCCCGCGCCTGCCGCGCCAGCACCCGCGCCCGCCGCGGCGGCCGCCAGCACGCCAGCCACGCCGGTCGGCTCCGCCGCTCGCGGCAAGCTGCTGACGTTCACCTGCCAAGGCTGCCACGGCGTCACCGGTTACAAGAACGCCTACCCGAACTACCACGTGCCACGCATCGGCGGGCAATCGGCGGTCTACCTGACCAACGCCCTGACCGAATACCAGAAGGGCGCGCGCAAGCACCCGACGATGCAAGCGCAGGCGCAGAGCTTTTCCGGGCAGGACATCGCCGATATCGCGGCCTATCTTTCGGAGTTGAAGCAGTGAGCCGCGCCATGACCCGTTCCGCTCCCGTTCTCGCCATCGCCCTCGCCTCCGCGCTGGCGCTTGCAGGCTGCTCCGGCGGCGACACGCCGGCCGAACACTCCTCGTCGGACCGCAGCGAAGGCCACACCAGCTCGTCCGCCGGCCTGCCCAACGGCCACGTCGACGCCGGCGAGAAGCTCGCCCACACCAAGGGCAAGGCCACCGGCCAGTCCTGCGTGGACTGCCATGGCGAGGAAGGCAACGCCCCGATCGATGCCAGCTATCCCAAGCTCGGCGGCCAGTACTACGACTACATCGCCCACTCGCTGCAGCAGTATCGCGACGGCAACCGCGAACATGCGCTGATGTCGCAGCAGGCCAAGGAGCTGACCGACCAGCAGATCGCCGACCTGGCCGCATACTTCGGCTCGCGTCCGACCCAGCTGCGCGACCTGCACGGCGTCAACGACTAGGCATCGCGCGCGCCGGCCCGGCGCGGCGATTCCGACGGGAAGGCCCGCTTCGGCGGGCCTTTTTTGTGAGCGGAACTTGCAGCTTCCGCATTGGAAGGATCCCGCGTTCTCGGCGACGACGAACCCGCAGGAGCGGCGGAAGCCGCGAACCATTGTGCTCCAAGATCGACGCGTCGGGAAACGCACTCGCGGCTCCCGCCACTCCCACGAAAACGCGATTATCGCGACCCCGGCGGCTTGCCCAGCGCGTCCTGGTTTTCCTGCAGCTCTGGTTTGAACGGCACGTCCGGCGGCTTGCGCGCCTCGGCCTCGACGTCCTGCATGTTCGGGTCGGTGATGCCGCACGCGCCGCCGAGCGCCAGCAGCACCACCGAGCACTTGATGCTCTTGGACGTGCCGGGAATCGGAATCCGCACTTCCTTGATGCTGCGACGCACCCATTCCTGCAGCAGGGTCTCGCTGGGAACCCAGAATTTGTCGAAGGCGGTCGGCGTGTAGTCGAGCGGCGGACGCTTGAGCCAGGTGCCGTTGCGGTCGATCTTCTCGAAATCCTCGGTGATCGTGCCCGGCGGCAGGCCGCCCCCGACGTTGCCATCACCCGAAGCGAGCTTCGGCGTGCCATCGGCGTTGAACAGTCCCGGCGTGCCGGCCTGGCCACCGGGACGATTGCGCGTCGAAGCGCCCCAGTCGTCGCCACGCGTCGGTGAAGGCAACGCTCCGGGCTTGGGCGAAGAGGTCGCGCCGCCTCCGGTGGTGGTACCAACGGGCCGGGTCCCGGCGCTTGCGGTCTGGCTGCCGCTCGCGGACGCGCTACGCGAAGCGCTGGCCGTCGATGTCGCCGAATCAGGCGAACTCGCGTTCGCCGCGCCGGCGCTCTCACTGCGCTGCGCCTGCGTCGCTTCGCCGGATGGCGCCCGGCTGGGCGTGGGAATGGCGCGAATCGCGACCTGCGGCGCCTGCGCGCGCAGGTCGGGCGCGGCGCTCGGACGCACCGGCACCCTGGGCACGCTGACCGGGGCGATCGGTGCGGGAATCTCGCGCACCGTGATCGTCGCCGGCTGCTGCAGGCGCGGCGAAGCGACCCGTGGCGAGGCGGGCTCGATCGCCTGCAGCGCCGGAGCCACCGCCGGCGCCGGAACCTCGACCATTTCGACCTCTGGCGCCGTTATGCCCAGCTCCGGCACCGGCCTGACCGGCTGCGGGACGGCGAGGTCCACCGGCGGCACGGTGAACACCTGGTCCGGCTCCGGGGTTTCGGTGACCTGCAGCGGCTGCTCGACCGGCGGTGCCTGCGCAGGGGGCGCGGGCGCCGGCGGATCGACCGCGGCCACGGCCGACGCCGGAGGCGATACGCTCTGCGCCGCGGCTTGCGGCGGCTGCGCGGTGGCCGCCGCGCTGGCGGCCGACTCCGCCGTTTCCTGCACGGTCATCGCGCCCGGCGGCGGACCGCCGCCCGTTTCTTCCGGCGTGCCCTCGCCGATGTATTCGACCTGGATCACGTCCTCGCCCGCGCTCGCCGGCTCGGCAACGCCCATGAAGCGCACATAGGCCACGTAGATCAGGAATATCGCGAACAGCACGTGCAGCAGCAGCGTCACCACGCCGGCAGCGATCCGGATCCCGGGTTCTTCGTGCTCGCTGGCCGGCTGCCACTGCTGCCGCCACAGGGTATTGAATGCCTGCCAGCGGTTGAGCTCCGCCATCGCGCGCGGCGGCAGCTTCGGCTCGCGGGCCAGGAAGATCGCCAGGATCGCCTCGGCAGCCGCGCCGGTGACCGCCCCGATCCGTTTTTCCATCGCGTCGAACCAGGCCGCCCATCCCGGCGGGAACTCGCCCGCGGGACGCTCGGGCCGCAACGATCGCCGCCTGCGTCGTCGCAGCGCGTCGATCAGTTCGGCAGAGGAAAAGGTCATCCAGTGGCCGCTGGCGCGCTACCGGGTCACGCCGAGCCGCGGGCGATGTAGGGCGCCGCGCCGCTGTCGTGATCGGTCGCGTCGCGCACCGCGGTCACGCCGGGCACCTTCTCCAGCAGGGTCTTCTCGATGCCCTGCTTGAGGGTGACGTCGGCCATGCCGCAGCCGTGGCAGCCCCCGCCGAACCGCAGCACCACCACCCCTTCGGCGGTGATTTCCTGCAGCGCGACGTTTCCGCCGTGCTGGGCCAGCTGCGGATTGATCTCGTGCCCGATCAGCCAGCGCACGCGTTCGACCAGCGATGCCGATTCAGCCGGGGCCTCGCCCTTGATCTTCGGCGCCCGGATCTGCAGCTGGCCGCCCGTGGCCTGGGTCGTGTAATCGATCTGCGCGCCGTCGAGGAACGGCGCGCTGTCGGCGTCCAGCCAAAGGGTGAAGCCTTCGCAGTCGATCGCCCACTCGTCGCCGTGCAGGTCGCCCGGCTCGGCGAACTCGAGCCGCACGTCGGCACGCGAGGTGCCCGGATCCTTCGCCGCCAGCCGCACGCCCATGCCGGGCACGGCTTCGCGCTCGATGAGCTTGCGGAAATGGGACTGCGCGGATTGTGAGATGTCGATCATTGCCTGCTGCCTGCTGCGAGGTACCTGCCAGTACCACCGGCGCGCGCGGTTGCCCGTGCGGATGCGGAGGTTGCCGGCCGTGGGGCGTATTCTAGCGACCCCGCCGATTCGCGTTCGTTCCGGTTCCGTAAAACCCCGGCGACGAACATTTCCCGTTCAGCGCGCCACCGCGGCGCGCGCCGTCGACAGGAGCCGACATGCCCGACCTGCCCGCCCTCGCCCAGGCCCATTGCACCCCGCGCAAGGGCAGCGAACATCGACTCTCCCTGGCCCGCATCCAGGAACTGCTGCCCCAGGTCCCTGGCTGGGAAGTGCTGGAAGACGGCCACGCCCTGGGCAGGACATTCGCGTTCAAGGACTACTACCACACGATGTCGTTCGTGAACGCCCTCGCCCACGTGGCCAACCGCGAAGACCACCATCCCGACCTGGGCGTGCACTACGACCGCTGCGTCGTGCGCTATTCCACCCACGACGTCGGAGGCCTGAGCGAGAACGACTTCATCTGCGCGGCAAAGGCGGACCTGCTGGCGTAGGCCGTTCCCGCTGCCATTGCCGCGCCGGCGATCAACAACCCGGCGCGGCCCGCAGCGCTTCGGGGCGAAATCAAGGAGGAGGCGGCCGCCGCAGGCGGCTGACGGGGGACATTCGCCCCGAAGCGCTGCGGGCCACGCCGGGTCCGCCAGCCGCGACGATGCCTGCGATCAGGGGTGCGCCCACAAACCGAGCGAGAACCTGATACTCCCGGGTCCATGCCACTCCGCCGCGACGCGCCCGAGCGTCCCGAGCCTCGCCCGGTCGAATCACGCGCCGCGCACGATCACCCGCTGGTGAACTGCTCCGCCAGCATCCGCTCCTCGAGGTTGTGCTCGGGGTCGAACAGCAGGGTGACGGTGCGATCGCGCGACTCGCGGATCATGACCTCGACCACGTCGCGCACTTCGTGCGAATCCGCCGTCGCGCTGACCGGCCGCTTGTAGGGATCGACGACGTGGAAGCGGATTTCCGTTTCCGCCTTGAGCACAGCCCCCCGCCAGCGCCGCGGGCGGAACGCGGCAATCGGCGTCAGTGCGACCACATTCGCACCCAGCGGCAGGATGGGTCCATGCGCGGAAAAGTTGTAGGCGGTGCTGCCCGCCGGCGTTGCGACCAGCACGCCGTCGCACACCAGTTCCTCCAGCCGCGGCTGGCCGTTGAGGTCGATGCGCAGGTGCGCGGCCTGCCGCGTCTGCCGCAGCAGCGACACCTCGTTGTAGGCCAGCGAGCCGACGCTCGCACCCGACTCGGTCTGCGCCAGCATCTCCAGCGGCTTGAGCACCGCGGGCTCGGTCGCGGCGAGGCGCTCGAACAGGCTCCCGTCCGCGTCCTCGGCGCGATAGTGATTCATCAGGAAACCGACGCTGCCCAGCTTCATCCCGTACACCGGCTTGCCGAGTGCGCCATGGCGGTGCAGCGTCTGCAGCATGAAACCGTCGCCGCCCAGCGGACACAACACATCGGCGTCCTCGGGCTGGTGCTGCCCGTGCGCACGCGACAGCGCGGCCAGGGCGGCCTGCGCGTCGGCGGTCTGGCTGGCGAGGAAGGCGATACGCGGGTTCGCGGTCATCGGCGGCTCCATGGGCTTGCACGAGCATAACCCGGGCCGCGGATGCGGCCCTTCCCTGCTGTCGATCCATGCCGGGAACCGTGGGCTCCCGGCATGGACGCGCCGTCACCCGTTCGCGGTCAGCTGCGCGAGCCTGCGCACGGCCACCGACACGGTCGGATAGTCGAGCGTCTTCTGCGCTGCCAGCTCGCCCAGCATCGACAGCGTGAAGCGCAGCGCGGGGTCGTCCCGGCCGATCCAGCTGCGCACCTTGGCGTCGGCACCGCTGCCCGGCACGGAGAGCACCTGGCCGACCAGCGCACGCTGCTGCGCGGCCAGTTCATCGCGCAACACGCCGCGCGCGACCGCGTGCCAGCGGCCATCCACCGGCAGCTGGTCGATCTGCTCGATCAGCCACGGCAGCTGCAGTGCGTCGCCCAGGCGGAAATGCACCTTGGCCACGTCCACCGGCTTGAGCTTGCGCTCGCGCGCCAACTCGATGATGTCGCAGCAAGGCTCCAGGTACGGCAGCGCCGCGAGTTGCAGCGCGAGTTCGGACGGCACGCCGCGCGCGCGCCAGGCGGCCAGGGCCGCTTCGTACTCGGGACGCTGCGAATCGGGAAGGATGGCATCGCCGGCGCGGATGTCGCGGAAACCGTCGTGGTAGCGATCCACCGCGGTGGCGATGTCCGGGATCGCCCCCGGACGCGCCAGCAGCCAGCGGGTCATCGAACGCTGCAGCGACCAGATCACCTGCAGCGCGTCGATCTGCACCGACTCGGGGACCTTGCTGTCGAGCGCGTCGATCTGCGCCCACAGGTTGCGCGCGTCGAGCGTCTCGCGGGTGATGGTGAAGGCCTTCGCCACCTCGCCCGGGCTGCGGCCGCTGTCTTCCTGCATCCGCAGCAGGAAGGTCGCACCCATCCGGTTGATGGTGGAATTGGTGACCGCCGTGGCGATGATCTCGCGCTTCAGGCGGTGCTGTTCCATCGCCTTGGCGTACTTTTTCTGCAGCGGCTCGGGGAAGTAGCGCACCAGTTCCTTCGACAGGTACGGATCCTCGGGCACGTCCGAGTCGACCAGTTGCTGGAACACCACCAGCTTCGAGTACGACAGCAGCACCGCCAGCTCGGGCCGGGTCAGACCCAGGCCGCGGGCCTTGCGCTCGGCGATCTCGGCATCCGAGGGCAGGTATTCGATCTGGCGATCGAGCAGGCCCTGCGATTCCAGCGTCTGGATGAAATGCTGCTTGGAACCCAGGCGCGACACGCTCATCCGTTCCATCAGGCTCAGCGCCTGGTTCTGGCGGTAGTTGTCGTTGAGCACCAGGCCCGCGACCTCGTCGGTCATCGACTTGAGCAGCGTGTTGCGCTCCTCGACCTTCAGCTTGCCCGCCTGCACCTGGCCGTTGAGCAGGATCTTGATGTTGACCTCGTGGTCCGAGGTGTCGACGCCGGCCGAATTGTCGATGAAGTCGGTGTTGAGCAGCACCCCGTTCTGCGCCGCCTCGATGCGGCCGCACTGGGTGAAGCCGAGGTTGCCGCCCTCGCCGACGACCTTGCAGCGCAACTCCCCGCCGTTGACGCGGATCGCGTTGTTGGAGCGGTCGCCAACATCGGCGTTGGTTTCGCCGCTGCCCTTGACGTAGGTGCCGATGCCGCCGTTCCACAGCAGGTCGACCGGCGCCTTGAGCACCGCGCTCATCAGTTCGTTCGGGCTGATCGCGGCGACGCCGTCCTCGAGCCCGAGCGCCGCGCGCATTTCCGCCGACACCGGGATCGACTTCGCCGAACGCGGGAACACCCCGCCGCCCTTGCTGATCAGTGCCTTGTCGTAGTCGTCCCAGCTCGAGCGCGGCAGCTTGAACAGGCGCTGGCGCTCCTTGTAGGACTTCGCGGCGTCGGGATTCGGGTCGACGAAGATGTGGCGGTGGTCCATCGCCGCGAGCAGGCGGATGTGCTTCGACAGCAGCATGCCGTTGCCGAACACGTCGCCGGACATGTCGCCGATGCCCACGCAGGTGAAATCCTGGGACTGGCTGTCGCGCCCGAGCGCACGGAAGTGGCGTTTCACCGACTCCCAGCCGCCGCGCGCGGTGATGCCCATGCCCTTGTGGTCATAGCCCACCGAGCCGCCGGAGGCGAACGCGTCGTCGAGCCAGTAGCCGTGCTCGCGCGCGATGCCGTTGGCGATGTCGGAGAAGCGCGCGGTGCCCTTGTCCGCGGCGACCACCAGGTACGGGTCGTCCTCGTCATGGCGGACCACGTCGCGCGGATGCACGACCTTGCCGTCGACCAGGTTGTCGGTGATGTCGAGCAGGCCGTTGATGAACATCGTGTAGCAGGCGATGCCTTCGGCCTGCAGCGCGTCGCGGTCTGCCGGCGGCTGCTTGACGAAGAAGCCGCCCTTGGAACCGACCGGCACGATCACCGTGTTCTTCACCATCTGCGCCTTCACCAGGCCCAGCACCTCGGTACGGAAGTCCTCGCGCCGGTCGGACCAGCGCAGGCCGCCGCGCGCCACCGCGCCGAAGCGCAGGTGCACGCCTTCCACGCGCGGCGCGTAGACGAAGATCTCGCGGTACGGCCGCGGCCTGGGCAGGTCGGGCACGCGCGCGGAATCGAACTTGAAGCCGATGTACTCCTTCGGGCTGCCGTCGACGCTCGCCTGGTAGAAGCCAGTGCGCAGGGTGGCGTCGATCACGCCCATGAAGCTGCGCAGGATGCGGTCCTCGTCGAGGCTGGCGACGCGGTCGAGCAGCGCCTTGAGCCCAACGCGGGCCGCCTCGTACTGCGCGCCGCGGTCCTTGCCACGCGCATCGAACAGCGGCCGCAGCGTCTTCAATGCCTCGGCATCGTCGCCGCACAGCGCTTCGACCTGGCGCGTGAACTGCGCCGCGTCATCCGCTGCCCCGGCCACGCCTGGCTTGCCCGGCTTGCCCGGCTTGCCGGGCTTGTCCCGGCGCGGATCGAAGCGGGCCTCGAACAGCTCCACCAGCAGTCGCGCCAGCAGCGGATAGCGGGTGAAGGTTTCTTCCACGTAGCTCTGCGAGAACGGCACGCCGACCTGCAGCAGGTACTTGCAGTAGCCACGCAGCATCGCGACCTGGCGCCAGGCCAGGCCGGCGCCGAGCACGAGCCGGTTGAAGCCGTCGTTTTCCGCGTTGCCTCGCCAGACCTGGAGGAAGGCCTCCTCGAACGTGCGGCCGACCGCGCCGATGTCGAACTCGCGCGCCGCCTCGACCTCGAAGTCCTGCAGGTAGGTGCGCCCGTCGTCGATCGGCAGCAGGTAGGGATGCTCGGTGATCACGCGCAGGCCCATGTTTTCCATCATCGGCAACGCGTCCGACAGCGGGATGTCGTTGTTCTGGCGATAGAACTTCAGGCGCAGGCCGCCGACGCCGGTGTGGTGGCGGTGCAGGCTCAGCGCGAGGTCGTCCGGTCCCCGCAGCGAGGCGAGGTGCATGACGTCGTCGGTCGCGATCCCGGTTCCGACCTCCTGCAGGTAGCTCGTCGGCAGCGCGCGGCCGTAGCGGGCCGCGAGCGCAAGTCCCTCGCGTTCGCCGCTGGTGGCGACCAGCGCGTCGCGCAGGTCGTCGTGCCAGTTGCGCACGATATCGGCCAGTTCGGCCTCGAGCGCCTGCTGGTCGAGCTCGAAATCCTCGCCGGCGCGCGGACGCACGATCATGTGCAGCTGCGCGAGCGGCGATTCGCCGACCTGCATGTTGGTGTCGACATGGTCGGCATGCAGGGCGCGCTTGAGCAGCGCCTCGACGCGCAGGCGCAGGTCGGTGTTGTAGCGGTCACGCGGCAGGTACACCAGGGCCGAATAGAAGCGTCCGTAGCGGTCCCGGCGCAGGAACAGCCTGCTGCGCACGCGCTCCTGCAGGCCGAGGATGCCGGTCGCCAGCGCCAGCAGCTCTTCTTCGCTGGACTGGAACAGCTCGTCGCGCGGCAGCGACTCGAGGATGTGCTTGAGCGCCTTGCCACTGTGGCTGTTCGGCTTCAGGCCGGACTCGCGCATCACGTACTCGAAGCGCTCGCGCACCAGCGGGATGTCCCACGGGCGGCGGTTGTAGGCGCTGGACGTGTAGAGGCCGAGGAAACGCTCCTCGCCCACCGGCATGCCCTTGTCGTCGAACTCGAGCACGCCGATGTAGTCCATGTAGCCCGGGCGGTGCACCGTCGAGCGGGCGTTGGTCTTGGTCAGGATCAGCGCATCCACCGCGCCGGACTGCGGCATGTAGTGGGCGGCCAGCGACTTGAGCAGGCGCGGCTTGCCGACCTCCTTCGAGCGCAGCAGGCCCAGGCCGCTGTCCTCGACCGCGCACAGCGTCTCCTCCTTGCCCTTCCTCTTCACCGCGTACTCGCGGTAGCCGAACAGCGTGAAGTGGTCGTCGGCAGCCCAGCGCAGGAATTCCTGCGCCTCGTGCCGGCCGGCTTCGTCGACCGGCATCCTGCGGGTCGACAGGCCTTCGGCCACCTGCAGCATCTTTTCGCGCATCGGACCCCAGTCGGCGACGATCCCGCGCACCTCGGCCAGCACCGACTGCAGCGTCGCCTCGATGTCGTCGATCGCGCCGCCGGTCTGGCGATCGATCTCCATGTGCATCAACGATTCGGGATTCCCGCTGCCCACCTCGACCAGCTTGCCCGACTTGTCGCGGGTGACCGGCACCACCGGATGGCCGAGCACGTGCACGCCGATGCCCGCCTCGGCCAGCGCCATGGTCACCGAATCGACCAGGAACGGCATGTCGTCATTGACGATCTGCAGCACGGTGTGGGGAGACTCCCAGCCATGCTGCTTCACGTTCGGGTTGAACAGGCGCACGTTGGCCGTGCCGCGCTTGCGGGTGCGCGCGAACTCCAGGAAGTCGGTCGCCAGCGCCGCCCAGCCGTCGGGGGTGTGCAGCGGCAGCTCGTCCGGGGTCAGGCGATGGTAGAACGCGTCGGCGAAGGCGATCGCATCGTCCTTCCGGGCCTTGCCGGCGCGCTTGCCGACGGCGTCGAAGATGGGGGACAGCATGGCCGCGACCTGGCGACCGGGCTTGCGGCGCTGGCCTGGGGCATCGGCGTTGCGCGCGGAGGGACGGGAAGCGGCGGCTTTGCGTTGCGTACTCATGGGAGCTGGATCCGATGATGGAGGCCCGTGCACATGCCGGGCCCCGGGTGGGGTTCACCACACAGGTATTGCAGGACGTGCCGGGCTCAGGACGCACCTGGCCAGGACGGCGATGGCGCAATGGCCATGCCGGGCACGACGATCCGTGTTTCGCGGCGATCGTGGCCGCGCAAGGCGGGACAGGCGGTTCTGTCCGATCTGGGCATCATGGTCGAATCGCCTCGGCTCAACGCAGCCCGGTCTCGTGGCGGGCGATGACCAGCCGCTGGATCTCGCTGGTGCCCTCGTAGATCTCGGTGATCTTCGCGTCGCGGAAGTAGCGCTCGATCGGCATTTCCTTCGAGTAGCCCATGCCCGCGTGGATCTGCACCGCCTGGTGCGCGACCCACATGGCCGCCTCCGAAGCGGTGAGCTTGGCCACTGCGGCCTCGGTGGTGAAGCGCTTGCCCTGGCCCTTGAGCCAGGCCGCGCGCAGCGTCAGCAACAGCGACGCGTCCAGCTTGCATTTCATGTCGGCGATCTTCGCCTGGATCATCTGGAACGCGCCGATCGGCTGGCCGAACGCCTTGCGCTCGCGCACGTATTCGAGGCTGGCCTCGTAGGCTGCGCGGGCGATGCCGATGGCCTGCGACGCGATCCCGATGCGCCCGGCATCGAGCACCCCCATCGCGATCTTGAAGCCGCGACCTTCCTCGCCCAGCATTTCGTCGGGCTGCACCACGTAGTCGGTGAACTCGATCTCGCAGGTGGCCGAGGCGCGGATGCCGAGCTTGGGCTCGGTCTTGCCGCGATGGAAGCCTTCGCGCGTGGTGTCGATCATGAATGCGGTGATGCCGCGCGCGGCCTTGTCCGGATCGGTCATCGCGAACAGCACGATGTACTTCGCCACCGGGCCCGAGGTGATCCAGCTCTTCTTGCCATTGACGACGAACGTGCCGTCGGCCTGGCGCACCGCGCGGCAGCGCATCGCGGTCGCGTCGGACCCGGACTGCGGCTCGGTCAGCGCAAACGCGCCGATCTCTTCGCCCTCGGCGATCGCACGCACGTACTTCTGCTTCTGCGCCTCGGTGCCGTGGGTCAGGATGCCGTTGCAGAACAGCGAGTTGTTGACCGACATGATGGTCGAATGCGCGGCGTCGGCCGCGGCGATCTCCACCATCGCCAGCACGTAGGCGACCGGGTCCATGCCGGCACCGCCGTATTGGGCCGGCACTTCGATGCCCATCAGCCCGTTCTCGCCCAGCAGGCGGATGTTGTCCAGCGGGAACTCGCCGCTCTTGTCGAAATGCTCGGCGCTGGGGGCGATCTTCTCCTGCGCGATCCGTCGCGCAACGTCCTGGATCATCAACTGCTCTTCGGTGAACCCAAAATCCACGTTGCGCGCTCCGCCTTGAGGTCAGATGCGGAATTGTAGCCGGGGGGCGCGCGGAACCGAAGGGAGATCCTGACCTGCAGCCAACGCCCCGAGCGCAGGCAGCGGCGATCATTTTCACATTCCGGGGCGCGATGCGTCGCATTTCGCCAGGGCTGTGGCGACCCGCGCACGCGATTGCGTCCGCGTGCTTGACCTTCCCGCCGCCGCGGAGGACACTTATCTCTGTATCGCGATGGGAAGATATTCATGGATCTCGAAGGCTGGTCGAGCCGGCTGAAGGTGCTTGCCGATTCGACCCGCGTCCGCCTGCTGACGCTGCTCGAAGGCGAGGAACTGACCGTCGCCGAACTGTCGGCGATCACGCAGCTGGCCCAGCCCCGCGTCTCCACGCACCTGGCCAAGCTCAAGGAAGCGGGCCTGGTGCGCGACCGTCGCTCCGGCGTGTCGGCCTACTACCGCTTCGACGAGTCGACGCTCGACCCGGCCCAGCGCAGCCTGTGGCAGGCGCTCAGCGCCGGCAGCGACGATCCGCTGCTGCGCCAGGACGCCGAGCGCGTGGCCGGCGTGCTGGCGATGCGCGCGGCCGACCAGAACTGGGCCGATTCGGTCGCCGGCGACATGGAACGCCACTACTCGCCAGGTCGCACCTGGGAGGCGCTGGCGCGCTCGGTATTGCCGCTGTTCGAGACCGGGGACGTGCTCGACATCGCTTCCGGCGACGGCGTGCTGGCCGAACTGCTGGCGCCGCATGCGCACCGCTACGTCTGCATCGACAGCAGCAAGCGCGTGGTGTCCGCCGCCGCGGAGCGCCTGCGCCAGTATCGCAATGTCGAGGTACGCGAAGCGGACATGCACGCCCTGCCCTTCGACCCGGACAGCTTCGACCTGGTCGTGCTGATGCATGCGCTGACCTACGCCGCCAAACCAGCGCAGGCCGTGGCCGAGGCCGCGCGCGTGCTGCGTCCCGGGGGCCGCCTGCTGCTGTCCAGCCTCGCGCGCCACGAGCACCGCAGCGTGGTCGAGGCCTACGGCCACGCCAACCTGGGTTTCAGCGAAAAGGAACTGCGACGCTTCGCCGAGAAGGCGGGGCTTGTCCTGCAGACCGCGGAAACGGTGACGCGGGAAAAGCGGCCACCGCATTTCGAAGTGATTTCGCTGATCGCGAAGAAGCCGTGACGGCATTCGCCAGTAGCTTGGCGGGCAGGCCCGCTCTTTCAAGGCGAGCGCGGGCGGGATGGATTCGGGCCGCTGCAACCAAGCCCACCTCCCGTCCCGGCCCTCCCCTGAAGCGGAAGGCGAAAAACCCGGAGTGACACGATGAGACAACTTCCCTGGCTGCACCCCGATCGGGTCGCCCAACTGGAATCGGCGCTGGCGCAACGCATCCTGGTGATCGACGGCGCGATGGGCACGATGATCCAGCGCCACCGCCTCGAGGAAGCCGACTACCGCGGCGAGCGCTTCGCCGAAGGCTTCGACAGCCGGCAGGCCGATCCGCAGCCCGGGCATGGTCCGCGCTGCGGCCACGACCTCAAGGGCAACAACGACCTGCTGCTGCTGAGCAGGCCGGACGTGATCGCCCGGGTCCATGCCGAGTACCTCGACGCCGGCGCCGACATGGTCGAGACCAACACGTTCAACGCCACCGCCATCAGCCAGGCCGATTACCACCTGCAGCACCTGGTCCGTGAACTCAACGAGGCAGGCGCACGCATCGCCCGCGCCTGCTGCGATGCGGCCGAAGCGAACGATGCCGCCGAAGGACGGGTGGCCAGGCCGCGCTTCGTGATCGGCGTGCTCGGGCCCACCAGCCGCACCGCGTCGATCAGCCCCGACGTCAACGACCCCGGGTTCCGCAACACCAGCTTCGATGCCCTGCGCGAAACCTACCGCGAGGCCGTCGAAGGCCTGATCGATGGCGGCACGGACGTGCTGATGGTTGAAACCATTTTCGACACGCTCAACGCCAAGGCTGCGCTGTTCGCGATCGAGGAAGTCTTCGATGCGCGCGGCGGAAGGCTGCCGGTGATGATCTCCGGCACCATCACCGACGCATCCGGCCGCACCCTGTCCGGACAGACGGCCGAGGCCTTCTACGCGTCCATCGCGCACGGCAGGCCGCTGTCGGTCGGCCTCAACTGCGCGCTGGGGGCGAAGGACCTGCGACCGCATGTCGAGACGCTGGCGCGGATCGTCGAGGGCTACGTCAGCGCGCATCCCAATGCCGGCCTGCCCAACGCCTTTGCCGAGTACGACGAGACGCCCGAGGAAATGGCGGCGACGCTGAAGGAGTTCGCCGAATCGGGGCTTCTGAACTTCGTCGGCGGCTGCTGCGGCACCACGCCGGACCACATCCGCGCCATCGCCGAGGCCGTCGCCGGCGTCGCGCCGCGCAGGCTGCCCGGCGCCGCACGCGAAGCCGCGTGAACGTGTCGAGTCTGCACTTGCCGACATTCCCGCGACGGCGGGAATCCAGTTCCCCGCCCCGGTCCGGCAGCGCGCCAGCGCAAGCGTCGCTGGATCGGGCCTTCGCCTGTTGAAAACCCCACCTTCGCGGGAATGACGCACGACACCGATGAATAACCAAGCCCGCTACACCCGCCTCTCCGGCCTCGAGCCGCTGGTCATCACGCCCGAGCTGCTGTTCGTCAACGTCGGCGAGCGCACCAATGTCACCGGAAGCGCCCAGTTCAAGAAGCTGATCAAGGAAGACCGCTTCGAGGAGGCCGTCGAAGTCGCGCGCCAGCAGGTCGCCAACGGCGCGCAGATCCTCGACGTCAACATGGACGAGGGGATGATCGACTCCGAGAAGGCGATGGTGCGCTTCCTCACCCTGATCGCCTCGGAGCCGGACATCGCCCGCATCCCGGTGATGGTCGATTCGTCGAAGTGGAGCGTCATCGAAGCCGGGCTCAAGTGCCTGCAGGGCAAGGGCGTGGTGAACTCGATCTCGATGAAGGAAGGCGAAGCGGAATTCATCGGGCACGCACGCCAGGTGTTGCGCTACGGCGCCGCCGCGGTGGTGATGGCGTTCGACGAGCAGGGCCAGGCCGATACCTGCGAACGCAAGGTCGAGATCTGCACGCGCGCCTACCGGATCCTGGTCGACGAGGTCGGCTTCCCGCCGGAGGACATCATCTTCGACCCCAACATCTTCGCCATCGCCACCGGCATGGAGGAGCACAACAACTACGCGGTCGATTTCATCGAGGCGACGCGGATCATCCGCAAGACCCTGCCGCACTGCCACATCTCCGGCGGCGTTTCCAACGTGTCGTTCTCGTTCCGCGGCAACGAGGTGGTGCGCCAGGCGATCCACTCGGTCTTCCTGTACCACGCGATCAGCGCCGGCATGGACATGGGCATCGTCAACGCCGGCGCGATGCCGATCTACGACGACCTGGACCCCGAACTGCGCGAGCACGTCGAGGACGTGATCCTCAACCGCCGCCCTGACGCCACCGAGCGCCTGCTGGCGCTGGCCGAGCGCTACAAGGGCAAGAAGGGGCAATCGCAGACCGAAGACCTGTCGTGGCGCGAGAAGGACGTGCGCGCACGCCTGAGCCATGCGCTGGTGCACGGCATCGACCAGTACGTCGAGGGCGACACCGAGGAAGCGCGACTGCAGTCCACGCGTCCGCTGGACGTGATCGAAGGCCCGCTGATGGACGGCATGAACGTGGTCGGCGACCTGTTCGGCGCGGGCAAGATGTTCCTGCCGCAGGTGGTCAAGTCGGCGCGGGTGATGAAGAAGGCCGTGGCCTACCTGCTGCCCTTCATCGAGGCCGAGAAGCTGCGCACGGGCGATGTCGGCAAGTCCAACGGCAAGATCGTGATGGCCACCGTCAAGGGCGACGTGCACGACATCGGCAAGAACATCGTCGGCGTGGTGCTGGCGTGCAACAACTTCGACGTCGTCGACCTCGGCGTGATGGTGCCGGCGCAGAGGATCCTCGACTCCGCGATCGCCGAGAATGCCGACATCATCGGCGTTTCAGGCCTGATCACGCCATCGCTGGAGGAAATGGGCAACGTGGCCCGCGAGATGCAGCGCCGGGGCTTCACCATCCCGCTGATGATCGGCGGCGCGACCACCTCGCGCGCGCATACCGCGCTGAAGATCGATCCGTTCTACAAGTCGCCGACCGTGTGGGTGAAGGACGCCTCGCGCGCGGTCGGCGTGGCGCAGTCGCTGATCTCCAAGGAGCTCAGGGGCGCATTCGTCGCCGCCAACGAATCCGACTACGCCGAGATCCGCGAGCGCCACCGCAACCGCGGCGATGCCAAGCGGCTGGTGCCGCTGGAGAAGGCGCGGGCGCAGAAGTTCGACGGATGCTGGAGCGACTACGCGCCGCCGGAACCCCGGATGCCCGGGATCACCGTCTTCGACGACTACCCGTTGCAGGACCTGGTGGAGATCGTCGACTGGACGCCCTTCTTCCAGGCCTGGGAACTGGCCGGCAAGTTCCCGGCGATCCTCGAGGACGAGGTGGTCGGCAAGGCGGCCAGCGAGCTGTATCGCGACGCCCGCGCGATGCTGGACCGGATCATCGCCGAAAAATGGCTTACGGCGAAGGCCGTGTTCGGGCTGTGGCCCGCCAACTCGGTGGGCGATGACGTCGTCGTCGACGCCGCACCGGCAGGCGAGCCGGGCCCCACCACCCTGCACTTCCTGCGCCAGCAGGTCGACAAGCCGGTCGAGCGTCCCGACTTCTGCCTCGCCGACTTCATCGCGCCGAAGGACAGCGGCCGGCAGGACTGGATCGGCGCCTTCGCGGTCACCGCGGGGCTGGGCATCGAGCCGCACCTCGAACGCTTCCGCGCCGACCACGACGACTACAACTCCATCCTGCTCAAGGCGCTCGCCGACCGCCTGGCCGAGGCGCTTGCCGAACACCTGCATCGCCGCGTGCGCAAGGAGTACTGGAGCTTCGATCCCGACGAATCGCTCGATAACGCCGCGTTGATCGCAGAGAAGTACCGCGGCATCCGCCCCGCCCCGGGCTATCCGGCCTGCCCCGAGCACAGCGAGAAGCGCACGCTGTTCGCATTGCTCGATGCCGAGCGCAACGCCGGCATGGAGCTGACCGAAGGCTTCGCGATGCTGCCGACGGCCGCGGTATCGGGCTACTACTTCAGCCATCCAAAGAGCCAGTACTTCGTCGTCGGCCGGCTGTCGAAGGAGCAGGTCGCGGACTACGCACGCCGCAAAGGCGCGTCCCTGCAGCAGGCCGAACGCTGGCTGGCGTCCAACCTCGATTACGACCCGGAATAGCCCAGGCCGAACGCTGGCTGGCCTCCAACCTCGATTACGACCCGGAATAGCCCACGCGCGTGATGTGGGAGCGGTTTCCGCCGCGACTTCCGATGTTGCCCTTCCCTGCAACTTGCAGGGGAAGGCTTGATGGGTGGCCGTGTTCCGGCTGATCCTGAAAGCACCCTCCTCCAACCCTGCCCGGACTTCGCGGAAGAAGCAAAGCGCGCCGCTGAAGCCGCTCCCAGAAGAGCTTCTATGGTTTCCCGTGCTCCAGCGGCCGCTCCCGGTGCATCAGGGCCCACTCCGCATGCTCGGCCAGCGTGGCTTCGCCGAGGATCTGCAGGATGTCCTGCCGCTGGTGCCAGTCGGTGCAGGCATCCAGGGCGTTGCGTGCGTTGCGGTAGATGCGCTGCATGAAGCGGTATTGGCGCACCAGTTCCTTGTCGGCCTTGCGGAACGCGTAGGCGGACCGCACCGCGGCGATGATCGACAGCGTGCCGAGCGCGATTTCCAGCACGTCGCGCAGCGGCAGCGGCAGGCGCGGCCAGGCCAGCGCGAGCAGCAGGCAGATCGCGATGCCGGCCCACAGGCAGACGATGCCCAGCACGCGGGTCGTCCGTTCCTGGCGGCTGCGCTCGATCGCGCGGCGCGTGTACCACGCCAGCTCCGCCCCGCCGTTGCCGCTGCCGTCGTCCTCGCCCACCCACTCGTCGCAAACCTGCCCGACATCGGCTGGATCGATCGGAGCCGTGACCTGCAGCCCCGCGAAGCGCATGACGTTGCGGATCCAGCCCAGCTCCACGTCCTGCTTCTGGAGGAAGTTGTCGTGGGCGAAGTTCTGGTCGCCGGTCGCGGAGATCCCCGCCCGGCGCCAGAACCACTGCACGCGCAGTCCTTCGGCCAGAGAACGATAGTCGATGTACTTGCGGTGCCATTCGCGGCGGCGCGCCACCCGCGCCAGTACGATCCCGTAAGCGAACACCACCAGGAACAGCCACAGCAGCCACCGTGGTTCGGGTACGTACTGGTACAGCAGCAGGGCGATGCCCATCAGCGCCACCATCACATGGGTCGCGCGCAGGGCCAGCAGCACGCGGCCGCGGAAGTGCACGGCCAGCCGGTCGGCGCCGAGGAAAAGCGATTGCACCACGCTGCCATCGGCCTCCGCGGCGGGCAACGGCGCGGCCGGATACCGACGCAGATCGCGCGCGAACGACTGCAGTCGATCGAACACAGTGAGAAAGCCTGCCGGCATCGGCGCGCCGCCCGGGCTCGCGCCGCGAGAGGTCAGCCAGCGCGGAGCCTCCTCCTGCGCGGGCGCTGCCGCGCGGTGTCGCCTTCGACCGGCGGGCACATGGAAGACCAGGCTGTCGTCATCGTTTGCCAGCACCCTGCGCACCCGCGCGCGCGCGTCGCCGACACCGGGCATGGACTGGCCCAGGTAGTAGGCGACCACCTGCGCCGTACCACCGATGCGCGGTGATGGGCGTCCGTCCCACAGCGCCAGCAGCAGGTGGCAATGGTCGGCGACGTAGAGGCCGCAGCGCGCGTATTGCAGGTCGCGCAGCGGCCCCGGCGCGCGGAGTGCATTGACGCCGACGCCTTCGGGCACCGGCAGCGGCAATGCTTCGCCCTGTCCCAGCAGCGCGAGGAAGTTCGATCGCTGCGCCTCGCCGTGGAAGTCGTGCGCGTAGAGTTCGACCGGCAGCGGCAGCGGCACCAGCAGCCGCGCGCCCTGGCGCAGGCCTTCTTCGGCGACCAGTTGGTCCCCGCCTTCCGCCAGCGGCGAGAGCACCGCGAGCTGGAGGTCGGGGTAGTCGCCGCGCAGGCGGGCGAACAGCCGGGACACCTGCCCACGCAGGCCTGCGAGTTCGTCCTCACGCAGGTCGCGGTGGCTGGTGACGCCGACGATCAGGGGAATGGCCTCGACACCCTGCTCGATGAGTTCGCGTTGCATTCTATTTGTTGATGATCCGCGGGTCGCAAGGCACGGGAACGACGAAACCATCGTCGTGCGTGACCCAGACCGTGAACCGATAGCCAAGCAACTGCTTGCTATTGTTCTTCAGGTCAGTAACCAGAATCGTTTCGCGGGGACCGAGCACTGGTACCGAAAACTCATCGTCATCCGGAGTGATAACGCACGCTTTGGCATCCTCCTTGATGACCCCGACGACGAAGTCGAAGTTGGGCGGCGAGCTCGGGTTCACGAAGCTCGCTTTCGAAAGGTGATTGCCCTGCTCTGCCTGGAACACGAATGCATATCGATTCCCGATGATCGACGTGCCTTTCGGGCCGAGACAGACCAGATCCCCCTCGGGTGTGGCGCCAGCCCCCAGGAAAGTCAATTTGTAGTTTCGGCGATCCTCCTTGTCGGTTCCTTCGAAGTCGATATGGACACGCACGTTTCGGTTGTGCCCATTTCCAAGCGGGGTCTTGATCGTAGTCGCCACGTTTCCTGAAACCATTTCAACTCTCCTCGCGTGTCATTGTGGCGCCGGACCGCCACCGTCACCGAATCCGGAGGCTCCTTGCCTGTAACCCGCGGCTGCCAAGCTCGAACGCAGTCGCTTGGCCTCATCCTCATTTCGCGTGCCCTGCATGGCATCGGCCAGCACAAACGTCGTTTCGCCATCGAGCTGTCGCTGCCGGCCGCGCGCGAGCGCAACCACCTGCTTCCAGTGCGCCTGCTCCACGGCCGCTTCGCCGCGTCGTCCTGCGACTCGGGCCTGCAGCGCCTCATTGAGGATTCGGTAGCGCAGCGTCCTGACTTCGTGCGAAGGCTCCAACGCAGCCTCCTGCAGTCGCTGCTGCGAGGCCACCAGGGCGCTTTCGGCGTCTTGCAGGCGACTCGCGTCCAGCATCTGTTCGGCGCGCTCCAGGGCGATCGTTTCCTGGACATCGACGCGCCATTCCCACGTCGGCGTATCGCGCTGCAGCTGCCTGGAAAGCAAGGACGCAGCTGCGTCCAGGTGCCGCCTGGCCCGTTCGCCGGCCCCCGACATCCGTTCGATCCGCGCCAGGAGGACTTCCGCCTTCGCGTTCGATTCCTGCCAGTCCAGGTTGTCCGGATCGAGCTTGCGCTGCTGCTCCGCAAGCGACATCGAGCGCACGAGAGCGGCCCTCGCGCGCGTCACGTCGCCCGCGGCCAGGCGCAGCATGGCGAGGAAGCGGTATCCCAACATCTGCCGCCCCTGCACCGTCGCGTCGCGCGGCTCCAGCCTGGCCAAGCTAGCGTAGACGTCAAGCTCCGCCTCGCGCTCGGCGATGGCCTGCCGGAGCTGCCTGTTGGCGAAATACGCAGACGACAGCCAGGAGTGGTCCTGGCCAATATCGAGTTGCACGGCTCCGGCATCGCCCCAGAGCGTCGCGCGCCTGCGATCGATGCGCAGGCTCTGCATGAACTGGGGCACCGCATCGGCCGCGCGGAGCTGTTCGAGCAGCAGGGTGCCCAGGTTCGAATGCGCGCTGCTGACCTCGGTCAACCAGTCCGGGTTCTCGGGATCGTGGCGCAGCAGGATATTGGCAAGGCGGGCATATTCGCGGAATGCGCGCTCGGCCGCGGGGATGTCGCCGTACTGCCAGTCGGTATAGCCATTCCAGAAAACGCTTTGCGCGTGGAGATAGATGCGTTGCGGCTGGTCAGGCTCCCGCAGCAGGAGCTCGGCAGTGGACGCGCGCGCACGCGTGAATGCCGAACGCGCGGCCTGGAGGTCGCCGCGGCGGTCGTCGATCTCGCCGATCAGGTGCAACGCGCGGGCGCGCTGGTCCAGCGAATCGGGATCCAGCGATTTGACCGATTGCCGGTCGTAATAGGCCAGCGCGCGCTCACCCACCGCCTCCAGCGCATCCAGCCGACCGACCGGTTCGAGGCGCTTGCGCAGGTCGACGAGCATGAACTCGATCAGGCTTTCGGCCTGCGCCCGCTGTTCGCGCGCTTCGTCGCGTGCTCGGTAAGCGAGCATGGCGAGCAATCCCATGGCCACCGCGACCACGATCAGCGCCAACGCCAGCCACGCCATGCGTCGATGGCGCCGTTGCGCATCGCGCTGCACCAGCTGGTCCAGCGGCAGGCCCGTCAGCCCGGCGACGATCTTGTGCACCGCCAGACGCCAGCCATCGCCTTCTTCGCGCAGGTCGACCGCGACCGGCGTACTGAAATCGAGCCCGGCTTCGGCACTGAACCGCACGCGAGCGGCAGGCGGCAGGCACTCGCACGACACCCCCACGCTTCGCGGCGCCAGGGGCTCGCCGGCAAGGATGACGCAGAACAGCGGCCCGTCCTGGTGCAGGCGGATGAAAGCCGCGACTTCCGCTTCGACCCAAGGCGATTCCGCGGCCGAAGGCGTGCACAGCACGATCAGCGAACGGCTGACGGCAAGCGCATGCTCCACCTCCGGTCCCAGGCGACCGCCGGCGTTCAGATCATCGCGATCGCGGAAGATCGGCAGCAGCCGCGACGGTACCGGGCCGAACGGTCCGTCCAGTCCCACCAGCCGCGCCGGAATGCGATAGGCCTCGAGCGCCTTGTGCATGCGTTCCGCGACACGACGGTCGTCGTGGCTGTAACTGAGGAACCCCCAGTAACGGAAGCTGCGGTACATGCGCCGTCCCCGCGAAGAGGAAGCTGAATGGCACTCAGCCCCTGTTCGAACGGAAGGCTGCCGCGCGACCGGCCTACCGGCTGTCGGACCGCTGCGTCGAGGTCACCAGATCAGGTCGTCGGGAACCTGGAAACGAGGGTCGTCGTAGGGATCGCCGGGCGCCGGCGCCTGTGGATCGACTTTGAGCGCCACCGCGGGGGCGAATGTCGCCTCGGCCTCGGCCAGGATCGCGGCCGTGACCAGCAGGTAGCGCCCGTCGAGCTGCACCACGCCCAGTTCGCCGGCGTTGAGTGCCTTGAGCTGCTCGGCATTGACGTGGATGCGCTTGATCTTGCCGCCATAGTCGAAATGGCGCACGAGTTCGGCGTTGGCGTCATTGAGCGCCTTGTCCTGCAGCAATAGCGCCAGCTTCGCCTTGGCCTCCCGGCGCTGCCGGGCCTGTTCCTGCTTCAGGCGCTCGGCGGCGATGCGCTCATCCTTCTCGCGCTGGGCGCGGATCGCATAGGCCTTCGCCAGGTCGATGTCCTCGCGCGATCCGGGCGTGCCGCGGCTCGGGGCCGCGTGCGGCCTGCCCTGCCCCTGCGTGCGCTCGTGCGAGCGCGGCCTGCCCTGCCCCTCGGTGCGCGCATGCGCGCGCGACTGCGCGCCGTCCGGCCGCGGCTTGTCGCGGCGCGGCTTGCCCGGCTTCGGGGCGCCGTCGCGCGCCGGCTTGTCCGGCTTCGGTGCCGACTTGAAGCCCAGGCCGAGGAGTTGGTCGCGGAGTGTGTCGCTCATGGCAGCATCGATTCGTGATTGATGATTGGTCGCGCATCGCGCCCGGCATCACCCGGGCATTTCCGCAGCGGTCCCGCGATGACCTGGAAACCGTGTCCGCTCTGCCGAACCGGCAGTCGCCAGCCAACCACGGGCCATCAGTAATGCGGTGGCGGCGGTTCCTCGGAAGGGTCGGCATAGAACTCGCCGCGCGGCTGTTTCACCGCTTCCAGCGCGCGGCGCAGCATCTCGGCCCCCTCGGCTACCTCGATGCGTGCGGCGGCGAGCGCGTCACTGAGCTCCGACAGCGCCTGCTCCTGGAAAGCAAGCCGCATCTCGAGTTCGACGATGCGCTGTTCGAGCTGCGTGGATTCGTCGGGCATCGGGAGGTCAACCGAGGCGGATGGAACGGCCGCGGCCGATGCCGTAATAGGCAAGGCCGGCGGCTTCCACGTCATCGGGTTCGTAGAGATTGCGGCCGTCGAAGACCACCGCGTCGGCCAGGCGCTGCCGCAGGCTGGCGAAATCCGGGCTGCGGAACTGCTTCCACTCGGTGATCACGACCAGCGCATCGGCGCCACGCAACGCATCGTCCGCGCTGTCGCACAGCACCAGGCCATCGCGCTCGCCGAAGATCCGGCGGGTCTCGTCCATCGCCTCGGGATCGTAGGCGCGCACCATCGCGCCGGCATCCCAGAGCAACTGCAGCAGCCGGCGGCTCGACGCCTCGCGCATGTCATCGGTATTGGGCTTGAACGCCAGCCCCCACAGCGCGATGGTCTTGCCGCGCAGCGCGCCTTCGCCGTAGTGGCGCAACATGAGTTCGAACAGGTGGGCCTTCTGGCGCTCGTTGACGGCCTCGACCGCGTCCAGCAGCGTGGCGGCATGCCCGTTCTGCTGCGCGGTCCGCGCCAGCGCCTGCACATCTTTGGGGAAGCACGAACCGCCGTAGCCCGCACCGGGATAGATGAAGTGCCAGCCGATGCGCGGATCCGAACCGATTCCCTGGCGCACCATCTCGATGTCGGCGCCGACCTTCTCGGCGATGTTCGCCATCTCGTTCATGAAGCTGATCTTGGTCGCCAGCATCGCGTTGGCGGCGTACTTGGTGAGCTCGGCCGAGCGCACGTCCATGCTGACGATGCGCTCGTGGTTGCGGTTGAACGGTGCGTACAGGCGACGGAGCTTCTCGACCGCCGCCGGACTGTCGGCGCCGATCACGATCCGGTCCGGACGCATGCAGTCCTCGACCGCGGCGCCTTCCTTCAGGAACTCGGGATTGGAGACGACGTCGAAGTCGACGTCCGCTCCGCGCTCGGCCAGGGTCGCGGCAATCGCAGCTCGCACCTTGTCCGCGGTGCCCACCGGCACGGTCGACTTGTCGACCACCACCGCGGGTTTCCGCAGGTGGCTGCCGATGGTCCTGGCCACCGCCAGCACGTACTGCAGGTCGGCGCTGCCGTCCTCGTCGGGCGGCGTGCCGACGGCGATGAAGATCACCTCGCCGTGGGCGACCGCCTGCGCGGGGTCGGTGGTGAAACGCAAGCGCCCCGCGGCATGGTTGGCCTTCACCATCGGCTCCAGGCCCGGCTCGTAGATCGGGATCACCCCGTTCTCCAACCCGGTCACCTTGGCCTGGTCGATGTCGACGCAGACCACTTCGTGGCCGACTTCGGCCAGGCAGGTTCCGGTGACGAGCCCGACGTAACCGGTGCCGAAGATCGCGACGCGCATGCGGTGCCGCTCCCTAGTTCTTCGCTTCCGGGGCGGCGTCGGGCTTGACGATGTCGAGCAGCTCGACCTCGAACACCAGCGTGGCATTCGGCGGGATCGGGCCGCCCGGGGTGCCCTGCTCGCCGTAACCCAGCTTGCTCGGGATCCACAGCTTGTACTTGCTGCCCACCGGCATCAGCTGCACGCCCTCGGCCCAGCCCGGCGCGACCTGCTGCAGCGAGAACACGGCCGGCTCGCCACGATCGTGGGAGCTGTCGAACTCGGTGCCGTCGAGCAGTTCACCCTTGTAGTGCACCTTGACCATGGCGTCGGCGGCCGGCTTGGGACCCTTGCCTTCGGTCAGCACCTGGTACTGCAGGCCCGACGCGGTGGTCTTGACGCCCGGCTTCTTGGCGTTGGCGGCCAGGAAGGCTTCGCCTTCGCTGGCGTTCTTCTTCGACGCCGCCTCGGCCTCGGCCACCTTCTTCGCCTGCAGGCGCTGGTCGAACGCCTGCGCGACCTGCTGCGCCTGCTCGTCGGTCAGCAGCGGCTTGCCGCCGGACATCATGGTCTTCATCGCCTTGATCAGGGTGTCCATGTCGACTTCGTCCTTGATCGGCTCCAGCGACTTGCCGACCGACATGCCCACCATGTAGCTGGCCTGCTCCTTATCGGTCTTCAGTCCGCTGCTCTTGGCGATGTCGGCACCGCCGGCGCTGTTGGCATCCGCGGCGGACTTGTCGTCCTTCTTCGCGTCCTCGTCGATCGGCTTGCAGGCGGCGAATCCGAACGCCAGCGATGCGGCGAGCAGGCTGGCAACGGCGAAACGGGTGCGGGATGTCATGTCGGGAAAACTCCGGGTTGTGCGGCGGATGCTGGCGGTGCGCCGGCAAGGGAAAGGGAAATGGTCGGATCGTTATGCGTGGGAAGACCGCGGCGCGGCCGGATCATCAGAGGATATCGAGCAGTTCGACATCGAACACCAGCGTGGAGTTCGGGCCGATCGACGGATTGCCCTGCTTGCCGTAGGCCAGGTCGGCGGGAATCCAGAACCGGTACTTGCCGCCGATGGGCATCATCGACACGCCCTCGGTCCAGCCCGCGATCACCTGGTCCAGGCCGAACTCGGCCGGGCCGCCGTGTTGTTCGGAACTGTCGAACACGGTGCCGTCGAGCAGGGTACCGCGATAGTTGACGCGGACGCGGTCGCTGGGCCGCGGACGCGCGCCGGAGCCCTGGCGCAACACCATGTATTGCAGCCCGGACGGCGTGGTGAACACGCCCTTGACCGACTTGTTCGCGTCGAGGAAACGCTGGCCTTCGGCGGCGTTGCGGGTCGCGGCCTGGGCCGCTTCGACCTTCATCTTGGCCTGCATGCGCTCGCCGAACGACTTGCGCACGGCGTCGGCATCGGCGTCACTGAGCAGGGCCTTGTCGCCCGCCAGCGTGGTGCGCAATGCCTGCATCACTACCGGCAGGTCGATTTCGCCCTTCGCCGGGGCCAGCGAGCGTCCGATGTCCGCACCGAGCAGCAGGCCCACCTTGGCCTTGTCCACCGCCGGCGGCGGCGTACCCGGCGGCAGGCCGGCGACGGGCCGACCGCTACGCGCCGCGACGCGCTGCATCAGTGCCTGCCCGGTCTGGACGGCGTCCTTTTCCGCGATCAGCGGTTCGCCGCCCTCGAGGCCATTGCGCACCGCACGCTCGAACGCGGCCATGTCGAGGTCGGGGGCGGCCGGCGCGAGCGACCTGGCCACGTCCATGCCGACCATGTAGCTGGATCTGTCGCGTTCGCTCGACAGGACTTGCTTGTCCGCCGGCTTGTCCACCTGCTTGTCCTGGGCCAGTGCGTTGGCGGCCGGCAGGGCGGCCAGGGCGATCAACAGCGCGGCAGCTCCGCGCAGCAAGGGCTTCATCCGGTACGACTCCTGTGCGGCGCCTGCGGGCGAGGCGCGAAGTCGCCTATTGTCGCGGCCGCGGCCGATACGGGCAATCGCCGCGAAACGGCGCGACCGGCGCGTCGCAACCGGTGCGAGAAAGCAGGAGTGGGTGCATCGCTGGCGGAGACATGCAAAAAGGCGCGCGTGCTCCGGATGCATTCGAGACCGGCAACAGCCCTGTCCCTCGCCGTACGCCTTCGTGCACGGCGAGCATGGGATCGCGGGCTCAGCCAAGACCTTTCTACCGAGCGCGGCCGGGCCAGCCGGTAGCCGCGACGCAGGAATGCAGGAACTGGAGGCTAAAAGCTGCCGGGAGCCAACGCGAACCCGAATGCGCTTGGGGGGCGAGACCGGAGTTCGCCTGCCGCACGAGCCGCCCAGTGACACAACTCGTTGATAATCCTGTTGTTTTTCCTGTGAGGCGCCAGTAATCCCGCGTATGCCTTCAGTTGGGTCGATCCCCCGCTGAAACTCGTTGACATGGTGTGTCTTGGTGTTATAGTTACATACAACACCGGTCACCCAAAGCAGGACGTCCCATGAACCGCAAGCTCCACAACTCGATGCTCGGCCTCGGAGCCACCGGCCTGGTGCTGGTGTTCGCGCTGATGGCCGCCACCCCGGTCTTGCCAGGCCAGGACGCCCCGGCCCCTCTCGGGTTCGCCGCTTCCGCGCCCGCCGCCGGCGCCGGCCCGGTCGCCATGCAGGCCGACATCGACGCGATCGAAGCCCGCGCCCGGCAGTTCGAAAGCGAACTGGAAGACAGCGCCTCGCTCGGCGACACCATCGCCAGCGCGATGAGCTTTGCCGCCGCCGTGTCCACCGAGGCCGCGCTCAGCGCCGCGTTCGAAGCGACCGCCGACGAAGCCGAACACAAGCGCGCGGCCGCGAAGGAAAAGCGCCGCCACGCGCGCCAGGTACGCGGCGCCCTGGCCGTCCCCTATTTCTCGTTCGCGCAGGGCCTGCGCCGCGGCAGCCGGAGCTGAGCCATGAGTGGAATCCAGTGGACCGATGGTGCCCCCATCTATCGCCAGCTCAAGGAGCGCGTCATCGCGATGATGCTCGATGGCGTACTCAAGCCCGGCGACGCCCTGCCCTCCGTGCGCCAGGTCGCCGCCGATTACCAGCTCAACCCGATCACCGTCTCGCGCGCCTATCAGGAGCTCGCGGATGAAGCACTTGTCGAAAAACGCAGAGGCCTGGGCATGTACGTCACCGAAGAGGCATCGAAGAAGTTGCTGACCAACGAACGCGAACGCTTCCTCAAGGAGGAGTGGCCGCTGGTGCTCGAACGCATCCAGCGCCTCGGCCTGTCGATGGAAGACCTGTTGAAGCCGGGCTTCGAAGGGGGTGCCGCTTGAACACCGTCGCCAACGCCGAGCAGGTCGTCGTTGCACGCAACCTGCGCAAGGCCTACCGCACCACCGTCGCGCTCGACAACACCACCTTCGACATCGCCGGCGGCCGGATCATCGGCCTGATCGGGCCCAACGGCGCCGGCAAGACCACCGCGCTCAAGGCGATGCTCGGGCTGACCCCGTTCGACGGTGAGCTGAAGGTGCTCGGCTACGATCCCCGCACCCAGCGCGACGAGCTGATGAACGAGGTCTGCTTCATCGCCGACGTCGCCGTCCTGCCGCGCTGGATCCGGGTCAAGGAGGCGATCGACTTCGTGGCTGGCGTGCATCCGCGATTCGACCGCGCCCGCTGCGAACGCTTCCTCGCAAACACCCAGCTCAAGCCCCGCCAGCGGGTGCGCGAACTGTCAAAGGGCATGATCGTGCAGCTGCACCTGGCGCTGGTGATGGCGATCGACGCCAAGCTGCTGGTGCTCGACGAGCCTACGCTGGGCCTGGACATCCTGTACCGCAAGCAGTTCTACCAGCGCCTGTTGGAGGACTACTTCGACGAGCAGAAGACCATCATCATCACCACCCACCAGGTCGAGGAGGTCGAGCACATCCTGACCGACGTGATGTTCATCCGCGCCGGGAAGATCGTGCTCGACGCACCGATGGACGCCGTCGGCGAACGCTTCGTCGAGGTGCTGGTCAACGCCGACCAGGCCGACAACGCGCGTGCGCTCGCGCCCATCGACGAACGCGCCCTGCCCTTCGGCAAGACCGTGATGCTGTTCGACGGCGTGCCGCAGGCCGGCCTCGCCGGATTCGGCGAGACCCGCACGCCGGGCCTGGCCGACCTGTTCGTCGCCACCATGAAAGGGACCTACGCATGAACGCCCCCGCCATCGATGCCGCGCCGCGCACCGCCGCGCCGGTCCATTCCACCCACAAGTTCAAGCTGCTCCTGCAGCGCGAGTTCTGGGAGCACAAGGGCGGCTTCTTCTGGGCGCCGCTGATCGCCGGCGCCATCTCGCTGCTGTTGACCGGCATGATGATCGTGTTCGGCCTGGTCGCCGCACGCCGCGCAGCCGACAGCGGCGACCTGCAGTTCGACGGCATCAACGTCAACGGCCTCGACATCGGCCAGCTCACCAGCCACATGAATGCCGAGGACATGGTCAAGTTCTCCCAGGGCATCGATCTGACGCTCTACCTGAGCTCATCCTGGCCCTTCATCGTGCTGGCGTTCGTGGTCTTCTTCTACTGCCTCGGCGCGCTCTACGACGAACGCAAGGATCGCAGCGTGCTGTTCTGGAAGTCCCTGCCGGTCTCGGACGCGCAGACGGTGCTGTCGAAGGTCGCCAGTGCGGTGGTGATGGCGCCGGTGCTGGCGGTGGTCATGTCGCTCATCACCATGCTTGGCCTGATGGTCATGCTCAGCGCCGTGGTGCTGCTCCATGGCGGCAATCCCTGGACCCTGCTCTGGGGCCCGGCCAACCCGTTGACGATCGCGGCCAGCAGCCTGGCCTGGATCCCGGTGTATGCGCTGTGGTCCCTGCCCACCGTCGGCTGGCTGCTGCTGTGCTCGGCGTGGTCGCGCAGCAAGCCGTTCCTGTGGGCCCTCATGGTGCCGCTGTTCGCCGGTATCTTCGTCAGCTGGTTCGACCTGATGGAACTGTTCAAGCTCGACAGCGCGTGGTTCTGGGGCAACATCGTCGGACGCCTGCTGCTGGGCACGGTGCCGGGCATGGACCTGCTCTACCGCGAGGGCTTCGGCGAGAACGCCGGGGATCACGGGCTGCAGAACATCATCCAGAACCTGTCGCCCGCCGGCCAGCTGTCCAGCCTGGCCACCCCCGAAATCTGGATCGGCGCTGTCGTGGGTGCACTGATGATCTACGCCGCCATCCAGCTGCGTCGCCGGCGCGAACTCGCCGACTGACCGACACAGCGCGGCAGCGCCGCACCACGCGGCGCTGCCCCGTCACGACCCAACGGAGACTCCCATGCACCAGTTGATCCTCGTCGCCCTGCTGCTCCTGCCCCTGGCCGCGCAAGCCTCCGGCGACGAGCACTGCGAACACAGCGAACCGCGCAGCCTGCAGCTCGACTTCTCGGCCGTGAAAACGGTGGTGTTCGACATCGGCGGCAATGACCTGGACGTGCGCGCCGGCAATTCACCCGACCACAAGGTCGACGGCCGCGCCTGCGCCTCGAACGCGAAGGAACTGGGGCGCCTGGTCCTGACCCAGGAAAAGAGCGGCGACCGGTTGCTGGTCCATGCCAGGCGCGAGGGCAACTTCAGCGGCATCTTCATCGGCAACCACTACGCCTACATGAAGCTGCGGGCCAGCGTGCCGGATACGGTCGCGGTGCAGCTCAAGGTGGGCTCGGGCAACGCCAGCGTCGAGGGCGCCCGCGCCGCCAGCGTCGATACCGGGTCGGGCGACGTCCGCGCGTCGCGCATCCGCGGCGAACTCACGGCTGCCATCGGTTCGGGCGACCTGGAGGCGGACGACGTCGGTTCGCTGCACCTGCTGTCGGTCGGCTCGGGCGACGCGACATTCCGCAACGTCCGCGGCGCGTCGAAGGTCGGGAGCGTCGGCTCCGGCGACCTCGGCATCAGCGCCACGCGCGGACCGGTGGAGATCGGTTCGGTGGGGTCGGGCGATGTCGATCTCGAGGACATCGGCGGCAGCGTCACGGTCGGCTCGATCGGTTCGGGCGATATCGATGCCGACGGCGTGCGCGGCGACCTCGGCGTGCGATCGGTCGGCAGCGGCGACATCGGCCATCGCAATGTCAGCGGTCGCGTCGAACTCCCGCGTGAAAACTGATCCGCGCTCCACACTCCTACCAAGGAACCACCCATGACCAAGGTCCACGTCATCGCCCTGCTCGCCTGCCTGGTACTGGCCAGCGGCTGCCAGCGCGAGGAATCGACAGGCAAGCAGGCTTCCGCCGGCGACAAGGCGACACAGGACGCCTCGCCCGAAGCGCGTTCCGCCATCGGCCGCGTGGTCGCCAAGGCCATGGATCGCGCGACCGACGAAATGGGAAGCCGGAATCTCACGATCTCGGACGACAACGGCGGCACCAAAGCGGAGATCACCCCGCAGGGCGACCTGCTGGTCGCCGGCGAGAAGATCCCGGTCAACGAGCGGCAGCGCGCGTTGCTGGTGAAATACCGCAGCCAGGTCCTCGCGATCGCCGCCGCAGGCGCCCACATCGGCGCGCAGGGCGCCGACTTCGGCGTGCGCGCCGCCGGCAAGGCGCTGCGCGGGGCGCTGTCGGGCAATGGCGACCAGGTGGAAGCAGAGATCGAAGCCGAAGCTCGTGAGTTCGAAGCCCGGGCGCTGGAGATCTGCGACCGGATGCCGCCCTTGCTCGAATCCCAGCAGCAACTTGCCGCGCAGCTGCCCGCGTTCAAGCCCTACGCGACGATGACCCAGGCGGACGTCGACGGCTGCCGGGAAGGCTGAGCGCCCGCGGCCGTTACTCGCCTTGGATGCCGCCGCGCGTGAGCGCGACCGGATCCAGCAGTTTCTTCAGCCTGGCGGCGGGCAGCCCGCTGTCCTCCAGCGCGATCTCGAACACCGGCCGCCCTTCCCTGTAGGCGCGCTTGGCGATCGCGGCGGCCTTCTCGTAGCCGATGATCGGGTTGAGCGCGGTGACCAGGATCGGGTTGCGGTCCAGGGCGGCGGCCACCTTGTCGCGGCGCACCTGCATCCCGGCAATGGTGGTGTCGGCCAGCAGCCGCGAGACGCTGGCCAGCAGGCCGATGGAATCGAGCAGGTTCGCCGCGATCAGCGGCAGGGTCACGTTCAACTGGAAGTTGCCGGTCTGACCGGCGATCGTGATCGCGGTGTGGTGGCCCATCACCTGCGCGCAGACCATCACCGTCGCTTCGGGCACCACCGGGTTGACCTTGCCGGGCATGATCGAGCTGCCCGGCTGCAGCGCCGGCAATTCCAGTTCGCCCAGCCCGGCCAGCGGGCCGGAGTTCATCCAGCGCAGGTCGTTGGCGATCTTCATCAGGGCCACTGCGAGTGCGCTGAGCTGTCCGGACAGCTCGACCGCATCGTCCTGCGAGGCCAGGCCCTCGAACTTGTCGGCAGCCGATTCGAATTTGGTCTTCGAAAGCGCCGAGAGCGCCTGCGCCATCGCCTTGCCGAAGCGGGGGTCGGCGTTGATGCCGGTGCCGATCGCCGTACCGCCGATCGGCAGCCGCCGCAGGCGCTTCAGCGCGTCCTCGATCCGCGCCTGCGCCGAGGCCAGCTGCGACGACCACGCGCCGAGCTCCTGCGCGAAGGTCAGCGGCATCGCGTCCATCAGGTGGGTGCGACCGGTCTTGACGACCTTGCCAAAGGCGCGCGCGCGGCCGTCGATGGTGCTGCGCAGGTGCTTCAATGCGGGCAGCAGGTCCTCGACCACGGCGAGCTGCGCACTGACCCGGATCGCGGTGGGAATGACGTCATTGGAACTCTGCCCGAGGTTGACGTGGTCGTTCGGGTGGACGACGTGATTGCCCCGGGAACCGGGCTTCGCGGTGCGCGAGGCCAGGGTGGCGATCACCTCGTTGGCGTTCATGTTCGACGAGGTGCCCGAGCCGGTCTGGTAGATGTCGATGGGGAAATGCCGGTCATGCTCGCCCGCGGCGACCTGCATGGCGGCGCCGTGGATCGCCCTGGACACGCCTTTCGGCAACAGGCCGAGGTCGGCGTTGACCGAGGCGGCAGCCGCCTTCACCAGTCCCAGCGCGCGGATGAAACCGCGCGGCATCGGCCTGCCCGACACGGGGAAGTTCTGCACGGCGCGCTGCGTCTGCGCGCCCCACAGTGCCTCGGTGGGCACCTGGAGCTCGCCCATGCTGTCGTGTTCGGTCCGGTAGCGCTGCGTGGCCATGCTGTCCTCCTGGTGCAGGCGGTCAGGATACGCCGCTACCGCGAATGCTTCCGCAGCAGTGCCGAAGCCCGCGAGCCTCGGCGCCCGTTGCCGCGGCAGACAAACCGCGAAGAGCGGTCCAATGCACGTTCAGGGCGATGCCCCAATCGGCTTGGCAGGCGGCCGCACCGCGCACCCCGCAGGTTGTCGGAGGGCTTTACCGGCTTCGATGCGGTTGTCCCACGGGCCTGGATTCCCGGCTGGACGCCAGCCACGGACCGTCGTTGCGTTTTCGTGCAGCCCGTGTGGCACTGCATGGGGCTTGTGCTAGTTTGCTGGCGTCGGAGCTTCATTGCCTCGGCCACGATCAGGCAACGGACCGCTCTGGCAGAACTCAACCCAAACAAGGAACGTCATGAAGAATCTCTTCGCCATCATTGCACTCTCACTGCTCTTTTCTTCCGCCCACGCCGGAACCGGCTTCCTGTCGCATGAAAGCGGCATAGAGGTCACCCAGGACCAGTTCGACAGCGTGGAGATCGGCCGGACGCGGCGGGAGGATGTCGTCAGGGCAGTAGGCCATCCCAGTCGCAAGGAACAGCTGGGTGACAACCAGACCTGGTATTACGATTACGCGAAGATCCGCAGTTTTGGAAAGAACGTCAGCGAAGCCACCGTGTTCGAGTTCAACAAGGACGGGGTTGTCATCGAGAAGTACAAGACGGGCGGCAAGGCCGGCAATCCCCTGACGGACGCTGCCAGGTAGTCGCTCTGCCTGGAACCGCCATGGGCACGCAATTGCCCATGGCATCGTCGGCGATTCCCGTTGCACTGGCGCGGCGCCAATGCCGTAACCGCCAACGGTTGGAAGTCACGAAGTCACCAACCCCATCCGCTTCGAAGTGGCATCCGCTGGTCCAGGCTCCATCCCGTGCTTGCCCCCGGAATTACACGGCTTGCCAACCGCAGCCGACGGCGATTTCCTTCCGTGGAACCTGGCCGGGCCTCCGCTCGGTCGTTGACCCCCCTGTAGAATCCCGGGCAGCCTCGCTGCCTTGAATCGCCATGTCCGTTACCCCCCAGCTGCTCGCCCTGTCCCCGCTCGACGGCCGCTACGCCGGCAAGGTCGATGCGCTGCGGCCGATCTTCTCCGAATACGGCCTGCTAAAGGCGCGCGTGCGGGTGGAGGTGGAGTGGCTGCTTGCGCTGGCCGCGGAGCCCGCCATCGGAGAGCTCGCTCCCTTCGACGCCGACGCCGTCGCGCGCCTGCGCGCGCTGGCCGACGGCTTTTCCCTCGACGACGCCGCGCGGGTCAAGGAGATCGAACGCACGACCAACCACGACGTCAAGGCAGTCGAGTACTTCATCAAGGAACGGCTGAAGAGCCTGCCCCCGACTGGATCGGGAGACGCCGGGCTCGGCCAGGCAATGGAGTTCGTCCATTTCGCCTGCACCAGCGAGGACATCAACAACCTGTCCTACGCCCTGATGCTCGGCCAGGCGCGCGAGTCGGTGCTGCTGCCCAGGCTCGACACCCTGATCGCGGCCCTGCGGGCGATGGCGCACGAACACGCGGCGCTGCCGATGCTCTCGCGCACCCATGGCCAGACCGCATCGCCGACCACCGTCGGCAAGGAAATCGCCAACGTCGTCGCCCGCCTCCAGCGCCAGCGTGAACAGCTGGCCGCGGTGTCGCTCAGCGGCAAGATCAACGGCGCGGTGGGCAACTACAACGCCCATCTGGCGACGTACCCGGACGTGGACTGGCCGGCGTTCGCGCGCCGCTTCGTCGAATCGCTGGGCCTGGACTTCAACCCCTACACCACGCAGATCGAGCCGCACGACTGCATCGCGGAGATCTGCGACGCGCACCGGCGCATCGACACCATCTGCATCGACCTGTGCCGCGACGTCTGGGGCTATATCTCGCTGGGCTACTTCAAACAGGCGGTCAAGGCTGGCGAAGTCGGCAGTTCCACCATGCCGCACAAGGTCAATCCGATCGATTTCGAGAACGCCGAGGGCAACTTCGGCATCGCGAGCGCGCTGTTCGAGCACTTCGCGATCAAGCTGCCCGTCAGCCGCTGGCAGCGCGACCTGACCGACTCCACCGTGCTGCGTGCGCTCGGGACCGCGTTCGGCCACGCGCTGATCGGGTACGACGCGCTCCTTCGCGGCCTGGGCAAGCTGTCGGCCAACCCGCAACGGCTCGCCGCCGACCTCGACGCCTCCTGGGAAGTGCTGGCCGAAGCCGTGCAGACCGTGATGCGTCGCCATGGCCTGCCCAATCCTTACGAGCAGCTCAAGGCGTTGACCCGCGGCCGGGGCATCACGGAGGATTCGATGCGCGCGTTCATCGCCTCGCTCGAGCTGCCCGATGCCGACAGGCAGCGCCTGCTGGCGCTGTCCCCGGCTAGGTATATCGGACTGGCCGACCGGCTGGCCCGCGACATCTGACCCCGTCAACGTCATCTGGACCTGCCCATGCACCGAATCGCCTTGCTTGCGCTGTTTGCCTCGACTTTGACTGGCTGCCAGGAGGCCGCGCCCGGAAGCGCGGGCGCTGTCGTCGAGACTGCTGGCGGCGCGATCGTCGATCCGGCCAGCGGCGCCAGTTGCGCCGGACACGACGTGCGCCTGACGCACGACGATTTCCGCCTGGTCCTCGAGGGCGACTGCGGCGAAATCACGGTGACCGGCAGCAACGGATCGCTCAACGTGACGCATGCCCGTTCGCTGCAGGTGGCCGGCGATCGGGTGACCGTGATCAACGAACGCGTCGACACCGCTCTGGTAACCGGTCGCAACGTCACGCTCAACCTCACCCAGGTCGGCCAGGCCGAACTGGGCGGCAGCGACAACCTGCTGATGGCCAGGCAGGTGGACAAGCTGCGTTTCACCGGAAACGACAATACGGCCAACGTGAACAACGTCGGCGCCGTCGAGGACAGCGGTCGCGGCAACAAGGTGCTCTGATCGCCGACCCGGCGTTGCCGCCCTTCGCGCATACCGCGCGCGCCGGCGACGCCGCACCGGCCGCATCCTCATCCGGGCTCGTGCCCCGGCGCTCGCCAGGGGCGACAATGGCGGCCCATTCCGTCCTCTGGGCCGCCATGGCACGCCCGCATACCGCTCTCCCCATCGAAGTCGGCACCGGCGCGTGGCAGCCGCTGGACATCACGCCACTGCTACCGATCGGCGACCGCTTTCACGGGCGCCGCGACTTCAAGCTTGCAGACCCGTCGGTCTTCGAACTGCGCTTTGCGCAGGCGCTGGCATGAAGTTGCTGCTCAACATCGACGTTCCGGACCTTGCCGCCGCGGAAGCGTTTTACATCGCCGCCTTCGGTCTGGCACCTGCCCGCCGCTTCGGCGAGGACGTCGTGGAGCTGACGGGTGCACCGGTGCCGCTCTACCTCCTGCGCAAGGCTGCCGACAGCGCGGCCTATGCCCCGGCCGACCGCGACTACACTCGCCACTGGACGCCATTGCATTGCGACGTGGTGGTCGAAGACCTCGAAGCCGCCCTGGCCCGCGCGCTGTCGGCCGGCGCCATCGGCGAAGGCGCCATCCGCGAAGCGGTGTGGGGCCGCATCGTGCAGCTTGCCGATCCCTTCGGGCATGGCTGGTGCCTGCTCGAGTTCCGCGGACGCGGATACGACGAGATCGCAGATCCACGATAGCGACATCGTGTTGCTCGGGCCGCCAATGCACCGGTGCTGCGCCGCCGGCGTGGGCACGGCCGACATCCGTCACGCATCGGCGCGACAATAGGCCTCCGACGACTCCCGGACTCCTGAATGGCACGTCCCCGCCCCACCCCCTCCATCGAAGTCGAAGGTTCGGCGCAGCAGCCGCTGGGCATGCCGGCCGCCGACTTCCTGCGCGACTACTGGCAGAAGAAGCCGCTGCTGATCCGCAATGCGTTCCCGGGCTTCGTCTCGCCGATCGAGCCCGAGGACCTGGCGGGCCTGGCCTGCGAGGAAGCCGCGCTGTCCCGGCTGGTCCGGCACGATCGCGAGCACGATGCGTGGCAGGTGCGGCACGGGCCGTTCGACGAAGAGGAATTCCCCGGCCTCGGCGACCGCGACTGGACGCTGCTGGTGCAGGACGTCGACAAGTGGGACGCCGACATCGCGGCCCTGCTGCCGAATTTCGACTTCCTGCCCCGCTGGCGCATCGACGACGTGATGGTCAGCTTCGCCGCGACCGGCGGATCGGTCGGCGCGCACATCGACCAGTACGACGTGTTCCTGCTGCAGGCGCAGGGCCATCGCCGCTGGCAGATCGACACGCAGGAAGCGCCCCCCCTGCACTTCCGCAAGGATGTCGAACTCAGGATGCTGCAGCGCTTCACCCCCGACCACGACTGGGTGCTCGGCCCGGGCGACATGCTGTACCTGCCGCCGGGCGTGCCGCACCACGGCGTCGCCGAGGATGCCTGCCTGACGTTTTCGGTCGGCATGCGCGCGCCCTCGGCGGCGGAACTGCTTGGCGACTTCGTCGACACCCTGGCATCGGAAGCGGACGACGGCCTGCGCTACGCCGACCCGGACCTCGCGCCGGCCAAGGACGCCAACGAGATCGACGCCGCGGCGATGCAGCGCGCGGTCGAGGCGCTGAACGTGCTGCGGATGAACGATCCCGAGCGGCTCGGCGACTGGTTCGGCCGCTTCATCACGCTGTACCGCAGCAGCGGCGAGGCGATGCCGGCCGAGGACGGGCGCTCGCGGATCGAGATCGAATGGGACCTCCAGCAGGGCCACGTGCTGCATCGCCACCCGTGGACGCGCATGGCCTGGCGGCGCTCGGCGCGCGCGGCCCGGCTGTACGCCGCTGGCCACGTCCATGCCCTGCCCGTCCGCGACGCGCAGTCGATCGCGTCCATGCCCGCGCTCGACGGCCCGGCGTACGCGAAGCTTTCGGACCGCGGCCGCGATGCGGTCTACGACCTCCTGCTCGGCGGGCACTACCACCTCGTCGGCCCGGACGGCCACGCGCCATGAGCACCGTTGCATCACGCGGGCCATTCCGGATCGACGACGTCGCGTTCGACGACGCAGCCGACGCGCTGCTCGCCGTGCGCGAAACGGTGTTCGTGCTGGAGCAGAACGTCCCGCTCGAAGAAGAGCGCGACGCGCTCGACCCCCAGTGCCGGCACGTCGTCGCGCGCGACCGGGGCGGCGCCGCGATCGGCACCGGCCGGCTGGTGCCGCCGCGCGACGGCGACGCCCCCGCGTGCATCGGACGCATGGCGGTGCTGCGCGAATGGCGCGGCGCGGGCGTCGGCGACGCGATGCTGCAGGCCTTGCTGCGGCAGGCGCGCCAGCAAGGCTGGAACGACATCGCCCTCAACGCGCAGGTATCGGCGCAGTCGTTCTATGCCCGCCATGGCTTCGTGCCGGTCGGCGAGCGCTTCGTCGAAGCCGGCATCGGGCACCAGGCGATGCGGCGCCGGATCGACCGGCCGCAGGCGATCGACGGGCGCGACGCGGCCATTGCCGTCACCGCCGGCCTGATCCGCCAGGCACGGCGCAAGCTGTGCGTCTACAGCCGCGAACTCGATCCGGGCCTGCTCGACGCGCCGCGCGTGCTGGAGGCGATGCGCGACCTGTGCACCCGCGGTGCCGGCATCCAGGTCCAGGTCCTGCTGCAGGACGCCGCCACGCCGCAGCGCGCACTGGCTCCGCTGCTGGCGCTCGCGCAGCGCTTGCCGAGCGTGATCGCGTTCCGCGAGGTCGCCGACCCGGTCGATCGCGGCTACCCCTCGGCCTACCTGGCCAACGACGATGGTGGCTACTACTTCCGCCCCCTGGGCCACCGCCTCGAAGGCGAAGCCGAAACCGGTGCCGGCGGCCGTGCCCGACAGCTGGCCGAGCAGTTCCGCCCGGTCTGGGAACGGTCGCGACCGTGCAGCGAATACCGGGCCCTGGGCCTGTGAGCGTGCCTCCGGGCAACGCTGCGTCCCCCCGCGTGATGCACTGCGGCACGACCAGCGGCTATAATCGGAGTTCTTTCCCGAGCCGTTCCACGGGCCAGCGAAAATCCCGTCGAATCAGGCATTTGCCCTCCCCTTTTCGAGCCGATTACGCCCGACGTGGACAGTCTCCTGAAGCAGTTTGCGCAGTCCTCCCAGCTTGGCTCCAACGCCGCCTACATCGAGGACCTGTACGAGCAGTACCTGGTTGCCCCGGACAGCGTGGGGGCGCAGTGGAAGGCGTGGTTCGATGGTTTCAAGGGCCGCGAAGCCGGGGACATCCCGCATTCGGCAGTGATCCGCAACGTCGCCGCGGCGGGCCGCGCGGCCGCGCGCGGCGTCGCGACCTCGCAGGGCGCAGGCGATGAGCGCGAGCGCAATGTCGGCCGCCTGATCACCGCCTACCGCTCGCGTGGCCACCTCGGCGCGGCGCTGGATCCACTGGCGATGCAGGACAAGCCGGAGGCCCCGGACCTGGGACTGGCCTTCCATCGCCTGTCCGAGAGCGACCTGTCCAGCGAGTTCAGCACCGGCGGCGTGGGCGGCAACGCGCGGATGAAGCTGGGCGATCTGCTCGCGCGGCTCAAGGCGACGTATACCGGCCCGATCGGGGCCGAGTTCATGCACATCACCGATGCCGAGCAGCGCCGCTGGATCTACGAGCGGCTGGAAGCGGCCGGCGGCGACTACGGGCGCACGCCCGACGACAAGCGCCGCATCCTCGAGCGCCTGACCGCGGCCGAAGGCCTGGAGCGCTACCTCCACACCAAGTACGTCGGCCAGAAGCGCTTCTCGCTCGAAGGCGGCGACGCGATGATCCCGCTGCTCGACAACGTGGTGCGGCGCGCCGGCGAGAACGGCGTCAAGGACATCGTCATCGGCATGGCCCACCGCGGCCGGCTCAACGTGCTGGTGAACACGCTCGGCAAGTCGCCGCGCAAGCTGTTCGACGAGTTCGAGGGCAAGTTCGAGCACGCCCACGACGACCGCGCACACACCGGCGACGTCAAGTACCACATGGGCTTTTCGGCCGACATCGCCACGCCAGGCGGCCCGGTTCACCTGGCGCTGGCGTTCAACCCCTCGCACCTGGAAATCGTCGACCCGGTGGTCGCCGGGTCCGTGCGCTCGCGCCAGCATCGCCGCGGTGATACCGAACGCAAGCAGGTGTTGCCGATCCTGCTGCACGGCGACGCCGCGTTCGCGGGGCAAGGCGTGGTGATGGAGCTGTTCCAGATGTCGCAGGCGCGCGGATTCGCCGTCGGCGGCACCGTGCACATCGTCATCAACAACCAGGTGGGCTTCACCACCAGCGCCGCCGAGGATGCGCGCTCGACGCTTTACTGCACAGACGTGGCCAAGATGGTCGGCGCGCCGGTGCTGCACGTGAACGGCGACGATCCCGAAGCGGTGGTCTTCTGCGCCGAGCTCGCGTTCGATTTCCGCCAGCGCTTCGGCAAGGACGTGGTCATCGACCTGGTCTGCTACCGCCGCCACGGCCACAACGAGGCCGACGAGCCGGCGGCGACCCAGCCGCTGATGTACAAGACGATCCGCGCACACAAGACCACCCGCGAGCTGTACGCCCAGCGGCTGGCCGCGGCCGGCACGCTGGCCGAGGGCGATGCGCAGAAGATCGTCGACGACTATCGCGACACGCTCGACGCGGGCAAGGTCACCACCGAACTGGCCACGGTCACGCCCGACGAATTCACCATCGACTGGTCGACCTACCTGTCGGGCAAGCTGTCCGACCCGGTCGACACCACCGTCGTGCGCGCCAAGCTCGACGAGCTGGCCCACGCGATCAACACGATCCCCGACGAGATCGTGCTGCATCCGCGCGTGGCCAAGATCTATGAGGACCGCCGCAAGATGGCGGCCGGTGAACAGCCCGGTGACTGGGGCTTCGCCGAGAACCTGGCCTACGCCACCCTGCTCGACGAAGGCCACAAGCTGCGCCTGGTCGGCCAGGACAGCGGGCGCGGCACGTTCTTCCATCGCCACGCGGTGCTGCACGATCAGAAGAGCGACGCCCAGTACCTGCCGTTGCAGCAACTCGTCGAGAATCCCGAGGACGCGATCGTCATCGACTCGCTGCTCAGCGAGGAAGCGGTGATGGCGTTCGAATACGGTTACTCCACCGCCGATCCCGACACGCTCGACATCTGGGAAGGCCAGTTCGGCGACTTCGCCAACGGCGCGCAGGTGGTGATCGACCAGTTCATCAGTTCCGGCGAGGCCAAGTGGAACCGCCTGTGCGGCATGGCGCTGTTCCTGCCGCACGGCTACGAGGGCCAGGGGCCGGAACACAGCTCGGCGCGCCTGGAGCGTTTCCTGCAGCTGTGCGCGCTGGACAACATGCTGGTCTGCGTGCCGACCACGCCGGCCCAGGCCTTCCACATGATCCGCCGGCAGATGCGCATGGACACGCGCAAGCCGCTGGTGGTGATGACGCCCAAGTCGCTGCTGCGCCACAAGCTGGCGGTGTCGTCGCTGGACGAACTGGCCAAGGGCAGCTTCCAGCACCTGATCGCCGACAGCACCAGCAGCCCCAAGAAGGCCAGGCGCGTGGTGCTGTGTTCGGGCAAGGTCTATTACGACCTGCTCGAAGACATGCACAAGCGCGAGGCCGACGACGTCGCGCTGATCCGCGTCGAGCAGCTGTATCCGTTCCCGCGCGAACTGCTTGCCGCCGAGCTCAAGCGCTACGCCAAGGCGGCCGACGTCGTCTGGTGCCAGGAAGAGCCGCACAACCAGGGCGCGTGGTACCAGATCCGCCACCACCTGGTCGCCTGCCTGGCAGCCGGGCAGTCGCTGCATTACGCCGGGCGTTCGCGCTCGCCGTCGCCCGCGGTCGGCCACTTCAACGACCACGTCGTCGAGCAGAAGCAGCTGGTGGCCGACGCGCTGGTCAACCCGCTCGACGGCGAAGTCGCCGCCGAGTAGCCCGTCTTCCCCTTTCGACCTCCCCTTTCAACGTTTCCATCAGGACTCCGCCCACCATGGCCACCGAAATCAAAGTCCCGGTCCTTCCCGAATCCGTTTCCGACGCCACCATCGCGTCGTGGCACAAGAAGGTGGGCGATGCGGTCAAGCGCGACGAAAACCTGGTCGACCTCGAAACCGACAAGGTCGTGCTCGAGGTCCCTTCGACCGTCGACGGCGTGATCAAGGAACTCCGGTTCGAGGAAGGCGCCACCGTCACCAGCCAGCAGGTCATCGCGGTGATCGAGGAAGGCGCCGCCGCCGAAGCTCCGAAGCAGGACGCGAAGGCCGAGAAGCCGGCCAACGACAAGCAGACGGACGCCCCGGCCACCACGCCGCAGAAGCCCGCCGCGGGCGCCGAGGAGGTCCAGCCCAAGTCCACCGCCGGCAAGCCGGGCGCTTCGGCGAATACAGGCGACCTCCCGCCCGGCGCACGCTTCACCGCGGTGAAGGAAGGCGTCGATCCGGCCCAGGTCGAAGGCACCGGCCGCCGCGGCGCGGTGACCAAGGAAGACATCGTCAACTACGCCAGCGGCAAGACCGCCGGCGTGTCCGGCGGCGCCCGTCCGGAAGAGCGCGTGCCGATGACCCGCATCCGCAAGCGCATCGCCGAGCGCCTGATGCAGTCGAAGAACTCGATTGCCATGCTCACCTCCTTCAACGAGGTCAACCTGGCCAACGTCATGGCCATGCGCAAGGCGCTGCAGGACGACTTCACGAAGGCCAACGGCATCAAGCTCGGCTTCATGAGCTTCTTCGCCAAGGCCGCCGCCAGCGCGCTGCAGAAGTACCCGGCGGTCAATGCCTCGGTCGACGGCGAGGACATCATCTACCACGGCTACGCCGACATCTCGATCGCGGTGTCCACCGACCGCGGGCTGGTCACGCCGGTGCTGCGCAACGTCGAGCGGATGTCGTTCGCCGATGTCGAAAAGGGCATCGACGGCTACGCCAGGGCCGCGCGCGAGGGTGGCCTGAAGCTCGAGGACCTGCAGGGCGGCACGTTCACCATCACCAACGGCGGCACCTTCGGTTCGCTGATGTCGACGCCGATCGTCAACCCGCCGCAGTCGGCGATCCTGGGCATGCACACGATCAAGGAGCGCCCGATCGTCGAGAACGGCCAGGTCGTCGCCGCCCCGATGATGTACATCGCGCTGAGCTACGACCACCGCATCATCGACGGCAAGGACGCGGTGCTGTTCCTGGTCGACATCAAGAACCAGCTCGAGAATCCGCACCGCATGCTGCTTGGCATGTGACTGTCTGCTTCCCCTCCACGGGGAAGACCGGGATGGGGACGGGTTTCCCCGTCCGCGCCGGAAGGCAACCCATCCCCACCTTAACCCTCCCCCTTTGACGGGGAGGGAACCAGGAACAAGGACCACGCAATGAGCGAACAACTGAATTTCGACGTCGTCGTCATCGGCGGCGGCCCCGCCGGCTACCACGCCGCGATCCGCGCCGCGCAGCTGGGCATGAAGGTCGCCTGCATCGATGCCGCGCTCGGCAAGGACGGCAAGCCGGCGCTCGGCGGCACCTGCCTGCGCGTGGGCTGCATCCCGTCCAAGGCGCTGCTCGACTCCTCGCGCCAGTACTGGAACATGGGTCACCTGTTCGACCAGCACGGCATCAGCTTCAAGGACGCGAAGATGGACGTGGCCAAGATGGTCGGCCGCAAGGACGCCATCGTGAAGCAGTTCACCGGCGGCATCGCGGCGCTGTTCAAGGCCAACAAGGTCACGGCCTTCTACGGCTTCGGCCAGCTGCAGCCGGGCAACGTGGTGAAGGTCAAGCAGCATGACGGATCCGAGGTCGAGCTCAAGGCCGCCAACGTCGTCCTCGCGGCCGGCTCGGACTCGATCGAGCTGCCGTTCGCGAAGTTCGACGGCGAATACATCGTCGACAACGTCGGCGCGCTCGACTTCACCGAGGTGCCCAAGCGCCTGGGCGTGATCGGCGCCGGCGTGATCGGGCTGGAACTGGGCAGCGTGTGGAAGCGCCTGGGCGCCGAGGTCACCGTGCTCGAAGCCCTGCCCGACTTCCTTGCCGCCGCCGACGCCGAGGTTGCCAAGACCGCCGCGCGCGAATTCAAGAAGCAGGGCCTGGACATCCGCCTGGGGGCCAAGGTTTCCAGAACCGAAGTCACCGGCAAGGGCAAGAAGAAGGAAGTCGTCGTCACCTACACCGACAAGGACGGCGAGCAGACGATCACCTTCGACAAGCTGCTGGTCGCCGTCGGCCGCCGCGCCGCGAGCCGCGGCCTGCTGGCCGAAGGCACCGGCGTGAAGCTCGACCAGCGCGGCGTGATCGAGGTCGACGCGCACTGCCACACCGGGGTCGATGGCGTCTGGGCGGTCGGCGACTGCGTCCGCGGTCCGATGCTGGCGCACAAGGGCTTCGAGGAAGGCATCGCGGTGGCCGAGCTGATCGCCGGCCTGCCCGGCCACGTCAACTACGACACCATCCCCTGGGTCATCTACACCGAGCCGGAGATCGCCTGGGTCGGCAAGACCGAGCAGCAGCTCAAGGAAGACGGCACGCCGTACAAGACCGGCAGCTTCCCGTTCGCCGCGCTCGGCCGCGCCGTGGCCATGGCCGAACCGGCCGGCTTCGTGAAGGTGATCGCGCACGCCGAGACCGACCGCGTGCTCGGCCTGCACCTGGTTGGCGTGGGCGTGTCCGAACTGGTGCACGAAGGCGTGCTCACCATGGAGTTCAAGGGCTCCGCGGACGACCTCGCGCGCATCTGCCATGCCCACCCGACCCTGTCCGAGTCGATCCACGACGCGGCGATGGCGGTGGACAAGCGGGCGATCCACAAGGCGAACTGACGTTCGCCTTGCACCCATGATTTGCCATGCAAATCAAGGACCCCAAAGCATGCCGCCATCCCCGCCCCTTCGCGCCTTCGGCGCGAACCGCCCCCAACTTGGGGGCTGGGGCGAAAGCCGGGTGAGAGGAGAATCAGGCTTGTCATCTCGAGCGCAGCGAGAGATCCACCCTCGACAGGCCAAGATTCCTCACTGCGTTCGGAATGACACGGGCAAGGCGAAGCGCACGAGTATTCCGCCATCGGATCGGGGCTTTTGCTCCAGCATCCCCCATTCCTCATTCCATATTCCCGCCCCATGAAAAGCATCTGCGTCTACTGCGGCTCCAACGCCGGCATCCGCCCCGCCTACGCGCAGCGCGCGCGTGCGCTGGGCCTGCGCCTGGCCAGGGAGAACCTGGCGCTGGTCTACGGCGGCGGCAACGTGGGATTGATGGGCATCGTCGCCGACGCGGTGCTGGAAGGTGGTGGCGAGGTCATTGGCGTGATCCCGCAGCAGCTGGTGGACCTGGAAGTCGCGCACCACGGCGTGACCAAGCTGGAGGTCGTCGGCTCGATGCATGAGCGCAAGGCGCGCATGTTCGACCTGTCAGACGCCTTCGTCGCCCTGCCCGGCGGTTTCGGCACGCTCGACGAGATGTTCGAGATGCTCACCTGGCGCCAGCTCGGGCTAGGCGAGAAGCCATGCGCGTTCCTCGACGTCGACGACTTCTACGATCCGCTGCTGGCGATGATCGACCGCATGGTCGCCGAACGCTTCCTGCATCCGGACCAGCGCGCCGACCTGTGGCACGGCGACGACATCGACGGGCTGTTCTCGTGGCTCGACAGCTACAAGCCCGCGCACGCACTCAAGTGGCTTGATGCCAAGCGCAAGAGCGGGCTGCGCTGAGCCAGCCCTGGTTCCACCGGCCGGTCACGGATCCGCGTCGCGCGCGACTCGTATCGGCCAATCGCCCTGGCACGCACCATCCCCGCGTGGACACCGCCGCGCGCGCCTGTGGCGGGCCCATCCCGCCATCGTGTAGCATCGCGCCCCTTGTTCGCCAAGGGGCAGCAACCATGCGGATTGTCGCCAACACCTGAAGCCTCGCTTCCCCCTGCCCCACGGGCCGGGAACGTCCACTGCATCTCCGCCGCCGCGCGGAGTCCGCCGTGCATCCGCACGCTGCGCCGACAAGCCGGCGCATATCCCGGAAAACCAGACCCATGTCCCCTGTCGCCTTCCGCGCCAGCAAGGCCGCGATCGCCTTCATCCTCGTCACCGCCATGCTCGATGTCCTGTCGATGGGCATCGTCATCCCGGTGCTGCCCACGCTGATCGAACAGTTCACCGGCTCCAATGCGCGCGCCGGCATCATCAATGGCGTGTTCGTCGCGCTCTGGGCGCTGATGCAGTTCGTCGCCTCGCCTGTCATCGGCTCGTTATCGGACCAGCACGGCCGGCGTCCGGTGATCCTGATCTCCACCGCGGGCCTGGCGATCGACTATGTGCTCATGGCGGTGGCCCCCGACCTTTGGTGGCTGGCCCTGGGCCGGATCATCGCCGGCGTGACCTCGGCCAGTTTCACGACCGCGTTCGCCTACATGGCCGACATCACCGAGCCCGAGCATCGCGCCCGCGGATACGGCCTCATTGGCGCGGCCTTCAGCGCTGGCTTCGTCGCAGGCCCCTTGCTGGGCGGCGTACTGGGCGAATGGTCGCCGCGAGCGCCGTTCTGGGCCGCCGCGGCACTCAGTGGCGTCGCCTTCCTGTACGGCGCCTTCGTGCTGCCCGAGTCGCTGCCGCCAGACAAGCGCATGGCGTTTTCTTGGAAGCGCGCCAATCCGCTGGGCGCGCTGCGCCTCCTGCGCTCGCACCCCGAGCTGACCGGGCTTGCCGGGGTCAACTTCCTGCTCTACTTCGCGCACCACGTGTTCTCCGCGGTGTTCGTGCTCTATGCCGGCTACCGCTACGGCTGGAGTCCGTGGCAGGTGGGCGTGCTGCTGGCGACGGTGGGCGTGCTCGACATGCTGGTGCAGGGCGTGCTGGTCGGCCCCGCGGTGAAGCGCCATGGCGATCGCCGGGTGATGATCACCGGACTGTGCTTCGGCGCGGTCGGCATCGCCTGCATGGGCCTGGCGCCGACCGGACTGCTGTTTGCGCTGGCGATGCTGCCCAACGCGCTGGGGGGACTGGCGATGCCGACCCTCCAGTCGTTGATGACCAGGCGCGTGTCGGAATCGGAACAGGGCCAGCTGCAGGGCGCCAACAACAGCGTCGGCGCGATCGCCGGCGTGCTGTCGCCGCTGTTCTTCGGCGCGGTGTATGCGGTATCGGTTGGCCCGGAAGCCTGGTTCCCGCATCCGGGCACCGCGTTCCTGATCGCATCCGCGGTCCTGCTCGGCGCGGCGGTCATCGGCTGGCGCGTCGCCCGGGGCACGCGACTGTCCGCATCGGCGACATCCTGAACCCCGCCACCGGTGCACGCCGGCGTTCGCATCGCCGATGAACTTTTGACATCGCGCCAACGGTGCCCGGGAGATATTGATGCCCGGGTCGCCGTTGGGCGGACCGTCGCGCATGGCCGGCACGCGCAGTTGCATTCGCCGGCCCCGAACATCGGAGCCAAGCATGAACATCATCCGCGATCGCAAGGACCCACCGCCCCAGGGCAGCGAGTGTCCGCCCGAAACGCCTGCGGATCGCAAGCATCGCAAGCAGCACGAAAGCGACAACCAGGACGAGGCGCTCGACGAGACCTTCCCCGCCAGCGATCCGGCCTCGCCGTTCATCCCGGCCAAGACTCCGGAATGACATCACGCGCGTCGTCGCGACAGGTCACGTCGCAACGACGCGCTCCAATCTAACGTCCTTGCATCGAAACGTCGGAGACGCAGGCATGGCAGCGACGGCAAAGGCAAGACCCGCAAAGGCAGGCGCCAGCGCCGCGGCACGCCAGCGGGCGATGCAGGCGCAAGCGGACGCGAAGGCAAAAAAGAAGCCCGCAAAAAAGGCGGCGACGAAGAAGGTCGTGCAGGCCGGCACTCGCAAGCAGCCGGAAAATCCGATGCCTGCCCAGCACCTGGCCAAGCCCGGCAACGAACACGAGCTGGAGCTGCAGCCGCGGTTCCTCGCGCCCGACTATGTCGGTAGCGGCAAGCTCGAGGGCATGGCGGCCATCATCACCGGCGGCGATTCAGGCATCGGCCGCGCGGTAGCGGTGCTGTTCGCGCGCGAAGGCGCGGACGTGGCGGTGTTCTACCTCGACGAACACGCCGATGCGAAGGAAACCAAGCGCTGCGTCGAAGCCGAAGGCCGACGTTGCGTGCTCCAGGCCGGCGACGTCGGCGACCCGGCCTTCTGCGACGCAGCCGTGCGCAAGGCGGTCAAGGCCCTGGGCCGGCTCGACGTGCTGGTCAACAACGCCGCGTTCCAGCTGCACGCCAAGGACATCGCGGACATCACCGACGCGCGCCTGCAGGAAACGCTGCGGACCAACATCGGCGGCTACTTCAACATGGCCCGCGCGGCCCTGGAACACATGGAAGAAGGTGCCTGCATCATCAACACCGGCTCGGAAACCGGCATCTTCGGCAATCCCGGTCTGCTCGACTATTCCGCAACCAAGGGCGCGATCCACGCATTCACGCTGTCGCTGGCCTCCAACCTCCTGGGCCGAGGCATCCGCGTCAATGCGGTGGCCCCGGGCCCGGTCTGGACACCGCTCAACCCGGCCGACAAGCCCGCCAAGGAGATTCCGGAGTTCGGCAAGGAAAGCGACATGGGGCGGCCCGCCCAACCGCAGGAAATTTCCCCGGCGTATGTCTTCCTCGCCTCTCCCGTGACCGCCTCCTACGTCAACGGCGTCGTCCTGCCCGTGATGGGTGGGCCGCGCGGGTGAGCTGTATCGGTCCCGGCATCGCCGCTTTCCCGCAACGCTCATCGGCTACGAGGCGCGCATGAAGTTCTCCACCGCATTCACCCGCTTCGCGCAGTCCGCGGCGCGCTTCACCGGCAGGCCGCTGTGCTTCGCACTCGCGGCTACCCTGATCGTGGTCTGGGCGCTGACCGGGCCGATCTTCCAGTTCAACAACACCTGGCAGCTGGTGATCAACACCGGCACCACCATCGTGACCTTCCTGATGGTGTTCCTGATCCAGAACACGCAGAACCGCGATACCGAGGCGCTGCACATCAAGATCGACGAGCTGATCCGCGCCACGGCTTCGGCGAACAATACCCTGCTCGCCCTCGAGGAGCTGGACGATGACGCGGTGGAGAAGCAGCGCCAGCGCTTCGCCGAACTCGCCAGGAACGCCCGCAAGGAACGTGCGCGCAAGGGCTGTCGCGACGGGGACGTCGAGCCCCAGCCCGACGACTGAGCCATCGACTGCTGCCGCGGTCGGGGCGCGGCAGGCTGGCGCGATGTCGATCCCCGCGCACGTGCTTCGTCGTATCCGGGAGAGCACGGCGACCGCATGCCCGCCCCGGACTGCAGCCTGCTCCACCTGACGGGAGAGCACAGATGCGCTGCATGGTGATCATGAAAGCCAACCGCGATAGCGAGGCCGGCGTGATGCCGGGCGAGCGCACGCTGACGGCGATGGGCCATTTCAACGAAGAACTGGTGAACGCCGGCGTCATGCTGGCCGGTGAAGGACTGCATCCGAGCTCGCGTGGCGTGCGGGTCGGCTTCTCGGGCAGCGCCGCGCCGGTCGTGTCCGACGGGCCCTTCGCCGGAATCCAGGAACTGGTGGCAGGCTTCTGGCTCTGGCAGGTCAGGTCGATGGCCGAGGCAGTGGAATGGGCGCGCCGCATTCCCAACCCCGAAGGCGACGACTTCGAGGTGGAGATCCGCCCGGTCTTCGAAGCGGAGGACTTCGGCGAACAGTTCACGCCCGAGGCGCGCGAGCAGGAGGAACGCCTGCGCAAGCGGATCGAAAGCGGGCAATGACGCCCGCTGCACTTGCACCGCGGGAGCGGCGGTGCTGTCATCCACCGCCATGACGACGACCGACATCCATCGCACGATCGAAGCGGTGTGGCGCATCGAATCGGCCAAGCTGATTGCCGCGCTGGCGCGCATGGTCCACGACATCGGATTGGCCGAGGAGCTGGCGCAGGACGCGCTGGTCACGGCGCTGGAGCGCTGGCCCGAAACCGGGGTGCCGGACAATCCTGCCGCCTGGCTGATGGCCACCGCCAAGCACCGCGCCATCGACCGGTTGCGGCGCAGCAAGCTGCAGTGGAGCAAGCACGCGGAGATCGCGCGCGAACTGGAGGAGCAGCAGCAGGACATGGCCAGGTCCGGATTCGAAGACAGGCTCGACGACGACATCGGCGATGACCTGCTGCGACTGGTGTTCACCGCCTGCCACCCGGTGCTCCCGCGCGAGGCGCGCGTCGCGCTGACGCTGCGCCTGCTCGGCGGCCTGTCCACGGACGAGATCGCGCGCGCCTTCCTCGTGCCCGAACCGACCATGGCCCAGCGCATCGTGCGCGCCAAGCGGACGCTCGCCGAGAAGCAGGTGGCCTTCGAGGTGCCGCGTGGCGACGACAGGTTCGAACGCCTGGCCTCGGTCCTGGAAGTGATCTACCTGGTCTTCAACGAGGGCTACGCGGCGACCGCCGGCGACGACTGGCTGCGCCCTGCGTTGTGCGAGGAAGCATTGCGGCTGGGCCGCATCCTGGCCGGACTGATGCCGCTCGAGCCGGAAGTGCACGGCCTGCTCGCGCTGATGGAACTGCAGGCTTCGCGCGCCAATGCACGCGTGGGGTCGAATGGCAAACCGGTGCTGCTCGCCGACCAGAATCGCGCCCACTGGGACCAGCTGCTGGTCCATCGCGGGCTGGCCGCGCTCGACCGGGCGACCAGGCTTGGCGGCGCGCGCGGCGCGTATGCGCTGCAGGCTTCGATCGCCGCGTGCCACGCGCGCGCGAAAGACATGGAATCGACCGACTGGCCGCGCATCGTCGCGATCTACGATGCGCTTGCGCAGGTGATGCCCTCGCCCGTGGTCGCGCTCAACCGGGCGGTGGCGGTGTCGATGGCCTCCGGAGTCGCCGCGGGGCTCGCCGCGGTGGACGCGCTGGCGGACGAGCGCAGCCTGCAGCACTACCACCTGCTGCCGAGCGTGCGTGGCGAGCTTTTGCGCCAGCTCGACCGCCAGGCCGAGGCACGCGTCGAGTTCGAACGCGCCGCCGAACTGACCCGCAACGCGCGCGAACGCGAGTTGTTGCTGGCCAAGGCCCGCGCTTGCGCATAGCAGCGCCGCTATCGGCGACCGTGCATCGTTTGTCCTGCAACGCTTTCACATCACGCTGCGAGATCCGCACCCGCCCTCTCCCGCCGGGCGGAGAGGGCGCGAAAGCGCCGGATGAGGGCGCGGCTTTTCGCCCGACACCGATGGAACGACTGGCCAGCCCGTCGCAAACCACACGGGGGGCGAGGCGCTGCTTTCCGGGCTACTGCGAGCCTGCCGCCGCCGCTTCCTCCGCGATCGCCTCGACCTGGATCCGCAGCGTCACCGCCATGCTGAAGCCATAATCCTTGCCGGCCGGCATGCCGAACTCGTCGCGCTGGATCGTGGCCAGCGCGTCGGCGCCGCACACCTCGCGCTTGAGCATCGGGTGCGGCATGCACTTGAAGCTGTTGAGCTTCAGCTCGACCGGACGGGTCACCCCGTGCAGGGTCAGCTCGCCGGCCACGCGTGTCGGCTTGCCATCGACGAAGCCTTCGAGCCGGCCGCTGTAGGTCGCCTGCGGGTACTTCGCCACGTCGAACAGCTCCGCGCCCCGCGCATGTTCGTTGAGCACGTCGTGGCCGAAATCGATGCTGGCCACGTCGATGACCACGTCCACCGATCCGGTCCCCGCCGTCTTGTCGAGCGCGACCTTGCCGCTGCTGCGGTTGAACTTGCCACGCCACACCGACAGGCCCGCCATGTGGTCCGCCTCGAAGCTCGGATAGGTGTGCTCGGGATCGATCTCGTAGTTGACGGTGGCCGCCGCGGCCAGGCCATTGGCCGCGAGCAGCGCGACAAGCGCGAGCGGCCCGAAGGCAAAGCGATTCCGGATTTCCATCGTCGTCCTCCTCAAAGTGCCACGATCGGCTTGAAGCCGCCAAAGAACATGCGCTTGCCGTCGAACGGCATGTCCTTGGGCCCCAGGTTCGCCAAGCGCGGATCGGCCATGACTTTCTTGTTGATCCGGTCGCGCTGCGCGCGCGAGGCGTAGACGATCCAGGAAAACACCACGACCTCGCCTGCCTTGAGCTTGACGCTTTGCGGGAACGAGGTGTGCTTGCCGGGCTGGACATCGTCGGCCACGCATTCCATGTACTCCAGTGCGCCATGTGCCTTCCAGATCGCCCCGGCCTTGCGGGCCAGGCGGCGATAGGCGGCCAGGTTCTTTTCAGGCACGGGCAATACGAAACCGTCGACATAACTCATGGTCGTTCCTCGCTTGGGCGGTTGCTGGACAGGATGCGGTTCGACTGTGATGGCGCGATGCCCGGAGAGCGTTCGCCGCAGACAGTCTTGCGAGATCGTCGTTTCGCGGCGGACGACATCGACGATCGGCGGAACGCCCTTCGGTTGTGTTCATCCTTCGTTTAGGCAAAGGTCAAACGGTCCCGAAGCCAGGGCTTGATTTTAATTCCATGTTTCCGGAATATTCGAATCATGGAATCCGCAGCCGCCCTCGCCTCCCTGAACGCGCTGTCGCACCAGCACCGGCTCGCCGCGTTCCGCGCCCTGGTGCAGGTTGGGCCGGCGGGCCTGGCGGTCGGCGAACTGCGTGACCGGCTCGACATCCCGCCGGCAACGCTGACCGCCCACCTCAACATCCTGCGCGCGGCCGGGCTGGTCTCCGACTTGCGGGAGGGACGCAGCATCCGGGTCAGCGCGGACTTCGACCAGATGGATGCGTTGATCACCTTCCTCACCGAGAACTGCTGCGGGGGCGCGCCGTGCGCCACGACGGCTGCCGGCGACAGCAACCTCGATACCTTGACTGCCTGAGCCCCGGCAATGAATCAACGTGTCTGCAACGTGCTGTTCCTGTGTACCGGCAATTCCGCGCGCAGCATCATGGCCGAGGCGCTGCTCAACATGCTCGGCGAAGATCGCTTTCGGGCGTTCAGCGCCGGCAGTCGTCCGGGCGGAAAAGTCCAGCCCGAGGCTGCAGAACTGGCGCAACCGCTCGGATACCAGGAGCGCATGCGCAGCAAGAACTGGGACCAATTCGCAGCAGCGGGCGCGCAGGAAATGGACATGGTGATCGCCGTCTGCGACAACGCCGCGGGTGAATCCTGCCCCGTGTGGCCCGGCCACCCTGCAGTCGCACACTGGGGCGTGCCCGATCCGGCCGCGGTCGACGACAGCGAGGACAGGCGCAGGCGCGCGTTCGTCTCTGCTTTCGCGACGCTGCGCCGGCGCGTCGAGTTGCTGATCGCATTGCCATTGGACAAGCTCGATCGCCTTGCCGCACAGGGCAAGCTGCGCGAAATCGGCGAGCAGTGAAACCATGACCAGCATGCAGCGCGACATGGCCGCTGGCGAGAAGCCCGTCGCCGCAATGAGCGTGTTCGACCGTTACCTCTCGGTCTGGGTGCTGCTTTGCATCGTCGCGGGCATCGCGCTTGGCCAGATCGGCCCGGCCGTTTTCGAGTCGATCGGCCGCATGGAGATCGCCCGGGTCAACCTGCCCGTGGGCGTTCTGATCTGGGTGATGGTGATCCCGATGCTGCTCAAGGTCGATTTCGGCGCACTCGGCCAGGTCGGCAGGCATTGGCGCGGGATCGGCGTGACCCTGTTCGTCAACTGGGCCATCAAACCGTTTTCGATGGCGCTGATCGGCTGGCTGTTCGTGCGCCATGTCTTCGCGGCCTGGCTCCCGGTCGACCAGCTCGACAGCTACATCGCCGGCCTGATCCTGCTGGCTGCGGCGCCGTGCACGGCGATGGTCTTCGTCTGGAGCCGGCTTGCGGGCGGCGACCCGCTGTTCACGCTGTCGCAGGTGGCCTTGAACGACACGATCATGGTGTTCGCCTTCGCCCCTATCGTCGGCCTGCTGCTGGGCATCTCGTCAATCACCGTGCCTTGGGACACGCTGCTGACATCGGTAGTGCTGTACATCTTGGTGCCGGTGGTCATCGCGCAGCTGGTTCGCCGTGCATTGCTGCGCCGTGGACAAGCGGTGTTCGATCGCATGTTGAAGCGGGTTGCGCCGATGTCGATCGGCGCGCTGCTGCTGACGCTGGTCCTTCTGTTCGCATTCCAGGGCGAGGCAATCGTTCGGCAGCCGTTGGTGATCGCCATGCTCGCGGTGCCGATCCTGATCCAGGTGCTCTTCAACGCGTGGCTCGCGTACTGGCTCAATCGCCGGGCCGGCGAACCGCACAGCGTCGCATGTCCGTCCGCGCTGATCGGCGCGTCGAATTTCTTCGAACTCGCCGTAGCCGCCGCGATCAGCCTGTTCGGGCTCAAATCAGGCGCCGCGCTCGCCACGGTGGTCGGCGTGCTGGTCGAAGTCCCGGTCATGCTGCTGGTCGTCCACGTGGTCAATCGCACCCGTGGCTGGTACGAACAAGCGCAGGAACATGCAACCGAAATCCCGGAGCCCCATCCATGAATGACATCACCATCTACCACAACCCCGCCTGCGGCACTTCGCGCAACACGCTCGCGCTGATCCGCAACGCCGGCATCGAGCCGCGGGTGATCGAGTACCTCAAGGACCCGCCCGACCGCGAGACGCTGGCCGGCATGATCGCGGCGATGGACGTCCCTGCACGCGATGTACTGCGCGCGAAGGAAGCGGCCTACGCCCAGCTGCATCTCGACGATCCCTCGCTGGGCGACGACGCACTGATCGACGCGATGCTCGAACACCCGGTCCTGATCCAGCGGCCGATCGTGGTCTCGCCGCTCGGCACGCGGATGTGCCGGCCCTCGGAAGCCGTGCTCGACCTGCTGCCGTCGCCGCAGCGCGGCCCGTTCGCGAAGGAAGACGGCGAAGTGGTCATCGATGCACAAGGGAACCGCGTTGTCTGAATCGATCACACTGCCCAACGTCGACACCGCGCTGCTGGAACGTGCAGGGCCGGAGCGCTTCGCAGCGATCGGCAACGCGACGCATCCGCCCCGGGTGCTGCTGCTGTACGGCTCACTGCGCACCCGGTCGTACAGCAAGCTGCTGGCGCTCGAAGCCGCGCGGCTGCTCACAGCGCTGGGCGCCGAGGCCAAACTGTTCGATCCCGCCGGCCTGCCGCTGCCGGACGACGCGCCGGCCACGCATCCGAAGGTGGAGGAACTGCGCGATCTCGTGCGCTGGTCGGAGGCCATGGTGTGGTGTTCGCCGGAGCGCCATGGCGCGATGACCGGGATCATGAAGGCGCAGGTCGACTGGATCCCGCTCACCGAGGGCTCGATCCGCCCCACCCAGGGCAAGGTGCTGGCGGTGATGCAGGTCTCCGGCGGGTCGCAATCGTTCAATGCGCTCAACCAGCTGCGCGTGCTCGGTCGCTGGATGCGGATGCTGACGATCCCCAACCAGTCGTCGGTGCCCAAGGCCTGGCAGGAGTTCGACGAGGCCGGCCGGATGAAGCCTTCGGCGTACTACGACCGCGTGGTCGACGTAATGGAGGAGCTGGTCAAGTTCACCCTGCTGACCCGCGACATCAGCCCGTGGCTGGTGGACCGCTACAGCGAACGCAGGGAATCCGCCGCCCAGCTGTCCGCGCGCGTCAACTTGCGCAGCAGCGCCTGAACCCGCAGCTGCGCTAGCATCGCCCCATGTGCCTGATCGCCATCGCCTGGCGCGTGCATCCGCGCTTCCCGCTCGCGCTCATCGCCAACCGCGATGAAGCCCACGCACGGCGGACCGCGGCGGCGGGATTCGATCCCGATGCGCCCGACGTCTACGGCGGCCGCGACCTCGTCCAGGGTGGCGGCTGGCTGCAGGTTTCCACGCGCGGCCGGCTGGCGGCGGTGACCAACGTGCGTGCCGGCATCGCCGGCGAAACCGCGCCGCGATCCCGAGGCGCACTGGTGCGCGACTTCGTCCGCGGCGAATCCCCGGCAGGCGCGGGGCTGTCATCGCTGGCACCCATCGCCGCGGAATTCGGCCGCTTCAACCTGCTGGCGTGGGACGGAACTTCGCTGGGCTTCGCGAGCAACCATCCGGGTTTCGCCAGCGGTCCGGTGGCGCCAGGGCTGCACGCGATGTCGAACGGGGCGTTCGATGCGCCCTGGCCGAAGAGTACCCACGCCACGCGCGCGCTCGAAGCGTGGCTGCGATCGCCGGCCTCCATGGCGGAAACGACCGACGCCGACATGATCGAACCCCTGCTCGATGCGCTCGCCGACACCAGCATCGCGCCGGACGAGGGCCTGCCGGACACCGGCGTCGGGCTGGAACTGGAGCGCATGCTGTCGCCGCCGTTCGTGCGCGGCGAGCGCTATGGCACGCGCTGCAGCACCGTGGTGCTGGTGGGCAGGGACGCAGTCGTGTTCGCGGAACGGCGCTTCGGGCCGGACGCGGCGCCGCTCGGGGAAAGCCTGGTCAGCTTGCCCCTGGCAGCGCCGCGCAACGCCTGAGCGTCGGCGCACGAAACCGGGCGACCGCTCAGCGCGAACTCGCCCTGCAGCGTGCCGGCGCGTCTTCCACCACTTCCTGTTCCCAGCCGTTCTCGGCACGCATCGCGATGGTGCCCCCAATGCAGGCGCGCGCTTCTCCGTCCCGCCGCGCGCTGCTCGGCCCGGGCAGGCTCACGGGCGCCAGCACAGCTACCGTCTTGGCCACGACCGGTCGGCCGTTGCGGCCGGTCGCTGACGAGGCGTTCGAACTGTCGGCCTGCGGCTCGCCGGCATCCGCGGTCAAGGCAGCCAGCTGCGCGGCGGATGCATCGGCGTCGCCTCCGCTGCCCGAGAACGCGGCGATCAGCGCGTGGGCAACCAGCACGCCCAGCATCACTGCCAGCGCGATCGGCAGGAAAAACGACCAGGGCGTCAGTGCCCGGAACTCGTCTCGGATCATGCGCGGTCCTCCCTCGCTGGCGCGAGCCTAGCGCATGCGCCGGCCGCGCGTATTCACACGGGCGGTGATCGACACGATCGCGGCTGCGGCGTGCGGCGGCGCACGCACTTCGACGCCAGCGTGCACCGCTTCCGGAGCATCGCCCCGGAAGCAAAAAATGGCGCACCGCGGCGTGCCGACTTTTTGCATTGCACAAAAAGTAGAAGGCCCAGTCTTCCGGATTTCTCCGAGCGGCTGAGCCTTCTGTTGCCGAAGCGATTGCTTCCGGCTTGCGCCTTCCGCTTTTTCTTCGACGCAGGCAGGTTACCGCGACCACCGTTACCGGGATGTAAAAGATGCCGACCGTTCGTCGGCACATCGCCGCAGGGCCCTCGCGCGCGTGGCTACCACGGCCACCAGCCCTGCCCGGAACTGGCATAGCGATCGGCGGCGCGCTCGAAGCGGTTGCGTGCGCTGATGCCGCCTGCCGCGAGGTACAGCGGCAGGAACAACGGACCCAGCACCATGTACTGGAACACATGCGCGCGCTCGTGGTCGGCCAGGACAATCGATGCTTCCTCGCCCTCGCCGTCGCGTTGGGCATAGGTCAGGCACGACGAATCGAGCGTGTCGCCGGTGTGCAGGATCACGTTCCCCAGCGTCAACGCACCGCCCGGGCCCCAGGGCCAGCGGTGGAACACGATGGCCAGGTCACGCCGGCGCGCGTGCAGGTGCGCGCCAAAGGCAAGACCGACGATGCCAAGCACCAGCCCGGCGATCGTGTTCGGCAGCGTCCACGCGACGCCCGCCGCCTGCAGCATGCGCAGCGCCGCCCGCGGCATGCGCGCCGCGACCTGCGCTGCGTTCAATCGTTGCCTTCGGGCATCAACAGCCACAGGATCAGGTAGACGAGGATGCCGGGGAACGCTGCCGACGCCACCGACAGGATGACGTAGATGGCCCGCAACAGCGTCGGGTTCCAGCCGAAGCGGTGGGCGATGCCGCCCACGACGCCGGCGAGGACGCGGTCGTGGATCGATCGGGTGAAGCGCTGCGTCTGAGTCATCGGGGTCTGGTGGTAGTGGATGGCGCGAGTCTAGCGCGCCGCCCGTTAAGCATCGTCGACACGCAGGCGGCGCCCGATCCCGCGGAATCACGCTTGCAAATCCGCCCCGCCACCGGGGCAGCGCCCATGCGCGCCGAGCGACCGGGCGCCGCCCGGGCACCTGCATCAAGCCAGGCGCGAACGCGCCGCGAGCCACTCGTGGATCGTGCCGGGCACTTCCTTCTGCGCACGACTGGATACGTAGATGCCGATGTGGCCGCCGCGGAACGAGAGTTCTGAATAGTCCTGGCTGCCGACCAGTTCCTTCAGCCGCTTCGAAGCGGTCGGCGGCACCAGGTGGTCCTGCTCTGCGTAGATGTTGAGCACCGGCATCTCGACCAGGCCCAGGTGCACTTCGCGATCGCCGATCACGATGCCGCCGTTGACGAACCCGTTGGCCTGGTAGAACTGCTTGACGAACTGGCGGAACGCCTCGCCAGCCTGGTCGGGTGAATCGAAGATCCACTTCTCCATGCGCAGGAAATCCTCCACCGCGCGCCTGTCGTCGAGGATGTCGACCAGCCCCACGTACTTCTGCGCGAACAGCCGCCACGGCTTGAGCGTGAGGTAGCACAGGTTCATCAGGTCGGCCGGCACGTTGCCCAGCGTGTCGACGAACAGGTCCACGTCCATGCCCCGGGTCCAGTTCGACAGCATGTTGTCGTCGGTGTGGAAGTCGACCGGCGTGACCATCGTGACCAGGTTGCGCACCTTGCCCGGATGCAGCGACGCGTAGCACAGCGAGAACGCGCCGCCCTGGCAGATGCCGAGCAGGTTGACCGCGTCCAGGCCGTGCGCGTCGCGCAGGTGGTCGACGGCGCCGCCGAGGAAACGCTCGATGTAGTCCTCCAGCGTGAGGAAGCGGTCCGAGCGGTCGGCATAGCCCCAGTCGATGATGTAGACGTCCTCGCCGCGCGCCAGCAGGTTGCGGACGATGGATTTGTCGGACTGCAGGTCGACCATGTACGGCCGATTGACCAGCGCATAGCAGATCAGCAGCGGCACCTCCGCGGTGGGCTTGCCTTCGCCCCTGTAGCGGTACAGCACGACCTTGCCGTCACGCCAGACTTCTTCCTTGTCGGTCGCGCCGTAGTCGACGTCATCGACTTCGCGCAGCGTCTGCATGCCGGCCACCAGCTTCTGCTGGAAGGCCGACGCCTCGGCCGCCAGCCGGTCGGGGGTGATGTCGAGCGGTCCGGCCATGTCAGCGCTTCCCCTTCGCGGCCCTGGCATTGGCCGACCTGCTTGCCTCGGCGGGCGAGACTGCCTTCGCGGCGGGTTTGCCCGCCGCCGGTTTCGCTGCGGCGGCGTTCTTCACCTTCGACGTACCCGCCGCGGGTTTCTTCGCCGCTGCACGGACCGGGGCGACGGTATCGTTGCTGCCCTGCCCGCCCTCGATGCGATCACGCAGTCGTCGCATCTGCCGCTCCAGTTCCACGATCTTGCGGTGCGCGCCGTCGAGCTCGGTACGCGTCGGCATACCGAACAGCGCGCTGGCCTGTTCCACTTCGCGCTGCACGCCGCCGCGCACCCGCATCTGCGCGTCGACCAGCTTGCCGTAGACCTCGCGGAACGCAGGCGACAGCGCGGTCTTCGCGTAGGCCTCTTCCGCGGCATCCACCCACAGGTCGAACAGCGCGCGCGCGGACTGTATCTGCCGGCCCGGCTCTTCGCGCTCGGCCAGCTTCTCCTCGAAGATCCCATATGCGTCGCGCGTGGCCTGGCGCATCAGTTCGTCGTAGGCCTGCGTGCACTGCTGGTAGTCGGCCATCGCCAGCGCCAGCTGTTGCCAGCGCTGCTGGTGCTCGCGGGCGAAACCGAAAGCGGGCACGTGCAGCCACGACGTGGCCTCGCTGCGCAGACCATCCAGCCAGGGCCGGGCCTGGTCGAGCCACTGTTCGAAGCCCTGCAGCCCCGGCCCACGCATCCCGCGCATCAGGTCGCCGAAAGGATTGCCGCCGGCCGCGTCCATCGCGCGCTTCCACGCCGCCGCGACCTCGGAGGCGCTGGCCTGCTGGCCGCCGAATTGCGCCGCGAGCTGCTGCATCTGCCCGAACCACTGCCGGGCCTGCCCGTTGAACCGATCGAAGGTGTCGTGGCCTGCCTGGCCGCCACCGGGGGCGAAGCGACCCCACCAGTCCATCGCGTCCTGCCACGGCTGTGCGCCGGCCTGCGGGGCGCCCGGCGTCGCACTGCGCAAGGCTTCGCCCCAGGCATTCCAGTATTGACGCGCCAGGGCATCGAAGCCCTGCCCGGCGCCAGCACCGCCCGGCTTCGTGCCGCCATCCTGCCCGTCGTCGCGCATCGCTTTCCTCCCGGATCCAGCCACGATCATAGCAACGCGCCATGACCGTCCCGGCCGCTCAGGGCTTGGGGATATGCAGGGTCTTGCTGATCATCAGCGAGCCGGACAGCGCGTACACCAGGACCAGCGGATGCAGTTGCCACGGGCCCAGCTGCCACGCGCCGAGCCACAGTCCATCGCCGATGCTGCCCTGGTACGCGGCCACGGCCAGCAGGATCACGATCGCCAGGCTGCTCGGGATCGGCGTGCCTTCGAAATACTTCACCTTGTCGCCGCCGTCGGCCAGCGTTTCGGCGGTGACGTTGTAGCGCGCCAGGCGACTGACGCCGCAGCCGACGAAGTAGCTCAGCACCACCCAGTCCCAGCCCCCCTGCATGCCGCAGGCGTAGCCGAGCGCCGCGGGCGCGACGCCGAACGAGATCACGTCGGCCAACGAATCGAGTTCGCGACCGAGCGTGGACGCGACCTTGCGCCAGCGCGCGATGCGGCCGTCGAGCGCGTCGAAGATGAAGGCCAGCGGGATCAGCGCCATGCCGACCAGCAGGTCGCTGCGACCGTCGGCCGAGGTGCCGCCCTCAAGCAGGAAGCGCATCGCCGCGAAGATCGCGCCGGTGCCGCAGAAGGCGTTGGCCAGGGTGAACCAGTCGGCGAGCTGGAAATCGCGCAGCATCGAGAAGTGGCGGGGGCGCTGCATGGTCGGCTCCTCGTATCGGAAGCCCAGAGGCTGCCAGATCGGGCGTGTCCGCGGGATGCAGGGGCTGGACTTGCCCGCTGGCAGCGCCTGCCCCGGCGGGATCGATGCGAGCGCGATCGCGCTGCGCGTTCACCTTCACCATGGTTGCGCTGCCGGCACTCCGCGGATCAACAGCATCCGGGCATCGTCCTTCGACACCAATGCCCGGGCGGCGCCGTGGACAGGCCCGTTGGGCCGCGTTTCCGGCTTCGCGGTGGTCATGAGCTACTTGACCGACCGGTGCGAGGCAGGGAGGCAGGGACTCTGCGAAGGCGGTCACACCCGCGGCTGGAAATCCCCCCATACTTCGCCGACAGGGGAGTTTCCGGGGAAAAAGCCATGCCTGATCCGATGTCGCACAGCGCGACGCCGACCGCGAGCCTGTTGGACGCCGCGGGCCTGCAATGTCCGGCGCCCGCCGATTTCCTCGCGGAGGCGTCGGTCCGGGATGCCGGAGCGTCGACGGCCGCTTCGCCAACGGCTGCCCCGCCACCCGGGCAGCGTCGGGTGGCCAGCGCCCGGCGCCAGGTCGATGAGGCGCACGCGCGCGAGGTGCTCGCGCAGCGCTACGGACGCGGCGCGCCCCTGCCTTACCAGGCCATGCCCTCCGCGGGGCGCAACACCTCGATGCACGCCGGCGGTGCATTCGCCGCGCCGCCGTCGCGCGCCACGGTGTCGAACGCGATCACGCCGCTGCTCTTCGACGGTGCCGACGATGCCGGCCTCGCCGCGAGTGCGCCGCCCGGATCCTCCGGCGCGCCGTCGCTCGGCGGCATGTCGGCCCCGGCGCGGATCACCCTGCCGAAACCGTCCCTGGCGATCCGCGCGCTGGGCAACATGAGCTACGGTGCCACCGCTGCAGACATCGCCGCGTTCAATGCGCTGGGCGGCACCGACACCGCGCGCATGACCGCATACGTCGACCGCCAGCTTGCCTGGGAAGCGATCGACGACAGCGCGGTCGAATCGCGCCTCGCGTCGGCCGGCTACAGCACGCTCGGCAAGAGCCTGCAGCAGCTGTGGACTGACCACGTCCAGGGCGATCCGGCGTGGGAAGTGCGCATGCGCCCGGCATGGGAAATCCAGCGCGCCTCGCTGGTGCGCGCGGTCTATTCGAAGCGGCAGCTGCGCGAGCTGCTGGTGACGTTCTGGCACGACCATTTCAACGTCATGGCCACCGACTATTCGGCCGGGCCTGTCTACGTGCACTACGACCGCGACGTGATCCGCGCCAACGCGTTCGGCAACTTCCGCACCATGCTTGAAGCCGTCGCGCAGAGCACGGCGATGCTGTACTTCCTCGACAACCGTTCCAACACGCGCGCCGGCCCCAACGAGAACTTCGCCCGCGAGCTGATGGAGCTGCATACCTTCGGCAGCGAGAACTACCTGGGGTTCGTCGATCCGTTCAAGGTGCCACCCTGCCCCGAGGACCCCTCGTATCCGATCGGGTACACCGACGTCGACGTCTACGAAGCCGCGGCCGCGTTCACCGGCTGGACGGTGAAGGACGGGCACTGGGAATTCCCGACCGAGGACGATGGGACGTTCGCCTACCGTTCGAGCTGGCACGACGCCGGACCGAAGTTCCCGCTGGGCATGTTCCTCAATCCCGAGCAGCCCGCGCTGAAGGACGGCCGCGACATCCTGGACCGCCTCGCCAGCCATCCGCGGGTGGCGAAGTTCATCTGCCGCAAGCTGATCCGCCGCTTCTGCGCCGACAGGCCCAGCCAGCAGCTGGTCGACAGCGCGGCCGCGGTATTCCGCGCCAACTGGCAGAAGCCGGACCAGATCAAGCGCACGCTGCGCCATATCCTGCTCTCGGACGCGGCATTCAACGACTGGGGGCAAAAGCGGCGGCGCCCGTTCGAGGCCGTGGCCGCGGCGCTGCGCCTGTCGGGCAGCAACTGGACGCCGGGCGTGGGCGACGACAAGAGCGACGAGTTCTCGTGGCGCATGGGTTTCACCGGGCACACGCCCTACGACTGGCCCGCGCCGAACGGCTACCCGGACACGGCGGTCGCCTGGTCCGGGTCCAACAGCCTGGGCATGACCTGGAAGCTGCTCAACTGGTTGACCGAAACCAGGGATGGCGACACGCCGCTGCTACCGATCCTCGCCGCCACGCGCAGCGGGGTGACGACGTGGACCTCGACCGCGCTGGTCGATTTCTGGTGCAAGCGCCTGCTGGGCTACCTGCCCGCCCGGCGCACCGTGCTGGTCGACTTCATGCGCCAGAACGGCGCCGCGGCCGACGTCATCGCCGACACCGATGCCTGGTCGGGCAACGACCTGAAGAAGCATTACAACCAGCAGCGCCTGCGGTCGATGGTGTCGCTGGTCCTGATGTCGCCCGAATTCCTGGCCCGCTGAGGAGACCGCCATGCCCCGTTCCCCGCAAGACCGCCTCCTCCTGCACCGCCGCGAGTTCCTCAAGGGCTGCTGCGCCACCGCGGCCGTCGGCGCCGTGGCGGGGCCGTCGCTGCTGTTCTCCGACCCCGCACAGGCCGCGGCCAATACCTACGACACGATCGTGCATGTCTTCCTGCGCGGCGGCATCGACGGGCTCAACCTGGTGCCGCCGGTTTCGGGCAACGACCGCGGCTTCTATGAGGAAGCGCGCCCCGACCTGTCGATCGCCGCCTCCGGCGCCTATGGCGCGCTGCCTCTGACGCTCGCCGGCGGCGCGGCCACCGGATTCGGCCTGCACCCGTCGGCCACCGGGCTGCATGACATCTGGACCGACGGCAAGCTTGCGATCGTGCACGGCTGCGGCTTGCTGACGACGGTCACGCGCAGCCATTTCGACGCCCAGCTGTACCTCGACCTCGGCACGCCCGGGCAGCACGGGATCGGCAGCGGCTGGATCACCCGCGCCTGGGATTCGCAGCCCGGCACGCCGGGTAACGCCGTGATGCCGGCGCTGGCGGTCAACAGCCGCACCCCGACCAACCTGCTCGGCGCAACGGAATCCCTGACCATGGGCAGCCCGTCCGACTTCGCGCTCAATTCCGGCGCGTGGGCGTGGCAGAAGACGCGGGCGGACTCGCCGGCGGGCCTGAAGGGCGTCAACGAAACCCTCGCGACGCTGTGGAAAGGCAAGACCGGCCTGGAGGGCGCGGGCCGCGCGGCGGATGCCTCGCTGCGCGTGATTGCCGGGCAGCCCTATGGCGACCTGCCCGCCAGCTGGCCGACCGGCAACTTCGCGCGGCAACTGTGGACCGTCGCGCAGTCGGTGCGCTTCAATCTCGGCATGCGCTACGCCGCCGTCGACCTCGGCGGCTGGGACACGCACGATGGCCAGGGCACCGCTGGCGCCGGCTATCACTATTACCAGGACCGGATCGCGGAACTTTCGCAGGCGCTCGCCGCGTTCTACGGCGAACTCAAGGCGGGCGGCGAGATCGGCAGGGTGACGGTGGTGGTGCAGTCCGAATTCGGCCGCCGCGTGCGTCAGAACGGCAGCCGCGGCACCGACCACGGCTACGGCAATCCACTGCTGGTGCTGGGCGGCGCGGTGAACGGGCGCAAGCTCTACGGCAGCTGGAAGGGACTGGATCCCGAGATCCTGTCGCCCTACTTCGGCGACGTGCCGGTCACCACCGACTTCCGTCGCGTGCTGTCGGAGCTGCTGATCCGGCGCATGGGCAACAATCGCATCGGCGCGGTGTTCCCGGGCTATTCGGGATACTCGCCGCTGGGCATCGTGCAGGGCAGCGACATGACGCCGCAGTACGTGGGCGCATCGATGGCGGCAGCCTCGCTGCCCCCCGCGCGCCTGCCGGACATCCCGCAGCCGGCTTACGGCGAGTCGCTGCGACCGGTTGGCAGTTCGACCGCAGAGGAAACGCCTGGCTGGCAGAAGCGCGGCCGAATCGACCGCACGCTGACCCGTCGCGCGCGCTGAGCGCAGTTCGCCCCTCGGGTTCGTGCCGAGTGCGCTTGACGTTGGTCAGCCGCGTCGACCGGGCTCAGCGATCGCGCATACCGGGATCGCGACATGCACGTCGGGACCCGGTTGCCGATCGATGAGCCCGGGTCGACGCAGACCCGCGCGCCGCGTCCCGAACAACGGCTTGTCCGGAGACCCTCAGGGCAGAGTGCGATCGCATCGAACCGTCAGCGACCCGGAGCGCGAGCGTCGTTCCCCGAAGATTGCGGCGCTGAATCCAGGGCGCACCGCGCCTAGCGCTCGCTTCGCGAGAAGCGCGGCAGGTTCCAGTGGTACCGCATCGCCAGGTAGCGCAGGCCGAAGCACAGCACGATGCCCACCCACGGCACCCATTGGATCGGCAAGCTCGTCCGCTCGCCGCTGACCTGCACCACGGCCGCGACCAGCGCGGCGGATGCGTAGATTTCCTTGCGCAGGATCAGCGGCGTGCGATTGAGCAGCACGTCGCGCATCGCGCCGCCGCCGACGGCGCTGACGATGCCCAGCACGATCGCGACCTGCGCGTTGTGCCCGAACAGCAGCGCCTTGTGGGCGCCGAACACGGCAAAGAAGCTCAAGCCCAGCGCGTCAAACATCTGCACCGGGTGGTCCAGCCGCTGCAGCAGCGGATACGCCACCATCGCCAGCGCGGCCGCGATCACGGCCAGCGTCAGGTAGCGCCAGTCGGCCAGCCCCGCCGGGGGGATCGCGCCGATGCAGACGTCGCGGAGGATGCCGCCGCCGCAGGCCACCATGTAGGCGATCGCGATGATGCCGAACAGGTCGAGGTTCTTCTGCCGGGCAGCGACCGCGCCGCTGATGGCAAAGGCAAACGTGCCCGCCATGTCCAGCACGGTAAACAGCAGCAGTTCCTCGTCCACGGCCGCGGGCTCCTTGGTGGCGGCGTGCAGGGCCTGAGCCGATGCGCGCCTGGAAGGTATGAATCATGCCGTCATTCCGGCAAAAGCGGGGCTTCAGCGGTCCGATGTCGGGCGTCCCTAGCTTTGCGATCGAGGGCGCGGATCGATGGCCGCACGTGACTCGCGCTGCGCGCGCTCCTGCCAAATGACGCAATGGGCGTCGCGCTTCGCCTGACTCGCGGGATGACGATCAGCGCGGGAGCAGAACTGCCGGAGATCCGCCTGCAGCATCGCGAGGCCCTTCCCCCGCTTCACGGGAATGACGATGAAGAGGTTCGAGTTCGGCGTGGAAAGTCGATTAACCGGATGGCGATGACCCGGCGACGCTAGCGACGCAGGAAACGCTCGCGCCGCGACTCTTCCTCGTGCAGCTGGCGCGCGGGCTTCAGCAGGTCGCTGCGGCTGACCACGCCGACCAACGTTTGCGACTGTTCGGACTCCACTACCGGCAGCCGTTGCAGTCCCAGCGCGGCCATGCGCGAAGCAACCGCGCGGCAGGTTTCCTGGGCAAGCGCATGCGGGACGGCGACGCCCTGCAGCAGCTCGGCGACCGGCTGCGCGTCGTCCTGCAGCACGTCCGGCGGCAGGTCGTCCCGGTCGAGCATGCCCACCAGGCGTTCGCCGTCGACCACCGGGTAGGCACGGTGCTTCTGGCCCGCGCCGAAATATCGCGCCTGCACCTCGGGCACCGGCCGCGTCGCTTGGATGGCGATCGCGGTCGTGGTCATCACTTCGCTGACGAAATGCCGTTCCAGCGGATCGACGCCGTATTCGCGGTACACGTGCAGGCCGCGGCGGGCGATCTTCTCGGTCAGGATCGAGCGCGGCATCGCCACCACCGAGAAACCGTACGCGACCACGCAGCCGAGGATCGTCGGCAGCAGCGCGTTGGTGTCCCAGGTGAGCTCGAACGCGAACACCACCGCCATCAACGGCGCGCGCATCGTGCCGCCGAGCGTTGCGGCCATGCAGACCAGCGCCCACAGCCGCACATCGCCGCCGGGCAACCACGGCCCCAGCACGCAGCCCAGGCCCGCGCCGATCATCAGCAGCGGCGCGAGGATGCCGCCGGAGGTGCCCGACCCCAGCGCGACCACCCAGATCACCGCCTTCACCAGCACCAGCGCCAGCACCACCTGCAGCGCGAGGCGGTTGGCCAGCAGATCGCCGATCACGTCGTAGCCCACGCCAAGCGCGCGCGGCTCGAGCCAGCCGCCGAGGCCGACCACCACCCCGCCCAGCGCCGGCCACCACATCCAGTGGATCGGCAGGCGCCCGAAGCCATCCTCGACCTTGTACAGGATGCTGCTCATCGCGGTGCAGAGCATTCCGCAGGCCAGCCCGGCCGCCACGCACGACACCAGCGCGATCGTGTCCACGGTGGGCGTCTGCATCGCGAACAGTGGTCCTGGTTCGGCCCACAGCGGCCGCAGGAAGCCGGCCACGGTGCACGCCAGCGCCACCGGCAGCAGGCTGCGCGGGCGCAGTTCGAACAACAGCAGTTCCACTGCCAGCAGGATCGCCGCCAGGGGCGTGCCGAACACCGCGGTCATGCCCGCGCAGGCACCCGCCACCAGCAGCGCCTTGCGCTCGGCCGAGGTCAGGTGGAAGGCCTGCGCCAGCAGCGACGCCGCCGCGCCGCCGGTCATGATCACCGGGCCCTCGGCGCCGAACGGCCCACCGCTGCCGATCACCACGCCCGATGACAGCGGCTTGAGCACCGCGACCTTCGCCGACATCTGGCTCTTGCCGAACAGGATCGCCTCCAGCGCCTCGGGAATACCGTGGCCGCGGATCTTGTCGCTGCCATAGCGCGCCATCAGCCCGACGATCAGTCCGCCGACCGCAGGCACCAGGATCACCCAGGCGCCGAGCGTGTTATCGGCAGGCGAAGACTGCGCCAGCGACAGCGTCTGGTAGAAGAACAGGTTGGTGAAGAATCGGATCATCGCCAGCAGCAGCCACGCGCCGAGCGTGCTGAGGCCGCCGATCACCACCGCGAAAGCGGACAGCAGCAACAGGCGGTTGCTGCCGGAAAAATCGCGCTTGTGCATGGCGTGTCCTCCCTAGTCCAGGTTGCGTGCGTTGCGGCGTGGCGGGCGGGTAACGCTGTCGCCCGCGCTGCTGGCGGCGCGGAAGACCACGTCCATCTGCGCCAGCGCTTGCGCGTGGCACCGCGCGATCCGCCGCACCAGGCTGCGCGCGCGCGGCGTCAGGCGGATCTCGACGCAGCGCGCATCGCTGCGACCGCGGCGCTTGACGACCAGTCCGTTGCGCTCGCAGCGCTGCACCAGCGCCGCGGTGCCTTGGTGGCTGGCCTGCAGGCGCCCGGCCAGTTCACCGACGGTGGCCCAGGCCCGACCCGGGAAACCCTGCACGTGCAGGAGCAGCAGGTATTGCGCCGGCGTGATGCCCTCCGCGCGCGCCGCCGCCTCGCTGAAATGCAGGAACTGCGCCAGCCGGAAACGGAATTCCGAAAGGGCGACGTACTGTGGCTTGCCAAGCATCGGTCACGCGCCTCGCAACGGGCGCGAAATATACAACGATGTTGTGTATCGGGGCAAAGCGCTCCATCCCGTCCCCGGATATGCGAGAGCGGCTTTCAGCGCCTGTGCGAATGAAGGGCCGGGACCGTCGGCCGCGCGCGCTCCTGGCGCCCGACCGCAAGTAAGACTGCGGCGATGCAATCAACGCCGCGCCGCGTCATGCCCCGGCGTGCTTGTCCTCGATGCGGAACGCATAGCAGTGGCGTCCGGCACCGTGGACCCAGCGTGGCTCCTGCCAGCGTCGCCCGGGCCGTCCCGCCGCGGTGTCGGTGGCGAAGGTCGCGCACAGCTCGAACGCGTTGTTGCCCGTCCTGCGATAGTCGTAGCGCGATGCGGTTTCGGGATCGAAGGCGTCCAGTGCGACGCCCGGCCGCGCGTCGAGCGTGTCCAGCGTCTCCGGCAGCGCCCGCACTTCGGCGTGGTAGGCCCGCACCGCTGCTTCGATCCGCTGCAGGTCTTCCACGCGCCGCTCGTCGATGCGCATGCGACGCTGCTCGGCCGGCGAACCCATCACCGCGACCGCGCCCGCGACCGTGGCCAGCACTACGACGCCGGCCAGCACCATCAGCCAGGTTCCGACGGGCCGGGCGCTCATGCCGCCACCTCTTCGCGCCGCAGGTCGTGCAGGTAGTAACCGAACGCGCCACCGGCGATCGCGCCGACCACCAGCACCTTGAGCACGAACCGCCCGCTCAGCTCGCCGCCCAGCAGGTTGTAGACCAGGGTAGTGACGTCGCAGATCAGCGCGACGGCAGCCAGGAACAGGGTCAGGTAGGTCAGCCAGCGCCGCACCGGCGAGAGCCGCTTGATCGGCTGCCGTTCCACCTCGCGCGCAAGATGCCGCGCCAGCCAGGCGAAGACCGGGAACGCGATGATCACCGAGGCCGTCGACCAGCGCATCGAGGAGCCGAACATGTCGTAGCTGCGCCCCGAGGCGGCATCCGGGAAGGCGGCGTTGATGAGGTCGAACAGCAGGCTGCCGACGTGAAATGCCGCGTAGTACAGCGAGGCGAACAGCACCAGGTACAGGAATGCCTCGCGCGCCGACAGCGACGCACGCGGGCGCGGTACCGGTACGGGAAAATCGACATCGGCGTACGCGAGCAGCACGTCGCGCGTCTGCGCCTCGCTCCATCCGGCCGCGGCCAGCGCCTGCGTGATCGCTTCGCGCGACTGCCCTCGCAATAGCGCCTCGCGGACGAAGGTTTCGAGTTCCAGTGCTCCTGCCGCCATGCCCGCTCTCCGAGGTTGCGTTGGCCGCGACTGTAGCAGCCCGAATCGACTGGCACGTTCTGAAAGATGACTACGCTCCAGGACGAGTCGTTTGGGAGCGGCCGCAGCCGCGAGCTTCACAGACGACCGCGAAGGCCCATGGATACCCACCTACGCGGGTGGCGAGCGTGCACAGAAAAGGGTTCTTCTGCCGATCGAGGGAAAAGCGCTGCGTCTGCAATGACTGGGGGCCGGATGCGAATGCCCTTGGGTGCGAATGTCCTCCGGCGTCGGCGTACTGCCGACGCCTCCCCCTTGATTTCGCACCCAAGGGCATTCGCATCCGGCGTTCGCTGCACGGCGGTTCCACAGCAAAAAAGCATGCAGCCCGGTTTTCCGACAAACCTGCGATCCGATAGCCTGGCGTGGCCTGCAGGTCGCGTCGGACCCGTCAGGCCGCGGCGAGGCGCGTGATCGGACGAGAGGCAGGAGGCTGTCGCCGGAATCGGGCGAACAAGAAAAGCGGGCCGAAGCCCGCTTTTCGATGTCGTGCAGCAATGTCGCGCCGGCTTACTCGGCTGACACGCCCTCGCCTTCTTCCACGGCCTTCATCGACAGGCGGATACGGCCCTGCTTGTCGACTTCCAGCACCTTGACCTTGACCACGTCGCCTTCCTTCAGCTTGTCGGACACCTTCTCGACGCGCTCGTTGGAGATCTGCGACACGTGCACCAGGCCGTCCTTGCCGGGGGAGATCGTGACGAAGGCGCCGAAGTCCATCAGCTTGACGACCTTGCCCTCGTAGATACGGCCCGGCTCGACGTCGGAGGTGATCTGCTCGATGCGGTCCTTGGCGGCCTTGCCGGCGGCGGCGTCGACCGAGGCGATGGTGATCGTGCCGTCGTCCTGGATGTCGATCTGGGTGCCGGTTTCCTTGGTGATCGCCTGGATCACCGAGCCGCCCTTGCCGATCACTTCGCGGATCTTGTCGGGGTGGATCCTGATGGTGATCAGTCGCGGCGCGAAGTCCGAAAGCTCCGGGCGCGGCGCGGTCAGCGCATTGGCCATTTCGCCGAGGATGTGCAGGCGGCCCTGCTTGGCCTGGGCCAGCGCGACCTTCATGATTTCCTCGGTGATGCCCTGGATCTTGATGTCCATCTGCAGCGCCGAGATGCCGTTGGCGGTACCGGCCACCTTGAAGTCCATGTCGCCCAGGTGATCCTCGTCGCCGAGGATGTCGGACAGCACGACGAAGTCGTCGCCTTCCTTCACCAGGCCCATCGCGATGCCCGCGACCGGTGCCTTGATCGGCACGCCGGCGTCCATCAGCGCCAGCGACGAACCGCAGACCGACGCCATCGACGAGGAACCGTTGGACTCGGTGATCTCGGAGACCACGCGGATGGTGTACGGGAACTCTTCCATCGTCGGCATCACGGCGAGCACGCCGCGCTTGGCAAGGCGGCCGTGGCCGATCTCGCGACGCTTCGGGCCCATCATGCGGCCGGCTTCACCGACCGAATAGGGCGGGAAGTTGTAATGGAACAGGAAGTGTTCCTTGTACTCGCCGGAAACGGCATCGATGATCTGGCCGTCGCGCGCGGTACCGAGGGTGACCGCGACGATCGCCTGCGTCTCGCCGCGGGTGAACAGCGAGGAGCCATGCACGCGCGGGAGGACGCCGACGCGCGAGGCGATCGGGCGCACGGTGTCGAGCGCGCGGCCATCGATGCGGACCTTGGTCTTGAGGACCGAGTCGCGCATGGTCTGGTATTCCTGCTCGCTGAATTCCTTCGACAGCGCGCCCGGTGCCCAGGCCTTGGTTTCGGCTTCGGGGGCGATCGCGGCCAGGATCGACTTCTTGAGCGTGGAGATCGCATCCTTGCGCTCGAGCTTGTCGCGCACCTGGAAGGCTTCGGCCAGCTTCTCGCCAACGGCGGTGCGGATCGCATTGACCAGGCCTTCGTCGGCCGCGGGCGCCGACCATTCCCACTTCGGCTTGCCGGCTTCGGCGACCAGTTCGTTGATCGTGGCGATCGCGACCTGCATCTGCTGGTGGCCGAACATCACGGCGCCGAGCATCACGTCTTCCGACAGCTCCTGGGCTTCGGACTCGACCATCAGCACCGCGTTGGCGGTACCAGCGACGACGAGTTCGAGCTTCGAGTCGACCAGTTCGGTCTTCGACGGGTTGAGCAGGTACTGGCCGTCCTTGTAACCGACCTTCGCGGCGCCGATCGGGCCGTCGAACGGCGCGCCGGACAGCGACAGCGCGGCGGACGCGCCGATCAGGGCGAGGATGTCGCCATCGACTTCCGGGTTCATCGACATCACGGTGGCGATGATCTGCACTTCGTTGCGGAAGCCGTCGGGGAACAGCGGGCGGATCGGGCGATCGATCAGGCGCGAGATCAGCGTTTCCTTCTCGGTCTGGCGGCCTTCGCGCTTGAAGAAGCCGCCCGGGATGCGGCCGCCGGCGTAGAACTTCTCCTGGTAGTCGACGGTGAGCGGGAAGAAATCCTGCCCTTCGCGCGCGGTCTTGTTGGCGACCGCACTGACCAGCAGCACGGTGCCGTCGCACGACACCATGACGGCGCCGCCGGCCTGACGCGCGATCTCACCGGTCTCGATCGTGACCGTCTGTTTGCCGTACTGGAAGCTCTTGGTAACTTTTGCCACGTGTGAATTCCTTGGAGGACTCTTGCGATGGACCGGACGCGGACCCTTGCCCGCGCCGGGCGGACCGCGCGAAGCGATCCAAAAAAAGAACCGCGGCGCATTGCTGCGCCGCGGTGTTGTCCGTGATTACCGGCGCAGGCCGAGCTTCTCGATCAGGGACTTGTAGCGTGCGACGTCCTTGCGGTGCAGGTAATCGAGCAGGCTGCGGCGGCGGTTCACCATCTTCAGCAGGCCACGACGGCTGTGGTGGTCGTGCTTGTGGGCCTTGAAGTGTTCGGTCAGGTGCACGATGCGGGCGGTGAGCAGGGCGACCTGGACTTCCGGCGAACCGGTGTCATTGTCGCCGCGCTTGTGTTCGTTGATGACGGTGCTGGTGTCGATGGACATCGGGTGTTTGCCTCGGGGTAGATGCGTGGCTTGCAGGAACGCGGCGCCATGCCCTGGCATGGTGCACGCCCCGCTCGGCTCGCCGTTTGCGGGATGGATGGTGCGAAAGTGCTTGAAAAAGCCGCAAAATTGTAGCGCTTGGCGGCGGCGGTCACAAGCTCAGCGTGCCCCGGCAGCCGGCACGTCCGGCTGGGTGCAGGCCCAGCTGAACAGGCGTTGCGGGCGCAGAAGTCCGTCGCCATCGACCTCGCCCAGGCCCAGCGCACGGCCCCGTGGATCGAAGATCGCCACCGGGCCGGGCGGACGAAACCCGCCGGACACCTGCTGGCCGTAGGACAGGCGCGCCGCCTGGGCCGCGTCGACCTCGACTTCCGGCCAGGACGCCATGCCGCTTTCCACGGGCAGCAGGCAGGCATCGAGCCCGCGCTCGCCGCGCCCAGCCAGCGCCTGCAGGTCGTCCAGCGTCCACAGCTTGGGTTCGCGGAACGGATCGACCCACAGCCGGCGCAGCTCGGCGACGTGCGCGCCGCAGCCCAGCGCCTCACCGAGGTCGCGTACCAGCGCCCGCACGTAGGTGCCCGAGCCGCATTCGACGTGCAGGCGCAGCAGCGGCTGCCCGGCATCGAGCAGGTCGGCGGCGGCCTGCAGCTCGAAGGCATGCACGTCGACCTCGCGCTCCTCGACCTCCACGACCTCGCCGCGACGCGCCTTGGCATACAGCGGTTCGCCGCCACGCTTGAGCGCCGAGTAGATCGGCGGTCGCTGGCGGATGCGGCCGGTGAGCGCGCGCAGGGCGGTGTCGATGGCGTCGATGGACAGCGCGGGCACGGGCCGCTCGCGCAGCGGCTGGCCCTCGGCGTCGTCGGTGTCGGTGACGATGCCCAGCCGCGCCACCGTGTCGTAGGCCTTGCGCGCGCCCAGCAGGCCGCCGGCGATCTTGGTGGCCTCGCCGAAACACACCGGCAGCAGGCCGGTGGCCAGCGGATCGAGGCTGCCGGTGTGCCCGGCCTTCTGCGCGCGGAACAGGTGGCGCACGCGCTGCAACGCCTGGTTCGAACTCAGGCCGCGCGGCTTGTCGAGTAGCAGGATGCCGTCGAGGCTGCGGAATCGCGTGCGTGGCGGCTTGCTCATGCGGGCATTGTAGGGTCGTGGCATCGCGGCATGCTCGCGCCTGCAAGCCCTTGTAGGAGCGGCTTCAGCCGCGAATTCTTGCCGGCCGCCATGGACACGCTGGTGGGCGCGTCTTCAGCCGCGAGTTCTCTTCAACATCGGCGAAGCGGCGAAAAGCTCGCGGCTCAAGCCGCTCCCGCGATTCGCCTCGGCGAAACAGCTCAGCTGTCGTCGCCGGTATCCGGCAGGTCGCGCAGCAGGTTGTCGATGCGTTCGCCGCGATCGACGGAGTCGTCGTAGTGGAAATGCAGCTCCGGCACGTGGCGCAGGTTCACCGCGCGCGCGAGCCTATAGCGGATTTCCGGCGCAACCGCCTTGAGCCCCTTCATCGCTTCAGCCGCGCGCTCGGGCTGCAGCGCGGTGACGAACACCTTCGCATGCGCCAGGTCGCGGGTGACCTCAACGTCCGACACGCTGACCGACGGCAGGCCGTGTTCGGCCACGGCCTCGCGCACCAGCGAACCCAGCTCGCGACGGAGCTGGGCTGAAACGCGGTCGGTGCGATGGAAGGACTTCTGCGGCATCAGAGCGTGCGCTGCACTTCAATGCGCTCGAAGCATTCGATCTGGTCGCCTGCCTGCACGTCGTTGTACTGCTTCACGCCGATGCCGCACTCGGTGCCGTTGCGCACCTCGTCGACGTTCTCCTTGAAGCGGCGCAGCGATTCCAGCTCGCCTTCGAACACCACGGTGTTGTCGCGCAGCACGCGGATCGGCTTGTTGCGCTTGACCACGCCCTCCACGACCATGCAGCCGGCAACCGCGCCGAACTTCGAGCTGCGGAACACGTCGCGCACTTCCGCGGTACCGATGATCTCCTCGCGGATCTCGACTCCGAGGATGCCGGATGCCACCTGTTTCACCTGGTCGATCACGTCGTAGATGATCGAGAAGTAGCGCAGGTCGACGCCATTGCCCTCGATCACCTTGCGCGCCGAGGCATCGGCACGCACGTTGAAACCGATCAGCGTGGCCTTGGACGTCGCGGCCAGCTGCGCGTCGGATTCGGTGATGCCGCCGACGCCGGCGGCGAGCACGTTGATCCGGATCTGCTCGTTGGACAGCGCCGTCAGCGATTCACGCAGCGCCTGCACCGAACCCTGCACGTCGGCCTTGATGATCAGCGGCAGGCTGAGCTGGGCTTCGCCCGCGCCCATCTGCGCCATGATGTCTTCCATGCGGTTGCCGGCCTGGCCGACCAGGCGCGTCTCGCGGCGCTTGGCATCGCGCTGCTGGGCAACGTCCTTGGCCAGGCGCTCGTCCTCGACGACGACGAAATCGTCGCCTGCGTCCGGCACGCCGGATAGCCCGAGCACCTGCACCGGGATCGACGGGCCCGCACTGGGCACCTGCTGGCCGTTCTCGTCGAACAGCGCGCGCACGCGACCGTACTGCACGCCGCAGACCAGGTAGTCGCCCTTCTGCAGCGACCCCTGCTGCACCAGCACCGTCGCCACCGGGCCGCGGCCCTTGTCGAGCGAGGATTCGATCACCACGCCGCTGGCGCGACCCTCGGCCATGGCCCTGAGTTCGAGCACTTCGGCCTGCAGCGAGATCGCGTCGAGCAGCGTGTCCACGCCATCGCCGGTCTTCGCCGAGAGTTCGACCATCTGGGTATCGCCGCCGAAATCCTCGGCGACGATTTCCTGGCCGAGCAGTTCGTTCTTGATCCGCGAAGGATCGGCTTCGGACTTGTCGATCTTGTTGATCGCCACGATCAGCGGCACGGCGGCGGCGCGGGCATGCTGGATCGCCTCGATCGTCTGCGGCATCACGCCGTCGTCGGCCGCGACCACCAGCACCACGATGTCGGTGAGCCTGGCGCCGCGCGCGCGCATCGAGGTGAAGGCGGCATGGCCGGGGGTGTCGAGGAAGCTGATGACGCCCTTGTCGGTCTGCACGTGGTACGCGCCGATGTGCTGGGTGATGCCACCGGCCTCGCCGGACGCGACCTTGGTGCGGCGGATGTAGTCGAGCAGCGAGGTCTTGCCATGGTCGACATGGCCCATGATCGTGACCACGGGCGGACGCGGCTGCCGGTCGCCCTGCGTGTCTTCCACGTGTGCGAGCAGCTCGGTCTCGGCGTCGTCGGCGTCGGCGCGCACGGCGGTGTGTCCCAGTTCCTCGGTGACCAGCACCGCGGTGTCATGGTCGATGGTCTGGGTGATCGTCGCCATGACGCCCATCTTGAACAGCGCCTTGACCACGTCGCCGCCCTTCATCGCCAGCTTCTGGGCGAGGTCGGCCACGGTGATCGCCTCGCCGATCGCCACTTCACGCACCACCGGTGCCGTCGGCCGGGTGAAACCGGTGCCGGTCCGGGCCTGGTCCCGGTTCTGGCGCGTGGAGCGCGCCTTGGGGCGTGCGGTGGTGCGGCGCGCGCGATCGGCGGCGCTCAGATGCAGCTGGCCGGCGAAGCGCGCGGCGCTCTCGTCGTCCTCGACACCGGCGACCATCGCGTGCGAGCCGCGCGTCTTGTGCTTGTGCCCGGCCCGGTCATCGGCACGCGGCGCGGCCGGTTTGGGATGACCGTGGCCGTGCGGCTTGCGCGCGGCCGCATCTTCCTCGGACGGCACGGCGGCGGCCAGTTCGGCTTCGGCGCGCAGGCGCGCGGCTTCCGCTTCCTCCTGGCGCTTGCGTTCGGCGGCCTCGTCGGCGCGGCGCTTGTCTTCTTCAGCCAGGCGCTGCTGCTCGGTCAGGTTGCGCAGGCGCGATTCCTCGAGCTTGCGCAGGATCTCCGCGCGCTCGTCGGTCGGCGGCGCCTGCGGCTCGGCCGCGGCGGCGTCGCCCGGCTTGACCAGGGTGACCTTCTTGCGCACGACGACGTCGACCGTGGCGCGATTCTTGCCGCCGCCGACGGTGAGTTCCTGCTTGCGGCTGCGGTTTAGGGTGATCTTCTTCGGCACGACCGCTTCCTCGGCAGGCTTGTCGGCCTTGCCATGGGTGCGGCGCAGGAAGCCCAGAAGCTTGACCTTCTCGGTGCTCGTGACGACCTGGTCCGGATCGTTGAAGCTCATGCCGGCCTCGGCCAGCTGCTCCAGCAATTTCTCGACCGGTGTGTTCACCAGTGCGGCAAGCTTGCGGATGGTGGTTTGCTGCGACATTCGGTTTTCCGTGTCCTTGGCGGGGGCCGGGGCCCTGCGCGTGATGGAACGATTCTACTGCTGTGGGGAAAACGTCCCGGGGTGGCGCCACGCATGGCGGCCTTCCACCGGACCGGCTTCTCCTGCCTCCGCTGCCACCTTCCCTGGCCTGACTTGGGCTTCCCGCGGGAGGCCTGTCCGGGCCTCCGTGCCCGGGCGATCGCGAACCGGTCCGGCGGCGCGACGCGCCAGCCGGCCCCATTCGATCAGCCTTCGCGCTCCAGCCTCGCGATTTCCTCCGCGCGCGCGGCCAGGATCAGCGCCGCGGCACGCGCTTCATCCACGCCCTCGATGCCGAACTCGACTACTTCGTCCGCGCCCAGGTCCGACAACTCCTCGCTGGTGCGCACGCCGTGCGACGCCAGCGCGAAGGCAGTCTCCTCGTCCATGCCTTCCAGCGCCAGCAGGTCTTCCGCGGGCGCGTTCTCGTCGAGCTCTTCCTCGACCGCGAGCGCGTCGTTGAGCAGCGCGTCGCGGGCGCGGGCGCGCAGTTCCTCGACGATGTCCTCGTCGAAGCCCTCGACCGCCAGCAGCTCGCCGACCGGGACATAGGCGATTTCCTCGACCGTGCTGAAGCCTTCGGTGACCAGGATGTTGGCGATTTCCTCGTCGACCTCGAGCTTGTCCTGGAACAGCGCCCGGGCGGCGGCCTGTTCGGCCTCCGACTTCTCGGCGACCTGGTCCTGGGTCATCACGTTGAGCTGCCAGCCCGACAGGCGGCTGGCGAGGCGCACGTTCTGGCCGCCCTTGCCGATCGCCTGCGCGAGCCGGTCCTCGGCGACCGCCAGGTCCATCGAATGCTTGTCCTCGTCGACCACGATCGACTGCACCTCGGCAGGCGCCATCGCGTTGATGACGAACTGCGCCGGGTTGTCCGACCACAGCACGATGTCGACGCGCTCGCCGTTGAGCTCGTTGCTCACCGCCTGCACGCGCGAACCGCGCATGCCGATGCAGGCGCCGATCGGATCGGTGCGGTTGTCGTAGGCCAGCACGGCGATCTTGGCGCGATCGCCCGGGTCGCGTGCGCAGGCCTTGATGTCGACCAGGCCCTGGCCCACTTCCGGCACTTCGAGCTTGAACAGTTCCATCATGAATTCGGGCGCGGCACGGCTGATGAACAGCTGCGGGCCGCGCGGTTCGGTACGCACGTCGTACAGGTAGCCGCGGATTCGGTCGCCGGCGCGCACGATGTCGCGCGGGATCGCCTTGTCCTTGGGGATGAGGGCTTCAGCATTCCCGCCCAGGTCGACGTAGACGTTGCCGCGCTCGACGCGCTTGACGATGCCGGTCACCAGCTCGCCGACGCGATCCTTCCAGGCATCGACGACCTGCGCGCGCTCGGCCTCGCGCACGCGCTGCACGATCACCTGCTTGGCGGCCTGGGCGGCGATGCGGCCAAAATCGACGTTGTCGATCTGTTCCTCGATGTAGTCGCCGACCTCGGCGCCTTCGCTCTCGTCGAGCGCATCCATCAGGCGGATCTGGCGGTCCGGCGATTCCATCACCACGTCGTCGGCCACCACTTCCCAGCGGCGGAACGTCTGGTAGTTGCCGTCCTTGGGGTCGATCTCGACGCGCGTCAGCACGTCCTGTTCGAGATAGCGCTTCTTGGCCGCCGTGGCCAGCGCCGCTTCGATCGCCTCGAGGATCACGGACTCCGGCACGCCCTTCTCATTGGCGACCGCATCCACGACCAGCAACAGTTCCTTGCTCATCTGATTCTCACTCCGCGGGGGACGGTTTTTCCGCCGCCGTCTTGTTGGTTCGTTTGCCTGTGGGTTTGTTCTTCGCTTGCTTGCCCGGGCGCGCGTCGCGCCCGGACTTGTCCTGCGCGGGCGCCAGGCCCAGCGCCACCCAGTCCGGGACCAGGCGCGCCTTGTCGATGTTGTCGAAGCCGACCTCCACGGGCGTGCCGTCCACGTCGAAGGCGATGCGCTCGCCTTCCACCGCGACGATCGTGCCCTGCAGCCTGCGGCGCCCGTCCTGCGGCAGCTTCAGCGTCACCTTGGCGCGCTCGCCCGCGAACCGTGCGAACTGCGCCGGCGAGAACAATGGCCGGTCGACGCCGGGGGAAGAGACTTCCAGGGTGTAATTGCCGCTGATCGGATCCTCGACGTCGAGCTGGGCAGACACTTCCCGGCTCACCGCCTCGCAATCCTCGATGCCAACCTGGCGCTCGTCCGCGGCATCCTCGCCGGGAACATCGATGTAAAGGCGCAACACCGCGCTGCCCGGGGCCGGCAGGTACTCGACGCCGAGCAGTTCCACCCCGAGGGAGCGGACGGTCGGTGCCAGGAGCGTCGCGATTTGGGTTGCCTTGTCGGTCATCTGTTCCGTGAAGATCCTGCTGCCTGCATGCCGGTGCGTCGCGGAAGGGCCCCGAAAAACGACAAAGGGCCCAATGGGCCCCTTGTCCGATACCACTGGATTTCGGCACCGAGGCATGAAGCCTGCCTCGATCAAGCCCGACTTGCCGCCATCAAAAAAAGCCTCCGTGGAGGCTTTTCGTCGATCGCGAAAAGCTGGTAGCGGGGGCAGGATTTGAACCTGCGACCTTCGGGTTATGAGCCCGACGAGCTGCCAGACTGCTCCACCCCGCATCAGGAGCGGAATTATGGTGACTTCGGGAATTTATTGCAACCCCGAGAAGTGCCGCGCGTCAGCGCGTCGGGTTTTTCCGAGGGCGGGCAAGGCTCGGAGCGCCTTGCCTGCGCGGGTGAGTGCGCCGATCGAGCGCGAGGCACGTCCGCAGCGTGCCTGGAGCCCCGGATAAAGACACTGTCCAGCCAGCTGGCCGGAAACCCGTGCCGTCCCCCACCCTCCCCTTGCATGAAGGGGAAGGAATTCGGCGCAGCTTCGTCGCGCTAGATTCCGAAGGCCCGCTGGCACCACGCCATGAGCGGACTCCAGGCGAAGCCCAGTACCAGCAGCGAAATCGCGTTGATCGAAAAGACCACCTGCAGCGGGCGCCCGGGACGGACCTGGATCGGCTCGCCCTCGGGCTCGTCGAAGTACATCACCTTCATCACGCGCAGGTAGTAGAACGCGCCGATCACCGCGAACACGATGCCGACGATGGCCAGCCACAGCATGTCGCCGTTGATTGCCGCGCGCAGCACGGCCAGCTTGGCCCAGAAGCCGAGGAACGGCGGCACGCCGGCCATCGACGCCATCACGCACAGCACCAGCGCCGCCATCCACGGGCTGCGCGCATTGAGCCCCTTGAAGTCTTCGATCCGGTCGGCCTCGAAACCGTTGCGCGAGAGCATCACGATGGCGCCGAATCCCGCCGCGGCCATGATGGCGTAGCTGATCGCATAGAACATTGCCGCGGCATAGCCCTCGGCGCCACCGCCGGCGAAGCCGAGGAAGATGAACCCAACATGCGAGACAGTGGAATACGCCAGCATGCGCTTGAGGTTGGTCTGGGCGATCGCCACCACGTTGCCGATCGCCAGCGACAGCGCCGCAAGGCCGGCCAGAAGCACATGCCACTGGTCGCCAGCGGGGGCGAGTCCTGATTCGAGCAGCCGGTAGGTCATGCCGAACGCCGCCAGCTTCGGCGCCGAGCCGATGAATAGCGAGATCGGCGTCGGCGCGCCGTGGTAGGTGTCGGGCAGCCACATGTGGAACGGCGCCGCGCCGAACTTGAACGCGATGCCGACGACCAGGAACACGGTGCCGGTCAGCATCAGCACGCGGTCGTCGCCCGACAGCGCGCCGGCGGTGGCGTGGATCGTGGCCAGGTCCAGCGAGTGCGTGGCGCCGTACAGCAGCGACATTCCGTACAGCAGCATGCCCGAGGCCAGCGCACCCAGCACGAAGTACTTCATCGCCGCTTCCGACGACAGCGGGCTGTCTCGGTCGATCGCCACCAGGGCATAGGAACTCAGCGCCAGCAGTTCGAGGCCGACGTAGACCATGGTCAGGTTGCCGGCCGAGACCAGCAGCATCATGCCCGCGGTCGCGAACAGCACCAGCACCGGCAGCTCGCCCTTGTACAGGCCGCGCTCGCGCATGAAGGTCCACATGTAGCCCAGCGCAGTTGCCGACACCAGCAGCAGCGAGATCTTGAGCACGTCGGCGACGCCGTCGCGGACGAACATGTCGTGCATCACCGCGCCCTGCCCGCCCACGCCGGTGGCGACCATCCATGCCGCCACCAGCAGCACGCCGATCGCGCACGCGTGGGTGACGATGCGGCGTCGCTCGTCCAGGAACAGGTCCAGCATCAGCAGCGCGAACGCGCCCACGATCACCAGCAGCTCGGGCGCCAGCGGCGCGATGTCCGCCAGGGTGCGGACCTGCGGGGCCATCGTTGCTTCCATCGGTACGCCAGGAATCATCGCGACATCGTCCTCAAAGCTTGCTTGCGGCGAGCTGCGCCGCCAGTTGCGCGATGGAGGGTTCCATCAGGTCGGTGAGCGGCTTGGGCCACAGGCCGATCAGCAGCACGCCGGCGGCGAACACGCCGAGCACGATCCATTCACGGCCGTCGATGTCCTTCAGCTCGGCGACGTGGGCGTTGCCCACCTCGCCCCAGATCACGCGCTTGGCCAGCCACAGCGAGTAGCCGGCGCCGATCATCAGCGTGGTCGCCGCGGCGAACGCGATCAGCGGATGCTGCTGGAAGCTGGCCAGGATGATCATGAACTCGCCGACGAAACCGCTGGTGCCGGGGAGGCCAGAGTTCGCCATCGAGAAGAAGATCCAGAACGCCGCGAACCAGGGCATCACGTTGGCGACGCCGCCGTAGTCCGAGATCCGGCGCGTATGCATGCGGTCGTAGAGCACGCCGATGCAGGAGAACATCGCGCCCGAGATGAAGCCGTGCGACACCATCTGCACCATCGCGCCCTGCAGTCCGAGCCGCGCCACGTCGACGTTCTGCGCGTCGCGGACCAGCGCCAGGGCGATGAACGTGCCCAGGGTCACGAAGCCCATGTGCGCGATCGACGAATAGGCCACCAGCTTCTTCATGTCGTCCTGCACCAGCGCGACCATGCCCACGTAGACGATCGCGATCAGCGACAGCGCGATCATCAGCCAGCCGAACTCATGGCTGGCGTCGGGCACGATCGGCAGGCTGAAGCGCAGGAAGCCGTATCCGCCGATCTTCAGCATGATCGCCGCCAGCACCACCGAACCGCCGGTCGGCGCCTCGACGTGCGCATCAGGCAGCCAGGTATGCACCGGGAACATCGGCACCTTGACCGCGAACGCGATCAGGAACGCGAAGAACAGCCACGCCTGCTCGGTCGCCGTCAGCGACAGCTGCACCAGGTCCGGGATCTGCCAGCTGCCGCCCTTCAGGTACAGGTAGATCAGCCCGACCAGCATGAACACCGAGCCCAGGAACGTGTACAGGAAGAACTTCATCGCCGCGTAGACGCGGCGCGGCCCGCCCCAAACGCCGATGATGATGAACATCGGGATCAGCATGCCCTCGAAGAAGGCGTAGAACAGGATCGAGTCGACCGCGCAAAACACGCCGATCATCACGCCTTCGAGGATGAGCATCGTGGCGAAGTACTGGCTCACGCGCTTGGCCACCGAGCCCCACGCGCCGATCAGCACCAGCACCGTGGTGATCGTGGTCAGGATCACCAGCGCGATCGAGATGCCATCCGCGCCCAGGTGGTACTGGATGTCGTAGGCCGGAATCCACTCGCGACGCTCGATGAACTGCAGGCCGGCGTTGGCGTAGTCGAAGCCGGTGAACAACGGGATGCTGAGCACGAACGTCACCAGCGCGATCAGCAGTGACAGCCAGCGCGCGGCACTCGCACGCTGGTTGCCCAGCGCAAGCACCAGTCCGCCGCCAATGATCGGCAGCCAGATCAACAGACTCAGGAGGGGCCAGTTCGACACTTGTTCTTATCCGTGGCGTTCAGCGCCAGTAGCGGATGAGCGCGGCCAGCAGCACGATCAGGCCGAGAATCATCGCAAAGGCGTAGTGGTAGAGGAGTCCGGACTGGGTGCGCCGCAGCACGCCCGAGAACAGGTCGACGAGACGCGCGCTGCCGTTGACGAAGGCGCCATCGATCACCTTCTCGTCGTTGCGGCGCGACAGTTTGCCCAGCAGCACGCTGCCGCCGGCAAAACCCTTGATCCACAGATCGTCCATTCCGTACTTGTTGTTCAGGACGCGGATCGGCAGGGCGAAGACGCGCGCCGCCTTTGCAGGCAGGTCGGGCTTGAGCACGTACATCACGGTCGCCACGACAAAGCCTGCCAGGGCAAGCCAGAACGGCGGCGCCATGAGCCCGTGCAGGGCGAACTTTACCGGCCCGTGCCATTCGGCCGCCAGGATCGCGACGACGTCGCGCGGCCCGGCCACGTCGATCGAACCGAGGAAGAACGGCAGCTGCTTCACGTGGCCCATGACGTCGGTGCCGAACAGCATCGGCCCCAGCGTGACGAAGCCGACGCCGATCGAGGCGATCGCCAGCAGCACCAGCGGCACCGTCACCACCCACGGCGACTCGTGCGGCTCGTGCGCGCCATGGCCATGGTCGTCGTGGTGGGCATCGTGGCCGCCACCGGTGGCGTGGGCGTCGCGGAAGCGCTCCTTGCCATGGAAGGTCAGGTACAGCAGGCGGAAGCTGTAGAACGAGGTGACGAAGGCGCCCAGCAGCACCGCCCAGTAGCCGTAGGTCGCGATCCAGTTGCCCGACTCGTGCGCATGGTGCCCGGCGGCCTCGATGATCACGTCCTTCGAATAGAACCCGCTGAAAAACGGCGTTCCGACCAGGGCCAGGGTGCCGATCAGCATCGTCCAGTAGGTGACCGGCATGTACTTGCGCAGGCCGCCCATGCGGCGCATGTCCTGCTCATGGTGCATTCCGATGATCACCGAGCCGGCGGCCAGGAACAGCAGCGCCTTGAAGAAAGCGTGGGTCATCAGGTGATAGACCCCGGCGCTGTAGGCCGATACGCCCAGCGCCACGGTCATGTAGCCCAGCTGGGACAGCGTCGAATACGCGACCACGCGCTTGATGTCGTTCTGCACCATGCCGATCAGGCCGGTGAAGAAGGCGGTGGTGGCGCCGATGAACAGCACGAAGTTCAGCGCGGTCTCGCTGAGCTCGAACAGCGGCGACATGCGCGCGACCATGAAGATGCCGGCGGTGACCATCGTGGCGGCGTGGATCAGCGCCGAGATCGGGGTCGGGCCTTCCATCGAGTCGGGCAGCCACACGTGCAGCGGCACCTGCGCCGACTTGCCCATCGCGCCGACGAACAGGCAGATGCAGATCACCGTGGCGACCGACCACTCGTAGCCGGGAATGATCGCGACCATCTGCCCGCCACCGATCTTGTCGACGGCGTTGGCGAACACCGTCGCGTAGTCCAGGGTGCCGAACCAGTACAGCACGCCGGCGATTCCCAGCAGGAAGCCGAAGTCGCCGACGCGGTTGACCAGGAACGCCTTGAGGTTGGCAAACACCGCGGTCGGCCGCTTGAACCAGAAGCCGATCAGCAGGTACGACACCAGACCCACCGCTTCCCAGCCGAAGAACAGCTGCATGAAGTTGTTTGACATCACCAGCATCAGCATCGAGAACGTGAACAGGCTGATGTAGCTGAAGAAGCGCTGGTAACCCGGGTCGTCGGCCATGTAGCCGATGGTGTAGACGTGCACCAGCAGCGAGACGAAGGTCACCACGACCATCATCATCGCGGTCAGCTTGTCGACCATGAAGCCGACGTGGGCATCGATCGAACCGACCTGGAAGAAGGTGTAGACGTTCTCGTTGAACGGCGCCGCGCCCTGCCCGACCAGCTGCCACAGCACGTAGATCGACAGCGCGCAGCTCGCGGCCACGCCGAGAATGGTGATCGAATGCGAGCCGGCGCGACCGACCTGGCGGCCGAACAGGCCGGCCACGATCGCGCCGATCAGCGGCGCCAGCACGACTGCCAGCAGAACCGTTTTCGAGATCACGAATTCCATGCCCGGCATCACTCAGCCCTTCAAGGTGTCGATTTCGGCCACGTTGATCGTGCGCCGGTTGCGGAACAGCGTGACCAGGATCGCCAGGCCGATCGCGGCCTCGGCCGCGGCCACGGTGAGGATGAAGAACACGAACACCTGCCCTGCGGCATCGCCGGCCTCGCGCGAGAACGCGACGAAGTTGATGTTGACCGAGAGCAGCATCAGCTCGATCGACATCAGCAGGATGATCACGTTCTTGCGGTTGAGGAAGATGCCCGCGACGCTGATGCAGAACAGCGCGGCGCCCAGCGCAAGATAGTGGCCCAGCGACAGGCCTTGCATGAACATGTCCATCAACCGCCCTCCCCGCTGGCTTCGCCGGCCGGCGGCGACTGGGGCGCCTCGGGCGCCGGCCGGGTGGCATCCATCCGCACCATGCGGAAGCGATCGGCCGCCTTCACCCGCGACTGCGCGCTGGGGACCTGGTGCTTGGTGCCTTCGCGCTTGCGCAGGGTCAGCGTGACCGCCGCGATCACCGCCACCGTCAGGATCAGCGCAGCCACCTCGAACGGCAGCAGGTAGCCGGTGAACAGGCTCCCGGCCAGCCACTCGATGTTCGGCACGCCGGCCGCGGCCGCGACATCCACGCCGAACGGGGTCGCGCGCGCCTTGATGCCGATCAGCATCAGGATCTCGACCAGCATCACCACCGCCACCAGCAGTCCGACCGGCAGGTAGCGCACGTAGCCCTCGTGCATCTTCACTTCGTCGATGTCGAGCATCATCACCACGAACATGAAAAGCACCATCACCGCGCCGACATAGACCACGACCAGCGCGATGCCGAGGAACTCCGCGTCGGCCAGGATCCAGGTGCAGGCGACCGTGAAGAATGTCAGCGCCAGGCACAGCGCGGCGTGTACCGGGCTGCGAACGCTGATCACCGCGCCGGCCGCGACCACGGTCACGACGGCGAAGGCGAGGAAGGCAAGTAGTGTGAAGTCCATGCGGTCCTCAGCGGAAGGGAGCGTCGGCGGCGCGGCGCTCGGCGATCTCGGCTTCGAGCCGGTCTCCGATGGCCAGCAGCTGCTGCTTGTTGACGACGTTCTCGCCGCGGTTCTCGAAGTGGTATTCGAGCACGTGGGTCTCGACGATCGAGTCGACCGGGCAGGATTCCTCGCAGAAGCCGCAGTAGATGCACTTGAACAAGTCGATGTCGTAGCGCGTGGTCCGGCGGGTGTTGTCCGCACGCTGCTCCGAATCGATGGTGATCGCCAGCGCCGGGCAGACCGCCTCGCACAGCTTGCACGCGATGCAGCGCTCCTCGCCGTTGGGATAACGGCGCAGCGCATGCAGCCCACGGAAGCGCGGCGACTGCGGCGTCTTTTCCATCGGGTACATCAGCGTGTACTTGGGTTTGAACAGGTACTTGAGCGTCAGCCACATGCCGGACAACAGCTCCAGCAGCAGCAGGCCCTTGAACCAGGACGTCAACTTGCCCATCACTGTCATGTCCTTCACTGGCCGGCCTCGAACACGCCGTAGTACGCCATCAGCGCCGTCACCGCGATCCACGCGATGCTCAGCGGAATGAACACCTTCCAGCCCAGCCGCATGATCTGGTCGTAGCGGTAGCGCGGGAACGTGGCGCGGAACCAGATGAAGCAGCTGGCGAAGAAGCCGACCTTGAGGAACAGCCACCACCAGCCGTCGACCGACAGCAGCGGGACGCCCCAGCCGTGCAGCGGCGAAAGCCAGCCGCCGAGGAAGAAGATCGAGGCCAGGAAGCTGACCAGGATCATGTTGGCGTACTCGGCCAGGAAGAACAGCGCGAACGCGGCGCCCGAGTATTCGACCATGTGCCCGGCGACGATTTCCGACTCGCCTTCCACCACGTCGAACGGCGCGCGGTTGGTCTCGGCCACGCCGGACACGAAATAGACCACGAACAGCGGCAGCATCGGCAGCCAGAACCATTCGGTGAAGCCGCCGTTGCCGGCCTGCGCCATCACGATCTGCGTCATGTTCAGGCTGCCCGCGCCGATCATCACGCCGACCAGCGCGAAGCCCATCGCGATCTCGTAGCTGATCACCTGCGCAGCCGAGCGCATCGCGCCGAGGAAGGCGTACTTCGAGTTCGATGCCCAGCCGGCGATGATCACGCCGTACACGCCCAGCGACGTCATCGCCAGCAGGTACAGCAGGCCGGCGTTGGCGTTAGACAGCACCAGCTGCGCGTCGAACGGCACCACGGCCCACGCCGCGAATGCGGGTGCCAGGGTGATCAGCGGCGCGAGGATGTACAGCACGCGCTGTGCATTGGTGGGCTGGATGACTTCCTTGAACAGCAGCTTGAACACGTCGGCGAAGGCCTGGAACACCCCCAGGCCGACGTACATCGGTCCGTGGCGCACGTGCATCCATCCGATCAGCTTGCGCTCCCAGACCACGTAGAACGCCACCGCCAGGATCACCGGCACCGCGATCGCGAGGATCTTCAGCACGATCCAGACGACCAGGCCGATGGCGCCGAGCGACAGCAGCCCGTCATGCAGGGGGCCCAGCAGGTCGGAGAGGAAGGACGCGGTGTTCATGCGGCCACCACCCGGACGTCACCGGCCGCGAGCCCGGCAGTGACGCCGTAGCCACGCTCGACCCAGGCCGAACCGGCAGCGACGCGATCGTCGAGCACCACCTGCAGCGTCGCCGTGCCGCTGGCGTTGGACAGCTTCGCCATCGCGCCGTCGGCCAGGCCGGTGGCCGCGGCATCCTTTGGATGCAGGGTGACGCGCGGACCGACGGTCAGCGGGTGCGCCTGCAGCGCGGCAGCGCGGCGGGTGACGCCATCGACGCGATAGATCGCATCGGACACGGCGAGTTCGAAGCCGTCTCCGGTGGTCGCCGGCGCGGCCGAACTGGCCACCACGACCTCCTTCGGAGCCATGACGGCGCGGACGCCGGCAAGATCGGTGAACTCGAAACCGGCGGCCCCGAGCTCGCCTGCCAGCGCGCGCAGCACGCGCCAGCCGGCGCGCGCCTCGCCCGGCAGCTTGCCGGAGGCGACCGCGGACTGGTCGCGACCATCCAGGTTGGTCAGCGTGGCGTCGATCTCGGGCAGTGCCCCGATCGGCAGGATCACGTCGGCGATCGCGCGCGTCGAGCTGCAGGCGAACTGGCTGAAAGCCACGACCTGCGCGCCCTTGAGCGCCTGCAGCGCATTGGCCTGGCTGGCGAAGTCCAGGCCCGGCTCGATGCCGTAGATCATGTACGCACCGCGCGGCTGCGCGAGCATGGCATTGGCGTCGCGCGAAGCGGGCAGCACGCCATGGCGCGCCAGGCCAAGCGCGTTGGCACCCTGCGGAATCCGGCACAACGCGGCATTGTTCGCGCGCGCGAACTGCGCGACGGCCGTGCGGATCGCGGCCGCATGCACGCCGTTCTCGGCGACGCCGCCCACGATGACGACTGCGCGGGTCGCGCCCGTGAACGCCTCGGCCAGCGCAGCCGAACCCAGCGCGTCGGCGATGCGGGACGGCGCGACGATCTGCTTGCCGGCGATCTCGAAGGCGAAATCGAAATCGACCGGATTGATCACGTGCACTTTCGCGCCGCGCGTCCAGGCCTTGCGCACGCGCTGGTGCAGCAGCGGCACCTCATGGCGCAGCTGGCTGCCGACGATGAGGATCACATCGGCGTTCTCGATCTCCGCGACCGGCATGCCGAACGGTTCGGCGCGGGCGCCGTCCGACAGGTCATGCTGGGCGATGCGGTGGTCGAGGTTCCCGGTTCCGAGCGCCTCGGCCAGGCGGGCCAGCAATGCGCCTTCCTCGTTGGAAGTCGACGGATGGACCAGGATGCCGAGGTCGTCGGCGCCGTTCTCCCGCAAAATCTGCGCCGCCCTGGACAGGGCCTCTTCCCATGAAGTCTCGCGCCAACCCTCGCCGGACGCGCTGCCCGCATCGCGCACCAGCGGTTGCACTGCGCGGTCTTCGGCATGCAGGCCCTGGTGTGAATAGCGGTCGCGGTCCGACAGCCAGCACTCGTTGACCGCTTCGTTGTCGCGCGGCACCGCGCGCATCACGTCGCCGCGGCGCGCATGCAGGAACAGGTTGCTGCCCAGCGCATCGTGGTAGCCCACCGACTCCTTGGCGATCAGCTCCCAGGGGCGTGCGCGGAAGCGGAACACCTTGTTGGTCAACGCGCCCACCGGGCAGACGTCGATGACGTTGCCCGACAGCTCCGTGGTCAGCGGCTTGCCGTCGTAGGTGCCGATCTGCAGGCTCTCGCCGCGCAGCATGCCGCCAAGCTCGTAGGTGCCGGCGATCTCGGCGGTGAAGCGGATGCAGCGCGTGCAGTGGATGCAGCGGGTCATGTCGGTGGCGACCAGCGGACCCATGTCCTCGTCGGCGACCACGCGCTTGCGCTCGACGAAGCGCGACACCGATCGACCGTAGCCCAGCGACAGGTCCTGCAGCTCGCACTCGCCGCCCTGGTCGCAGACCGGGCAATCGAGCGGGTGGTTGATCAGCAGGAACTCCATCACGTTGCGCTGCGACTTGAGCGCCTTCTCGCTGCGGGTGGCCACCTTCATGCCGTCCATCACCGGCGTGGCGCACGCCGGCGCGGGCTTGCCCATCTTTTCCACGTCGACCAGACACATGCGGCAATTGGCCGCGATGGCGAGCTTGTCGTGGTAGCAGAAGCGCGGAATCGGGATGCCGGCCTTGTCGGCGGCCTGGATGATCATCGACCCCTTGGGCGCGGCCAGCTCGACGCCGTCGATGAAGACGGTGACCTGGTCCGGCGGCAGGTTCGGGTTGACGGGCTGTGCGCTCACGCGGCCACCTTCTTCGCGACGACGGTGCCTGCGCGCTGGTCGTCGACCAGGAAGCGTCCGTTCACGATCGCGTACTCGAATTCGTCCCAGTAATGGCGCAGGAATCCCTGCACCGGCCATGCGGCGGCTTCGCCGAAGGCGCAGATGGTGTGGCCTTCGATCTGCCCCGCCGCGGCGCGCAGCATCTGCAGGTCGTCCAGGGTGGCCTGGCCATCCACGATGCGGGTCAGCATGCGGTACATCCAGCCCGTGCCCTCGCGGCAGGGCGTGCACTGGCCACAGCTTTCCTGGAAGTAGAAGCGCGAGATGCGCTGGCAGGCGCGGACCATGCAGGCGGTCTCGTCCATCACGATCACCGCGCCCGAGCCCAGGCCCGAACCCGCCTTCTGCAGGCTGTCGTAGTCCATGGTCAGCTGCATCATCGTGTCGCCCGGCAGCACCGGCATCGACGAGCCGCCGGGGATCACGGCCTTGAGCTTGCGGCCGTCACGCATGCCGCCGGCGACTTCCAGCAGTTCCGCGAACGGCGTGCCCAGGCGGATCTCGTAGTTGCCCGGCCGCGCGACGTGGCCGGAGACCGAGAAGATCTTGCAGCCGCCGTTGTTCGGCTTGCCCAGGTTGAGGAACCACTCCGCGCCGTTGCGCACGATCGCCGGCACCGAGGCGTAGGTCTCGGTGTTGTTGATCGTGGTCGGCTTGCCGAACAGGCCGAAGTTGGCCGGGAACGGCGGCTTGTAGCGCGGCTGCCCCTTCTTCCCCTCCAGCGACTCCATCAGCGCGGTTTCCTCGCCGCAGATGTAGGCGCCCGCGCCGAGCGCGTTGTAGATGTCGACATCGATGCCGCTGCCGAGGATGTCCTTGCCCAGCCAGCCGTTGGCGTAGGCCTCGGCGGTGGCTTCCTCGAGATGCTCGAACGGCTCGTGGTGGAACTCGCCGCGCAGGTAGTTGTAGGCCACGGTGCTGCCGGTGGCGTAGCAGGCGATCGCCATGCCCTCGATCACCGCATGCGGGTTGTAGCGCAGGATGTCGCGATCCTTCGCCGTGCCCGGCTCGGATTCGTCGGAGTTGCAGAGGATGTACTTCTGCATGCCCGTGCCCTTGGGCATGAAGCTCCACTTCAGGCCGGTCGGGAAGCCGGCGCCGCCGCGGCCGCGCAGGCCCGACTGCTTGACCATTTCGATCACGTCGGCCGGCGCGATCTTCTCTTCCAGGATCCTGCGCAACGCGCTGTAGCCGCCGGTCTTGAGATAGTTCTCGTACGACCACGGCTTGTCGAAGTGCAGCGTGGTGTAGACGGCCTGGTGCTCCTTCGGCGCGGGGCCGACGGGGCCGTAGCCTTCGGAGACGTGGGAGTGATGTTGCGCCATGCCTGCGTCCAGCCTCACTTCAGTCCGTCGAGCAGCTCGTCGACTTTCGCCGCGTCGAGCTTCTCGTGGTAATGGCCGTTGATCACGACCACCGGCGCACCGCAGCACGCGGCCACGCATTCTTCCTCGCGCTTGAGGTAGACGCGGCCGTCGGCGGTGGATTCGCCCAGCTTGCAGCCGAGCTTCTGTTCCGCGTGCTTCACCAGGTCGCCGGCACCGTTGAGCCAGCAGCTGATGTTGGTGCAGAACGCAACGTTGTTGCGGCCCACCGGCGCGGTCTCGAGCATCGAGTAGAACGTCGCGACTTCGTACGCCCACACCGGCGGGATGCCCAGGTACTTGGCCACCGCGGCGATCAGCTCGTCGCTCAGCCAGCCGCCGTTGGCCTGCTGGGTGGCGAACAGGCCCTGGATCACCGCCGAACGCTTGCGGTCCGGCGGGAACTTGGCCACCCAGTGGTCGATGTGCGCGCGCACGTCGTCGGACAGCGCGACCATCGGGTCGACGTTGCGCGCATTCTCGAAATTGCCTGTCGCCCTCATCGGTCGATCTCTCCGAACACGATGTCGTAGGTCCCGATCATCGCCACCACGTCCGACAGCATGTGTCCCTTCACCACCTCGTCCATCGACGACAGGTGGGCGAAGCCCGGCGCGCGCAGGTGCGCGCGGAACGGCTTGTTGGCCCCGTCGGAGACCAGGTAGCAGGCGAACTCGCCCTTCGGCGCCTCGACCGCGCAGTAGGTCTCTCCGGCCGGCACGCAGTAGCCTTCCGAGAACAGCTTGAAGTGGTGGATCAGCGCTTCCATGTCGTCCTTCATCTCCTCGCGGGAGGGCGGCGACACCTTGTAGTTGTCGAGCATGACCGGGCCGGGATTGACCTTCAGCCAGCGCACGCACTGCTCGATGATCCGCACCGACTGGCGCATTTCGGCCACGCGCACCAGGTAGCGGTCATAGCAGTCGCCCGTCACGCCCACCGGGATGTCGAAATCGACTTCGGCGTACTTGGCGTAGGGCTGCTTCTTGCGCAAGTCCCAGGCCACGCCCGAACCGCGCAGCATCGGGCCGGTCATGCCCCAGGCCATCGCCTTTTCCGGCGGGATCACGCCGATGCCGACGGTGCGCTGCTTCCAGATGCGGTTGTCGGTGAGCAGCGTTTCGTATTCGTCGATGCGGCCCGGGAAATCCTTCGCGAAGGCTTCCAGGTAGTCGAGCATCGAGCCTTCGCGCCAGGCGTTGAAGCGCTTGAGCGAAGCGCCCTTGCGCCACTTCGACTCGCGGTACTGCGGCATGCGCTCGGGCAGGTCGCGGTAGACGCCGCCGGGACGATAGTAGGTCGCGTGCATGCGCGCGCCCGACACCGCCTCGTACACGTCCATCAGTTCCTCGCGCTCGCGGAACGCGTAGAGGAACACCGCCATCGCGCCGAGGTCGAGCGCGCTCGAACCCACCCACATCAGGTGGTTGAGGATGCGCGTGACTTCGTCGAACAGGGTCCGGATCCACTGCGCGCGCTCCGGCGCCTCGATCCCCATCAGGGTCTCGATCGCGCGCACGTAGGCATGCTCGTTGCACATCATCGACACGTAGTCGAGTCGGTCCATGTAGCCGATCGACTGGTTGAACGGCTTGGATTCGGCGAGTTTCTCGGTGCCCCGGTGGAGCAGGCCGATGTGCGGGTCGGCGCGTTGCACCACCTCGCCGTCCATCTCCAGGATCAGGCGCAGCACGCCGTGCGCGGCCGGATGCTGCGGGCCGAAGTTCAGGGTGTAGTTGCGGATCTCCTGCCGCGCCTCGGCCACGTTGCTGGCGAAGGGCGTGCTGGAGACGTGCGGATGGGCGCTCATTTCGCGGCTCCTGCGTCAGCCGGGCCGATGCCGCTGTGGACCTTGAGGTCGTGGTCCTCGCCGATGGCGGTGGCGTAGCGCGCATCGTCGCGGATCACGCGCGGCACGCCGACACGCGGCTCGACCGAGGTGACCGGCTCATACACCACGCGCTGTTTCTCGGCGTCGTAGCGGACTTCGACGTTGCCGATCAGCGGGAAATCCTTGCGGAACGGATGACCGACGAAACCGTAGTCGGTGAGGATCCGGCGCAGGTCAGGGTGGCCCTGGAAGACGATCCCGAACATGTCGAACGCCTCGCGCTCGAACCAGTTGGCGCCGGGCCACAGGTCGGTGACCGAGGCCACGATCGGCAGGCTGTCGTCGGCTGCGAAGCACGTCACGCGCACGCGCCGGTTGTGCGCGACCGAAAGCAACTGCGCGACCGCGGCATAGCGACGCTGCGGGACCGGGGTGATTTCCACGGCATCGGGCTGCGCCGCCTGCTGGCTGGGTCGTTCGCCGTACTTGAAGCGACCGGGTCCCCTGCCCTCCACGCCGCGACTGAAGCCTTCCGATGACACCTCGGTATCCCACTCGTCGCTGCCGTAGCCGAGGTAATCCACGCCGCACAGGTCGACCAGCATCTCGAAACCGAACTCGTCACGCAGCGCGCGGCAACCGTCGTGCCATTCGCCGGGCGTAAAGACGATGCCGACCTCGCCGCGCGACATCGCGACGGCGATTTCCGCGCCTTCAAAGCGGGCGCGCAGGCGATCGACGAACGCCGTCGCCGGTTCGAGGCCGGCGAGCCCGGGACCGACGTGCTCAGCCATTGCGAAGCCCCGTCTTGTTCTCGCCGAAATTGGTCGCGCGACGGATTTTCTTCTGCAGCTGCAGGATGCCGTAGACCAGCGCCTCGGCGGTCGGCGGGCAGCCGGGCACGTAGATGTCGACCGGCACGATGCGGTCGCAGCCGCGCACCACCGAGTACGAATAATGGTAATAGCCGCCACCGTTGGCGCAGCTGCCCATCGAGATCACCCACTTGGGGTCGGGCATCTGGTCGTAGACCTTGCGCAGCGCCGGGGCCATCTTGTTGACCAGGGTGCCGGCGACGATCATCACGTCGGACTGGCGCGGCGAAGGGCGGAACACCACGCCGAACCGGTCCAGGTCCAGGCGCGAGGCGCCGGCGTGCATCATCTCGACCGCGCAGCACGCCAGGCCGAAGGTCATCGGCCACATCGAGCCAGTGCGCGCCCAGTTGAGCAGCACGTCGGAACTGGTGGTGACGAAACCGCGCTCGGTGAGCGGGTTGTCGCCCTCCGGCCGCAGGATGTCGTCGACTCGGCCTTCGGGCAGCGGATTGCTGACGAAATCCGCCGCCTTCTGGATGGACTGGATCACTCCCATTCCAGGGCTCCCTTCTTCCACACGTAGATGAAACCGAGCAGCAGCATGCCCACGAAGATGCCCATCTCGATCAGGCCGAGCACGCCGAGCTGCCGGAACACGGTAGCCCAGGGGACGATGAAGATGATTTCCAGGTCGAAGACGATGAACTGGATGGCGATGAGGTAGTAGCGGATGTCGAACTGCATCCGCGAGTCTTCGAACGCGGCGAAGCCGCATTCGTACGGCGAGAGCTTCTCCGCCGTCGGCCGCTTGGGCCCGATCAGGTTGCCGATCACGATCAGGGCGATGCCGATGCCCGTGGCAACGAAAAGGAACAGCAGGGTCGGCAGGTATTCGGCCAGCACGCGTGTTTCTCTCGGCTACTGACCGCGAACGGCCATTGCTCGGATCCCGCGTCACGCCGGAATCCAGGTTGCCGCTGCGCGCGTCCTGCACGAAGCGAGCGTTGGTGGAAAGCCCGGGCATGGTGCACGGGTTCTAGCCGGGGCGGCGTGACAACCGCCCCAGGCCAGGAACCTGCCTCTTCCTGCGCAGGCCTTCCGCTCGTGGTGCCCAAGGGGGGACTCGAACCCCCACGACCTAAGCCGCTACCACCTCAAGGTAGTGCGTCTACCAATTCCGCCACCTGGGCAAATCTTTCACGTTCCGCGCGACGTTCAGGCCGCGAAACACCGGCATTGTAAGTGTCTCAATCGCCTTGCGGAACCGGTTGCGTCTGCGCAGGCGGTTGTGATTGCGTTTGCGCCGGCGTTGTATCGGCGGGCTGCGCTGGCGCCGACGGAACGGCCGGCGATGGCGCGGCGGGCACCGCGAGGTCGCCGGCGGGCGCGGGTGCGGCCGGCGCCTGCGACATCACGCCCAGATCCTGCTGCGCCGCGCCCGGCTGCGCGCTGTGGGTCGCGTGCCAGGCCATGAACAGCGTGATCGCGAAGAACGCGATCGCCAGCCACTTGGTGGCCTTGGACAGGAAGTTCGAGGAGCCCTGGGCGCCGAAGACGGTCGCCGAAGCGCCGCCGCCGAAGCCCGAACCGGCCTGCGCGCCAGCGCCGCGTTGCATCAGGATCAGCGCGATCATCGCGATCGCGATCAGCACGAAGAACACGTTGAGGATCGACATCAACATCGGAAGGACTCAGGTGATGGGTTCCCGGAAGGGAGCCGCTCGAGGGATTCAGGAAGCCGCCGCCTTGGCGATGGCCAGGAAATCGGCGGCAACGAGCGAGGCCCCGCCGATCAGCCCGCCATCGACGTCCGGCTGCGCAAACAGCTCGGCCGCGTTGTCGGGCTTCACGCTGCCGCCGTACAGCAGCGGTAGCAAGCCGGCGATTGTAGCATCGCGCGCCGCGGCCTCGCCACGGATGAATGCGTGCACGGCCTGGGCCTGCTCCGGACTCGCCGTGCGCCCGGTGCCGATCGCCCAGACCGGCTCGTAGGCGACCACGGCGCCTTCCAGGGCCCGGGGACCGGCCAGCGCGAAGACCGGTTCGAGCTGGCTGGCGATCACGTATTCGGTCTGCCCCGCTTCGCGCTGCTCCAGGGTCTCGCCCACGCACAGGATCGGCACCAGTCCGGCGGCCTTGGCGGCGGCGAACTTGCGTGCCACCAGCGCGCTGTCTTCCTGGTGGTACTGGCGGCGCTCGGAGTGGCCCACCAGGCCATAGGTCGCGCCCACGTCGGCGATCATCGCCGCCGACACCTCGCCGGTGTATGCGCCCTTCTGGTTGCAGCTCACGTCCTGCGCGCCGAACCCGATGCCCCGGCCCTCGAAATCCTCGATCAGATCGCCCAGGTAAGGCAGCGGCGGCAACACCACGATGTCAACGCCGGCCACCGGCAGCCCCCCGGCCAGGCCATCGAGCAGCTCGGAGGCGAAGGCACGGCTGCCATGCAGCTTCCAGTTTCCGGCGACGATCCTGCGGCGCATCGGGCGACTCCTGTGGAAAGACGCACAAGGATAGCCGATGGGTGTCGGAGCCGAGTCGCCCCAGCAGCGCGCAGGCACCGTGCAGGAGCCGCTGCAGCCGTGAGTTCCGCCAAAATCCAGATCGGGAAAACCCGCAGCGGATGTCGGCTCCTGGAAGCGACACCCAGCCCTGGTCGCTACTTCAGCTTGATCTCGCGCAGCCGCTCCTCGAGGTAGCCCTGCGCGGTGATCGGCTCGGGATAGCGGCTCGGGTTGTCGACGGTGATGGTCGACGGCAGCACGTCGATCAGGAAGTCCGGGTTGGGGTGCAGGAAGAACGGCACCGAGTAGCGCGGCTGCCGCGCCTGGTCGCCCGGTGGATTGACCACGCGATGGGTGGTCGATGGATACACGTGGTTGGTCAGGCGCTGCAGCATGTCGCCGATGTTGACCACGATGGTGTCGGCGTCTGAGGTAAACGGCACCCAGTCGCCCTGCTTCGACAGCACTTCCAGGCCCGCGGCGCTGGCGCCGACCAGCAGGGTGATCAGGTTGATGTCCTCGTGGGCGCCGGCGCGCTCGTTGGGGACGTCGTCGGCGGTGATCGGCGGGTAGTGGATCGGGCGCAGGATCGAATTGCCCGAATCGGTCTTGTCGGCGAACCAGCGCTCGGGCAGGCCGATGTGCAGCGCCAGCGCCGACAGCACCTGCGCGCCGAGCTGGTCGAGCGCCTGGTACAGCGCATAGCCCTTCTCGCGGAACCCGTCGACCTCGGAAGGCCACAGGTTGGGCGGCATCACGTCGCGGTACCTGGAGTCGTCCGGGATCTCGCGGCCGATGTGCCAGAACTCCTTGAGGTCGAAGTGCTGGGCGCCCTTGGCGGTCTCCACCCCGAACGGCGTGTAGCCGCGCGCGCCACCGCCGCCGGCCACGTGGTACTGCTTCTTGGTGTCCTCGGGCAGCGCGAAGAACGCCTTGAACACCGCGTACGCATCGTCGATCAGCGGCTGCGCGATGCCGTGGTTGCGGATGCCGGCGAAGCCCCATTCGCGGTAAGCGGCGCCGAGCTCGTCGACGAAGGCCTGGCGATCCTCCGGGTTGCGCGGATGGGTGAATCGGCGGATATCGAGCGTGGGGATTCGGGCTGGCATGCGATGGCTCTTGTCGGGGTTCCCAGCCTCCGCGAGAGGCTGGCGGGAAACGTGGGCGCGATGCGCGCGGTCAGGCGGGAAGCGTGGCGCGCCTTGGGCGATAGGTTAGTCCAGGCCGCAGGTGCCTGCCCGCTCGCGCGCGCTCCGGAGCGTCAGGCGGCGGCGCGCACCGCGTCGGCGAGCGCCTCGAGCGTCGACTGCACCAGCGCGGCGTCGTCGGCCTCGACCGTGACCCGCACCACCGGCTCGGTGCCGGAAGGGCGCAGGAACGCGCGCCCCCTCCCGGCGACACTGGCCTGGGCGGCCGCCAGGGCGGCTTTCACGCTGTCGGCCTCGGCGGGTCTGGCGCCGTTGGAATAGCGCACGTTGATGGTTTTCTGCGGCACCTTCTCCATGCCGCGCAATCCTTCCTGCAGGGTGATCCCGCGCCGGTGCAGCACCTCCAGCACCTGCAGCGCGCTGACGATGCCGTCGCCTGTGGTCGCCCGGTCCAGGCACAAAAGGTGGCCCGAAGCCTCGCCACCGAGGTTGCTGCCGTGCTCGATACACGCCTGGTGGACGTAGCGGTCCCCGACCCTGGCCCGGAAGAATCCGATCCCGGCCTCGCCAAGCGCGCGCTCGAAGCCGAAATTGCTCATCAGGGTGCCGATGACCGGGCCGTGCAGCCGCCCGCTGGCCTTCCAGTCGCTGGCGAGCAGGAACAGCAGGTCGTCGCCGTCGCGCACTTCGCCATTCCCGTCGACGAACAGGACGCGGTCGCCGTCACCGTCGAAGGCGATGCCCAGTTCGGCACCGGTCTCGCGCACCCGCGCAGCCAGCCCTTCGGGATGCATCGAACCGACGCCGTCGTTGATGTTCAGGCCGTTGGGATCCACGCCCATCGCATCCACCCGCGCGCCGAGCTCGCGCAGCACCATCGGGCCGATCTGGTAGGTGGCCCCGTGGCCGCAGTCGACCACGACACGCATGCCGCCGAGGTCGAAGTTGCGCGACACCGAGCTCTTGCACGCTTCCACGTAGCGGCCCACGGCATCCCGCGTGCGGACCGCCTTGCCCAGAAGCTCGGACGACACCGTGCTGAACGGATTGTCCAGCGCCGCTTCGATGGCCAGCTCGGTCGCGTCGTCCAGCTTTTCGCCTTCCGCCGAGAAGAACTTGATGCCGTTGTCGTAGTGCGGGTTGTGCGAGGCGGAGATGACGATGCCGCCGTCTGCGCGCAACGAGCGCGTCAGGTGCGCCACCGCCGGGGTCGGCATCGGCCCCATCAGCTGCACGTCGACGCCGGCAGCCGACAGTCCGGCCTCGAGCGCGGCTTCGAACATGTAGTTCGAGATCCGCGTGTCCTTGCCGATGATCACCTGCGGCTTGCGCCACTCGCCGCCGCGCTTCTCGCCCGCGGCCGCCTTGGTGGCGCGCAGCGCGTGGCCATAGGCGTTGCCCAGGCGCAGCACGAAATCGGCCGAGATCACGCCCTCGCCGACCCGGCCGCGGATGCCGTCGGTGCCGAAATACTTCCTGCTCATGCGTCCACCACCACGTCGTCTTCCGGTTGCGGCTGTCGCATCAACAACGCGAGCAACGCCGCGATCCGGTCGCGCAGTTCGCGGCGGTCGCAGATCTGGTCGATGGCGCCATGCTCGAGCAGGAACTCCGAGCGCTGGAAGCCCTCCGGCAGGGTCTCGCGCACGGTCTGTTCGATCACCCGCGGGCCGGCGAAGCCGATCAGCGCCTCGGGTTCGGCCAGGTTGATGTCGCCAAGCATCGCGAATGATGCCGAGACGCCGCCTGTGGTCGGATGGGTCATCACCGAGATGTACGGCAGTCCCGCCGCGCGCAGGCGCGCCAGCGCCGCCGAGGTCTTGGCCATCTGCAGCAGCGAGAACAGGCTTTCCTGCATGCGCGCACCGCCACTGGCCGAAAAGCACACGAACGGCGAACCGATCTCCAGCGCGCGCTCGGCGCCCAGGGTGAAGCGCTCGCCCACCACCGATCCCATCGAGCCGCCCATGAAGGCGAAGTCGAAGGCGCTCGCCACCAGCGGCTGCCGCTTGAGCGTGCCCTGCAGGGTCACCAGCGCATCGCGCTCGCCGGTGCTCTTCTGCGCGGCCTTGATCCGGTCGGCGTACTTTTTCTGGTCCTTGAACTTCAGCACGTCGGTCGGGCCGAGCGCGGCGCCGATCTCCTGCGTGCTGCCGGCATCCAGGAATCCGCGCAGCCGCACGCGGGCGCGGATCGCCATGTGGAAATTGCACTTCGGGCAGACCTCGAGGTTCTCTTCGAGTTCGGGCCGGTACAGCACCGAGCCACAGCGATCGCACTTCTCCCACAGTCCCTCGGGGACGCTGCGCTTCTTCGGAGCGCCGGGTTCGGTGCGGATGCGGGCGGGCATCACTTTTTTCAGCCAGGACATGCGATCGGGTTGCCGTTGGGCGGCCGTGGCCGCGTCAGGCGTGAAAGTCTAGCGCACGCGGCCGGCCGGCCCGGCGCCGCCGGCACCGTCCAGCGCCGTGCGCAGGGGCGAAAGGAAGGCGCCGGCCCGCGCCGCGGCGTCCGCCGGGCTGTCGGCATCGGCCATGGCCGCCACCAGGGCGCTGCCCACCACGACGCCATCGGCATCGGCGGCCATCGCGGCGGCGCTGGCGGCGTCGCGGATGCCGAAGCCGACGACCACCGGCGCGCCGCTCATCGCACGGATCGTGCGCAGGCGCGCCGAGGCCATGTCCGGGTCGAGCTGGTCCGAGGCACCGGTGACCCCGGCGAAGCTGACGTAATAGAGGTAGCCCTGCACCTGTGCGCACAGCGCTTCGAGCCGCGCATCGGTGGTCGTCGGCGAGGCCAGCAGCACCAGCGCCACGCCGTGCGCGGCAAAAGCCTCGCGGAAGCCGCCGGCTTCCTCGGGCGGCAGGTCCACCAGCAGCACCCCGTCGACGCCGGCGCCCGCGGCCTGTTTCGCGAACGCTTCCGCGCCGCGCACTTCCACCGGATTGAGGTAGCCCATCAGCACCACCGGCGTCGCGCCGTCGCGCTGACGGAATGCGCGCACGCTGTCGAACACATAGGCAAGCCCGGCGCCGCGCCCCAGCGCACGCTCGGAGCTGCGCTGGATCGTCGGACCATCGGCCATCGGGTCGGAAAACGGCACGCCCAGCTCGATCACGTCCGCGCCGGCATCCACGAGCGCATGCATCACCGGCACCAGTGCTTCCAGCGACGGATCGCCGGCGGTGACGAACGGGATCAGCGCCTTGCGGCCGGAGACCTTGAGCTGGGCGAATGTGCTGTCGATGCGGTTCATTGGCTTTTCTCCTTCCCCATCAAGGGGAAGGCCGGGATGGATGGGCTTCGTGGCAGCCGGAGGAAACGCCCTTCGCTCTCCAGCAGTCCCCTCGAAGGGGCGGGCGTCACAAACCCATGCCTTCGCGCGCAGCGATGGTGTGTACGTCCTTGTCCCCGCGGCCTGACAGATTGCACAGCACGATCGCGTCCTTCGGCATCTCGCGCGCCAGCGCGATCGCCTCGGCGATGGCGTGGCTGGATTCGAGGGCGGCGAGGATGCCTTCGGTTTTCGCCAGCAGGTGGAATGCGGCCAGCGCCTCGTCGTCGGTGACGCCCACGTATTCGGCGCGGCCGGTGTCCTTGAGGAAGGCGTGCTCGGGGCCGACCCCGGGATAGTCCAGGCCCGCGGACACCGAGTGCGTCTCGGTGATCTGGCCATCGTCGTCGCACAGCACGTAGGTGCGGTTGCCGTGCAGCACGCCGACGCGACCTGCCTGCAGCGACGCCGCGTGGCGACCGCTGGCGATGCCCTCGCCCGCCGCCTCGGCGCCGACGATGCGCACGCCACGGTCGTTGAGGAAGGCGTGGAAAATGCCGATGGCGTTGCTGCCGCCGCCGACACAGGCGGTGACCGCGTCCGGCAGCCGACCATGTTCGGCCAACATCTGCGCGCGCGCCTCGCGCCCGACCACGGCATTGAAGTCGCGCACCATGCGCGGGTACGGGTCGGGACCGGCAACCGTGCCGATGATGTAGAAGGTGTCGCGCACGTTGGTGACCCAGTCGCGCATGGCCTCGTTGAGCGCGTCCTTGAGCGTCGCCGAACCGCTGGTCACCGGTACCACTGTCGCGCCCAGCAGCTGCATGCGGTAGACGTTGATCTTCTGCCGCTCGATGTCGGTCGCGCCCATGTAGACCACGCATTCGAGGCCCAGGCGCGCGGCGACCGTGGCCGATGCGACGCCATGCTGGCCGGCGCCGGTCTCGGCGATGATCCGGGTCTTGCCCATGCGGCTTGCCAGCAGCGCCTGGCCGATGGTGTTGTTGATCTTGTGCGCACCGGTGTGGTTGAGGTCCTCCCGCTTGAGCAGGATGCGCGCGCCGCCGACATGGGCGGAAAGACGCGCCGCCTCGTAGATCGGACTGGGCCTGCCGACGTAGTGGGCCAGGTCCTGGTTGAAGGCTTCGATGAACGCGGGGTCCACGCGCGCGGCGTCATAGGCCGCGGCCAGTTCCTCCAGCGGCGCGATCAGGGTCTCGGCAACAAAGCGTCCGCCGTGGCGGCCGAAATGGCCACTGGCGTCCGGCCAGGCGTGGTAATCGATCGCGTCGGCGAGGTCCGCCGCCACAGAGTGGCGCGGCGCGCTCACTTTCCGATCCCGTTGGCGCGGGCCGCGGCGGCGCCGCCGATGTCGATGTCCGGCTCGACGTGGCAGTCGGCGCGCCGCACTTCCTCGACGAACGCACGCATGCGATCGCCGTCCTTGATGCCGACGGACGCCTCGATGCCGCTGGACACGTCCACGCCCCACGGCAGGGTCCGCACGATCGCATCGAACACGTTGCCGCTGTCGATGCCGCCGGCCACGATCACCGGCCTGACCAGCCCCTTCGGGATCCGCGACCAGTCGAAGCTGCGGCCGCTGCCGCCGTCGGTGCCTCCACCGTGGCTGTCGAACAGGAACGCGGCCGCGCCGGAATAGCGCACCTGCAGGGCCATCGCATCGCCGACGAGCGCGTCGCCCATGGCGATCGCCTTGATGTAGGGCACGCCGAAGCCGCGGCAGAACGCGTCGTCCTCGTCGCCATGGAACTGCAGCAGCGACGGGCGGACCTGTTTCACGACTTCACGGACTTCGTCGGCGCCGTTGTCCCGGAACACCGCCACGGCATCGACCAGCGGCGCCAGCGCATTGCGCATCGCCCGCGCCTCGTTGGGGTGGATCTTCCGCGGGCTGCCTTCGGCGAAGACGAAGCCCACCGCGTCGGCCCCCAGTTCGCTGGCCAGGCGCACGTCGCCAGGCCGGGTCATGCCACAGAACTTGATGCGGGTTCGAAACAGCGTGCGGGACATTGCCGGGTCGGGGATCGGGAACGGTCGGCTAGCGTACCCGCTCGGGCGTGCCAGCGGCGTGCAATGCCGCGCGCGCGATCATGCCGGCAGCGTCACTTCCGGGGGAAGGCCGCACTCGGCCGGATACAGCGGCCCCACGAACACCAGCCCGCCGGGCGGGGCGGTCGGACCGGCGACGGTCCGGTCGCGGCCGGCGAGCAGCGTCGCCATCCACGACTCGGGCTGGATCCCCTGCCCCACCAGCAGCAGCGATCCCACGATGTTGCGCACCATGTGGTGCAGGAACGCGTTGGCCTGCACGTCGACGTGCACGTATTCGCCGTCGCGCGCGACCCGGATGTGCTGCAGGTCGCGGCGCGCATGCGCGGCCTGGCAGTGCACGGTGCGGAAGGCGGAGAAATCCTGCTCCCCGAGCAATGCCTGCGCCGCGCGATGCATCGCCTCGGCGTCGAGCGGCTGGCGCACCCACGACAGGTACTGGCGGCCGAGCGCGGGCCGCATCGGGCGGTTCAGGATGCTGTACCGGTAACGCCTTGCGCGCGCCGAGAACCGGGCGCTGAACCCATCGGCCACCGGCACGCACCAGCGCACGCACACCGCCTGCGGCAGGCGCGAGGTGGCGCCGAGCATCCATCCGCGCGGTTCGCGCGCAGCGTCGCTGTCGAAATGGGCCACTTGGCAGCGCGCGTGCACGCCGGCGTCGGTGCGTCCGGCGCACACGGTGTCGACCTGCGCGTTGGCGACCGACGACAGCGCCTGTTCCAGCAGTTGCTGCACGGTCGGCACCGCTTCGACGCCGGGCTTGCCCAGCCGCTGCCAGCCGAACAGGCCGCTGCCGTCGTACTCGACGCCGAGCGCGTACCGCACGTGGCCCGCCGGCCGCCTCAGACCAGCTCGCGCAGCAGCCGCGCCGCCTCGCCGCGCGCCGCGGCGTCGCCACCGTCGGCCACTTCCTGCAGCAGGCCGCGCGCGGTGTCCACGTCGCCCAGCTCGATATAGGCGCGTGCCAGTTCGATGCGGTCGTGGCCGACGGCCGCCGGCTCGTCCTCATCGACCGCCGCATCAACCGGGGCCGCTGCGGCGGGTGCCGGGGGAGCCGGCGTACGCACGGGCGCCGGCGCCGGATCCACCGCTGGCGGGGGCTTTGGCGCGGCCGCGGCAGGCGTTGCTGCCCCGGCATGCCAGGTCGGCGAACCTGCGGCTTCCAATGGCGCCGGTGCGGCGGGCACGACTGCGGCCTCGGGCCGCTTCGTCACCACCGGCGAAGGAATCCCGGCCGCGAGCCGCGAAGTGTCGAACGCGGGACGCTTCGGCGCGGGAGCCTTGCCCCGCATCAGCAGCCACGCCAGCAGCGCCACCACCAGCAGCGCGCCAAGCGCCCACGGCCAGACCGGCGTGCCGCCCTGGGCCGTCGCGGTCGAAGGCGCCTGCGTGGCCGCCTCGGCCTGGCGCGCGGCCAGGGCCTGCTGCGTCTCGGCCAGCTTGCTGTCCTTCAGTGCGATGAGCTGCTGCTGGTCCTGGCGCAGCTTCTCCAGTTCCGCGACCTGCGTCTTGAGGTCCTGCACTTCGGCGTCGCGCGCCGCCAGGGTTTCCTTGGTTTGTTGCAGTTCCTGCAGCATGTCGCCCTCGCCGCCGGCCTGGGTGCCGGATCGTGTTCCCGCCTGCCGCGCGTCCTTGCTGGACGGCGGTACGATTTCCAGCCGCGCGTCCGCGGTACGCGCGGCGGATCCGGCGGCCGCCGGGGCGCCGTCCGCCTCGGCTGCATCACCGGCGGCGACGGCCGCGGGCTGCGTCGCCGGTTTGCGCATCTCGCGCCACTGCCCGATCTGCTCGTGCACGATCGCCCGCGCCTCGCGCGCGCTGTACTGCGACAGCTCGGACGAACCGGGCACGCGCAGGACCGCGCCGGCCTTGATCAGGTTGACGTTGCCCTGGATGAACGCGTCGGGATTGGCGCGCAGCAGCGCCAGCATCACCTGGTCCAGCGAGTGGCCATCGGGATCGACCGAGCGCGCGATCTTGCCGAGCGTGTCGCCCATCCGGACCGGTCCGTATTCCCCCGGGGTCGCGGCAACCGGCTGCGCGCGCGGTGCGGACTGCGCTGCCGGCGTCGGAACCGGGACCGCGGTCGGCTCGATCGCGTTCCCCGGCGCAGGCGCCTCGCTGGCCTGCTCCGTGGCCACCGGCGTAGCCGGCTGCGCGGCCGGCTGCGCGGTTTGGGGCGTCGGCGCGGCGGCCGGCGGCGGTTCCGGCGCAGGGGCCGGGGCCGGTGCGACGGGCTCGCGCACGATGGCATTGCCCGGCGCGGCGACCGGCGCCTCGATCGGCGGCTGCGCGGGCGCGGAAACCGTTCGCGGCGCGTCGAGCAGCGCCGAGTATTCGCGCACCAGCCGCCCCTGTCCCCAATCCACTTCCAGCAGGAAGGTCAGCAGCGACTCGTCCACCGGCGCGGCGCTGGTGACGCGGATCACCGGCCTGCCCTGCGGATCCAGGGCGACGCGGAACTGCAGCCCGGTCACCGTGCCGCCGGGCGGCTCCAGCCCCACCCGCGCGAAGGTCTCCGGCGATGCCAGCCGGACCTGCAGGTTCTCGAGCTCGCCCGGATCGTTGGACACGATCGCGATTTCCGCCAGCAGCGGCTCGCCGCGCTGCGACTTGACCGTGATCTGGCCGAGCCCCAGCGCAAACGCCGGCATCGCCAGCGCGATGAGCAGCAGCGCCAGCCACGGCAGGCACGCCTTGTGCAGTGTCCTGGTCACGCCATTCCCCCGGTTCATGGCCCGACTCTAGCCGCCGCGCCCGTCGATCCGCAACGCTTCAGCCTTCACCGGCCACCAGCTCGGCGATCTGGACCGCGTTGAGCGCCGCGCCCTTGCGGATGTTGTCCGAGACCACCCAGAGGTTCAGCCCGCGCTCGTGCGAGAGGTCGTCGCGGATGCGCCCGACGTACACCGGGTCGTGGCCGGAAGCATGGGTGACCGGGGTCGGATAGCCGCCATCGACCGGCTCGTCGACCACTTCCACGCCCGGCGCCGACTGCAGCAGCTGGCGCGCCTCGGCGGCGGTCAGCTTGTCGCGGGTTTCGATGTTCACCGCCTCGGAATGGCCGTAGAACACCGGCACCCGCACCACGGTGGCATTCACGCGGATCGTATCGTCGCCGAGGATCTTGCGGGTCTCGTCGACCAGCTTCATCTCCTCGGTGGTGTAGCCGTTGTCGGTGAAGTCGCCGCCGTGCGGGATCACGTTGAAGGCGATCTGCACCGGATAGACCTCCGGATCCACCGTCTGGAAGTTGAGCAGTCCCGCTGTCTGCCGCCCGAGCTCTTCCAGCGCCTTGCGCCCGGTGCCCGAGACCGACTGGTAGGTGGCGACGTTGATCCGCTCGATCCCCGCCTTGCGGTGGATCGGCGCCAGCGCGACCAGCAGCTGCATGGTCGAACAGTTGGGGTTGGCGATGATGCCGCGCGGGCGATGTTTTGCCGCTTCCGGGTTCACCTCGCTCACCACCAGCGGCACGTCGGCGTCCTGGCGGAAGGCCGAGGAGTTGTCGATCACCACCGCGCCGGCCGCGGCGAACCTGGGCGCGTACTCCCTCGAGATCGCGCCACCGGCGGAGAACAGCGCGATCTCGACGCCCGCCGGGTCGAAGCTCGCCAGGTCCTGCACCTGCAGCTGGCGGTTGCCGAACGCCACCTTGGTGCCGACCGAGCGTTCGCTGGCCAGCGCGACCAGCTCCCCGATCGGGAAGCCGCGCTCTTCGAGCACCGCCAGCATGACCTCGCCCACCGCGCCGGTGGCACCCACGACCGCAACCTTGTACTGCCTGCCCATCGATTGTTCCTGCCGGCCGTCGGGCCGATGTTGTTGCATGCAATGTCCTTGCAGGAGCAGCTTCAGCCGCTAACCTTCGCTCCGGCAACGGCCGGGCGAAAGAGATCGCGGCTGTAGCCGCTCCTACCGGGAAGCCTGTTTCGCGGCGATCGCGCTCGGCGAACTGCCCGCGCCCGGCCTGAATCCCATCGCCGCGACGGGATTATCCACTGCCGGTGCCACCATTGCGCGCCGCGTCGAGAGAGTTGCGCCGGCGATGCGCGGCTCTGGCACCACGTTGCCGTGCGCCAGCGGGCGCGAGGTGACTGTCGGTTGGCCTTCGAACACGTCCGGCCCTGCCGTCGCGAGGCGAACGCCGCAAGGCGGCGTCGCCAGCGCGCCTTCATCGATCAGCCCGCCGCGCGCGATGTTGGCCAGGTGGCTGTGGATTGCAACTTCAGGAGTCGGCCAGCCTGCGGCCACGATTTGCGGCACGCCAGCGACGGCCAAGCTTCGCTTCAAGCCGGGATCCGCGGTGCAACGTCGCCCACGTCGCCGCACTGCGCCCGGTGCCGCAGCGCGTGGTCCATCAGCACCAGCGCCAGCATCGCCTCGCAGATCGGCGTGGCGCGGATGCCGACGCAAGGATCGTGGCGGCCGGTGGTGACGATCTCCACCGCGTGGCCTTCAACGTCGATGCCATCAACCGGCAGCCGCAGGCTCGAGGTCGGCTTGAAGGCCACCGAGCAGACGACCTGCTGGCCACTGGAGATGCCGCCCAGGATCCCGCCGGCGTGGTTGGACTCGAATCCATTGGGCGTCATCGCATCGCGGTGTTCGCTGCCCTTGGCCGCCACCGACGCGAACCCGTCGCCGATCTCCACGCCCTTGACCGCGTTGATCGACATCATCGCCGCGGCAAGCTCCGCGTCGAGCTTGCCGTACACCGGTTCGCCCCAGCCGGGCGGCACGCCGTCGGCCAACACGGCGACGCGCGCGCCGACCGAATCGCCGGACTTGCGCAGCGCATCCATGAAGGTTTCGAGTTCCGGCACCTGCGCCGCATCGGGCCAGAAGAACGGATTGGCCTCGACCGCGCTCCAGTCCGGATTGCGCCAGTCATGGGCGCGCGGCAGCACGTCGCCGATCTGCGCCAGGTGGCCGCGCACGCGCACGCCGTAGCGTTCGGCCAGCCATTTCTTCGCGATCACCGCGGCCGCCACGCGCATCGTGGTCTCGCGCGCCGACGAGCGCCCGCCGCCGCGCGGATCGCGGGTGCCGAACTTCTGCCAGTAGGTGTAGTCGGCGTGGCCGGGCCGGAACTGCTGCGCGATGCGGTCGTAGTCCTTGCTGCGCGCATCGGTATTGCGGACCAGCAGCGCGATCGGCGTGCCGGTGGTGCGGCCTTCGTAGACGCCCGACAGGATCTCGATCGCGTCGGCCTCGTGCCGCGCCGACGTGTGGCGGGTGCGGCCCGTGGCGCGGCGGGCGAGATCGTGGGCGAAGTCCTCCGGCGCGATCGCGATGCCAGGCGGGCAGCCATCCACCACGCAGCCGATCGCCGGCCCGTGCGATTCGCCGAAGGTGGTGACGCGGAACAGATGGCCGAACGTATTCAAGCCCACTCCCCTGCTTTTGCTCCCCCCTTTGAAAAAGGGGGGCTGGGGGGGATTTGCTCTGGCCCTTCAGCACAAAGCAAATTCCGCCTGCCCCCCTTTTTCAAAGGGGGGGAAAGCAAGACCGCACGAGGCTCCGCGGCGCTCAAAACAGCGCGCCCGACGCCTCCGCCGGCCGCGGCTCGCGTGCGGCGGCCAGCTCGCGGATGCGCGGGTGGTGGGCAATCAGTTCCGCGCATTCCACCGCGAAGATGCCCATCTGCCCGACCTTGAACTCGATCCAGGCGAACTCGACGTCCGGCAGCAGCTTCACCAGCGCACGCTCGGATTCGCCCACCTCGCAGACCAGCAGCCCGTCCTCGCTCAGGTGCAGCGGCGCGTCGCGCAGGATCCGCAGCACCAGGTCCAGGCCGTCGTCGCCCGCGCGCAGGCCCATCTCCGGCTCGTGCGAATACTCCTGGGGCAGCGCGTCGGTCTCGTCATTGGTGACGTAGGGCGGATTGGTGACGATCAGTTCGTAATGGCGCCCAGAGAGGCCAGAGAACAGGTCGGACTTGATCAGCTTGACGTTGTCGGTCTGCAGCCGCGCCTTGTTCTCGGCGGCCAGCGCCAGCGCGTCGTCGGACAGGTCGGCGCCGTCCACCTGCCAGTCCGGGTTGTAGTGCGCCATGGCGATGGCGATGCAGCCCGAGCCGGTGCACAGGTCCAGCGCACGGCGCACCTCGCGCCCGCCCAGCCAGGGCTCGAAGCCGGCCTCGATCAGTTCGGCGATCGGCGAGCGCGGGACCAGGGCGCGTGGGTCGCTGCGGAAGCTCAGGCCGGCGAACCAGGTTTCCCCGGTGAGGTAGGACGCCGGGATGCGCTCCTCGATCCGGCGCAGGAACAGCGCCAGGACCTCTTCCTTCTCCGCCAGCGTCACGTGGGCCTGCCCGTAGGCCGGGCCGAGGTCGTGCGGCAGGTGCAGCGCATGCAGCACCAACTGGGTGGCCTCGTCGATCGCGTTGTCGTAGCTGTGGCCGAACGTCAGCCCCGCCGCGTTGAAACGGCTGGCGCCGTAGCGGATCAGGTCGATGATCGTATGCAGTTCGTCGGTCATGGCGGCGGGCGCGCACGGCAGGTCGGCCGGGCCGGGAAGTATAACGGTGGCGCGGTTATCATGGCCGCACTTCAAGTATCGCGTGAAGAAGCGCCGCCGCCATGTTCAATCGCACCACCCTCATCGTCCTGGTCATCGCCGTCGCCGCCGGCCTCGGCCTGCTGGCCTCGCAGAAGTTCTTCGCCGCGCCGGCGCCCACCGGACCGGCGATGCAGACGACCACGCTGCTGCCGCAGCCGCGCGAGCTGCCCGCGTTCGCGCTGCGGCAGTCCGATGGCACCCCGCTGGTGCCGGGCGAGCTCAAGGGCCACTGGACGCTGGTGTTCCTGGGCTTCACCTATTGCCCGGACGTCTGCCCCACCACGCTCACCGAACTTGCGCAGGCGCAGAAGCAGTGGGAAGCGCTGCCCGAATCGACCCGGCCGCGGGTGCTGTTCGTCTCGGTCGACCCCGAGCGCGACGACCCCGACCGCATCGGCGAGTACGCCCATGCCTTCCACCGCGACACCCTCGCCGCGACCGCCGACGTGCCCGCGCTGGAGAACTTCGCCCGCTCGCTGTCGCTGGTGTTCGCCAAGGTCCCGGCCGCCGAAGGCGCCCCGGCCGACAGCTACACCATCGACCACTCGGCCACGCTCGCCGTGCTCGACCCGCAGGGCCGCATGGCCGGCATCATCCAGCCGCCGCTGCAGCCCAAGGCCATCGCCGCCGACCTCGCCGCCTTGAGCCAGGCCTCCTTCAAATAGCGCGGCCCGGTCTCAGCCGCTGCAGGTGCGCAAGCCCGAGGTGCCGGGCACCTGAGAAAGGGGTGCCGTCGCACCGGGTTTGGCATCGCTCCCAACGATGCACTCCTTCCACGGGCAGGCTGGCGACCTCCGGGCCTCTTGTAGGAGCGGCTTCAGCCGCGAGCTCCTCGTGGGAGCGGCTTCGGGCGAGCTGTTGCAGCGGCGCGTTCTGCCGAGATTGTTCCTGGCCGGTTCCACCGGCATCGCGCCTGCCACGGCACGTGCACGCGCCAGCCTTCATCGTTCCGATTCGCCCCGCCAGCCAACCCGCGGCATCGCCACACTGGAACAGCACGCACGACCGCCAGTCGCCAATTCCTCCGCGCCCCAACACAACACCCACCGCCCCCACGCCCGTCTGCTCGTATTTCGGATACAACACCCCCCATGAGCCTCGTCACCAGCCTCACCTACGTCCTGCCCCACCGCCTGCTGTCCTCGCTGGCGCGCCGCCTGGCGTACTCCGACAACGTCCGGCTCAAGCGCTGGCTGATCGGTACGGTCTCGCGCAAGTTCGGCGTGGACCTGTCCGAAGCCATGCACCCGGACCCGGAGGCCTACCCCACGTTCAATGCCTTCTTCACCCGCGGCCTGAAGGAAGGCGTGCGCGTGGCCGACCCCGACCCGCGCGCCCTGCTGATGCCCGCCGACGGCCGCATCAGCCAGTGCGGCCGCATCGACAACGGCCGCATCTTCCAGGCCAAGGGCCAGTCGTTCACCGCCGCCGAACTGCTCGGCGACGAGGACGCCGCCGAACCGTTCGCCAACGGCCTGTTCGCCACCGTCTACCTGTCGCCGAAGGACTACCACCGCGTCCACATGCCCTGGACCGGCACCCTGCGCGAAACCGTGCACGTACCCGGGCGCCTGTTCTCGGTGGGCCCGGACGCGGTGCGCCGCATCCCGCGCCTGTTCGCCCGCAACGAGCGCCTGGTCTGCCACTTCGACACCGACTTCGGCCCGATGGCCGTGGTCCTGGTCGGCGCCCTACTGGTCTCGGGCGTGGAAACCGTCTGGAGCGGCGAAGAGATCCCCGCCTACGGCGGCACCATCACGGTCAAGGACTACCGCACCGGCGACGAGGGCGAGCCGATCATGCTGGAGCGGTTCGAGGAAATGGCGCGGTTCAACTATGGGTCGACGGTGATCGTGCTGCTGCCGGAGGGGGTGGCCGAGCTGGCTGGCAATCTGTCTGCCGAAGTCCACGTACAGTTGGGCCAGAAGCTGGCGCTTCGCGCCTGAGAACAAGCCCTCGCCGCCACCTTCATCGATCGAGCGATGCTCAATCACGCCACTGGATTTAAGTCAGCGTGTGCTACAGATGCACACCGATTCGGGGCGACTCAACTCCAGATCAAGTCGCTACTAGAAGCGAGGGGCTACCGAAAGCGCGCTCCCCTCAACTACCAAACCCTCCAAGCATGACTACAGCCAGACCAGTACAAACGACAATCCCCTCCGCCATCCCCGCGACAATGTTCCATCCCCAGATCGATAGCCTCCCTCTTAGTTGGAGCACTGGCCGTCGCCGAAAGTCCTTCTCCAGCGATCACGGCCGCACATTGATTCACGAAAGTGCGCCACACCTTGCAATTTCCTCCTCCACGCTTCTTGCACTCGGCAACTGCCCCCTTCTTGGCTTTTCGCTTGCTTGGAAAATCCGTCTCGATTCCCACAACGCCATTTCCATCGGCGGCAATTGCCCCCCAACTATCGGCCCATTTCTCTTGAGGTAAGGATGGCGCACTAGAGCCGTAAGAAGAATCACTGGGGTCTACCAGCGATGACGGACCACACTGCGCACTACCTCCAGCAACACCTTGCGGGCATGCTGTTTGTGCAAATGCAGCATCGCATAGTGCTAGCAGAATCGCTGCAACGATGACCTCACTTCTCATCCCACACCTCTGTTGTTCTGAAATCTTTCCTAGGTATGGTCTGCCGACCGGGTGTCAAATCGACGGCTCCGGAAAGCGAGGCGCTTGATCTAGTCCTGTAAAGCATTCTGGCTCTCGCCGACATCGATCGAATCGATGCTTGAAAATGCTAATGCATGCAACGCAGGCCTAAGCTCTTACGATACCCGCTCACCAAGACGCGTCACTCCATTATCAGAGATGGAGAAGGCTGCGGCCATTGGTAGGAGCCACACATCAGTCCACCCACATGCAACGCCATGCTGTTGACACCCGTCGGCGCCCCCATAAGTCATCCGTCCATGATGTCGCGAAAAAACATTCACTCTTAACGTCGACGCTAAATCAGGACATCAGATGTATCACTGAATTCTCTTGGCTGTGCTGCATCCAGAATAGTAAACATGGCAATCAGTTCCGCCACCCTTCACACAATCTTGCATAGCCAGCCTCGTGGCCCGCCCGATTGTAGGAGAACTCACAATGTAACTCTTGTTCCCGTCCACCACTACAAGGCATTGATTTTTGTACGTGATAGCAACCACACACTCCACGCCGCCGCGAACCTTGCATTCCTCGATAGCGGCACGCTTCGCACGCCGTTTGCTTGGCAGGTCTGTAACGATCCCGGAAATTCCATTCTCAACGTCTGAGGCCATTCCACCCCAGCTATCAGCCCATCGGATCTGGGAGGCAGGAGGTGCAATAGTGGAAGCCGGTTCAATCATGGTTGACGGCCCGCACTGCGCACTACCGGAAGCAACCCCTTGCGGGCATGCTGTCTGCGCCCATGCGCCACTGCTAGCGATAGTTAGCAATTGCGTGAATATAATTGAAAGAACAGCCCTCATGTCATATCTCCGATGGCTTGAAATCTCTCCTAGGTACAACATGCTGAGCAGAACTTGAATTATCCGCACCGGACATTCGACTACTGACGCTCGATGCATAGCTACTGGTGTTGTGCCCCCCGCCTTGAGAAGTATGCTGATTATTCTGTGACGTCGGCTGCACCCCACCCGGATTCCCACCATGTCCCGGCGGGAAACTGTTGCCGCCCCCCCAACGACCATTTCGCGAGGCACTGGCGCCACCATCACTGCTGAAGGCGGTATATGGGGTGAATGCGCCCAGCATGCCTTGGAAGAAGGCTGCGGCCATCGGCGGAGCGGTCACGATCAGAGCCGTCAGGATCAAGCCGAGTCCGCCTTGCTGCAACGCCATGCTGTTGACGCCTTCCGTGGAAGCCCCGGTGAACTTGCCGACCCAGAAGGCGGCCGACACAGCCAGCACCATCTTCAGCGCGATGGCGACCATGACGCTCAGGCCCGCCAGCCGCTGGTCAGCTCGAAGTTCTCCTGCTTGATGTCCAGCACCACGACTGATTCGCGATAGTCGAGCAGGTTCGGAATGACGATGCCGACGCCCTTGCCCGAGCGGGTGGGCGCGGCCAGGATCACGAACTGCTGCCCGCCCAGGCGCAGAAGACTGCCATTGTGCTTGCCGACGATCAGGCCGGTGTCCGACTCCTTGAACAGACCGTGCTTCGCGAGGTCACCGGCAGTCGCGAAGCGCGCATTGCCGTGCAGGGACTGCTTCGACGGCCTCAGGATCAGCACCAGCAGCGCGGCGCAGGCAAGCAGCGGCAGGCCGAAGCCGACGTAGCCCGCGATTCTGATCCGCCCGGCATAGGGCGCCACCTGCGGCATGCCCAGTGCCTTGAAATAGGCGTAGTAGGTTCCGAGCCCGGCCGCATTGGTGTTGAGTTCGAGAAAGAGAAGCGCCAGGAAGCCGGACAGATAGGCGCCCGCCGCCAGTGCGAGCACCGTGACGAACAGCGCGAAGCCGAGTTTCTTCCGTTCGAACTGCATGCTGATCCCTTCCCCTTTTACGTTGGTGCCGAACCTGGGCGCTAACGTGGAGTCCGCGCTTTCCGCGACCGCGGCCGGAGCTTGCGCGGCGACGCCACGTCCTCGGCCACCAGCCGCTCCAGCCAAGCCCTCGCGTCCTCGAGCGTGTGCTCGTAATGCAGCCGTGCGCCCGACATCGTCATGACCACGAAGGCGATGACGTCGCGCGGGTCGTAGGTCTCGCCTGTCGTCAGTGCAACGAGCTGGTAGCCGCCCATCGTCTGGATCGGATGCGCGTGTTCGCTCATCGCGCACTCCCTCGGGCTCCGGCGGTCCGCGTCGCCCCTGAGCGCATCAGGGACCTTCCAGTGCCGCATCACGGATTCCCGGATGCCAGGCAGGTGCGGACGAATGCGGGCGCCCCACCCCATCGGTTTGCGGGCCGTTCGCGTCTTTGCCGTACCCGCTGTCGCGTCCTGCCTCACCGGCGTTCGCAACAAGCGGGCTGGGGCCGCTGGCAGCGAGCATTCGCGCTCCTGCGCCACGCCGTCCCAGCCACCACGCCAGTGGAAGCAGGACCGCGAAAGCCGCGGCCAGCCAAGGCCACGCCGCGACACGTTCCGCGGGCCGCGCCGCCAGTTCGGCATCCTTGAGGGAGAGCACCGCCTGCTGCTCGCGCTGCAGCTGGTCCAGCTCTGCGATGCGTGCGCGCAATTTCCGGAATTCCGCGCTGCGCATGGCCTGCGATTCGGCGGATGCCGCAGCCACTTTCAGGAGCACATCCCCGGTCCCATCGCGCGCGGCGCCCGATTGCAGCGCAGCCATGCGTTCGACCTCATCAGGCGCCGGCGATATTTCGAGGCGCGCGGGCGCGACGCGTGGCACGGGCGCTTTCATCGCGGGCGGTAACGGGGCTTCCGCCAGCGTCGGCAACGCCGACGGCTGCTGGGGAACGGGCTTGCCTTCGCGCCAACTGCGGATGTGTTCCTGGACCATTGCGGCCGCTTCAGCGGCGTCGTACCCCGACAGCTCGGCTTCCGCGGGCGCGCGCAGGATGCTGCCCTGCCGGAGAAGGTTGATGTTGCCGCCGATGAATGCGCCCGGGTTGACCCGAAGCAGGGCCAGCATCGCCTGGTTCAAATCGTGCCGATCGTCGACATAGTCGCGCGCGATCTTCGACAGCATGTCGCCGGTCCGGACCGGACCATAGTCGCCGGGGGATGGCGCGCGTGCGGGGCCCGGTGTCGCTGGCGTCCGGGAAGAAGTGCGCGGCGCGGGCGTTGCCGCAGCCGCTTTTGTCGCAACGTTGGCGGCCAGTTTTGTCGCAACGTTGGGCGACGGTGCGGACCGCTTCACCGTCGCCCCCGCGGCCAGCGGAACCGGCTGCGCCGGAACGCGCGATGCGTTGGGCACGCCGGCATCGACATCCGCCGCCAATGGAATCGCCACCGGCGGCGCAGCGCGCGCAATGAGGCCTGGCGCGCCGGCCTCCGGCAACCCAACCGGTGGCGGCATCGGCGACGCAATCGCGTCCGGCGCCGACAGCGACACGGAATATTCGCGCACCATGCGCCCGTCGCCCCAGTCCACTTGGATCAGGAACGTCAGGAACTCCTGTTCGACCGGCGCGGCGCTCGTAACCCGGATGACCGGCTTTCCGCCTGCGTTGCGCGCCACCTGGAATTGCAGGCTCGCCACCACGCCACGCGGGCGCTCGAGGCCAATGCGCGCGAACGTGGCCGGCGACGCCAGCCGCGCCTGCAGTTTTCGAAGGTCATCCCGGTCCGCCGAGACCACCGGAATTTCGGCGAGCAACGGCTGGCCGATCCCGGACTTGAGTTCGATGCGCTCGATATCCAGCGCCGAGGCCGGCAACGACACGGCCAGCGCGGACAAGGCAAACAACGACAGCTTTCGCAGCATCCCGGCCACGCCCCCGATTCATCCCTGCCTGAACTGTAAGCGTCGGGGCTTGCAGCTTTCAATGCCGGGCACGGCTAGCCAGCGCGATTGCGCCAACTGCTGCAGCGGGTTGTGACGCTGGTCCGGTTACTGCACGACGTCGGCGCCATTGCGCCAAGGCCGCCCTCCCCACCGAAACACCATCAGGTACACCCCCGCCGTCCACGCCACCGCCGCGGCCCAGCCGGCGAGGATGTCGGACGGGTAATGCACGCCCAGGTACACGCGCGACAGGCCGACCATCGGCACGAACACGGCCATGGCGGCGAACACCGGCCAGCGCCAGCGGGTGTTCCAGGCCAGCAGCACGAGGACGACGGCCAGGGTCATCGAGCCCATCGCGTGGCCGCTGGGGAAGCTGTAGTTGTGCTCGGGCGCGATCGATTCCCACAGGCTGGGACGGTCGCGGGCGAAGGCCTGCTTGGCGGCCAGGTTGAGCAGCGCCGAGCCGCCGGTGGCGACGGCGGCGAACACGCCTTCGCGGTAGCGGCGACGCAGCGCGAGCGCCAGCACCAGGGCGATATCGACCGGCACCACGCCGTACAGGTAGCCGGTCGCGGAGAACAGCAGGAACAGCTGGTCGAAGCCCGAGCGGGCCATCGCGTTGGCGGCCAGCAGGATGGGCTCGTCGAAGGGGAAGCCTTCGGCCTCGCGCACCTCGTCGGCCAGTTCGGCGAATCCCCACAGCGGCAGCAGCAGGCCGGCGAACAGCAGCAGCAGCGGCCAGCCGTGGCGGCGCAGGAACGAGGCGCCGGCACGGGTCTCCTCGCGCAGCGCGCGCGACGGGCGTTCGATCGGCGGCTCAGGCCGGCTGGGCGGCACGGCCGTAGCGACGTTCGACGTAGCCGTCGATGAGATCGACGAACTCGTGGGCGATGTTGGCGCCGCGCAGGGTCACGGACTTTTCGCCGTCGATGAACACCGGCGCGGCGGGCGCCTCACCGGTGCCGGGCAGCGAGATGCCGATATCGGCGTGGCGCGATTCGCCGGGGCCGTTGACCACGCAGCCCATCACCGCCAGCGTCATGTGCTCGGCGCCGGGATGGGTGATCTTCCACTCGGGCATCCTGGCGCGCACGTGCTCCTGCACCACCTTGGCCAGCTCCTGGAAGAACTCGCTGGTGGTGCGGCCGCAGCCGGGGCACGCGGTGACCATCGGGGTGAACGCGCGCAGGCCCATGGTCTGCAGCAGTTCCTGGGCGACGACGACTTCCTGGGTGCGCGATGCGCCGGGCTCGGGCGTGAGCGAGATCCTGATGGTGTCGCCGATGCCTTCCTGCATCAGCACCGCCAGCGCGGCGCTCGAAGCGACGATGCCCTTGCTGCCGATGCCGGCCTCGGTGAGGCCCAGGTGCAGGGCGAAGTCGCTGCGCTGGGCGAGGTCGCGGTAGACGGCGATCAACTCCTGCACGCCGCTGACCTTGCAGCTGAGGATGATGCGGTCGGCCGGCAGGCCCAGGTCCACCGCGCGCGCGGCCGAGTCCAGGGCCGAGCGGATCAGCGCCTCGCGCAGCACGCGGCCGGCGTCCCAGGGATCGGCGCGAAGCGCGTTCTCGTCCATCAGCCGGGTGGCGAGCGACTGGTCGAGCGAGCCCCAGTTGGCGCCGATGCGCACCGGCTTGTCGTATTGCAGCGCGAACTCGATTAGCTGCGCGAACTGGGTGTCGCGCTTCTTGCCGAAGCCGACGTTGCCGGGGTTGATGCGGTACTTGGCCAGCGCCTGGGCGCAGGCCGGCTCGTTGGCGAGCAGCTGGTGGCCGTTGTAGTGGAAATCCCCGACCACCGGCACTTCGATGCCCATCATCGCCAGCTTCTCGACGATGCGCGGCACCGCATTGGCGGATTCGGGATTGTTGACGGTGACGCGGACCACCTCGGACCCGGCGCGCCACAGCTCGGCGACCTGCTTCACCGTCGAGGCGACATCGGCGGTGTCGGTGTTGGTCATCGACTGCACCACCACCGGCGCGTCGCCGCCGACCAGGACGTTGCCGACCCGCACCTGGCGGGTGCCGCGGCGCGGCGCGGGGCCGAACGCCCAGCCCGACAGGGGTTGGACGATGGCGTGGACGGCGGCGGGATCTGCATTCATGGCGCCATTTTAGTCGGTCTGGCGGACTTGGCGGCGTGGTGGCCGATCGGCGTTGGCCCGTTGCGCCGGTGCGGCCCGACGCGTACGGGCTCGCTGCTGGCGCCGAATCGCAGCACGCGCCCTGCCAACCGCGCCGTTGGTCGCAATCGCTGCCTAGGGCTGGCAAGCGCCAGGAGCGCGGTCAGCCTCGAAGCTTCCGACACGCGCACGGCGCAGTGGCGGGGCTGCTTCCACGCGCGTGGCGCCATTTCTCCGGCCGTGCGACACGGGCCGGTATCCTGTGCCCATGCCCGCGCCGACCGATAACGTCCTGACCCCGAGCCAGCTCAACGTGCTGGCGCGCAACCTGCTGGAGGACGCCTTTCCGCTGGTGCTGGTGGAGGGCGAGATCTGCAACCTGTCGCGGCCCGCGTCGGGACATGTCTATCTCACGCTCAAGGACGCGCGCGCCCAGGTGCGCTGTGCCCTGTTCAAGCCCAAGAGCCAGTGGCTGCGGTTCCAGCCGCGCGACGGGCAGCGGGTGCTCGCGCGCGGCCGTCTCACGCTGTACGAGGCGCGCGGCGACTACCAGCTGATCCTCGATTCGATGGAGGAAGCCGGCGAAGGCGCGCTGCGGCGGGCGTTCGACGAGCTGAAGGCCAAACTGCAGGCCGAGGGCCTGTTCGACGCCGCGCGCAAGCGCCCCCTGCCCGCCTACGTGCGCCGCCTGGGCGTGCTCACCTCGCCTTCCGGCGCCGCTGTGCGCGACGTGCTGAGCGTGCTCGCGCGGCGCTTTCCGCTGCTGGAGGTCGAGGTGCTGCCGGTGCAGGTCCAAGGCGCCACCGCCGCCGCGCAGGTGGTGTCGATGCTGCAGCGCGCGGCGGCCAGCGGGCGCTTCGACGCGCTGCTGGTGGCACGCGGCGGCGGCTCGCTGGAGGACCTGTGGTCGTTCAACGACGAAGCGCTGGTGCGGGCGATCGCCGCGTCGACGGTGCCGGTGGTGTCGGCGGTGGGCCACGAAACCGACTTCACCCTCGCCGACTTCGCCGCCGACCTGCGGGCACCCACCCCATCGGTGGCCGCCGAGCTGCTGGTGCCCGAGCGCGCCGATCTGGTCGCGCGCCTGCGCGCGCTGCAGCAGCGCCTGCAATCCCATCACCTGCGGCGCCTGCGCGACGCCATGCAGCGTGCCGACCGCGCGGCGCTGCGGCTCAACGCGCTGCGCCCGCAGGCGCGGCTGCAGCAGCTGCGGGCGCGGCAGGAGGTCGCCATGCAGCGGCTGGTCAGCACCTTCAATGCGCGCGAAGAGCGCAGGCGGGCGCGCCTGCGGCATGCCGAAGCGGTGCTGCGCGCGATGGCGCCCCGACGCCGGCTGGCCGCGCTGCGCGAACGCCTGGCCATGCTGCATCCGCGGCCGCAGGCGGCGATTGCCAGGCGACTGCAGCGCGATGCCCTGCGCCTGCGTGGCCTGGCGCGCTCGCTCGAAACCGTCAGCCCGCTGGCCACGGTCGCGCGCGGCTACGCAATCCTTCAGCACGAGGACGGGCGCGTGGTGCGCACGCTGGGCGACGCGCGGGTCGGCGACCCGCTGGATGCGCGCCTGGCCGACGGCACGCTGCGCGTGCGCGTCGAAGGGGCCGGTTCTTCCTAGCAGCCGTGCAAGTGCAGCTGCAGAGCGTCGTGTGGGCAACGCTCTTGCAGGAGCGGCTTCAGCCGCGAGCTTTGCCGTGGTTCCTCCCCCTACGAAGGCTGGGGACGTGGGGACGGGGTGGTCACGGTTCGGGCTGATCCCGAAGGCACCCCTCCCCGGCCCTCCCTGCCTTCGCAGGGGAGGGAGCAAACCTGGCCTCCCCCATGCCTTTGCGAGGGAGGCGCGACCCTGCCCGCCTTCGCAGGTAAAGAGCAAGAGCTCGCGGCTGAAGCCGCTCCTACAAAGCCGTGTTGCAAATCGATCGTGCAAGCAGCCGCAACGACACGCCTGCAAACCCGGCGTTAACGCGGGCCACGGGATGCTGGGGCAAAGGAGATCGCCATGCTCGACAAGACCTATCCCTATTACCTCGCAGGCAAGGCGGTCGCCGCCAACACCGACCTGGAAGTGCTGGACAAATACTCCGGGAAGCGTGCGACGCGCGTGGCGTTCGCCGACACCGCGACGGTGCGAAAGGCGATCGCGGCGGCCACCAAGGCCGCGCCGGCGATGGCTGCGTTTGCGCACGACGCGCGTCGCGACGTGCTCGAACACTGCGTGGCCCGCTTCACCGAACGCCATGAGGAACTCGCGCTCGCCCTGTGCATCGAAGCCGGCAAGCCGATCAAGGACGCCCGCGGCGAAGTGACGCGGCTGATCGACACCTTCCGGATTGCCGCCGGCGAAGCCACCCGCCTGGGCGGCGAAATCGTCGACATGGAAATCTCCAGGCGCACGCGCGGCTATCGCGGCATGGTGAAGCGGGTTCCGGTCGGGCCCTGCGCCTTCATCACGCCGTTTAACTTTCCGCTCAACCTGGTGGCACACAAGGTGGCGCCGGCAATCGCCGCCGGCTGCCCGTTCGTGCTGAAACCGGCGGCGAAGACGCCGATCGGTGCGCTGATCATCGGCGCGGTGCTGGCCGAAACCGACCTGCCGAAAGGCGCCTTCTCGATCCTGCCGTGCAGCAACGACGACGCCGGCCTGCTGGTCGAGGACGAGCGCATCCGGCTGCTCAGCTTCACCGGCGGGCTGGTCGGCTGGGACCTCAAGGCCCGTGCCGGCAAGAAGAAGGTGGTGCTCGAACTGGGCGGCAACGCCGCCTGCATCGTCGACCGCGATCCGGGCCTCGAACTCGACATCGTGGTCGAGCGCATCGTGTCGGGCGCCTACTACCAGTCCGGGCAGAGTTGCATCGGCGTGCAGCGCATCTTCGCCCATGCCGACGTCTATGCGGAGCTGCGTCGCAGGCTCAAGGCGGCGGTGGCGAAGCTGGACATGGGCGATCCGCGCAAGGAGAAGACCTTCATCGGCCCGATGATCGACGAGGAGGCGGCCAAACGCGTCGAGTCCTGGATCAAGGCCGCAAGGAAGGGCGGCGCGAAGCTGCTTGCAGGCGGCGACCGCAAGGGCAACATGCTGCCGGCCACGCTGCTGGAGAACGTGCCGCACGACGCCGACCTGTACCGCAAGGAGGCCTTCGGGCCGGTGGCCGGGGTGGAGTCGTTCGAGGACTTCGACGACGCGCTGGCACGGGTCAACGACAGCGAGTTCGGCCTGCAGGCCGGCGTGTTCACCGGCAGTCTTGCCCACGCGATGCGTGCCTGGGATCGCCTCGATGTGGGCGGCGTCGTGATCGGCGACGTGCCCAGCTTCCGCGTCGACAACATGCCCTACGGCGGGGTCAAGGATTCGGGCCTCGGTCGCGAAGGCGTGCGCTACGCCATCGAGGACATGACCGAGCCGAGGCTGCTGGTGATCCGCGACCCGGCGTGAGGCCAAAGGCGGCGCTGCGTGCGGCGCCGGTCGCACAGCGACGCGACTTGCCCGCGACGCGACCTTCAGGGCATCGCCGCGACCTTCATCTCGCCCACCGCCACGTGTCCGCCGCGGCTCCATTCGGCCAGCGGCACGATCCATTGCGCGCGCGGCGCGTCAAACAGCGTCGCGCCATGACCGGTGTGCAGCACCACGTCACGGCGCTCGACGAGCTTGGGGGAGTCCTGCCAAAGTCGCCTGCAGGATTGCGAAGCCCGGTCGCCCGCATCGCGAATCCCCAGCACCCGCCCGCTCATGTGGAAGCCGGGGGCGTCGGCCAGGCGCTCGTCGCAGTTGCCGAGCAGTGCGTAGCGGATGCGGCGGTCGGCGCTGGTCGCCGAGACAAGCGCGGCGACCGGTGAGCCGGTGCCAGCACCGACGACGGTGATCGCATCGGGATCGACACCGGTGGCGATCAGCCCGTGCACTTCGTCGCGCACGCGACGGGCATAGCCCAATGCGTCCTCGCCCGCATAGGCGAGCGTGACCACGGTGAACCCGTTGTCCTCGAACGCACGCACGTTGGCCGCATGGTCGACCGCGGCCGAGCGCGAAGGCACGTAAACCAGGTAGCGCGGACCGTCCCCGCCCTGGGCAGCAGCGGCAAGGGCGGCTGGCGTGGCCGCGGCCGCCATCGCCGCGGCGACGACGAGGGCGAGCAGGCTGCGGCGGTTGAAGCAGGGAAGCGATCTCACGGCACACCTCGCGGGGGAACTGAGGAATGTTGCGGCGGTGGACGCGTGTCATCCGCCACCGCAGCGTTGTTTTCCTCCTTCGGCGAAGGCGGCGACAGTCCGGGATGTCACCGTGACCGATGGGATTTCGACGGGACAAGTGGTGCAAACCCGGGCACGCATCGAGTGTCGACCCTGAAGGCCGCGTTCCGCGTGCTGGTCACGCAAGCCGCAACGCAGTCCGCCCTGCCGGCCATGTGCGGGCGCGGTGGCCTACTCCGCATGGTCGCCATGGCGACGCTGCCGCATCCGCCGACTTCGCGCTTAACCCCAACCGTCCGAGCGGCGCGTTTGCCCGTCGTGACCACCACGGGAGACGCCCACATGCAACGCCACGTTCTTGCTTCCGCCCTGCTCGGCACGATGGCCATCGCCGGATGTTCCACCGTCAGCCAGGACGAGGCGCGCCCTGCGCCCGGCGCTGAAGCCGCCGCGTGGCCCATGCCGCCCTCGCCGCCGCCGCAGGAGGCAGCAGAAGCAAAAGCGACTGCGGGTCGATCTGCCCAGGCCAGCCTGCACCGACGCACGCAAGCCGCGTCCGCGCCGATCGCCTTGGCCGACGTCGCGGCGATGGGCGCGTACGCATCCTCCCCCGCGCTTGTGCAGATTCCAAGCCCGCAGCCGGCCGACACCGAGAAGTACGCCGTCCGCGAGGACAATCCCGTGCATCGCACCAGCGAACAGCCGGTCTCGACGTTCTCCATCGACGTCGACACCGGCAGCTACGCCAACGTGCGCCGGATGCTACAAGAGGGCACGAGGCCGCCCGTCGACGCGGTCCGCGCCGAAGAGATGATCAACTACTTCCGCTACGGCCACGCCGGGCCGGATTCGCTCGATGTGCCGTTCCGCGTGACCACCGAGCTCGCGCCGGCGCCGTGGAACGGCAAGCGCCAGCTGTTGATGATCGGCATCAAGGGCTACGACGTACCGAAGGCGACGCTGCCGCCGGCCAACCTGGTGCTGCTGATCGACACGTCCGGATCGATGAACACCCCGGACAAGCTGCCGCTGCTGAAGCAGTCGATGAAGCAGCTGGTTAACCAGTTGCGTCCGCAGGACCACGTGTCCATCGTCGTCTACGCCGGCTCGGCCGGGCTGGTGCTGGCGCCGACGTCCGGCGACCGTGGCGGGGAAATCCTCGCCGCGCTCGAGCGCCTCGAAGCAGGTGGCAGTACCAACGGCGGCGACGGCATCCGCCTGGCCTACGCGATGGCGAAGCAGGGCTACGTGCAAGGCGGCGTCAATCGCGTGATCCTCGCCACCGACGGCGACTTCAACGTCGGCACGGTCAACCAGGGCGCGCTGGAAACGCTGGTCGCCGACCAGCGCAAGGCCGGCATCGCGCTGACCACGCTCGGCTTCGGCCGCGGCAACTACAACGACGCCCTGGCCGAACAGCTGGCCGACGTGGGCGATGGCAACCATGCCTACATCGACAGCCTCTCCGAGGCACGCAAGGTGCTGGTGCAGGAAATGGGATCGACGCTGCTGACCATCGCCCGCGACGTCAAGATCCAGGTCGAGTTCAATCCCGCGCTGGTCGCCGAGTACCGGCTGGTCGGCTACGAGAACCGGGTGCTGCGCAACGAGGATTTCGCCAACGACAAGGTCGACGCCGGCGACATCGGCGCCGGCCATGAGGTCACCGCGCTGTACGAGATCACGCCGGTGGGTTCCGGCGCCGAACAGCTGCCGGTACTGCGTTACGGCGCCGCATCCGGACCCGCCGGGGCACGGCCGAGCGGGACGCGCGCGGAAGAGGTCGCCCATCTCCGCCTGCGCTACAAGCGGCCCGGCGAAGATGGCAGCCGCCTGATCACCACGCCGATCGCGCGTTCCTCACTGCGGACGACGCCCAGCGACACCCTGCGTTTCGCCGCGACCGTCGCCGCCTACGCCGACGCCTTGCGCGGCGGCACCCGGATCGGCGGCTGGAGCTGGGACGAGATCCTGCGCAATGCGCGCGGCGTGCAGGATGGCAACCCGCAGCGGGCGGAGTTCGTCGGACTGGTCGAAACTGCGCAGGCGCTCGTCGATGCGGATCGGCGCGAGGCGGTGGTGGCCGACTAGCGGCCGGCGGGCGAAGGCGCCTCCCACCAGGGATTCGAGAGATGGGGAGCAGCGTGTCGCAAGCACACCCTGACCTGCGCAGCGCAGGCGGGGTGTCCTTCTCTGCGGGCTTCGTTGGGCAAGCAAAGAAAGTGGCTTGCCCGGCCACCCCGGCTACGCTTGGGCCTTCAGGTTAGCCGCGCGCCTCGGGCGAGGGCCGTCCATACAGGTAGCCCTGCCCGAACTCGCACCCCAGCTGGCGCAGGATGTCGCGCTGCGCCGCCGTCTCGATGCCCTCGCCGATCGCGTCGATGCCCAGCGTGCCGGCCAGCGCGAGAATTGCGCGCACCAGCGCCAGGCTTTCGGCGTGCATCTCGCCGCCGAGACCGGCGACGAAGCTCTGGTCGATCTTCAGCGCCTGGATCGGGAACCGGTGCAGGTACGACAGCGCGGAGAAACCCGTGCCGAAATCGTCCAGCAAAACCAGCACCCCGCGATTGCGCAGCCCGTTGAGCATGCGCAGGATGCGCGGCGCGTCGTCGAGCAGCGCGACTTCGGTGATCTCGATCCGCAGCCGGCTCGGGTCGGCGCCGGCGTCGTCGAGCATCTGCAGCAGCCGTTCGGCGAACGTTTCGGAATGGAAGTGGCGCGGCGAGACGTTGATCGAGACGTAGCCGTGGCGGTGCCGGGTCATCCAGTCGAACACGCGGCGGTACATCAGCCAGTCGACCTGCTCGATCAGCCCGCTGTCCTCGCCCACGCCGATGAACGCCCCCGGCGGCAGCGGACCGTGCAACTCGTGGTTCCAGCGCAGCAGCGCCTCGTTGCCGACCACCTCGCCGTCGGACAGGCGCACGATGGGCTGGAAGTGCGGCACGAACGCGTCGGCCAGGATCGCGCGGCGCAGGTCCGCCTCCAGGTCCAGCAGGCGCGTGGCCTCGGCGCGCATCTCCTCGTCGAACAGCGCGCTGCGGTCGCGGCCGTGCGCCTTGGCGCGATACATCGCCGCATCGGCGTCGCGCAGCATGTCCTCGCCCTGCAGGTAGCGCGGCTCCCACAAGGCGATGCCGATGCTGGCGGAGGGGAACAGCTCGCGTCCCGCGATCCACATCGGCTTGCCGAGCTCTTCCAGCAAGGTGGCGGCCAGCGACTCGGCGGCCGCGTGGTCGCCGACCTCCTCCACCAGCACGGCGAACTCGTCGCCACCCAGTCGCGCGACCAGGGTCCCCTCGCCCAGCGATCCCGCGATGCGGCGGCCGGCTTCGACCAGCATCTCGTCTCCCGCCGCGTGCCCGGCGCTGTCGTTGACCAGCTTGAAGCGATCCAGGTCGAGGAACAGCACGACGAAACGCTGCCGCTGCGGGTCGCTCATCCGGGCGATCGCCGCGTCCAGCCGCTCGAGCATCAGGACGCGGTTCGGCAAGCCCGTGAGGCTGTCATGCCGGGCCTGGTGGGTCAGCCGCTGCTCGGCGCGCACGCGCTCGCCAATCTGCGCGCGCAGCTCGCGGTTGGCGTTCTCCAGCTCGCCGGTGCGCGCCTCGACGCGGAACTCGAGCTCGGCGTGCGCGGCCTTGAGGTGTTCCTGCGCGCGCTTGCGCGCAAGCGCACCGTCGATGTGGTGGGCGACGAACGTCAGCAGCGCCTGGTCGCGGGGAACGAAGCTGATGTCCGCCGTGTAGCTCTGCACGACGATCGCCCCGACTACCGCGTCCTCGCGCTTGAGCGGAACGCCGAGCCAGCAGTGGGCCAGCGGCCCGAAGCTGCGCACCGCGCCGCTGGCCTCGAGGTCGGCGATGGTCGCGCGGTCGGCCAGCAGCGGCGCCCCCGTCGAGAGCACGAATTCGGTCAGGCCCCTGGCAAGGTGGCGGGATTCGCGGCTGCGGTCGCGCTCGTCGACCGAGTACGGGAACTCGATGTGCTCGCCGTCGGCCGACAGCAGCGCGATGTAGAAGTTGCGCGCGTACAGCAGCTCGTCGACGATCGAATGCACGTCGGCATAGAAGCGCTCCAGGCTGCCCGCGGTGACCGACAGTTCGGTGATCCGGTACAGCGCCCGCTGCAGCTTCTCGGCGCGCTGGCGCTCGACGATCTCGGCCTGCAGCACCATGTTCGCCTGCTGCAGCTCGCGGGTGCGCTCGTCGACGCGGCGCTCGAGCTGTTCGCGCGCCTGGCGCCGGTCGAGCGCGGTCAGGATGTGCTGGGCCACGTACTCCAGCAGGGTGCGGTCCTCATGCGTGTAGCGCGAGGCCTGCAGGTAGCTCTGCACCACGATCGCGCCGCTGACGCGCCCCTCGCGTCGCATCGGCACGCCGAGCCAGTCGGCGCTGTCCGGGCCATGGTTCTGGTCGGTGGGGACCCCGAGCTTGCTGCGGATTTCCTTTGACGGTCCGAACAGCGGCTGCCCGTGCCGCAGCAGGGCCACCGTCAGGCTGTTGTCCATCGAGTCCAGGCGCAGCTCCTCGTCGGGCTGGGCCACGTAAGGGTCGCGCTGGTCGGCGAAGTACAGGAAGCGCAGCGTTTCGCGGATGTCGTCGTACAGCACGATGTAGAAATTCTCGGCCGGCATCAGCCCGCCGACCACGTCGTGGATGCGCCCGAGCATGTCCTGCATTTCCAGCCCGGACCCGGCCAGGTCGGCGATCTCGTACAGCGCCTGCTGCAGGCGCTCGGATTTCTGCAGCGATTCGATCCGGGTCTGGGCCTGTGCAGCGGCAAGCGTGGCGCCGATCGTGCGGCGCGCGAGTTCGAGCCAGGGCTTGCGCGATTCCGGCGCCAGCGGCTGCGACAGGCGGGCAGCCAGGGCGATGCGCGTGCCGGCATCGCTCCACGCATCGATGACCTCGGCGTCCACGCCGTCGGGCACGACATGCTCGAGCGAGTCGCGGGCCCGGGCGACCAGGGCCGCTGGCGCGTCGGCGGTGTGCGAGAGCCCGCCGTCGATGCGCACGTCGCTCCACGCCACGGCAAGCCTGGATCCGGTGGGCAGCGTCGCGGCCAGCAGGTCGGCAAGGCCGGAAGCCCCGCCTTCCGGCGCCGCGGTTCTCGTTGTCTGCACCAAGGTTCGCACGCCGCTGTTTCCCCGCCCGCCATCATTCAGGATAACGGGCGCTTTTTCCATTGCCGGCAACCCCGGCCCGCGCCCATGGTCGTTTGTTTCCGGAATGAACGGTGCGTCCACATGAACGCGGTCGCGATCCGGCGTCGTGGGCCGGCGCCGGGCTTCTCCTGCGCGGCGGCAGCGCTTAACCTGCCGCCAATGAACGATGTCGCCACCCCGGATGCCCAAGCCAGCGACGAGGCCAGCGACGAGACGCTGATGCTGGCGTACGCGGCCGGGCGGACGACCGCGTTCGAGCAGCTTTACGCGCGCCACCGCACCCGCCTGTACCGCTTTTTGTTGCGCCAGCTGCGCGACGGCGCGCTGGCCGACGACCTGTTCCAGGACATCTGGCAACGCGTGATCGCGGCCCGCGCGGGCTGGACACCGGAGGCCTCGTTTTCTTCCTGGCTGTACCGGATCGCCCACAACCGCATCGCCGACCACTGGCGGTCCCAGCAGTACCGCCCGCCGGCGCCGGAGAACGCCGACGAGCGCACCGCGCGCATACCCGATCCCGACACGCCGGAACGCACACTGTCCGAGTTCGAGCAGCGCCGGGGCATGCAGCTGGCGCTGGACGAGCTGCCGGAAGAGCAGCGCGAGGTGATCCTTCTGCGCCTGGAACAGGAGCTGACCCTGGAAGAGATCGGTGCCATCACCGGCGTCGGCCGGGAAACGGTGAAATCGCGCCTGCGCTACGCGATGGACAAGCTGCGCGCGCGCCTGGGGGACGCCGGATGAGCATCGGATCCGGAGCTCCGCACCACCGCGACGACGCACTCACGCCCGAGGAGCGCGCGCTGGCCGATCGCCTTGCCCGCCTCGGCCCACAAGGCGAGCCTTCACCGGCGCTCGACGCGCGCATCCTCGCCGCTGCGCATGCGGCGGACGGAGCGCTCCGTGCGGCCGCGGCCGCTCCCGCGCATCGTCCGCCGCGACGCAGGCCGCGACGCTGGCCAGTGGCCTTCGGCGCTGCCGCCACGCTGGTCATCGTCGGCGGACTGGCCTGGCAGCTGCGTCCGGTCGACGAGCTGCAGGTGGATTATTCCGAAGCGCCACGCGCCGCGTCGGGACCTTCCGCTGATGCGGCGCCGCGCCCGGCGCAGCAGGCCGCGCGCGTCGTGGCGCAGCCGGTCGCTGAAGCCGCGCCGGCGGCAGCCGACAGCGCCGCTTCCGCGTCCGCCGTGCCGATGATGGAACCCACTCCTGCCGAAACCGGAGGGTCCGCGGAAGCCCGGACCACAGCGGGTGCGCAGCCGAAGACGTTCGCATCCGAGCCGCCGGCGCCTGCCGAGCCACCGGTGGTGTTCGACGAGCCGTCGCCGATGGGCACGCCTTCCCCACCCGTCGAGTTGCGGCAGCTGGCGCCACCTGCCCCGCCCCCGCCTGCGCCCGCCCCACCTGCGCCGGCGGCGCGCGCCGCCGCCTTGCCGCCGCGACCGGTTGCCGGCAGCGCACCGGCCCGGCCCGCTGTCGAGTTCGAGGACAAGGCACGCGCGCAGCGGGCCAAGGCTTCGGAAACGGCGGCCCGAGGCGCGCCCGCGGCGCAGGTCGCCTCCGGCACCACCACGCAGCCTGCCAGGCAGGCCGATGCGGCGGCCGCTGCCGACGCCAGCGCCTTGGGCCACGTCGAAGTCAGCGGCGCACGCGCCGAAGAGGACGAGCGCGGCGACGCCGACTACGCCGGCGACCAGCCGCTCGACGACCAGCCACCGGCCTCGGTCGACTCCCCGCAGGTCCGGCAAGCCTGGCTGCAGCGCGTGCGCCAGCTTATCGCCGAGGGCAGGACGGACGCTGCGCGCGACAGCCTGCGCGAATACCAGCGCCGCTACCCGAAGGCCGCCCTGCCCGACGACCTGCGCGCACTGCTGGCCCAATGATCGGGCGACCGTGAGCCTGCATACGCTGGCAGCCCCCGCGACGCACGCGATCGAGGTCAAGCACAGCCGTTTCCTGGCCCATGCCGTTCCGGTCGAAAGCACCGCCCAGGCGATGCAGGCGCTGGCGGCGGCATCGATCGCCGACGCCAGCCACAACTGCTGGGCCTGGCGCATCGGCGACGACTACCGTTCCAGCGACGACGGCGAACCGGCCGGTACCGCCGGGCGCCCGATCCTCGCCGCCATCGACGGCCAGGGCATCGACCGCGTGGCGGTCGTGGTCACGCGCTGGTTCGGCGGCATCAAGCTCGGCGCGGGCGGACTGGTACGCGCCTACGGCGGCGCCGCGGCCGAGTGCCTGCGCGGCGCCGAACGCATCGCGCTGGTCGACCTGCGCGAGGTCGCGCTGCATGCGCCATTCGATGACCTGGGCAACGTGCATGCGGCCATCGCCGCGGCCTGCGCCGAAAAACTGGCCGAAACTTTCGACCCCACCGGAGTCCGCCTGCTGGTGCGTTTGCCTCGCGACGAGGTCGACGCCTTGAAACTGCGCCTGCGCGACGCCACCCGTAACCGGGTGCGCATCGACGACAATGGCTGATGGCTGACATTCCAGAGCAGGACATCGACCCCGGCGACGCGCCGGATACCCGGCCGCCGCAGGACGCCCGCGGCAAGCCCAAGCCCCGACTCGGCAGCCTGCGCGCGCTGTGGCCTTTCGTCATGCGCCAGAAAGGCCTGCTGGTGGCCTGGCTGGTGGCGCTGGCGGCTTCCAGCACCGCGACGCTGAGCCTGCCGCTGGTGGTGCGGCGGATGATCGACCACGGTTTCTCGGGCGGCGGCAACGTCAACGCCACCTTCGCGCTGGTGTTTGCGGTCGCGCTGGCGCTGGCGATCGCCACCGCCGCGCGCTTCTTCTTCGTTTCGCTGCTCGGCGAGCGCGTGGTCGCCGACCTGCGCGAACGCCTGTATTCGCACCTCGTCGGTCTCGATCAGGCGTTCTTCGAGCGCAGCCGCAGCGGCGAGCTGGTGTCGCGCCTGACCGCGGATACCGAACTGCTGCGCAGCGTGGTCGGTTCGACCGTCTCCGTCGCCCTGCGCAGCGTGGTGATGGTGATCGGCAGCCTGGCGATGCTGGTGGCGACCAGTCCGCGCCTGGCGGCGTACACGCTGGTCGGCATCCCGCTGTGCGTGCTGCCGCTGGTGCTCGGCGGGCGTCGGCTCGGCAAGATCTCGCGGCAGAGCCAGGACCGTGTCGCCGACGCCAACGCGCTGGCCAGCGAAACGCTCGGCGCGATCCCGACCGTGCAGGCGCACGCACGCGAGCCGTACGAACGCGGCCGCTTCGCCACCGCGATCGAAGCCTCGGTCGCCACCGCGCGCCGCCGCATCGGGATGCAGGCACTGGTCACCGCGATGGCGATCTCGCTGGTGTTCGGCGCGATCACGCTGGTGCTGTGGTCGGGCGCCCACGACGTGATCGACGGCCGGCTCACGGTCGGCACGCTGAGCCAGTTCGTGCTGTACGCGGTGCTCGGCGGAGGCTCGGTTGGCGCGCTCGCCGAGACCTGGAACGAGCTGCAGAAGGCGGCTGGCGGCATGGGCCGGATCGGCGAACTGCTCGACGAACGCCCGGCCATCGCCGCACCGGCACGGCCGCACGCATTGCCGGTACCGGTACGCGGTGCCCTGCGCTTCGACGGCGTTACGTTCCACTATCCGTCGCGCCCCGATGCGCCGGCGCTGGAAGACTTCAGCCTGCAGGTCGCCCCCGGCGAAACCGTGGCGCTGGTGGGCCCGTCGGGCGCCGGCAAGAGCACCGTGTTCTCGATGCTGCTGCGCTTCCACGATCCGCAGTCCGGTCGCATCGAGCTCGACGGCGTGGACATCCGCACGCTCGATCCGGCCGAATTGCGCGGCACCGTCGCGCTGGTCCCGCAGCAGCCGGCGATCTTCGCCAGCAGCGCGCGCGACAACATCCGCTACGGCCGGCTGGAGGCCAGCGATGCCGAGCTGGAAGCCGCGGCAAGGTCGGCCGAGGCGCACGAGTTCCTCTCGGTGCTGCCCGCCGGCTACGACGAGCAGCTCGGCGAACGCGGCGCGCGGCTGTCGGGCGGACAGCAGCAGCGCATCGCCATCGCCCGGGCGCTGCTCAAGGACGCGCCGGTGCTGCTCCTCGACGAAGCCACCTCCGCACTCGATGCGCAGAGCGAGCGCGCCGTGCAGCAGGCGCTGGAGCGGCTGATGGAAGGCCGCACCACGCTGGTGATCGCGCACCGCCTGGCCACCGTGCTCAAGGCCGACCGCATCGTGGTCATGGACCGCGGCCGGATCATTGCCCAGGGCACCCACGACGAGTTGATCGCACAGGACGGCCTCTACGCGGAGCTGGCGCGGCTGCAGTTCCTGGACTAGCCGGTCCCGGGTTCTCCACCGCTGCGCCGGCCCGGCGGAACCCGCCGGCCGGCGATCGGTTGCGCCTGGTCCCCGCGCTGTCGCGATCAGGCATTCCGGCAACAGGTGCCGCTCGGCGACATGCTGGTGTTCGCGCTCCTTGTCGGTGCCGCGCTCTGGTTCCGCCGGCGCGGCGACATCCCCAAGCGGCTGATGCTGCTCGCATGCGTGGGCCTGCTGACCGCCCCGATCGCGCGGATCCCGCTGCCGTTGCTGCAACAGGGCGGCATGGTCGCGTTCTTCCTGATCACCGCGGCGCTGGTGCTGGCCTGCGTGGCATGGGACACGATCGCGCGCCGGCGCCTGCACCCGGCCTTCGCATGGGGCGCTGCGCTGGTCGCGGTGTCGCGGCCGCTGCGGTTGGCGCTGTCGCAGACTTCGCAGTGGCAGGCATTCGCGAGCCGGCTCGCGGGCTGAGTGCCAGCCGCGCAAGCCGGCGCCGCACGCAGCCCCGGCTGCGCGGATCGCCAACCGCGACGGGCTTCAACGCGGCCAGGCGCGCTCGATCGGCAGGCCGTGGTCGATGCTTGTCGGCAGGGTGCCGAATGCCAGGCCATGCGCTCCGCCAAGCCTGCTGCTGCAGTACGCGTCGGCCAGCGGACTGTCCGCGCGCAGCAGCGTCGCGGCCTGCAAGGCCAGCGCCAGGCGTTCGACCAGCAGTCGCGCGCCGGATTCACCGGTCGGGTTGCGCAATGATTCGCCCAACGCCGCAACTGCGGCGTCATAGTCGTCGTTGCGCCCCGCTGCCGATTCAAGCTCCGCGAGCAACGCGTCCGCGGAGCCGGGCTCGCGTCCCAGCGCGCGCAGCACGTCCAGGCATTGGATGTTGCCGCTGCCCTCCCAGATCGAATTGAGCGGAGCCTGCCGGTAGAGCCGCGGCAGGATCGACTCCTCGATGTAGCCGGCGCCGCCCAGGCACTCCTGCGCCTCGTTGACGAAGGCGGGCGTGCGCTTGCAGATCCAGTACTTGCCGATCGCGGTGGCGATGCGCGCGAACGCGGCTTCGCGCGGGTCGCCCGGCGATGCATCGACCGCGCGCGCCACCCGCATCGAAAGCACCAGCGCGGCCTCCGATTCGAGTGCCAGGTCGGCCAGCACGTTGCGCATCAGCGGCTGCTCGATGAGCCGCTTGCCGAAGGCGATCCGATGGGCCGTGTGGTGCAGCGCCTGCGCCAATGCCATGCGCATCTGCGCCGCCGAGCCGAGCATGCAGTCCAGGCGCGTCAGCATCACCATCTGCAGGATCGTGGCGATGCCGCGCCCCTCATCGCCGATGCGCCACGCACGGGCCTCCATGAACTCGACCTCGGCCGAGGCATTGCTCCAGTCGCCGAGCTTGTCCTTCAGGCGCATCAGCGCGAAGGCGTTCTTCGCCCCGTCCGGGAGCCGTCGCGGCAACAGGAAGCAGCTCAGTCCGCCGGGCGCCTGCGCGAGCACCAGGAAGCCATCGGACATGGGCGCCGAGAAGAACCACTTGTGCCCGACCAGCGCGTATTCGTCGCCAATGCCGCCAAGCGGCGTGGCGGTCGTGGTGTTGGCGCGCACGTCGCTGCCGCCCTGCTTCTCGGTCATGCCCATGCCCAGGGTCACGCCGGGCTTGTCGCCGATGGCGACGTCGCGCGGGTCGTAGCGGCAGGCGGCGACCTTGTCCGCCCATTCGCGCAATGCCGGCGCGTGCCGCAGCGCCGGCACCGCGGCATGGGTCATGGTGAGCGGGCAGCTGGTGCCCGGCTCGGCCTGGTTGTGCAGGTAGCACAGCGCCGCGCGCGCGACGTGCGCGCCCGGCGCGGCGTCGGCCCACGACAGGCCGGCCACCCCCTGGTCGACCGCCGCGGCCATGATGCGGTGGTAGCTGGGATGGAACTCGACGCTGTCGATGCGGTGCCCGAGGCGGTCGTGGCTGCGCAGGCGCGGCCGGTCGCGATGGGCGTCGAATGACAGTGCGTACAGCTCGCCACCGGCGAGCACGCCGTAGCGCGCGATGCGATCGGCGTGCGCTCCACCACCCTCGCGCGCCACGGCTTCGCGCAGCGCGACGTCGTCCCGCCACAGATCGCGCGGGCCGAACTCAGGCGGCTGATTGTCGACCGTGTGGGTCCTGAAACGCTCCATGGCGGCGCCCTCGATGCGAGGCCCGATTCTGGCCCAATTGATGCACCCGCGCAGTCAGGCCTCTTCGCCTGCCGCCAGTGCCTCGATGAATCCCCCCTGCAGGCCCAGCCGGCCGAACAGGCCATGCTGCGTGCCGCTCAGCACGCGCAGCATGTGGCCACGGCCGCCGGGCATTCGGCCCATCGGCAGGAACGCGGCGTCGCGCAGGCGTGCGACCAGGTCGCGGTCGGACTGGAACAGCGGCGTCAGCCAGCGGCTCCAGAACTGGTAGACGCGGACATGGCGACGGCGCTCGCGCTCGTAGACTGCCAGTGCGGCTTCGATATCGTCATGGGACCGCAGCGCATCGCGCAACGACAGCGCGTCCATCAACGCCATGTTGACGCCCTGCCCCAGCTGCGGACTCATCGCGTGCGCCGCGTCTCCGAGCAGCACGACGCGCCCCCGATGCCAGCGCCGCGGCACCGCGTCGCGATAGCTGGCGCGCGCCAAGGTAGTTTCCGACGCTTCTCCCAGCAGATCGAGCGCTTCGGGCCAGATTGCCCGGACCTCGTCGCGCCACGCCGCCATCCCGCCCGTCCGCCATGCGTCGAATTCGGCGGTGCGCATGCTCCAGAAGAAGCTCAGGCGCGGCGTGTCATCCCCCGGGCGCGTGCCGACCGGCAACAGCCCGATCATGCGCCGGGCCGCGACGTAGCGCTGGCGCAGTTCGTCCCGCCACGGCCAGTCGCCGCGCGGGACCAGACACCACAGCGCGCCCCAGGGATACGGCCGATCGAGGCCCGAGACCGCTACTTGGCTGCGCAGGGCGGAGGCCGAGCCGTCGGCCACGATGATCATGTCGAACCGCCCGTGCCAGCGGCCTTCCGCGTCGCGGATGCGATGCGTGCCGCCATCGATCGCCGCGATCCGGGTCCCGCGATGCATCGAGTCGAAACCGGGCCATGCCTGGGCGAGCAGCGTGAACAGCGCCCCGCGCTGCATGCCCAGCCCACGCAGTCGCGCATCCAGCCCGGAGTAGCGCATGTCCATCACCCCGCGCCCGCTGGGCGTTTCGCCATACAGGCGACGCACCGGCGCGCCATGCGCGAGCGCCGCATCCAGCAGGCCCATCGACCACAGCACCTGCAGCCCGGTCGGCTGCAGCAGGAAACCCGCACCGACCGGGCCCGGCTGAGGTGCCTGTTCGAACACCTCGACCCGGTGCCCGTCGCGCGACAGCAGTACCGCGGCCGCCTGGCCGGCGGTGCCGTAACCGACGATGGCGATGTGTCGCGGCGTCAATGCAGCGGTCCTTGCAGAGCCATGGCGTCAGCGTGACGAGCCATCGGCAACGCGCACGCCGGGCGAAAAAAACCCCGCCACGGGGCGGGGTTCAAAACTCGCGGTACGCGTGGATCAGGCTTCGACCGGCTGTACGCCAGCGGCCTGTGCGCCCTTCGGACCCTGCGTGACCTCATAGCTGACGCGCTGGCCTTCCTGCAGGCTGCGGAAGCCCTTGGATTCGATCGCCGAGAAGTGCACGAAAACATCCGCGCTGCCGTCCTCGGGTGCGATGAAGCCGAAACCCTTGGCGTCGTTGAACCATTTCACTGTGCCGTATTGCATGACTCTCCCTACCTCGTCTGGATGCGATGTGCGTGCGCCCCCTTGCGGTCCCCTGGGCACACGGCGCGAGTATGCAAAGCAAGCCCGATGGTTGCAATCACCCCGACAGCATTTCCGTGACCAGGGCCGGCAGCCCGGACGAGGCCGCCGCGACGTTGGCGAGCACTTCCTCCAGCGTGATCACCTCGTCCACCACCGGCCCCGCGCCCGCCGCCCAGTTGGCGACGATGGCCAGACAGGCGTACTCGAGGCCGAATTCGCGGGCGAGTCCGGCCTCGGGCATGCCGGTCATGCCGACGAGATCGCAGCCGTCGCGGCGCATGCGCGCGATCTCGGCGCGGGTCTCCAGCCGCGGTCCCTGGGTGGCGCCGTAGCAACCGCCATCGACCAGGCCAACGCCGGCGGCGCGCGCCGCTTCGATCACGCGCGCGCGCAGCGTTGGCGCGTACGGCTCGCCGAAATCGACGTGCAGCACTTCGGTGCCCTCTTCCTCGCTCAGCGTGGAGATCCGGCCCCAGGTGTAGTCGATCAGCTGGTCGGGGCACGCCAGCACCCGCGGACCGAAACGCTCGGTGATCCCGCCGACGGTGTTGAGCGCGAGGACGCGCGTTGCGCCCAGCGCCTGCAGTGCCGCGAGGTTGGCCCGGTAGTTGATCCGGTGCGGCGGCACCGAATGGCCTTCGCCGTGGCGCGCGAGGAACGCCACGCGCTGGCCCGCCAGCGTACCCACGCGCACTGGTCCGGACAGCGCGCCGTAGCGCGTCACCGGCTGGTGGGGCTCGATGTCCTGCAGGCCGGCGAACTGGTACACGCCGGTGCCGCCGATGATGGCGAGCGCGATGTCGGAATGGCGCATGGGTGTTTTCCGTGTTGTGGAGGTGGGCCGGTGACTGGCGACTGCGAACTGCGAACTGCGTGGGATGATCCGCAAACGCGGCGTGCGACGCAAAGCCGGCGCGCGGGTCGACGGCGACCGGCTTTGCACGATGCGCCGCTTCAGCGCGGCGCGATGTATCCGCCCGGCACGCCGCGCGGAGACAGCACCAGTTGCCAGAGCTGGATCCGGCGCGCCCGGAAGCTGGCCATCGACGCGGCCAGGTAGTAGCGCCACATGCGCCGGAAGCGCTCATCGTAATGCGCCGGCAGCGTATCCCAGGCAGGTTCGATGTTGGCCCGCCAGGCCTGCAGGGTGCGGTCATAGTCGGCGCCGAAGTTGTGCCAGTCCTCGGTCACGAACAGACCCTCGGTGGCGGCGGCGATCTGCGCCGCCGACGGCAGCATCGAGTTGGGGAAGATGTACTTCGCGATCCACGGGTCCGTGTGCGTCACCGACCTGTTGTTGCCGATGCAGTGCAGCAGGAACAGGCCGTCGTCGCCCAGGCAGCGCCGCGCGACCTCGAAGAAGCGGCGGTAATTGCGAAAGCCGACGTGCTCGAACATGCCCACCGACAGGACCCGGTCGAAGCGCTCGTCGACCTCGCGATAGTCCTGCACGCGGATCTCGACCGGCAGCCCGGCGCACAGGTCGCGCGCGAACACCGCCTGTTCGCGGGAAATGGTGATGCCCACGCCGCTGACGCCGTAGCGCTCGGCCGCGAACTTCAGCGCCTCGCCCCAGCCGCAGCCGATGTCGAGCACGCGCATGCCCTCGCGCAATCCGAGCTTGCGGCAGATCAGGTCGAGCTTGGCTTCCTGCGCGTGGTCGAGGTCGTCGGCCTGGCGCCAGTAGCCGCAGCTGTAGACCAGGCGCTTGCCGAGCATCGCGCGGTAGAGATCGTTGCCCAGGTCATAGTGGCGCTTGCCCACTTCGTAGCTGCGACGGCCGGCCTGCAGGTTGAACAGCCGCGCGCGCAGCGCGTCCTTGATGTCGGCCGGGCTCGGGGCTCGCTCCTCGATGCGGGCGTCGAGCAAGTGGAAGAGCAGGCCATCGAGCGACCGCGCGTCCCACCAGCCGTCCATGTAGCTCTCGCCGAGCTTGAGCGAGCCCCCGGCCACCAGCCGCGCCGGCAGGTGCGGATCGTGGACCTGCATGTCCCAGTCGCGGTCGCCGTCGATGCGGACGTCGGCGTCGGCCAGCAGGGCTTGCAATCGATCGCGGAATGGATGCGTTGCGGACATGCCTCTCTGTCCGGAAAGCCTTGGCCCAAGATTACCGTCGCCGTCGGTGCCGCGTCACGACAACCGGTGCAACACAGCGTGGCGGGGGCGCACGCCGCGCGCTAGGCGGCCGGGGCGGCGAATATTCCGCGGTAGGGCTGGGCCACGTGCGGGAGCAACAGGCCGGCGGGCACTTCGGCGGTCTGCACGCCGTCGGAGTACGGCCCCACCTGGTAGGGAGGGAACACGAAACGCAGCGCGGTGACGTGGCCCGTCGCGTCGAGCACCGGTTCGAACTGGGCGAAGTTGCCGGCATCCGGCGCTGTGCCTTCATCGATCATCTTGAGCCCGGACTTGAGCAGTTCCGCGCGCTCTGCCGGTTCCGTGTCGTCGCCATCGATCCGCTGCGACAGCGCCGCGTGCAGCTGTTCCCGCACCGCGTCGGACACGGCCTGCCATCCGGCGCTGCCGGTGATCAGGCGATCGGGCCGCAGCAGCTCCTTGCGCTGTGGCAACCAGACGAAGCGCGCGACCAGCGGATTGCCGTGCGCGCCGCCGGTATAGCTGCTGCCGGTGGCCGCGACGGCGACGATCTGCGGGGTCTCGGCCAGCATGTCGAAGGCGAGGGAAAGGTCGTACGGCGCGGTCGGCTTTTCGCCGCCCAGCCCGTCGACCGCCTGCATCAGCTCGTCGACCGCGGCTTGCGAATAGCGCTGCAGTTCTGCCGCCAGGCCCGGATACTGGTTGATGTTGGGTGGATAGCTGATGCCGATGAGGTAGCGCTGATCGCGCTCGATCCTGTCGGCAAGTTCGACCTGGCCTTCCGGCTTGGCAGCCGGTGCTTCTGCCGCCGGCGTCGCGGGCGTTTCCGGGGAAGGCGACCGGGGCGCGTCCGCCTCGCGCTGGCAGGCGGCGAGCAGGAGCAGCAGGCAGCAGGTCGACAAACGCTTCATGGCAATCGTTCCCCGTGGATGTGGCGCCGGGCTACCCGGAAAACCGGAGTCTAGGAGCCGTGATGTGACGCCGGGATGGACGCGCGCGATGCACCGCCCCATTCGCCTGGCGCGGACTTCGTGCCGCATACGAAAAAGCCCCGGGCGTTTCCGCCCGGGGCTCTGGTGTTGCGACTGACTTGGTGCTGGCTTACAGGGCCTGCACTTCGTCGGCCTGCAGGCCCTTCTGGCCCTGCACGACCTTGAACGAGACCTTCTGGCCTTCCTGCAGCGACTTGAAGCCGCTGCCCTGGATCGAGCGGAAATGGACGAACAGGTCCTGGCCGCTTTCCGGGGTGATGAAGCCGAAGCCCTTGGCGTCGTTGAACCACTTGACGGTACCGGTCTGACGATCGGACATGATGTGTTACTCCTTGAAACAGTTTTTTTGGGGATACACGGTCCGTTTCAGGCGGATCCGCGACTGTGTCAGCAAGGGGTAACGCGAAGCGATGGAGCGGATCGGCAGATCTACCGCATCGAAACCACGATGTACCGTGATCCCGGCTTTGAACAGTGCGCGCACCTTACCGCACTTTTGGCCAGAAGTGTGAATGGGGTTTACCCGAGGTTGACCGGGGTCGGCGGGGGCCATCCCGGCGGCCCGACGCGGACGCGGAATCAGCGCTGGCGGCGGGTTCCGGCACCCGTCTCGCCGCCAGGGAACGGAACTCCTGCCCTGTCCGACGAACCGCCATCGCGGGCTACCAGTCCTCCCGCCGGGGCAACAGGCCTTGCAGCTCGGCGTCGCTGAGATTCCGCCATTGGCCGGGCTTCAGGCGCCCCAGCTTCACGCTCCCTATCCGGACCCGCACCAGCTGCTTGACCCGGAATTTGAAGTGCGCGGCCATCAGCCGGATCTGGCGGTTCAACCCCTGCACCAGCACCACCCGGAAGCCGAACTTGCCGAGCTTGCCGGTCTTGCAGGGCAACGTCGTCTGGCCGTGGACCGGCACGCCGCGGGCCATGCCGCGCAGGAATTCGTCGGTCACCGGATGGTTCACCGCCACCAGGTATTCCTTCTCCAGCTTGTTTTCCGCCCGCAGGATGGCGTTGACGATGTCGCCGTTGCTGGTCAGCAGGATCAGCCCCTCCGAATCCTTGTCCAGGCGGCCGATCGGGAAGATCCGCTGCTCGTGGCCGACGAAGTCGACGATGTTGCCCTGCACGGCGGACTCGGTGGTGCAGGTGATGCCGACAGGCTTGTTGAGCGCGATGTAGACGTGCCGGCGCTGGCCCTTGGCCGCGCTGCGCGCGCGCAGCGCCTGGCCGTCGACCTTCACCTCGTCGCCCTCGCCGACCTCGGCCCCGACCCGCGCGCGCTGGCCATTGACGGTGACGCGGCCCTCGCCGATCAACCGATCGGCCTCGCGGCGCGAGCAGAAACCGGTGTCGCTGATGTGCTTGTTGAGTCGCATCGAATCGGGCAAGGCGGCGGGCGCGCAGTCTCGCAGATTGGCCGCGTCGCGGCACGGGCGACCCGGTCCTTCCCTCCGAATCGATGCCGCGAAGGCTTGACACGTCAGGTTTGCAGTGCAAACCTGTTTGCAACTTCCACCGAGCCACCGCCATGCAAGACGCCGCCGACCTGTCCCGCCTCGCCGAGAACACCAGCCGTTATGCCCGCTACTCGCGCAGCGCCGGCGGCCTGAGCCTGGTGATCGGGGGCGTGCTCTGCCTGGCCACGTTCGTGGTCGGCGCGACCGTCGAACTGACCCCTGCCCTGCGCTACCTGCTGGTCGGCGCGCCGCTCGCGTGGCTGCTGTCGAAGGAGTTGCTGCGCGCCTTCTATTACCAGCGCGCGGGGGCGGCGCGCGAGCGGCTGTCGGACAAGCAGCGCCGCATGCGCCGCTGGATGGTGGCGTACCTGGCGGCGATGTCGCTGCTGATCATCGCCGGCGTTGCGTGGACCGCGGGCACCCGCGCCTGGCAGTGGCCGGGAATCGCCTACATCGCGATCGTGGCGGCGATGCCGCTGGTCGCCGCGCGCTGGTTCTGGTCGGTCGGCGATTTCCTGGTCGGCGTGCTGCTGGTCTGCCAGGCCGCGGTCGTGATCGTGGGCCTGCATTACCCGTGGTACTGGATCCTGATCGCCGCGATCTATGCCGCGATCGCGGTCACCACCGGCTGGCGTGAGCATCGCGATTACCTCCAGCTGCGCGACGAACTCGGCCTGAGCGACCCCGGCCGCACGCCCGGCCGCTCCGCATGAAAAGCGACACGCAGGACGCCATCGACGCGGTCCTCGCCCTCGACCGGCTGGTCCACGAGCCGGCGCGGCTGGCCATCCTGACCGTGCTCGGCAGCGCGGAGCTGGTCGAGTTCGGCTTCCTCGAAACCGTGTGCCGGCTCAGCAAAGGCAACCTGTCGAGCCATCTGTCGAAGCTGGAAGCTGGCGGACTGGTCGCGGTCGACAAGAGCTTCCGCGGCAAGCGGCCCCTGACGCGCGTCGCCATCACCGACGCTGGCCGCGAAGCGCTGCAGCGCTACCGCCTGCAGATCGCGGCCCTGATTCATTCCGCCCCCGATCCAGACAACTGAGGAGACTTGCTGATGTCCACCCATATCCTGTCCGCCGGCCTCGCCGTGCTGCTGGCCGCGGTCTCGATGCCCGGCCATTCGCAATCCGACCCGCCCGCCGTCACCACGGACGCCGTACCGCAGGACGAACCCGCGATGCAGGCCGGGCGCGAGCTGTCGCGGCTGTTCCTGCAGGGCGAGACCGACGCAGTCTGGGCGCGCATGTCGCCGCAGATGCAAGCGGCCCTGGGCAATGCGGTGGCGCTCGCCGACTTCCGCGCGCAGGTCACGCGCGACCTGGGCGAGGAACAGGCGGTGATCGATGAATCATCCACCGCCGCCGAACCGGGCGCGCACGTCTACCTGCGCACCGCCCGCTGGAGCAGGCTGCCGACGCCGATCCTGATGCAGTGGGCCATGGACGACACCGGCCAGGTGGCCGGCTTCTCGGTCCAAGCCAAGCCCGGGGCGACGCCTGAGGCCGCGCCTTCGCCCTATCTGGATTACCAGACCAGGACGCGCCTGCGGTTGCCGTTCGACGGCCATTGGTACGTCGTCTGGGGTGGCCACGACATCGCGCAGAACTACCACGCTGCCACGCCCGGCCAGCGCTTCGCCTACGACCTGCTCAAGGTCGTCGGCGACAGCAGCCACCGCGGCGACGGCCAAGCGCTCGAGGACTACTACTGCTGGAACGAGAAGATCCTCGCGCCAGCCGACGGCACCGTGCTCGAAGCGGTCGACGGGCTGCCCGACCAAGCGATTGGCACGCGCAACACGAAAGCGATCGCCGGCAATCACGTCATGCTCGACCTTGGAAACGGCGAATACGCCATGCTCGCCCACCTGCGCCAGGGCAGCGTCGCGGTGAAGGCGGGACAGCGCGTGGTCGCGGGGCAGGAGCTCGGTCGTTGCGGCAACAGCGGCAATACCAGCGAACCGCATCTGCACTTCCATCTGCAGGACGCGCCGGAATTCGGCCAGGGCAACGGTCTGCCCGCGTTCTTCGAGCACTACATCGCCGATGGTGAAGCCGTCGAACGCGGCGAGCCGGTCAGGGGCCAGACCATTGCACCCGGTGCCGGTGACGCGGCGACGTCGCCGTCGAGGAATTAAATCCGCCCCACGCCCTCCGTCGCAGGCGGAGGCAACGGCGCCGGCTCATGCCGGCGCCAGCAGACCGGCGTGCTCGGGATGCTTGCGCAGGTACGCCTCGGCGTACGAGCAGTCCGGGCGCACCTTCAAACCGTGCTCCCGGGCATGCTGGAGCGCGGCTTCCACCAGCCGGCCCGCGATGCCGCGCCCTCCCATCTCCTTTGGCACGATGGTATGGACGATCACGAGCACATCGCCCTCGCGTGCGTACTCGACGAAGGCTTCGCTGCCCTCCTCTTCCACCGTGAATCGCTTGCGGCCTTCGTCTTGGCGGATGGCGTCGGTATTCAACACGTGGCTCCTGTTGCCGCTCAGCGGCTGTCTCGTTTGCCCTGGTTATGCCGGTCCTGCGTGCTGATGCTGCCCTGGGTTCCCTGCAATCGGCTCTCGGCGGCATGCAGCTCGGTGGCCTTGGCCGCCGCTTCGTCAGACTGGTAGCCGTCGTGCACGGTAGCGGCATGGCTGCCGTCGAGCTGCTGCCAGGCCGGTGTCTGGCGGTCGTGTTCCTGCTTGGCCTCGAGCAGCTTGCGGGTGTTTTCCAGCGCCTGCTCGGGCGTGATGCCTGGCGCCTTCTTCCTGCCCGTCGCGCGTTGCGGCCGCTCGGCGGCGCCCTTGCGCGCGGTCGTGGCGGATGCCGTGCCCGCCGGCCGCTTCGCGACCTTGCCGGCGCGCTTCCCGGGGGCCGATGCGGCCGCGGCCTTCTTGAGGGTCTTCTTCGCGGAAGGTCTTGCGGCGGACTGGTCCGCGGCCGTCTTTTTCGCTGGCGTCCGACGGGGCGCAGTCTTCGCCACAGCCTTTTTGGCCGCGCGCCCGCCCGTCGACTGCTTCGCGACCGCCTTTCTGGTCGTTGCCTTGCCGGCTGCGCTCTTCGTCCTGGCGGCCTTTGTGGCCGGGGACTTCCTGGTCGCTGCTTTCGTGGTGGCGGCCTTTCGGGCCGTGGCCTTCTTTGCCGCGGTTTTCCCGGTGGCAGCCCTTCTGGTGGCGACCTTCGCGGTCGCGGTCTTCTTCGTGGACGCCTTCTTCGCAGCAGCCTTCTTCGTCACAGCCTTCTTCGTCACAGTGTTCTTCGAGGCCTTCTTGGTTGCGGCCTTCCTGGTCCCGGCGGTCTTCGCTGCGGCTTTCTTCGCCCCCGCCTTCTTTGCTGCGATCCTCTTCGACCCGGCCTTGCCCGCCGGATCGACGCCGCGCGGCGTCCTGCCACCGCGACCGACGACCTGGCGATCGCCGACGTTCTTCGCCGCCGACTTCTTCTCGGCCTTGCGCATGCCCTGTCGGGCCGGGCCGGTGCGGATCGGCGTCGTCTTCGCCGCCGGGGTCCGGCGGTTTCCGCCGTCGGTCTGGTCGCCCGCTGCCTTGGTCCGCTTCGCTGTGCGCCTGGTGGTCGCCATGTTTCCTCCGTCTCGGGTTTCGGATGGTCGATTCCCAAGGCATATCACCCGGCTCATTCACGCTAGGTGAGCGGGACGGCGCGCCTCGGGTTGTCATTCAGCGGCCGCACTACGCGGATTGCTGACACCCTGCGTCATGTGCCGGCCGCGGCGGCTGCAGGCCAGGCGATTGGCACGCTTGCTGCTTCCTTCTGGACAACAGGGGGAGGAAATCGACATGTACGACCAGAGTGAGAACGCGGAACACGAGGCGGTCACCCGGCTGTTCGAGCTGGCCCGCAACGGCGACACCGACAACTGCGAATACAGCCAGCTCGATTCGATGATCTACGGGCGGCTGGAACAGGCCTACGGCGGCGGCGCCCAAGCCGTGCATCGGGTCGGGGCGATCCAGGTCCAGACCGCCGCCGCCTGATCCGAAAGCCGGCGACGCTAGCCGAAGGTCGGATTGGCCAGCTCGGACAGGAAGTGCGCCAGCAATCCGGGCTCCATCACCAGCGCGAACAGCACGCCATAGCCTGCGCCCCAGAGATGGGCGCTGTGGTTGACGTTGTCGGTCCCGCGCCGGTCCATCCAGATGCTGTAGCCGACGTAGAACACGGCATAGAGGATCGCGGGGATCGGAATCGGGATGAAGAAGATGTAGATCCCGGTCCAGGGCGCCATCAGGATGAAGGCGAACAGCACCGCCGACACCGCGCCCGAGGCGCCGAGGCTCCGGTACTGCGCGTCATGCCGGTGCTTCAGGTACGTGGGCAGGATCGCGACCACGATCGCCGACAGGTAGAACAGCACGAAGCCAACCGCGCCGATCCGCTCGACCATCACCTGCTCGACCGGCCGGCCGAAGAAGAACAGCGTGATCATGTTGAACAGCAGGTGGCCGAGGTCGGCATGGATGAAGCCGTGCGTGACCAGCCGGTCGTACTGCTTCGACCTGTCGACCGCGGGCGGCCACAGGATCAGGCGATCGAGCAGTTGCCGGTTGTTGAACGCAAACCACGAGACCAGGCAGGTCGCGACGACGATGACGAGGGTGATCGAGAGGGTCATCAGGCGGTCCGGTAGTTGTCCTGCATCGGGTAGCGCCTGGCGTACAGTGCGAACACCAGCGCGGTGAGCAGCGCGAACACGGCGAAGAAGAACATCAGGAACGCGTTCTCGGTCAGGCCGGTGCCCGCGATCTGCGTGGTGACAGCCTCGTTGCGCACCGCGGCGTTGGTGATCAGCACCCACAGGTTGCCGTACGACACCGACAGCAGCCAGAAGCTCATGATAGTGCCCTTCATCGACGGCGGCGCCTGGCTGTAGGCGAATTCGAGCCCGGTCGCCGACACCAGCACCTCGCCCAGGGTCAGCAGCGCGTACGGCGCGATCTGCCATGCGATCGAGACCGCATCGCCGCCATCGATCGCCAGCTGGATCATGCCCGCGACGATCCACGCCAACCCGGAGAACGCGATGCCCGCGCCCATCCGCCGCAGCGACGTGATCTCCAGCCCCATCCGCCGCAGCGCCGGGAACAGCACCAGGTTGTTGAACGGGATCAGCAGCATCACCAGCAGCGGGTTCAACGCCTGCATCTGCGCCGGCGCCTTGACCAGCCAGCTCGGCCACCACCACTGGTCGTGCGGCATCGTCATCGCCCCGCCCTGGATGACCCAGGTAGAGGCCTTCTGGTCGAACAGCGACCAAAACGGCGTGACCAGCGCGAACACGATCAGGATCCGCAGCACCGCGCGCACGCCTTCGATGGCGTGCTGCGGATGCACGCCGCGGGCACGATCAAGCTGCATCGACGCGCCCAGGCCGCCGAACGCCAGCAGCAGGCCCAACGCCAGCAGGACCGCGATCACGAAGTCGTCGCGGACCAGCCAGGCCAATGCCGCCACGGCCAGCGCCGCGCCGACCGCGAACACCACCAGCCCGGCCCTGCCCTGCCCCGGCGCGTGCGCGAACAGCGCCGTGCGCGCCACCCGCAGGAACGAATGCGGGTCCGCCGGCGCCGGCGGCACGTGCACGTACTTCTTGCGCCCGCTCCAGAAGATGATCGTGGCGATGAGCATCAGCACGCCCGGGATGCCGAAGGCCACGCTCGGCCCGTATTCGCGCAGGAAAATCGGCATCAGCAGCGAGGCGAAGAACGAACCGAGGTTGATCGTCCAGTAGAAGGCGTCGTAGACGATCTTGGCCAGGCTCTTGTTGGTACGGTCGAACTGGTCGCCGACGAACGCGGACACCAGCGGCTTGATGCCGCCGGAGCCCAGCGCGATCAGGAACAGTCCGGCATAGAAGCCCGTGCGGCTGTCCTCGAACAGCGCGAGGCAGGCGTGGCCGGCGCAATACACCAGCGACAGCCACAGCACGGTGTTGTACTTGCCGAAGAAGCGGTCGGAGATCCAGCCGCCCAGCAGCGGGAAGAAATACACGCCGATGACGAAGGTGTGGAAGATGTCCTTCGCCGCGCCGCCGCGCTCGGACTCGGGCAGGTAGGCCAGCAGCAGGCTGCTGATCAGGAACGGCACCAGGATGTTGCGCATCCCGTAGAAGCTGAAGCGCTCGCAGCCTTCGTTGCCGATGATGTACGGGATCTGCCGGGGCAGTTTCGGGCGGGCGGTGGCCGCGGCGGGTGAGGTCATCCGGGATTCTTGGTTTGGGCAAGGGGCAAGCCTAACCGATGGTGCCGCCCCGCCGGCGCGCGCGCCTCATGCCCACTCCGCCAGGCCCTCGCGCTCGTACAGCGCGCGGAACGAGGGCAAGGCCTTCATGCGGCCGGCCAGCGCCTCCAGATGCGGCCACGCCGTGGCCGGCTTCGGCATGTTGCGCGACCAGCGCATCAGCATGGTCAGGTAGAAATCGGCGGCGCAGGGGTACTCGCCGAGCAGGTAAGGCCCCTGTCTTCCGAGATGGGCATCGAGCAGCGCCCACTCGGCTTCGATGCGCGCGCGCGTGGCGGCGTGGACCGCTTCCTCGCAGTCGCCGCCCGCCGGCTCGTGCGGATACCACCACATCCGGAACAGGGGCTGCACCACGTTGGCCAGGTGGAACATCCACCCAAGGAACTCCATGCGCCGCGGCGCATCGACCGGTGGCGACAGCCGCGCGGCCGGGTGCGTGTCGGCCAGATGCACCAGCAGCGCCGCCGCCTCGGTATGCGGACGCCCATCGATCACCAGCGTCGGCACCACGCCGCAGGGGTTGAGCGCGAGGTAGGCCGGGGACTTCTGCGCGCGCGATTCGAAGTCGACCAGCGACAGCTCGTGGGCGATGCCGAGTTCCAGCAGCAGCCAATGCACCACCATGCTGGCGGCGCCCGGTGAGTAGTAGAGCGTGTGCATGCCTGGGCTCCGTCGGAAGTGGCCGCCGGATTATGGAAGGCTTCGGGCTCGATCCGCAAAGCGTCGTCCGGCAGCGCCAATCCCGACATTCCACTCGCCAAGCCGGGAAAAGCGCTGCCGGCGGGGCTGCATTGCGGCATCATCCACGTTCCGCCCGACCTGGTCCCGAACATGCGCCTGCTGCCGTGCTCCGTCGCCCTGCTCCTTGCCCTCGCCCTGCTTGCGCCGGCGGCGCACGCGCAGGACACGCCGCTGGATACGGTATCGGAGCGTTCGGATTTCGCCCGCACCGGCCGCTACGACGAGGTGATCCGCCTGTGCGACGCGTTCGCGCAGCGCCATCCGGATGCGGTGCGCTGCGTCGATTTCGGCACTACGCCCGAAGGCCGGCCGATGAAGGCGCTGGTGGCCACCCGCAGCGGCGCGTTCACCCCGGAACAGGCACGCGCGAAGGACATCCCGGTGCTGCTGGTCCAGGGCGGCATCCACGCCGGCGAATCCGACGGCAAGGATGCCGGCTTCCTCGCGCTGCGCCAGGTGCTCGATGGCGAAGCCGCGCCCGGCGCGCTGGAGCGGCAAGTGCTGCTGTTCGTACCGGTGTTCAACATCGACGGCCACGAACGCTTCGGTCGCTGGAACCGTCCCAACCAGCGCGGCCCGGAGGAAATGGGCTGGCGCACGACCGCGCAGAACTACAACCTCAACCGCGACTACCTGAAAGCCGATGCGCCCGAAATGCAGGCCATGCTGGCGCTGGTGCAGGCCTGGGACCCGCTGCTCTACGTCGACCTGCACGTGACCGACGGCGCCAAGTTCCGCCACGACGTCTCCTACCAGATCGAGCCGGTGCACGCCGGCGACATGCAGCTGCGCAAGGATGGCCTCGCACTGCGCGGTGCCCTCGTCGACGCGGTCGCGGCGCAGGGCGCGCACCCGCTGACGTTCTACCCGTCGTTCGTGGTCGAGGACGATCCGGCATCCGGCTTCGTCGACGGCGTCGCACCGCCGCGCTTCTCGCACGGTTATTTCCAGCTGCGCAACCGGTTCGGCCTGCTGGTCGAAACCCATTCGTGGAAGGAATATCCGGTCCGGGTGAAGATCACCCGCGACACGATCGTCGCCGTGCTCGACCAGATCGCGCGACACGGCAGCGACTGGCTGCGCGATGCGCACGCGGCGGACGGGCGCGCGACGAAGCTGGGCGGCAAGCCGGTGGCGCTGGACTGGAAGGCGACCGACAAGGTGCGCACGGTCGATTTCCTCGGCTACGCCTACACCCGCACGCTGTCGGACATTTCCGGCACGCTGATGACGCACTACGACGAGAACACGCCGCAGCTGTGGAGGTTGCCGCTGCGCGACGAGATCGTGCCCGGACGCAGCGTCGCGGCGCCGAAGGGCGGCTACCTCGTGCCCGCCGCGCACGCGGCGTGGGTCGGGGCGAAGCTGGCGCAGCATGGCGTCGACTTCCGCAGGCTGGATGCGGCCCTGCCGGCGGCGAAAGTCGAGGCGTTTCGTGCTGGGCAGGCCACGTTCGACGCGACCTCGGTCGAAGGCCACCAGCGGCTGGCGCTGGAAGGCGCCTGGAAGCCCGAAACACGGGACGTCGCCGCCGGCGCGCTGTTCGTGCCGATCGCCCAGCCCAAGGCGCGCCTGGTGATGGCGCTGCTGGAGCCGCAGGCGCCCGACGCCCTGGCGGCCTGGGGCGAATTCAACAACGCCTTCGAGCGCAAGGAATACATGGAGCCCTACGTGGCCGAGGAGGTCGCGCGCGCGATGCTGGCCAAGGATCCGGCGCTGCGGGCGCGCTTCGAGCAGAAGCTGCGGGACGACGCCGACTTCGCCGCCAACCCGCGCGCGCGGCTCGACTTCTTCTACCGCCTGCATCCGTCATGGGACGAGCGCTACAACCTGTATCCGGTGCTGCGGACCGCCAGGGTGCCGGCAACGCATTGAGGCGCGGCTGGCCGGAGTGGGGGAGAAATCGCGCCTGAGATCCTGACACTCGTGGGAGCGGCTTCAGCCGCGAGCTCCTGCAGGACGGCTCCAGCGCGGGATAGGGCCCGCCGCTGAAGCCGCTCCCGTGCATACGGTGGGGCTCGAAGCTCGGGCCCACCGTCGACGCCTCCATGGCGACCGCCTGCGCTCGGTGCGTGCGTTTCCTGCCGGGGCCTCTGCTTCGTTTTCTGCTGCACCCCGCCGGCCGACACCGCGTTCCACGCCTTGCGCGACAATCGGGCCTGCTGCCGAACGCGTGGCCCGGAGGCTTCCATGCACGTCTTCTCCGCTCCTTCCCTCGCACGCTTGCTTGCGCCAGCGCTCCTGCTCCTGCTGGCCGCCTGCGCCACGTCCGCCGGCCCGAAGACACGCGCCGACGCGGCCGCGCCGGAACTCACCCTGGTCACCCTCAACCTCTGGCACGACAAGGGTGACTGGCCAAAGCGCGAAAAGCTGATCGTCGCCCGCCTGCGCGAGCTGCGCCCGGACGTGATCGCGTTGCAGGAGGTGTTGCAGCGCGACGGCTTGCCCAACCAGGCCCGCACGCTCGCCGAAGCGCTGGGCTACGAGTACGTGTTCGCCTCGGTCGATGCGGATTCCAGGCCGCAGCGCTTCGGCAACGCGATCCTCAGCCGCCACCCGATCCTCGCCCACGACTGGAAGGCGCTCTTGCCGCTGGACGACTTCCGCAGCATCGTCCGCGTCCGCGTCGCCGTCGACGGGCGCCAGGTCAACGTCTACGACACCCATCTGCACTGGACCGAACAGGGCGGCGCGATCCGCGCCACCCAGGTGCGCGATGCGCTGGCCTACATCGCCCGCACCGCCGGCGATGCGCCATCAGTGCTGGCCGGAGACCTCAACGCGTCGATGGATGCGCCGGAGCTGCAGCCGCTGCTCGGCGACTTCCTCGATGCGTATGCCGCGATGCACCCGGGCATGGCACCGGGTGACCGCGCGCACGCCACCCTGGATCTCGCGCAATACCCGCCGCGGCACATCGACCAGGTGCTGCTGCAGCGCGAGGCGTTCGTGCCACTGCAGGCGCGGGTCATCCTCGACGACCCGGACGCCGAGGGCACCCTCGCGTCCGACCACTACGGCGTCCTGGTCAAGTTCCGGTTCGCGGAACCGGCGAAGCACGGGACCGGAATAAGCGCTCGCGCGACGTCCCACGACTCGAATCCCGGTCGCCCGAAGTAGCCGCTCACCCCTGACGTCGCCCGGTCAGCCTTTCGCCGGTCAGCGATGGTCGTCGCCGTGGAGTTTCAACGCGCGCATGCAAACCGATCAGGCTGCCGGCGTGAGGTGCGTCGCCCGGACCATCCAACCGGCTCCAACTGGAAAGCCGGCACGCGGGACAACGCGCTGGCCGCGACTCAGGCCACGTTGACCCGGTCGCCGCCAGCGGTCTTGGCGCCATACATGGCGGCGTCCGCGCGCCGCACCCAGTCGTCCACGCCGACCATCACGCGCTCGGCTGCGGCCAGGCCGATGCTCAGCGTGCAGCGCTGCGCAGCGGCGGCCTCGCCGCGCAGTTCCAGGAAGCGCATGCGGATGCGTTCGGCGATCTCACGGGCGCCGCGGATGTCGGTTTCGGTCAGAAGCACCGCGAATTCGTCGCCGCCATAGCGTGCCGGGGTATCGATTTCGCGCAGGGATGACTGCAACGCAGCGGACACGCAGCGCAGGACCTCGTCGCCCACTGCGTGCCCGTAGCCGTCGTTGACCTTCTTGAAATTGTCGACGTCGATCATCATCACCACCGCCGGACGCCGCGAGCGCAGGTAGCGCGCGAGTTCGCTGGCCGCGGCTTCGTCCCAGTGGCGCCGGTTGGGCAGGTCCGTGAGCGCATCGCTTCGATTCAGCCGCTGAAGCTGGCGGTTCTGCAGCGACACGCGATAGCCCAGCGCGAAGGTCATCGTGCTGAGCGCCAACGGATAGACGAACATGCACGGCAGCGACGCGACGATGACGAACATGCTGCTCTCGAGGCGGACGGGAAAGCCCAGCAGCGCCGACACGACGATGCAGGTGATCGCCTGCGCCGGGACGGTGCGCGCAGTGAAACGCCAGCCGGCCGCGCTGATCTTGTCGATCGTGAGCATCGTCACCAGCAACGCACTGGGGACCAGGTTGAACTCCATGATCGCGATCCACGCACCGCCCATCGCGGAGTCGAAGATCAGGTGGCCGAACTCCTTTCCGCGTGGATCGCTGCTGCGTCGCGCCCGCCACCAGGCCAGGTACGGCCACAAAAGCGTATGAACCGCCAGCAGGATCCAGGCCCACGTCGGCGCGTGGATCTCGTACAGGACCGAAGCGACCGCGGGCGCGCCCACGGCGAGTCCGAGCGCGCGCAGCCGAAGGGTCCGGCCAATGAACTTCCGGTCCCCCGAATTGGTCAGCTGGGATTCGACGAAGCCCATACGTGGTCGTTGCCCCTGTGAGCGTTGTTCAAGGGCGCGAGCATACCTGCGCCCAAGGTACGGCAACCCCGCGCTTCGTCACGCTGCACTAGGCTGCAGGCCAGCGTTCAGCCCGTTTCTGGCCTCCATGCAGCATCCGGCCTCGACCAAGCGTGCAGACGCATGCAGCGCGCTTGCACGTCTGTCGAGTGGGGATACGGGAACACGAAGCACGCGCGGCTCGCGTGAACGCCGGCGAGCCGGAGCGATCAGCCCAGCAATTCGTACGGGCCACCACGCGCCAATGCGCGCTGCCAGGCGGGGCGGGCGTGGCAGCGCTGCAGCCAGTCGTGCAATCGCGGAAAGCCATCAATACCAAATCGAGTGGCCAGCGCTTCGACCGGGAAGCTCATCTGCACGTCGGCCGCGCTGAATCGCGATCCGCAAAACCAGTCGCCCTTGGCCAGCTCCGCCTCGAGGTAATCGGCGTGGAGCTTGAGCTGCGGCCTGATGAAGCCGGCCATGGCCTTCGCGGCGATCCCACGCGCGACCGGGCGGGCGAAGAACGGCATCGGCGCCCTTGCCACGCGCGCGAACACCAGCGACAGCAGCAGCGGCGGCATCGCCGAGCCTTCGGCGTAATGCAGCCAGTAGCGCCAGCGCAGGCGCTCGCGGCTGCCGGGCGGCGGCGCCAGCGCATGCGCGGCGTCGTGGCGCTCGACCAGGGTTTCGATGATCGCGCCGGACTCGGCCAGCACGTCGCCGTCGTCCACCACCACCGGCGACTTGCCCAGCGGATGGATCGCGCGCAGCGCCGGCGGCGCCAGCAGTGTCTTCGGGTCTCGCTGGTACCGAATGACCTCGTACTCGAGGCCGAGTTCCTCCAGCAGCCACAGCACGCGCTGCGAACGGGAGTTCTCGAGGTGGTGGACGGTGATCATGGCGTCTCCGGCGCCGACAGCGCCGGCGTGTTCGTCGATGGTCGCAGGGCGGCCGTTCCAGGTGCAACGCGTGCCTGCGTGGATGCCCTTCGCAACGCGGGCCAGCTGGCCATGCGCAGGTGGGCGTGCTGGCGGTTCGAGCTAGCCTTCCAGCGCCTCCCAGCGCGCGTAGGCTGCGTCGAGTTCGGCCTGCGCCTCGGCCACCGCCGCGTTGTGGGCGTTGATCGCCGCGCTGTCGCGCTGGTAGAAGGCCGGCTCGTTCATCGCCGCGGTCAGCGCGGCGATTCGCGTTTCCAGCGCCTCGATGAGCGCCGGGAACTGCTCCAGCTCGCGCGCTTCCTTGTAGCCGAGCTTGCGCTTGTCGCTGGCGGGCACCGCGATGGCGTCCGGCGCGGGTGGCTTTGCCGCAGTGGCGCCCGACGGATCCCCCGGCGACTGTCCGGCGCCCTGGTCCTGGCGCGTCCGCCACTGGCCCTGGCGGACCCAGTCGCTGTATCCGCCGACATATTCACCGATGCGTCCCTCCCCGCCATCCTGCATCACCAGGGTCGAGGTCACGACGTTGTCGATGAAGTCGCGGTCGTGGCTGACCAGCAGCAGCGTGCCGGGGTACTCGGCCAGCAGCTCTTCCAGCAGCTCCAGCGTCTCGACGTCGAGATCGTTGGTCGGTTCGTCCATCACCAGCAGGTTGGACGGCTGCGCGAACAGTTTCGCCAGCAGCAGGCGGTTGCGCTCGCCGCCCGACAGCCGGGTGATCGGCGCCCGCGCGCGCTCGGGCGTGAACAGGAAATCCTGCAGGTAGCCGATCACGTGCTTGCGCTTGCCGCCGACCTCGACGAATTCCAGGCCCTCGGCCACGTTCTCCAGCGCGTTCCAGTCCTCGCGCAGGGTGGCGCGGTACTGGTCGAAATAGGCGATCTGCAGCTGCGTGCCGACGCGGATCTCGCCCGCCTGCGGCTGCAGCTCGCCCAGCAGCAGCTTGAGCAGGGTGGTCTTGCCGCTGCCGTTGGCGCCGATCAGGCCGATGCGGTCGCCGCGCATGATGGTGGTGGAAAAATCGCGCACCAGCGCGCGATCGCCGAACGAAAACGACACCGCCTTGGCCTCGATGACCTTCTTGCCCGAGGCGCCGGCCTGCGCGGTGTCCATGCGCACGTTGCCGGTCTGCTCGCGGCGCTGCGCGCGCTCGACCCGCATCGCCTCGAGCCTGCGCACGCGGCCTTCGTCGCGGGTGCGACGGGCCTTGATGCCCTGGCGGATCCAGACTTCCTCCTGCGCGAGCATCTTGTCGAAGCGCGCGTTTTCCTGCGCCTCGGCGTTGAGCCGCTCCTCCTTGCGGCGCAGGTAGTTGTCCCAGTCGCCCGGCCAGCTGGTGACCTGGCCGCGATCGATCTCGACGATCCGGGTCGCCAGGGCACGCAGGAAGCGGCGATCGTGGGTGATGAACACCAGCGCGCCGGCCCAGCCCTTTAGGAAGCCTTCCAGCCAGTCGATCGCGGCGATGTCGAGGTGGTTGGTCGGTTCGTCGAGCAGCAGCACGTCGGGCGCCGACACCAGCGCGCGCGCCAGCAGCACGCGCCGCTTCATGCCGCCGGACAGGCGCGCGAAGGCCGCATCGCCGTCGAGTTCGAGCCGGGTCAGGGTTTCCACCACGCGCTGGTCGAGCCGCCAGCCGTCGGCCGCCTCGATCCGGCCCTGGACCGCCGCCAGTGCGGCCATGTCGATGTCCTCGGCGTGGGCAAGGCGGTGGAATTCGGCCAGGTCGGCGCCAAGCCCGCCCAGTCCCGCTGCCACGACGTCGAACACGCTGCCTTCCGCGCCGGCGGGCACCTCCTGTTCCAGGCGCGCCACGCGCACCCCGCCCTCGCGGCGGACTTCGCCATCGTCGGGTTTGATTTCACCGTCGAGCAGGCGCAGCAGGGTGGACTTGCCGGCGCCGTTGCGACCGATCAGGGCAATTCGCTCGCCGGCTTCGATGGCCAGGTCGACGTGTTCAAGCAACAGGGGGCCGCCGACGCTGTAATCGACGGCATTCAGGGAGATCAGGGGCATGCGCATAGTGTAATGGCCAGCGCCGCCAAGCCCTATGCTAGCGGCGCGCGGCGGCGTACATTTGCCCGGCGTCGACCACCCACCAGCGGAGATCGCCATGGCCAAGAGCCTGGACAAGAAGAAGGAAGACAAGAAGAAGCCGGAGAAGACGCTGAAGGAAAAGCGCGCGGCGAAGAAGGAAAAGAAAGCCGGCCATTGAGCCGGCTTTCTTTCGGATTGGGGATTGATGTTGGGGAAGTGCTCGGTAAAAGCGTCGACGGCAGCTGCCTGAGGCAGGCCTTCTCCCGCCTCCGGGAGAAGGTGCCGAAGGCGGATGAGGGCGCGAACGAAGTGAGCTGCCTTTGCTGTCTTTCCCGGAAGAGCGTCAGCCAGCCGTTGCGAAGCCCGGCCAACAGTTGCACGCGCCGAAACGCCTTCAACGCTCCGCCCCGCGCTGCTTGGCTGGGCTGGCGCGGCATCGCCCGTTCCCAGGGAGACCTTCTCCCGCAAGCAGGAGAAGAGCTGATCGCCTGGGCTGGAGCGCTGGGCAACCCATCACGGCCCATGATCGGCCAACGCCTCGCAGGTATTCCGGCTACGAACTGCACGACAGCATTGAACAGCCGGCACGGTCGCGCGCCCAGTCCGGGCGCTTCCGTGCGAAAGCCTCGCGGCCGGGCTGGTCGTCGTAGGGCCGCTGCATGACCTCGAGCAGTTCGACAACGCCGCCGGCATCGCCCTGCTCCGCCCGGTCGATCGCCTGCTGCGCCAGGTAGTTGCGCAGCACGTATCGCGGGTTTGCGGCGTGCATGCGCTCGCGCCTTGCCTGTGGCGAAAGCGGGTCGTCGCGCAGCCGCGCGGCATAGCGCAGCAGCCAGTCCGTGAGCGCAGCTTCGGAGGCCTCCCGCTTCGCCGCGTCGTAGAAGGCGCTGTCCATGGGGGCGAGCGACGGCGCATCCGCATCGACGTCGGCCAGCGCACGGAACCACAGCGTCATGTCGATCTCCACGTCCTGCATCAGCGCCTGCAGCGCGCGCATCAGATCGACATCCGCGTCGCGGCATTCGGCCAGGCCCAGCTTGCGCGCGGTGTTGTCGCGCTCGTGGTGCGCGTAGGCGGCCGCGTACAGGTCCAGCCCATCCTGCAGGCGCTCCGAACCTGCAAACAGCGGCGACAGTGCCTGCGCCAGCCGCGCCAGGTTCCAGTGGGCCACCTGCGGCTGCCAGCCGAAGCGGTAGCGCCGGCCCTGGGCATCGGTGGTGTTGGGGGTCCATTCGGGGTCGTAGGCGTCGATCCAGCCGTAGGGGCCGTAATCGATGGTCAGGCCCAGGATCGACATGTTGTCGGTGTTGAGCACGCCGTGGACGAACCCCACGCGCATCCAGTGCGCCACCGTCGCCGCGGTCCGCTCGCAGACCCGCGCGAACCAGTCGCCGAACAGCGTTTCGGTGAATGCCCCGACTGCACGCATCTCGGCGAGCGGGGCGCCGGACGGTCCGGGCAGCAGCTCGGGGAAATCACGCCACACGCAGAACTCCGCCAGCTGCCGCAACAGCCCCGCGTCGCCGCGCGAAGCCGGCAGCTCGAAGCTGCCAAAGCGCAGGAACGACGGCGCGACCCGGCACACCACGGCGCCCTGCTCCGCGCGCGGATGGCCGTCGTAGAACATGTCCCGCACCACCTGGTCGCCAGTCACCACCAGCGACAGCGCGCGCGTGGTCGGTACGCCGAGGTGGTGCATCGCCTCGCTGCAGAGGAATTCTCGGATCGAAGAGCGCAGCACCGCGCGACCGTCCGCGCGGCGCGAATACGGCGTCGGGCCGGCGCCCTTGAGCTGCAGCTCGTGGCGCGCGCCGTCGGCATCGAGCACTTCGCCCAGCGTGATCGCGCGGCCGTCGCCCAGCTGCCCGGCCCAGTGCCCGAACTGGTGGCCGCCATAGTTGGACGCGTACGGCGCCATGCCCGGCAACAGCGCATTGCCGCCGAACACCGACGCGAAGTCCGAAGAAGCCAGGTCCGCGACCCCGAAACCCAGCCGCTGCGCCATGTTGCGCGAATACGCCAGCAGCCGGGGCGCGGCGACCGGTTCCGGATCCACCCGCGACCACAGCGCGCCGTGGACCTGGCGCACGCCCGGTCCCGCGTCGGAGTCACCCGGAAGTTCTCGCAGGAAGGCGTTGTCGAAGCGCAGCGCAGGCAGGGTCATGCCATCAGCTTATTCGGTCGCGTGCCGGGACCCGTCAACGCCCCACCCTGCCCCCGCGGCGCTCCTGCGATCGAGGCCGGTCGCAAAAGCGTGTGGCGACGGTCGATACGCCAACGGGGCGCGGCTGCGGCGCTCGTTGGCGGGCCCCGCAGCAGGCGGTCGGCCGTTGACGAGCCCTTGTCCAGTTAAACTGCACACTTGCGCCTGCGCCGGCAGGCGCGTCGATCCCGAACGCCCCGCGTCCTCCTTCGACCGCCTTCCCGCTCGCCTGCTCCCTCTGGAGCCGGGCCCGCCGGCGCGTCCCCACAGCATCGAACCCCGAGACTCCCATGACCAGCGCCGACGCCACGCCCGCCCCGGGCCCCAAATTCACCGACCTGGGCCTGCCCGACACGCTGCTGCAGGCGCTCTCGGCGGTTGGCTATGAGTCGCCCTCGCCGATCCAGGCCGCCACCATCCCGCCGCTGCTGGCCGGGCGCGACGTGCTCGGCCAGGCCCAGACCGGCACCGGCAAGACCGCGGCGTTCGCGCTGCCGATCCTGGCCCAGGCCGTTGCGCAGGCCGGCAAGCCGCAGGCCCTGGTCCTGGCGCCGACCCGCGAGCTGGCGATCCAGGTTGCCGAAGCGTTCCAGAAGTACGCCGCGCACATTCCGGGGTTCTCGGTCCTGCCGATCTATGGCGGCCAGGGCTACGGCCCGCAGCTGAGCGCGCTGCGCCGCGGCGTGCACGTCGTCGTCGGCACGCCGGGCCGGGTGATCGACCATCTCAGCCGCGGCTCGCTGGACCTGTCGGAGCTGCGTTGCCTGGTGCTGGACGAAGCCGACGAGATGCTGCGCATGGGCTTCATCGACGACGTCGAGACGGTGCTGAAGAAGACCCCCGAGACCCGCCAGGTGGCGCTGTTCTCGGCCACGATGCCGGTGCAGATCAAGCGCATCGCCCAGACCTACCTCAAGGACCCGGTGGAGATCGCGATCAAGTCGGCGACGTCCACCGCGCGCAACATCCGCCAGCGCTACTGGATGGTCAGCGGGGTCAACAAGCTGGACGCGCTCACGCGCATCCTCGAGGCCGAGCCCTTCGACGCGATGATCGTGTTCGCCCGCACCAAGCTCGGGACCGAGGAACTGGCGGAAAAACTCGCCGCGCGCGGGCTGTCGGCAGCCGCGATCAACGGCGATGTCGATCAGAAGATCCGCGAGCGCACCATCCAGCGGCTCAAGGACGGCCAGCTCGACGTCCTGGTGGCCACCGACGTGGCGGCGCGCGGCCTCGACGTGGACCGGGTCAGCCACGTCCTCAACTACGACATCCCCTACGACACCGAGAGCTACGTCCATCGCATCGGCCGCACCGGCCGCGCCGGACGCAGCGGCGAGGCGATCCTGTTCGTTGCCCCGCGCGAGCGCGGCATGCTGCGCGCGATCGAGCGCGCCACCCGGCAGCCGATCGAGCAGATGGCGCTGCCCAGCGTGGAGGCGGTCAACGAACAGCGGGTCGCCAAGTTCCTCGACCGGATCGACGTCGCCCTGGAGAGCAGCGACCTGCCCCTGTTCCGCGAGCTGGTCGAGCGCTACGAACGCGAGCACAACGTGCCGGCGGTGGAGATCGCCGCTGCGCTGGCGCAGCTGGTGCAGGGCAAGACGCCGCTGCTGCTGCAGGCGCCGCCGGACAGGCCGCGGTGGGAGGCCCCCGCGCAACGCGGGCACGAGCGCGGGCACGAACGCGGGGACCGCCCCGCGGACCGCGCGCACCATCGCGACAATCGTGCGCCGCGGCATCGCGAGGATCGCGCGCCCCAGCGCCATCCCCGCGACTCTCGACAGGCCGAGGGCTGGTCGAACGCGAACCCGGCAACGTCCGCGCATCCGGCGCGGCGGCCTGCGGATGGTCGGCCCTCGGAAGGTGCTTCCGGCTTCCGCGGCAACGACGCGCAAGGGCAGCCGCCCAATGCGGGCCCCGCACGCATCCACGAAGGGGAACGCCACGTGCAGGACACCCATGCGCCCCGCCCGCCCGCGAATGCCGCCGAAGCGGCGTTCTTCGACGACGACGCACCGCGCCGCGAACCCGCGCCGCGCCCGTCGCGCGGCGGCGACGATTTCCCGATGGAGACCTTCCGCATCGAAGTGGGACATGTCCACGGCGTGCAGCCGGGCAACATCGTCGGCGCGATCGCCAACGAGGCGGACCTGGAAAGCCGCTACATCGGCCGCATCGACATCCGCGACGACTACAGCCTGGTCGACCTGCCCGAAGGCATGCCGCGCGAGCTGCTCGAACACCTCAAGCGCGTCTACGTCTCCGGCCAGTCGCTGAAGATGCGCCGCGCCGACGCCGCGGACACCGGGGCCCCGCCGCCGCACGGCAAGCGCCCGTTCGCGGGCAAGCCACGCGCCAAACCGCAGGCCGCGCGCCGCCCGGGACCGAAGCGACCGCCGCGTTGATTCCCCGCCGCCTCGAGTAGCTCACCCCGCCACCTCACCGGCGCTTGGGAATGGCGATCCCTGCAGGACGCGTCGGATTGACGAGTCGAGATCAGGGCCTGTCCGGCGTGCCGGCATCCTCCGTCGACGATTCCTGCGCAGGAGGCATTGCCGGCTCCGCCGTCGACGGCGCGGGCAATTCCGGCTCGGCCGCCGGCGGCTCCCCGGATGCGGCTCGCTCGCCCCCGCTGCGCGCGACGACCTCGTCCACCACGCCCTCGACGACCTTGCCGGTCGCCTCCTTGGCCAGCCGTGCGGGATCAGCCAGCTCTTCGATGCGGCGGCCCTCGAGATCCGGGCCGAAGACGTGGAACAGGTCCGGCACCGTGGGCCAGCCCATGTACGGGGCAGCCCACCAGTAGACGGCAACCAGCACCGCCACCGCCAGGGCCAGCTTCAGCGCCACGCTGACCAGCTTGTAGGCCAGGTACAGCGCCAGCGGCACCAGCAGCAGCGCAAGCCAGCTCATGCCGCCTCCTCGATGCCGACGTCGACCAGCGGCTGCAGCGCCGGATCGAGCGCGATACGCGCGTCGAACACGAAGCAGCGGCCATCGAAGCCCCGGCCGCCGACCTGCTCGAAATAGCCCAGGATCCCGCCGTCGAGCTGCAGCACGTTGTCCATGCCTTCGGCCTGCATCCACAGCGCGGCCTTCTCGCAGCGGATGCCGCCGGTGCAGAAGCTCACCACGGTGGCGTCGGCGAGTGTTTCGCGATGCGGCGCGAGCGCATCGGGCAACTCGGTGAAGTTGTCGATCGGCAATGCCAGCGCACCGGCGAACGTGCCATGCCCCACCTCTTCGCGGTTGCGCGTGTCGAGCAGCAACAGCCGTCGGCCGTCGTCGTCGTGGCCCTGCGCGATCCAGCGTGCGAGATCGGCGGGCTGCACCGCGGGCGCACGTCCGCGCAGCGGCGAGGCGTCGTCGCGGCGAAAGCTGATGATTTCCTGCTTCACCTTCACCTTCAGCCGCGCGAACGGCTGCGCGACGCTGCGGCTGTATTTCACCTGCAGTTCGGCGAAGCGCGGGTCGGCGCGCACCTGCGCCAGGAACCCCTCGATGCCGGCCGGCGGCCCGGCGAGGAACAGGTTGATGCCCTCGCCCGCCACCAGCACGGTGCCGAGCAGGGCGCCGGCTTCGGCCCACGCCCGCAGGCGGGCGGCGAGCGCTTCCGGCTCTTCGATGGCGACAAAGTGATAGGCGGCGATGTTGGTGAGCATGGCCGCATTCTACGGAATGCGCGGCCGTGGTCCCGAACCTCCACGCACGCCCGCAGCGAGCGGAGCGCGTCTCCCCGCCAACGCCCGCGGCGGCGGACGCCTACACTAGGCGCCGGCAATCGCCTCGCACGGGTCGCATGGCACTCAAATCCACCATCTACAAGGCCGAACTGCAGATCAGCGACATGGACCGGCACTACTACGCCACCCATGCGCTGACCCTGGCCCAGCATCCTTCCGAAACCGAGGAGCGCCTGATGGTGCGGCTGCTGGCGTTCGCGCTGTACGCCGACGATGCGCTCGAATTCGGCCGCGGCCTGTCCAGCGACGACGAACCGGACCTGTGGCGCAGGTCGCTCAGCGGCGAGATCGACCTGTGGATCGACCTCGGCCAGCCCGACGAGGCGCGCATCCGCAAGGCCTGCGGCCGCGCACGCGAGGTGGTGGTGGTCAACTACGGCGGACGCGGCTCGGACATCTGGTGGGACAAGCACCGCGGCGCGCTGGCCCGCATCGGCAACCTCACCGTGCTCGACATCGGCAGCGCCACGGTCGCGGCGCTGGGCGCGCTCGCCAACCGCACGATGCGCCTGCAGTGCATGGTGCAGGACGGCCAGTTCGAGCTTTACGGCGAAGGCGTCGCGCTGACCGTGGAATCCAGCGTGCGCATGGCGCCCGCCGCGCGCGCGCACTGAACGCGATGGCGGAAGCCTTCGACGTCGTCGTGATCGGCGCAGGCGCGGCCGGGCTGATGTGCGCCTCCACCGCCGGGCGCCGCGGGCGGCGGGTGCTGGTGGTCGAGCACGCCAACAAGGTCGGCAAGAAGATCCTGATGTCCGGCGGCGGACGCTGCAACTTCACCAATACGGGCGCCACGCCGGCGAATTTCCTGTCCGCCAATCCGCATTACTGCAAGTCGGCGCTGGCGCGCTACACGCCCGCGGATTTCATCGCCATGGTCGAGCGCCACGGCATCGCCTACCACGAGAAGGAGCTTGGCCAGCTGTTGTGCGACGGGTCCTCGAAGCAGATCGTGCGCATGTTGCTCGACGAATGCGAGGCGGCCGGGGTGCGCATCGAAGCGGGCTGCAGCATCGAGGACGTGCGCGCCCAGGACGGAGGCGGATTCGCCCTGCGCACCGCGCGCGGACCGTTCACCGCGGCGTCGCTGGTGGTGGCCAGCGGCGGGCTTTCGATTCCGAGCATGGGCGCCAGCGGTTCTGGCTACCAGTTGGCGCGGCAGTTCGGTCACACGGTACTGCCCACGCGCGCCGGGCTGGTGCCACTCACGCTCAGCGGCGTTCATTCCGAGCGCCTGCAGGACCTCAGCGGCGTATCGCTGCCGATCGAGGCGACGAGCAACGGCCAGTCGTTCCGCAACTTCATGCTGATCACCCACCGTGGCCTGAGCGGGCCGTCGATCCTGCAGGTGTCCTCGTACTGGCAGCCCGGCGACGCATTGCGCCTGGACCTGCTGCCATCGCTGGACGCCGAGGCCTTCCTGCGCGAGCAGCGCGCGTCGCGACCGGCCGCGGAGCTCAAGACCGTACTGTCCGAGCAGCTCCCGAAGCGATTTGCCCAGCGCCTGTGCGAGGCGTGGTTTTCCAATCGCCCGATGCGCCAGTACAACGATCCCGAGCTGCGCGACGTCGCCGCCCAGCTGCACCACTGGCCGATCACGGCCAGCGGCACCGAGGGGTATCGCACCGCCGAGGTTACCCTGGGCGGCGTCGACACGCGCGAGCTGTCGTCCAGCTCGATGGCGTCCAGGCTGGTGCCCGGGCTGTACTTCATCGGCGAAGTGGTCGACGTCACCGGCTGGCTCGGCGGCTACAACTTCCAGTGGGCGTGGGCGTCGGGCCATGCGGCGGGGGAAGTCGCGTGAGCACGCTTGCCGTGGTCGGCGGCGGCCCGGCCGGACTGATGGCCGCCGAGGTCGCGCGGGCCTCCGGGGTGGAAGTCGACCTGTTCGACGCCAAGGGCTCGGTCGGCCGCAAGGTGCTGATTGCCGGCAAGGGCGGGCTCAACCTCACCCATTCCGAGCCGATGCCGATGTTTGCGCATCGCTACCGCGAGCGCGAACGCGAGGTCGCGGCCTGGCTGCGCGACTTCGATGCCGACGCCGTGCGTGCATGGGCACGTGGACTTGGGGTGGAGACCTTCGTCGGAAGTTCGGGGCGGGTGTTCCCGTCCGACCTGAAGGCCGCGCCGCTGCTCCGCGGCTGGGTGCGCCACCTGCGCGACCAGGGCGTACGCTTCCACGTCCAGCATCGCTGGCTGGGCTGGGATGACCGCGGCGCGCTGCGCTTCGCCACACCCGAAGGCGAGCGCACCATGCACGCGGGGGCCAGCGTGCTCGCGCTCGGCGGCGGCAGCTGGCCACAGCTCGGCTCGGATGGCGCGTGGCAGGAGGTGCTGCGCGATCGCGGCGTGGATGTGGCGCCGCTGCGCCCGGCCAACTGCGGCTTCGACAGCGGCTGGAGCGAGCATTTCGCCCAGCGCCATGCCGGCGCGCCGCTGAAGCCGGTGATCGCCCATTGGCACGATGCGGCCGGCCAGGAGCACACGCGGCAGGGCGAGTGCGTGGTGACGCAGACCGGCATTGAAGGCAGCCTGGTCTATGCGCTGTCGGCCGACCTGCGCGACGCCATCGCGCGCGACGGCCACGCCCTGCTCCATCTCGACCTGGCGCCCGGCCGCGGCCAGGCGCGGCTGCGCGATGCCCTGTCCAGGCCAAGGCTCGGCCGCAGCCTCGCTGAACACATCCGGCGCCAGGCCGGATTGTCCGGCGTGAAATCGGGCCTCCTGCGCGAAGTGCTCGACCGCGATGCGATGGAAGAGCCCGCGACGCTGGCGGCCACGATCAAGCGATTGCCGCTGGTCCTGGCTGCGCCCCGCCCGATCGCCGAGGCGATCAGCAGCGCCGGCGGGGTGCGGCTCGAAGCGCTCGATGACGCGCTGATGCTGGCGCCGCGCGCCCATGCGGTGCCGGAGGGCACGTTCTGCGCCGGTGAAATGCTCGACTGGGAAGCGCCGACCGGCGGCTATTTGCTCACCGCCTGCTTCGCCAGCGGCAAGCGCGCGGGAGCAGGCGCGGTGGCGTGGCTTGCGCGGGGCACGCGAATCGCCACGACGTGACAGCGCCTCGCGGCGATGTGCACGGCGATGCATCGCCTGCGCCGTGCCTCAGAGCTCAAGCCCGCTGGTGAATTCGCGCCGCAGTCCGGTCAACGGGTCGACGAACGACAGCTGGCGCGCCAGCAGTTTCAGCGGACGCGAATAGTCGAGCGGATCGACGTTCATCCCCAGGTCCGGATAGACCGTGTCATTGGCGATCGGCGCCCCCAGCGCGGCCATGTGCACCCGCAACTGGTGCTTCCTGCCGGTCACGGGCTGCAGCCGGTACCGCCAGTGGTCGCCGCCGCGCGCGATGACGTCGACGCGCGTCTCGCTGTTCGCCTCACCGTCGGCTTCGCGCATGCGGAAGAAGGGCTCGCCAGGCACGAGCCGCGATCGGCGGATGACAGGGAACGCGAGCGCCGGCAGCCCCGGTGCCAGCGCTTCGTACACCTTGCCGATCGCGCGATCGCGGAACAGCGCCTGGTAGCGCGCCCGCGTTTCGCGACGCGCCGAGAACAGCACCAGCCCCGCGGTAGCGCGGTCGATGCGGTGCAGCGGCACCAGGTCGGCATTGCCCGACGCGATCCGCAGGCGCGCCAGCAGCGTTTCGGCCACATGGCGCCCGGCCGGCACCACCGGCAGGAAGTGCGGCTTGTCGACCACCCAGAGATCGTCGTCGGCGTGCAGCACCGCTTCGCGGAACGGGATCGGCGCTTCGTCCACCACTTCACGGAAGTAGCGAACTTCCAGGCCGACGCGATATGGCTGCATCGGCTGCAGCGGGTTGCCTTCGCGGTCCTGCACGTGACCGCGCTCGAAGCGCGTATGCCACTGCTCGCGCGATACCGCCGGAAAGCGCGCGCACAGGCCATCGATCAACGTCGCCCAGGGGCCGGCGGGAAGCTGCAGGCGGCTGGCCGCCAGGCCGTCCACGCGATTCGCAGTCACGGTGCGAAGCGCCGGCACGCGCCGGCGCACTTCGTCATTGCTTCGGCAAGGAGCGGTATTCCGCCATCGCGCAGGCGGAGACGTCGGTCGCCGATGCCGCCGGCAACCCCTGCCCGCTCAACGCCAGCACTTTCACCTGTTCCACATCGCCGTCCATGACCTTGGCGATCGCCAGGTGGCCGGTCTTGAGCGTGCCGCAGAAGGCGTTGCCGGATGCGTCGGTGGGCGGCGTTTCCTCGACCACGTGACGCAGCTCCACCTGCTGGCGCGGCTCGATCATCATCGCGTCGGCGAAGCGCGCGCCGGCGGTGTACTGGTCGTCGCCGTTGACCAGGGCCACGCGCTCGGTGGTGAACTTGGCGCCATTCGAGCCGACGATTTCGCCATCGGCGATGGTCAACGTGCCGGTGGCCGATTCCGCCGCGGGATTGCTGGCCGCGAACTCGCCCAGCGCGACCGCCTGCAGGGTCGGCGGAGCCGCGCGTTCGACCGGCGCGCTGGCCGGATCGTGCTGCGGGATCGCCGGCGGCGCCGGCGCGGTGTTCGCCTCCGGCTGGACGGTGGGCGTGGACGCGGGCTCGCTGCGCGAGCAGCCCGCGAGCAGGAGCGCGGCCGCCGCGAACAATGGCAGCGCAAGGCGGCTACCGGAACTGGAACAACGCATGGATCTCGATCCCCGGAACACGACGGCAAAAGACCCGTCATCTTAAGCATGGAATGTTCATCCGGCGTTAGCCGGCTCGTTTCGCCACTACCGCGGGAGCGACGGGGCCGCCACGGCGACCGATCGCAACTGTCGTCGCTGCGCAGCGCCGGCGCTGCCGGGCGATGCGGCCGTGGACTATGTCAGCGCATGGAGTAGGTGCCCACCCGGGCGAGCCCCGGCTTGCCGTGCGCCGCTCAATGGTGCAGCAGCCAGACCGGCAGGGCGACCAGCGCCAGCAGGAACACGATCGCCAGCAACGTCAGCAGCACCCGCAGCGGCTGTTCGCGGACGATGTCGGCGAAGGTCTCGGCGCTGCCATCGCGCACCGCCTGCTCGCGCTCGGCACGGACACGGGCCTGGCGCTGCTTCTGGTAATCGGCCATCAGCCGCTTGGCCTCGGCGATCTGGCCGTTGTCTTCCACCCAGATGCCGCCGTTCGAAATCCCCCAGCGGCTGGGTTGGGTCTCGTAGAAGGCGATCGCATTCGCCTCGAGGAATGCGCGCACGTCCGCTGCCTCGTCGTCGGACACGTGGCGCAGGTTCAGGAGCAATTTGGCCATGCGCCATTCTATAGCGCCGGCACCGCCCGCGAGGCGGGCGCGACGACGGCAGGATCGCAGCGCGGAGGGATCAGGAGATCAGGTTTCGAAAGGGTCGATCCGACGCCACCTCGGGCGTCGCCATTCCGTGTGCCGTCGGATCACCCGCCGCCACCACCTGCAGCTGCGTCCAGGGCTGCACGTCGCCATCGAAGGTCGACACCCGGTTCCGGCCCTCGCGCTTGGAGCGGTACAGCGCCTTGTCGGCGTGCGAGAGCAGCTTGGCCAGGTCGTAACCGGACAACGAGGACGCAGTCACGCCGAAACTGGCGGTGATGAGGAAACTGTGGCCGCTGGGCTGGGTGTCGATGCTCGCGATGCGCACGCGGCAGTCGTCGGCGACGCGTTTGGCCCCGCGCAGGTCGCAGCCGGACAGCAGGATCGCGAATTCCTCGCCGCCGATCCGTCCCAGGTGGTCCACCCGCCGGCAGAACGCCAGGCAGTGTTCGGAGACGCGCTTCAGCACCCAGTCGCCGGTATCGTGCCCGAAGCGGTCGTTGATCGACTTGAAGTGGTCGAGGTCGAACATCACCAGCGCGACATCCTCGCCCTGGCGCGCCGCATGCGCCAGCGTGTGCGTGGACTGCTGGTTGAAATGGTGGCGATTGCAGATGCTGGTCAGCGCATCGGTCTCGGCCATCCGCTTGAGCGACATCTGCACGCGCTTGGTCTTGAACGCCCAGTAGCTGATCGAACCGACCAGCACGACCAGGAGCAGGATCAGCAAGCGCGAGGACTGGGCCTTCTGCTCGTTCACGCGCTGCTGCAACTGCAGCACCTCGTTCTGCTTGTTGAGCAGTTCGATTTCCTGGGCCTGCGCCTGCGTCTCGTGCTGCACCAGCTGGTAGGCCATTTCCCGGGCCTTGACCTCGTCCAGGTAGATCTTGTCGGCCTCGGCGTAGCGCTTGTAGTACATCAGCGCGTCGTAGGGCTTCTCCTGGATTTCGGCAATCGAATAGAGCACCCGGTAAGCGGTGACCAGCGGCTTGGTGCTGGGAAACCCGATGCCCTGCTTGATCGCGGCATGCGCGTGGCGCTCGGCCAGGGCCAGGTCGCCGCCAGCCAGGCGGAACTTGGCGATCAGGGAATTGAATTCCCCGATCAGGTAGGGATAGCGGGTGGCCTCGACTTCGCCCAGGTGCTCTTCCAGCAGTTCGATCGCGGCGTTTGGCTTGCCTTCGGAAAACCACTTCTTGGCCAGGTAGCTCCGCGTGAGGTTGGCCATGATCGGTTCGCCGATCGACTCGCACAGGTGGATGGCCTTGTTGTAGTCCTCGTCGGGAAGCGTCTTGTCCAGCCCCAGGGAGGCTTCCGTCTTGAGCTGCGCCGCCATGCAGAGGAAACGACTGCCCGGTTCGTCCTCCTGGACGGCTTCCGCATTCCGCATCCCCAGGCCGAACTGCCCGACCTGGTTGTAGAGGATCGCGGCCGCGATCATCGCCTGGTGGCGGATCGCCTTGTCCTTCACCTGGTCGAGCAGGGCCGTGGTGCGATCGATCTGCTTCAGGCCGGCAGTGAAGTCGCGCGACAGCGCATACGTATTGACGAGCAGAGCGCTAGCCCGCACGCGCAGGGCAATCTCCATGTCCTTGCTGCCCAGGAGCTTGTCGAGCACGCCCACGCTGTCAGAGACTTGGCCGCGTGCGAGCAATCGATACGCTTCCAGCAGCTGCAGGTACTGGCGCTGCGCGGGGGTGGCTTCTTCTTCGACAGTCTTCAGTTCGAGGACCAGCGCGCTGAATCGCGCGGCATCGGACGTCCGGATCGCATCGGCTTCCCGCAAGGCCTGGGCGAAGTCGGTCCGCTGCGCTGCATTGGCCGTCGACAGGCCAAGCAGGAGCATCACCAGTACCGCGCAGCATCTGGATGCGAACATGCGTCCTCCAGCCAGGACCTAGTCGGGCCTGTTTCTTTCCGGTGGGAACTCTTCGGGTTCCGCAGGCTCGTCGCCATGGCGCTCCGGCGCTTGCTGCGGTTCATCGCCGTTGTCCGGCGTTGCGATCGCCATGGCCATGCTGGCGCGACCTTCCAGGAGCACGGTCAACGCCTGCACGTCCCGATCGAGCAGCGCGCGCTGCTGTTTCCGGCAAGCCAGCGCGTCCAGCGCATCCTCCTGGGCGGCGAATCCCGGGCGAACGAGTGCCGGATTCGAACCCAGCTTCTCCAGAAAGCTGATTGCTTCGGTCATGGATCTTTCCCCTCGTGGTGGTGGAACGCTTGGCGAAACGGATCAATCGGGCGTGGCGATCAGGCAACGCATCGGTCCAGGCGCGCCTTCGGAATGGCGCAACGCCTCCACCTCACGCACAAGCGCCGGGGACGCCGGTGCAGCAGCGCCGGAAGCCTGGGCCCTCTCCCCCGGGATCCGCAGGAGGACCGGGGCCCGGCCCAACTGCTCAAGCGATCGAATGGTCTCCGGCATGCCGGTCGGCTGCCGCGCGGGATGGCAGGTGCGGCGGGATGGCGGCATCACCCCGCGGCGTGTCGACGTGGTCATCGGATGCAGCATCTTCTTCTCCTGTCCGGGCGCGTTCGACCCGGGCCTGGACTCCATCGTCCAGGCGGCGGATCTTCTCCATCATCGCTTCGTCCCGCCGCAGTGCGACGGCCGGCGGGACCACCATCGTGGTTTGCATGCGCAAGTCGGCCTCTGCCAGTCGCGACAGCGGCAGTTGTTCCATCCGTGGTGCAGCAATCGCCACCGTCGCGGCCTCATAGAGGGTCACGACGTGTCCGGCGGGATAGTCCTCGGCAAGGCGCTCGACCAGCAGCCGGCGGTAGGCCGGCCCGGTGTTGAAGCGCGTCACCGTGCGATCGCCCACCACGCCCACCTGCCAGAGCACCAGGTACGCGGACGGGTCGACGCGGCGACGATAGAAGAGGAACTGGCTGGCCTCGTAGTGCTGGCAGCCGACATCGCCCGGATCGATCCCCAGATCCGCGTACAGGCAGTCCTCGGCAGACACCCCGGGCTCCATGTGCGCCTCGAATCCCTCGGCGCGCGCCTGCGCGATGGCCTTGTGCGGCACGCGCGCAAACACCCCGGGATGACCGTAGAACGCGCCACAGACCTGCCGGCCGGCACGCACCTCGGCCAGCATCGCCTCGATCATCTCGCGATAGGTGTCGTGCCTGGATTTCCCTTCCGCGTAATACGGCTGCAGGCTGCGCACGTCGCCGTGCATCTGCTGCAGCCACAGTTCGACCAGCGGATCGGAGACCGCGCCGAACACGACGTCGGCCTGCTCGATGGTGGCGCGCGCGCGCGGGCCGATATGGGCGCCGAGCATCATGCCCACGCCCACGCAGGACAAGCTTCCCTTCCCTGCCGCCATACCGTCCCCCGGTAACCGGCTGGAATCTAGCAGTTGCCCGGGTGGGATGCAAAAGCCGGCGCGCACCGATCCAGCCACGCGTCCCGCTCCAGGTGCCAGCGCAGTTCCGACGACGGGCCATCGGCGACCAGGGGCAGGAAGCCGAGTTTTCGCATCAGGCCGACCGCAGGCCCGTTGTCGCGGGCGTGGCGTGTCCACAGCCGGCGCGCGGCAGGCCAGGAGAAGACCGCGTTGGCCAGCGCGGCGATGGCTTCGGCGGCATAGCCCCGGCACGCGGCAGGCGCTGCCAGCACCACGCCAACCTCAGCCGACCCCGCGTCGCCCGGATCCGGCACCCAGGCCATCAGGCCCAGGTCGCCCAGCCCCTCATGCGAACCCAAGACCCAGTAGCGCGCCTTGGGCGGATCGGCAGCGAGTTGCTCCAGCACGGCGCTGAATGCGCGTTTTGCGGCCTCGGGCGACAACGGTGCGGCGACGTGGCGCATCACATGCGGATCGGTGTAGAGGCCGCAATACAACAGCTCATCGGACGACGAAAGGGCGCGCAGGTGCAGGCGCGACGTGTGCAAGTCGACGTCGGGTTCGCCGAGCATCGTCAGCGCTTCTCGTTGACGGCGCGACGAAGGTTGGCGCGTGCCCGCGCGTCGTAGCGTTCGTGGAAGTACGCGCTGAGATAGATCCGCGGCTTGCCGAGCACGGACTTGAGGAAACGACGGCGGTTGAGCCGGAACAGCCACGACGGCACCTTGCCGCGGTACTCCGCGGCGATGGCGCGATCGTAGGCGTCGAACACGTCGGGTTCGGCGCCGAGGATCGCCATGTCGCAGTCGAGGAAATGGCGGGTGTCAGCGGCGATGGCGCCGCTCCCGAAGGCTTCGGGAACGAGCTCGCCATGTCGGGCGGTGAGCTCGATCAGCTCGGCGACGCGTGCGGCGTCGATGCCGGCCGCGGGCAGCCAGCGCGCGATCGCGGCAACGGCCATCTCCGCCGAGCGCGTTTCATTGTCGCTGCGACCCGCTTCGTAGATCGCGTCGTGGTAGAGCACGGCCAGGCGGGTTTCCTCCGGCTGCGCCCAGCCCGGACCTGAGGCGACATCGGCATGGTGGCGGAGCACTTCGCGCACGTGGCCGAAGTCGTGGTACGCCCGCGGCGGCGTGGCGTACGCGGTCGCCAGTTCGGCTAGCTGGGTCTCGGGGAGGACCAGGGGAGTCGCGTGCGGCATGGCTGCGGGGAATGGGCGCTGTCACTCCATCTTAGGCGAGCGAGGCAAAGCCCGCGCAAGCGGCGATGCCGGGCGTGATCGCAGAGAGCGGCAGCAACGCCGCCAGCGAAAGCTGCGCACGATGCGTGTTCATCGCGTGCCCAGCTGTCGCGCATTCACCTCGCGATGCGCAGCTCTCATCGCACGCTGCACGCAGCGGTCAAGCCGCCTTCAGGCCGATGGGGTAGCATGGTTGCGGTTCCAGGTTGTTTCGCGCGCTGCGCCCGACCGATTCCCGTCGCCGTCTCGCTCCTTTCTCCGCGTCCGCATCCCCTTGCGGGGATGACGCTTGTCCGGGAGCGCCCATGCCGGGCTATGACACCCATATCCGCACCCTCCGTCTCGGCGACCACGACTACCGCATCCGGTCGCTCGTGGACCTCCAGCAGTTCGCCGATCCCGACCACAACGCCCAAAGGCTCGGCATCTCGTCGGCCCAATGGAGCCTGTTTGGCCACGTCTGGCCCGCCGGCCGGCTGCTGGCCGAAGCGATGGCCACGCACGATGTCGCGGGCAAACGCGTCTTGGAACTGGGCTGCGGGCTGGGACTTGCCAGCCTGGTACTGCGGCATCGCGGCGCGGACGTCGTCGCCAGCGACTACCATCCGCTGGCCGAAGCGTTCCTGTCCTACAATGCCGCGCTGAACGATATGCCCGCAGTGCCCTACCGCACGCTGCGCTGGGATACGCCGAACGAAACCCTCGGCCGCTTCGACCTGATCATCGGCAGCGACATCCTCTACGAACGCGACCACGCCGTGCGTCTCTCGGCGCTGCTGCCGCGGCACGCGCACAGCGTGTCAGAGGTGTTGATCACCGACCCGGGACGCGGCAACAGCGCACCGTTCACGCGCGCGCTGACGACGCAGGGCTATGTGCTTGCCGAACAGCGTTGCCGGATGAACGCCGACGACTTGCCGCCGTACCGCGGACGACTGCTCAGCTACTCGCGGACCGCCGCTGCCCACGCGCGGAGCGCAACGTGACCGCGTTCCCGCTCGTCTCCGAAGATGCCTACGCGGAAAGCGTCGACCCGTCGGTGTCGTGCACCAGCTGCGATGCGGTCTGCTGCCGCCTGACGGTGGTGGTGATGCCGGAAGACAGCATCCCGCGCCACCTCACCACGCATACGTCGCATGGACTGGAAGTAATGGCGCGCGACGAAGAAGGCTGGTGCGTCGCCGTCGACCACGGCCGCATGTGCTGCTCGATCTACGAACAGCGTCCGGCCATCTGCCGCAAGTTCGCCATGGGCAGCCCCTACTGCCGCGACGAACGCGCCAATTACCGCGACCAGATGCTGCGTGGAATCCCGCTCACGCTTCGGGACGAATAACACCTCGGTAACGCAGCCGCGCGCAGGATCGAGCGGTCGAGCGCGCCCTTCGGCAGCGGAACCACGACGCGTTTCCACATGGCGCATCCAGCGCGCATCTCTACCGGAGCAGGCATTCGGCATGGCCACCCCCAAGCAAGATCCCAAGGCGCGCATCCGCCGCACCCCACGCGACGCCGCGGACGGCAACATGCAGAAGCGCCTGACCAGCGACCGGATCTCCGCCGACCTGGCGGATTTCGAGAAGGCCGGAGGCCACGTGGAAGTGCTGGGCGTGACCCGTGTGCTCAAGAAGGTGGACGAGCCCGCTGCGGGGTGAGGCGCGGCCGGCCTTGCGGGCTTTGAATAAAACCCGACCCGCACGCTGTGATACCCAGGTTCGCGACACCAATGACAGCGGCCGTGCGATTTGCCCGGCGAGATCGTCGACGCGATGACAACACCCTTCGCACCTATTTCGGATCGACCCCCGGGTTGCGTTCCCGCCAAGCGGCCAGCCGCTGCTCGTATCCGGCCATCTCCTCGGCATAGATCTCGAACACGCAGCGATCGCAGCCGCTTTCGCAGCAATCGCAGGGGAAGGGTTTCTCCGGCGCGATGGGGCGCGGGTCTGCATTGATCGGTGGCGACAGCGGCGGCATGCCTGCTCCAGGATCGATCGTGCCGCAGCGCTTCAGCGCAGCTGGCTGTCCTTGCTGCCGCGACGGTTGTAGCCGCTGGCGGCGGCGCTGTTTTCGGCGTCACGCGCCTCCTGGCAAGCCACGCACAGACGCACGCCGGGCACGGCCTTGCGCCGCGCCTCCGGAATGGCCGCATCGCATTCCTCGCAGTGGCTCAGCCCCGGCCCCTGCGACAGCTGGCTGCGCACCCGCTTGATCGCGTCCTTGACGGTGGCATCGATCTGGTCCTGCACTGCGCCGTCGCCTGCCCAACCGGTTGCCATGTCGCCTCCTGCATGCCCATTCGAGGGGAGTTCCACCATATCGAAGCGGCGATGAACGATTTCAAGCTCCCGTCGATCGTGCACGGGCTGCGCAGGGCCGGTACTATTCCCGCGCCTATTCCGGGATTCCGAACCATGAACCGACTGCTCCTGCTCTGCGCCCTGGCGGCGTTTTCCATCGCGCCGGCCGTGGCGGGCAGCTTCGCCGGCAGCTCGGCCGGGGCTTCGTCGGCGGGGTCTTCCGGCTCTTCCGGCAGTTCGTCCGGCGACGACAAGATCGTGCTCCAGGCGCGCGACGATGCGGCAGGCTTCGTTGCCAGCGACGGTCGCATCCGCGGCGTAGTGCTTGAAGCGGCGATGCAGCACCTGCGCGAAGACAGCGCCGCGGCGCGCCAGGCCAGCGACATGGAACTCGCGCAGGCCATCCTGGCCCGGTAAGCCATGGCGCCGCCGGCGCTTGCTGTCCGAATCCTCGCAACCCATCCAAGCGCATCGCGACCGCGGACCCGGCAACGCCGGCCCCCGCTGCGCTGGTGGGCAGCCAGCCTGCTTGCCTGCGCACTGCCGTCGCAGGCTTCCCTGCGGCTCGACCTCCAGGACGACGCGCTGTCGCCGGAGCAGGCAATCGCCTCGCGGCAGGTGATCGATGGCGCGTTGGGGCGCCTGCCTCGCGCCTGGATCGAAGCGGTCGACCGCCGCATCCCGGTCGAATGGCGCCAGGACCTTCCGCCTGCCGTCCACGGTCGCGCGCGCGGCGACCGGTTGCTGCTGCGCCGCGCCCTGCTCGACGACTGGATGGCGCGGCCCGCCGATGCCGCCGGCGACGATCCGGCGACCCGCGCGGCGCTGGCGGCCGTCGTCCACGAGCTCGCGCACTTCCTCGACCGTTCGCCGGCTGGGCGTATGTCGCGCGATCCGCGACTGCTCGACCTGGCGGGTTGGCAAGTCGCCCCGCTGCGGCTCGGGCTGCGCACCTCGCGCAATGCATTCACCGACCGCAGCCCGGACCGATATGAGCTCGAAAGCCCCGCCGAATTCGTCGCGGTGAACCTGGAGTATTTCGTGCTCGACCCGGCCTATGCCTGTCGCCGGCCGGCGCTGTACCGCTACTTCGCCGACCGTTTCGGCGACGCCCCGCCACACGCCGATTGCGCAGCCGGCCTGCCCTACCTGCAGCCGGATGCCGACGCGGGCCAGAAGCCGCTGCTCGAACTCGACCCAGCACGCGTTTACGCGGTCGACTACCTGCTGGCCGAAGGCAACGACGAGGCGATGAGCCGCTGGGGCCACGGCATGCTGCGCCTGGTGGTGTGCGCCCCGGAGCGACCGCGCGGACCGGAGTGCCGGCTCGACCTGCATTACCATCGGGTGCTCTCGTTCCGCGCCTTCGTGGACGACGTGCAGGTGTCGAGCTGGCGTGGCCTGACCGGCTCGTATCCGTCGCGGCTGTTCTTGCTGCCGCTGCAGCAGGTGGTGGACGAATACACGAAGGTGCAGCTGCGCGGCCTGCAGTCGATTCCCCTGCGGTTGAGCGAGGACGAGATCGCCGCATTGCTCGAACGCGCCGCGCGCGTGCACTGGAGCTACGACGGCCGCTACTACTTCCTCACCAACAATTGCGCGGTGGAGACCTGGAAACTGCTGCACGACGGCATCCCGCGGCTTGCCGCGCAGCCTCTTTCCAGCATCACCCCGACCAGCCTGCTGCGACGACTCGAGCGCGCCGGCGTCGCCGATGCGTCGGTCCTGGACGATCCGGACGCCGCCCTGCGCCTGGGCTATCGCTTCGCCTCGGCCAACGCGCACTACCAGGCGATGTTCGACGTCGCCCGGGGTGCACTGCGACTGCCCCAGCCCAGCGTCGAGGGCTGGCTCGACCTGCCCCCCGCCGACCGCGCGCCCTGGCTCGAGCGCGGTGACCTGCGCACGAGCGCCGCGCTGCTGCTGCTGGAACAGGCCGCGCAGCGCCGCGAGGAACTGCGGGCGCGCGACGCGCTCAAGCGCCTGCTGGGACGCCACGCGACAGGCGATCGCGACCGGAACGGAAATGAAGCTGGCGACGCGGCGCGCGCACGGCTGCGCGCGATATTGGCGCTCGAAGGGGTGTTCAGCCATCCGGCGCAGCTGCTGTCCGACGGCTACGGACTGCCGCAGCGCGCGGAGCGCGAAACGCTGGCAACGCAAGCTGTGCGCCGGGCGGAGCAGCTGCGCGAACACGACCAACGCCTGCGTAGCGAAGCGCGCTCACTGCTGCCCACGCAACAGCAGGCCAGGCTGGCCGCGATCGAAGCGAACGTCACCCTGCTCGGCGAACGGCTGCGACGGCTGCACCGCGACAGCGGCGGCCTCGATCTGGGGCGCCTCCCCGCCAGCGCTGCGCCCCCTGCACCGCCGATCGTGCCCACGCAGTAGCCCTCGACGGAAGCGGAGCCCGTCGCGATGGCCCTCAGCCGCTGCAACCCCCGCAGCAGATCGACGGCAGCTGCCTGACCTGCGCGGCGGCGACCGGATACCCGGCTTGCGCCAGCAGCGCGACCAGCTCCGAGGCCTGCACCGCCGCGGCCACGCGCAGCACCGCTCCGCTCGCATCGACGTCGAACACCGCGGCGGGGTCGACGTCGCGGATGGCGTCGTCGAACCTGTCGAGGTCGGGGCGCGCCGCATTCAACTGGACATGGAATTCCATGGAAGGCCTCCGGTGATGCTCCCTATCGTGCGGAAGCCCGCGCGTGGCGTCGCTGATCCGGGTCAAGTCCCCGACCGATCCCGTGCGTGTCCGTCCGTCAGCCGGCTTGCCAGCACAGGAAATATTCCCGGCCGGGCGCCCGGCAGCGGAGCCGTCGCATGGCTATGATGGCCGGACTGCAATTCGGGGCGTGACCTGCATGACGCGGGCCAGCGGGAATCCACAAGACCACAGCAGTGCGCCACGCAGCCTTCGCCGGCCCCGCCAGCCGCTGTATCGCACGGTGTATCCCTTCCGCATCCTCGGCATGGCGCTGTCGTCGCTGCCGGTCGGCGTCGTGCTCGCGCAGCAGCAGGACAGCATCGCTTCGTGGGTCCTGCTGCTGTTCACCGGCCTGCTGTGGCCGCAGCTGGCGCTGTGGCGTTCGTGGCGCAGCCGCGATCCGGACCGCACCGAGCGCCAGAACCTGCTGATCGATTCCGCCATCGCCGGCCTGTGGGTGCCGCTGATGCACTTCAACCTGCTGCCCAGCGCGCTGATCGCGACGCTCGCCGTGGTCGACAAGATCAATACCGGCATCCGCGGCCTGTGGCTGAGGTCGCTGCCGGGGATGCTCGGGGCCATCGTGCTCGGCGGCGTGCTGACCGGATTCGCGTTCGCACCGGCGACCAGCATGCCGGTGATCATCGCCTGCATGCCGATCCTGCTCATCCACACGGTCGCGGTCAGCCTCAACGGCTATCGCCTCGTGCGTCGCGTGCATTACCAGAACCAGCGCCTGGACGAACTCAGCCGCACCGATCCGCTGACGGGGCTCGACAACCGCCGCCAATGGGAAGAACACGCGCAGCGCGTGCTGGAGCGGCGGCACACGGGGCTCGGCCCGGCCACGCTTGTCATGGTCGACATCGACAGTTTCAAGGCCGCCAACGACGGGCGCGGGCATGCCGTGGGCGACGACGTGCTGCGCGGGGTCGCCGCCGTGCTGCGCGACTGCATCGGCGACCACGGCCACGCCGTGCGCTACGGCGGCGATGAATTCGCGCTGGCGCTGGAAGTCGACGAGCCGCGGGCGCTGGCGATCGCCGAATCGATCCGCCGCCAGGTCGGCGCACTGTCGTTCGTCGCCGCGCCCGGCCTGCACTGCACAGTAAGCCTGGGCGTCGCCACGGCAAGCGCCGGCATGTCGCTGCGCCGCTGGATGGTCGCGGCCGACACCGCGCTCTACAACGCCAAGGACGCGGGCCGTAACCGCGTGGCCACGCCGATCCGCGACGATGGCGCCGACCCGTCTGCCACGGCCCCGGTGCGCGACGGCACGTGCGAAGCGGCGCGCTGACCCCGGCACTCAGCCATCAAGCTCCGGATAGTGGCGGAAGATTCCTTCCTCGTTGAACGGCAGGCGTCGCGGTGAAGCGAGGTAGGCAGACACCTTCGGCCGCGCGGCGACGCGCTGGGCCAGCGCGATGACGCCGGGAATGTCGCGCTCCAGTCCGCCCATCGCCCTCGGAAAGGCGTAACGCAGCCCTTCCACCAGCTGGAACAGCGACAGGTCCGCGTACGACAGCCGGGCGCCGACCAGATGCTCCGGTCCTTTGGGGTTGCGCGCCAGCACCTGCTCGAACCAGCCCAGGAATTTCGGCATCCGCGCCTCGCGGAACGCCCGCGCGCGCCGCAGCGCCTCCGGCTTCTGGTTGCGGTACCAGTCGCCGCCATCCACCGGATGGTGCGTGTCGTGCGCCTCGGCGACGATGTCGGCGATGGTCAGCTGCAGCTGGTGCGTCCACAGCGCGGCGTTGGCGTCGCAGGCCACCAGGCCGAGCCGCGGGCCGAGGAACTGCAGGATCGCGGCCACCTGCGCCACCACGACCTTGCCACTGACCAGCACCGGCGGCGCGAACGGCGGATGTACCGCATCGGGCGCGGCCAGCAGCGCCTGCACCGCTTCCAGCCCGCCCGCTTCCTCGTCGTTGCCGACGTCGATGTATGCCGCGCCGGCTTCCTCCAGCAGCAGGCGGACGAACTCGCCGCGCCCCTGGATGCCGGGCCAGTAGTAGAGCCGATAGGTCATCTCTTGCCCCTGTGATGCAATCCGATGGTGCACGCGATGGCGTTGGTTGACGGTTAAACGACGACCGTGCGCGCGACCGGTCGCGGCCTTCCGTCCATGCTCACGCCTGCCGCGACATCCGCGATGCCGCCAGAGGCCCGCATTCGCCGAGCGTGCGGACGCCGATGTTGCCAGTATCGATGTCGATTCCCGCGCTTTCGGTTCGTCGATGGATCGAGAGGCGGCGCTGCCCGCGCCGTCGCAACCGGAGCCACGCCATGACCCAAAGCGCCCAGCCCCTGCGGCTCTACGCCCACCCCTTCTCCTCCTACTGCCAGAAAGTTCTGGTGGCCCTCTACGAAAACGACACGCCCTTCGAATGCCGCCTGCTGTCCGCGGAGCACCCGCAGGTGCTGGCCGAGTTCGCCGCGCTGTGGCCGCTGCGGAAATTCCCCGTGCTGGTCGATGCTGGCCGGAGCATCCCCGAGGCCAGCATCATCATCGAGCACCTCGGCCTGCACCATCCGGGGCCGGTGACCCTGGTTCCGCAGGATCCGCGCGCCGCGCTCGACGTGCGGGCCATGGATCGCTTCTTCGACAACTACGTGTCCACCCCGCAGCAGAAGATCGTGTTCGACAGCCTGCGGCCTGAGGCCGAGCGCGATATCCGCGGCGTGGAGGACGCGAGGGCGATGCTCGACATCGCCTACCGCTGGCTCGACCGCGTGATGGCGGGCCGCGAGTGGGCGGCGGGCGACCGCTTCAGCCTTGCCGACTGCGGCGCCGCACCGTTTCTGTTTTATGCCGACTGGACGCATCGCATCGACGCGGCGTTCGGCAACGTGATCGCCTACCGCAAGCGGCTGCTGGCACGCCCCTCGTTTGCGCGCGCGGTCGACGAAGCACGGCCTTACCGGAGCCTGTTCCCGCTCGGCGCGCCCGATCGCGACTGATCGCGACGGCTCCCCGCCGCGCGGCGGCGCCACCCTCACCCGCCGCGCATCAGAAATGCCCGAGCGCCGCGTCCGCCTGTTCCTGCGTGATCGTCCCGGCCGCGACCGCGTCGGAAATGGCCGCGCGCGACGCCTCCGCCCAGTCCCCGCCGTACGGTCCGAGTTCCTCCGCGAACACCTCCAGCCGGCCGTCCGCGGCCAGCCGGCCGATCATCTCGGCGCGATACGCCGGGTCTGTGTTGTCGATCAGGCGATTGCCCAGCGCGAGCGCGTAGCTCGGCGTGAACCCGTCGCTCTCGTAGTCGCGCACCGCGGCCTCGCGTTCCTCCGCGGCCGCGCCGAACAGCTCCGGCGACTGCGCCTGCGCGTATTCGATGGCGGAGTCGTAGTTGTTCTCGATGTAGCTGCGCAGGAACGCCTGCGCCTGCGTGTCGGACGTGGGCAGGGCCGAGACGATCCCGAACAGGTCCCACGCGAAATCGGCGTTGTCGCCGGCCAACTTGTCGACGAAGCCCAACACCTCGCTGCCCTGCAGGCCGCAGGCCTCGGCGGCGCGGGTGATGATGCCCACGTGCCCGGCCGACAGCGCGACCTCGGGATGCGCCACCAGCAGCGCCTGGATGTCCTCGGCCGACATGTCCAGGGTTTCGGCCATGTCGAACAGGTCCGAACCGCGGCTGGCCATCTCGTCGGCGATCTGCGGATCCACCCCGGCCTCGACCAGGTATCCCTCGATCTGCTCGCGGCGTTCGTTGCCGTTGATGAGTTCGCCGACGAACGAGCCGACGCCGGAAATGATCGCGCCGATGCCCGACACGATGAAACCGGCCGGCGCCACCGGCGTGAACTCCAGCGCGCTGCCGAGCACGCCGAGCACGTCGCCGAACGCGGCGATGGCGTAGCCGACGTTGCCGTCGGATGCTTCCTGGATGCTGTTGACCAGTGAAGCGCTGCTGGCGATCAGGCCCAGCGCAGGCGCCAGACGCGCGGCGAAACCGGCGGCACCGGCGAACGTACCCGAGTACTGCGCCAGGCGGCCGCTTTCGGCAAGCGCGTCCATTGCACCGGCCAGCAGCCGCGCGCCGTTCTCGCCCGACTGCGCCAGCCCGCCGATCGCAAGCAGGTATTCCTCGCTGTTGCCGGCATTGGCCGCCGACACCGCGCCGGCGACCACGCCCGCCGCGGCGAAGGCGCGGAAGAGCGGGCTCGAGCTGTCCCACTGCAGCTTGTAGCGATCGAGCGCGCTGTAGTTGCCGCCGGCCAGATCGTTGAGCAGCTTCTGCCCGTCGCTGAAGTCCTTGTAGCCGCCCCACGCCGGGACGCCCTGCCCGAACGCGGACATCAGGGTAGTGAACTGCGCCTGTGCCTGGCTCACGCTGCCGTCGTTGGCGGCCAGCAGTTCGGACATCGCCGACGAAGCGGCGTCGGTCAGCACCTCGCCGGACAGGTCGAAGCCGGCGAACACGCCGGCCAGCGCCGAATCGGGGACCCGCTGGATCTGCGCCAGCAGCGTCATCGCCTCGACGCCGTGGCCGTTGCGGGCCAGGGTGGCGATGGCCTCGTTGACCTGGCCTGCGACCGCCGGATCGCGGACGGCCGCGTCGAGCACCTCGTTGCGATGCGTCGACATGTAGTCCGACAGCGCCTGGCTGCTTTCGATCAGCGTGTCGTAAGTCGGCTTGTGTTCGGGATCGTTGCGGAACGCCTCGATGAACGCCGCCTGCTGCTCCGGCGTCATCGGCCCGGCCTGCGCAAGCAGACCACCCAGGTCTTCGTCGAGGCGGTCAACGTCCTCCTGCGCGCCGTCCTGCGCACCGAGCAGGTCGTCGAGCGAGGTGGCGGTGGCCCGCGTCGTGTCCGTCGCGCCCACCTGCGCCACGTCGATGCGCCCGGCCACGTCCTGCCAGCCTCCGCTGTCCACGGCCAGGGCGCGCAGGTCGGTTTCGCTGATCGCACCGCGATCGATGGCCGTGGCGATCGCGGTGGCGAAGACCTCGCGCCGCGCGTCGCCATCGTTGCCAGGCGTATCCCAGGTGTAGGTGTCGCCTTCCTTCTGGTAGAGCCCGCCATAGGGCGCATCGACCACCGCGCCCAGGGTGCCGTCATCCTTCGCCAACCGCACCAGTTCGGACAGGTAGGCGGGGTCGCCGGCATGTTCGAGCATCAGGTCGGACAGCTGCAGCGTTGCGAGGATGCCCGAGTTGGCGACGTTGTCCGCGTAGTCTTCCTGCGCCCGCGATGCCTGTTCGCCGTCGTCCAGCCCGGATCGCTGCGCGGGCCTCGACGACGGCGCGCCGGACCCGGTCAGCGCCGCGTACTCCTCGCGCACCACCACGCCGGCACGCGTCTCCACCGCTTCGCGCACGACGTCGCTGCCGAACACCGGCTCGAGCTGCCGCAGCTGCGCCGGCTCCAGCACCGTGGCGAGCTGGTTGATGAGCTCGTTGCGCTCGGCCACCGGCAGGGCCTGGACATCGCCCGTCAGCTGCGCCTGCTGCTGCGGCGTCATCGCGGCGACCGAAGCATTGGCGGCCTGCGCGTCGGCCCGGCCGAGGTTGGCAGGCGTTGGTGGCGGCGGTGGAACCGTCGGCTGTTGCGGGACCGAGCCCCCGCCATCGCGCATCATCACGACCATTGCTTTCCGTTCCTCGTGTCGACGGCCATGACGGCCGGCCTGGAGTCAGGCTCGGTCGACCTTGCCGGCGATCCAGGCGCGACGCAATTGGGGGCTGCCCTAGGCAACGCTGAACAAGCGCCTCGAGTCGGGCCACACGTCGGGATCAAGCGGCGGCGTGCCGCGCGTCCGGCTTGGGCGGCTAGGAACCACCGGCCTTGCCAGTGGCGCCGGAGCGATTTCCCGGCTACCCGTACAATGGCCCCACCCCGCAACGAGGCAATCCATTGGCCAAGCCCAACTATTCGTTCGAGAAGCGACAGCGCGAAATCGCCAAGAAGAAGAAGCAGGACGAGAAGGACGCACGCAAGCGCGAAGCGCGCGAGGCGGCCCAGACCGCGAAAACCGGCGATTCGCCCGGGCTACCGGCTTCCGAATGAACCCGGCGCCGCTCTGGCGCCGTTCTCATGACTCCTAGCGGCGCCGCGCCGCCCCGCGCGTGGATCCGCTCCGGCCGCTCGCGGCCGGCCGTCGTCGCGTCCGGCGGCGTGCTCCGGCGGCGCTAGCGTCCCGCGCGTTTCCGCGCCTGTCGCCTGTCGTCGTTGGCGGCGGTCAACCCTTCCACCACCATGCGCCGCAGTGGCGGCACGTGCGCGCCGGCGCTCAGCGCCAGCTTGCGAAGCGCGCGCGCCGGCAGGCGGTCGTCGGTGTACAGCCCCGCCAGCAGCTGGGTCGCCACGTACAGCGGCAGCGTCGCCGCACGGTGGCGGCGCTCGTAGCTGCGCAACAGCGCCGGGCTCCAGATCGGCGCGCCCCGCGCCAGAGCGGATCGCAGGCCGCTCGCCAGGGCGTCCTGCCCGAGCAGCCCGAAATTGAAGCCGTGCGCGGTCACCGGATGCATGCCGACCGCGGCATCGCCGACCAGCGCGAACCGCTCGGCGGCGAAGCGATGCGCGTATACCCCCACCAGCGGGTAGGCACAGCGCGGCCCGGCCACTTCCATTGCACCCAGGCGGTTCATGAACCGCTTGGCCATGTCCAGGCCCAGCGCCGCATCGTCCTGCGCCAGCAGCGCCTGCATCCGGCGCGGCGGCAGCGTCAGCACCACCGAGGATGTGTGGGGATCGTGCAGCGGCAGCAGCGCGAGCGTCTGGCCCGCCGCGAACCATTCCCACGCGGTCTGCGCGTGGGCGGCCTCGTGCCGCATGCGCAGCACCAGCATGGTCTTGCCGAAGTCATGCATGTTCGCGCCGATGCCGGCGGCGCGGCGCGTTTCCGAGAAGCGGCTGTCGGCGGCGACCACCAGCTGCGCGCGCAGGGTCTCGCCGCCGTCCAGCGAGATGACCGCGCCCGCGGCCTCCATGCGCACCGACGCCACCCGCGCGCCGGCGAACAGGCAGACGTCCGGCAGCGCGGCCACTTCGGCGAAGGCCGCGCGGCGGATCGCATGGTTGGACAGCAGCCAGCCCAGCTGCTGCGCGCCCGCCAGCGCCGGGCTGAAGATCAGGCCGTCGCGGCTGGCCCCATCGAGCACCAGCGCCTCGCGCAGCGTGCCAATGTCGCGCGCGTCGATGCGATCCCATATTCCGAGCCGCTGCAACAGCTGTCGCGAGCGGTGCGTCACCGCGATTTCGCGCCCGTCGTCGGCCGGGTCGGCCAGCAGAGCCTCCTCCTGCCGTTCGACCAGGGCGACGCGCAGGCCGCTGCCGGCCAGTGAACGCGCGAAACACAGACCCGCCGGACCCGCACCCACCACCACGACATCGAATGACATGCCCCAGCCTCCCCGGATATGGAGTCCGCACCCTAGGCCGACGCGCCTGGCGGGGCGCTGACGCCGGTCAAGAACGCTCGCGATCGCGGCGCGGCGCGTCTGGGCGGCCGCGAATACGCCGGCCCCGCGCCTCGTACAACCCTTGGGTAACGGCCGCGGGTGTATAAAACCCGCGCCAACAGGAGCAGCCATGAATCCCCTGAAATTCGCCACCCTCGCCGTGCTCGCCCTCGCCGGCGCCATTGCGCTGGCCGCCGCGCCCGCCTTTGCCGCGCTCAAGCCCGGCACGCAGGCCCCCGACTTCACCACGCCGGCCTATCTCGCCGGCGAGCCCTTCACCTTCAAGCTCGCCGAAGCGCTGGCCAAGGGGCCGGTCGTGGTCTATTTCTTCCCTGCCGCCCACACGCCCGGCTGCAACCTCGAAGCAGCCCTGTTCTCGCAGGCGATCGAAAAGTTCCGGGCCCACCGGGCTACGGTGATCGGCGTCACGGCCGGCAACGTCGACCAGCTGGCCGATTTCTCAAAGGAAACCGAACACTGCGGCGGCAAGTTCCCGGTGGCCGCGGACGAAGGCGCGAAGATCGCGGCGCGGTATGACGCAGTGCTGCAGCAGAAGCCGGGGTGGTCGAACCGCACTTCGTACGTGATCGCGCCCTCGGGCGAGATCGTGCACGCCTATTCGGAGCTCAACCCCAACCGGCACGTGGCCGAATCGCTGCAGGCCCTGGACGCGCTCGAAAAGTAGCGCGGTCCGCGAGGCCGGCAGAGCGCATCGCTTCGCGTACCGGGCAATGCGCTGCGGCCAAGGGTCGAGCCAAATGGCGGCAGCTGTCGGACGACCCGGTTTCAGGCGACCTGCGGAGGCCCGCGATACGGGCGCCCGGCTCCGGTCGACCCTCACCATGGTCGCGCATTTGGGACAGCCGGCCACCGAGCCTGTGTCCCCCGAGCGCAACGCGGATCCGGCTACGCCGAGCCCGCGGATCCCTGAATGCGCTCGTGGGCATCGCAAGGCGCCAGCGCTCGTCATCGGTGACGGCCCAGATTCGCGGAAAGGCGCTAAATCGCAGAATTTCACCGCATTTCGGCGAAAATAACATCCTGTTCATTGGTGTTTGCGTAAGATACATCCACTCCTCGCTCTACCCGACGCCACCGCGCCCCTGCGGGGCTTCATAGCGTGTGTGTTGCGCCGCTGGGCGAGGAGCCATGGCCGTGACGGCAGCCCAGGCCGCCGTCGCACACCGCCCGCAAGCGCACGCGCTCGCCATGGCGAACACCACAAAGGAGACACCATGCCCAGCAAGCCCGACAAAGCTGTCATCGCCCCCACCAGCACCTCGCACCTGTTCGCCCGCCAGAGCAAGGCGAAGGATCAGAGCCGCAGCATGACCAGCGAAACCATCGCCGACGATCTCCAGGCCTTCCGCAAACAGGGTGGCCGCGTCGAAGTGCTGGGCACCACGCCGCTGCGGATGCACGTGAATGTCACCACCTCGCGCAAGGCCGCGACGACCAAGGACGACGCGAGCCCCGCCAAGGCCGACGCCCCCAAGGCCGGCGCCAAGCGCAAGACCGCGGCCGCCGATACGAACACGAAGGCCGCGGCGGCAGGCTGACGCGCGACCCAGCACTACTCACGCCTGCTGCGGATTCACGCAGGCGTTCAATGATCGTACGAACTTGGAAGCCGTCGGCTCGCCGCTCCCCGCATTTGTTGGCGGGTCACTCGGCGCCTTGGCATCGGCCCGACGTCCTGCACGACCCGCATGCCGCCCCTCGCGGCGACCCGGAGGCGCGCGGTCCGCACGCCTCCAGCCTGGCCGACTCACGCCGGCCCGCGCGCGTCCCCGGCATGCTCCAGCGCGAAATCGATCGCCGCGCATACCGCCGCCACCTGCGCGGCATCGCACTGCTCCGGCGTTGCCCGCGGGCTGTCGGGATAGACCTCGGTGGTGGTCGTGAAACGGGCGCCGGTGATCCCCGCGCACAGCGCCAGCGGACCGAGCGCGTATTCGATCACGCCCGGCGCGACAACCGGCGAGCCGATGATCGTGCCATCGGCATCGGCCGGCGCGATGTGCGTCACCTGCGCTACCGCATCGATGATCGCCTGCTGGAACGCAGGCTGCGGATTGGCGCTGTCGTCGACGAGGTAGAAGCCGTCGGGGATGCCGCCGGGCTCGAACGCCTTGCCGTCGCGCGCGGCCAGTGCCGGCCGGAACTCGGACTCGTCGCTGTCGGTGGTTTCGTGCAGGTCGATGTGCATCAGGAAGCGCCCGCGCAGCGGCGCGACCAGCTGCATCAGCGCCGCCGACTCCCCTGCCCGGCTGCCGTCGCGGAACGAGCGGTTGGGATCGAGCGCTTCGGGGTTCCAGCGCTGGACGCGCTCGTAGGCCCACGGGCTCACGCAGGGCACGACCAGCAGGTTCGCGCGCCCCGCATAGCGCGCGGCATGCGCATCGAGGAACTGCAGCGCGCCGCGCACGCCGCTGGTTTCGTAGCCGTGCACCCCACCTGTCACCAGCATGCAGGGCAGCGCGTCGTCCCAGTTCCGGCTGCGGACCGCGAGCAGCGGATAGCGGCCATCGGGCGCGTAGTCCAGTTCGCCGTACTGCTCCACGTCGAAGCGCTCGCGCAGCGCCTCGATCGCGCCGGCCACGTCCTGCACATGGCTGCGCCTGCGGACCTGGCGCGCCCGCCACTGCGCCCTTTCCGCGTCGCCCCACGGCTGACGCGGCGTCCCGATCGGTTCAAGGCCGGCTGTCGTCATGGTGTCGTTCTCCGCGGTTGTGCAGGACAGAGGAAGTCATTATCGCCGCGCCGCCGCGCGGCGTCGCGCCCGGCATTCCTGCACACAGCAAAGCCGCTACCAGACACAAGGCGGTGAGTTCGGCGAAGCGGCTCGCTACACTCGGTGGCTTCGCGTCGAGCGACCATCCGAGGGGGACACGGTGATCAAGCGCTGCCTGTTGCTGGTGTGCATGGGGATCAGCGGCATGGCCGCGGCCGCGGAGCCGGTGGACCTGGACATGGTCAACCGCATCCGCCAGGAGGCCTTCCATCGTTCACAGGTGATGGAAACCTTCAGCCAGCTCACCGAAACCATCGGTCCGCGCCTGACCAACTCCCCGCAGATGGCCAGGGCCAACGCCTGGACCCGCGGCAAGTTCACCGAATGGGGCCTGGCCAACGTCCACGACGAGGCCTTCGACGACTTCGGCCGCGGCTGGGAATTCAGCAACGCCAGCGTGGAGATGCTCAGCCCGCGCGCGCTGCCGCTGCACGCGCTGCCCAAGGCGTGGACGCCCGGCACGCCTGGCCCGGTCGAGGGCGAGGCGATGCGGGTGACGATCAAGGCGATAGGCGACCTCGACCAGTACAAAGGCAAGCTGGCCGGCAAGATCCTGCTGCTGGACGAGGCGCGCGAATACAAGCGCGGCAGCGAGCCCGATTCGGAACGCCACGACGACACCGGCCTGGCCGAACTGCAGACCTTCGCCGTGCCCAAGGACCAGACGAAGGACCGTGCGAAGCGAATCAAGGAGTTCGGCGAGCGCAGGGCGCTGGCCAAGGCCACCAACGCTTTCTTCGCCGCCGAGGGCGCGCTGGCCGCGCTGAGCATCAGCGGCTGGGACAACGGCATCATCCGCGTCGGCGGTGGCGGTTCGCGCAAAGCGGGCGAACCGATCGGCGTGCCGGAGCTGGCGATGGCCGCCGAGCACTACAACCCGCTGGTGCGCGCGGTCGAGCGCAAGCAGCCGGTGCGCCTGCGGGTGGACGTGCAGGCGCGTTTCACCGACGAGGCCGACCAGCCCGGCTACAACACCCTGGCCGAGATCCCGGGCCACGGCGCCAAGGCCGGCGAAATCGTGATGCTGGGCGCGCACATGGATTCCTGGCACGCGGGCACCGGCGCGGCCGACAACGCCGCGGGCGTGGCGGTGATGATGGAAGCCATGCGCATCCTCAAGGCAGTGGGCGCCAGGCCCCATCGCACGATCCGCGTGGCGCTGTGGAGCGGCGAGGAACAGGGCCTGATCGGGTCCCAGGCCTACGTGGCCCGGCATTTCGCTGCCTATCCCGAGCCCACGGATCCGGCGCAGAAGGCGTTGCCGGCATCGCTGCGCGAATCCACCGGCGCCCTGCAGAAAACCCGCGACTACGACCGCTTCTCGGCTTACTTCAACATGGACAACGGTTCGGGGCGCTTCCGCGGCATCCATGCGCAGGAGAACCTGGCGGCGATGCCGATCTTCGAGGCGTGGCTCGCGCCGTTCCACGACGTGGGCGCCACCACCGTGGCCAGCCGCAATACCGGCAGCACCGACCACGTCTCGTTCGATCGCGTGGGCTTGCCGGGCTTCCAGTTCATCCAGGACCGGCTGGACTATTTCAGCAACGTCCACCACAGCAACCTGGACACCTGGGACCACATCGAACCCGAAGACCTGAAGCAGGCGGCGGCCATCGTCGCGTCCTTCGCGTACCACGCCGCCATGCGCGACGAGCGGCTGCCGCGCAAGCCGCTGCTGGAGAACTGACCCCGGGCGCGCGACGCTGCCAACGCGCGCGCCCACCACCGTCTCCGCCATCGCGGAGCGACCACGCCGCCACGGAGCCACCGCATGTTCCCTCGCCTGCTCGCCGTCACCCTCCTGCTGTGCGCCTGCGTGCCCGCGGACGCGCAGCACAGGAACCTGCGCGACCACGGCATCGCGACTGGCGTGCTGCAGCCGGGACAATGGAACGCGATCACCGACGTGCCTGGCGTCGAGGTGGGGCAAAAGACGCTGGTCCGCGGCGACAGCGTGCGCACCGGGGTTACCGTCGTACTGCCGCATGCGGGGAACCTGTTCCGGCACAAGGTGCCGGCCGCGGTGTACGTGGGCAATGGCTTCGGCAAGCTGGCCGGGTCCACGCAGGTCCAGGAACTGGGCAACATCGAAACGCCGATCGTGCTGACCAACACGCTGGGTGTGCCGGTTGCCGCCGACGCGCTGATCGACCACGCCTTCTCGTTCCCCGAAAACGCCGACGTTCAGTCGGTCAATCCCGTGGTCGGCGAAACCAACGACAGCTACCTCAATGACATCCGCGGCCGCCACGTCACCCGCGCCGACGTGCTGGAGGCGATCCGCTCGGCGGCCGGCGGCAAAGTCCACCAGGGCAACGTCGGCGCCGGGACCGGCACCATGGCGTTCGGCTTCAAGGGCGGCATCGGCACCGCGTCGCGGAAGCTCCCTGCCACGCTGGGCGGCCACACCGTGGGAGTGCTGGTCCAGACCAACTTCGGTGGCGTGCTGAGCGTGGACGGCGTGCCGATCGGCAAGACCCTGGGCAAGCACTACCTGAGCGACGAACTCAACGATTCGCCCGACGGCTCCTGCATGATCGTGGTGGCCACCGACGCGCCGCTGGACGCACGCAACCTCGAGCGACTGGCCAAGCGCGCCATGCTCGGGCTGGCGCGCACCGGCGGCATCGCGTCGAACGGCAGCGGCGATTACGTGATCGCGTTTTCCGCCAACCCCGGGGTGCGCATCGCGCACGATTCGGACAGCCCGCTGCGCCAGGTCGCCGTGCTGCGCAACGACGCAATGTCGCCGCTGTTCATGGCCGCCATCGAGGCTACCGAAGAGGCGATCCTCAATTCACTGTTCCATGCCGACACCATGACCGGCCGCGATGGCCACGAAGCCGCGGCGCTCCCGCTCGACGAGGTGCTCGGGATCATGGAGCGGCATGGCTACCCGGTGGTGCGCTAGCGCTTGAAGGGCACAGGGCCAGAAGCGCCGTCCAGCGACATGGGCGCGGACCTCCGGCTCGACCTGCCGGGAGGAGCTCGCGGCTGAAGCCGCTCCTGCTTGGCGGAAAGGCATCAAGCACAGCCTCCGCCCGGTGCCCGGCGAGCATCCCTGCCGCTGGCGTGCTAAACAGGGTCCTCGTCCAAGCGGATGGCAGGCCATGAAGCCCCTGGGGAGGGTGCTGGACCAGCGCCACGGCGCGCGCCCGCGCCGCCCGCGGTGGTGGCTCACGGTGCTGGCATTGGCGATGTCCCTGTCGATGCTGCTGGCCGCGCCTGCCTTCGCGGGAGACAGCGCGCCGGGCACGCTGCGGATCGGCGGCGACGCGCACTACCCGCCCTACCAGTTCCTCGACGAAGACGGCCGCGCCGACGGCTTCGACGTCGCGCTGGCGCGCGCGGTGGCAGCCGACCTCGGCCTCGAGCCGCGCTTCGAACTCGGTGAATGGGAAGTCGCGCTTGACCGCCTGGCACGCGGCGAAATCGACCTCGTGCCAATGTTCTGGTCGGCCGAACGCGAACAGCATTACCTGTTCACCCAGCCGATCCTGATCCGCCACCACGCGCTGTTCGGCACCCGTCAGCAGGCAAGGCTGGAATCGATCGAGGGGCTCGCCAATGTACGCGTGGCGGTGCAGCGCGCCAGCCTGGCCGCCGAGGCGATGCGTGCCCAGGCCGCGCACGGCGTGACGCTGCTCGAACTTCCCAGCGAGTCCGGCACCCTGGTCGCCGTGGCGCGCGGCGATGCCGACTACGCGCTGGCACCGGTCGGCATCGGCTATTACGCGATCCACCAGTTCGAGCTCGACAACGTGATCGCGCTAAGCCCGCCGCTGCTGGAACGCAAGTACGTGTTCGCGGCGCGGCGTGGGCGTGCCGACCTGGTGGCGCGGATCGACGCGTCGCTCGAACGCCTGCGCGCTGACGGCGTGCAGAACGACCTGTACGTCGAATGGATCGGCAACCTCAACCCGCATCGGCCGCGGCGCTGGCCGCTGCTGGCAGGCGGGCTGGCGGGACTGTTCGCGGTTGGCCTCGGCACCTACGCCTGGCGGCGGAGAACGCGGCCGGCCAGGCTCGCATTCGCGGCTGTCGGCGACGAGCACGCGCTGATGTCCCAACTGCGCGACGCCATCGCCGCCGACCGGCTCGGCTTCATGCTCCAGCCGCAGGTCGACCTGCGCACCGGCCGCTGGCTGGGAGCCGAACTGCTGGTGCGTTGGCACCATCCCCGCCGCGGGCCGCTGGCGCCCGATGCGTTCGTGCCGGTGGCGGAGCGTTCGGGTGACATCGCGGCGATGACCCTGCACCTGGTGCGTTGCGGCCTGGCGCAGCGACGGCACTGGCCGCGGGTCGAGCCGCCGCTGCACCTGTCGGTCAACGTTTCGGCCAATGACCTGGCCGATGCGCAGCTGGTGGACGCGATCATCGACGCCTGTGCGGGCGACGGCGCCGCGTTGATCCTCGAGATCACCGAGACCGACGTGATGCGCGAGCCCGAACGCGTCGCCGAGGCCCTGCCGCGCCTGCGCGCGCACGGCATCCGCATCTCCGTGGACGACTTCGGCGCCGGGCATTCGTCGCTGGTGAACCTGCGGCGACTTGCCCCCGACGAGCTGAAGATCGATCGTTCGTTCGTGGTCGCGTTGCTTACTTCGCGCTCGGACCAGGCCATCGTCACCGCGACCATCGGACTGGCCCACGAACTGGGCGCGACGGTCGCCGCCGAAGGCATCGAGGACGCCGCCACCCAGCGCTGGCTGGCCGAGGCCGGCTGCGACGCAGGCCAGGGCTTCGGGATCGCCCGGCCGATGACAGCGGATGCGTTCGCCGCACTGCTGCGCTCGACGCCGTCCATGGGCGAGTGAAGCCGGTTCTGGTCGCCATGCACGACTCGGCCGACGCCGGCTCGTCATCGCGGCTGCGGGAGCGGCGAAAGTCAGGGACCTTCGCCTTCCGCGAAATCCACGTTACACGGCATCACGCAGGAGCGGGTCGACCTGCCTGCGGCGAAGCGAAACGCGGGGTCTGCGACAGCATCTGCCTTTCGGGTGCAGGTTGGAGTGCGCCGAACCGTCGAAGGAAGGTCCAGCGCGCGGAAACGCTGAAGCGACGCGCGTGCGACGTCAGGAACACTGCCCGCAGCACGTGCTTCCGCCACTGATATGCACGTCCTGCTCCAGCGGCTGGGCCGCGCAACCGATGTCGCGCAAAACGTCCTGCACCTGCACGGCGGTGGCGGTGGAGATCACTTCCAGGTGTCCGTGCGCCGCATCGAGCACGACACGCACATTCGGATCGAGCGCGTGCAGCGCGGCCGCAAGCTGGGTGGTGTCGTGGTGGCAGGTGGACAGTTCGAACTGCATGTCGGATTCCTCAGGGAGAATGGTCCCGGCATCGGCCGGCAATCCATGATGCAAGCCGCCTCCGGGATCCGGCTTGACGCCGGTCAAGCGATTGCGATTCTCACGCGCGCAAAACGCGGATTTCACGACACCGACCGCCCCGATGGCGAATAATGCGCGGCGAACACACACCCAGGAACTCCACCATGAACACCCGCATCGCCCTCCTCGCCACCGCCTGCGCATTCGCGCTCGTCGCCTGCGGCGACAAGGCACCTGACACCTCGGCCGACACTGCGGCCGCGCCTGCCGCCAGCGAGCCCGCGCCGGAAGCAACCGCCCCGGTCGAAACCGCGCCGACCGCCCCCGAGGACACGACGGCACCCGCCGACGCTGCCGCGCCCGCCGCGACTGCGCCGGGCAGCGACAAGCCGGCCGCGGTCGTCGCCAACTGCGCCACCGAGATCGAAGGCACCGACGCGATGCAGTACAACGTCGGGTCGATCGTCGTTCCGGCGTCGTGCAGCGAATTCAAGATCACCCTGAAGCACACCGGGACGATGCCGGTGGCCGCGATGGGCCACAACGTCGTGATCACCAAGGCGGCCGACATGCAGGCGGTCGCGGCCGACGGCATGGGCGCCGGCGCAGCCGCTGCCTACGTCAAGGCGGACGACGCGCGCGTCATCGCCCACACCGACCTGATCGGCGGCGGGCAGTCCACCTCGGTGAGCTTCCCGGTCAGCAAGATCAAGGATGGCGGCCCGTACGAATTCTTCTGCAGCTTCCCGGGTCACTCCGCGCTCATGAAGGGCACGATTTCGGTCGAGTAAGGTTCTTGGGGCCATCGGCATGGGCAAGCCCATCGCCATCGACCTCAATCCATCGCGCGCCGTCGAGATCGACGGCGCGCTCGTTGCAGGTGAACTGGGGCTGGCCCTCGCCGATTTCAGGCAGTTGATGGAGCACGGCAAGATCACCGTGCTGTGCGAGCTCGGCATCGGCGACGATGCCGGCCTGTATCGCGCGAGCTTCTACCACCAAGGCAAACGGGCGCGGTTGGTCGTGGATGGCGACGGCAATCCGATCCGGGCGCCGGATGCACGGCCAACGGACGCCGCGTCGATCGTGCGCTAGCGGTCCGGTCCGACTCGCCTTTTCCGCTTTGGCGCGCAGCGCAGATGCCTGCCGCCGCATTCTCAGCCTTATTCGACGCAGTGCGCCCATTTTTTCCGCGCGCGAAGGACTCTTTTCGGCCCGGCTGACCCCACGCAGATCGCCTGGAGCCGCACGGCTACCGGCAAACGTCTTCGCACGCCTCCAGGCAGCACACCTGCCGCGTATCGAACCAGCTCAACGGCCCGATGGGAAGCTCAGGCTCCCTTGTTGCTTCCGTCCCGGGCCATCGGCTCCCACAGCTCGACCTTGTTACCGTCCGGATCCATGACCCAGGCGAATTTTCCGTTCTCATGCGATTCCGGGCCGCCGATGATGGCGACGTTGCCCGCGCGCAGTTGCTCGAGCAGCTCGTCGAGGTCGTCGACGCGGTAATTGATCATGAAGGACGAATCGCTGGGGCTGAACCATTGGCTGTCCCTGTCGGCCAGATGCCATACGGTCACGCCCTGGTCTTCGCCCTTGTCCTCCGGCCACCGCAGGACGGCGCCACCGAAGTCCTCCAGCCTCAGGCCCAGGTGCTCCTGGTACCAGCGCGCGAGCGCGGCGCTGTCGCCCCTGCATTTGAGGAACACGCCGCCAATACCGGTGATCTTTGCCATGGTTGGCCCTCGGTTGGTCGAGCCCCCGGCTCGTATCCGCAGAATAATGTCCGGCGGCCAGCATCCGCCATCCCGGCCTGACGGCATTCCGCCTGCGGGGAGTCGCTCCTCGCCCGCGAGTGGACCGTGCCGAAATCGAGCAGGCAGCACCATCAGCACGCGCCGTCTACCTTGCGCTCACGCGGGTTCGGCAACCGTGGCAGCACGATTTCGCACGAGACGGAGAATCCGATGCGCCTTTCCACCATCGCGCTCGTTGCGCTTCTGGCCGCCGGTTGCGCTGCGCCGCACGACGACGCCGCCGATGCGCCATCGACCGACTCACCGGCAACCGCGACCTCGACGCCGGACGCAGCAAGCTCGGACTCAGAGCCCGCGCGAACGACCGTACCCGCGCAGTTCCAGGGCGAATACGCAACCGACACCCGCGCGTGCAACTCGCCGGCGCACGAAAGCCGTCTCACCATCGGCGCCTGGCGCATCAAGTTCCATGAGAGCTCGGGCGCGATCGTCGCGGTCGAAAGTGGCCGCAACGCGCTGACCATTACCGCCGAGCTCACCGGCGAAGGGAAGACGCGCGAGGCCACCTATCGCTTCAACCTGTCCGACGACGGCCAGATCCTGACCGATCGCGACAGCGGGATGAAGCGGCAGCGTTGCTGACGGCGGCGCGGCTCGACGACAACCAGATTGCCAAGCGGACGGGCTGACCCGCAAAGTCGCGAGTGCGGCGTCGGGGTTCCGGTGCTCCCCATCGTTGCCTGGGTGAAGCCGAAAAGCGCGGCCGAAACCGCTGCGAGGGCGCTTACTCGGCGTCGGCCGCCTCGCGACCCTGCTGGCGGATCAGCGCTTCCTGCCGGGCCTCCTCGATTGCCGCCCGCACGTCGCCAACGTCGGCCACGTGTTCGTCGTGCTCGAAGACGCCCGTGAGCACCGTGTCGGGCTGCAGCGTGCCGGCCTCGAACAGCGCCCACATCTCCTCGCCGTACCAGGTGTCCAGCAGTTCCGGCGCCCAGCGCCCGAGGTAGGCGGTGAGGTTGTTGACGTCGCGCAGCAACATCTGCCGCGCGGCGTTGTTGCCAGCCGCGCTGACCACCTGCGGGAAGTCGATCAGCACGGGTCCGTCGGCGTCCACCAGCACGTTGTACGGCGACAGGTCGCCGTGGATCAGTCCGCTGCACAGCATCCGCACGACCTGGCGCACGAGTTCCGCGTGGAAGCTGCGTGCCTGCTCCGGCGTTGGCGCGTACTCGCCCAGGCGCGGGGCGGCGAAGCCGTCCGCGTCGGTCACCATTTCCATCACCAGCACGCCGTGGTGGAAACCGTGGGGCTCGGGCACGCGTACGCCGGCGTCGCGCAGCTGGTACAGCGCTTCGACCTCGGTGTTCTTCCAGGCTTCTTCCTGCTGCCGGCGGCCGTAGCGGGTCGCCTTGCCGATCGCGCGTGCCTCGCGGCTGCCGCGCACCTTGCGCCCTTCCTGGTACTGCACGCGCTGCTGGAAGCTGCGCTGCGCCATGTCCTTGTAGACCTTCGCGCAAAGCACCTCGCCGCCGCCACGCACCACGTACACGGCCGCCTCCTTGCCGCTCTTGAGCGGGCGCACGACCTCGTCGATGACACCGTCGTCGATCAGCGCCTGCAGGGAATGAGGGGTTTTCATGCGCCATTCTGGCACGCGTTGCCGTTACGATGCCGACCATGACCCGACTCTTCCTGCTCGCTTCGCTGCTGCTCGCCCTGCCCTTTGCGCAGGCCGCCGAACCCGTCGCCGTCGTGCGCGTCGCGTTCGACCGCGACGGCGTGACCGCCACCAGCGTCCACGGCCTGGCCGACAAGGCGACGGGGCGCCGCGTCAGCGCCGGCGATCCGGTGCGGGTCGCCTCGATTTCCAAGCTGGTGACCGCGATCGGGGTGATGCGGCTGGTCGAGGCCGGCAAGCTCGACCTGGATACGGACGTCGGCACGCTGCTCGGCTTCCCGCTGCGCAATCCGGCGTTCCCCGACACGCCGATCACGCTGCGCCTGCTGCTCTCGCACCGCTCCAGCCTGACCGACGCGGCCGGCTACTGGCAGATCCCGCTGGGTGGCCAGGTGCGCGGAATCCTCGACGACCCGCGCGCGTGGGACGCGGCGCACGCGCCAGGCACCTACTTCCGCTACGCCAATCTCAACTTCCCGCTGGTGGCGCAGGCGATGGAACGCGCCACCGGCGAACGCTTCGACCGGCTGATGGCGCGCCTGGTGCTGCAACCGCTCAGTGTCGCGGCCTGCTTCAACTGGGACACCTGCAGCCAGGGCGCCATTGCGCGCGCCGTGGTGATCTACGACGGCGAGGGCGCACCGGCAAAGGACGACCTGCGCGGCGAACGGCCCGATTGCCCGGTGACACCGTCCGTGGATGGCGATTGCGACTTGGCGCGCTGGCACGCCGGCGACAACGGCGCGCTGTTCTCGCCACAGGGCGGATTGCGGATCTCGGCCAACGGGCTGGCGCGGATCGGGCGGATGTTGCTGGGAGATGGCGAAATCGACGGCGTGCGCCTGCTCGCGCCGGCATCGGTCCGCGCACTGGCCGCTCCGCAGTGGCAGTACGCGCCGGGGCAAGGAGTCACCTTCGAGGAGGACGTCGGCGACCTCGACGGCGGCTTCTTCTGTCGCTACGGGATGGCGATGCAGACGCTGGCGACGCCGGTGGAAGGCTGCCGCGACGATCCGTTCGGCGACGGCGTGGCGCGCGTCGGCCACTCGGGGTCTGCCTACGGCCTGCAGTCGGGCCTGTGGCTCGATCGCGACCGCGGCACCGGGGTGGTGTGGTTCGCCACCGGCATGCCGGATGAGCGACTGGGCGGATGTTCGGCGTTCAGCGCGGTGGAGGAAGTCCTGGCGCACGGCGACGCGGCAACGGCCAGCCGCGCAGCACCCTGCGCGGAGCGCGCGCGCCCGGCCGCGGAAGCATCGCCGGCCGGTTGAATGCCCCGCTCCGCCGGCGCTTCAGGCGGCCCTGGCATCAGCGATCACGATGGCGGCGAAGCGCGCCCGCAGCTATTGCGTGGGCGTCACCCGCCAGATGGTGTTGGCCAGGTCATCGGCGACGATGAGGGCACCGCGCGGATCCACGGTCACGCCGACGGGCCGCCCGCGCGTCCTGCCGTCATCGCCGCGGAAACCGGACACGAAGTCCACCGGCGGCCCGGACGGGCGGCCGTTGCTGAACGGTACGAAGACCACCTTGTAGCCGACCGGCTCCTTGCGGTTCCAGCTGCCGTGCTCGCCGACGAACGCGCCTGCCGCGAACCGCGCTCCCATCGCCGGTGCCGAAAAGGCCAGCCCGAGGGGCGCGACGTGCGATCCCAGGCTGTAGTCCGGGGGGATGGCGGCCGCCACCTTTTCGGGATCCTGCGGCATCACGCGCGGATCGACATTCTGGCCCCAGTAGCTGTACGGCCAGCCGTAGAAGCCGCCTCCGCGGACCGAGGTGAGGTAATCCGGGACGAGGTTCGGGCCGAGCTCGTCGCGCTCGTTGACCACCGCCCACAGCACGCCCGTGCCCGGCTGGGTGGCGAGCGCGGTCGGATTGCGCAGGCCGGTGGCATAGACCTTGTGCGCGCCGCTCGCGGCATCCACCTGCCACACGCGCGCACGGTCGACCTCGGCCACCATGCCGCGCTCGGTGATGTTGCTGTTGGAGCCGATGCCGACGTAGAGGAAGCGGCCGTCCGGGCTTGCCGCCAGAGACTTGGTCCAGTGATGGTTGATGGCCGACGGCAGTTCGGTGACGGTGACCGGCGCGCCGCTGGCCCTGGTCTGGCCATCGCGGTACTCGAACCGCACCAGCGCATCCTGGTTGGCGACGTACAGGCTGCCGTCGACCAGTGCGAGCCCGTAGGGCGCGTTGAGGTCCGCGGCGAAGACTGTCCTGAGCTCGTAGGTGCCGTCGCCGTCGGCGTCGCGCAGCAGCGTCAGGCGATTGCCGCTCTTGACCGAGGTGTTGCCCTTGGCCTTGATGCGGCCGGCGATGACGTCCTTCGGTTTCAGGCTCGCGGCGCCGCCGCCGCGGCCTTCGGCGACCAGGATGTCGCCGTTGGGCAGCACCAGGGTCTGGCGCGGGATCGCGAGATCGGTGGCGATGGCCGCGATCGAGTAGCCCTGCGGCACGGTCGGCACGCGGTCGCCCCACTGCGCCGGCTTGGCAATCGTCATGTCGGGCAGCAGTCCGCGCTGCTGGTCCGGGAGCCTGGGATCGGCACCGTACTGCGTCGCATCGGGATCCCCGCCGCCGCATGCACTGAGCAGCCCCGACAGCGCGACGACCATGCACGCGTTCGTGCGTTTCATGCCGCACCTCCGATGCGAAACCTGGACAGACCGACCCATGTCGCCGCGCAGGCGAGCACGGTGACGATCACCGAGAGCACCACGGCCGCGGGCATGATCGCCCAGGCATCGCGGGCGTGGACCAGGGCATCAATGAAACCCAGCACCCACGTCGCCAGCAGGAGCAGCGCGTCAAGCAGCGGGCGACCGCCGCGCCGCTCGCCGCGGAACAGCTCGATCACCGCCCACAGCAGGGCGCAGCCGGCGAACACCAGTGCGCCCGCGAGCAGCCAGGACGCGAAGTTGCTCCACTGGATCTGGTAGCTGCGGGCGTAGGTGATGTCGCTGAGCAGCGCGCCCAGGAACAGCGGCACGGACGCGGCCAGCAGGAATGCGTGGAACGGATGGATCGCCCTGCCAAGCATTCGGTCGACGGTAGCGGTCACGGCGGTACTCCTGGCCTGGAACGGGATGCCGCGCCGGAGCGATGCCGGGCGCGGGATTGCACCGGCAGGCTAACCAGATCGCTGTCGCCGCCGCGTTAGCCCGCGGGCGCCGCGCCGCTCAGGGCAACAAGGCGGTCCATTCGGGCGTGGCGAACCGCTCGCGCACCAGCACCTGCGCGCGCTCGAGCTCGTCCGGGCGCAGCACGTCGGCGACCAGTCCGCCGTGGCGGTCGCGAAAGGTCTCGATCATGCGTTCGATCACCGCGGCGCGCGGCAGGCCGGTCTGCCGGCGCAGCGGATCCACGCGCTTCTGCGCGCTGGCCGTGCCCTTGTCGGACAGTTTCTCGCGGCCCACGCGCAGCACCTCGAGCATCCGCACCGCGTCGATGTCGTAGGCCATGGTGACGTGGTGGAGCACGGCCCCGCCACGCCGCGCCTGCGCGGCGCCGGCGATCTTGCCGGCGCTGGAGGTGATGTCGTTCAGCGGCTGGTACCACGCCTTGATCCCCAGCGTGTCGAGCGCCGCGATCACCCACTGGTCCATGAAGGCGTACGCCTGCTCGAACGTCATGCCGTCGACCAGCGACACCGGCGCGACGATCGAGTACGTGATGGTGTTGCCCGGCTCGATGAACATCGCGCCGCCGCCGCTGATCCGTCGCACCACCTCGATGCCGAGGCGCTGCGCAGCCTGCGCGTCGACCTCGTTGCGCAGCGACTGGAAGCGGCCCATCACCACCGCCGGGCCGGCCCATTCCCAGATCCGCAGCGTGGGTGGCCGGCGCCCGGCGGACACGTCGTCGAGCATCACGTCGTCCAGCGCCATGTGCAGCGCGGGCGCCTGCGGCTCGGCGTGCACCAGGTGCCAGGCGTGGTCGTGCCAGTCGCTGCGGCTCACGCGATGTCGCCTACAGGGCGGCACGGACCGATCGCATCGAGCGCGCGGCGCACGGCGATCGCGACGCCTTCGGGCGTGATGCCGAACAGCTGTGGCCCGGGTCCCAGCGCCGCGCGCACCGCGGCGGCCAGCGCGGCCTCGCCGGAGTCGATGGGCTGGCCTTCGAGCGCGGCGTCGATGGTCGCCAGCGCGCTGGCCGGTTCCAGGAAGAAATCCCCGCTGACCTGCACGGCGGTCATCCGTCCGTCGACCACGGCAAGGTCGACCACCACCAGCTTGCCGCCGGGCACCTTGAATTCGCCATGCGCGCTATTCGCCATATCCATCCGCGCAGTCTAACGCCGCTGCGGTTTTCGCCCGAATGAAAGCCCAGCGAAACGGGCGGTCGCATGCGCCCTCGCAGGCGGGACAGACAAGGGCGGGAATAGGTTGTCTGCACCGCAGTCGCGGTGAGCGCACGGCTTCAGGAACCGGGCAGCTGGTCCTGCTCGACGCCCGGCTTGCCGCCCGGCCCTTCCAGCGGCGGGATCACCAGCGTGGTGTATTCCTCGTAGCGCGCGGCGGCCAGGTCGCGCAGCGCGAGACGGTCGGCGCGCGGAGTTTCGATCGGCAGCCGCGCGGCCTCGTAGAGGATCACTTCGTGGTCGGCCGGGTACCAGCGCAGCAATCGGTCCACCAGCGCCTGCACGCCTTCGGGTTCGGCATGCAGGCGGGTGCAGGACAGGTCGCCCGACAGCGCCACCTGCCACAGCAGCACCAGGCCGGCGGTATCGGGGCGGCGGTCGTAGACGAGGAAATGGGTCGCCTCCATCGATTGCACGCCGCGGTGCCCGGGATCGATGCCAAGGTCGGCGTACAGGCAGGCCTCGGCGGAAATCCCCGGCTCCATGCGCGCCGGGATGCCTTCCGCGCGGGCCTTGCGCATTACTTCGTGCGGCACGTCGGCGAACACGCCCGGATGGCCGTAGAACACCGCGCAGACCTGCTTGCCGGCGCGCAGCTGCGCCATGATCGCCGCGTCCATGTCGCGGTAGGTGTCGCGCCGGTCCTTGCCCGGCGCGTAGTGCACGCCGAGGTTGACCACGTCGGGGCGCAGGTCGTGGATCATCGCCAGCGCGAACGGATCGGCCAGGCAGAACACCACCTCGGCCTCGCGGATTTCCGACAGGCAGCGCTCGCTGGCGTGGCGTCCGAACTGGATTCCGCTGCCCACCACCACCAGGCCCGCGGCCGGGACCAGCGTGGCCGCGCCCTCGCCCGCGCGCACTACGCGGTCGCGGCCCTCATGCTTGGCCCGGTACAGCGCCTGGTCCGCTTCGTGGACCAGCTGCTCCAGCGTGGCCGCCTCGCCGCCGGCCTGGCAGACGCCGGAACTGATGTTGATGCGGAACGTCTGCCCGAACACGGTGATCGGTTCCATCCGCGCGCGCAGGCGCTGCATCGTCGCCTCGGCTTCCGCCGCGTCGGCCTCGAGCAGGATGGTGAATTCGTCGCCGCCGCTGCGCCCGGCGATGCCATTGTCGCCGACTGCTTCACTGATCCATGCGCCGAGCGAACACAGTGCCTCGTCGCCGGCGGCGTGGCCGTAGCGATCGTTGACCTGCTTGAACAGGTCGATGTCGGCCACGATGGCGGTGAACGGCCGCCCGGTGTCGCGGGCGCGCGCGAACGCGGCCTCGCCCAGCTTGCGCACCTGCTGGTAGTTGAACAGCCGGGTCAGGCTGTCGTGCTCGGACAGCCAGCGATAGCGGCGGCGCTGGCGGAACGACCGGCGCAGCAGCACCGACAGCAGGATCGCGGTGACCAGCAGCCCTGCCATGCCAAGTCCCAGCAGCCACTGCCAGCGCTTGGTCGCGGTGACCTGCAGGGCGGCGACCTGCTTCTCGGCTTCGAGCAGCGCGATCTGCTGTTCCTTCAGCCGGGTGTCGAACTGCACCTGCAGGTAGGCCAGACGGCGCTCGCGGGCCTGGACTTCGGCCGCTTCCGACACCGCCATCGCCTGCTTGGTGTGCAACAGCGCCTTGCCGATGTCGCCGCGCTTCTCGGCCAGTCGGGCCAGCAGCCGCTCGGTCTCGGCAATCGCCAGGTCCGATTTCTGTTGCCGGTAGTAGCGCAGGGTGTCGGTCAGCATCGCCTGGGCTTCATCAAGCTGGCGGTTGGAGGCGATCAGGCTCTCGGCAATCACCAGCCGGGCGCTGTATGCGCCGACCGCGAAGCCCACCTGCTCGAACTCCGCCAGCGCTTCGCGTCCCCACTTCAGCGCCTCGTCGTGGTGCCCTTGGGCCGCCGCCATCTTGCCGACGCCGTACTTGCCGTTGGCGATGAAGATCGGATCGGCGGCGCGGACGCAGGCGTCGATCTGCCGGTGGCGCCATTTCTCCGCCTCGCTGAAATGGCCGGCGTGGTCCTCGGCCAGCGCGACGTCGCTCAGGGCCAGGCACAGCGCGCGCGGGTCATTACCCTGCTTGACGTTGTCCAGCGCCTGCAGCGCCAGCTCGCGCGCGCGGCCGGTCTCGCCGACCAGCGTGTGCAGGTAGCTCGCGGCGCCGAGCAGCCTGGCCGATTCGGCGGGGCTGTCGTGCAGGTACTTCAGGCCCTCGTTGAGCCATGCGAACGCCAGCGGCCAGTCTTCGAGGTTGGCTGCGACGCCGGTGGCGGTGGTGTAGACGCGCACCCGCAGCGGCACCGGCAGGTCCTGCTTCAGCAGATCGGCCAGGCCCTTCAGCGCCGCGGGCTGGTCACCGGCAAGGGCGCGGTTGCGGAGGCGGACGAAATCGATGCGGTGCCGCTGCAGCGGCGTGAGCGCGCTGGCCTGCTGCTCCAGCGCCTCGATCGCCGCGTCGGACTTGCTCCAGTGCGCGGTGACCGCGAGACGCTCGATCTCCCGGACCTTCGCTTCCAGGACCGCGGCGTCCGCGGGCGGTGCATCGACGGCGAACGCCGGCGCGCAGGCGAACGCCAGCCACAGCAATGCGCTCGCGAGCGGCCGGAACATGCGCATGCGCCTGTCGATAGCGAGCGACGACTACTTGTCGTAGGCCTTGATGGTGTGATTGGTGGCGTATTGCCCCTCGGACAGCCCGGTGAGCTTGCCGACCGCCGCGTAATCGCTCTCCAGCATCGCCCTGCGCTCCTCGTCGGATACGCCGGCGCGGTTCAGCACGCCCTCCGGATCGGTTCCGTATTCCGCCGCCAATCCGGCATCGCTGCCGAGCTTCCTCATCAGTTCAAGCAGTTTCGACACGTCACGTTCCCCTTGGAAACCAACCCGGCATCGGTCACCGCACGCCCGCGGTTTGCGGGCGGCGGCGCAGTGTTTGTACGGCAATCGCCTCGGCGGCCATCACGCTCTCCCCGGCCGTCGCGGCAGCCGGACATTAACATAGGAACGTTTGCGATCGGGCGGGCGAGCGTGACTGAATGCGCAGGCGGCTGCATTTCGCACGCGGCCAGCGACGGCTCCGGCATCTGCGCTGGAAGCGGGCCCGTCACCGGGCCCGCCACCGCCTTAGAACCGCACTTCGGCGCCGAACATCAGCGTGTCGGCGCGATTGATGTCGTAATAGAAGTCGTCGCCTTCCCAGTAGTAGTCCTCGAAGTAGACGTAGTTGGTGTAGACCAGGCTCAGGTTGAAATGGCGGTTGATGTCCGCGCCCAGGCCGAGGCCGAAATAGCCGCCGTCGACCTCCATGCCGGCGTCGCTGTCGGCCGACCAGTAGCCCGCGCGCACCAGGCCGTACACGGGGCTGTTACGGCCGAAGTTGAAGCGCGCATTGACGCCGACGCTGCCGTACTCGACCTTCTCGTAAGACCAGCCGTCGTCCGTGGTGCTGTCGAGCCGGCCGGTTGCCACTTCGACGCCGATCAGCGACACCGCGCCCGCCTGCCAGCGGTAGCCGGCGTTGACCGCGAGTGCGGACTGGTCGACGTCTTCGTACACCCACCCCTTGCCACCCTGCACGCCGACGAAGAAGCCGCCGCGGCCGTCTTCGTAGCGCGCGGGCGCGGACTGCTCGGCGTCGTAGGCCTGCGGTTGCACGGCCTGCGGCTGCACGGCCTGCGGCTGCGCGTACGGCTGCGGCGAGCCTGCGCCGTCCACCGTCTGCCGCGCCTCGGGCACACGCTTGGCCGGATCCGGCTCATGCTGCGGCGGCTGCCAGCCCTGTACCGGCTTGGTCTGCGCGTGGGCGACGGATGCCATGGCGGCAAGCGTGACCACGGCGGCCACGGTGGCCACCGGTCTGGTCTTCTTCATGTTGTCCCCTGTCCTGATTGCGATCGATCCCGCGGCGACTGCGGCCGCGCGTGTACCAGGGATGGCGCTGGCAGAGGAAAGTCCTGCCGTGTCGCGCCGCCCCCGCGAGATCCCCTGCCGGCATTCTAGGTGCCGCGCAGGCACGCCGTGCGCGCGCCCACTAGGAAAAATTCTCGTCGTGGTTGACCGGTGGCGTGCCGGCGGGCAGTTCGGCGCCAATGGTGCATGGCGGCAAGCGCGGCACGTTCGGCCGTCACGCCGGCAGCGATCGCGGAAGCCGCTTCGCCTCCCGCACTCCCCTGCTCAACCCTGGAACACGGGTTCCAGCATGCGGAAGCTGCCCGCGTCGGCATCCAGTTCCACCTTGCCGCCGACCGGCACGATGAACTGCTCGCGGATGTGCCCGATCATCGCACCGCGGTAGGCCGGGATGCCCAGCGGCTTGATGTGGTCGTCGAAGATCTGGTCCAGCGTCAGCGAACCGTAGCCTTCGCCGGGATCACAGTCGGTGCATTCGCCGAACACGAATCCGGCGATGGCGTCCAGCGCGCCCATCAGTTTCAGCGTGGTGAGCATGCGGTCGATGCGGTATGGCGCCTCCGACACGTCCTCGAGGAACAGGATCTTGCCGGCGAAATCCGGCAGATAGGGTGAGCCTGCCAGCGCCACCAGCACCGACAGGTTGCCCCCGACCAGTTCGCCGCGCGCCTTGCCGCCGGTGATGGTGAGCGCGCGGTGCTTGCGCGGGACCAGTTCGTCGCCGGCCTCGACCACGTTGCGGTACTGCATCAGTTCGCGCTGGAAGAACACGCGCCTGAACTGGTCGACGTTGAAGCGGTTCCAGCTGCCGGCGCCGATGGGGCCGTGGAACGTCACCAGCCCGGCCTGCGCGAGGAGCCCGTTGTGCAGCGCCGTGATGTCGGAGTAGCCGAGCAACACCTTGGGATTGGCGCGGATCGCGTCGTAATCGAGCAGCGGCAGCAGCCGCGCCGCGCCCGAACCACCGCGGACACAGATGATGGCCTTGACCGAGCTGTCCCCGAACATCGCGTTGAGGTCCCCGGCACGCTGCGCGTCGGAGCCGGCAAGCGAGCCGTAGCGGGCCGCGTAGTGCCGGCCGGTCTTCACCTCGAAGCCGAGCGCCTGCATGGCTTCTTCGGCGAGCTGCAGGCCCAGTCGTTCGTCCGTCGCCGAAGACGGGCTCACCAGCGCGACGGTGTCACCCGGGTTCAGCGCCGGCGGCAGCAGCCGCTGCCGCGCGGGGGCGGCCGCCGCGTCGCGGGCGCCGCCGACCAGCGGCAGCAGGGACGCCAGCGCGGTGCCTCCGATGAAATCACGCCTGTGCATGTCGATGCCTGCAATGCGGAGCGGCCAGCCTAGCGCATGGTCGCGCGATGCGGAACGCACGCGCGCGCCGCCTGCGCGAGCGCCGGGGGCACGACCGGACACCACGATCGAACGCTGAAAAGGCATGCGGCACGCACGAATGACAAGGATCGCGCAGAAGCAGGAGCGCAGAAGCGCGGACGCGACGAGCCACCCTTGCAGGAACGTCGCCGAGAACCGCAGGGCGACCACAGTCGCAAACACGGTTCGCCGCACGCCGGAGCAGGTTTGACAACGTACTGGCCACCCCAGAGCATGCGGTGTGCCCTCAGGAGGCCACGCCATGCCTCGCGCGCTGATGCTGTCCCTGCTGTTGCTGCCGCTGCTGTTGCCGGCCATGTCGCAAGCCAGCGAGCCCCGCGCCGCTCCCAGCCCCGCCACGGTCGACGCCATGCCATCTCCTCCGGCCTGGCTGCAGGACCTCGACGCGCTCTACGACCAGCGCATCCGGGTGGCTGGGCTCGAAGACCGCGCCTTCCAGCCCGAGCACTGGTGGGACGTCGCCGGCCCGCTGGCGACCCGGGCACGCGGTTTCCACGTCGAGCAGGTGGGCCGCAGCGCCGAGGGCCGGCCGCTGCGCCACGTGTCGTGGGGCGACGGCGACACGCGCGTGCTGCTCTGGTCGCAGATGCACGGCGATGAAAGCACCGCCTCGATGGCGCTGGCCGACCTGTTCCGCTTCCTGGGCGAGCATCCCGGGCATCCGCTGGTGAAACGCCTGCGCGCAGGCACTACCCTGCACTTACTGCCGGTGATGAATCCCGATGGCGCCGCGCGCTTCCAGCGCCGCAACGCGCAGGGCATCGACATCAACCGCGATGCGCGCGCCCTGGCCTCGCCCGAAGCCCGCGCGCTGCATGACCTGCGCGAACGCCTGAAGCCCGCGTTCGGCTTCAACCTGCACGACCAGCAGCCGGGCTACCGGGCGGGGAATTCCGACCGGGGCACCGCCATTGCCCTGCTTGCGCCGGCGTTCAACGAAGCGCGCGACGTGAACCCCACCCGCGCGCGGGCGATCGAAGTCGCCGTGGCGATCCGCGCGGTGCTCGAGCCCTACATTGCCGGGCACATCGCCAAGTGGGACGACACGTTCAACCCGCGCGCGTTCGGCGACCTGACGTCCAAGGCCGGCGTGTCCACGGTGCTCATCGAATCGGGCGGCATCGAAGGCGACCGGCAGAAGCAGCGCCTGCGCAAGCTCAACTTCCTCGCCCTGGTCGGTGCGCTGGACGCGATCGCCACCGGCTCGCATGCGGGCCTGCCGCGCGCACGCTACGAGGAACTGCCCGAGAACGGCAGCGTCTGGCCGGACCTGCGCATCAGCGGTGGCACCCTGGCGCTGCCCGGGCAGCCACCGGCGAAAGTGGACCTGCTGATCGAATTCGAACGGCCACTGCTTGAACGCGGCGGCACCATCACCGGCATCGGCGACCTGGGAGGCACGCGCGCCCGGCGCGGCATCGACGCGTCCGGCCTGTACATCGTGCCGTTCGATCCCCCCGGCGCATTCGCGGGCGGCGAACGCAGGATCCTGGCGCCTGACATGCCCGCGTATTTCCACCTCAGCCACGATCCGCAGGGTCGCGATGTCGTCTGGACGCTGGCAGGCGACGTGGATCCACGGAATCCCGCACCGCCCGTCCACTGAGCGACCCCGAGGACCGGGCGCTCCAAACGAGTGGAAACGCCGGCTTCGGCTAGCCCAGCCAGCGCGGATTGAGCTGCCACACCGACCAGTTCAGCGCCGCCGCGAATCCGACCCACAGCAGGTACGGAACAAGCAGGCCGCCGGCCAGGGGCCGCACCCGCCAGAACGCCACGAGCGTCGCGGCGACCAGCACCCACAGCACGATGATGTCGACGAATGCCGCAGCGCCCAGGTGCCAGCCGAAGAACAGCCAGCTCCACAACGCATTGAGGACCAACTGGACGCAGAACAGGACGAGCGCGACGCGCGCCCGCCGCCAGCCATCGACGCGCCATACCAGCCACGCGGCGAGTCCCATCAGTGCGTACAGCACGGACCAGACCGGCCCAAAGATCTCCGACGGTGGCGCCCAGTCCGGCCTGGCGAGCTGCGCGTAAAAAGAGCCGGCGCGGATCGATGCGGCGCTGCCGATCGCAGCCGCGGCAACGACCACCGCCAGCCAGCCGAACAGGCCAAGCATCTGTTTCTTCCTCGGCAACGAACTCATGCGGCCCCCTCATGGCAATGAACCAGGTTGATGGCGCTTCGCAGGCGTCGACCGACGCGGCCCGCAGCTGCGGTCACAGCGTGGCAGTCACTTCCCCGCCCTGGCTGCGCAGGAATTCGACCGCCTGATCGCGCTGCCCGGCACTGAAGGCATGCACCACCACCGTGCTGTTGCCTTCGGACATCGCATCACGCGCCGCAAGCACGTAGCGGTCATGGTCGGGCCGCAGCGCCACCAGTCCGCCGAGCAACAGTCCGGCGACCGTGCCGAAGAACAGGAGCACCAGCGCGGCCGCGATCGGCGAGCTGGCAATGAAAGGCACGCCGGCGGCCAGCAACACCGCGAAGAGCAGCAGCCCGGCCACCGCGCCCGCCGCGCCGAGCTTGAGGTGCGCAAGCACGATCGTGCGCCAGATGCCGCGCGGCTCGGGCTCAAGCTTGCGACCCGGATGCGGCTCGCCCGGGGCGATGACCTGCACCTGCGCGGCGTCCAGCGACAGCGCCTCGGTCAGCGCGGCCGCCACGCGTCTCGCCTCGGTCTGGCTCGCGAACACGGCCGCGACCTTGCTGTTGGAAACTTCGCCGGTCAGCTGCGTGGCATCGGGCATCGGAAGGCTCCCGTGGGAAACGCGCCCAGCCTCGCAGGCCGGCGGTCTCCGCTGCGTGAGGGGTCGCCCGTCCGCTGCGGAGACATGCATTGGCGCGAGGTCAGGACGCGCGCTCGACGCGGAAGTCGATCGGCTTGTAGCTGAAATTGTTGGACTGCCCGGCCGAGCACGCCGTCATCGCGACCACCAGCGGCATCTCGGCACGCAGGCGGATGAAGTCGCCGGCCCGGCTCAGCGGCGGCAGCACGGCAATGGCGCCGGAGGCGGCGTCGACCGAAACATGCATGAAGATGTTGAACGCAACCGGGATCCGGTCGACGCCGAGCCCGTACGACGCGAGCGCCGCCGCGAGGTTGCCCTCGCACCCGGGGCGCCCTTCGGCCTCGCCGTAAAGGAGTTCGAACATCCGCTTCGAGCACGGCGTCAGGGTGAAGTCGTGACGGCCGCAGGTGTCTTCGAGGATGGTGAACATCGGTCGGCTGCGATTGGAATACAGCACGTCGCCGGTGCTCAGCCACAGTTTCGACGCGTAATCGATCGAGCGACCGGAAGACAGGTATTCGTCGAGGTCCTCGCGGGAGAATGCCGTGAGGTCGCTGACCTGCTGTCCCATCGGATCCATGACGACCAGCTGGTCGCCCGCTTCGAGCTCCACCGAGCGGCCCGAGCACGGTGGAATGCGCTGCATCTCGACCGTGGCGCTCAACGCCGGCTCCTGGCCCGGAACGGGCACGTCCACTCCGCGTCCACCGCGCGGCCGCTGTACTGCCTGGCCTCGGCGGAGTTGCCGAAATCGGACAGGTTGGGATTGATCGAGCCCTGCAGCGCGACGTCGCGCCCGCGCGTGGCCGCCTGCATCTTCGCGTAGCGTCCGTCGGCGCGCAGCCGCTCGAACTGCCGGTGCGAGTTGAACACCAGCGCCGGCCAGGCGAACCGGCGCGCCAGCCGCGACGCGCCCGGATGCAGGCCGATCACGAAGAAAGGATGACCCGCCAGGCTCAGGCTGAAGCGCGGGTTGCGCGGATCGCTGTCGACGTCCTGCGCCCAGGGGGTGCCACGACGCACGTCGAGGTCGTGAAGCCGCTGCAGCTGCGACCACAGCAGCGCCTCGAAGCGCAATTCGTCGGTATCGCGCGGACCGTCGAACAGCGCGACGAACGAATGCATCGAGAGATCGCTGCCGTCGACCTCGTCCAGCCGCGCGGCAAAGTCGCCCAGCGCATCGAGCATCGGCGCGTCGTTGGCGCGGTCGCCAAGACGCCCGAACTCATGCGCTTCGATGTTGTCCCGCGCCAGCGCGCCCTTGGCGCCCACGCAGGGGAAGGTGTCCTCCCGCACGAAGTCTATGAACCGCGCACTGATCGATTCAGCGCCCAGTGCCAGGGACGCGGGTGCGGCAGGAGGATCGAACGCGTGGGGGCAGCGTTGCTGACTGGATTTCATCGGGTGAGCGGCTCGTTGTTTGGCGGAATCGGTTCGATCCCGCCACCACGCTAACTACGCGACCCGGAAACCGGCGTGTACGCCGCGGGGAACCGTTCAGTTGCGCAGCTTCGCGGGCGCCCTGCGACGCGTCGTCACACGGTCATTCAATCCGCGTCGGCTGCGCGGCACGGGCCTCAGCCGCGCGCTCCCGCTTCCGCTTCGTTGCCCGCCACGCTCCACGTCGCGCTTGCCGGCTCGTCGCGCCGAGGCCAGCGCTCTCCGTGCATCCCAACGGGTTGCGCCCGCTCCCGTCGCAGCTCCTCGATCCTGCGTGCGTGCTCGCGCAGTGCCGGTAGCGCCGCGACGGCCACCACCGCGCCCGGGCCGTCCTGAACCACCTCACGCTCGTACAGCGCGATGGCCTCGCGATGGCTGCGCCTCATGTGCCGCAACCAGGCACGGTCATGGGCGGCGCCCTGGTGCAGGTCGAGGCTGCGCAGGGTCGCCCGCTGTCGCGCGCCTGGCGGCGGGATTTCCAGGCCGGAGGCTTCGACGAGCCGCTCGTTGCGCCGTTCGTGTTCACGCTCGAGTTCCAGCGCGAAGCCGCGCAACGCAGCGCTGGCGCCGCGCAGCTGCCCCGAACGTGCCGCTTCCACTTCGGTCGCGCCGGTCTGCAGCGCCTGGGCGAAGAACGACGGCGGCTGCCGGCGCCTGAATGCCCGCCATGCGGCGTACCCCACGCCCCCGAGCGCGCCGAACTTGATGATCTGTGTCAGCACGAGATTCTCCTGCCAAGCCGGATGGAAGTCTGGTGACCAGCACAACAGTTCGCGGATTGAACGCGCGTGAAACCCTCGTCAGCGGGCGCGTAACATGCGCGGCTGCGGCACCTCCTGCGCGGACGCGCCGTTCCAGGGGATGCCTCCCGTGAACACACGCAAGTTGCCGCCACTACGAGTTGGTCACCACGCCATCGGCGACCGCCTCCAGGACGACAGCGCACGGCGCCGAACGCGCGAAGGGCCCCATGCGTTCTGCTCGCTGCTCGAGTCTGGCGCCGTGCTGGCCCTCGCTCCGCGCGGCCAACGCCCGTCTGCTGGAAGTCGCGATCACGACTCCTGTGCCGTTGGCTGCGCCAAGGCATTCCCGAACGCGACGCCCGCGACCTACATCATCGCCAGCTCCGTGTTGGTCAGCGTGCCTTCGTACTGGTCGCGCAGCCGCACCTTGCGCTCGAGGTCGTCGATGATGACCTCGCTGAAGCCGATGCCGGTCAGGTCGTCGACCATGTTGATGCCCCCGGGCGTATCGACGTTGATCTCCATCATCTTGTCGCCGGCGATGTCCAGGCCGGCGAAGTACATGCCGTCGCGGATGAGCTTGGGACCGACGATCTCGGCCAGCAGCAGGGCGTTCTCGTCGGGCACCGCCATCTCGTACTTGCCGCCGGCGGTGATGTTGCTGCGCGCGTCGCCGCTGTCGTTGTAGCGCCGGATGCAGGCGTAGCAGCCTTCCACGCGCAGCGGACGGCCGTTGAGCATCAGCAGGCGCAGGTCGCCGTTCGCGGCCTCCGGCAGGTACTCCTGCACGATCGCGTAGCCGTCGCGGGTCACCGCGTCGATCATCTGGTTGAGGTTGCCCTCGCTATCCGGGGTGATCACGAACACGCTCTGACCGCCCGAGCCCTGCAGCGGCTTGATCACCCCGTAGCCTTCGTGTTCGGCGATGAAGGCGCGGATCTCATCGGCGTCGAGGGTGATGCAGGTCACCGGCCGCACCCGCTCCGGGAAGTGCTGGAAATAGGTCTTGTTGGCCGCGTCGGTCAGGTGCACCGGATCGTTGAGCACGATGACGTGCCGCAGCGCCGCGAGCTGTGCGAACAGCAGCCCGCTGTTGGATGCCCAGGGCCGGTCCTCGGCCTCCTCGGCCGGGTCGCTGCGCAGCATCAGCACGTCCAGCTGGTCGACGTCGATCCATTTCCGCTCCGCGTCGTCGGCCTGCAGGTCCTCGAGCAGGGCGTCGTCGTCGGCGTAGGTCCTGTGCCGCGGCACGCTGGCGCGCGCGCGCACGCTGCCGCTGGCGTGGTACATGAACCCGTCGAGCCCGACCAGCGCGACCTCGTGGCCGCGATTGATCGCCACGCGCGCCAGGCGGATCGTGGTGTAGTTGTTCTTCTCGGTGGCCACGTCGTTGACCACGAACGCGAGCCTGATCGGACGCGCATCCGGGCCTTCGCCCTTCTTCGCCCGCGGCTTGGCGCCGGGATTCGGCTTGCGGCCCGCACTGGCCTTGTTGCTGGGAGGTGTCATGCCTCGGGTTCCTCGTGGTAGAGATCGACGACCGACAGCGTGCGGCACTCGTCGAGCCGGTCGTTCTCGGCGAGCCTTGCGTAGTAGCGCGGCAGCACTTCGGGCGCGGTGACCCAGCCCTCCGCGATCAGCTGGTCCAGCACCACGCGGTGCGACAGCGCGAACTTGCCGACGAACAGCATCGCGAAATCGCCGCCCTCGCGCAGGTAGTGCACCAGGTCGCGCAGTCCGCGCAGGTACACCGCGTCCTTGCTGAGGCCGCCGCCGCGCAGCGCGCGCACGGTGACGTCGAACGCGTCGTCGGTGGGCAGGCCGTGGGCCTCGTGGAGCCGTTCGAAGATCGCGGCGGCCTCATGGCGGTGCATCGCCATGTCCACCGCCACGACACGCGCGGCGAGCATCCGCAGCCGCTCGCCGGGCAGGAAGCCGCTGAGGTACTCGGCCAGCACGCCCAGTCCTTCCTGCAGCGGATCGTAGTGCGCCAGCCCGGCTTCGAGTTGCCGCAGCGCCTGCCGGCTGCCGTTGTGGCGGGTCACGATGTGGGTGCCGATCTCATGCTGCAGCAGCGGCTCGATGCGCGCGCGCGGCACGCGGATGCCGGCATCGATGTAGAACCTGCCGTGCGACACCATCATCAGCGAATTGAGGTCGTCGCTGACCACGATCTCGCAGACGAAGCCAGGACAGCGCTGCCGGTACCAGTCGAACTCCCGTTGCGCCGCTTCGAGCACCTCGTCGATGCCCGCGTCGGCCTCCAGCGCCACGCCCGGGCCGACGGTTTCAAGGATCTCGTGCGCGAGCCCGAGCAGTGCGGGCGGCACCTCGCCGAACAGGTCGAGGCTGGCTTTGATGAAACCGTCGGTGCCTCGCAGCCGGACCAGCTCGACCTGGCGCTCGAGCTCGCGCTGCTTCTCGCCGAGCAGGGCCGACAGCAGCGGGGACTCGATCCGGTCCACCGGCAGGGCCAGCAGGCGCTCGCGCGCGGCGGCCAGGTCCAGCGGACGGTCCAGGTAGCGCAGCGGCGGCAGAGATTTGCGGCCACTGGCGTCGAACGCGGCCCAGAGGCGATCGCCATCGACCGGATTGAGCGCCAGCAGCCAGTCGATTTCGGCGTCCAGGCGCAGCAACGCCTCGTCCACGGCGGCGGCCACCGGCGGCAATGGCCTGCAGGCGACGGGGCGTCCGGTCACGGCAGGAAGTCGCCGCGGACCTCGGCCACCGCGCGCTCCATGCCGTTCCTGAAGTCCTCCAGCGCCTGGATGTCGACCTGGCCGGTCCACTCGTCCATGTGGATCTTCTTGTACTCGGGCGAGATGGTGCACACCTTGTCGCCCCAGTTGGCGTACACCCATTCGGGAAAATGGCCGCCGGTGGGATAGCGCACGTTGGCGCGAACGTCCGGCGGCCGGCCGAGGACGCAGGTGCGGCGGAGCGCTTCGGCGAACCGTCGTGCCGTGTCGCCCCATCGATCCGGGTCGAGCGTGGTGATGCCCAGCTCGATGTCGGGATTGCCGTCCGGGTCGGCAGGCTCGGCTTCGGCGCCGTCGCGACGATGGTTGTAGCTGTGGATGTCGATCAGCAGCGCGCTGCCCCAGCGCGCGACCTGCGCATCGATCAGTTCGGTGACCATCGCGTAGAAGCGGTCGTGCTCTGCGTGCGCCAGGGCGAGTTCTTCGTCGGGCAGGCGACCGTTCCAGAAGCGGATGCCCCAAGTGTCGGCGGGGTCGTCGGACAGCGCCTTGTCGCGCGGACGGTTGAGGTCGACCTGGAAGCGCGAGCTCCGCACCCGCAGGCGCACGTCGCCCGCGGACGTCAGCATGCCCGTCAGCGGATCCTCGTCCCGGCGCCGCTCCTGCTCGCTGATCGCCAGGTGCGGGATCAGCGAGGGGCGCATGCGGTGGCCGTCGTGGATCGCGGTTGCGATGACCGGGCCATGGCCGACGATGAGGTCCCAATCCTCGGATTCGCGCACCGCAACCAGGCGCGGCGCTTCGGAAAACCATGGGTTTGCATCATGCGTTCGTGTCATGCGGTCATGTTGGCATCGGCGGCATGATCGACTCGTGACATCACGCCGGAGCTCTGGTGCGTGCAGCTGTCCGGCCGGATCTTCGCGATGCATGCGCTCGCGCAACCGCCTGAAATCAGGCGCGTGGTCGTGATCGAATGGCGCGAAACCCGCAGTCCATCGCCCGGCACGCAGGACCCGAGGCCGCGCCCTCGGATGCAGGGATCCGGATCAGATGCGTCGCAACGCCCATTTCGGGGACAATTGCCCCGCGCTCCCCCACATCGCACCCACGGCCAGGACACCCATGCGAACCTTCGTACTGAGAGCGCGGGCTGCGCCCACCGACAGCCGGAAGCTGCTCGATTCCATCGGCACGGAAGCCCATGTCGAGATCCTGGCGCATGCGCTGATGAACGCGGTGTTCGTGGCGCAGTCGCATCGCTCCGACGTCACGATGTACCTGGTGCTGGAGAGCACCGCGGATTTCTCGCGCACGATCCGCTTCGACGCCAACTCGATGCACGACATCGGCGGCTTCGACGAACGCGCCCTGCTGGGCAAGGTTGCCAAGGCGCTCGACGCCTCGCGGGGGATGGGCAAGGACGAAACGCGGCCGGTGGAGCCCGGAGTCACGGTGCGCACGTCGAGCTTCGAGCGGCTGGTGCAGGAACTCGCCGCCGACCACCCGCTGTTCGTGATGGACAAGAAGGGCACGCCGATGCGCGAGCAGGCGTTCGAGGGCAATCCCTGCTTCCTGCTGACGGACCACATCCCGATGCCGAAGAAGACCTTCCACAGCCTGGAGCGCCTGGGCGCACGGAAGATTTCGCTCGGATCGAAGATGCTGTTCGCGTCGCAGTGCGTGGTGCTGATCCACTACGAGCTTGATCAGCGGTGATGTAGGGGCGGCCACGGACTGTGCCGTCAGGCGGTTCGCTCGCACGCTGGTGCCGCGACTGACGTGCTGCCGAAGGCTTGCCTTTCCGGCCCTCCCCCGCCTTCGCGGAGGAAGCAGGGATCCGCTGCCGTCGCTGGCGCGCCGTCGCTACGTCGCACGTTCGCCACGAACGCCCAACCGCTGCGCCGCCTGTCCCGCTGAGACGCTCGCCGCACCGATGATTTTTGGCCTTCGGTACACTGCGGGCCCTGATTCCCGGCGTGGCCCATGTCCGATCCGGTTCGACTTGCGAAACGCGTCGCCGATCTCGCCCGGTGCTCACGCATCGAGGCCGAGCAGTACGTCAAGGGTGGCTGGGTGGCGGTCGACGGGCGCGTGGTGGAGGACCCGGCGCATCCGGTGTCGGTTGAAGTCGTCGCGCTCGATCCCGCCGCGCAGCTGGAGGCCGTCGAACCGGCTACGGTGCTGCTGCACAAGCCCGTGGGTTTCGATGCGATCAGCGGCCGCAGGGCCGCGGCGGGTTTGGTGCAACCCGACTCGCGCTGGCCCGACGATCCCTCCGGCGTGCGCCTGCTGGAGCGCCACTTCCATCGCCTGACGCCGCTGGTGCCACTCGATGTCGAGGCCAGCGGCCTGATGGTGTTCACCCAGGACGGGCGCGTCTGGCGCCGGCTGACCGAAGACCGCGACGAGATCGAGCAGGAGTTCGTGGTCGAGGTCAGCGGCGAGATCGCGCCGTACGGCCTGCGCAAGCTCAACCACGGCCTGCATTACGCAGGCCGCGCCCTGCCACCGTGCAAGGTCAGCTGGCAGAACGAGATCCGCCTGCGCTTCGCGCTCAAGGGCGTCCAGGGCGGGCAACTGCGCGACATGTGCGCGCAGGTCGGGCTGGAGGTGGTGGCGATCCGGCGCATCCGCATCGGCAAGGTGCCGCTGGCCAAGATGCCGGTCGGGATGTGGCGCTACCTGCCGGTCGGCGAGCGCTTCTGAACAACGGCAAGGACTGCGGGACGCGTTGAAAGAAGCGAAGCGGTCGCATCGGATCGCGTAGCCGCTTCGGTATCGCCTTCGGCCACCTTCTTGCCTCAGGCTCCGCGCACGCGCAGCGTCAAGCCCCTCAGGAAATTGCGCAGCAGCTGGTCGCCGCAGGGGCGAAAGTTCTTGTGCCCGGGCTGGCGGAACAGCGCCGACAGCTCCGGCCTGGACACCGGGAATCCCGCGGCCGCGAACACCTCGTGCATGTCCACGTCCTTGAGCTCGAACGCGACCCGCAGCTTCTTCAGCACCACGTTGTTGCTGATGCGCTTCTCCACCGGCCGCGACGGAAGGCGTTCGTCCCGGCCGCGGCGGTGGACGATGAGTCCGTCGAGGAAATGCGCGAGCACGGCGTCGCTGCAGGCCTGGTACTCCGGATCCTCTTCCTTGAGCAGGAACGCGCGCACCTCGTCCTTGCCGAGCACAAACGCCGGATCGGCGAGGCCTGCGATCTCGACGACCTTGTTGTCGCTCAGGTCGAGCATGTAGCGGATGCTGCGCAGGACGTCGTTGTTGATCATCGTTCAGGGAGTCGCTCGGAAGTGATCCCAGTCTACCGGTGCTGGTGGAACGGGCCCGGCGCGGCCGACGATGCACTGGCCGGAGCGGGGCCTGCACCACGCGGTCCAGCGGCCGTGTCGGTGACGGGAACCGACCTGCGCAGGCGCGTAGACGGCCGGGAGGCGCGGGCGCACGGCGGCTTCGAGCCAGGCTTGACCTGGCTCAAGCGCACCGGCTTTCCCGCTGGAGCGTCGGCCGGGGATGGCGTATCTATGGACCTGCGCAATCCGCAGGAGCCCGCAATGAACGCAACCTCGATCCGCCCGCAGCCGGCGCAAGCCAACCCGATGTGGCCGAAAGGCCTGCTGGAAATCCCTGAACGCGACACCGGCGCCGTTGGCGACGATGCGTTGATCGACATGGAAGGCGATCAGAGCTTTCCGGCCAGCGACGCCCCGGGCTGGACGCTCGGTACCGCCAGGGTGAGCTGACGATGCGCTATTCCGGCATTTCGCGTTCGATCCTCGACGCCATCGGCGACACCCCGCTGCTGGAGATCGACGGCGTGTTCGCCAAGCTCGAGTTCATGAATCCCTCCGGTTCGATCAAGGCGCGCATTGCCTGGTACATGGTCGAGAAGGCCGAGCAGCAGGGCCTGCTGAAGACCGGCGGCACGATCGTGGAGGCGACCAGTGGCAACACCGGCAACGCGCTGTCCATGGTGGCGGCGGTGAAGGGCTACCGGATGCTCGTGGTCATGCCCGAAGGACTGTCGAACGAGCGCGTGGCGATTTCGCGCGCGTATGGCGCGGAGGTCAGGTTCGTCGGGCATTTCCACGTCAACGGCGCGCTCGACGAGGCGCGTCGCCTGGGCGAGCAGCCCGGATATTTCGCGCCGCGCCAGTTCGAGTCCGAGTTCAACGTCGAGGAGAACCGGGAGATCCTGGGGCCGGAAATCCTGGCGCAGCTGCAGGGCCGCGTGCCGGACGCGCTGGTGATGGGCGTGGGCACGGGCGGCACGCTGATCGGCGTCGGCCAGGCGTTCCGGGCGGTCAATCCCGGCGTGCGGCTGTTCGCGATGGAACCGTCGGAGTCGCAGACGATCCTGTGCGGCGAGATCAGCACGCACCACATCGAGGGCATCTCGGACGGCTTCGTTCCGGGCATCTTCGCCCGGCATTCGGAACTGGTGGACGCGACGCTGTCGGTGTCCAGCGAGGAAGCCATTGCCGAGATGCGACGACTGGCGCGCGGGCACGGCCTGCTCTGCGGCCCAAGCTCGGGCGCGCACCTGGTGGCGGCGCGGCGCGTGCGCGAGCAGCACCCGGACTTCGCCACCGTGGTCACCCTGTTCTGCGACGAGGGCGAGAAGTACCTGCAGGACCACTTCAGCCGCCCCGGCGAGGACGTCGTCGGAAGCGCCTTCAACTGACAGTCCGCGCGTGCGGTCTTGGTGTCATCCCGCCACCTCGAGTCAAGACCCGGGCGCCGCGCCCCGTCAGGTGACACGCTCGCCCGCCGCGACCCGCACATCGGTCTCGTCCGCCGGCGCGGCCTGCAGTTCCAGGCGCAGCCGCCCGGCATCGCGCGACACGCGCAGGCCGCGGTGGCGCACCAGGTACGCGACCGCCACCGCGGTGGCGGCAATGCCCGACAGCGCCCCGACGCCCAGCGCCCAGCGCGCGCCGAAACGATCCACCACCCACCCCACCAGCGGCGCGCCGAGCGGCGTGCCGCCCATGACCACCGCGATGCGCAGCGCCAGCACCCGGCCGCGCATCGCGCGCTCGGTGGTGAGCTGCATCATCGAGTTGCTGGCGGTCATGAAGGTGAGCGCCGCCAGGCCGACGAAGAACAGCACGATCGCGAACGGCACCGGCCCGGGCATCACCGCCGCCACGGCCACGCTGACGCCGAAGCCCGCCGCCGAGACCGCCATCAGCACCATGCCCGGCACCGGGCGACGGGCCGACAGCAGCGCGCCGCTCATGGTCCCCGCGGCCATCGCCGAGGTCAGCAAGCCGTACTGGCTCGCGTCGCCGTGGAAGACCGTGACCGACATGGTCGAGATGAAGATCGCGAAGTTGAAGCCGAACGTCCCGAGCAGGAGCAGCATCACCAGCACCGCGACCAGGTCGGGCCGCTGCCACACGTAGCGGAACCCGGCCAGCAGGCTGCCGCGGGTGCGTTCGGGCAACGCCTCGGTATGCAGCTCGCGCACCCGCAGGAACCACAGCGAGCCCAGCACCGCCGCATACGACCCCGCGTTGATCACGAACAGCCAGCCCTCGCCGACCGCCGCGATCAGCAGGCCCGCCACCGCGGGCCCGATCATCCGCGCCGCGTTGAACGAGGCCGAGTTCAGCGCCACCGCGTTCGCCAGGTCGTCATCGCTCACCAGGTCCGACACGAACGCCTGTCGCGCCGGCGCGTCGAACGCGGTCACGCAGCCCAGCAACAACGCAAAGCCGTACACGTGCCAGAGCTGGACCGCGCCGGACAACGTCAACAAGCCCAGGCCCAGCGCCAGCAGCCCCGCGGCGGCCTGGCTGTAGAGCAGCAGCTTGCGCCGATCCATGTGGTCCGCGGCGAAGCCGGTCAGCGGCAACAGCACCAGCGGCGGCCCGAACTGCAGCGCCATTACCGTGCCGACCGCGGTGGCGCTGTGATCGGTCAGCACGGTCAGCACCAGCCAATCCTGGCCGATGCGCTGCATCCACGTGCCCACGTTGGACACCAGCGCGCCCGCGGCCCAGAGCCGGTAGTTGTAGCTCCTGAGCGAGTGGAACATGCTGCTCAACGCGTGCCTGTCGCCTCCGTGGCGCATCGCCGCCGCAGCGGCCGCAATCGGCATGCTAACCGCGCGTCACGGCATCGCACGCAAAAGCCTGTTGCAATCACCGTCAAGCGCGGCGCAAGCGAGCGCGGCCCACCGATGTGCCGGCCGCGTTTGCCACTCCCGCGATGACCATCGCCGCGCCGGCCGCGGCGATCGCGTCCTCGACCACGCCGGTGGGCGTCTGGCCGTAGCGACGCAGCGCGTACATCCGCATCCGGAAGGTGACGTGGGACGACACGATCGCCGCCGCCGCGCCCAGCAGTGCCGCGGTCCGGCGCTGCCGCACCGGCGCCAGCGCGGCGCCCGCGATCGCGCCGGTCGCGCAGCGGGCCAGCAGCCCGGGAAGCACGACGCGGTCCGGCGCGCTCTTCATCTTGTCGCCGGCCATTTCCGCCAGCGCCAGCGCGCCGGTCGCGGCCGATGCGACACCGCTGGCCAGCCAGCGTGGCGCGCCGTTGCCGCGCGGCAGCAGGCCGTCCCGCGCGGCGTTCGCAACGGCGGCCAGCGGCGTCACCGCGCGCATTCCGCCAACCGCGCCCATGAGAATCGAGTGGATCAGTGCCATATGCAGTCTCCGATAACAAACAGCGGCGCCAGGGCCGCGTGTCCCGCGTCAGGTGCGCGACGCATGGCGGCCTTCGGCGAACTCCTCGACGATCTTCCTGCAGAACGCCGGCAGGTCATCGGGCTTGCGGCTGGAGACGATCCCCTTGTCGGTGACCACCTCCTCGTCGACGACCTCGGCGCCGGCATTGCGCAGGTCGGTGCGCACGCTGGGCCAGCTGGTCATGCGACGGCCGCGCACGACGTCGGCCTCGATCATGATCCACGGCCCATGGCAGATGACGCCGATGGGCTTGCCGCTGCGGTAGAAATCCCGGACGAACGCCACTGCGGCCTCGTCCATGCGCAAGGCATCGGGGTTGGCCACGCCGCCGGGCAGGATCAGGGCATCGAAGTCGTCGACGTTCGCGTCGGCGACCAGGCCATCGACCTTGAGGCGGTCACCCTTCCGGTCGTGGTGCATGCCCTGGATCTCGCCGTCCTTGATCGACAGCAGCCGGGTCGTCGCCCCGGCCTGCTCGACGGCCTGTTTCGGCTCGGTCAGCTCGACCTGCTCAAACCCGTCGGTGGCAAGGATGGCGACCGTCTTGTTGCGAAGCGCGCTGCTCATGGAACCTCCTGTTGATTGGAACGCGGCATCTGCCGCAGGACCCAAGGATGCCCCCGTGCGCATGCGCGCGACGTGACCGTGCCGGCCGGGCGGATCGCGCGACCGCCAGGACAGCGGGCACACGCGCTGCGGCTCCGCTGCGATCGAGCGACCTCCGGGTCCATGCCTCGCAGTGCCCGGCCAGGACTTCGGCGTCGACTGCATTGCCGGACGACCGCACGGGAAATCCATCCTGGCCTTCAAGCGGCCGACAGCCTTCCCGCGAATCTCAGCCGGGCGCGTGCGCGAGCAGGTGGCCGTGCACGCACGCGATCCAGCCGCCGTCCCTCGCGGCCTCGGCGCCGCCCGTGAACATCGAGAACGCGGGCAGCACGGTCTGCCCGGCTTCCAGCTGGAACGCCGGCAGGCGCCCCGGCAGTCCGGGCACACGCACGACCGGATGCAGGTGCCCGCACACCACGTGCCCACCATTGGATTGGCGCCTGCGCAGGGGCGCATGACGGAACCGGAACGGCCCATCGCGCACGTCTTCCGGCAGCGACGCGAGCCCGAACGCGGCTGGCGCCAGCGCGCGATCATGGTTGCCGGCGACCACTGCGACCTCCACGTCCGGATGCGCGTCGCGCAACGCGCGCCAGGCCGCGTCGACGCCTGCGTGGCGGGCACCGTGCAGGAAATCCCCGAGGATCCAGAGCGAGCGGGCGCCCGTGTGCCGCAGCAGCGCATCCAGCCGGGCAAGGTCCTGACCGGTACCGCCGCTGGGCACCGCGATGCCCGCCGCGCGCAGGATGTTTCCCTTGCCCAGGTGCAGGTCGGCCAGCAGCAGGCGGCGGCGCGCGGGCCAGAACAGCGCGCGATCGGCGAGCGCCTGCATCGGTTCTCCCGCGAGCAGCAGGTCAAGCCGCTCGGGCATGGCGCTTCTCCAGTTGCAGCGCCGCGCGCGCCACCCGCGTGCGCCAGTCCTCGCTGCTGAGCTGGCCGCGGATCGCGTCGGCCCACAGCGGGAACGCCAGCGGCGTCAGGCTCGCGGGGCGGTGCAGGTCCATCACGCGGCTGCGGCAGCGATGCAAGGCCTCGTCCAGCGCGCGCACTTCCAGCTGCGCCTCGAACACTTCCCGCTCCGCCTGCGCGAGCAGCACGTGCCCGGGATCGTGGCGTTTGAGCACGTCGAACAGCAATCCGCTGGACGCCTGCAGCTGGCGCAGCGAACGCGCCGCGCGGCCGGGCAGCGATGGCGGCAAGAGGCCGGCCACGCGCGCGATCTCGCGGAACTGCCGGCGCGCGAGTTCGGCCAGGTTGAGGCCCGCGTGCAGGTCGTCCAGCAAGCCCTCCGGCGACAGCAGCCGCGACAGCAGCACGGCATCCGGCCACGCCTGGCGCTGCGCGGTCAGCACCAGGCCGTAGTCGTTGACAGTCCAGCCGAAGGTATTGGGCGCGTCGCGCGCCCAGCGCAGCGCCAGCAGCGCCGCCATGCCTTCGTGGACGGCGCGCCCGGCGAACGGGAACAGGAAGACATGCCAGCCCTGTCGCGTCTTCACCGCCTCGACCAGCAGCGTCTCCGGCGTGGGCAGCGCCGACAGCCGCGCCTGCAGGTCGAGCAGCGGGGAAAGCGCCTGCATCTCCGCGCTTGCCGGCGGTTCGGACAGGATCGCCTCCACCTGCGCGCCCAGTTCGCTCGACAGCGGCATGCGCCCGCCCTGCCAGCGCGGCACCCGGCCATCGGGCTTGCTGGCGAGGCGCACGTAGGCGGTCATGTCGCGCAGCTGCACCAGCTCCAGCGTGCGCCCCGCGAACTGGAAGCGTTCGCGCGGCTTGAGCCGGCCGACGAACGCCTCCTCGACGCTGCCCAGGTAGCCGCCCTTGAGGAATCGCACCTGCACGCTGCCATCGCTGGTGATGGTGCCGATCGACAGCCGGTGGCGGAACGCGATGCGCCGATCGTGCACGCGCAGCATGCCGTCGTCGTCGCGGACCACGCGGCGGAAGTCCGGATAGTGTTCCAGCGCGCTGCCACCGCGCTCGATGAAGTCGAGCACCGCCCGCCAGGCCGCCAGCGACAGCTCTGCGAAAGCGTGCGTGCCGCGCACTTCGGTCAGCAGCGCATCGGGCGCGAACCCGCCGCCGAGCGCCAGCGTCACGCAGTGCTGCGCCAGCACGTCCAGCGACAGCCGCGGCGGCGGGCGCGCCTCGACCAGGCCGTGTGCCAGCGCCACGCGCGCGGCGGCGTATTCGGCCAGTTCCAGCGCATGGGTCGGCACGCAGAACACCTCGCCCGCCTCCCCCGGCCGGTGGCGCGCACGCCCGCCGCGCTGCAGCAGGCGCGCCATGCCCTTCGGGCTGCCGACCTGCAGCACCTGGTCGACGGCCGGGAAATCGACGCCCAGGTCGAGGCTCGAGGTGGCGACCACGCAGCGCACGCTGCCGTCGCGCAGCCCTGCCTCCGCCGCCGCGCGCAGCGACGCGTCGAGCGAGCCGTGGTGCAGCGCGAGCGTTGCCGGGTCGTCCAGCCACACCGACTGCAGCGCGCGGTGCCACAGCTCCGCCTGCGAGCGGGTGTTGGTGAACAGCAGGCTCGACCGCGCCCGCTGCAGCACCTCCGCCACCCGCGACAGCTGCGACAGCCCGAGGTGGCCGGCCCAGGGAAAACGCTCGCCGTGCGTCGGCAGCAAGGTGTGCAGGACCATCCGCCGGCGCCGCGGCGCCGAGACGATCGCGGCGCCCGGCGCGTGCGGCAGCAGTACGTCGCGCGCCTCGCCGAGGTTGCCCAGGGTCGCCGACAGTCCCCACACGGGGGCGGCGGGCGCGATGGCGCGCAGCCGCGCCAGGCACAGCTGCAGCAGCACGCCGCGCTTGTTGCCGAGCAGCTCGTGCCATTCGTCGACCACCACGCCGCGCACGTTGGCGAGCAGTCCGGCCGCATCGGGATACGACAGCATCAGCGCGAACGATTCGGGCGTGGTGACCAGCACGTCGCTCAGTCCCTTGCGCGCGAGCCGGCGGTCGCGCGCGCTGGCGTCGCCGGTGCGCATCGCCACGGTCCACGGCACCGCGAGTCCATCGATCGGGACCTGCATCGCGCGCACCGTATCGGTGGCCAGCGCGCGCAGCGGCGTGATCCAGAGCAGCTTCAGCCGCGAAGGGGCGCCCGCCGGCGTGCGCCGGGGCGCGGGCCGGTCGCCGAGCGCCAGGGCCTGCAGCAGCGGGCCGCCAAGGGCCGCCAGCGTCTTGCCGCTGCCGGTCGGCGTGACCAGCAGGCCCGACTCCCCCGCCCGCCAGCGCCGCCAGGCTTCGCGCTGGAACGGCGCGGGCTTCCAGCCCTGCGCGGCAAACCACGCCAGCAGCGGCGCGTCCGCCGCCACGCGAGCCGACGCCGGGCTCACCGCGCCAGCGCCCGCAGCGCGTCCACCCGGTCGGCCTCCGCGGCCGGCTTGTCGGTGCGCCAGCGCAGGATCCGCGGGAACCGCACCGCTACCCCCGACTTGTGCCGCCGCGACAGGTTGACGCCCTCGAACCCGAGCTCGAACACCTGCTCCGGCACAACCGCGCGCACCGGGCCGAAGCGTTCCAGCGTGTGTTCGCGGATCCAGCGGTCGAGCTGCAGGATCTGCCTGTCGTCCAGGCCCGAGTACGCCTTGGCCACCGGCACCAACGCGTCGCCTTCCCACAGCGCGAAGGTGTAGTCGGTGTACAGCGTGCTGCGCCGGCCGGAGCCCGATTGCGCGTACAGCAGCACCGCATCCACGGTCAGCGGATCGACCTTCCACTTCCACCAGTCGCCGCGCTTGCGCCCGTGCCGATAGGGCGATTCGCGGCGCTTGAGCATCAGGCCTTCGACGCCGCGTGCGCGCGCCTCGTCGCGCACGGCCGCCGCGGCCGCCCAGTCGTCCGCTTCCACCCGCGACGACAATCGCAGTTGCGGCTGGTCCGCGGCCTCGATCAATTCCGCCAGCAGCCGCCTGCGCTGCGCCAGTGGCTGCTCCCGCAGGTCCTCGCCGTCGAGCTCCAGCAGGTCGTAGGCGAGCACGCGCGCCGGCGCGGCGGCGAGGGTCTTGGGGCCGGGTTTCAGGCGCTGGATCCGCGTCTGCAACGACGAGAACGGCAGCGGCGCAGGGTCGCCTTCCTGCCAGGCCAGCAGTTCGCCATCGATCACCGCATCGCGCGGCAGGCGCGCGGCCGCGGATTCGATCTCGGGAAAGCGTCCATCCATGCGCTCCTCGCCGCGCGACCACAGGGCGATGTCGCCAGCGCGCCGGATCAGCTGCAGGCGGATGCCGTCCCACTTCCACTCCAGCAGCCAGTCGTCGATCGCGCCGAGCGCGTCCGGAGCGGATTCCAGCGGCGAGGCGAGGAAGAAGGGATACGGCAACGCCGCGTCGCCCGGCCTGTCCTCGTTTGCCAGCAGGTCCTGGAGGAAGCCGGCAGTCGGCGTCCACCGCCCCAGCATGCGCTGCGCGATCCGCGCCACGTCCACGCCCGACAGGTCGGCCAGCGCCTTCTGCACCAGCCCCGACGACACGCCCACGCGCAGCGCGCCGGTCAGCAGCTTGTTGAAGACCAGCCGTTCGCGGAAGCGCAGGCTGCGCCACGCCGACACCACCACGGCGCGGCGCGTGTCGGCATCCGCGTTGGCCACCGGCACGAGGCGCCGTTCGATCCAGTCGGCCAGTCCGATGTCTTCGCCGGCATCGCCCTGTTCGGATCTTTCGGGGGGATCATCGAGCAGCAGCGCCAGCGTCTCGGCCAGGTCGCCGACGGCGTGATGGCTGGCCTCCACCAGCCAGTCGGGGTTGCCGCTCTCCTCGGCGATCCAGGTCCGCAGTTCGGTGGTCGTGGCGATGCGCGCCTTCGCCCCGCCGACCTTGCCGCCGGCCAGCAGCCACAGCGCCCACGCCGCGTCGTGCGGGGGCGCGTCGCGGAAGTAGTCGACCAGCGCCGCCCGCTTGTCGCCGGTGGCGGTGCTGCGGTCCAGGCGCTCGTAGAGCGCGGCGAAGCGGCGCATCAATCCTCCTCGCCGTAGCCGGTGTTGAACACGCCCGCATCCAGGCCCGACTCGCGCAGCACGCGGACCAGGGCCTCGGTATCGCCATGCGTGGCGATGATCCGGCGCGCGCCGGTCTCGTGCACCGTGTGCAGCAGCGAGGGCCAGTCGGCATGGTCGGAAACCACGAAACCGCGGTCGAGGTTGCGCCGGCGGCGGTTCCCACGCAGGCGCATCCAGCCCGACGCGAAGCCCTGCTGCGCGCGCCGGAACCGGCGCACCCAGGGACTGCCGGCCGCCGAGGGTGGCGCGATGACCAGCTCGCCCGCCAAGTCGGCCCCGCGCGGCTCGTCCGCGACGCGGCGGGTGTCCAGCATCGCCACGCCGGCCGCGCGATACACCTGCACGCCCGCGTCGATCGCACCGTGCACCCACGCCGGCCGGTCGGTCAGCGCCCCCAGTTCGGCGAGGATCCGCTGCGCCTTGCCCAGCGCGTAGCAGTACAGCAGCGCGGTCTCGCCGTTGGCCGCGCACTCCTCGCGCCAGGCGACGATGTCGCGGGCGACCTCGCGCGCGGCGGGCCAGCGATACACGGGCAGGCCGAAGGTCGCTTCGGTGACGAACACGTCGCAGGGCACCACCTCGAACGGCAGGCAGGTCGGATCGGGATCGCGCTTGTAGTCGCCCGAAACCACCCAGGTTTCCCCGCGCGCTTCGATGCGCACCTGGGTGGAGCCGAGCACGTGGCCTGCCGGATGGAACGACACCATCGCCTCGCCGATGGCGAAACGCTCGGCGTGCGCGTGCGCGCGGTAGTCCTGTTCGCCCAGCCGCCACCGCAGGATCGGCAGGCCGGCGTCGACCACGTGGTAGCAGCCCATGCCCATGCGCGCATGATCGCCGTGGCCGTGGGTGATCACCGCCCTGGGCACCGGTCGCCACGGATCGATGTGGAAATCGCCCGCGGCGCAGTACAGGCCGTCGGGGGTCGATACCACCAGGTCGGAAGCACTGGCCAGGACGTCACCGTGCGCGAAGCGCGCCTTCCAGGGGCGGCCACTACAACAGCGGTCGCGTCAGCGTGGCGTCACCGCGCGGGACGAGGGCGCTGAGGCTCGCACGCCGCATTGCCGATCCGCCCGCGAGCCGACCCGCGTCACGCGAACTCATCGGCTGCGCATGGAACGGCCCGCTCACCCGGGTTCGACATCGCTCCGCAGATAGTCGGCATCTTTGCGGGAGGCCACCGGTGACGCCCGTACCGATCTCGCAGGGCGCAACGCCCCCCAGGCCCGGCGACGCGGTCGACGTGCAGGCCGTGCGTGAATGCGTCTGCGCCTTCGCCGAGCAGACGATCGACCACGCCATGCTGCTTCTCGCCCCCGATCTGACGGTGCAGTGGGCCAATCCCGCGGCGGCGGAAATCCTCGCCACCCCGCAGGAGGACATCATCGGCCAGCCCGTGCATCGCTACTTCACCCCGGAGGATCGGGAGCTCGGCATTCCCGAGCATGAAGCCGCGGTGGCCGCCAGCCGCGGCGCCTCCGAGGACGACCGCTGGATGATGCGCGCGGACGGGTCCCTGTTCTGGGCAACCGGCAGGACGGTGCTGCTGAGCGATGCCGACGGCAGGAACGCGGGCGCGCTGAAGGTGTTCCGCAGCCAGACCGACGTGAAGATGCGCCTCCGCACGCTGGGCAACCGCGTGGAAGCGCTCGAGACCGCGGAGAAGGCGCGCATCGCCGCGCTCGCGACCCTGTCGCACGAGGTCAGGAATCCCCTGTCGGTGGCCTACCTCTACACCGACATGATCGAGCGCGATACCCGCGAGCCCCAGCTGCAGGCGCACCTGAACGCGATGCGCGACAGCCTCGACGCCATCTCGCGCCTGGTCGAGGATCTCGACCAGGCGAGCCGCGTGGCCACCGGCAAGCTGGCGCTGCGCATCGAACGCCTGCGGCTGGAGGAAGTGCTCGATGCCGCCTGCGAGGCGGCGCTCGAACGCGCAGGCCGCCCCGACCGCCGGATCGAGCGCCTGCTGCCACCTGGCCAGCCGATCGTCTTCGAAGGCGATCCGCAGCGCCTGCAGCAGGTGTTCGTCAACCTGCTCGGCAATGCCATCAAGTTTACCCGCGACGGGCACCGGATCTGGATCAAGGCCTCGGTCGAAACCCCGAACGTGGTCGTGCGGATCGAGGACGAAGGCGTCGGCATCGAGCCCGGGATGCTGGTTTCGATCTTCGAGATGTTCAGCCAGGCCCCCGCCAGCGACATGGAGTGCACGGGCCTGGGCATCGGCCTGGCCCTGGTGAAGAACATCGTCGAACTGCACGGCGGCAGCGTGCAGGCGCGCAGCAACGGCCTGGGCACGGGCGCCGAGTTCGTGGTCCGGCTGCCGCTGCCGGGCGCCTGAACCCGGCCGCAGGGCAGTTCTTCGCAGCACAAAACACGCATCGCCAGCAGCCGCTTGCTGACGCGCAGCGCACGCCGGTGGCGTAGTGTCCCGGTTCTCGACCCAGGAGCCGACCATGACCAGACTCGACAAGCCGATCCGCCGCGAACTCCAGGTCGGCGACGACACCTACACCCTGACGATCGACCCCGAGGGCCTGCGGCTGGTGCTCAAGGGCCATCGCAAGGGCACCGAACTGCGCTGGCAGGACCTGGTGAGCGGCGACGCCGCGCTGGCCGCCGCGCTGCAGGCGGCGACAGCCTGACCCGCGGCTTATCCTTGCCGTCCACGCCCTGCCCGGCCACGACATGCACGCGCCCGACACCGAATACGACGCCGACGACAACTTCGCCAACGCCGCCCACGACTTCGATGCCGAGGGCGCGATCGACGAGGACGCCGGCACCGAGCAACTGGTGTGGCAGCTGCTGCTGCTGGTGAATCCGGGCGACGAGGAGACCGCGCTGCAGCAGTTCGGCCAGTACCAGGATGCGACGGCGGATGCGGACGAGGACGAGTTCGAGCCGGCGTGGGTGCTCAAGGACATCATCGACTGGAAGTCGGGATTCCAGGCGCACGACGACGACGCGGCCGCGCTGGTGGAAGCCATCACCGAACTGGTCTCGCGCTGGAACCTGGAGCTCGACTGGGGCGTGGAGGATCCGACCGACGACGAGTTCCTCGCCGCCGCGGACACCACCGCGCTCATCCGCACCGCCTACGACGCGCTGCGCGCCCACGGCTACACGCTGTGGCTGTGGGAGACCGGCACCGAAACCACCGCCGGCTGGATCACCCTGAGCCGCGACGACGAGGCCATGCGGGCGATCGCGCCGGCGCTCGGCATCGAGGTCCGCACGGGCGTCTGACCGCCGCGGATTTCGCGGCGCGCGATCAGCCGCTGCGCTCGGGATTGCGATGTGGATTCACCGCGTGGTCACCGCCGCGCGTCGATGCTGCCACTCCCCACGAAGGAGACCGCGCCCATGCCCCAGGCCATCGAACCCGGCTTCATGGTGTTCCTCGGAGAAGGACGCGCTGCCGCCGGTGCGGTACGCGATATCAAGGGCTCGGCGCACCTGGTCGTCAACGTCGAGAACGGCGGCGACTTCGTCATCGCGGCCGACGCCGTGCGCGACGTCCACGACGACAAGGTGATCCTCGACTACGACCGCCTGCCGGCCGACATGCAGCAGGCGCTGCGGCACCTGCACGACGCCGAGTATCCGGCCTACCGCGCGGCGGATCCCGCGCAGGGAACGCCGCAAGAGGACGCGTAGCCGGGCGGAACGTCAGTAGCTTTTCCCGCGCGCCGACACCGGCCAGACCACCTCCACCTGGCCGTTGCGCACGCCGACGTACCAGTCGTGCAGGTTGCAGGTGGGATCGCAGTGCCCGGGAACGAGCCTGAGCTTTTCGTTGATGCGCAGCACGCCGTGGCGGTCGTCGATGACCCCGTGTTCGTCCGATGCGCTGACGTATGCGACGTCGTCGCGGCCGTGGACGACCGGCAGGCCGCTGTCGAGCGATAGCACCTTGAGGCCGGCGTCGCAGACCGCCTGGCCGGGCCGCGCGCGGCTCATCACCGAGGTGAGGACGAACAGTGCGTTCTCCCATTCGCCCTGGTCGATGCGCTGGCCGTCTTCGTCGCGGATGCGCCCGTAGTCCGCATCCATGAAGGCGTAGCTGCCGCACTGCAGTTCGTTGTAGACGCCCGAATTTGATTCGAAACGATAGGAGCCCGTGCCTGCACCGGTCACGAGCCCGGGTGCCAGCCCGGCCGCGTGCAGGTCTTAGACGATCGCCTTGACCAGATCGACGGCCAAGTCGAGTGTGGCTTTGCGGTCCTCGTAGCGTTCCAGGTGCTGCATGGCGCCCTGGTAGGCCTGGATGCCCGCGAAACCGAGGCCCGGCGCGGCGTCGATGGCCCGGGCGATCGCGACGGCCTCGCTGCCGGTGGCCACCCCGCAGCGGCCCGCGCCGCAGTCGATCTCCACGAGGCACTCCAGCGTCGAGCCCTGCCGTTGCGCCGCGTCCGAGAGTTCGGCCACGTTCGACAGCTCGTCCACGCATACGCTCACGCGCGCGCCGTGGCGCGGCAGGCGCGCGAGCCTGTCGATCTTCTGCGGATCGCGCACCTGGTTCGACACCAGGATGTCCCGAATGCCGGCACGCGCGAACACCTCGGCCTCCGATACCTTCTGGCAGCAGACGCCAACCGCGCCGCCCAGGCGTTCCTGCAGCTTCTGCACGTCGATCGACCGGTGCATCTTGCCGTGGCTGCGGTGGCGCACGCCGTGCGCTTTCGCGTAGTCGCCCATCTTCCTGACGTTGCGCTCCAGCGCGTCGAGGTCGAGGACCAGGCACGGCGTCTGGATCTGCGCGGCGTCCATGCCCGGCAGCGCGGGAATGTCATAGCCGACTTCCAGGTCGGCGAACGGCGTCGTTGCGTTCACGGAAATCTCCGCGGTCGGGGCGGCGTGTCGGTATCGTCATGGCGCCGGGGAATGATGACATCGACGCAATGGACCGGCATCCGGCCTGCGCGGAGAAATGGCCGCGCAGGCCTCTCCCATCCAAGTCACAAGGCCACTGCAAGTCGCGCTACGGAACGATTCCCGCGGCTGCGGGTTCGGCGACGTACGTATCGTCCGATGCCGGGAGCGGCTTTAGCGGCTACGCCCAATCGGTCGAAGCCCCGGGGAGGACAGGCAAGGTTTCGGCGAACACTCGCCGTGCGGCCGGGCCAGTCCAGGCACGGTCATCGCCATGGCCGCGCGTGGGCGGCCAAGGGCGGCTCTCAACCCGGATCGCCGGCAGTCCCGCGAGCGGCTGCCGCGTCCTGTCTGTCAAGCGCATCCAGTCGAACCTTCGGCACGCGCAGGACCACGCCGGCGTTGCGCCCTGCCAGGGTGGCGATGCGCAGCTCCGCCGCGGTGCCGATCACCAGCGAGCTTTCACGGTCGTCCAATCCGTATGCCTGCGCCAGCCACTGCACCATGCCGGCCGTGGCCAGGCGCACGGCCTCGTCCAGCGATCCCGCCTGCCCCAGCGTGGCCATGGCGTCGTCCGACTCGACTCGCGGCGTGGCCAGCGGCGCCGGCGGCAGCACGTCGACCACGAACTCCACGTCCAGCGATGTTTCCAGCGCCCACTGCGTGGTTTCGCCGTCGCCCTGCAGCGCGTGTCCGTCGCCGAGATAAAGCAGCGCGCCGGGCTGGAATACCGGCAGGTAGACCGTCGCGCCTTCCACGATTCCGTTGTAATCCATGTTGCCGCCGAAGCGTCCGCTGTCGCCGGCCGAGAACGGCGCGAAACCGAAATCCGGCGCCACCCCGAGGCCGCCCAGCATCGGCCGCACCGGCACGGCGTAGTCGCTCAGCGCCGCCGGCGCGTCTTCGAGCATGGCCATTCCCGCATCGCGGTCCAGGCGCCAGCGCACGCGATTGCCGAGGCCGCGCATGCGCGCGGCCATGCCGGCGCTCATCGTGCGCGCGGCGAAACCGTCCAGGCTGTCGGCGAAGTCGCGATTGAGGCGCAGGCGGCGGATGCGCACCGCCAGCACGTCACCCGGTCGTGCGCCCCAGACGAAGAATGGCCCGGTCTGCGGGTTGCCATACAGCGCGCGCGTCTTGCCATGCAGGTCCACGCCGCCGGAATCGACCGTGGACGTGGCCACCACTTCGCCGGGGCGGATCACCAGCACGGGGTCGGCGTCGGCCGTGAACACGTTCGAGAAATTTTCCGGCACGAACCGTTGCTGGCTGGCGCTTGGCGGCGGCGGCTGCAGCAGGCGGCCGCGCGCCGCGTGCCAGACGCGCGCGGCCGGGTCGTTGGGATCGGGATATTCGATGCGGCCGAGCAGTGCCCCGCCCTCCACGAGGCCTTCGAACCGGTAGCCGCCGGACCCCGGATCTCCCACGGTGAACGCCAGCCGCCGGCCCTCGCGGCTGCCGTGGATCGCCTGCCCGCCGAACGCGCCTGCCAGCGGCGTACCGGCTTCCGACATGCTCAATGTCCGGTACTCGGCATTGCCCCATCGGTCGACGGTGAGCAGCCAAGTGTCGTCGCGTGCGTGCGCGACGAGAGGCAGCAGGGGCAGGAGCAAGCAGGCAAACAGGACTTCCAGGCACCTTCGCACGGGCATCCCCATGGGTTCGACCTGTCATGGATGCGCGCGGAGGCAGATTGGTCGCATCGCTCACGTGGGTCGCGCTCGTGCAGCGCGAGCATCGTCGCGTAAGCGGGGCTTCCTTTCGACAGGATCCCGACCGGAATGGTCTGGATGCGCCGAGGGCCGACAGGCGCTCACCCGACGCCGCCAGCGCACAGGCACGGCCCACGCGGTCGCGTCGCATTGGACCCGTCGAAACCGCTCAGCCCTCCTTGCCGAAGCGCGCCCGGGACCGGCCGGTGCGCAACGGCGGGACGCAGCGTACGTGTTGGACCGTCTGCCGCTCCGGACGATGCCGTTGCGCGCGGGCGCCACGGTTCCCCGCACTCGCACCGTTCAAAGCTAGTCTTCGTCCCCGCTCTCGATTTTCCGGATGGCGCCGCTCTCGATGGCCCACAGGCCGTCAGCGGGTGGCGTGCTCACGTACATCGGCGTGTCGGCCCATAGACTCCAGTACACGTGCGCTTCAGTGGGCACCGCGTCGAGCAGGTGGGTGATCATCATGGCGCCAACCTTCGGCCCCCGATTCAGCGCGATGCAACTGCGAGTGAAGGCACGCTGCGACACGACTGCGCCTCCCCGCACTTCGATGCGGTACGTTCCTCCGATGGGCACGGCGTCATGGCGGGTGGTTCCCGGCAGCAGATAGACGATCCAGCCGCTGCCCGCCCCGGCCTCGGAGGGAAGCACCACGGCGTTGTAGTGTTTCGAGCAGGGCTGCATCGGAGCCGCCAACGCGGCGGCGCGGGCCGCGGCGGCGTCGGCTTCCAGGGCGCTCAGCGGTTCGGGCGCTTCCAGCGCGAGCAGCGGACCCGGCTTGCCGGCCGGCGACACCAGCACCCGATAGATGGCGCTCGGGGTCTGGTCGATGAAGGTGACGGCGATGCCGTCCTCCGTGGCTTCGGTCAACCAACCCCGCACGCGGCGGTCGCGTTTGAAGGCGCGCTGCGCCAAGGCGACATCGGTGGCCACTGCGGCGGCGCGATCGTGTTCGAAGATGGCGCGGCCCGTGGCCTCGGCAGCGGCAATGGCGCGTGCTTCCTGGTCGGGGGCAAGCGCTCGCGGCAGGTCATCGTTGGCGGCGGCTGCCAGGCAGACGAAAAGCAACGCAGCGCAGGCGAGCGCCTCCCGGATCGATGCGGCCATGGTCTTCCCCTGTTGTCCCCGCGCAGAGGATAGCGCCATCGTCCGCCGACCGGAGCGTCGAAGACCCGGCGAACGATCGACAGGGTTTGGATGACCGTAGTGGTCCATGCCCTGCTTCAACGTGGCGGAACCAACGCTCGGGCGAGCGTCCCGGCCTGGCGCTTGGCACGGCTCTCCGAGATTCACCGCCCTTCCCTTTTGGGAGCCAACGCCCACGCTGCGGCGTCACTGGTCTATGGCATCCTCCCCGCAGCCCACGACACGCGATGCCAGGCATGCCAGCACCCACGGAAATCCAGAAGCCCACGCTAGGGGGACTGCTGCGCGAGGCAACGCGGGAGTTCAGCGGCTTCGATCGCGGCCTGCCATACACGGTGCGCTCCCTGCTGACGGCGCCCGGCGCCACGGTGGGACGCTGCCTGGAGGGGCACGATGCGCGCATCACGCGGCCGCTGCGCCTGTTCCTGGCGACGCTGGTGTTGTACTTCGCCGCTGCCAGCGTAGGCGGGGTCGACGAGATGAACGCCCGGGGATTGGAGCAATCGCTCGCCACCTTCGGGGTTAGCGGATCCGACTTCACGACATTCTTCTCGCGTTACCAGACGGCACTGTTCGCCCTTGTCCTGCCGCTGATGATGTTCGCCACCCGCGCGTCATGGCCGCGCGCGGGCAGGACGCTGGCGGAGCACCTGATCCTCAACACCTATCTCTTCGCCGCGCAGCTGGTGATCATGACGGCGCTGATGCCGCTGCGCTTCATGGTGGAGTGGGCCGGCGTCGAAGCACAGACCGCGCTGTCGCTGCACAGCGTCGCGGGAGGCGTGCTCTCGATCGGCTATGCGGCGTGGATGATGGCCACGTTCTTCGCGGGATCACGCCTCTGGTCGGCGATCCGAGCCATCGCCATCCAGCTGGGCATGATGCTGGTTTACTGGATCGTCGTGCTGGCGGTTTTTCTCGCCCTCGCCAAGGCTGGCGTTGGCTGATCGCAGGCAGCTGTCGCCACGCCTGGCCGCGCCTGCGGGCCTGGATGGAAAGCGGCCCGGATTCCCGACGGGCTGCCTGCCCACCGCGGACGATCGGCTCGCCATGTTGCGGTCCGCGCCCGCATGCGCCACGGTGAAGCCATGCGCATCGGCCTGATCTCCGACACCCACGGCCTGCTGCGGCCCGAGGCCGCGGCGTTCCTGCAGGGCTGCGACCACCTCGTGCATGCGGGAGACGTGGGCGATGCGCGGGTGCTGGCCGAACTCGCGGCGATCGCGCCGCTGCACGCCATCCGCGGCAACGTCGACACGGGCGACTGGGCGGGCGCGCTGCCGGAAACGCTGGAGGTGCAGCTCGGCGGCGTGCGCCTGTTCGTGGTGCACGACAGCAGGCAGCTGGACCTCGATCCCTCGGCGCGCGGCATCGACGTCGTGGTGTCCGGCCATTCGCACCGGCCGCTGGTCGAGGAGCGCGCGGGCGTGCTCTACATCAACCCGGGCAGCGCCGGGCGCCGGCGCTTCCGGCTTCCGGTCAGCGCCGGCGAACTGCGCATCGACGGCGTCCGCCTCGCGCCGCGGATCGTCGAGCTGCTGCCGCCGGCCGCGACGGGCTGAACACAGCCAGGCGCATCATCACGCGCGACGGGCGTCTGCGGTCAAGACATCGTGAGCAGCAAAAGACGCGACCTGGAGGCCGCGCGAACCACGATCTCCGTGCAAGACCCGGGCCACCGGAAGCCGCGCTACAGGAAGCGCGCGGCTTGCCGCTAACACATCCAGCCTCTCTCCCCGGTTCATCACCCATGTACCTCATCATCGGCGGCCTCGTCGTCCTCGCCAGCGTGCTAGGCGGCTTCGTCATGGTCGGCGGCAAGCTGCTTGCGCTGTGGCACCTCAACGAGGTGATCGTGATCTGCGGCAGCGCGCTGGGCGCCTACGTCATCGCCACGCCGCCCAAGGTCATGAAGCGCGCCATGGGCGCGATCAAGGGTCTGCTGAAGGGGCCCAAGTACGCGCGCGCGGATTATGTGGACCTGCTGAAGCTGGTCTACGAACTGCTGGTGAAGATGCGCCGCGAAGGCGTGATCGCGATCGAACAGCACGTCGACAATCCGCAGGACAGCGCGGTCTTCCAGCGCTATCCCAAGGTCCTGGCCGACCACCACATGCTCGACTTCATCACCGACTGCCTGAGGCTGATGGTGAGCGGCAGCATGAGCCCGCACGAGCTCGAATCGCTGCTCGAATACGAGCTGGAAACCCACCATCACGAGGCGCTGGAACCAGGTCACTCGGTGCAGCGCGTCGCCGACGCCCTGCCCGGATTCGGCATCGTCGCCGCGGTACTGGGCATCATCACCACGATGTCGATCGTCGGCAGCGCGGCGCCCTCGGAGATCGGCGAGAAGGTGGCGTCGGCGCTGGTCGGCACCTTCCTCGGCATCCTGATCGCCTACGGCTTCGTCGGCCCCATCTCCACGGCGATGGAAAACCGCGCGCACGAGGACGGCAAGGCATTCGAGGTGGTGAAGATGGCGCTGGTCGCGTCGGTGCGCGGCTACGCGCCGGCGGTGGCGATCGAGTTCGCGCGCAAGCTCCTGTTCTCGCACGTGCGTCCCAGCTTCCAGGACCTGGAAGCCGACCTGCGCGCCGCCAAGGGCTGAGTGTGCCATGGCCAGCGAAGCCGACAGACAGCCGATCATCATCGTCCGCAAGAAACGCGGCGGCGCCGCCCCGCACCATGGCGGCGCCTGGAAGGTCGCCTATGCGGATTTCGTGACCGCGCTGATGGCGTTCTTCATGGTGATGTGGCTGGTGGCGACGATGTCGGCCGAGCAGCTCGGCGGCATTGCCGACTACTTCAAGAATCCGAGCGCAGTGGAAGGCAAGTCGGCGACCATGGCGCCCGGGCGCAACGGGCCGGGCGGCGCCGGCGACATGCCCATTCGGATGTTCGACAACGTGCGCAATCCCCCCGGTGCGGGCGCGCAGAAGGCAGGCCCCGCCACCGAGGATGCCGCGCAGCGCGAAGCCGACCAGCGCGACCGCCGCCAGCTGGAGGACCTCAAGCGCGCGCTCGAAAAGGCCATCGCCAGCAGCCAGGCGCTGGCACCGTTCAAGGACCAGCTGCTGATCGACATCACGCCCGAAGGGCTGCGTATCCAGATCGTCGATGCCGACAATCGCCCGATGTTCGATCTCGGGTCGCCGCGATTGCGCGACTACACCTGCAACATCCTGGAGGAGCTGGCGCAGTACCTGGAGCGGGTCGACAACCGCGTCGCCATTTCCGGCCACACCGACACCCGTCCCTATGGCGCGGCGGACGGCTACGGCAACTGGGAGCTGTCCACCGAGCGCGCCAACGCCGCGCGGCGCGCGCTGGTCGCCGGCGGACTGTCCGACGGCAGGCTGGCGCGCGTCGTCGGCCTGGCCTCCTCGGTGCCGCTGTACAAGGCTGACCCCGACAATCCGGTCAACCGGCGGATCAGCATCGTGGTGCTCAGCGACGCCGCCGAGCGCACCGCAGCGCGCGTCGACACGCCGCGCCGCGCCGGCGACGGGCTCACCGATCCCGAGCCCCTGCGCGGGATCCGCGACGTGGTGCGCGTGCCCAAGCCGGGGGTGTAAAAGGTGGGCGCCAGGCTGCCCTAGCCAGCTGCCAGACGGGAGTTCGCGGCTGCACGTTGGCCGGGTGGATGTTTCCGCGAAAAGTTGACGGAGATTCCGACAAGCAATCCACGGAGCGTCCCCGTGTCGGCTGCCTTCGCAAGCTTCCACACGCAGCGCTCATTGCCCGACCGAAGGCCTCCAAATGCGCGGGGCCACGTCACCTCGCCCATCTTGTCCCACCGTCGGCCTACATCTCAGGCGTCGACGCCTCAATAACTTTGGCCGCTTCATCGGCTTGGCGCTTGGCCTCACGCCGTTCCGCCTCGGAGCGCTCGCGCATCAACGGTCCCGGCTCAGATGTCGCCTGCGTGCGCGGTTGGTATGGAGCGACTGACGGCTTCGGCAGCCCGGGAGACAACTCAGGCGCGGGCGCACGCTTCGTGGCAATCGGGCGTACCAGCGCTGTGGACACCGCCTTCAACATACCTTGGACAAAAGCCCATAGCACTGCCAGGGCGATCAAGGCAAAGAACAAGCGCAGCATCAGCTCATATGGTGATCCTTCCCGTCGGCGCCCTCGGATCCTGTCTTCGGCCGCCGAAAGCAGGCGTTCGCCAACGACTGTCGCGAGCGAATCACCCGTTGGCCGGGATGTCGCCACAGCCCGACGCGGCGCCTCTGACTCCGCAATCGGACCAACCATGCGCCGCAACTCATCTCAATCGATAAGCCACACATGCCCAAGCTTTGCAGCCGACTCCCGCGCGTAGCGCGTGAACTCGCCGCTGCTGACCAGGATGGCGCCGGTCGCGCTCTCGTTGACCATGATGCCGAGCAGCTGGTGCACGTCGGTATGCGTGACCTGGAAAGCATTCCAATGCTTACACTGCACGACGACGTATTCGTCCCCACGGCGCAGCATCAGGGAAAGACGGTCGAAACGACAGCCCTGCCTGATTGGGATCCAAAGCGGATCTGACACTTCTCTGGCCATAGCTGAGGAAAAACCCTTGCGCAACTTGGCTCTCGACAGCGACGCATCAGGTTACGACCTCTCCATTCCAGCCTTGTTGCTGCATTGGCGATCGAAAAGTGACCCTGACCCAGTTCTTGGTCTTCTGCGTGCATCGTCGGCGGCCCGGGCCTCCCAGGCCGTGACGCCAACGACTGAATTAGGCCGATAGGGCGTAACCGCCGAGCTCGCCGCGTGTGCAGGACCGAGCGATATCGGCAACGTCCGGACATCTTGCAGAATCCGCTTCGCGGGTTCCGCCCTGCGAGCTTCAACCACCTCGTCGCAAAAGCCGTCCTGCCCGCTGAACAGCCTCGCCACCCTCGAACGCCGCCTGCCCATTCACCACCACCAGGTCGAAGCCTTCGGCCTGCAGGGTCGGATGCACATAGTCCGCCTTCGCATGCACCCTGGCCGGATCGAACAGCACCAGGTCGGCCTTCGCGCCCTCGCGAATCGTGCCGCGGTCGGGCAGGCGCAGGATCGAGGCGGGATATGAGGTCGCCTTGCGCACGGCTTCCTCCAGCTTCACGCGTGGCTGGCTGACCACGAACTCCTCGATCCACTTGGCGTAGGTGCCGGCCGAGCGCGGGTGGCTGCCGCCGGGCGAGCCGTCCGTGCACAGGGCCACGTGCGGGTCGAGCAGCAGGCGGTCCTGCAGCGCGCGGTCCATGACGAAGTGGGCGGCCTGGCCGCCGCCGGGGCCGATGTCGAGCAGCGCGTCGGCGAACGGCTTGCCCTGCTCGGCCGCCACCTGCTTCAGCGTCTTGCCGGCGTGCGGGCCGGTGCCGAACAGCAGCGCGTCGGGGCCGTTGCGCTTCTCCATGCGCTGCTGCAGGTAGGCACGCAGCTCCTCGCGGCGCGTCTGCAGCACGGTGGGGTAGTCGGTGGGCGGCAGCGCCCATTCCGGAAACACGATCGCCACGCCCGTGTAGCTGGCCTCGTAGGGATAGGCGTCGGCGGTGAGCGGCTGGGTGGGCGTGCGCAGCGACTGCAGGAAGGCGAGCAGTTCTTCGGCGGCGGCTGCGCCCTTGCCGTAGACCATCTTCAGGTGCGAGACGTGCGCGCGCGCCGGGCCGCTGGCGGCGACGAGTTCGCGGATCGAATCGCGCACGTCGTCGGCATCCTCGGAGCGCATGTGGCTCATCGCCACGGCGTCGAAGTGGGCGATCACCGGGCCGAGGCCCGCGAGTTCGCGCATGTCCGCGTAGCGGCCGGGCACGTACTCCAGCCCGGTGGACAGGCCGAATGCGCCCGCCTGCAGGTCGTGCCCGAGGATCGCCTGCATCCGCGCCAGCTGGGCGGCGCTGGGCCGGCGCGTGCCGTCGTCGATGCCGGCGCGGCGGCGCAGCGTGCCGTGGCCGGACAGCGTGGCGACGTTGACGTCCGGCGTGGCACGCGCGACGGCATCCATCCACGACGGCAGGCTGTCGGCGGCGTGATCGGCGCCGGGCAGCGACGCACTGCCGCCGTCCTGGCCCAGCACGATGGTGGTCACGCCCATCGCCAGGAATTGTGTGTACGCGTCCTCGAGCGGGTTGCCGTGCGTGTGCAGGTCGATGAAGCCCGGCGCCAGCACGCGGCCGCCCCCGTCGACGATGCGCAGGCCCTTTGCGTCCGCGTCCGAAACGCGGCCGATGCGCTCGATGCGGTCGCCGCGCACCAGCACGTCAGTGTGTCGGCCGGACTGGCCGCTGCCGTCGACCAGCAGCACGTCACGCAGCGCCATGCCGCCTGCCGTTGCCTCCGGCGCGGCGCGCGCGGGCAGCCTCGTGGGCATCAGCGTGCAGGCGGTGCCTGCCGCCATCGCGGCCAGCACATCGCGCCGGGACCAGGCATCGCGCATCGTGGTGCTCCTCGCATGGGATGGCGGACACGTTAACCGACGCGGCGGGCCGGCCCAACCAGGACGTCGACGGCGCTGCGAAGGCTCCTGTAGGCGTCGCATGGCCAGCGAGGCCGGCCACGATGTTGTCGCCCCGGCCGCGGCGGCGCCAAGCTCGCCTTCCGATGAGCCCTGCGTCCGCGCGTGCGTACCGCACAGATGGCCGTCCGGCCCGCGCCGACGCATTGCTGCCAGGAGAATCGGCACCAGGCGATCGAATCGGGCACCGACCTGGCCAGGGTTCGGCCGATGCGGAATCCGGAGATGGAGTGAGCGCGTCGCGCGCCGGCCGCAGCGACAACCCCGGGCACGGAAGTGGCGCCCCGGAACCCAGCCTGATTCCGTGAGCGCCTTGCGTGCGTTCTCCTGTCCCGCGAACGAACGGCGACCGAAGTGCTACTTGCCGAGTTCGTACAGGTATTCCACGAACGACATCACCGCGCCGTCGTAGCCTTCGACCGCGGGGTTGCTGGATTCGATCAGGTAGTACTCGTCGGGGGCGTGCGCGCCGCCGCCGTTGCCCAGTCCGAAGTGTCCGGAGGCCAGGCCCAGCGGCGGATCGGTGAAGACGAAGCCCGGATACGAGCCGGCGTTGCGCGGCCACAGCAGCGGCTTGATGCCACGGCGTTCGAGCACCGCGCGCTGCGCGTGGATCAACGGTGCATCGGCGGGGGTCTGTGTGCCGTCGTAGCCGCCGCTGACGTTGACCTCGATGTCGCCGTAGCCGCGCTTGGCCAGGTGTGCCTTGAGCGCGGCGACCGCATCGTCGCGCTTCATGCCCGGCACGAGGCGCAGGTCCAGCTTGGCCACGGCGCGGCCGGGCAGCACCGTCTTGCCGCCCGGACCGGTGTAGCCGGCCACCAGGCCTTCGATGTTGACCGTGGGCTGTGAGACGAGGCGCTCGTTCGCCTGCTGCCAAGGGAGGTCGTCGATCCAGCGCTCCACGCCCAGCAACTGCTTGCTTTTGGCCTCGCTGCGCACGCGGGTGGCGGCGGCGATCATCGCCTTGTGTTCGGCGCTGATCGGCGGCGCCTTCGGGTAGCCGTCGATGGTGATGGTGTTGCCGTCGTCGGAGACCAGCGTGTCGAGGGCCTTGACCAGCCGCCACGCCGGGCTGTCGACCATGGCCTTGAGCGAGGAATGCACGTCCTTCTTTGGCCCGCGCCCCCACTTCTCGCCGCTGGCGACCAGCTCCAGCTCGATCACACCCTTGGCGCCGAGGCTGATGGTGACGTTGCCTTCGGCGTCCTGCGAGGCGGCCGGCATGAACACGCCGACCGTGTCGCGCAGCGCGGCTTCGACTTCCGGGCGGTGCACCAGTTGGCCGATGTGCGGCGAGCCGATTTCCTCCTCGCCTTCGGCCACCAGCACCAGGTTCACCGGCATCTGCTGGCCAGCGGCCTTGATCGCGTGCAGCGCGGCGAGCAGGGCCGACTGCGGGCCCTTCTGGTTCACCGCGCCGCGCCCCATCAGCACCTTGCCTAGGCCCGGCTTGTCGACGAGCCTGGATTCGAGCGGCGGCGAGCTCCATTCGGCCGGGTCGAACTGCTTCACGTCGTACATGAAATACAGGCCCACGGTCGTGGCCGCGCCGGCATCGAGGGTGGCGAACACGCCGGGCTTGCCGTCGGTATCGAGCACCGCGACCTGCTGGAATCCCGCGTCCCTGGCGAGCGCGGCCATGTAGTCGGCGCCTTCGCGCGAGTTGAGGTCCTCGGCGGCAATCGACGGCAGGGCGATCCAGTCCTGCAGGCGCTTGAGCGAGGCGTCGTGCTGCGCGGCCACGGCGCGCTCGATCGCGGCCATGTCGGCGTCTGCGGCGGAGGCCAGCAGCGGCACGCCGAGCAGCAGGCACAGCAGCGCGGCGGGAATCGTGGAACGACGGCGATCGACGGACGGATGCATGCGGCGCGCTCCAGCAAGGGTGTGGCGCGATCCTAACCGCTTGCGCGCCGGGCCGTGGGCGGCGGCCCCCGGGCATGGGGGGCGGCTCGAAACGCTTGCCTGCCGTGGGCGGGTCCATACGATGCAGGCGCGCGCGTCCTGCCCCCGTCGACGCCTCGTTGCGGAGCCCCGCGGGCCTGTGCGGTCACGATTGCGAAGCACAACAAGCCTGGCGGCACCCCACCGCGTCTGGCCCGCCGTCGCAGCCGGGGCACCGCCCTTGACCTGACAGGCTGAACCGTTTGGCAAACGGGCTAAAGCTATCTCCGCTGGCGCCGTTAACCCTTCCGGCAACCACCCTCGCAGTCGCCCCCGACTCTGCGGCTCGTCGCTTTCATGTTGGCGCGACGCATCCACTCCGTGAGGCCCCGGGCCTTCCGGATCCATTCCGAAGCCGGACGGACAACTGGCGGGATTCCAATGCGGGGCAATCTGAAAGACGCCGACTTCAAGATGGCGCTGATCGTCGCCTTCGGCGCCTTCGTGGTGATCGGCGTGACGCCGTTCGCGATCTATCGCTTCGCAGCGGGGCAGCGGCTGATCGGCATCCTGGATCTGGCGATCGTCACCACGATCGGCTTCGGGGTCCTGCGCGCCTGGCGCACCGGCAGGTCCGAGCGCACCGCGCTGCTGATGGCGGCGATGTGCTCGATCGGCTGCGTACTGGTCGCCTACCTGGGGGGACTGGCGGGCGTGCTGTGGGTCTACCCGGTACTGCTGGCCAATTTCCTGCTCGTGCCGCGCCTCCATGCCGCGGTGCTCTCGGCATTGGTGATCGGTTCGGTCGCCATGCTCGACTCCGTGCTCGCCACGCTGCTGCACAAGGCCATGTTCTCCGTGACGACGGTGGAGGTCAGCCTGTTCGCCTACGTCTTCGCCTGGCGCAGCGAAAGCCAGCGCACCCAGCTCGAGGCCGTGGCGGCGCACGACCCGCTCACCGGCGCCAGCAATCGCCGCAACATGGCGGCCGAACTCAAGGCCGCGATGGCCGACAGCGAACGCGAGCGGGCGCCCGTGGGGCTGCTCGTCTTCGACCTGGACCACTTCAAGGCGATCAACGACAGCTTCGGCCATGAAGCCGGCGACCGGGTCCTGGTGCAGGTCGCCGAACTGGTGCGTCGCCACACCCGCAAGCAGGACCGCTTCTTCCGCCTCGGCGGCGAGGAGTTCGGGCTGCTGGTGCCCGGGGCCGACACGACCGTACTGCGGCGCATCGCCGAGACGCTGCGTAGTCGGGTGGAGTCCGAAGTGCGCTGCGGCGAGCGCGTCGTGACCATGTCGGTCGGCCTCGCGAGCTATTGCCCTGGCGAATCCGCGGGCAGCTGGCAGCGACGCGCGGACCTGGCGATGTACCAAGCCAAGCGCGAAGGCCGCAACCGGGTGGTGGTGGACGCCGGCAGCAAGCACGCAGCGGCGCGCGAAACCAAGGCGCCCGGCGACGCTGCGAAGTCCTGAGTCCGGTCTTGCCACGGGCTGGGCGCAACGTCGCCTCCGGGCCCAGCGCAGGTCCGGCTTTCCAGCGCTACAGCCGTTCGCACGGCAGGGCCCGCACCAGGATTTCCTCCTGCCGGAACCGCGCGGCGAGTTCGCCGGCATAGCGCCGCCACCAGTCGCGGTCCAGCGCCTCGACCATGGCTTCGAAGAGCACCAGTTCGTCGCGTTGCACCGTGGCGTCGTCGTCCTCCCAAAGCCCGGTCGCGGGCGCACGCTGGTACGCGGTGACGCCACCGAAGGCTTCGGTCAACTCCTTGCGGACCGCGCCGAACATCTGCCGCGGAAACGCGGCGCCCGCGTTGTCGTGCAACGGCAGGAACAGCTGCACCAGGTGCATCGGGCGCGGCGTCATTTGCCCGCCGTGTTCACCATCCACGGCACCCCGAACCGGTCGACGACGCTGCCGTAGCCCGGCGACCAGAACGTTTCGCCGAACGCCATGACCACGGTGCCTCCCTCTGCCAGCGCATCGAACCAGCGTCGGGCCTGCGCAGGATCTTCGGTATGCAGGGTGACGTCGAAGCCGTTCCTGGGCTTGGCGATGTTGGGCGCCCACTGCTCGTCCATATCCGCGCCCATCAGCGCCTGGTCGCCGACCTGCAGCCAGCAATGCATCAGCCAGTCCTTGTACTTCGGGTCGACCAGCATGCCGGGCGGACCGTCGCCATAGGGATGGGCCGCGGTGACCTCGCCGCCCAGCACCTTCGCGTAGAACTCGAACGCCTCGCGGCACTGTCCGCGGAAACTCAGGCTGGTCACGATCTTCATGGCACGGCTTCCTCGCATGCGGACGGTGGCGCGCAGGGTGCCACGCCCGCGTTCAAGCCGCGTCAAGCCGCTCGCTTGGCATGCCGGGAAGCGAACCCGGGCCGGCGATGTCAGCAGCGCGCCGGCATGCTGCGCGATCCGCTGCACGGATGGCTTGTCGGCGAGTTGACTCGTACGTGATCGCCAATTGAGACGTTCGCCCGCGACGTTAACGCCTGCTTGACGCAGTCCCAACGCTGGCCGGCGCAGGGTCGCAGGCCCGCCAGCGCCGCACGCGCGCGGTGCGACGACATCCCGGAAAGCCCATGCTGAAGGACAAGAGCTCAAGCGCCATCGTCGCGATCAGCGACCTCGAGCGCGCACGGCGTTTCTATGGCCACACGTTGGGGCTCGAGCCGAACGGCGAGGGCATGGATGGGGTGCTCGAGTACAGGACCGGCGACACCGCGCTGGTGGTCTATCGATCCGAGGGTCTGCGACCGAGCACGGGCAACGCCGTGGCCTGGGCAGGCGGCGACGACGTGGAGGCCATCGCCGCGACGCTGCGCAGCCGCGGCGTGGCGCTGGAGGAGTACCCCGAACCGGGCATGGACATCGAGCATGGCATACACAGGCGCGGCGGCTTCGCGGCGATCTGGTTCAAGGACCCCGACGGGAACATCCTGCACGTGCACAGCGGACAGCGCGGTCCGATTTCCACTTAGACTGCGCACGCGTCCCTGGCGACTGCGATCACACCGGCCGGACAGACCGTCGACGGCGATTCCGAAGCGCATGCGACCGGGCTGCCATGAAGATTTCCACATACCTGGCGGAATTCGCTTCGGGGCTCCGTCCTACCCATCCGACTGTTTTCGCGCCAGCACGGTGCGCCATGATCCACCCCGCCCTTCGGCGGCGTGCTCCCAGCCCAGCGTGAACGCGGCCCGCGCGAGCTCCGCGTCGAATGCAGCCGGTGCCCATTGCATCACCCGGTAGTCGCCATCGGCGCCCTGCTCCCAGACGTCGCCATCGCCTTCGGGATACATCAGCAGCAGCGGGCCGCCCGCGTCGAGCGCCGTCGCCAGCTTCCGCAGCGCCCCGCAGAGCTGGTCGCGTTCGAAATGCTGCAGCACGCACAGCATCATCGCGCCGCCATAGCGCCCGTCGATCGGGTCCGACAGCAGGTCGAGGCAATCGCAGCGCTTGCCACGTTCGGCCTGGAGCGCGCAGAAGGCAGCGGTCACGTCCGTGCGGTGCACGTCGATGCCCAGGGCTTCGAGGGCATCGGCATCCCAGCCGGGCCCCGAACCGATCTCCAGCACGCGCGTGCCGGGCACCACCTCCGCGGCCAGACGCCGAAGCGCTTCGGCACTGGCCGACGGCCTGCCTGCCACCGTGGCGAAGTATTCGCGCGCGGAGCGTTCGTACTCCACGACCGTGCGGCGATTGTTCCCGCGAGCGTCAACCGGCATCCGCGCATCTTCTGGGAAACCCCGGCCACTACAGGTTGCCCGGGAATGGGCACCGGCATCTGGCCCATCCGGGCCTGTCACCGGCATTCGTCTGCGAACGCTGCCTTACTTCGCCAGCGCCTTGACCAGGTCGAACAGGTAATCGCGGCCCACGTACACCGCGCGGACCTCGAGGCGTTCGTTGAGGCCGTGGGCGCCGTTGCCGTCGGGATCGCCCCACATGCCCGGTACGCCGTAGGTCGGGATGCCCACCGCGGACAGGTAGAGCCCGTCGGTTGCGCCCGTCGACATCGAGGGGATCACGGGCACGCCGGGGAAGTATTTCGCACTGCGCGTTTCCATCGGGCCGATGATCGCCGGATCGAGTGGCGGGGTCTCTGCAAGCGGCTTGTCCTTGCGCGCTTGTTCAATCGAGATGCCCGGGTCGCCGATGACGCCGGCCAGCTGGTCCTGGATCTCCGCCGGCGTGTGGCCGGGGAAGAGACGGCAGTTGACGTTGGCCTCCACCCGCTGCGGCAGCGCGTTCACCGCATGGCCGCCGTCGATCATGGTCGCCACGCAGGTCGTGCGCAGCATCGAATGCAGCCCCTTGTCGGTGTTGACGACCGCGGCGGCTTCGGCATCGCCCGGATCCTTCGCCAACGCCACCATCGCCGCGCCCATGGCGTCGCTGCGCGCGGCGCCCGCGCGCTCGAAGTAAACCCGGGTCGTGTCGTTGAACTCGGCGGGAAACTCGTGCTCGCGGATCTTCAGCAGCGCCTCGGACATCCCATAGATCGCGTTGTCGCGCACCGGCTGCGAGCTGTGCCCGCCCGGGTTGGTGGCGACCAGCTTGTAATCCTGGTAGATCTTCTCGCCGACCTGGATCGACTGCGCGGTGAGGTGGCCTTTGCCATCGGTGTCGCCGCCGCCGCCTTCGTTGAGCGCGAACGCCGCATCGATCAGTTCGCGCCTGTTGTTGGCGAGGTACTGGGCGCCGTTGAACGCCGTGTCGGTCTCCTCGCCGCAGGTCAGCGCCATCTTGATGGTGCGCGCCGGCTTGTAGCCTGCCTGCTGGAAGCGGATCAGCGCGTCGGCCCAGGTCGCCGCCATCATCTTGTCGTCGGCGATGCCGCGGGCGTAGTAGTAGCCGTTCTCTTCGACCAGCTTGAACGGGTCGCGCTCCCAGTCGTCGCGCTTGGCTTCCACCACGTCGATGTGCGCCAGCAGCAGCATCGGCTCGAGCGTGGTCGAAGTGCCGGGATACACCGCGACGATCCCGCCCTCCTTCGGATGCTCGGGGACCGAGAACAGGGTGAGCTGGTTATCGGGGAAGCCCGCGGCCTTGAGCCGCGTCGCGATCTGCCCGGCGGCCTGGGTGCAGTTGCCATGGCTGACCGTGGTGTCGGTTTCCACCAGCTCCTTGTACAGCTCGAAGAACTGCTGCTGGTCCGGACGCAGCTCGCCCATCTTCCCGGTGGGCACCTGCGCCGCCACCGGGCAGGCCACGAGGACGGCGGCAGCCAGCGCAATCAATCGCTTCATCGATGTTTCCTTCGGTAGGCGGCGGGAATGCGGGCGACCAGGCCCGCTGGTGCGGCGTGCCGATACTACCGCCAGCGCGGATCGACCACCCGATCGGGCTGGAGGTCGTCACTCGCCCCGGAGCCGTAGACGGATTCCGGGTCCCGCCAGCGACTGCGCTGCGCATAGGCTGGAGGGCACGGGATCGGGGATGGTGCGGCGGGCGGTCCAATCAACGGCCCTGCACCTCTCCTGCATCGTGGCCCCATCGCGTGGCAGCCCGTCGGCGCCGCAACGCGCGCAGCGCTAGGGGAGCGCGATGCGCGCGTCAGGCGCGCACAACTTTCCACAATCGCGCGATCACCGGCTGCACCATGAAATGCGCCGCCGCCGAAATGGCTGCGCCCACCAGCGCGAACATCATGGGCAGCACCGAACCGAGCACGAACGTCATGCCGAGCACGAAGCCGAACAGGTACTCGGCGCGATAGGTCGGCAGGAACACGCCGATCCCCAGCGCCGCCAGGAAGATCGCGGACGCCGCGGATTCCAGGCCGGCGGCGAACGACAGCGACAGCGCAAGCCCTACGATCAAGGCGCCGAAGAAGGCGGCAGTCGAGCGGCGCGCGGCGTCATGGCGAGCTGCGCGGCCAAGCGCGCTGCGCGATGCCGCCCATCCCAGCAAGGGCAAGACGATCAGCCCCCACCAGTTCGACACCGCGGGCATGTCGGCGCGCGCCAGCAGATGGTGGCTGGCGACGCCGCCGTGCGTGTACTCCCACCCCAGGTGGAGTGCGCTCGCGAGCAGCCCGATCGCAAGGCCGTGACGGATCAGGCGGTGAGGCGCAGCGCTGGACATGCAAGATCCGACAACAAGGAAGGTGTCGCACGCTATCACCGCGCGATTCGAAAGAAGGGTGCCATCGGTTTACTCGCCGTACCGTGCGTCGAGAATGTTGCGCGTGCAACGCCGGCGCCCCCTGCGTGTGCGCCCGGTTCCGCGCGGACCGGTCGGAAGACGCATACGCCCGACTCACGCGCGCGCGCCCACGATCGCCGGGCGGCACCCGCCGCCGAGGGAGATGGAAATGGAACCGATCGTCATGTTGCAGACGTCCGCGTGGCTGTTCGTGGTGGCCGCCCTGGGCGGGCTGGTGATGGCCGCGGTGCGGCTGTTCGGCAAGCGCAATCCGCCCAACTGGCTGGCGATGGCGCACGGCCTGCTGGCCGCGGCCGGGCTGACGCTGCTGGCCTATGCATCGCTCAGCGCGCCGGTGCCCACGTTGGCGTGGGTGGCGCTGGGCCTGCTGGTGCTGGCCGCCGCCGGCGGCACGGTGCTCAACCTGGGCTACGCCTGGCCCCGGCGCCTGCTGCCGGCCGGCCTGCTTGCTGGCCACGCTGTGCTGGCGGTGCTTGGCTTCGTGGCCCTGCTGGCGGTAGCTTTCGGCTGAGCAGGCGCGGAGCGGAACCACCGAAGGCGCACGCACGCAGGGTCGAGCGATGTTCTCAGCAACCGGCATCGAGCGGAATCCGCCTCGCGGGTTCCGCTCTGCGAGCCGTTCTATCAGACCCCTGTTGCCGACAACAGCCCGCGGCGGCGAAACCAGAGTTCGAGCGGCAACGTCACCAGCGGCGGGATCGCGGCCAGCACCGCCAGCAGCAGCGCCCACATCGGCCATCGCAACCGGGCACCCGCAACGAAGGCAACCAAGATGTACAGCAGGAACGCGGCCCCATGCAGGCGGCCGAACAGCCACACGCCCAAGTCGGTCGTGCCGCTGCCGTACTTGAGGTACATCCCGACCAGCAGCCCCGCCCAGGTGAAAGCTTCGATCAATGCCGTGACTGCGAAGAGCTTGCCGATGGGTGACATCGGCTGTTGTGATGCGTGCATGGTGAAGTCCAGACCCAAACGCAGAGGATAGCGGCCTGCGCCCGCCTTACTTCACCTCATCGAACACATACTCATGCTGGCCATCGCGCACGACCAGCCTGCGCACGCCGTCCTTTTCCGCACGCACGAACAGGAAGCCGAGCGCGACCGGGTCGATGGTCACGAAAGCCAGGCTGCCGTCGGGCTGCGGCATCGTCGCCACTTCCGAACTGAAGGCGCCGACATCGAACCAGGCCCTGCCGTCCTTGCGGGTGACCGCAAGCTCGCCCAGGGCATCGTTGTGGTAGCGCGGCGCCAGGCTCTCCAGGCCCTTGGCGTCCGCCGGATGCTGCAGCAGCTTGACGAAGGCGTCGAAGCCCTCGCGGTTGGCCTTGGCCCCGGCCTTGGCCGCGGCCTCGGCCTGCGGTTCGCCATCGAACATCAGCTCCATCAGCCGGCGCTTGAACGGGCCACGCAGGTTCACGCCTTCATCGGCATTGGTCAGGATCACCGCGCCGACCTTCTGGTCCGGCCACCACATCATGTTGGAGTGGAAGCCCCCCATGTCGCCGCCGTGGTCGATCACGGTGACGCCGTCGCTCTTGTCCACCATCAGCGCCATCGCGTAGTTGCGCTCCACGCCCAGCGCGATCTGCGGCTCGCGCCGCTGCATCAACGCGGCCTCGCCGATGTAACGCTTGCCGTCCGGCAGGACACCGCCGTCGATTTCCATCTGCACGTACTTGAGCAGGTCGTCGACCGTGCTCCATGCGGCGCCGGCCGGGCGCGAGGCGACGATGGTGTTGTTCAGGTCCATGCCCATCACTTCCACTTCGTGGCCGATGTCGTAGCCATGCGGCGCGGCATAGTCGCCGGTCTGCGCCTTGGCGTAGTCGAAGGTGGTGTCCTGCATGCCCAGCGGATCGAACACCAGCGACTGCATCGCCTTGTCGTAACCGGCGCCGAGTTCGGTGCCGGGATAGGCGACCTGGCCGCCGATGTAACCGGCCGCGGCGGCCATCGGGTTGGAGTATTGGAACAGCTCGCCGAAGCCGCTCGTTGGCTGCATGGTGCCCAGCGTGGCCATGACCGTTCCGGGCGTCTGCTTCTCACCTTCGAACAGCCACTCGAAATCCTGGCGCGGAACGCCGGTACAGGCGCAGATCAGGTGCTTGACCAGCACCTGGTCGGTGGTCGCCGCATCGCCCAGTTTGAAGCCCGGGTACACGTCCTCGGCGCGCGCGTTCCAGTCCAGCTTGCCGGCATCCACCAGCTTGGCCAGCATCAGCGTGGTCAGCGCCTTGGTGTTGGAGGCGATCATGAAGCGGGTGTCGCCGTCGACCTTGTCGGGCTTGCCCAGCTGGCGCACGCCGAAGCCGCGCGACATCACCACCTTGCCGTCCTGGACGATACCGATGGCCACGCCGGGCACGTCGTAGTCCTGGCGCATCGCCTCGACGAAGGACGCGACCTGCTGCAGGCGCGCGTCGTCCAGCTTGTGCGCGCTGCGCCCGGCGAAGCTCTCGCGCTGATAGCCCGCCGGCTGCAGGCGCTGGGAGATCTTTCCGAATTGCGAGCCGCGCTTCTCGGCGATCGCCTGGTCCACGTCGACCGCCACGACAGTCCAGGCCTTGCCCTTGCGGTAGGCGCTGGCGCCCACGGCGCGCTTTGCATTCGCGGCCACGTCGTAATCGTAGAAGCGCCGGGCTTCCCAGCCATCCCTGGCGGCGGCGTCGGTGGCCACCATCAGTTTCGGGGTCATGCCGAGGACGGCCCAGGCTTCGGCCACCGCCTCGTCAGCCGTGGCCGCCTTCGCGTCCAGGATGATCAGCCGCGAGCCGTCGCCTTCAGGCGGCATCAGCAGCACGCCATTGTCCTGCACGCGCTGGGTCCAGCCGCCGGGCAGGATGAAGGTGGTGCCGCGTGGCGTCCCGGACGGCGTGTCCGCCACCGTTTCGGCAGTCGCTGCCGCCTGCCCGTCGGCGGCGTGGGCAAGGGATGCGGCGAATGGCGACGCCAGAAGGAGAGCCAGAACCAGCGGGTGGAGGCGAGGACGCATCGGAAAAATCCCGGGCCGGAAGGGTGGCGCAAGATGCGCACAGTCCCGGCGAGGTACGCAAGTCCCGTTGGGGACGGGTCCCCTGGCTGCGAAATCCCCGTCATCCCCGCGATCGCCCTGCCCGGCTGGTGGATGGACGGAACGGACGAGTCCAGGCGCTTTGACGTTCGCGTTTTCACACCATTGGCAAATGTGCGGACTTCCTGCCGGCCGGGAAGTCCACCACGATTCGACCAGAATGCGGTTCGCGCACACGGTCGCGTTGCGATATCCCGCGATAGAGGACTGAGGTGGGTCGCTTCCACCCTTTGATTCGACCGAGAAAGCCGGGTCTGATCCCTGCGTTCCCTACTTTCGCGAGAACTCCGGGAACGTCTCCGCGATCGACGCCTTGTCCGGCAGGATGTAGAACACGCCGCCCCGCTCGAAGGTCGGACGGACGACCTGTTCGTAGAACTCGGGCGAGACGTTGATGCAACCGTGGGTGATGCGGTTGTCGTCGGGCGAAGGCGAGGCCAGGCGCTCGACGCGCCGCTCGGCGGGGACGCCGGTCGCGGTCGGGTGGATGGAGACAGCGGAATCGTAATCCACCCACAGCACGCGTCCGGCGTCGATCGACGGGCCGAAACCGCCCACGAAGCGTCCGGCCGGCGTCGTGCGATCCCGGCCCGGGATCTCGCGAAGCGCGAGTCCTGCAACCCCGGGCGCGGAATGATCGCCGACCGCCGAACCAAACAACCCGGGCGCCGCGCCGCGAAGCCGGCCGTCGCCCCCGAACACCAGGATCTGCGCGGCGGCCTTGTCCATGACCGCGAATGGATAACCGTGGCTGTCCTTGGCGGCGACCACCCAGCCTGCGAGTTCGATCACCGTGTCCGAGACCTCCTGGCCAGGCGGAAGCTGGTCGACGGCGGAGACCGGCGGCGCGGCGGCATCCTTGGGGCTGGCCACGCCGATGCTCGAGAACGCCAGCGCCAGCGAGAGGGAAACCGCCCGGATCGTGGGATGCGTGCAGGTACGGATGGTTGGTTCCTCAGTCAAATCCGGTGAAACCGGGACCGGTGACAGCATGGGTCACCGGTCCCGCTTGAGGGCGTTCGTCGCCGAGGGGAAGAGCCGCTATCCGCGCGGCTTGCGGCCCGGCGCCGTTTCGAGCTGCTGGACGCGGCCTTCCAGCTGGTCGAGCCGCTGGTTGGCCTGCTGCGCCGACTGGTTGGCCGATTCGGCGCTCTGGGCCGCGCCCTGCACTCGCGTGTCGAGCTGGTCGAGGCGCGAGTTGACCCGCGCGAAATCGTCATCGTAAGTGGCGCAGGCGCCGAGGCCGAGACCGACGACGAGCGCCAGGCCGAGTGTGCGCGCAGTCGCCACGTGCTGTTTGGACAGGGACATGCCAGCTCTCCTTTTTCGGGGGAGTTCGGAATATAGCGGCGTTCTGGCCTGAGCCCGCGGTGCGCGTTCAGCTGAGGTTGGAGTACGTGGACGGCCGGTGATCCCATGGGCCGCCCTCTCCACATCCTGCTCATCGCCATAGAACTACGGCGCCGGAGCCAACGGGGCGAGGCGAATTTCCCCTCGTCAATCCTTATCGGCGCGACGCCAACGCCCACGCCGATCAGGCTCATCCGTTGTCGTACGCACCCGGCACGGTGCCGATGCGCATCTGCCGCCGCAGCAGGCCAGTGAATGCCGGTTCCGGCAACGGCTCGAGCAGCAAGCCTTCGCCAAACATTTCCTGGTGCCGCGGGTTGTTGGCCAGCAGCCGAGCTACCGCAGGCATCGACGCTTCAGCGAGTGTCCTGACCATGGCATTCGACGCGGGGGCCATGCACTTCAGGCGTTGGCCAGGATCGCGTGCAACTCGGCGACATCGGCGGGCTTCACCAGGTGATGGTCGAACCCTGCCTGCCTGGACGTCGCCTCGTCGCTGGCCCGCCCGTAGCCGCTCAGCGCGATGAAGCGTGCCGGATGCGGGCCGATGGCCTCGCGCAGGCGCTGGGCTAGCTCATGCCCGGTCATGTCGGGCATGCCGATGTCGAGGATGAAGGCGTGCCAGTCCGTGCGCTCGGCCGCCCTGGCAAGGGCCTCGTAACCGTCGGTGGCGATGGTGACGTGGTGGCCGAGTAGCCGCAGCACCGCGGCCAGCATGGTGGCCGCGTCGACATTGTCGTCGACCACCAGCACGTTCCTGCGGCGCGCTTCGCCTCCGGCCGGGAGCGTCGGTTGCGCGGGCGCCGCCGGAGCGCACACCCGCGGCAGGGTCGCCACGAAGGTGCTCCCCTGCCCGCTGCCGCCACTGCTGGCAGAAACCCGCCCGCCATGGAGTTGCACGATGCTGCGCACCAGCGCCAGACCGATGCCGAGGCCGCCTTGCGCGCGATCCGGCGTGCGCTCGCCCTGGGTGAACAGGTCGAAGACATGCGGTATCAGGCCCGCGTCCATGCCGATGCCGTTGTCCGTCACGCGGATGTCCACGGTGTCCGCGGAACCCTCCACCGACAACCTGATCGTCCCGCCCGAGGGCGTGTACTTGGCCGCGTTGTTCAGCAGGTTGGACACCACCTGGACCAGGCGATGCCGGTCACCGATCACCAGCGTGCCGTCCGGCACCGGATCGAAGAGCAAGCGGTGCTGGCGCGACTGCAGGAACGGCTCGGCCTGCTCGACGGCCGCAGCGGCGACCTCGCCCACGTCCACCGGCGCCCGGTCGACCTGCACCAGACCCCGGGTCACCCGCGACACGTCGAGCAGGTCGTCGACCATCTGGGTCATGTGCGCGACCTGGCGCGCGATGATGTCCGCCGACCTGGCCACCGCGCGCTGGTCGCCCGGCGCCAGCCGCAGCAGCTGCGCGGCGGTGCCGATCGGCGCGAGCGGGTTGCGCAGCTCGTGCGCCAGCATCGCCAGGAACTCGTCCTTGCGCCGGTCGCCCTGCTCGAGGGTTTCGATCATGCGGCGGCGTTCGGTCACGTCGAGCACGGTCCCGATCATGGTCGTGCCGACGAGTTGGCCGCGGCCCAGCACCCAGGCCACGCGTTCATCGGGCAGCACCAACCGGAATTCCTGCGCGAACTGGCCATCGCCGTCGGGCGAAATCGCAGCCTGCAACGCGGCCTGCACGGACGGCCAGTCGTCTGGATGCGTGCGACGTGCGAGGTGGTCGAGGGTCAGGTCCTCGCGCCCGGGGTGGACCTCGGCGATCTGCCGCGTGCGGGCGTCCATGGTCAGCGCCCGGGTGCGCGGGACGTAGGTCCACGTACCGAGCTGCGCCACGTCCAGCGCGAGCGCATTGCGCTGCTCGGACAGGCGCAACGAGCCTTCGATCCGCTTGCGGTCGGTGATGTCCACCGATGCGCCGATCAGCCCGACCACCTCGCCGTTCTCGAACATCGGTGCCTTGTGCGACCACCACCAGGCAGGGGTGCCGTCCGCCAGCCGGATCTCTTCCTCGATCTGTTCGGCAACGCCGCTTTCCATGATGCGGCGGTCATTGCGCATCACCGCCTCGGCCTGCGCGGCATCGGCCAGCAGTTCGCGATCGGTGCGCCCCAGGTACACGTCCTGCGGCACGCCCAGCAGTTCGGCGACGCCACGGTTGCCCAGGATCAGCCGGCCCTCCGAATCCTTGGCGTAGACCACGCCAGGCACCGCCTCGACGAAGCTGCGCAGCAGCGCCGTTGCGCGATCGCGATCGCGTTCGGCCCGGCGGCGTTCCGAGTGGTCGCGCAGCACGCCGGGGAATCGCACCGGCCGGCCCGTCGCATCCCGTTCCACGCGGCCGTTCGCCTCCACCCACGTGTAGCTTCCCCCGTGCGTGCGCACGCGGTATTCGCATTGGTAGCGGCCGCCTTCGCCCGCCAGTGCGGCCTCGATCGCGGCCTCCACCCGCGCCACGTCGTCGGGATGGATCGGCTGCATCGCGGTCGACAGCGCCATGCCTGCCTCGCACTGCCGTGGATCAAGCCCGAACAGGCGGGCGAAGCGCTCGTCGCCGATCAGGCGGTCATCGGTGATTGACCAGATCCACGTGCCAACGATCGCGCCGGCATCCAGTGCGAGTTGCACGCGCTCGGACGCCAACGCCGCCTGCGCCGCATCCCGCCGCCGGCCAGTGATGTCGCGGAACAGGACCGCGATCCCTTCCCCGGTGGGAAACGCGCGCACCTCGAACCAAATCCGCTCGCCATCCGGTTCGGCATGCAGGTATTCCAGCGATGCGGGCTGGCCATCGGCCAGCACCTGCCGGTACACGCGCCCGATCTCGGCATCGCGCGTATCGGGATATAGCTCCCAGATCACCCGGCCGACCAGTGCGTCGCGCGGGCGCCCGAGCAGGCGCTCCGTCTGCGCGTTGACCTCCAGCACCCGGAACTCGCGATCCATCACGACGAAGCCCTCGTCCATGTTGGAAAGCACCTGCAGATGGCGCTCCATACCGAGCGCGAGGCGACGCTCGCCCATCACCTGCTCGGTGATCTCGTTGCAGGAACCGAAGAGCCCGCCGACGGTGCCGTTCTCCTCGCGGATCGGGGCGAAGAAGAACGAAAAATGCGTTTCCTCGACGCGGCCATTGCGGTTGAGTGCCAGCTCCATGCGTGGCACCTGCACCGGCTCACCGCTCCATGTCGCCTCGACCAGCGGCGCCAGCTGCTCGCGGATCTCGGGCCACACGTCCACCAGCAGGTCGCGGCCCAGCGCGGCCGGATGCTTGTCCCCCAGGATCGGCGCGTAATGGTCGTTGTAGAGGAAGGAGCGCTCCGGGCCCCAGGCGATGTACATCGGCTGGTTGGAAGCCAGCATCAGCCCCACGACCGTGCGCAGCGCAGCGGGCCAGCGCGCCGTCGGCCCCAGGGGCGTCGCGCTCCAGTCCATGGACCGCATTCGTTTGCCTGCCTCGCCGCCGCCGGCGAGAAATGAGAGGCGCAGAGGGCTCATGGGGTTAGTTTCGCGCAAAAATGGCGCCCGCACAGCGCCTCATCAAGCGACTCAAAGGACTCAAAGGGGGACTCAAAGGGGACGGAGGTAATTAACCCATCTGGTTCTTCGCGATCGCGGGACGCCCCCGCGGACGGCAGATGACCGGGCGATTGAGCGCCTTCTCCACCATCGCCTGGAACCGCAGGTCGCCCAGAACCCGCTCCTGCGCGAGATGTCGCCTCACGCTCGCCAGCGCCTCGTCATCCATTGCGCTCCGCAGCCAGGATCGATAGACGGCTGCACGGGAGTCCGGATCGTCACCCAGCCCCATGTAGACCGGATGCGGCGTCAGAAGCGGATCGTTCGCCATGCCCAGATGCGTGTGCACGCTCGACCAGCGGTAGTCCTCCGGCAACGCCACCATCGCCGCGCGCACCGGGTTCAACTCGATATAGCGCAGCACGGTGAGCAGATACCGCTCGCTATCGACCAGGCACGACTTGAATCGGCCCTGCCACAAGGTGCCGCATCGCCCATGCCGGGCGTTGAACGCTTGCACATACGCCTGGCCCGCGCCTCGCATCATCTTCGAAACCGCGCCCGCCACACACGACGACACCAGAAGATGCACATGATTGTCCATGAGCACGAAGGCATGCACCCGGACGTCATAGACATGACAGGCTGCGCGCAGCAGGCGACGGTAGTGATGGCGGTCGGTGTCGTCCAGGAAGATCGCGCAGCGATTCACACCGCGCTGGGTGACGTGCATCGGCACGCCGGGAAGCTCAAGGCGGGGTTGGCGGGGCATCGACAAGTTCCGGATCGGGTGTACCCACCCTGCCCGCTTGCCAACGCCTTGACCCTCGGGCAACCACTCAAGTCCGCGTAGGGAACTGCCGCTTAATTACCTCCGTCCCCTTTGATTGCCTTTGATTCGCGATAAGTGAACCTGACCCCGTTTCCGCCGTTGTGCTTATCTGTGCCGCAAAGCCGGCAAGCGCCCACCTGTTCTTGCCGACCAGACGTCACATTGCTCGCGTGGCATGACAATCAATCCGTAGTCATGCCTGCCAAACACCACATCCGGGCACCGGTCGCCAGTCACGTCGACCACGACCATTCCCTGTGGATTGATCTCATCGGGGATGGCCAGATCCTCGTCCAGCACCTCTGCGGCAAGACCACCAGATGCGAGCTGCACGTAGCTCCCCACGGCGTCATAGCCCGCATGCAGCACCGTCAGGTCGTCCCTGCGATCGCCGTTGAGGTCGGCAATCACCAGTTCGCCCGGAAGATCTAGGGTGGCAAGCTGCGCAGGGGGAGCAAGCCTCCCGTCCGCTTCTTGCGCATATACCCAGACGCCCGCATTCGGATTGTTGGCGTAGGTATTGACGATCACATCCTTCCGCCCGTCGAAATTCATGTCTCCCACGGCGACTGAATACGTGCCCCAGATCCCGCCGGGCCTCGGATAGGGCTGTGGTGGCAGGAAGCCGTCGACGCCATTGTGGCGAATCACCCAAAAATCGAAATCTGCACCTGAGGCAATGATCAGATCGGGTATCCCATCGGAATCAACGTCGCCAATCGCCAGATCGTTATAGCCACGCTGCGGTGACGGCATCGCCGCGGATTCGGAAATTCCACCCGCGCCATCGCCGTAATAAATTGTCGTCGCCTGAATGCTTGAACCGTTGGCACTCCCCCAACCGATGCCGATCACATCCAGGTTTCCATCTCGATCGACATCCATCACACCGAGTTGATTCATCTCCCGGCCAACGCGCGAATACTCGACCTTCAGATTCCCCTGTCCGTCGGATGCGAGCACCGCGATGCCGTCGTTGGTTGCGGCAGCCACGTCCATTACCCCGTCGCGATTCAAGTCCCCCAGCGCAATGCCGCCGAAATCAGGCCTGCATTCCGCAGCCAGCGGATAGTTCGCCACCAACTCGAGGGTGCCGCTGGCATTGCGGCTGAAGACGGAGATGCTGCAGGTTCCCCACAGGCCCGTGCCCCAGGCCCCATCAACGCCACTAGCCGTTGTCACCACGATGTCGAGCAACTGATCGCCGGTAACATCACCGGCAGCAACTGCACCTGGAAACTCCTGCATCTCATAACCGATCGCCCACCCATACGTGACCGGGCGAATGGCTGGACGCGCTGCCATCTTCCAGGTGATTGCCCGCATTCCGACAGGAGGCAAGCTCAAGGCCTCGATTGATTCGCGCCGACCGCGCTCGTCGACGACTGGCAGTTGCTCCGCCGTCGTTGAGTCACGGACGGCGTCCAACGAAACGATGCTTCGAGGCATCGGTGATGCGCGCAGATCCCCTCTTGCACCAAGTTGCCGCTCGCTGTCGGCAACCACGCCTCCCGCTGCAGCAGCCAACAAGATCACCAGTAACCAGCGCATAGCTCCCCCGATTCCCCGATAGAATTAAGTGAACCTGACCCCATTAGCTCTCGCCTCCGCTCGGCCGGCCCATCGCCCGCGGCGGGGACCGGACCCGACGGGTAAGTGAACCTGACCCCGTTTCCGGCGGGGCATCGACAAGCTCCGGATCGGGCCGACCCCACCCTGCCCGCTTGCCAACGCCTTGACCCTCGGGCAACCACTCAAAGCCGCGTAGGGAAGCGCCGCTTAATTACCTCCGTCCCCTTTGATTGGCTAAATAAGCTGCGCGGTCACCTCAACCTCAACAACCTTATGAACCGCGACGCTACCATAGGCTTCGCAAGCACAGACATCAAAGAAAGCAAAGTTCCTTCCATTTGCCAGTGAACTCTTGTAAATAACGCCGTCGTAGCCCGAAACTTTGATTAGCTCACATAGGTACTGACTAGCCAGGTAGTCACGCGTTGCACGATGCGGCTGCGTTGGCACGCTGAGTTCTTCACCCAAGGCCTTTAGGAACGACATTGACGCACGCACATCAGCGATTGACGACGAGGAAACTCGGAATGGAGAGATAGTTAGCCAGGGATCTGTTAGGTCGATCAACTCCAGCGGCCTTCCTGCAATCACTCTGAAAGTGGCCAGTGATACGAGGGCTCCCTTTGAGGGTTTAACTTCGGCAATAGCCGTATCCAAATCGTCTGCCAAGTACAGATAACGGATACCGATTGGATTGGCTCTCCCGTCGGATGCAATCTCGGCAGGCGGCGCACCCATTTCATCGAGCGGCAACGGCACCACGCCTTTCATCAATCTAGCCCGATAGAACTCAGCAGGAAGCTCTGAGCATACCAAGTTCTCCATGAGAACTCGGAACAATTCTTTGTCGGGAGCGTTCTTCGGGAAGAATCTGTTCTCTTCCTGCAGCTCCTTTCGAAGATCACCCCATATCTCACTAGAAGGAGCAAGAGCGCTTTCTCGCGCTACGTACGTGGCTGCGGCAAGGCCCCCAAGCACAGCTTCTGAGATTTGCTGCGCCTTCGCGCGCTCAGAAAAAATCCCCCAATCTTGTGCCCATAGCTCCCAGATGTGGCGACCATCGACTTTAACGGCGTAGCCGTCTAAAACCTGCTCAAAGTAAGGCGCTAAGCGAACCGCAGAAATAACCGGGACATCTCTACTACCGCAGTAGGGGCAGTCTGCTTCGCGCTCAGCATTAACACTAATGAAGCCACAAAGGAAATCATCATCAAAGCAGTTCGGGCAGCACATATCACCTCCCCATAATTTCAAGGTGATGCTGCATGCTCAACTTCTTGACATAACCAAGCCCTGGAAAGTGGCCGTGCTGATGCAGGCGCTGAAACTCTCTAATCGCCTCTGTCTCGGGTATCTTTGACCCGGGCTGCGCGCAGTACTCGATCAGTTTTTCCAGAGCCTCCTGAAACTTCCCTGCGGGATCTGTAGGAGTGTCATTAGTGTCTGACTTGAAATGCCTGACATAGATAACGCCATCGTCCTCATGATCCGCATAGGTGATATGGATCGCTACAGCGTAAGCAGCACCGCCCCCATCCGAGTACTCACTACCGACAATCAAGTAATCACCAAATCCATTCGCGCCTTGATCTTGATACGTGACCGGCAATTCAGAAAAGACTTCTACGTCCGGGTAATCTGCGTTCTTTGTCTTCTTGAAACCATCTTCGAGCAATACCTTATGGCGCGACGAGAACGCGCCACGGTATCGAAGGCTGCACTTATCAACTAAGAAGAGATGCTTACGATCTGGTCCTTGCTGATTTGTCACCACTTCAACAACGTCTTTAGCCGCCATCGTCCCATGATGCAGGATTGCCAAGTCAGGCCAATTCTGCAGCCAACTTCGAACAGCCAGCAGATCATCAGCCTCTTGAAGCTGGTAAATCCAGCCCCCTTGTGCGTAGTCAGAAATTGCATCGTTCACCTGCGCGGCAAATTCATCTGGCAGCGAAGGCGCGTGATGACCTACGGATGGGTTGGCCACAATAAGAAATCCTGCTTGCTCACGCTTGAGCGCCTCTATCGTGCGTACCAACCCGTTCGCACCCTCCTTCACAGGCTCGATGATGGGGGTAAACCCCTGCCGCGCGATGAGGCCACCGTTCTCTCTGATGCAGATCAGTTCAAACTGCTTACCGCGAAAGAATGGAAAGTAGTTCACGCCCTCTCCTTTTGGTAGACCTTGCACGCAAGATTCTTCAACAATACTTGAACATCTTCGTCATCACAGCGCGCAGCAACCGCCGCCGCTCGGATATACAACGGCAGCTTCGCCAGCGCGGAGACGGATAACGCATTGGGGCGGTCCTTCAACCTCTCGAGCGTAGCCTCATGGACCTGCTCTGGATCCAAAGTACTAGAGAACTTCATCGCCTCCCTAAAGACCGCGGTATTTGGAAGGCCTAACCCGGAGAACCCGAACTCTTCGAGAACCTTTAAGTACTCGTTGCGACGAAGGCATTCAAGGATCGCGGCAGCGCGCAGCCCGGCTGTGTTTCTCGAGGCCTCCCTAACTATCTCGAATGTACGTCGGCTCGACATGTAAGCAAGCCCCACCGCCGATGAAACTTGCCCCTCCAGTCTCGCAGCCTGCTTTTCACTGGAAAGGATCCATACGTGAGCAAAACGCTGTTGGTAGTCAGAAATTTGTGTTGGAAGACGCCTGAAATGATCACGCTCTGTCTTAATTTCGTAGGCGTGCATGGAGTCTCGCGCAATCAATGCATCCAGCTTGGAAGTACCCGCCCGAAACTCAAAGAATACGCGCGACCGCTTACTCCCATAACGACTTAGCACATTTCGCTGCAGCACCGCGTTCTTATAGAAGTACTCGGCAGGCTGATTCCTGGAGAGGTGAGCAAAAGCTGTTTCATACACGTCTGACACACGCGCGCTCTTTGGCCCACCATGCTGAAGGAGCAGACGCTTCAGATAGGAGCGCGTCTCGCCCCCCCCTTCCGCACGAGATAGCTCTCTAACTACAGACGGCTTGAAAATACCCCACAACTCGCTCGACGAAGCTTCTTCCATCCACGCATGACCCATCATCTATTGTTTGCCCGTATGCGCTTCTAAATCGACCTACATGTTGCGGCGATATTCTCCGCCCACGTCGTAGAGGGCGTGGCTGATTTGACCCAAGCTATGCGTCTTCACCGCCTCCATCAGCGCCTCGAACACGTTCTTCCGCTCCCGCGCCGTGTTCTGAAGGTACCCCAGCCCATGCCCGTCATGAACCATCGACATCTCTTCGTCGGCATCCGCCAGATGCCCGTGCGACGTCTCGCCTTTCGGCGCCAGCGCGTTGCGTGACTGCTGCCACCGCGTCACGTTCTCGATCTGCTGCCCCTTCTCCCCTTCCGTACTCCGGATCAGCTCGATCTCGGTAGCGATCTCGCCCGCATGCTCCTTCGGCAGGAAGGTATTGACGCCCACCAGCGGCAGCGAGCCGTCATGCTTCTTGTGCTCGTAGTACATCGACTCTTCCTGGATCTTCCCACGCTGGTACATGGTGTCCATCGCCCCAAGCACCCCACCCCGGTCGCTGATGGCCTCGAACTCCTTGTAGACGGCTTCCTCGACCATGTCGGTGAGGTACTCGACGGCGAAGCTGCCCTGCCAGGGGTTCTCGACGAAGTTGAGGCCGAGTTCCTTGTTGATGATCATCTGGATGGCGACGGCGCGGCGCACGCTTTCCTCGGTCGGCGTGGTGATGGCCTCGTCGTAGGCGTTGGTGTGCAGGCTGTTGCAGTTGTCGAACAGGGCGTACAGGGCCTGCAACGTGGTGCGGATGTCGTTGAACTGGATCTCCTGCGCGTGCAGGGAGCGGCCGCTGGTCTGGATGTGGTACTTCATCATCTGCGACCGTTCGTTGGCGCCGTAGCGCTCGCGCATGGCGCGGGCCCAGATGCGGCGGGCGACGCGGCCGATGACGGTGTACTCGGGGTCCATGCCGTTGGAGAAGAAGAACGACAGGTTGGGCGCGAAGTCGTCGATCTTCATCCCGCGCGCGAGGTAGTACTCGACGATGGTGAAGCCGTTGCTGAGGGTGAAGGCGAGCTGGCTGATCGGGTTCGCCCCGGCCTCGGCGATGTGGTAGCCGGAGATCGACACCGAGTAGAAGTTGCGCACCCCAAAGTCGACGAAGTACTGCTGGATGTCGCCCATCATCCGCAGCGCGAACTCGGTGCTGAAGATGCAGGTGTTCTGGGCCTGGTCTTCCTTGAGGATGTCGGCCTGCACGGTGCCGCGCACGGTCTTGAGCGTCTCGGCCTTGATGCGGGCGTAGGTGTCGGCGTCGACGACCTGGTCGCCGGTGATGCCGAGCAGGCCGAGGCCGAGGCCGTCGTTGCTGGGTGGGAGGTCGCCGTGGTACTGCGGGCGCTCGCGGCCTTCGAAGAACTTTTCGATCTTCTTCTGCGCCTGCGCCCAGCGGGCGTCGTCGGCCTTGAGGTATTTCTCGACCTGCTGGTCGATGGCGCAGTTCATGAACATCGCCAGGATCATCGGCGCGGGGCCGTTGATGGTCATCGACACGCTGGTGGTGGGCGCGCACAGGTCGAAGCCGGAGTACAGCTTCTTCATGTCGTCGAGCGTGGGGATGTTGACGCCGGAGTTGCCGATCTTGCCGTAGATGTCCGGGCGCGGCGCGGGATCTTCGCCATACAGGGTGACGGAGTCGAAGGCGGTGGACAGGCGCGCGGCCGGCTGGCCGACGGACAGGTAGTGGAAGCGGCGGTTGGTGCGCTCGGGCGTGCCTTCGCCGGCGAACATGCGGATCGGGTCTTCGCCGGTGCGGCGGTAGGGGTAGACGCCGCCGGTGTAGGGGTAGCTGCCGGGCAGGTTTTCCTTGCCGAGGAAGGTGAGCAGTTCGCCCCAGGACTTGTAGGTGGGGGCGGCGATCTTGGGAACTTTCTGGTGGCTGAGCGATTCGCGGTAGTTGTCGACCTTGATCTGCTTGCCGCGGACTTCGTAGGCGGTGGTGTCGTCGGTGATGGATTTGAGGCGCTGCGGCCAGTCGCGGAGGAGCTTGAGGCTTTCCGCAGTCAGGGACTGGAGGGCGTCGTTGTAGCGCTGGCGGAGGGTCAGCAGGGAGCGGTCGACCGCTTGGGCTTCCGCAGGAGCGGCGGGAGCCGCGATGCCCTTGCCGGTGCTGGGAGAGGTCGCGGCTTCCGCCGCTCCTACACGGGCGGGAGAGCTCGCGGCTGAAGCCGCTCCTACAAGGGTTGCTGCGGGGGTGAGGTCGTCGGCGTGGTAGAGGTCGAGCTGCCTGGGGAGCTTGTCGTCGCCGAGTTCGTGCAGGGCCTGCCAGAAGGCCTGGGCGCGGTCGGCGGCTTCGGCCTGCTTTTCGATGGAGGCGTTGATGGCGCGGCCCTGTTCGGCGATCTCGGCGAGGTAGCGGATGCGGGCGCCGGGGATGAGGACGGTGGCGCGGGGTTCCTTGAGGGAGGTGTCGAGGGCGGGGGTCCAGTCGATGGTCGCGCCCGCCGCTCTTGTGGGAGCGGCTTCAGCCGCGAGCTTTTGATCCTGCGTGGCCTGTGGGGAAGAGCTCGCGGCTGAAGCCGCTCCCACAAGGGCACCATCAGGGGCATCGGGACCCAGGTGGAGCTTCTCCCGCAGCAGCCGGCACAGGTTGACGAACATCCAGCTGATGCCGGGATCGTTGAACTGGCTGGCGATGGTGGGATAGACGGGGACGTCTTCGTCGGCGGTCTTGAAGGCGACGCGGTTGCGCTTCCACTGCTTGCGGATGTCCCTCAATGCATCTTCCGCGCCGCGCTTGTCGTACTTGTTGAGCACGATCAGCTCGGCGAAGTCGATCATGTCGATCTTCTCGAGCTGGCTGGCGGCGCCGTAGTCGCTGGTCATGACGTACATCGGGAAGTCGACCAGGTCGACGATCTCCGAGTCGGACTGGCCGATGCCGGCAGTCTCGACGATCACCAGGTCGTAGCCGAGGCTCTTGAGGAAGCCAATGCCGTCGTTGAGCACCACGTTCGTGGCGGCGTGCTGGCGGCGGGTGGCCATGGAGCGCATGTAGACGCGGTGGGACCGCAGCGAGTTCATGCGGATGCGGTCGCCCAGCAGCGCGCCGCCGGTGCGGCGGCGGGTGGGGTCGACCGAGATCACCGCGATGCGCATCCGCGGGAAGCTGGCGAGGAAGCGGTTGAGCAGTTCGTCGGTGACCGACGACTTGCCGGCGCCGCCGGTGCCGGTGATGCCGATCACCGGCGGCTGGGACACGGGGGACTGCCACTGCTTGCGGAGCATGGCGAGTTCGGAGTCGGAGAAGTCGCCGTCCTCGATCGCCGAGAGGATGCGGCCGATGCCGATCTCGTCGTCGAGCGCGGGCCTGGTGGCGCCGGCGAGGGATTCGGCGTCGATCTGCCGCGTCCGCGCGTCGCGCGCCCTGGACACGCGCTCGACGACGTCCTCGATCATCTCCACCAGGCCCAGCTTCATGCCGTCGTTGGGGTGGTAGATGCGCTCGACGCCGTAGGCTTCGAGTTCGCGGATCTCTTCTGGCGTGATGGTGCCGCCACCGCCGCCGACCACGCGGATGTGGCTGGCGCCGCGCTCGCGGAGCATGTCGACCATGTACTTCATGTACTCGACGTGGCCGCCCTGGTAGCTCGACAGGGCGATGGCGTCGGCGTCTTCCTGCAGGGCGGCGCGGACCACGTCCTCGACCGAGCGGTTGTGGCCGAGGTGGATGACCTCGGCGCCCTGCGACTGGATCAGGCGCCGCATGATGTTGATGGCGGCGTCGTGGCCGTCGAACAGGCTGGCGGCGGTGACGAAGCGCAGCGGGGTGGCGTCCGGCTGGGCGGAAGGATTGGCGCCTTCGAGGGCGTTGGCGGCTGGCGTGCTCATGGCGCGCTCCACGGAAAATACGGATGGGGCGATTGTACCGTGGGGGGCTGGAGCGCCTGTTTGGGGGTTGGCGTGCCGCTGGTTGTGGGAGCGGCTTCAGCCGCGAGCGTTTGGGCGTGGCGTCGGGGCCGGACCAAAAGCTCGCGGCTGAAGCCGCTCCTACAAGTTGGGGTGGGTATGCGGGAGGGGCGGACGTTGCGACCTGCCGGCCTTTCGGGAAGGCTTCGCGGCTTCCGCCGCTCCTACGGGTTGCGGTTGTCGTTCGTCTTGCGTGGCAACGGGGATTGGAAGGTTTTTGCGACGCGGCGGGGGAACCCGGGCAAGAGCTCGCGGCTGAAACCGCTCCCACGAGGGATGTGGCGATGCAGGAGCGGCGGAATCCGCGACGTCCGGACGCATCTGAAGATTTTGGCCGCTCCGCTGGTTCAGCGAACGCTGTCGGGCAGTGTGACGATTCCACTGATTCCGACCCGCACTGCACTGCCCTGCCCTGCCCTGACCTCCCCTGCACTGCCCTGCACATCCCGACACCTCTGCGGCGCGGGTGTCGACGCTCGTCGACGAGCCCGCACTCAGGCCTCCAGCGCGCGGCAGAGGGCTTCGCGGCGGGCGCGCATGCCGGCTTCGGAGTGGTGGAGATCGAACTGCACGGGCGCGCTGCCGCGCTTGCCGAGGACGCGCGCGATGGTGGCTTCCAGGGTGGCGCGGTCGTCGTCGAAGCCGCCGTGGGTGGTGGCGTCGGCGCCGTTGGGCGAACCGGCCGGCTCGCCGGCCGTGGGCGACTGCACCCAGTCCAGGCGGCCGGCCTTGAGCAGCTTGTGTACGCGTTCGTAGCCGTAGGCCTGGTCGGCGGCGGTCTTTGCGGCGATGAAGCGCGCCATGCCGGCGATCGGGGTGCCCTGCGACAGGCGCCGGTCGATCCAGCTGCGTGCCTGGTCCTCGAAGGCGTGCGCGACCATGTACAGCAATGACTTGTGATAGATGCCGACGCAGCTGTCGTCCTGCTCGGCCTTGTCGGTCAGGGTGAACAGGCAGGCGCGGTCGACCTTGCCGGACTCGATCGCCGGCACGTAGCTCATCAGGAACATCTCCATGCTGACCGCCGGCGCCCACAGGTTGATGCTGGCGAGCCTGGCGTCCATGCCGAGCATGCCGCGCGCCGGGCCGCCGGTGATCTGGCCGCGCGAGGTGAGCAGCTGCACCAGCGGCGCCATCAGGATCGAACCGGCGCTGTGGCCGGCCACGTGCAGCTCCACCGACGGGTCCTGGCCGGCCCACTCGTCGAGCAGCCGCGCGACTTGCGCCGCGCCGCCGCATTCGACCAGCTTGCCGTCGGTGCCGCGCGCGACCGCGGTGGTGGCGAGCAGCGCGTTCTCCTTCATCTCGTCCCACAGCGCCTTGCCGCCGATGTTGCGGGCCAGCGGTTCGAGGGTGTCGTCGAGGCGGTCGAGCAGCAGGTCCTTGGCCTTCTCGATCAGGCCTTCGCTGCGCGGGCGCGCCGCGTCCCGGAGGATGTTGCCGAGCGTGGTCCAGAAGTCGGTCTTCCAGATGAAGCACAGGGGGTAGATCTGCTGCGCGAGCAAGGTTTCGCGGTAGTCGGCCACGCGCTGGATGGCGCTGTCCTCCGACACCAGTCCGCCGTGCGCGTAGAGCAGGATGCGCTTCTTCTTCCAGCCGCGGGTGGCCTCGCGCATGTCGTTGCGGATGATGTTGCGCACGTCCTCGACGGTGCTGCCGAAGCGACCGCTGTCGCGCAGGCGGCCGTCGTTGCCCAGGCTGATCACGTGCGGGCGCAGGTCGGCCTGCGAATAGCCCACCGACTGCCGCCCGATCGAGGAGTTGCTGACCGCCGCCGACTGCGCGCGCAGCAGCTGCACCGGCACCGCGAGCCGCGCCACCCAGACGTCGGTGCCGCGTTCGAGCCACTCGTCGTAGCTGACCCAGCCGATGCCGCCCTGGCCCCACTTCGTGCCCCAGGAGTTCTGGAACCAGAACCCCTCGCCGTCGTAGGCGACGATGGCGAAGGCGTGGTAGCCGATCGTCGGCTGCTGTCGCCACGCGATCCGGCCGCTCGCCGGCGGATCGATCCAGCCTTCGTGCACCGCGCACGACGCGTACAGCACGCCGACCTCGGCGAACGCCGCGTGCATCGCGACGAGATCCTTGTGGTTGACGCGGAAGTAGGCGCCGAGGGGATGGCGCAGGGCATCGCGCGCGCGTTCGTCGGTGTAGGGCTCGAGCGCGATGCCCGGGGTGTAGGGCCAGGCGGCTTCGGAGCACACGCCGTGCTTGTGCCAGCCCTTCATCGCACCGCGGCAGCTGGAGCCGGAGTAGCTCTCGCCGCGCCACTCGTCGTAGCGCCGCGCCATGTCGTAGAACATGCGCGTGCTGACGCGGGTGGCGTCGACGCCCGAGCCGCGCGTGCGCAGCAGCGTATGGGCGACGGAGGCCAGGCCGAACGCGGTGCAGGCGCCGTCGTCGCCCTGGTCGAGCACCGGCACTTCCAGCGCGATGAAGCGCGACAGCGGCACGTGCGTGGGCACGTCGACCAGGGTCGGTTCGAACATGCGGTCGCGGAAGTCCGCGGTATCGGGGCGCGCATCGAGCAGCCGCGGGCGTGCGCGCGGCGGTGGCTCCCGGTCCGGCCCGGTCATCGGCGCGGTCCTTGCCCGCTTGCGCTTGCTCATGGCCATCGTCTTTCCTCCGACAAGGGGAACGGCGGCATCGGGCCTGTGAGGACAGGCGGCGATGCGATGCAGCGAGCATGCCCGGCCAGGGTCGCGAAAACCGCGACCGGCGCGGCAAAGCCGCCGGCCCGGCGCGGCCGGCACCCTGCCCCCTCCAGGCGCGGATGCCGTGCGCCGGATGCAAGGAAAGGCCGACGGCCGCCTCCACCCCCACGCCACCGTCGCGCTTCTACAATGGACGTCACTGGACAGGGGCGGGCCGATGACACGAATCAGACGCATCTTCGCGTGGGGGCTGTTCGCCCTGGTGCTGATGGTGCTCAGCGGCTGGCTGCTCGCCGACCACCTGACCCCGCCCGCGGTGGGCGCGCCGAGCCACGCGCTGCCCGTGCAGCCGGCGCAGACCGCGCTGGATCGCGAGCTTGCGCCGCTGGTGGCGAAGCACGGCGGCAAGACCGGCATCATCCTGATCCCCGACGGACTGGACGCCTTCGCCTCGCGCGCGCTGTCGGCGCGCAAGGCCGGGCGCAGCCTCGACCTGCAGTACTACATCTGGCACAACGACCCCACCGGCCGCCTGCTCGCCCATGAAGCCTGGCGCGCGGCCGAGCGCGGGGTGCGCGTGCGCGTGCTGCTCGACGACATGAACACCCGGGACGAAGACACCGACCTGCTGGCGTTCGACGCCCATCCCAACATCGAGATCCGCGTCTACAACCCGTTCCGCAACCGCAACGGCGCGATGCGCATGCTCGAACTGGTGCAGCGCTTCTTCAGCGTCAACCACCGCATGCACAACAAGGCCTGGATCGCCGACGGCCGGGTGGCGGTGCTGGGCGGGCGCAACATCGGGCAGGAATACTTCGACGCCTCCACCGAGACCAACTTCCGCGACCTGGACGTGGTGCTGTTCGGGCCGAAAGTGGCGCAGGCCAGCACGATCTTCGACGCGTTCTGGAACAGCGAGGCGGCGGTGCCGATCTCCGCGTTGAGCTCGCGTTCGCGGCGGCAGCTGGACACCGCGGTGGCGCGGGTGCGCGCCGAGGCGCGCAGCGACTACGCGAAGAGCTACCTGCGGCGGATGGACAGCTCGTCCACGGTGCGCGGCTATTTCCGCGGCGAACTCGCCCCGCACTGGAGCCACGCGATCGAAGTGGCCTCCGATCCGCCGCTGAAGTGGAAGCAGGACGACCGCCGCGGATGGCTGCTCAACAAGCTGGCCGAGCAGATCCTCGGCGCGCAGCGCCAGGCGCTGCTGATCTCGCCCTACTTCGTCCCTGGCGAAACCCTCACCAGCCGCCTGCTGGACCTGGTGGGACGCAAGCACGTGAAGGTGGGCGTGATCACCAACTCGCTGGCGGCCAATGACGTCCCGGCGGTGCATGCCGGCTACATGGCCTATCGCGGGGAGCTGCTCGACGGCGGCGTCGAGCTGTATGAACTGCGTGCCCAGGGCGCAGGCGAGCGCCATGGACTGTTCGGCAGCAGCGGCGCGAGCCTGCACACCAAGGCGTTCGTGATCGACGGCAGGCGCGGGTTCATCGGCTCGTTCAACCTCGACCCGCGCTCGGCCTACCTCAACACCGAGATGGGCGTGCTGTTCGAGGACCCCGACATCGCCGCGGCGGTCGCCGAGGAATATCGGCGCCTCGCGAGTCCCGCGCTGAGCTACCAGGTGTGCCGCGACAAGCAGGGTGCGCTGTGCTGGCGCGACCGCAGCCACGAGCCGCCCCTGATCCTGCACGAGGAACCGCAGACCACCGCCTGGCAGCGCGCGACCGCGCGGGCGATCGGCTGGCTGCCGATCGAATCGCAGCTGTAGCAAGGGGCGGCCGTTGCGCCCCGCCGCCGCGCCGCGCCGCAGTCAGTCGAACAGCCGCTTCTCCGCGGCGCGCTGGTCGCGGTCGAGCTGCATCACGTAGCGGAACAGCCTGGCCTGGACCATCCCGGAGGGATCGACGAACTCGCAGCCCGCCTGCCGCAGGGACTTGCCGCGGCGGGTGGTCTGGCGCACGTGGCGCACGCACAGCGCCACTTCCACGGTGCCGAAGGGCTTGGGCAGTTCGATCACGCAGCGCGGCAGCAGGTCGCCGGCCGCGAGCGCCAGGCCATCTTCGGGCACGAGCAGGGCCAGGCCTCCGCCGCCGATATCGCGGATGGTCACCTCGACCGGCGGGTCGCCGTTTCGCGGATGGACCATGCAGCGCACCGACTCGGGGCTGGGCTCGTGTCGCAGCAGTTCGCGCCGCTGCAGGTGCAGCAGTTGCTCGGGCAGCGGAAGGACGAGCGCCGGCAGCTCGGCAAGGTCACCCAGCCTTGCCGGCCCGCAGCTGAAATGCAGCCGCACCTGGTCCAGCGCGCCGCGCAGCATGAGCCGCGGCGCGACCAGCAGGCGTTGCAGCAGCCGTTCGTCGCGTGGCGCGTCGATCCAGATCGAGCACGCATCGAGCGCCAGCACCGCGGTCACCATGCCCTCGCTTGCACCCTCCGCGCTGGCCGACATCACGCAGCGGCGTTCGATCAGCCGCTGCAGCAGTTCCCGGATGCTGCCGGCGTCGTGAAGCGTGCATTTCTCGAACACCTGGTCGGGGGCGTCGTGACCATGGGTCGAGGCTGGCGGCGTCGTGGGCATCGGACGTGTTAACGGCCGGGGGGCGATGTCCTGAAGGGCGGTCGGGACCGGCCGCGAGGGGTCGAGGCAGTCCTGGTGCGTCGCCACCGGACCCTTGGGCCCGGTCGCCTGGACGACCGCCGGTCCCCGCGCGCCGGCAGGGACATCGGGACTCGGGGTCAGGCGCTGCCCCACCCTGGGCTGTCGATCCGCGCGCGAGGGGATTCCCCATTCAGCTACCTCGCCCGCCCCTCCAGCCGGGCCATACCCTGTCGAACGAGCTTTTGTGACGCGGGACGCGTAAAATGCCGCGCCGCCACGATGGCCTCTGCCCGTCCGGCCGCTGCCCGCCAGCGATCCAGCCATTTCCCCACACTTTGCCGGCGTCCCGCGCGAGCGGATCGGCGCCATGCAACGGAGTTTTCGCGATGATCTTCGAACACCTGGACACCTTCGGCCACGAACAGGTCGTTTTCTGCCACAACAAGGACGCGGGCCTGAAGGCCATCATCGCGATCCACAACACCGTGCTGGGCCCGGCCCTGGGCGGCACCCGGATGTGGCCGTACAAGTCCGAGGCCGAAGCCCTCAACGACGTGCTGCGCCTGTCGCGCGGCATGACCTACAAGAACGCGGTCGCGGGCCTGGACATCGGCGGCGGCAAGGCGGTGATCATCGGCGACCCGTCGACCGACAAGTCCGAGGCGCTGTTCCGCGCGTTCGGCCAGTTCGTCCAGTCTCTGGGTGGCCGCTACATCACCGCCGAGGACGTCGGCATCGACGTCAACGACATGGAGCTGGTGTATCGCGAGACCGAGTTCGTCACCGGCGTGCACCAGGTGCACGGTGGCTCGGGCGACCCCTCGCCGTTCACCGCCTACGGCGCGCTGCAGGGCCTGATGGCCACGCTCAACAAGAAGTTCGGCGACGAGGAAGTGGGCAAGTACAGCTACGCCGTGCAGGGCCTGGGCCACGTCGGCATGGAGTACGTGAAGCTCCTCAAGGAACGCGGCGCCAAGCTGTTCGTCACCGACATCAACAAGACCCTGGTCGACAAGGCGGTCAACGAATACGGCGCCGAAGCCGTGGGCGCGGATGAGATCTACGACGTCAACGCCGACGTGTACTCGCCGTGCGCGCTGGGCGGCACGCTCAACGAGCAGACCCTGCCGCGCTTCAAGTTCAAGGTCGTCTGCGGCCCGGCCAACAACCAGATGGCCACCAACGCCATCGGCGACGAGCTGGAAAAGCGCGGCATCCTCTACGCGCCCGACTACGCGGTCAACGCCGGCGGCGTGATGAACGTGGCTCTGGAGATCACCGGCTACAACCGCGAGCGCGCGATGCGGATGATGCGCACGATCTACCACAACCTCGCGCGCATCTACGAGATCGCCGACCGCGACGGCATCCCGACCTACAAGGCCGCCGACCGCATGGCCGAAGAGCGGATCGCGGTGATGGGCAAGCTCAAGCTGCCGCTGGGCCGCACTACCCCGCGCTTCCAGGGCCGCATCCGCGGCGGCGCGTAAACTGCGCCCCAACGCGTGACCGACAACGGGGCCTGCGCGCCCCGTTGTCTTTTGCGGCACCGCAAACCAGCCACACCACAGGAGCCTTGCATGCGCCCTTTCCCGTTGGGTGAAGACATCGACGCACTGCGCGAGGCCGTCCGCCGGTTCGCGGACGCCGAGATCGCGCCGCGCGCCGAAGCCATCGACCACGACAACGCCTTCCCCCAGGACCTGTGGCCGAAGCTCGGCGAACTGGGCCTGCTGGGCATGACGGTGCCGGGCGAATACGGCGGCAGCGACATGGGTTACCTCGCCCACCTGGTGGCGATGGAGGAGATCTCGCGGGCGTCGGGCTCGGTGGGCCTGAGCTACGGCGCGCATTCGAACCTGTGCGTCAACAACGTCTATGCCAACGGCAACGCCGCGCAGCGCGGGAAATACCTGCCCAGGCTGTGCAGCGGGCAGTGGAAGGGCGCGCTGGCGATGAGCGAGCCGGGCGCGGGCTCGGACGTGGTCGGTTCGATGGCCTGCCGCGCGGAGCTGCGCGGCGACACGTGGATCGCCAACGGCAACAAGATGTGGATCACCAACGGCCCCGAGGCGGACGTGCTGATCGTGTACATGCGCACCGCCGGCAAGGATGCGGGCAGCAAGTGCATGACCGCCTTCCTGGTCGAGAAGGGCATGAAGGGGTTCACCACCGCGCAGAAGCTCGACAAGCTCGGCATGCGCGGCTCGAATACCTGCGAGCTGGTGTTCGAGGACTGCGAGATCCCCGCCGGGAACGTGCTGGGCGAGGTCAACCAGGGCGTGCGCGTGCTGATGTCCGGACTCAACACCGAACGCCTGGTGCTGACCGGCGGGCCGATCGGCCTGATGCAGGCCGCGCTCGACGCCGCCCTGCCTTACGTGCGCGAGCGCCGGCAGTTCGACGCCGCGATCGGCACCTTCGGCCTGATGCAGGGCAAGATCGCCGACATGTACACCGCGCTGCAGTCCAGCCGCGCGTTCGCCTACCAGGTGGGACGCGACTACGACGCCGGGCACAAGTCGCGCATCGACGCCGCCGCATGCCTGCTGCATGCGTCGGAAGCGGCGGTGCAGGTCGCGCTGGAAGGCATCCAGGCACTGGGCGGCAACGGCTATATCAATGAATACCCGACCGGGCGGATCCTGCGCGACGCCAAGCTGTATGCCATCGGCGCCGGCACCAACGAGATCCGGCGGATGCTGATCGGGCGCGAGCTGTTCGAGGGGAACGGTTAAGCGGGACCGGGTGCCCTGGCGGCCCGGGCCGGAGCATTTGGCTCTGCAGGCCGCGCGACCTTCTCGGACGGCAGCGGCCAGTGTCGGGACGACGTTGACCGGGTGCGGAGCTTCTGGAATGGGGAAGAGCTCGCGGCTGAAGCCGCTCCCACAAGGGCGGGAGGTGCGGCAGCGACGCTCTTGTGGGAGCGGCTTCAGCCGCGAGCTCCTGACCGCACCGCTCCAGAGCGAGCCCCCGCGCCGGGGCAGCCGCGGTTTGCGGCACTGCAGCATCCGGTCGCATAATCGGGCGATCCCCGGCCCCGCCGCCGGCCTGCACACCGGAGACTCCCATGTCCGACATCGTCATCGTCGGTGCCAAGCGCACCGCCATCGGTTCCTTCCTCGGCCAGTTCACCAGCGTCCCCACCCCGACCCTCGGCGCCACGGCCATCGAAGGCGCGCTCGCGCACGCCGGCCTCGCCGCGGACCAGGTGGACGAAGTGATCATGGGCTGCGTGCTGCCCGCGGGGCTCGGTCAGGCGCCGGCGCGCCAGGCCTCGCGCGCAGCGGGCATCCCCGATGCCGCCGGCTGCACCACCATCAACAAGGTGTGCGGTTCGGGCATGAAGGCGATCATGTTCGGCCACGACCTGATCAAGGCCGGCTCCGCCAGCGTCGTGGTCGCCGGCGGCATGGAGTCGATGACCAACGCGCCGCACCTGCTCAACGGGTCCCGCACCGGCATCAAGTACGGCAGCACCGAGATGCTGGACCACATGGCGTGGGACGGCCTGACCAATCCGGACGACGGCAAGGCGATGGGCGTGTTCGGCGATGCCGCCTGCGCCAAGTACGACTTCAGCCGCGAGGACGTCGACGCCTATTCGACCGAGAGCGCCAACCGTGCCAAGCAGGCGATCGCCGGCGGCGTGTTCAAGGACGAAATCGTCCCGCTGGTGGTCAAGACCCGCAAGGGCGAAGTGGTGGTCGACACCGACGAGCAGCCGGGCCGGATCGACACCGCCAAGATTCCGACCCTGCGCCCGTCCTTCGGCAAGGACGGCGTGCTCACCGCCGCGTCCTCGTCCTCGATCTCCGACGGTGCGGCGGCGACGGTACTGATGTCCGCCGACGAAGCGGCCAGACGCGGGCTTGCACCGCTGGCGCGGATCGTGGCGCACGCCACCCACGCGCAGGCGCCGGAATGGTTCACCACCGCGCCGGTGAAAGCGATTTCAAACGTGCTCGACAAGGCCGGCTGGAAGGTCGGCGACGTCGACCTGTTCGAGATCAACGAAGCGTTCGCGTGCGTCGCGATGGCACCGATGAAGGACCTGGGCATCCCCCACGACCGCTTGAACGTCCACGGCGGCGCATGCGCGCTGGGGCATCCGATCGGCGCCAGTGGCGCGCGTCTCGTGGTCACCCTGCTCAGTGCGCTCAAGGCCCGTGGCGGCAAGCGTGGCGTTGCTTCCCTGTGCATCGGGGGTGGCGAAGCGACCGCCATCGCCGTCGAGATCGCGTGAAAGGTTTAATGGGTTATTTACAAAAAAAACCGTTCAAACGCTTGACAGTGGAAAAGGGCTTGTCATCATGTTCGTGGGCGCGCTACCGCGCGTTGCCAACTCATATAAACGACGAGGAAGATTGACATGACGATCAACAAGGCGCTGCTCGCTCTGGCCCTGGGTTTCGCCCTGGCCGCCTGCAGCAACCAGAAGCAGGCTGAGGATTCGGCCGCCGACGCAGCCGACGCTGCCGCCGCTGCCCAGACCGCCGCCGACGAAGCCACCGCTGCCGGTGATGCGACCGCCGACGTTGCGCAGGATGCCGCCGACACCGCCGCCGACGCCGCCGCTGCCGCCAGCGATTCCGCTGCCGACGCCGCTGCTGCGACCACCGACGAGGCTGCCGACGCTGCCGCCGACTCGGCCGACGCCGCTGCCGACGCTGCCGACCAGTCCAAGGACGCCGCAGAAGAAGCCCAGCAGTAATCGGCTTCCAAGCGACATTGCAATAAGGAAGAGTCGCTGGTTCGCCAGCGACTTTTTCCGTTAGGGGGGAAGCGTAATCGCAACTGCGCGCTTCCGATTGCTGGAAACAGAACCTGAGGAGTATCCGCACCCATGAACACCCGTATTGTGGTCCTGCTGGCCGCCAGCGTACTGGCGCTGTCAGCCTGCAAGAACGAAACCCCGACCGCCCAGAACGAAGCTGCCGAAGCGCAGGCCGCGATGGAACAGGCGGGCGATTCGGCCGCTGCCGCCGCATCGGACGCTGGTGACGCGATGGCCGAAGGCGCCGACGCCGCCGCCGCTTCCACCGGCGAAGCCGCCACCGAGGTTGCCGACGCCATGCAGCCGACCATCGACGAGACGCAGGCCGCTGCCAGCGACGCCGCCGATGCCACGCAGGCCGCCGCCGCCGATGCCGCGAACGCCACCGAGGCCGCCGCGCAGGACGTCGCCGACAAGGCTGAAGCCGCTTCGGAAGAAGCCGAGCACTGAGCCAGCTTCCATTGCTGCTCTCACGGGACCCGCTTCGGCGGGTCTTCGTGTTTTCGGGGTCCGGCGACGGCCCGGCAGGGCCTGCGGTTATCCTTTGCGCTTCATCGACAGCCTTCGGTCCGCCATGCCCGTTCTCCGCTCCAACCTGGATACGCGCGCGCAGTCGTTCGTCGAGAACGTCGCCTATCACGACGAACTGTCGCGCGAACTCGGCCGGCGCCTTGCGCGCGCAGCCGCGGGCGGCGGCGAGAAGGCGCAGCAGAAGCACGTGGCGCGCGGCAAGCTGCCGGTGCGCGAACGCATCATCGCCCTGCTCGACCCCGGCTCCCCGTTCCTCGAGATCGCGCCGCTTGCCGCCGAAGAGATGTACGACGATGCCGCTCCGGCCGCGGGCATGGTCTGCGGCATCGGCCGGGTGATGGGCCAGGAAGTGGTGGTCGTCGCCAACGACGCCACGGTCAAGGGCGGCACCTATTTCCCGATGACGGTGAAGAAACACCTGCGGGCGCAGGAGATCGCCCGCGAGAACCACCTGCCCTGCGTATACCTGGTCGACTCGGGCGGTGCGTTCCTGCCGCTGCAGGACGAGGTGTTCCCCGACAAGGAGCACTTCGGCCGCATCTTCTACAACCAGGCGCGGATGAGCGCGCAGAACATCCCGCAGCTCGCCGTGGTCATGGGCAGCTGCACGGCCGGCGGCGCCTACGTGCCGGCGATGAGCGACGAAAGCGTCATCGTCAAGGGACAGGGCACGATCTTCCTCGGCGGCCCGCCGCTGGTGAAGGCCGCCACCGGCGAAGTCGTGGACGCCGAGGCGCTCGGTGGCGCCGACGTGCACACGTCGGTTTCGGGCGTGGCCGACCACTTCGCCGAAGACGACCGCCACGCACTGGAGATCGCGCGCAACCTGGTCGGCAACCTCAACCGCCGCAAGCAGGTGCAGCTCGCCACGCGCGAACCGCGCGAGCCGCTGTACGCCGCGCGCGAGCTGTACGGCATCGTGCCGAAGGACACCCGCCGCCCGTTCGACATCCGCGAAGTCATCGCGCGCATCGTCGACGGCAGCGAGTTCGACGAGTTCAAGGCGCGCTACGGCAAGACCCTGGTCACCGGTTTCGCCCACCTGCACGGCTATCCGGTCGGCATCGTCGCCAACAACGGCATCCTGTTTTCCGAGAGCGCGCTCAAGGGCGCGCACTTCATCGAGCTGTGCAACCAGCGCGGCATCCCGCTGGTGTTCCTGCAGAACATCACCGGCTTCATGGTCGGGCGCAAGTACGAGAATGCCGGCATCGCCAAGGACGGGGCAAAGATGGTCACCGCGGTGGCGTGTTCGTCGGTCCCGAAGTTCACCGTGGTGATCGGCGGCAGCTTCGGCGCCGGCAATTACGCCATGTGCGGCCGCGCGTACGGCGCACGCTTCCTGTGGATGTGGCCCAACGCGCGCATCAGCGTGATGGGCGGCGAGCAGGCCGCGGGCGTGCTGGCCACGGTGCGCCGCGACGGCATCGAGGCGCGGGGCGGCGAATGGTCCAACGAAGACGAGGCCGCCTTCAAGGCGCCGATCCGCGAACAGTACGAATCGCAGGGCAGCCCCTGGTACGCCACCGCGCGACTCTGGGACGACGGGATCATCGACCCTGCCGACACCCGCCGGGTGCTGGGGCTGGGGATCTCGGCCTCGCTCAACGCAGCCGTGGAGCCAGCCCGGTTCGGGGTCTTCCGGATGTAGTTCCGATGGAGCCCCGCGGAGGCCGGTCGCCGGCCCTGTTGTTCGCGTAAGGCCTTCCGATGGGCTTGCAACCCCTTGTCGGAAGGTGGATTTGGTGAGCCATGTCACAGCCATGTGAAGGTGGCTGCATGCTAGTCTGGCCGTTCCCCCAGCCGTCCAGTCCTGTCCGAGGAAGTCGCTCCATGGCCATCTTCAACAACCAGCAAAGCCCCGCCAAGAAAGACGTACCGTCGTTCGCCAACGACGCCGCGCCGCAGCCGCAGGCGCCCCCTACCCCGATCCGCGAGACGCCCGCCGTGGCCGACTTCAACCCGACCCAGGCCGCGCCACCGCGCGCCGTCGCGCAGCCCGAAGCCAAGGAATCGCTGATCGCCGCCGACCTGACCATCGAGGGCAAGATCGAAGGCGCCGGCCACGTCCGGATCGCCGGCAAGTTCAAGGGCGACGTCAACGTCCAGGGCGACCTGACCATCGAGAAGGGCGCCAAGCTCAGCGGTGGCGTGCGCGCCAAGAAGGTCATCGTGGCCGGCGAGCTGGAAGGCAACATCGAATCGGCCTCGCGCGTGGAACTGCTCGATTCGGGCGCGCTGACCGGCGACATCAAGGCCGGTTCGCTCACCGTCGCGGCAGGCTCGCGGATCCGGGGCCACGTCGAATGCGGCTGGGGCGACAAGGATGCCGCGAAGGCGAATGGCAAGGTCGACAGCAAGCCGGAACGCGACCTCGCCTCGTGAGCAACGCCCGTCCGGGCACGGCAGGTGCCACGCGCACCTGCCCGCACTGCAAGACGACGATCCTCGAAAGCTCGAGCATCTGTCCGTCCTGCCGGCACTACCTGCGCTTCGATTCCCCGAACGCGCAGGCCTCGACGACCATCACCCCGCTCAACGTCGAAGGCAAGATCCGCCATCCTTCCGAGGGCGGCGCCTGGGAATATTCGGTGGTGCTGACCATCCGCGACGACGAAGGCAACGAGATCGCGCACCAGGTGGTCGGGGTCGGCGCGATGCATCCGGGCGAAGAACGCACTTTCAGCCTCGCGGTCGAGGTGATGCCCACCAACGACATGCGTCGGCCGGCCAAGCGCGGGACGAAGCACTGAGCCTGGTCCGGGCTGCACGCCCGGCCGTCGCCCGATCATCGAAAGAAGGCGCCCTCGGCTGCCTTCCTGCTGTGGCGCGGGCTAGCCGCGCTGCGCGAACACGACCTCCCGCAGCGCCATTGGCGCCACAGGCGGCGCTCAGCGCGTCGCAGCCGCGGCGCGCGCGGTGCGGGTGTTCCACGCGAACCCGAGCAGCAGCGCCACCAGCACCACGACTTGGGCGGTGACGCCCTGCATGGTCGGGTAGATGCCGAGCAGGTCGATGCGCGGCCCGTTGAACAGCGACATCGGCACCCAGCCCGCCTCCTGCAGCGCCGCGATGCCCTTGCCGGCCAGCACCACCGCCAGCACCGCGACCAGGGCCGCGCTTGCCGCGAAGAATTTCCCGAACGGCAAGTTGCGGCTGTAGCGGAGCATGAGCCAGGCCACCACGGCCAGGCTGACCGCCGCGGTCGCCGCACCGGCCATGATCGCGCCATGGTGCCCCTGGCTCCAGAGTGCGGCGTAGAACAGGACCGTTTCGAACGCCTCGCGGTACACGACGATGAAGGCCAGCAGGAACAGGAACCACGCCGAACCGCGCGAAAGCGCGCGCGACAGTTTTTCGCGGATGTAGCGCTGCCACGCGTCGGCCTGGCTCTTGCCATGCATCCAGATCCCGATCGAAACCAGCACCACCGCCGCGAACAGCGCGGCGAATCCTTCGGTGAGTTCGCGGCTAGCGCCGCTGATGTCCACCAGGTAAGTGGCGGCCAGCCAGGTGGCGCCACCGGCGACCAGCGCGCCGACCCATCCGCCGTGCACGTACGGCATGGCTTCCACGCGCCCGGCCTTGCGCAGGAAGGCCACCATCGCGATGACGATCAGCAGGGCCTCGAGGCCCTCGCGCAGCAGGATGGTGAGGGCGCCGACGAAGGCCGTCGTGGCGCCTGCGCTGTCGTTGTCGTCAAGCGCGGCCTCGGCGCGGTCGAGCAGCGCATTGGCCGCATCCGCGCTGGCGCGGACATCGGCCACGCCGGCGCCCTCGCCGATGCGCGCGCGGACGCCCGCCATCGCGGTTTCCAGTTCGCGCAGCAGCCCGGCGTCGCGGGTACCGAGCAGCGGCTCGACCGGTTCCACGCCGTCGAGGTAGGCGGACAGCACCTTGTCGCGGGCCACCGCGGCGTCGCCGGCTGCGTAGGCTTCCACGCCTTCCCGCAGGCGCGTGCGTGCCAGCACCAGCGCGCCGTCTTTCTGTCCCGCGTCGGCCATGGCCAGGGCCGCCTGCGGCTCACGACGCAGGTAGGCGGTGATGTCGTCCGCCACGTCCTGCGGCAGCCCGGCCAGGCCGGCCGGCAGCACCTGCACCAGCGCCGCCAGGTCCGGTACCGCCGCCTGCGCTTCGGGGTGCTCGCGCAGCAGCGCCTTGCCGCGGGCGGCCGCTTCGCCGGGGAATGCAAGCTGGCCGACGTAGAACGCCAGGGCCCAGCGCTGGTCCTCCGACAGCTGCGCATAACTCGCCATCGAGGTGCCTTCCAGCCCCTGCTCGATCACCTGCTGCAGCGCGAACACGCTGCGCTGGCGCGCGCGCGCCGCATCGGTGAAGTCGATCGGCGGCGGGTCGAGCCCCGCGCTGGCAGCGCCGTCACCGGCGCCCGTCGCCCCGTGGCAGCTCGCGCAATTTTGCTGGTACAGCGCTTTGGCGACCGACAGGTCCGGCACGGCATCGGGCGCCCTGGGCACCGGATAGGCGCGCAACAGCGCGTCGGCCAGCGCCCGCGCCTGGCCCTCGACCTGCTCCGGACTGGCCTTGTTGGCGATTGCCTCCTGCAGGGCCACGGACTGCGCTTCGAGCGCCTGTCTGGACGGATGCACGGGCAAGCCTGCGAGCCCTTCGCGAACCGTCGCGGAGAATTCGGTCATCTCGCCGTATTCCACCTCGCTGATCACCGCCCCGCCCCGCACGGCGCCGGGATAGTCCACCGCGATGTAGTCCAGCAGCCGCCAGAGGGTCTGCACCTGCGGGGCGGCGAAGGCGCTGCCGGCCGTGGCCAGCAGGATCATCAGCGAAAGCAGGCGCAACAGACGCATCGGCGTTACCCGGGGGAAGATCAGCGCATTCTACAGACAACCGAGAATGAATCGCATTTAGATCCGAGACAGAGACGGGAAGGTCCCGGCGCCACTTATGATGTCCAATCCCTTCCCCGGAGCACGCGCGCGTGACTGACGCCCTGCAGACCCATCGCCAAGGCGCGGTGGCCCGCGTTCGCCTGCATCGCCCCGGGCTGCACAACGCCTTCGATGCCGAACTGATCGCCGCCATGACCGACGCCTTGACGCTGCTGGCGCGCGACGAAGGCGTACGCGTGGTCGTGCTCGAAGGCAGCGGCGCATCGTTCTCCGCCGGCGCCGACCTCAACTGGATGCGCGGCATGGCCGCCGCGTGCGAACGCGAGAACCGCGACGACGCCCTCGCGCTCGCCCGGCTGATGCGGGCGCTGGACGAGCTGCCCAAGCCGACCATCGCGCGCGTCCAGGGCGCGGCCTTTGGCGGCGGCGTCGGCCTGGTGGCCTGCTGCGACATCGCCATCGGCGCGGAGGATGCGAAGTTCGGCCTGACCGAGGCCAGACTCGGACTGCTGCCGGCGGTGATCTCGCCGTACGTGATCGCGGCGATCGGCGCGCGCCATGCACGTCGCTACTTTGCCAGCGCGGAAGTCTTCGACGCCGCGCAGGCCCGGCGGATCGGCTTGCTGCACGAAGTGGTGGCCGCGGACGGGCTGGATGCCGCGGTCGACCGGCAGGTTGCCCTGCTGCTCAAGGCCGGGCCGGTCGCCTCGGCGCAGGCAAAGTCGCTGGTGCGCGACGTGGCCGGGCTGCGCGACCGCGACGCCATCGATGCGGCCAATGCCGATCTGATCGCCCGGCTGCGGGTCTCGCCGGAAGGGCAGGAAGGGCTGTCGGCGTTCCTCGACAAGCGCGCGGCGGCGTGGGTAGCGAAATGACGTGCATCGGCTGACGCCACGCGTCTTAAATCCTCCCCTTCAAGGGAGCCTCACGACGGACTGCAGTATTGGAAGGCGTCGGATTGGTCATTCTCGGGTTCTGGAACAATGGCATCTTCGACAACACCGATGGCGTGCTTGAGGTGATATTGCGAACGCTGCAAGCACGCGCGACACCACTCCCACCCAAACCCTCCCCTTGAGGGGGCGGGCTTCAGAGCAACGACACCGCATGTTCGACAAGATCCTCATCGCCAACCGCGGCGAAATCGCCTGCCGGGTCATCCGCACCGCGCGCCGGCTCGGCGTCGCCACCGTGGCGGTGTATTCGCAAGCCGATGCCGATGCGCAGCACGTGCGCCTGGCCGACGAAGCCTGGCCGATCGGCGGCCCGCGGCCGCAGGACAGCTACCTGCGCGGCGACGCCATCCTGGAGGTCGCACGCCGCTCCGGCGCGCAGGCGATCCATCCCGGCTACGGCTTCCTCAGCGAGAACGCCGATTTCGCCGATGCGGTGAAGGCCGCGGGACTGGCCTTCATCGGTCCATCGGGAGATTCGATGCGCAAGATGGGCAGCAAGGCCGGGGCCAAGGACCTGATGGCCGCCGCCGGGGTGCCGGTGGTGCCGGGATACACCGGCGAAGACCAGTCGCCGCAGCTGCTGGCGCGCGAGGCCGGGCGCATCGGCTATCCGCTGATGATCAAGGCCGCGCACGGCGGCGGTGGCAAAGGCATGCGCATCGTGCGCAGCGCAGAGGAATTCCTGCCCAGCCTGGGGAGCTGCCAGCGCGAAGCGAAGAACGCCTTCGGCCGCGACCGCGTGCTGCTCGAGCGCTACATCGAATCGCCGCGGCACATCGAGATCCAGGTGTTCGGCGACGCCCAGGGCAACGCGATCCACCTGGGCGAACGCGAATGCTCGGCGCAACGCCGCTACCAGAAGGTGCTGGAGGAATCGCCCTCGCCCTTCGTCACCCCGGAGCTGCGCGCGGCGATGGGCGCAGCCGCGGTGCAGGCCGCCCACGCGATTGACTACGCCAACGCGGGCACGGTGGAATTCATCGTCGCGCCCTCGGGCGAATTCTTCTTCATGGAGATCAACACCCGGCTGCAGGTCGAGCATCCGGTGACCGAACTGGTCACCGGCCTGGACCTGGTCGAGTGGCAGCTGCGCATCGCCGGGGGCGAGCCGCTGCCACTGGCCCAGGGCGATATCGTCCAGCGCGGCCATGCGATCGAGGTGCGCCTGTACGCGGAAGATCCCGATGCCGGCTTCCTGCCCGGATCCGGCAGGCTCGAGCGCCTGCGCCTGCCTGCGCCTTCCACGCACGTGCGCGTCGACTCGGGCGTGGTCGAAGGCGACACGGTGACCATCTTCTACGACCCGATGATCGCCAAGCTCGTGGTGTGGGACGAAGACCGGCCTCGCGCCCTCGCCCGCATGCGCGAGGCGCTGATGCGGTGCGAGATCGAGGGGCCGAAGTCGAACATCGCCTTCCTCGAACGGCTGGTGCGGCACCCGGCCATCGTCGACGCCAGCATCGACACCGGCTACCTCGACCGCCACCTGGACGCCTTCATCGGCGGCGACGAAAACGACGCCGACCCGGTCGCCGCCGCGGCGACCGTCGCGCTGCTGCAGGACGAAGCCGGCACGCGGGCAGCTGCGGCGCGCAGCGGCGACCCCTCGTCGCCGTGGGCCATCGCCGATGGCTGGCGCCTGGGCCACGCCGGCAGGCGCCGGCTGGCGCTGCGCCTGGGCGATGCACGGCGCGAGATCACCGCGCACGGCGCGGACGGCGAGTACCGCATTGAATCGGATGGCGCCACGGTCACGGTCTCCGGCGCGCGGCTGTCGGCGGCGACTCCCGCGGATCCCGGCTTGCCGGCGCGAGGCACCGCCACGCCGGACATGGCCGACGCGGGCCTCGGTGCGCGTTTCGACGGGAGGGGCCGGCGTTACCGCATCGATGCCGATGCGCGCCGGATACTGCTGCACGACGGGGAACGGCGCTGGCGCTACGAGCGCGTGCCGGCCTACCAGGCGGACCACGCGGGCACGGAAGGCAGCGGCGACCAGGTCGTCGCGCCCATGCCGGGCCGCATCGTGCTGGTGCGCGTCGCGGACGGGGACAACGTGGTGCAGGGACAGGAACTGCTGGTGATGGAAGCGATGAAGATGGAACTTTCCCTGAAGGCGCCGCGCGATGGCGTGGTCGCCGAAGTGCGGGCGGCCGAAGGCGAATTCGTCGACGCCGACGCCAGCCTCGTCGTCCTGGAAACCTGAGCATGGCCCTGCCTGCGTCGGTGCGCATCGTCGAGGTCGGTCCGCGCGACGGGTTGCAGAACGAAAAGACGATCATCCCGACCGCCGCCAAGATCGAACTGGTCGACCGGCTGTCGGCCACTGGCCTGCAGACCATCGAAGCCACCAGCTTCGTCAGTCCGAAGTGGGTGCCGCAGCTGGCGGACGCCGCGCAGGTGTACGCCGGCATCCACCGAAGCCCGGGCGTGCGCTACCCGGTACTGGTGCCCAACGAACAGGGCTACGAACGCGCGCGCGCCGCGGGCGCCGACGAGATCGCGGTGTTCACCGCGGCGTCGGAAGCGTTCAACAAGGCCAACATCAACGCGACGATCGACGAATCCCTGGCCCGCTTCGCGCCCGTGCTGGCGCGCGCCGCCGCCGACGGCATCCCGGTGCGCGGCTATGTGTCCACCGTACTCGGCTGCCCCTACCAGGGCGAGGTGCCGGTGGCCGACGTGGTGCGCGTGGCGCAGGCGCTGCACGCGATGGGCTGCTACGAAATCTCGCTCGGCGACACCATCGGCATCGGCACGCCGGGCAAGGCGCGGACGATGCTGCGGGCGGTGGCCGAAGCGGTGCCGATGCCGGCGTTGGCGGTGCACTTCCATGACACCTACGGCCAGGCGCTGGCCAACATCCTGGCCTGCCTGGAGGAAGGCGTGGCGGTGGTCGACGCCGCCGTCTCCGGCACCGGGGGTTGCCCCTATGCCAAGGGCGCGACCGGCAACGTCGCCAGCGAGGATGTCGCGTATATGCTGCAGGGCATGGGCATCGAAACCGGCATCGACCTCGCCGCGCTCAGCGACACCGGTCGCTGGCTTGCCGCCCTGCTCGGCCGCGACACCGGCAGCAAGGTCACCCGGGCGCGAACCGCGTCATGAGCACGGGCGGCCGGCTGCCGGAGGAGGCTTCGAGGCTGTCGGCCAACGACGGCACGGCGCAGGTTGCGCTGGCGCTGGACGCCGCCTGCCGCGACCTGGCGATCCCGGCCGACGTCCGCCAGCTGCTCGCCGAGGCCCGCGATGCCCTGCGCTCGGCCAGCAGCGATGCCGAAACCGCGCGCCTGCGCTACCACGCGCTGTTCGACGCGGTGCCCGACCCGGTCAGCATCCTCGACGAACGCGGCATCGTGCTCGACCTCAACAAGGCCGGCATGGTGGCCTACCGGCGCCCGCGCGAGGAGATCGTCGGCCAGTCGATCGAAGTGCTCAACCCCGACCTGCCCAAGGGCCACCTCGGACCCGTGTGGGACACGATCAACCGCGGCCGCACCTACGTCATCGAAGTGACCAACATGCGCGCCGACGGCACGCGGTTTCCGGTCGAGGTGCATTCGGCCGGCTTCCAGCACGAGGGCCGTACGTGCCTGGTGGCGGTGGCACGCGACCTGAGCAGCCGCCAGGAAGCCGAGCTGCGCTACCGCGAGCTGATGGAGGTGATCGACAAGGGGATCGTGGTCCAGGACGAGTTCCTCAACTTCACCTACGGCAACTCCGCCGCGCTGCGCCTGCTGGGCATCGACGGCAGCGAATCGCTCGACGACGCCATGCGCCTGCAGCACTGGATGCTGGTGCGCGAGGACGGCACGGTGATGCCGGAAGCCGAATATCCCGCCATGCGCGCGTTGCGAGAAGGCAGGATCATCGAAAGCACCCTGGTCGGCCTCTACCATCGCCAGCGGCGCCAGCTCAGCTGGCTGTCGGTCACGGTGGTGCCGCAGTTCGCGGCGGACGCCGACAAGCCGCACCAGGTGCTGTCGATGTTCAGCGACGTCACCGAACTCAAGCGCGACAGCACCCTGTTCGACCGGGTGCAGGCGCTGGCGCACATCGGCGGCTGGGAATGGGACGCCACCAGCGACCAGCTCTATCTCACCGATGAATCGGTGCGCATCCTCGCCCAGGACGCGCCGCCGGCGACGATGCCGCGGATGATCGAGTGCCTCGCCGCCAGCGACCGCGCGCGCCTGCACGCGGCGCTCGACCTGGCGGTCCGCGAAGGCCGCGACTTCGACCTCGAACTGCAGGGCGCCCGCGCCGACGGCCATGCATTCTGGGTGCGCGTGATCGGCGGCGGCGTGCCCGGCGACCCGGCCACCTCGCACCTCACCGGCACCCTGCAGGACATCACCGAACTCAAGCACGGCGAAGAGACGCTGCGCGTGCAGGCACGCACGGATCCGCTCACCGGACTGATGAACCGCGATGCGATCCTCGGCGAGATCAGCGCGCGCCTGGCCGACCCCGGACAGTCCGGGGTCGCGGTGCTCTACATCGACCTGGACCGGTTCAAGGTGGTCAACGACGTGCTCGGCCACAACGCCGGCGACGAGCTGCTGATGAACGCTGCGCGCCGCATCCTGCGCGCGGTGGGCACCGAAGGGCTGATCGCCCGTTTCGGCGGCGACGAGTTCCTGGTGGTGTGCAGCACCGAAGACGATCCGGAGCGGCCCGAACGCGTTGCCGACGCGATCCTCGACGCGTTCGGCGACAGCTTCCGGTTCGAAAAGGAGGAATTCACGATCACCGCGAGCATCGGCATCGCGCGCGCGCCGGAACACGGTGACAAGCCGCAGACCCTGATCCACAACGCCGACGCGGCGATGTACGACAGCAAGCGCCGCATCCGCAACGGCTGGCAGGTGTTCACCCCGGCGCTGGCGCAGAGCCAGCAGGACCGCCTGCGCGTGGAGACGCACCTGCGCCGCGCCGCCGACAACAACGAGTTCCACCTGGTCTACCAGCCGCAGGTAGCGCTGCAGGGCGGCCGCATCGTCGCGGCCGAGGCCCTGATCCGCTGGGAGAATCGCCAGCTCGGCGAGATGCGCCCGGACCATTTCATCGGCCATGCCGAAACCACCGGCGACATCGTCCGCATCGGCAGCTGGGTGCTGCGCGAGGCCTGCCGGCAGGTGGCGCAGTGGCGCGACGCCGGGCTGGGCATCGTGCGCGTCGCGGTGAATGTGTCCTACCGCCAGTTCCTCGGCGACGACCTGGCCGACACGGTGCGCGGCGTGCTGGCGGAGTTCGGCCTGCCCGGGACGGCACTGGAGCTGGAGTTCACCGAGCGCGTGCTGATCGAGGACGACCCCGACACGCTGCGTACCTTCGCCCGCCTGCGCGAACAGGGCGTGGTGCTGACCATCGACGATTTCGGCGAGGGCTACAGCGCGCTCAACTACCTGCGGCGGCTGCCGATCCACGGCCTGAAGCTGAGCCAGCTGTTCGTTGAGGGCGTGCCCGGCAACAAGTCCGACGTCGCGGTCTGCCAGGCGGTCGCCGGCATCGCCCGCAGCCTCGGCCTGGGGCTGGTCGCGGAAGGCGTGGAATCGGAGCAGCAGCGCCGCTTCCTGCTGCAGCTCGGGGTCCCGATCGGCCAGGGCTTTCTGTTCGCGCCGGGCCTGCGGCCGGACGAATTCGCGCGCCGCCTCGGCGCCGGCACGGTGCAGGTCGATGCCTGAGCGCTTGCACATCCGACCGATCGAAGCGCGCGACGACGCGGCCGTGGCCGCGGTGATCCGCGCGGTGATGCCGGAATTTGGCGCGGTCGGCGACGGGTTCGCGATCAACGACCCGGAAGTCGACTGGATGCATCGCGCCTACGCCATCGAACGCGCGGCGTATTTCGTCGTCGAGGACGCCGGCAGGCTCCTGGGTGGCGGCGGCATCGCACCGCTGCTGGGCGGCGACCCGGACACCTGCGAACTACGCAAGATGTACTTCCTGCCGGCGCTGCGCGGCCGTGGCGCCGGCGCGGCGCTGATGGCGCGCTGCCTGGATACCGCCCGCGAGTTCGGATTTCGCCGCTGTTACCTCGAGACCCTGCGCGGCATGGACGCAGCGATGAGGCTCTACGAGCGCAGCGGCTTCAGGCGCATCGACGCGCCGCTCGGCGCAACCGGCCACGGCGGCTGCAACACCTACTACCTGCGCGACCTGTAGGTGGGCCACGCCGCCGCCGTCAGGGCGGACGGGAGCGGCTTCGGCAGCGAAATCCAACGGGCGTCGCCGCGTCGGGCGGCAAGGTTCATCGCCGAGGCCGCTGCCTCGGGGGAACCGGGACGCGACGAGGCCCCGGCCCGCGGCCATCACGGTTAAAATCGCCGCTTTCCGCTTTCCCGGATCCCGCATGCAGCCCGACTCCATCCGCGCCGTCGTCACCGGCGGCGTCTCCGGCCTGGGCCTGGCCGTGGCCACGCGCATCGTCGCCGACGGCGGCAAGGTCGCCCTGTTCGACGTCAACGACGACAAGGCCGCGACCGCGGTCGCAGCGCTGGGCGACGCCAAGGCGCGCTACTTCCGCACCGACGTCACCGACGAGGACGGCGTGGTCGCCAACGTCACCGCGGCGAAGGCTTTCCTGGGCGGCCTCAATGCCACGATCAACTGCGCCGGCATCCTCGGCGCCGGTCGCGTGCTCGGCCGCGAGGCGCCGATGGCGCTGAAGAATTTCTCGGCCACGGTCATGGTCAACCTGGTCGGCAGCTTCAACGTCGCCAAGGCCGCGGCCGCGCAGATGCAGCACAACGAGGCAGGCGAGGACGGCGAGCGCGGCGCGATCGTGAACACCGCCTCGGTGGCCGCGTACGAAGGCCAGATCGGCCAGGCCGCCTATTCCGCGTCCAAGGGCGGCGTGGTCGGCATGACCCTGCCGATGGCGCGCGAGCTCGCCCGCTTCGGCATCCGCGTCAACACTGTCGCCCCCGGCATCTTCTGGACGCCGATGGTCGACGGGATGCCGGACGAGGTGCAGCAGTCGCTGTCGGCTTCGATCCCCTTCCCGTCGCGTCTGGGCAGGCCGGAGGAGTTCGCCGACCTGGTCGCCTACATCCTCGGCAACCGCTACCTCAACGGCGAGACCATCCGCCTCGACGGCGCGGTGCGGCTGGCGCCGAAGTAACTGGAATCCGCGCGCGCGATCGGGAGTTCGCATGGGCGAGTCCCGTCGAAGTCGCGATCCGCCGCAGCGAGATGACAGATGCCGGCCTGCCCGGATCCAAAGCCCTCGATCCGCACGAACCCATCCCATTACCCATCGCCAACAATCAGCCAATGAAAGCCTACGACGTCAAGAAAGGAAACGTGGTCGAGCACAACGGTACCGTGTACCAGGTGCGCGACATCGAGCGCAGCTCGCCGCAGGGTCGCGGCGGCAACGTCAAGTTCCGCTTCACCATGTATTCGGTGCCCGGCGGCAACAAGTTCGACCTCAGCCTTGGCGGCGACGACGAACTCAAGGAAGTCGAGCTTTCGCGCCGGCAGGTGACCTTCTCGTACAAGGACGGCGACGCGTTCGTGTTCATGGATGACGAGGACTACACGCCCTACACCCTCGACGCAAACATCGTCGGCGACGACGCGGGCTATATCAGCGACGGCCTGGCCGAATGCTACGTGCAGATCATCGACGAGCAGCCGGTGGCGCTGCAGCTGCCGCAGAGCGTGGCCCTGGAAGTGGTCGAGACGCCGCCGGAGCTCAAGGGCGGCACCGCGACCAAGCGGCCGAAGCCGGCGAAGCTCAGCACCGGGATCGAGATCCAGGTGCCCGAGTACATCGGCAACGGCGAGCGGGTGTGGGTCAATACCAGCACCGGCGAATTCGGCGGTCGCGCCGACTGAGGCTCGAACGTTCTGTAGGAGCGGCTTCCGCCGCGAGCTCTTCCTCGACCCCTGAGCATCTGCGAAAAGCTCGCGGCTGAAGCCGCTCCTACCAAAGCCCTCAGGGATCGAACAGCTTTCCCGGATTCATGATGCCGTACGGATCGAGCACCCGACGGATGCCGCGCATCACCTCGATCTCCGCCGCGCTGCGGGTCGAAGGCAGATAGGCCTTCTTCACCAGTCCGATGCCGTGTTCGGCCGAAATGCTGCCGCCGTGGCGCTGCAGCGTCTGCGCAAGGATCCTGGTCACCTGCTCGCACTGGGCGACGAACTGGGCGTCGTCCATGCCATCGGGTCGAAGCACGTTGATGTGCAGGTTGCCGTCGCCGATGTGGCCGAACCAGACCACGTCGAACTGTGGATACCCCTGCGCCAGCAGCGCCTGCGCCTCGGCCAGGAACGCCGGCATCGCCGACACCCGCACCGACACGTCGTTCTTGTACGGCACGTGTCGCGCCAGGCTCTCGGTGATGCCCTCGCGCAGGCGCCACAGCTGCGCGGCCTGCGCCTCGCCCTGGGCGATGACGCCGTCGCTGACCCAGCCTTGCCCCATGCAGTGCTCGAACGCCGCCAGCATCGCGGCTTCGTCGCCCTCGCCTTCCATCGCGAGTTCGGCGACCACGTAATACGGGTGCACCTGGTCGAACGGCGCCTGCCCGCCGTGCGCCAGCACGTGATGCAGCGCGCGGTCGGTGAAGAACTCGAAGGCCTCCAGCCGCAGGCGGTCGCGCAGCTGGGCGAACACCTGCATCAGCACGTCGAACGAGGGCAGCGCCAGCAGCATCACCTGGGTCGGCGGCGGCGGGTCGGCCAGTTTCAGCGTGGCCTCCACGACCACGCCCAGCGTGCCTTCCGAACCGATGGCGAGGTGGCGCAGGTCGTAGCCGCTGGAGTTCTTGACCAGGCCGCGGCCGAGGTCGAGCAGCTCGCCGCTGCCGGCCACCAGCTTCAGCCCGGTGACCCACTCACGCGTGTTGCCGTAGCGGAGCACCCGGATGCCGCCGGCATTGGTAGCGATGTTGCCGCCGATGCTGCAGGAGCCGCGCGCGGCGAAGTCGACCGGATAGGCCAGCCCGTGTTCCGCGGCGGCCTCGTGCACGGCCTGCAGGGTGATGCCAGGCTCCACCGTCAGCGTGCGGTCGACGGGGTCGAAGCCGAGCACCCGGTTCATCCGCGACAGGCTCAGCACCAGTTCGCCGTTGGCGGCCACCGCGCCGCCCGACAATCCGGTGCGCCCGCCCGAGGGCACGATCGCGACCTGATGCGCGCCGGCCCAGCGGACCACCGCCTGCGCCTCGCCTGCGTTCGCAGGCAGCGCGATCGCAAGCGGCGCCGGCGTCCAGCGCCGGGTCCAGTCGCGACCGTAGTATTCGAGCTCGGCGGGGGCGGTTTCCAGCCGCAGGCCGGGGATGCGTCGGTGCAGGTCGTCGAGGCGTGGATTGATCATCAGGGACGGCCCTCGGGCGCGGATGGCTAGGAGGATTCGCTGGCAGCCGACGCGCACCGCCTTCGACCCGCCGCTCTGGCGAACGGGGAGGCGCAGCATGACAGCGAAGCTGGCCGACCCGATGATGTCCGCGTAAGTCGGTGAGCCACCGGCAATGTCGCGGTTTCCGCTTCCGCGGGAATGAGCGCAAGAAGGCGGCCACGCATCGCAGTGTCGCAGCCTGCCAGCCCGACCGCATCTCCGTCCAGTGCGGCAATGCAGCAGAAGGCTCCGGTTACTGGCAAACTGATTTCATCCTCCCCTCCCGCCGCCGATGACCAAGACCTCGTACCCCAAGCAGGACATCCGCGTCCTGCTGCTCGAAGGCGTCAGCCAGACCGCCGTCGACACGTTCCGCGCCGCCGGCTACACCAACATCGACCTGCACGCCAAGTCGCTGCCCGAAGACGAGCTGCGCCGGCGCATCGCGGAAGCGCATTTCGTCGGCATCCGCTCGCGCACCCAGCTGACGGCCGAGGTGCTGGCGGACGCGCGGCGGCTGCTGGCGATCGGATGCTTCTGCATCGGCACCAACCAGGTCGACACCGACGCCGCCCAGCTGGCCGGCATTCCGGTGTTCAACGCGCCCTACTCCAACACCCGCAGCGTCGCCGAGCTGGTGCTCGCACAGGCGATCATGCTGCTGCGCGGCGTGCCGCAGAAGAACGCGCAGTGCCATCGCGGCGGCTGGTCGAAGTCGGCCGCCGGCAGCCACGAGGCGCGCGGCAAGACCATCGGCATCGTCGGCTACGGCCACATCGGCACCCAGGTCGGCGTGCTGTCCGAGGCGCTGGGGATGCAGGTGCTGTTCCACGACATCGAGACCAAGCTTTCGCTGGGCAACGCGCGGCCGGCGATTGATCTCGACGACCTGCTCGCGCGCAGCGACGTGGTCACCCTGCACGTGCCGGAAACGCCGGCGACGAAGATGATGTACGGCGCCGCGCAGATTGCGCGGATGCGCCCGGGTTCGCACCTGATCAACGCCTCGCGCGGCAGCGTGGTCGACATCGACGCGCTGGCGGCCGCGCTGCGTTCCGGGCACCTCGCGGGCGCGGCGGTGGACGTGTTCCCGAGCGAACCCAAGGGCAACGACGACCCTTTCGAATCGCCGCTGCTCGGCCTGGACAACGTCATCCTGACCCCGCACGTCGGCGGCAGCACGCTCGAGGCGCAGGACAACATCGGGGTCGAGGTCGCGGCCAAGCTGGTGCGCTACAGCGACAACGGCAGCACCCTGTCGGCGGTGAACTTCCCCGAAGTCACCCTGCCCGGCCACGCCGGCAGCCGGCGCCTGCTGCATATCCACCGCAACGTGCCGGGCGTGCTGTCGCAAGTCAACGACGTCTTCGGCAGCCACGGGATCAACATCGACGGCCAGTACCTGCGCACCGATGCGAAGGTCGGCTACGTGGTGATCGACGTGGATGCGGACGAGCGCCAGGCGTTTGAACTGCGGGCGGCGCTGGCGGAGATCCCGGGCACGCTGCGCGCGCGGGTGCTGTACTGAAGCGGGGCGGGATTGATTCCCTGGCGGCGTGCTGGCCAGTGCTCTGGCGAGAACCATGGATCCCGGCTGATTTGCCTGCCCGCAGGCGCGTCGCATGGCGATCGGCATCCCGGCAACACCGCGGAGGAGACGATCCTGTAGGAGCGGCTTCAGCCGCGAGCTGCCTGGATGTGCAACGCCGCGTTGATTTCGCGAAACGGCTCGCGCCTGAAGCCGCTCCTGCAAAGGCAGGGTGCTTTCGGCACGGGACAGGGCAGCGCCCCGCCTTACGGGCCGGCTGGTCGATCGAGCCACTTCGCGGCCATGCGCCGCAGCGATGCGTCCGCCGTTTCGTCCACCGCGAGCGATTCGATGTCACGCCATGCCAGCGCGTGCGATTCGTCGCTGACGACGAAGTCTTCGTCGTCGCCGGCTTGCACGATGTAGCGCACGTCGTAGTGCCAGTGGGCAGGCACGTCCTTGTGTTCGGGGATCCGGTGGCGGTCGAGATCGAAGATGCCTTCCACGACCTGCAGGCCGGACAGGCCCGACTCTTCTTCCGCCTCGCGCAGCGCCGTGCGCGCAAGGTCGCGGTCGCCATCGGCGTGGCCGCCCAGCTGCAGCCACATGCCGAGCTTGCGATGGTGGGTCAGCAGGATGTTCCTGCCACTGCGGTCGACCAGCCAGGCCGATGCGGTGAAGTGGCCAGCGATCCGCTCGCGTGCGAACGGGTCGGCACGATCGGCGAGCAGCGCCAGGAAATCCTCGACGCGCAGGGCCTCGGCAGGCCAACGACGGGCATAGTCACGCAGCGCCGCCCGCAACTGCGGATCGGGCGACGCGGCGATGTTGCGGTGCGGCACGCTGTTCTCGCTCTCCATCGGCCAATTCTAGCGATGAGGCAGCGGGCGATGGCGCTTGTGCGCGCGGTGCCACGGCGGTTATGGTCGCCGGGTTCCGGCCGCACAGCGGCCGGTGTGCCATCCATCCGACAGCATCCACCCCGGGGAGCCACTCCATGCTTTTTTGGCGCGTCAAGCCGCTCGACAAGATTCTTGAAACCGCCGGCAAGAAGGCGCTGACAAGGCAACTCGGAGCGTTCCAGCTGACTATGTTGGGCATCGGTGCGGTCATCGGCACCGGCATCTTCGTGCTGACCGCCGAGGCCGGGCAGAAGGCCGGACCGGCCATGATGGTCTCGTTCGTGATCGCCGCCGTCGTCTGCGGCCTGGCTGCGCTCGCGTACTCGGAACTGGCCGCGATGGTGCCGGTGTCGGGCTCGGCTTACACCTACACCTACGGCGTGCTGGGCGAAGCGCTCGCCTGGGTTGTCGGATGGGCGCTGGTGCTCGAATACGCGGTGGCCGCAGGCGCAGTGTCGGTGGGCTGGTCGGGATACATGAATGGCTTGCTGACCAGTGTCGGCGTCGACTTGCCCAGGGCATTGAAAACAGGCCCGATCGACGGCGGCAGCTTCAATCTGCTCGCATTCCTGATCGCGCTGCTGGTGACGGTCCTGCTGGTGGTCGGCACCTCGAAATCCGCCAAGGTCAATGCGGTGCTGGTCTCGATCAAGGTGGCAGCGCTGGTGATCTTCATCGCGATCGCGGTCCCGGCTGCGCAGGCTCCCAACTTCGAACCGTTCCTTCCGACCGGCTGGGGCAGTCCGCTGGGCGGCATCGGCGTGCTGGGCGCCGCGGCGTCGATCTTCTTCGCCTATGTCGGGTTCGACGCGGTGTCCACCGCGGCGGAGGAAACCAAGAATCCCAACCGCAACATCCCGATCGGCCTGATCGGTTCGCTCGCGGTGTGCACGGTGTTCTACCTGCTGGTGAGCTATGGCGCGGTCGGCTCGATGGGGGCGCAACCGATGTTCGACGCGGCCGGCGTCGCCATCCACCCGGGCACTCCGGCGATGGCCGAAGCCTGTGCCAACAGCCAGGCGCTGGTCTGCAGCCGCGAGCCGCTGGCCCACGTGATGCGCATGCTCGGGTTTGCCAACGTCGGCAACGCGATCGGCCTGGCGGCCGCACTCGCCCTGCCCTCGGTGATCCTGATGATGATGTTCGGGCAGACCCGCATCTTCTTCACGATGTCTCGCGATGGCCTGCTGCCCGAAGCGCTGTCCCGGATCCACCCCCGCTTCCACACCCCGCACGTGGTGACGCTGCTCACGGGCCTGTTCGTCTCGCTGTTCGCCGCGCTGTTCCCGGTGGGCATCCTGGCGGACATCTCCAATTCGGGCACGCTGTTCGCGTTCATGGCCGTGGCCGCGGGCGTGCTGATCCTGCGCAAGCGCGAACCCAACCGGCACCGGCCGTTCCGCACGCCGTTCGCGTGGATCGTCTGCCCCGCCGCGATCGCGGGATGCCTGCTGCTGTTCCTCAACCTGTCCGGCTATACGCTGTCGATGTTCTTCGGCTGGGCGGTCCTGGGCATCATCATCTACCGGCTGTACGGGTACCGGCACAGCGAGCTCGCACGCGATATCCGCGATGCCAAGGCCGGAGAGATCCCGCCGCCGGAACCGCCGTTCCACGAAGGCCCGCAGGCCTGACGCGGCCGCTCCGGGGAACCGGCCCGGAGCGCAGTGAACCACGACGGCGCGGGCAACCGCGCCGTCTTTCCTTGACCGAATCGTCAACCTCCGGCCCGCCCGCGGGCCACTGGACCACGCGATGACCACCGCCTCCGCCCGCAAGATCGGCCCCGTGCTCGCGACCTTCGTGGTCGCCAACAACATGATCGGATCGGGATTCTTCCTGCTTCCGGCGACCCTTGCGAAATCCGGCGGCGTCACCGCCATCGCCTGGCTGCTGGGCACCGTGCTGGCGGTGGTGCTGGGCGGCGCGTTCGCGCGACTGGCGCGCGAATATCCGCACATGCAGTCGCCCGACGACTATGTCCGGCCCGCGCTGGGGCGCGACATGGGCTTTCTCGCCACCACGCTGTACTGGCTGTCGTCGTGGATGGGCAACAACGCGATCGCGGTGGCGGCGTTCGGCTACCTGGTCCTGCTGCTGCCGATCGGTGACAGCCAGACCGTCCGCCTGTTCGGGCAGATCGGCCTGATCTGGCTGATGTTCGCCCTCAACCTGCTCGGCCCGCGCTCGATCGCCAGGTTCCAGTCGTTCTGCGTGGTGTTTGGCCTGCTGCCCGTCGTCGCGGTGCTGACCGCCGGCTGGGCCAGCTTCGACCCCGCGCTGTACCGCTCGGCGTGGAATGTCACCGAGCAGTCCGACGTGTCGGTCGTGTTCAGTTCGCTGGCGCCGATCTTCTGGGCCTTCGTCGGCCTGGAAACCGGGGCGATGGTGGCGGGCGTGGTCGAAGACCCTGACCGCAACGTGCCGCGCGCGACGCTGGGCGGGATCGCGATCGCCGGGCTGGTGTACCTGGTGTCGTCGGTGTTGATGATGGGCATCGTGCCCGCCGCGGAAATGGCCGCCTCCGGCGCCCCGTTCGCGCTGGTCGCCGGAAAGATGTTCGGCGCCTGGGCGATCCCGATCATCGCCGCGGCCGCTGCGCTCAAGGCCACCGGCACGCTCGGGGGCTGGATGCTGGTGACGGGGGAATCCGGCGCCCGTGCCGCCCAGCGCGGCATGCTGCCCTCGCTGTTCGGCCGCCTGCGGAGCAACGGCTCCGCCGGCTGGGGCCTGCTGGTCATCGCGGCATCCATGACCGTGCTCGCGTTCGTGAGCTCTTCGGACACGGTCGCCAACCAGTTCGAGTTCCTGATCGGCATCGTCGTGATCCTGGTGGTGATGGCCTACATCGCCGCCGGACTCAGCCTGCTGCTCGGCACCCGGGCGAAGCCCTCCGGGACCCGCGAACGCATGCTCGGCATGGGCGCACTGATCGCCTGCGGCCTGCTCGTGTATTCCACCCCGGTCGACACCCTGGTCGGCGCGATGATCGTGGTGCTGCTGGCATGGGCGGCCTGGCGCGGCTTCGGCCGCCGGCGCGAAGCCCGGGCGTGATCCCGGGGGCCGGCCCCGCGGGCGCTTCCGGGGGGAGCCCGGGCAGGCACTGTCCGCGCGCTAGAATTGCGCGATGACCGACGCCCTGCCCTACGACACCCATCGCCTGTGCGAACTGGCCGGCGAGATCATCGTCAACGTCCGCGAACTGTCCGCGCTCGGCTGGACGCCGGCGACCAGCAGCAACTTCTCCCGCCGCCTGGACGACCGCCATGCGGCGATCACCGTCTCCGGACGCGACAAGGGCAAGCTGCGCGAGGCCGACATCATGGTGGTCGATTTCGACGGCCGCGCCGTGGGCAGCGACCACCGCCCGTCCGCCGAAACCCTGCTGCACACGCAGCTGTACCGCCGTTTCCCCGGGATCGGCTGCGTGCTGCATACCCATTCGCAGGTGCAGACCGTGGCCTCGAGGCTGTATGCCGGCGCCGGCCATGTGCACCTGGAAGGCTACGAACTGCTCAAGGCCTTCAGCGGCAACACCACGCACGAGACCGAGCTCGACCTGCCGGTCCTGCCCAACACCCAGGACATGCCGTCGCTGGCGGCGCAGGTCGACGCGCTGCTCGATCGCGGCGACATGTGGGGCTACCTGATCGATGGCCACGGCCTGTACGCATGGGGTCGCGACATGGCCGATGCGCGGCGCCACCTGGAGGCGTTCGAATTCCTGCTCGGCTGCGAGCTGGAACTGCGCAAGCTCGGCTGCGCATAGCGGAGCTGGCGTCGCACGCGCTTGCAACTCCCTGGGCGTGCCTCCCCCTGGATCGACGCGAATGCTTGTTCCGGACCGCTCCGGGGCTTCCCGCGCGACGCGCACCACTGCGTTTCGGCCGCGTCCGTGCCGGCGCAGGCAAGGCTTGGTAGGCTGATGGCCCCATCCGAGCCGCCGCCATGAGCCGTCTTCGCATTTTCGCCGACAACGCGCCCGACACTCCTGCATTCGACAGCCGTGACGGCGAGGCGATCGCCCGCGAACTGCGCGCGATCGGCGTCACCTTCGAACGCTGGCGGGCCACGCAGCCGATCGCGCCGGGCGCCAGCCCCGAAGACGTCATGGCCGCCTACCGCGCCGACATCGACCGCCTCGTCGCCGAGCGCGGCTTCAAGAGCGTGGACGTGGTGAGCATCGCGCCCGACAACCCCAAGCGCGACGAGATGCGCGCGAAGTTCCTCGAGGAACATTTCCACAAGGAAGACGAGGTGCGCTTCTTCGTCGCCGGCTCCGGCCTGTTCACCCTGCACGTCGGCGACCGGGTCTACGAGATCGAGTGCGTGCAGGACGACCTCATCGCGGTGCCCGACGGCACCACGCACTGGTTCGACATGGGCCCGGAGCCGAACTTCGTGGCGATCCGCTTCTTCACCGAGCCCGATGGCTGGGTCGGGCATTTCACCGGCACCGACATCGCGCAGCGTTTCCCGCGTTACGAGAAGTCGTGATTGGTGGTTGGTGATTCGTCATTGGTGATTCGCAAAGACGCTGGAACCGCCCACCAATCACGAATCACGAATCGTGAATCACGCATCACGCCTCTGACCGACCGACCCGACTCCCTGTAGGAGCGGCTTCAGCCGCGAGTTTTCAATCTCCCCTCGCAGCCAGAAGAGCTCGCGGCTGAAGCCGCTCCTACAAGAGCATCAAGGCATCCCATGAAGCCAGTCATCCTCACCGACATCGAAGGCACCACCAGCAGCATCTCCTTCGTCAAGGACGTGCTGTTTCCCTATGCCCGCCGGGCGCTGCCCGGCTTCGTCCGCGCGCGCGGCAACGAGCCGGAGGTGCGCCACTGGCTGGACCAGGTGGCGATGGAAAACGGCGGCATGTGCCAGGACGCGATGGTCGTCGAGACCCTGCAGGGCTGGATCGACCAGGACCGCAAGCACACCGCGCTCAAGGCGCTGCAGGGCATGGTGTGGGACGCGGGCTACCGCAGCGGCGACTTCACCGCGCCGGTCTATCCCGACGCGGTCGAGGCGCTGCGGCGGTGGGACGAGGCCGGCCATGTGCTCGCCGTGTATTCCTCCGGCTCGGTGCCGGCGCAACGGCTGCTGTTCGGCAACTCCGACGCCGGCGACCTGCTGCCGCTGTTCGACGCGTTCTTCGACACCGCCGTGGGCCACAAGCGCGAAGCCGACAGCTACCGTGGCATCGCGCGCTCGCTGGGGCGCGAGCCGGGCGAGGTGCTGTTCCTGTCGGACGTGGTCGAAGAGCTCGACGCCGCGCGCGATGCCGGCATGCGCACCGTGCTCGTCGACCGCCGCGAGGACTATCCGCAACCGCGCACCGGCGCCGCGACCAACGGCCACGTGCGGGTGGAGCGCTTCACCGACATCGATCCCGCCGCGCCATGATCCGTCGGCGCCGATCCGGCGTCGCCGCGGTCCTGTTCGGGATCGCCGCGCTGTTGCTGCTGCCGGCATGCGCCGAAGACGAGAGCGTGGGGGCCCGCGACCGGCGCCTGATCGCCGGGGACATCGCGGCGCTGGCGCCGCAGCGTCCTGGCCAGGTGGACCTGTATGTCGTCGGCTTCGCCGGCGACAGCACCGAGAACGTGTTCCGCAATGAAGTCGCCTACCTCGACGAACTGATGTCGCGGCGATTCGGCGCGCAGGATCGGGTGGTCACCCTGGTCAACCACCTCGACAGCCTGACCACCGCCCCGCGTCCGCTCGCCACCCTGCAGAACCTGCGCATCGCGCTGGCCGGCGTTGGCGAGGTGATGGACCGCGACGAGGACGTGCTGCTGCTCTATCTCACCCTGCACGGCACCGAAGATCACGAGCTCGCCGTGCAGCTGCCGCCGGTGCTGGAGCAATGGATCACGCCGCGCGAGTTGCGCAAGGCGCTGGACGATGCCGGCATCCGCAACCGGGTGGTGGCGATCTCGGCCTGCTACTCGGGCGGCTTCATCCCCGCCCTGCGCGAGCCGCGCACGCTGGTGGTCACCGCCGCGCGGGCCGACCGCGCCTCCTTCGGCTGCGGCAGCGAATCGGACGCCACCTATTTCGGCCGGGCGTGGCTGGTGGACGGGCTCAACCGCAGCAACAGCTTCGCCGGCGCCTACGACATCGCCCGCGGCGAGATCTCTCGATGGGAACGCGAGGACGGCGAGACGCCTTCGCTGCCGCAGATCGACGTGGGCGACGAGATCGCGCACCGGCTGGGACTGTGGCGATCGCAATTCGTGCCCGGGCCGGTCGTTCCCTACCCCTATGACGACAACACGGCGCCCGCCGATGCCGGGTCGCGTCTGCTTGAACCCGCCGCTACGGCGGATCCGCCCGTACGATGATGCCGCCACGCTGACCGAGGCCAGCGCTTCTCGTCGAAGCGACTGCCCCGAACGCGGATGGTTTTCCGCCCGCAAGCTGGCGGGAGAACGATTGCTACCAGCGGATCAACCGTGGATCTTCTCGCCCTTGGCCAGCATCGCCACGAGCTTGGCGACGCGGGCCGCGCGCGTTTCCGGCTTCTTCGCGGTCTGCACGCGCCAGCACACGGCGTAGCGGTTGGTCTTGTCCAGCGCATTGAAGAACGCGCGCGCCTTGCGGTTCTTCGCCAGTGCCGCCGTGAGTTCTTCCGGCTCCGTCATGCTGGCCGCGCCGGCATATGCGGCCTCCCAGCGTCCATCCGCTTTCGCGGCCTCGACCTCGCGCCAGCCACCTGGCTGCATGCGGCCCGCCGCCGCCAGCCGCTCGACGTGGCCGATGTTGATCTTCGACCACAGGCTGCCCGGCCGGCGCGGCGTGAACCGTTGCAGGAAAAACACCTCGTCGAAGCTGCGCTTCTGGCCGTCGATCCAGCCGTGGCAAAGCGCAACGTCGAGCGCCTCCGCATAGCTCACCGAGTTCGCGCCGGCGTTCTTTTTCGCGATCTTCAGCCATGCGCCGCGGCCATCGCCGCACGCCACCAGCCATTTCTCCCAGCTCGCGGCGTCGCGGAAGTGCCTGGGCTGCAGGTCGATGGGCAACGGATCGGCCATGGACGCTACTCCGCAGCGTCCTGCAGACGATACCGCGTCGCGGCGCGCTGCTCGCCTTGCCAGGCATCGAACGCACGGACTTCGACGTGGTGCTCGCCGACGCCCAGGCCGGTCGGCAGCGCGCCGCGCCACAGGTGCGCGGACGGCTTGGCCTCCGGCGAGCGGTCGTAGCCGCGCAGCGCATCGGCGAGGTCGTCGCGGACGTTCTCCGCCAGTAGCCGCGGATCGGCCGCTGCCACCTTCGCCATCGCCTTCCACTCGCCATCGTCGACCCGGAATTCCACGCGCGTGTCGTCGCCGCCCATGAACACGTTGGCGTACACCCCCCACGCCGGATACGCACCGGCGCGCAGCACCTTCGGCGCGTGCAGCGCCATCGCCCCGGTGAAAGCCGAATCGCCTCCGCGCAATCGCGCCGGGTGCCAGGCCAGCGCATAGCGTCCGCCATCGAAGACCTTCAGCGTCGCATGTCCGTTCGGCGTGCCGTCGGCCATGGTCGCATCGGGAATGCCGGCCGCGTCCTTGACCCCGGACCAGAACGCGCCGCAGTTGGCGCCGACGTTGTACTCGTGCAGCGGCTGCGCGCCGTGCCAGCCGGTGCCTGCGTCGTGATACCAGTGCTGCTGGGTGTGGTTGTGGGCGCTGAGCACCAGCACGTGCGGGAAGTCGCGCAGCAACGCGAACAGCCGCTCGCGATCGGCGTCGCGGAAGGTGTCGCGGCCCGCGGCCTCGAACAGCGGGATGTGCATGCCGAGCACCAGCAGCCGATCGGTCGGCAGCGTCGGCAGGTAGGCCTCGAGGAAGGCGAACTGGTCGTCGCGGAAGCCGCCGGTGTAGCCAGGCTTCGACCCGGGCTGGTGGATCACGTCGTCAAGCATCACGAACGTTGCGCGCGCTTCTTCCCAGGCGTAGGTGTCGGGGCCGAAGTGGCTGCGGAAGGTCTGCAACGCACCGGCATCGTCGCGCGCGTCCCGGTCGATGTCGTGGTTGCCGGCCACGTGCAGCCACGGCACGCCAAGCGATGCGGTGACCGCGTTGATCGCCGGATACAGCGACAGGTCGTCGTCGACGATGTCGCCCAGGCTCAGGCCCAGCGTGGCGCGCGTCCTGTCCAGCAGCGGCGCGACGATGTCGCGGCGGTAGTAGTCGATGTCGGCAGGCGATTTTGGCTGCGGGTCGGCGAACACCAGCACTTCGAGCTCCGCGCCAGGTGTCGGCGCACGCCGCAGCGGGAAATCGACGCGATCGCTTGGCTGGCCTGCCGGCAAGCCGCCATGGCGCAGGGTCGAGGGTTCGCCTGGCGACTGCTGGTGCCAGAACGCGGGCAGCCCCTCCGCGCCCGCGGGGACCTGCCAGCCGTCCGGCTTGACCACGAATACGATCTGGCCGGCCGCTATCGGCAAGGTGTACCGGCCTTGCCCGTCGCTGCGCACGACCGCACGGCCGTTCGACACCGCGACGCCTGCGACGCCGGCCTCGCCGACGTCCTGTACGCCGTTGCCGTTGCCGTCGTCGAACACCACGCCGCCCTGCGCCTGCGCGAGCGCTGCGCCGCAGGCCAGCCAGAGTACCGCCGCGAGTCCACGCCGCATCGCAGCTCTCCCTCTGCCGAATCGGCCGCCATTATGCCGTCCCGAGACGGTCGGCCCGCCCGAAACGTCGCCGCGCCGGCACCCCGCGCTGACGTAGAATGCCGGCAGGGCCGCGCCAGCGGTCCAGGGGACTTTATTCGGGGCCCGGGAATGCGCAACGTACGGATGCTCGCGTGGCTCTTCTCGCTGCTGCTCGCGGCGTGGCTGCCTGGCGTCGCGTCGGCGCAGCAGGTGCTGCAGCTCCAGCCCGGCTTCGACGACATCCAGCTGTCCCCGTATCTCGCCTATCGACACGACAGCGGCGGCATCGACGAAGCCGATGATGCCTTCCGCCGTTTCGCCGCGGGCGAATTCGCGCCGCTGCCCGGACAGTCGGAATTCGGCTTCCAGCCCGGCGCGTACTGGTTCCATGCGCGGGTCGTCAATCGCGACCCGGCCGAGACGCGCTGGATCCTCGTCCAGCAATACGCACTGAGCGACTACGTCGACCTGTACGTGCGCTACGCCGATGGTCGCGTTGTCCACCAGGCCGGCGGCGACCACCGCCCGTTCGACGCGCGCAGCATCAGCGACCGCCACCCCAACTTCCAGTTCGTCCTGCCCGCCGGACAGCCGGTGGAGCTGCTGGTGCGGGTGCAGAGCGAAAGCTCGATGCAGGTACCGCTGGCGCTGCTCACTCCGACGGCGTTTGCCGGCCTCGCGCGCGACGCGCAACTGGCCATCGGCGTCTACTACGGCATCCTGCTGGCGCTGTTCTTCTACAACGCCGTGTTGTGGCTGATGCTGCGCGACGGCAGCTATTTCTGGTACCTGTTCCACCTCAGCGCGTTCGGCATGGTGCTGTTCACGCTCAACGGCCTGGGGTTCGAATACCTGTGGCCGAACTCGGCGTGGATGACCGACAAGTCCGTCCCGCTGTCGATCTGCCTGGCGCTGATCGGCATGCAGCAGTTCGCGCGCACGTTCCTGGAGCTGAAGAAGCGCTTCCCGCGCGGCAACCAGGTCAGCATCGCGCTGATCGGCTTCTTCGTCCTGCTGGGCATCGCATCGCTGTGGCTTCCCTACCGGGTGGCCACCCCGATCGCGGCGCGCGCGGTGCTGGTGGGCGTGCTGTGGATCGCGGTGGCGGGCATCGTGGTGGTCCGCCGCGGCTACGTGCCGGCGCGACTGTTCATGCTGGCGTGGTCGATGTTCCTGCTCGGCACCACGCTGTTCACCCTGATCGCGTTTGGCGCCCTGCCCAAGACCTTCTACACCGAGTACGGCGTGCAGATCGGCTCGGCGGCCGAAATGCTGCTGCTCTCGATCGCGCTGGGCAACCGCTACGCCGCCTTGCGCAGGGAGAACGCGCGCATCACCGAGGAAGCCAACCAGAAGCTGGAGCGCAAGGTCGCACAGCGCACGCAGGAGGTGCGCAGCGCGCTGGTGCAGCTCGAGGAGGCGCATGGGCGCCTGCGCGACTCCAGCCGGCGCGACGGACTGACCGGCCTGTACAACCGGACCTACTTCCACGAGGCGTTCGAGAAGATGCTGGCCGAAGGCCGGCAGTCGCACCGGGCGGTGTCGCTGCTGATGATCGACCTCGACCACTTCAAGGCCATCAACGATCGCCACGGACACCTGGCCGGCGACGACTGCCTGCGCTGCACCGCACAGCGCGTCGGCAAGGTCCTGCGCGTGCACGATGCGCTGCTGGCGCGCTTCGGCGGCGAGGAGTTCGTGGTCGGCCTGCTCGGGCACGACCTGCACCAGGCGGTGGAAGTCGCCGAAAGCCTGCGCCGGGCCCTGGTCGACCACACCTGCAGCGCGCAGGGCCATGAGATCCGCATCTCCGCCAGCGTGGGCGTGCACACCATCGCGCCCGGCACCATCGACAACATCGACGCCGCGCTGGAGATCGCCGATCGCGCGCTTTACGCTGCCAAGGCCAACGGCCGCGACTGCGTCAAGACGTCGATCAGCGCGGCGTAGCCATCGCGCGGGCGGCGAGTTCGGCTTCCAGCTCGCGCAGCCCGAGGCCGCGTGCGCGCAGCAGCACGAGCAGGTGATAGGCCAGGTCCGCGGCCTCGGCGCGCAGCGCAGCATCGTCCTGCGCCACGCCCGCCAGCGCGGTTTCCACGCCCTCCTCGCCCACCTTCTGCGCGATCCGGCGCACGCCCGATTCGAACAGCTGCGTGCTGTAGCTTCCGGGCGGGCGCTCGCGCTCGCGCGTCGCGAGCAGCGCGTCGAGTTCCCCCAGCGCCGAGCCCGGCGCATCGGCGAAGCAGCTGGTGCGTTCGAGGTGGCAGGTCGGCCCGCGGGGAACCGCCTGTACCAGCAGCGCATCGCCGTCGCAGTCGGTTTCGATCGCGGCCAGCGCCAGCACGTGGCCGCTGGTCTCGCCCTTGGTCCACTGGCGCTGGCGGCTGCGGCTGAAGAACGTGACCAGGCCGCTGGCGAGCGTCGCGTCCAGCGCCGCGCGGTCCATGTAGCCCAGCATCAGGACCCGATGCGAGCGGGCGTCCTGCACGATCGCCGGCAGCAGCCCGCCCTGCCGTTCCCACGCGAGCGCGTCGGGGTCGAGCGTGCCCTCATGCGACATGGCGCACCTCGATGCCGGCATCGGCCAGCGCACGCTTGAGCGCCGGAATGGCGATGCTACGGTCGTGGAACACGCTGGCCGCGAGCGCACCGTCGACATCGGCCTCGCGGAAGACGTCGACGAAGTGGGCGAGGCTGCCGGCGCCGCCCGAGGCGATCAGTGGCACCGCGCACGCATCACGCACGGCGCGCAGCTGCGCCAGGTCGTAGCCGGCGCGTACGCCGTCGCTGCCCATGCAGTTGAGCACGATCTCGCCGGCGCCGAGCGCCTGTACCTCGCGCACCCAATCGATAGTCGAACGCCCGGGCGCGCGCATGGCCTCGGGGCGGCCGGTGTGGCTGCGCACGCGCCACTGGCCGTCGGCCTCGCGGATCGAATCGATGCCGACCACGACGCACTGGCTACCGAATCGCGCGGCCAGCTCCGACACCAGCGCTGGCCGTTCCAGCGCCGGGGTGTTGAGCGAGATCTTGTCCGCGCCGGCATGCAGCACCCGCCGCGCGTCCTCGACGCTGCGGATGCCACCGGCGACGCAGAACGGGATGTCCAGCTCGCGGCCGATCCGCTCGACCCAGTTCGGGTCGACGCTGCTTCCGGCGGGGCTTGCGGCGATGTCGTAGAACACCAGTTCGTCGGCGCCCTGGTCGCGATAGGCGCGGGCCAGCGCGAGTGCGTCGCCGACGTCGACGTGGTCGCGGAAGCGCACGCCCTTGACCACGCGTCCGTCGCGCACGTCCAGGCATGGAATGATCCGCCGGCTCAGCATTGCAGCGCGTCCTGCAGTTCGAGGCGTCCTTCCAGCAGCGCCTTGCCGAGCACAATGCCGGCGCAGCCGGCCGCGCGGGCCGCGGCGACGTCGGCAGCGTCGCGCGCCCCGCCGGATGCCTGCAGGCGCAGCGCCGGCGCGCAGGCGTGGAGCGCACGGTACAGCGCCAGTGCGGGGCCGGCGAGCATGCCGTCGCGTCCGATGTCGGTGCACAGCAGGTGCTGCAACCCGTCGTCGGCATAGAGCCGGACCAATGCGTCGAGCCCGCGTGTTGCCGGGCGCGTCCAGCCGTCGCTGGCGGGCACCCAGCGCCCGTCTTCGTCGCAGCGGGCGTCCAGCGCCACCACGATCCGTGCCGGCGTCGACGCGATCCAGCGCAGCACCCGCTCCGGCTCGCGGATCGCGACCGAGCCGACCACGACGCGCTCGGCGCCGGCTTCCATCAGCGCCTCGACGTCACGCTCGTCGCGCACGCCGCCGCCGACCTGCACCCGCAGGCCGGTCTGGTCGCGGATGCGCCGCAGCAGCCCATGCAGCGTCGGCCCGCCCGCGCGCGCGGCGTCCAGGTCGACCAGGTGCAGCCAAGCCGCACCGGCGCGCGCATACGCGGCGGCCAGCGCAAGCGGATCGACGTCGTAGCGCGTTTCGCGCGCGTAGTCGCCCTGGGCGAGGCGCACCACGGCGCCGTCGCGCACGTCGATCGCCGGATACACGGTGAACCCGACCTCGGCCGCGCTCATGGCTGCCATGCCAGGAAGTTGTGCAGCAGGCGCGCGCCTGCCGCAGACGAGCGTTCGGGGTGGAACTGCGCGCCGGCCACCAGGCCGCGACGCACGACTGCCGCGAAATGGTCGCCGTGGCACGTCACCGCGCGGGCTTCGGCGCCAGGCGCGACCGCATAGCCGTGCACGAAGTACGCGTGCTCCCCGGTTGCGATGCCGTCGAGCAGGGGTTCGTCGTCCGTGGTTTCGAGCGTGTTCCAGCCCATGTGCGGCACGCGCACGCCCAGGCCGCCGCGCAGCGCGCGCACGCGGCCGGGCAGCAGTCCCAGGCACGGCGTATCGCCTTCGTCCGACCATTCGTAGAGCAACTGCATGCCCAGGCAGATGCCGAGCAGCGGCACGTCGAGCGCGCGCAGCGGCACGAGGAAACCGCGCGCGCGCAGCCGCGCCATGGCCGGCGCCGCGGCGCCGATGCCCGGCAGGATCACGCGCCCGGCGCCGGCCAGCTCGCGGCCGTCGCGCACCACCCGTGGCGTGGCGCCCAGGCGCCGCAGCGCCGCGCACACCGAGCCCAGGTTGGCGCCGCCGGCGTCGACAACGGCCACCTCGCCCGCCATCGCGCTCACAGCACGCCCTTGGTGCTGGGTAGCGCCGTGCCCTGGCGCGCCACGGCCTGGCGCAGCGCACGCGCGAACGCCTTGAAGCAGGCTTCGACCTGGTGGTGGTCGTTCTCGCCGCGCACCTGCAGGTGCAGGTTGAAGCCGCCGGCGTCGCACAGTGAGCGGAAGAAATGCGGCACCAGCTCGGTCGGCAGCGCGCCGACCCGCTCCCGGTGGAAGTCGCCCTGGAACACGCACATCGCCCGCCCGCCGAGATCCAGTGCGGCGCTCGCCAGCGCCTCGTCCATCGGCAGCACGAAGCCGTAGCGACCGATGCCGCGCTTGTCGCCGAGCGCCTCGCGCAGGGCCTGGCCGAGCGCCAGCGCCGTGTCCTCCACGGTGTGGTGTTCGTCGACGGCGAGGTCGCCGTCGGCGGTGATGTCGAGATCGATCCCGGCGTGCTTGCCGATCTGCTCGAGCATGTGGTCGAAGAACGCCAGCCCGGTCTGCACCCGCGGCTCGGCAGCGCGATCGAGGTCGATGCGGACACGGATCGCCGTCTCGCGCGTGCGCCTGGCCACCGTCGCGGTGCGCGGCGCATCCACCAGCGCGTGCGCGATCGCCTCCCAGTCCCAGTCGCCGCCGAAGCGCTCCGTCCGCAGCTGGAAGCCGCGGATGCCAAGGTTGTCGGCGAATGCAAGGTCGGTGTCGCGATCTCCCACGACCGCCGACCGCGCCCAGTCGACATCGCGCTCGCGCAGCAGCGGCAACGCCAGCCCGATCCCCGGCTTGCGGGTCGGCGCGCACTCGGCGGGCAGGCTGCGGTCGATCAGTACCTGCTCGAACGCCACCCCCTGGCTCGCGAACACCTGCAGCACCAGCGCGTGCGGTCCGTCGAATGCGTGCTGCGGAAACGCGGGCGTGCCCAGGCCGTCCTGGTTGCTGACCATCACCAGCCGGTAGCCGGCATCGCGCAGCCTGCACAGGGCCGGCACCGCGCCCTCGACGAAGCGCAGCTTCTCGAAGGCATCGATCTGGCAGTCGGCGGGCTCCTCGATCAGGGTGCCGTCGCGGTCCACGAACAGGATCGGCCTCATGCCGCTGCTCCACCCAGGGCGGCCAGCACGCGGCGGTTCTGCGCCGGCGTGCCGATGCTGATTCGCAGCGCGTCGCCAAGCTGCGGTGCGGCGCGCTGGTCGCGGACCACGATGCCGTCCGCGCGCAGTCGCCGCAGCGCAGCGCCTGCATCGTCGAAACGCACCAGCAGGAAATTCGCCTGCGATGGATACACGCGGCGCACGCCGGGCAAGTGCGCGAGCGCCGCAGCCAACCGGTCGCGCTGCTCGCGCACGCGCGCAACCCGACGGCCGGTGGCGTCGACCGAGGCCGGCGCCAGCGCGGCCAACCCCAGTGCAACGCAGGACGCGGGCAGCGGATACGGCGCCTGGCAGGCGCGCAGCACCTCCACCAGTCCCGGATCGGCGATGGCGCAGCCGATCCGCGCCCCGGCCAGCGCGTGCGCCTTGGAAAGCGTGCGCAGCACCACGAGGTTGCGGTGCCGCGGCAGCGCCACTAGCGCCGACGGCGCGTCGGCGAACTCGGCGTAAGCCTCGTCCACCACCACCACCGCGCGCCCCGCGAGTCGTTGCGCGAGCCGCTCGACGGCTTCGGTCGACATCCGCTCGCCGGTGGGATTGCCCGGCGAGCACAGGAAGACCAGCTTCGCCGCGCCGGACAGCGCCGCGTCCGCCATGGCGTCCAGGTCCGGGGCGAAGCCCGCAACGCCGTCGCGCAGCGGCACCTCCAGCACCCGCGCACCGTGCAGGCGCGCGCTGACCGCATACATGCCGAACACCGGCGGCGCGACCACGACCGCGCCGCGCCCGGGCGCGCACAGCGCGCGCACCAGCAGGTCGATGGCCTCGTCGCTGCCCCGGCCGAGCAGCAGCGCGTCCGGAGCACAGCCGTACAGCGCGGCCAGCGCATCGCGCAGTGCGGCCGGCTGCGGTTCCGGGTAGCGCCGGTTGCGGCCGCCGCGGTCGGCGACGCTCGACCAGGGCGCTTCGTTGGCGTTGAGCCAGACCTCGCCGCGCGCGGCGTCGCTGCGCGCGGATTGGTATCCGGCGAAGCCGCGCAGGTCGGGCCGCACCAGCTCGAGCACCGCGCTCATGCGGCAGCCCCTGGCATGCGCAGCGCCACGGCGTTGGCATGGGCGTCGAGGCCCTCGGCGCGGGCCAGCGTGATCGCGCAGGGGCCGATCGCGGCGATGCCGCCCGGCGTCGCCGACTGCACGCTGACGAAGGTCTGGAAGCTCGCCACCGACAATCCGCTGCACGCGCGCGCGGCACCGCCGGTGGGCAGCACGTGGTTGCTGCCGCTGCAGTAGTCGCCCAGCGCTTCGGGCGTCCAGTCGCCGAGGAACACCGAGCCGGCGCACTCCACCCGATCGAGCCAGGCGCGCGGCGAGCGCAGCGCCAGGATCAGGTGCTCCGGGGCGTAGGCGTTGCTGATCTCCAGCGCCTCGCCGATCGACGCGACCAGCACTAGGCGCGAGGACGAAAGCGCCTGCCGCGCGACCGCCTGGCGCGGCAGCGCGTCGAGCTGCGCATCGAGTTCGCGCTCCACCGCGCGCAGCAGCGCGGCGCTGTCGGACAGCAGCAGCACCTGCGAATCCGGGCCATGTTCGGCCTGCGACAGCAGGTCGGCAGCGACGAAGGCCGGGTTGGCGCCGTCATCGGCGACCACCAGCACCTCGGATGGCCCCGCGGGCATGTCGATCGCTGCCGCGCCCGTCTGCTGCACCTGGCGCTTGGCTTCGGTGACGTAGGCGTTGCCGGGCCCGAACAGCTTGTCGCAGCGCGGCACCGGGCCGATGCCGAAGCCCATCGCCGCGATCGCCTGCGCGCCGCCGAGCTTGAACGCGCGGGACACGCCGGTCAGGCGCGCGGCGGCGAGCACTGTCGGGTCGGCGCTGCCGTCCGGCCGCGGCGGCGTGCACAGGATGCGCTCGCGGCACCCGGCCAGCTGCGCGGGGACGCCGAGCATCAGCATGGTCGACGGCAGCGGCGCGCTGCCTGCGGGCACGTACAGGCCGACGCGGGGAATCGGCCGCACGATCCGTTCGCAGGTCACGCCAGCGGCCGTCTCGAGTGCGTAGGCGCCCGTCATGCCCGCGCGGTGGAAGGCGGCGATCCGATCGGCCGCTTCGCGCAGCGCGCCCAGCAGCGAGGATGGCACCGCGGCCAGTGCCGCATCGAATTCGGCCGCGCCCACCTCGAATTCGTCGAGTGCGACACCATCGTAGCGCTGCGTGCAGGCGCGCAGCGCGGCCTCGCCCCCGGTGCGAACTTCCGCCAGCACCTGCGCCACCGCCGCAGAAACTTCCGGCCCGGCCTGCTGCGCGGGTCGCTGCAGCAGCCGCTGCCGCGTGGCCGCGTCGGCCGCCGACCAGTCGACGATCTCCGGCATCGCGCTCACGCCAGCGTCCTCTCGACCGGCACCACCAGCAGGCCGCGCGCGCCGGCCGAGCGCAGCTGCTCCAGCCGCTGCCAGGTCATCGCGCCGTGGCACAGCGCCTGCAGCGCGAGCGTGTCGCCGCCATCGACCTGCATGACCGTGGGCGGCTCGGCGTCGGGCAACAGCTGCATCAGACCGGGCACCGCGTCGCGTCGTGCCTGGAACAGCAGCAGCCGGCTGTCGCGCAGCTTCAGCACGCCGTCCAGCCGCCGCAGCAGCATCGTGGCCAGTGCGCCACGCGCGTCGGCGAAAGGCCGGGCGGGACCGGCGAGCACCGCCTCGCTCTGCAGCAGCGTCACCACGGGCCGCAGCTGGTTCGCGCGCAGGGTGGCGCCGCTCGACACCAGGTCGCAGACGGCATCGGCCTGCCCCAGCCGCGGCGCAATCTCGACCGAGCCCGACAGCGTGACCACGTCGGCCTGCACGCCCTGGGCCACCAGCCAGCGATCGAGCAGCCGCGGATAGGTGGTGGCGATCCGGCGGCCCTGCAGCTGCGCCGGACCCTGCCAGTCCCAGTCCTCCGGCACGGCGATGTCCAGCCGGCATCCGCCGAATCCCAGGCCCCGCAGCTCGACCGCCGCGGCCGACCCGGTCTCCTGTGGGCGCCGGCCGGCGTACTCGAGCAGCACGTTGCGCCCGACCACGCCGTAGTCGCAGGCGCCGCTGTCGAGCAGTCCGGGGATGTCGTCGTCGCGCACCAGCAGCAGGTCCACCGGCAGCGTCTCGCCGCGGCAGAACAGGCGGTCGGCTTGCTCGCGCCAGGCCAGCCCGCAGGAGGACAGCAGCGCGCGGGCGGGCGGGCCGAGCCGGCCGGACTTCTGGATGGCGATGCGCAGGCGATCGCGCGCCTCGCTGGGTGCGATGGGGTCCATGGCGGGGCGCCTCAATGGGATGCGGTCAGGCGCGGGAACTGCTGGCGCGCGGCAACCGAATAGCCGCCCGCGCCGCGTTCGAGGGTACGGGCGACACGGCCGACGGTGGTGACGCTGACGCCGGTGCGCTCGTGGATCTCCCGATACGGGACGTCCTGCAACAGCAGCGGCACGACGCGCCAGCGGTCGGCCATGGCTTCCAGCTCGGCGGGGGTGCACAGGTCCTCGAGGAACGCCAGGACGTCCTGCGGACGCTCGATGCCCGCGAATGCCCGCGCCAGCGCGCGCAGCGAGGCGTTGGTGTCGCGTTCCGGAACGGGCTGTGGGCGCTGCTTCATTGCGCCAATGTAATAGCGTGCTATTACATTGTCAAGCGCGGGCGAAGTTCGCGTGCGGGAACGTGCCTTACCTGGATGCCAATCAGGATAGCGCGCCTCCCGGCAGGAGCAGGCGGGATTTCATCAGGCCCGTGCATGCGCAGCGTGCCCGGGCGGCGAACGGGCGGCATGTCTTTCCAAAAAAAAGCGCTCGCGACACGAACTGCCGATGCGGGACAGGTTAGACGCCCTCCCCCGCAAGGCGGACTGGGCTTCAGTCCCTCCCGGACATCGCCGTCGCGAGACCCAGCAGCGCTTGTACCCAAGCGTCGGCACGGCCCACCGACGCGCCGCGTCTACGCGTCACGCATCAAAAAAGAAGCTGGCACCCGGGGCCGCGACTTCCGCCGGCGACGGGCGCCGCGACGGTTTGCTATCGCGTCCGGGGAGCCTGGCCGGCCTTGCGCGATTCGAACCAGAGCCACGCCAGCAGGACCCCGCCCAGCGCGCCGAAGATTTCCATCATCACCCGCGTTCCGAGCCCGCCTGGATCGTGGATACCGGCCAGGGCCAGCTGCACGCGTGCCGGGGAGCCGGGATTGACGAAGAACAGCGAGAACAGGTGCCACAGGTCGATCCCGGCGCCGATGGCCACCGAGGCGAACGCGGCCCAACCGATCGCATGGCCTTCCGGCCAGCGCAGGCCGCGGGCGAGGAAGTGGCACAGCAGATAGGCCAGCAGGCCGATCACCAGTGCCAGCGCGCCGGCTTCCAGCGCGCCGAGCCAACCGTTGTGCAGGGCGAGGTTCACGGCGCGCCGGCGCTGCGGGCGGCAGCGAGCAGCGTGCCGTCAGCCACCAGGCGCACGGCGGCGGCGACCTCGCCGTCGAGCGCGCGATCGCGATCGAGGAAGGCGATGACCTCGCGCAGCGCGGCATGCGCGGCGGCAACAGCGGCTCCGGGGTGGTAGTCGTCGCCGGAGGCCAGTTCGGCGCGCAGCGCTTCGACCTCGTCGAGGAAGCCGGCGTGGTCGCGCGCATCCGCGGCCGGAGCACCCTGCACCTTCACCGCCAGCGCCCGCGCGCCCGCACGCCCGGCCAGGTCGCGCGCGGCGCTGATCATCTCGCGCCGCAGGTCGAGCGCCTGCGCGGCGGTGTACAGTTCCAGCGCCAGCACCTTGCCCAGGTCGTCGGCCATCGCCAGCACGTGGCGCGCCTCGTTGGCGCCCATCGAGACGTGGTCCTCGGCGTTGGCACTGGTCGGGATCGAATACACCGATGCCGGCATCGCGCGGCTGGCCAGGTCGTTGACGATCGCGGCCGCGGTGTACTGCACGATCATGAAGCCCGACTCGGTGCCGTCCTCGTTGCCGATCAAGAACGCCGGCAGGCCGTCGCTGGTGGCGGGGTCGACCAGCTTGTTGATGCGGCGCTCGGAGATGGAGGCGAGCACCGGGATCGCGGCTTTCACGTAGCTCATCGCCAGCGCCAGCGGCATGCCGTGGAAATGGCCGGCGGAGATCACCTGCTGTTCGACGTGCTCGGCCTGCTTCTCCGGGAACACCAGCGGGTTGTCGGTGACCGCGTTGAGCTCGATGTCGAACACGCGCCGCGCGTGCGCCACCGCATCGCGCACCGCGCCATGCACCTGCGGGATGCAGCGCAGCGAATAGCTGTCCTGCGGCTGGTGCTTCTTGCCGCCGCGGAACGGCTTGAAGCGCTGGTAGAACTTCTCGCGCCCGTGACGCTGCGAGAACGGCACCCACTCCCAGCCGATGTCGAAGTTCGGCTGCAGCGGCGAGTCGGATTCCCAGCTCGACGGCAGCCACGAGCGGAATTTCGGCACCAGGTGGTAGGGAATGTCAGCGAGCGTGGAACCGCCCAGCAGCGAACGCAGGTTGGCCGCCACCCGAACCTGGCCCGGATGCGGGCGCAGCGCGTGCACATCCTCGGCGAAGGCGCCCATGCGCCCGGCGAACGCGTCGATGGTCATCGCCGCGGCGAGGTCCGCGGTATCGAGCAGGTCCTCGATCTTCTGCAGCGCCAGCACGCCGGTGGCGAGCATCTGCGCGGTGCCGTTGTTCAGCGCCAAGCCTTCCTTGTACGACAGCGACACCGGCTGCAGGCCAGCGCGCTGCAGCGCGTCCGCACCCGGCATGCGCTGGCCTTCGAAGAACGCCTCGCCGCCGCCGAGCAGGACGATGGCCAGGTGCGACAGCGGGGCGAGGTCGCCCGACGCGCCCACCGAACCGAGCTGCGGCACCACCGGCACCACGCCGGCGTTGAGCATCGCCGCCAGCGCCTGCAGCGTCTGCACGCGGATGCCGGAATGGCCCTTGAGCAGGGTGTTGATGCGGATGCACAGCATCGCGCGCACCACTTCCGGCGCGAACGGTTCACCCACGCACACCGCGTGGGTGACGATCAGGTTGGTCTGCAGCTCCTGGTGCAGCGAACGCCCGCTGGGCTTGGCGCCGGGCAGTTCGTCGCGCAGCGGATGCGCGCCGAGCAGCTTGTCGGCGTTGCTGCCGAAGCCGGTGGACACGCCGTAGATCGGCTCTTCGCGGCGCACCTGGTCGGCGAGGAAGTCGGCCGCGCGCGCGACATCGCGCAGCGCATCGTCCGACAGGGCCACGGAGGCGCCGTAGGCGATTTCGGCGAGCTGGCGCTGGGTCAGCGACTTGCCGTCGAGGAGGATGGGTTTCATGTTTCGATCCTGTGGGTGGCCGTTACCGCAACGGCACCGGAAATTCTTGTAGGAGCGGCGGAAGCCGCGAGCTTTTGCTGTGGCCCCACCCCCTGCGAAGGCAGGGGGAGGCTGGGAGGGGGTGTCCACGGCTCGCGGTGCTGCTGAAGACACCCCTCCCCATCCCTCCCCTGCCTTCGCAGGGGAGGGAGCTAAAGCTCGGGGCTTCCGCCGCTCCTGCAGGTTTGCCGGAGATCATGGTTTCTGGCGCTCGTCCAGCAGTCTCTGTGCGAGCCCGGCCTCGGACACTTCGAACTGCTCGCCGCGGCGCAGGTCCTTCACCGCGACCGCGCCGCGCGCTGCCTCGTCCTCGCCGCGGATCACCACGAAGCCGATCCCGGCGCGATCGGCGTACTGCAACTGCCTGGCGAGCTTGCGCGGCTCGAGCTGGGTCTCCACGTTCAAGCCCGCCTCGCGCAGTCGCTGCGAGAGCGCCAGGGCGTGGTCGAGGCCGGCGTCGTCGAGCAGCGCCACGAGCGCATCGACCGAACTGGCCGCGCCCGCGACCAGGCCTGCGTCGCGCAGCTGGAAGAACAGCCGCGTCAGGCCGATCGAGATGCCCACGCCGGGCAGCTTCGACTTGGTGTAGTGGCTGGCCAGGTTGTCGTAGCGGCCACCGGAACAGATCGAACCGATCTGCGGGTACGCGTCGAGCGTGGTCTCGTAGACCATGCCGGTGTAGTAGTCCAGGCCGCGCGCGATCGACAGGTTGATCGCGTAGCGCGATTCGGGCACGCCCATCGCCCGGAGCCGGCCAAGCAGCTCGCGCAGCTCCGCGCGCCCTTCCTCGAACAGCGGCGTGCCCGCGCCGAGCGCATCGAGCTTCGACAGGGCGTCGTCGTGGCCGGACGAGCGCACGCGCGAGAACGCCAGCAGCCGGTCGGCGACGTCGGCGGCCAGCTCGAAGCCCTCGCCGACCAGCGTGGCGCGCACCGCGTCCTCGCCGCGCTTGTCGAGCTTGTCGAGCTCGCGCAGCACCGCCAGCTGACGGTCGCCGTCGATGCCCTGCCCCTCGAAGAAGCCGCGCAGCAGCTTGCGGTGGTTGAGCCAGATGGTGAATTCACCGATGTCCAGGGCTTCGAACACCGCTGCGATGACCGCCGGGATCTCGGCATCAAAGCGCGGCGACAGCGCATCCTTGCCGATCACGTCGATATCGCACTGGTAGAACTCGCGGAAGCGGCCGCGTTGCGCGCGCTCGCCGCGGTAGACGCGCTGCATCTGGTAGCGGCGGAACGGGAACGCCAGCTCGTGTTCGTGCTCGGCCACGTAGCGCGCCAGCGGCACGGTCAGGTCGAAGCGCAGCGCCAGTTCGGGCAGGCCGTCGCCGCCCTTCTCGAGGGCCCCGGTCGACTGCACGAAGTACACCTGCCGTTCGGTCTCGCCGCCGGACTTGGTCAGCAGCACGTCCGACAGCTCGAACACCGGCGTTTCCACAGGCAGGAAGCCGAAGCGCTCGAACGTCAGGCGAATCGTGTCCAGCATCCGCTGGAACGCGATCTGGTCACGGGGCAGCAGCTCCATGACCCCGGGCGGGGTGCGGGGCTTGATCAAGGCGAAACTCCGGGGGTATGCGCGAGCCGCACAGTTTAGCCGCTGGCGAAACGCGACCCGCTCGGGACGCGACCGCCGGGTGCCGGCAACCCCGGACTATTGCCGCGACCCCATCGGGCTCTTTACAATGCGCGGCTCACCCAGTCGGGGTGTAGCTCAGTCTGGTAGAGCGCTACGTTCGGGACGTAGAGGTCGCAGGTTCGAATCCTGTCTCCCCGACCAATTGAATCAATGTTTTAGACAAAAACCGGCGCGCGCCGGTTTTTTCGTTTCCGGCCCCGCTGGCCGCCCCCGGCCGCCCCGGCGCCGTTCTGGATCCCGCCGCATGAGCACGCAGGCCGCACCGCCCTCCTCCGCCCGGCCGGGCCTCGCGGAAGGCCGCGCGCTGGTCCTGGCCGGCATCGTGTTGTCGGCGCTGAACCTGCGCACCGCGGTCACCTCGATCACGCCGCTGCTCGACGAGCTGGGCGGCGTGTTCGGCTTCGGCGCGACCATGGCCGGGGTACTGGGGATGCTGCCGAGCGCGGCGTTCGCGGTCTTCGGCGTTGCCACGCCCGCCATCGCCCACCGCATCGGTCTCGAGCGCGCTGCACTGCTGTCGATGCTGCTCGCTGCGCTGGGGCTGGTGCTGCGCTCGCTCGCCGGCGGCACTGGCGGGTTGCTGTTCGGCTCGATCGTGGCGCTGGCGGGCATGGGCATCGGCAACGTGGTGCTGCCGCCGCTGGTCAAGCGCTACTTCGCCGATCGCCTCGGTGCGCTGAGCACGCTGTACATCACCGTGCTGCAGCTGGGCACGATCCTGCCGGCGCTGGCCGCGGTGCCGGTGGCCGCGGCCGTGGGCTGGCGCGTTTCGATGGGCGCCTGGGCGCTGGTGGCGATCGCCGCCGCGCTGCCGTGGATCGGGGTGCTGTGGATCGAACGCCGCAAGGAGTCGGGTCTCGCCCGCTGCCATGACGCCGCCGTCGCCACGGGCGACGAAGCGCCGGAGCTGGCCGCGCCCGCCGCGCGCGGCAAGGTCTGGCGCACGTCGCTGGGCTGGGGCATGGCGCTGATGTTCGGGATGACGTCGCTGGCGACGTACTCGATGTTCACCTGGCTGCCGAAGATCCTGACCGGGGCCGGCGCCACGCCGGCATTCGGTGGCGCGATGGTGGCGCTGTATTCGGCGCTGGGCCTGACGGGAGCGCTGGCGATCCCCGCGCTGGCGGTGCGCGTGGCCAATCCGTTCCCGCTGGTCCTGGCTTGCGCCGCTGCCCACTTCGCCGGGTTCGCCGGCCTGCTGCTGGCGCCCATGACCGCGCCGCTGCTGTGGGTGCCGCTGGTGGGACTCGGCCCCAGCACTTTCCCGCTCGCCCTCACCCTGATCAACCTGCGCACGCGAACGCCGGGGGGCTCGGCATCGCTGTCGGGCTTCATGCAGGGCGTGGGCTATGCGATCTCCTGCCTCGGACCGCTGCTTTTCGGCGTCCTGCACGAGGCCACGCACGGCTGGACGTGGCCGTTCGCAATGCTGGCGGCGAGCGTGGTGGTGATGGTCATCGGCGGCTGGCAGGCGTGCAAGCCGCGCGTGCTGGAGGATTGCTGGTAGCTCCGCCTGCAGCAGATGTCTCGCGACTCCGGTGCCTGCGAAACGGCAGCCCTCCGCGTTGCCCTCCCGCGAACTCGGGAATGGCGACGGCTCGGGAGATGCGGCGAAAGCGCCCTCGGCGATCCGGCGTTCTCAGCGTACCGGCAGTTCGATATAGCTCGCCGCCTCCGGCGAATGCCAGATTCGCTGGGTCGCCTTGCGGTAATCCCCGGGCTCGGCGAAGAAGATGTTCGGCACGAAGGTCTGCGGGTTGCGGTCGTAAAGCGGGAACAGGGTCGACTGCACCTGCACCATCAGGCGGTGCCCCGGCTGGAGGGTGTGGTTGGCGTTGGGCAGCGGGAACTCGTACGCCAGCACCTTGCCCGGTTCGATCGCCTTGGCGGTCTCGAGGCTGTCGCGGTACCGGCCGCGGAAGATGGTCAACGCCAGCGGCAACTGGTAACCCCCCATTTCCGGCCGGGAGGCCACGGTCTCGGGATAGACGTCGATCAGCTTGACCACCCAGTCGCTGTCGCTGCCCGTCGTGGAGGCCTGCAAATGGACCTTCGGCTCGCCGGCGATGCGCAGCGGCTCGGTCAGCGGCTCGCTCACCCAGGTCAGCACGTCCGGGCGGCCGTCGACGAAGCGCTGGTCGTGCACCAGCCAGGTCGTCCAGCCCTCGCGGTCGTCGAAACTCACCGGGCGCGGCAGGTACGGCACCGGCTTGGCCGGATCGGAGACGTATTCGTCGTACCCGGCCTGCCCCGCCACCGGCGCCTCGAACGAGAGCGCGCCGCCGGCGCGCAGGTACAGCGGCTTCGACGTTGCCGCGCAGCCCTTCGCGCAACTCTGCGGCCACGCCTGAAGGCGATCCCAGCGGTTGGCGCCGGTGTCGTAGACCAGGACCGGCGGCGTATCCGCCTTGGGCGCGCCGGGCACCAGGTACTGGTCGAAGAACGGCCTGAGGATGTCGCGGCGGAACTGCAGCGCGGTGTCGCCGTTCCACTGCAGCGCACCGAGCGAGCGTCCGTCGACCTTGACCTGGCTGTGGCGCCACGGCCCCATCACCAGGTAGTTGCGGTCGTTGCCGCGGTCCTTGCCTTCCATCGCCGCGTAGGCGTGGTTGGCGCCGTACATGTCCTCCTGGTCCCACAGGCCCTGCAGCCACATGGTCGGGACTTTGAGCGGCACCTTCGCCAGCAGCTTGTCCACGGCCTGCCCGCGCCAGAAGGCGTCATAGGACGGATGCTCGGTGAGCTTGCGCCAGAACGGCACCTGGTCCAGGCCGATCGACTTCGCATACGCCGACGCCGAGCCGGCGCGCAGCAGCGTCGTGTAGTCGTCGTAGCCCGTGCTCGCGATGGGCACGCCGCGACCGCGTTTGGTCATCTGCCCGAGGAAGTAAGAAAACATGGCCTGGCGGAACGCACCGTAGCTGAACCAGTCGTCGCCGATCCAGCCATCCACCATCGGGCTGTACGCTGCGGCCACCTTCAGTGCCGGGTGCGGATCGAACAGCGCCATCGCCGCGGTGAAACCGTCGTACGAAGAGCCGACCATGCCGACCCGTCCGTTGGATTCGGGGACGTTCTTGACCAGCCAGTCGATGGTGTCCCAGGCGTCGGTGGCGTGGTCGGTGTCGCTGTCGTTGAGCGGGCCGCGCAGCGGGCGCGCGGTCACGTAGTCGCCGCCGGAGCCGTGCTTGCCGCGCACGTCCTGGACGACGCGGATGTAGCCGCCATCGACGAACACTTCGTCGTCCTGCGGCAGGATGTCGAGCATCCGCGGCGAGGCCATGCGGCTGGTGCGGCCGGCCGCGTTGTACGGCGTGCGGGTCAGCACGATCGGCGCGTCCTTCGCGCCCCTGGGCACCACGATCACGGTGAACAGCTCGACCCCGTCGCGCATCGGGATCATCACTTCGCGCTTCTCGTAGTCGTAACTGCCTGTAGGGGCGACGAACCGCGGCGGGATGTCCGGCATATCCGGGGCGGTCTGCGCCACGGCGGGCGCCGCGAGCAACAGGGCCGGCAGCAGCCAGCAGGACAGGCGGAAGTTCGCAATGCGCATGTCGGATCCTTCGGCAACGAAGGCCGACTTTAACGCGGGTCAGCGCAACGCCGCCAACCTCGCGCGCAACGCATCCAGGCGCATGTCGCCCGCCGCACCCGGCGAGACGCGCGCGTCGAGACTGGCCTGCGGATCTCCATGTTCCCATTGTCCGGGATCGGCCGCGTGGCGATAGGCGTCGCGGAACGGCATGCCCTGCCGTGCGAGATCGACGGCCAGGTCGGTGGCGTACATCGACGGTTCCAGCGCGGCGCGCATGGCGTCCGGATTCCACTGCATGCGCCGCAGCAGGTCGGGCAACAGCGCCAGCGCCTGCAGCCCCTTGCCGAAGCCGTGGAACAGCGCGCCCTTGGTGACCTGCAGGTCGCGGTGGTAGCCCGATGGCAGCGACAGCAGGTGTTCGATCTCGGACTTCGCGGCAGCGACGCTGGCGTAGGTCCCGCGCATCAGTTCGACCACGTCCGGGTTGCGCTTGTTGGGCATGATCGAACTGCCGGTGACGTATTCCGGCGGCAGCGCGACGAAGCCGGATTCCGCACTGGTGAACAGCGACAGGTCCCAGGCGATCCGGCGCAGGTCGAGCATGGCGCTGCCCAGGGCCTCGAGCGCGGCAAGTTCGAACTTGCCGCGCGAAAGCTGGGCATAGGTCGCGGCGACCTGCATGCGGCCGAAGCCCAGCGCCTGGGTGGTGTGGTCGCGGTCGAGGGCGAGGTTGACGCCGTAGCCGGCCGCGGTGCCGAGCGGGTTGGCGTCGATCCATGCCGCGGTATCGCGGGCACGCTGCGCATTGTCGATGAAGGCCTCGGCCCAGCCGGCCCACCACATGCCGGCCGAGGACACGACGGCGCGCTGCAGGTGCGTGTAGCCGGGCATCGGCAGCGCCGCCTCGGCTTCGGCGCGATCCAGCGCGACCGCGGCGGCTTCATGCGTGATGGCATGCAGCGCGGCGAGCCTGTCCTTCAGCCACAGGCGCGTGGCGACGAGCACCTGGTCATTGCGGCTGCGGCCGGTGTGGATGCGCTTGCCAGTGTCGCCGAGGCGCTTGACCAGGCGCGCCTCGATCGCCGAATGCCCGTCCTCATGGCGTTCGTCGAGGACGAAGTCGCCGCTGCGGAAGTCGTCGGCAAGCACGTCGAGCTCGCGCGCGATGGCTGCCAGCTCGTCGGCCGACAGGATGCCGATGCGCTGCAGGCCTTCGGCGTGCGCGCGGCTGGCGGCGATGTCGTGGAGGAAGAACTCGCGATCGAGGATCACGTCGTCGCCGGCCAGGAAAGCCTGGATCTGCGCGTCGACGGCGACGCCGGGTTTTTGCCAGAGCAGGTCGGCCATGTGGCGCTCCAAGAATGGTTTGGCTTGTTCCGATGCTTGCCCGCCGCATTGTAGGAGCGGCGGAAGCCGCGACAACGGCACGGCGACAACACGTCGCGGCTTCCGCCGCTTCTACGAGTTCCGGCGCGTCCCGGGCGGGTCGATCGGGATGCCTTCGGTTTCCGGGAATCCGAAGGCCAGGTTGAGGTTCTGCATCGCCTGCGTCGCGGCGCCCTTGAGCAGGTTGTCGAGCGTGGAGACGACCACCAGCCGGCGTCCGTCTTCCGACAGCGTGAAGCCGCCAACCTCGGCGCCATGGCGACCGGCGATGCGGCTGACCCACGGTGCTTCGTCGTCGATGCGCAACAGCGGTTCGTCGGCGTAGCGGCCGGCGTACCTTGCTCGCACTGCATCGATCGTCGCCGGTTCGCCCAGGTGCAGGTTCGCGGTGACCGTCAGGCCGCGGAAATGCGGCGCGACGTGGGGCATGAACTCGATAGCCAGTCCTGTCTGCCGGCTGACCTCGCGCTCATGCAGGTGGTCGACCAGCGCGTACGGCATCAGGTTGTCGCGCAGCTTGTCGGCGTCGTTGCGATCGGACGGCGTGGTGCCGGCGCCGGAGTAGCCGGACACGCCAAAGCACTGCACCGGTCCTTCGATCAGGTCGCGCACCGGCGTGATCGCGAACTGCATCGCGCTGGCGTAACAGCCGGGGTTGGCGATGCGCTTCTGGCCGGCGTAGCGGTCGCGGGTGAGTTCGGGCAGGCCGTAGTACCAGTCGTCGTCGAAGCGGTGGTCGGCGGACAGGTCGACGATCACCGGATCGCCGCCCTGCCCGGCCAGCCCCTCGATGCAGGCGCCAGACTTGCCGTTGGGCAGCGCGAGCACGCAAGCATCGACGTTGAAATCCCCGAGCGACTCGTGTTGGACGTTGGCGTAGCGCAGCGGGCCCTCGTACTCGGCGACCTGCGCGGACACCGGCTGGCCATCGAGCTCGCGCGAGGACACGAACGCCAGCTCGAACCGCGGGTGCCCGGCAACCAGCCGGATCAGCTCCGCGCCGGTGTGGCCGCGCGCGCCGACGATCCCAACGGTCTTCTTCTCAGCCATGGGCTGGTCCTCCGTTTTCGAGCCGGTCGAGCAGGTTGCGTTTCACCGCCAGCCACTCGGAGGCGATGATCGAGAATGCCACCGTGTCGCGCACGCTGCCGTCGGCGTGGCGGCGGTGGCTGCGCAGCACCCCGTCCTGTTTCGCGCCAAGCCGCGCGATCGCGGCGCGCGAACGCTGGTTGAACCAGCTGGTCTCGAAACCGACACAGATGCAACCCATCGATTCGAACGCGTGCCCGAGCAGCAGCAGCTTGGCCTCGGTGTTGACGCCGGTGCGCTGAACGCGGGGTGCGTAGAACGTGTAGCCGACCTGCAGCCGCGGCACCGAGGCGTCCATGTCGTAGAAGCGCGTGCTGCCGACCACCGCCCGGCCGGCGTCGAGGACCGCAAACGCCCACGAACCGCCGCGCGCCTGCTTTTCGAGCGCGGCCGCGATGTAGTTCGACGCGTCCTGCGGCGCCGGCACATGGGTATACCAGCAGCGCGCAAGCTCGCCGTCGCCGAGCGCGGCGCGCAGGCCATCGGCGTGCGCAGGCGAGAGCGGCTCGAGCGCGACGTGGCGGCCTTCGAGTCGTGGCGGGATGTTCCAGGAATGTGCGGACGCATCCATCGTTCAATCCTGCAAGGTCGGTTCGCGCACGGCGCAGTGCGCGACCGCGCGTTCGATCGCGGCGAAACCATCCAGTCCGTACCAGAACGCCTTCCACCTTTCCTGCCTGTAGCAGCCGTCGGACTCGGCGTGGTAGAAGATGTTGACCGCGTTGTGGTGGCGCGAGCGCCAGAACAGGCGCGGGGTTTCCTCGCGCATCACCTGCCACACCGCACGCCCCAGGCCTTCGCCCTGCGCGTCGTCGAGCACCGCGAACTTGTCCAGGTACGGCACGCCATCGACCTCGGTGAGCAGGATGGCGGTGCGGTAGTGCTCGCTGACGTAGGCGCGCAGCAGCGGCGTGCGTTCGAAGTAGTCGTCGACCAGGCGGCGGCCGAATGCGGATTCGACCAGCTCGCGCAGGCGTGGCAGGTCGAGTTCGTCCCAGCGCGTCGCGCGCAGCACCCGCTCGCCTCGCCGCACCAGCGTGCCCGAGCCCTTGTGCGTGAACAGTTCCTTGGCCAGTTCCTCGGGCCGGGTGATCGATACCGACGACGAAGGCGGCAGCGCCATCAGCAGGTCGTGGATCTGCTCGATCTTGACCCGCATGCCCGAGTGCAGCCACGGCTGCGCCAGCAGTTCGTCGTACTCGGTGCTGAGGTTGATCGAGTCGATCACCCGGCCCTCGCCGTCGAGCAGGCCGCCGGTGCCGGTGAGGAAGACGATCTTGTAGGGCTGCAGGGTCTTGATCAGTTCGTTGGCGGCCCAGTCGGCATTGATGTTGACGATCTGGCCTTCCGCGGTTTCGCCCAGCGAAGCGATCACCGGGATCGAGCCGACCTTGATCGCGGCGTGGATGCCGTCGGTGTCCACGGCGGCGACGCGCCCGACCAGTCCGTATTTTTCGCGGTCCAGGAAGGCGGCTTCGAACACCCCGGACTGGATCGAGGTCGCGCGCACGCCCTCGGCCTGCAGCGCCTCGACCAGGCGCAGGTTCTCCTGGCGCAGGACGCGGCGCACCACCGCGAGTACCGCGGCGTCGGTGCAGCGCAGGTTGTCGACGACGCGCTTCTCGATGCCCGCCGCCCGCATCGCCTCGTCCAACTGCGGCCCGGCGCCGTGGACCACGATCGGCGTCAGCCCGACCTGCTGCAGGAAGGCCAGAGACGACACCAGCGCATCGAGTTCGTGGCGCAGGACCGCGCCGCCGACCTTGACCACGGCGAAGCGCGCCGCATCGACCTGCGAGAAGCGCTTGAGGTACTGGCTGATCTCCTTCGTGCTGCCCATGCCGGAAAGCAGGCGGACGATGGTCTGGCGGGTCTGGCGGTTGGATTGCATGGGTGTTCCGGGTTTTCGTGCTGGCGTTGCTTTTGCAGGAGCGGCTTCAGCCGCGAGCTCTTGTCTGTCGGCACCTGCAAGGAAAGAACTCGCGGCTGAAGCCGCTCCTACAGGATCAAGGGGTGATTCTGCTGTTGTTGGCGATGATCCGCCGCACCGCTTCGGCGTGGTCCTGAAGCTCAGACAGCGACACCCATTCGTCAGCGGTGTGCGCTTGTGCGATGTTGCCCGGGCCGCAGACCACGGCGTCGAGGCCGGCCGCGGAGAACAGCGACGCTTCGGTCCAGAAGTCGACCGCGTTGCCGATCGGCAGGCCCAGCGCATCGGCGAGGTCGCGCGCGACCAGCCGGCGTTCCTCCGCCCCGGCGACATCGCCGGCCGGCAGGGAAGGTCCGCGGAAGGTTTCCTCGTAGCGCTCCAGGGTGCCGGTCTCGGCCAGCGCGCCCAAGCGCGCGTGCAGTTCGTCGATGTCGTGCGACGGCAGCGGCCGGAAACCGAACCGCACCTCGGCATCTGGCGCGATCACGTTGGCCTTGATCCCGCCCTCGACGCGGCCGATGTTGAAGCGCAGGCCGGTCAGGCCGCCGAAGCGGCGATGCGATTCGCCCTGCACGAAGTCGAGCGCACGCGCACCCCAGCGCATCGCCTGGTGCAGCGCATTGGATTCCATCGCCGCCGCGCCCGACGCGTGCCCGGCCTGCCCCTTGAACCGCAGCAGCACCGAACTGATGCCGCGATGCGCAAGCACGGCCTCGCCGCTGGTCGGCTCGGCCACGACCACGCTGGTGAAGCCGTGGGCGCGCCTGAGGAAGGCCTCGACGCAGCGCGCATCGTTGGCTTCCTCGTCGCTGCCGAACAGGAACGCGGCGTCGCCACGCGTGGCGCGGGCCGCCGCCACGAGGCATGCAGCGGCTCCCTTGATGTCGCACGCGCCGAGGCCGATCGCGCGGCTGCGGGTGACGCGCAGCGCAAGCGGATCGGCGCTCCAGCCCGGCGACGACGGCACGGTGTCCAGGTGCACGTTGAAAAGCACCTGGGGCGTGCCGCGCACCGCGAACAGCGACACCGCGCCATCGCCGTGGTCGATGACCTCGACCCGGAAATCCGGCAGCTGCGCGCGCAGGTAGTCGAAGATGCCGCCCACGCCGATCCGGCGCGGCGGGTTGCGGGTGTCGAAGGACACCAGGGCGGTGAGGTGCTGGAGGATCTGGTCGAGCATGTCGTCAGTCTTGA
>NZ_JBHRYF010000001.1:405343-831047 GCF_042648885.1 Luteimonas notoginsengisoli | reverse complement strand
GCCCCCGCCGGGAAGGCATCGCGGCTTCCGCCGCTCCTACGGGATTTTTTCATTTGCGGTTGATCTCGGCCCACAGCGTGCTGCTCATCCCGAACAGCTTGATGAAGCCCTCGGCTTCCTCCACGCCCCAGTCCGCGGACTGCGCGTAGGTCGCGCCGCTGGCGTTGAGGATGTGCGGCGAGGCCACGGCCACGGCGTCGACGCGACCGCCGCGGGTTTCCAGGACCACTTCGCCGCTGACCGTCTGCTGCGACGAGGCGAGGAAGGCCTCGAGGTCGGTCTTCAGCGGGTCATGGAAGAAGCCCTCGTACACCAGCTCCACCCATTTGCGGGCGACGTCCGGCTTGAAGCGGTTCTGCTGCTTGCTCAGCACCGCTTCCTCCAGCGCGCGATGAGCGGCGAGCAGCGCGGCCAGCCCCGGGGCCTCGAACACGATCCGGCCCTTCAGCCCGATCGTGGTGTCTCCGGTGTACATGCCCCGGCCGACGCCGTACTGCGCGAACAGTGTGTTGAGCTTGGCCAGCAACCTGTGGCCCGGCATTTCGTTGCCGTCCAGCGCCACCGCTTCGCCCTGGACGAAGCGCAAGGTCGCGCGCAGCGGTTCGGTCGGCCAGGCGCTGCGCGGCGCGCACCAGCCGCGCGCGCCTTCGCCCGGCGCTTCCCAGCGGTCGATCTCGCCGCCGGACATGGTCAGGCCCAGCAGGTTCTCGTTGATCGTGTAGGCCTTCTGCTTCGCGCGCACGCCGAAGCCGCGTGCCTCGAGGTACTGCTGCTCGTAGGCGCGGGTCTGGGTGTGTTCCTTCTGGATTTCGCGGATCGGGGCGACGATGCGGTAGGCGCCGCTGGCCGGGCGCCTGCTGGACATGACCGCCAGGTCGAAGCGCACCTGGTCGTTGCCCATGCCGGTACAGCCGTGCGCGATCGCGTTGGTGCCCAGGTCGTGGGCGCGCGCCAGCGCCGCGTCGACGATCAGGTAACGGTCGGAGACCAGCAGCGGATATTGCCCCTGGTAGCCCTCGCCCGCCCACACGAACGGCTTGACGAAGCCGTCCCAGATCGCCGGCCCGCCGTCGATGGTGACGTGGCTGGCCACGCCCAGTTCCGCGGCGCGCGCTTCGATCGTGCGCCGCTCCTCAGCATCGACGCCGCCGGTGTCGGCGAACACGGTGTGCACCTTCCAGCCGCGCTCCTGCAGCCACGGCACGCAGAAGCTGGTGTCCAGGCCGCCGCTGAAGGCGAGCACGATGTCGGTGGCGCCGGCGGAGGGGATCGGGGTTTTGGAATCGGGGGAAGCGGGTGGCTGCGACATGGGGGTATCCAGAGAAAAGATGTTTCGAGTGGAGAGGATCGGTGCGCTTACGAAACCCCGATCCCCGACGTCGCGTCCTGTCCGCCGTCGCCGCGCGCCAGCGCCGCCATGACGGCCTTCTGCACATGAAGCCGGTTCTCTGCTTCCCCAATCGCGATGCAGGCCGGCGAATCCATCACCGCGTCGGTGGCCTTGACGTTGCGGCGCAGCGGCAGGCAGTGGCTGAAGGCGGCGTTGCGGGTCAGCGCCATCTTGGCCTCGTCGACGATGAAGTGGCGGTAGCGCTCGCGGATCGGCTTTTCGCGCTCCCAGTCGCCGAAGTACGGCAGCGCGCCCCAGCTCTTGGCGTAGACGACATCGGCGCCGGAGTAGGCGCTTTCGATGTCATGGCTCACGGTGAGCGAGCCGCCCTGCTCGGCGACGTTTGCGCGCGCCCAGTCCATGTAGCGCTCGTCGAGCACGTACTCGGGCGTGGGGCACAGCAGGGTGACGTCCATGCCCATGCGGGTGGCGATGGTCAGCGCCGAGTTGGCGACCGCGGTGTTGAGCGCCTTGGGATGGTAGGTCCAGGTGAGGACGTACTTCTTCCCGCGCAGGACCTGCTCGGGACTCGATCCGGGATCGGTGCCGCCGAAGCGCTCCTGCAGCGCCATCGCGTGCGCCAGTTCCTGGCAGGGGTGGGTGATGGTTTCCATGTTGATCACCGGCACCGTGGCGTACTTCGCGAAGCCTTGCAGCACGCGGTCCTGGCGGTCGAGCGACCAGTCGACGAACTTGGGGAACGCGCGCACGCCGATCATGTCGACGTAGCGGCTGAGCACGCGCGCGACCTCGGCGATGTGTTCCTCGGCCTCGCCGTCCATCACCGTGCCCAGGTCGAATTCGATCGGCCAGGCGTCCTTGCCCGGCTGCAGCACCACCGCGTGGCCGCCGAGCTGGAACGCGCCGATCTCGAAGCTGGTGCGGGTGCGCAGCGACGGATTGAAGAACACCAGGGCGATGGACTTTCCTTCCAGCGGCCGGCCGTTGGACGCGCCGCCCGCCAGGCCGCGCTTGAACCGTGCCGCCTGCGCGAGCACCGCGTCGAGTTCGGCGCGGGTCCAGTCCTGGGTGTTGAGGAAATGCCTGGTCATGGGATCGGTTCGAAGTGAGGGGATGGTGGGGGCGTTTCGCCGGCCTGGAAACGAAAAAACCCAGCGCGAAGGCCGGGTTTTGTCCTGAACTGCACTGGCGCAGGTCCGGCTACCCAGCGAGTCGGGCTTCCGGTCGGCGCGCGCGCGAGGTCATGCCTGCCGCCATGCGGGCGGAGGTCAGGATCTCGGCGTTGGCGCGCAGGGTCTGCATCGGGCGGGAATGCTCGCATGCGATGGCGCGGGCCGCAAGCACCTTCGCCCAAACGCCAGCGCTTGGGCCGCGCGGCGCCACCTAGCGGCTGCCCGATACGATCGGCGTGATCGACACCCGCACCCGCACCCGGTTGCCCGGGTCGTAGGGCAGGCGCGACCGGTACTTCACGCCGTGGTGCACGTAGTCGACGTCATACGCAATGGGGCGGCGGAACTCGCGTTCGGTCGGGACCACTTCGCAGCCATCGGCAGGCGGCGCCTGCTCGGCCTCACGGTCTTCGGAGTTGGGCGTCAGGGCGTCCTTGACCGCGCCCACCACGCGCGCCAGGCCACGTTTGGACTCGGCGCTTTCCACGACCACGCCGTCCTTGCACTGCTCGACCATCGCCGTCGCGCGCAGGGTCTGGTAGACGGGCTGCGCGCGCAGCACGCGAGCGTATTCGGTGCGCACGTTCTCGATCTGGATCACCGTCTGCTGCGCACGCACCGGCAAGGCGGCGGACGCTGACAGCAGCGTCACCACCAGAATCGGGGAAAGCGTGCGGATTCGAGGCATCTCGACAGGCGGGACCATCTGGACCGGCCTGCAGTTTAGGGGTACGCCGCGAGGAAGGGCTGAATCCCGGCTGTCGTGCGCCGGGTCCGGCCGGTAGAATCGTGGTTCGTCCACGCGATCGAGCGCGATGAGCCTGCGTCTCCACAACAACCTCACCCGGCGCGTCGAACCGTTCGAACCGCTCGATCCCGCGTGCCCCACCCTGTACCTCTGCGGGCCGACGGTCTACAACTACGTGCACATCGGCAACGCGCGCGGGCCCGTGGTCTTCGGCGTGCTGGCCGACCTGCTGCGCCGGCGCCACGGCGCGCTCAGGTACGCACGCAACATCACCGACGTCGACGACAAGATCAATGCCGCCGCGGCCGAACAGGGCGTGCCGATCGCGACGATCACCGACCGTTTCGCCGCCGCGTACCGCGAGGACATGGCCGCGCTCGGCGTCGCGCCGCCCGACATCGAGCCCGAAGCCACGCGCCACGTCGCGCAGATCATCGCCATGGTCGAGGCGCTGGTCGCATCGGGCAACGCGTACGCCGCGGACGGCCACGTCCTGTTCTCGGTGGCCAGCTTCCCCGGCTACGGCAAGCTGTCGCGGCGCGACCCGGAGGAAATGCTGGCCGGCGCGCGCGTCGAAGTGGCGCCGTACAAGCGCGATCCGGGCGACTTCGTGCTGTGGAAGCCCTCCACGCCAGAACTGCCGGGCTGGGACTCGCCCTGGGGCCGCGGCCGCCCGGGCTGGCATATCGAATGCTCGGCGATGGCCGCCGCGCATCTGGGCGAGACGATCGACATCCACGCCGGCGGCGTCGACCTGCAGTTCCCGCACCACGAGAACGAGATCGCGCAGAGCGAGTGCGCGCACGGCGGGCGCACGTTCGCGCGCTTCTGGCTGCACAACGGCATGCTCAATTTCGGCGGCGCGAAGATGAGCAAGTCGCTGGGCAACATCGAGAAGGTCCACGACCTGGTCCGCGCGCATCCGCCCGAAGCGCTGCGCTACGCCCTGCTCTCCGCGCACTACCGCCAGCCGCTGGACTGGTCGGACGAGCTTGTACAGAACAGCATCAACACGCTGGATCGTCTCTACGGAACACTTCGAGACGGCGAACTTTTCAAAGCACTACACATCATCGGCGCCAAGAGGGATCCGGAGCCAACCGAGGTTTCGATCCCGGAGGAGATCGAAGATGCGTTAGACGATGATCTTAATACACCCAAAGCCCTTTCCGTGCTGGCAGGAATTGCTGCGTCTGCGCGCCAGTTGAGGAACACGTTGGTACACGCGGACAAACCCGAGCCCGCTGACGTTCGGAAACTTGTGCGCATCGTCGCCGAGTTACGCGCCGCTGGCTCCGCACTTGGCCTGCTCCAGCAAGAGCCCGGCGCCTGGTTCAACCGTGGCCTTTCGAGCGACGATGACGCCCGCATCCAGGCGCTGATCGATGAGCGCGCGGCGGCGAAGACATCGCGCGATTTCGCGCGCGCCGACGCCATTCGCGACCAGCTCGCCGGCGAAGGCGTCGTGCTCGAGGACACGCCACAAGGCGTGCGCTGGAAGCGCGGGAGCTAGGGTCCGGACAAGCGTGGCACCCTGTGGGAGCGGCTTCAGCCGCGAGCCCTTGCTCTTGCCCCCTGCGAAGGCGGGGACGCTGGGAGAGGTTAGGTCGTACCCGGTCGGACTGCCCGCAGGCATCGCGAGTGCCCACGCGACTCCACCTGTCCTCCCTGCCCTCGCAGGGGAGGAAGCAAAAGCTCGCGGCTGAAGCCGCTCCCACAAGGGCGGGTCACGTTTGCGACAATAGGCGCTTCGCCTCCGCGCGCCATTCCGGCGACCCCGCCCGTGACCGACAGCCCCTTCCCGCTCGAGCCCTCCCCCGCCCAGGCCCAGCAGGCAATCCGCGAGGAGTTCGGTTTCTTCGGTGATTGGTCCGAGCGCTACCAGTACCTGATCGACCTCGGCCGCAAGCTGCCGCCGTTCCCGGAGGAATGGAAAACCGAGGAACACCGCCTGCGCGGCTGCCAGTCGATGGTCTGGATCGTGCCTTCCGGTGACGCACGGCGGTTGGAGTTCGCGGCGATCAGCGACTCGGCCATCGTCTCGGGCCTGGTCTATCTCGCGCTGCGGGTCTACTCCGGCCGCAGCGCGCGCGAGATCCTCGACACCCCGGCCGACTACATCGCCGAGATCGGCTTGGCGAAGCATCTTTCGCCGACCCGCAGCAACGGCCTGGCGGCGCTGCTCGCCTTCATCCGCGATACCGCCCAGCGCGCCGCGTGAACATCGCCGGGTCGCCGTCCGTCGACGAGGCCCCGTCCTCGCCGCTGCGCAACCCGGGATTCCGCGCCCTGATGGCGTACCGGATCTGCACGATCCTGTCGTACCAGATCGTGGCGGTCACCGTCGGCTGGCATGTCTACGAGATCACCCGCAGTCCGTTCGCGCTCGGGTTGATCGGGCTGGCGGAGGTGCTGCCCTACTTCTGCGTCGCCCCGTTCGCCGGCTACCTGGTCGACCACCTGCCGCGGCGCAAGCTCGGCGTGGCGGCCTGCGTCGGGCTGCTGGCAACGGCACTGGCGCTGGTCGCGGTCACGCAGGGCTGGTTGCCGACCACGCGCGTCTGGCCGATCTACGTGGCGATCGCATTCACCGGCATGGCGCGCAGTTTCCTCGGCCCGGTCTACAACGCGCTGTTCGCGCGGGTGCTGCCGCGCGAGCAGTTCGTCAACGGCGCGAGCCTGGGCAGCGTGGTGTTCCAGAGCGGAATGGTGGTCGGTCCGGCGCTGGGCGGCGTGCTGGTCGGCTGGGCCGGCAAGGGCGCGGCCTACGGCACCGCCGGGGGCATCGTGGTGGTCGCGGCGATCGCGATCGGCACCCTGCGCGTCACCGAACCACCGCAACTGCTGCAGCGCGCGCCGGTGTTCTCGAGCATCCGCGAGGGGCTAACGTTCGTGCTCGGCAACCAGATCATGCTCGGGGCGATGACGCTGGACATGTTCTGCGTGCTGCTGGGCGGCGCGGTGTCGATGCTGCCGGCGTTCATCAAGGACATCCTGCATTACGGCCCGGAAGGCCTCGGCATCCTGCGCGGCGCGCCGGCGCTGGGTTCGATCTGCGTCGCGCTGTGGCTGGCGCGCCACCCGCTGCAGAAACACGCCGGGCGGGTGCTGATGATCGCGGTGGCCTGCTTCGGCCTGTGCACGATCGCGTTCGGCCTGTCCCGGCACTTCTGGCTGTCGGCGGCGATCCTGGTGGCCTACGGCATGTGCGACGGCGTGTCAGTGGTGATGCGCTCGACGATCATGCAACTGGTCACCCCCGACGAGATGCGCGGCCGGGTGTCGTCGATCAACGGCATCTTCATCGGTTCGTCGAACGAACTGGGCGCGTTCTACGACGGCGTGATGGCGCGCCTGCTGGGGCTGGTGCCGGCCGTGGTGCTGGGCGGCTGCGTGACCCTGGGCGTTGTCGGGATCACCGGCTGGAAGGCGCCGAAGCTGCGGCGGCTGGACCTGCGCGACCTGCAATAGGCAAGAAAAAGCCCCGCGATGCGGGGCTTTCGTTCATCTCGAAGCGGTCAGCGGAGTCAGTCGCCGATCTGCTTCTGCAGGTGCTCCCAGCGCTCCTGCTCGTCGATGGTGCGCTCGGCGGTAAGCCGTGCTTCAAGGCGATCCAGGCCGATTTCCTCGCCCGAATCGACGCTGTAGCCGTATTCACCGGCATCCACGCGCTTGAGCGTGCTGTCGATCTTGCCGATCAGCTTGCGGTAGCGGTCGCGGGTGCGCAGTTCCAGCGAGTTCTCGGTCTCGCGGGTGGCGCGCTCGGCCTCGTCGCCGACGTCGCGTACTTCGTCCTTGAGGTTCTCGATGGTCTGCTTGGATTCCTCGACCAGGTCCGCGCGCCACTGCAGCAGGCGCTGGCGGAAATATTCCACCTGCAGCGCGCTCATGTATTCCTCGTCCGCCGCCGGCCGGTAATCCTTCGGCAGGATCGGGCGCCCGGTCGCATCGTCGGTCTTGTAGGGCACGACCTTGTACTTGGTCTTCGGCGCGGGTGTCGGCGTCCTGGAGACCACGGCCACGGCCACCTTGCCCACCGGGCGCGGCGCGAACGGGGAACGCACGGTCGCGGAACCCGTGGACTCGTGTTTCTGCTGCTTCGACGCGGACGCCGCCTGCTTGGCGGGCACCGCCCGCTTCTTCTCGGCAACCGGCTTTGCGGCCGGGGCAGTCTTCTGCGCGACGGCAGTCTTGCCCGGCTTCTTCGCAGCCGGCGCCGGCTTCGCGGCCGGCTTGGCGGCCGTCTTCACCGGCGGCTTGCTCGCGGCCTTCGCCGGCGCCTGCTTCACCGGCGCGGCCTTCTTCGCGGGCTTGGCAGCGGCGTTCTTTTTCGGCGCGGCCTTCTTCACGGGCGCCTTCTTCGGCGCAGCCTTCTTGGCGACGGCCTTCTTCGCGGCGGGCTTCCTGGCGGCGGTTTTCGCGACGGGCTTCTTGGCGACGGGCCTGGCGGGCTTCTTGGCGGCCTTGGCGGCCTTCTTCACGGTTTTCTTGACAGCCACGTTGTTGCAGTCCTTCCTGATCCCCCTTGCCGGGGATGTGATTCCCTTGGATGGGAAAGCGCGCTGTTATACCCTGCCCTGACTACAGCGGCAACCGCACGGACCTTTTCCGCGCGTCCTCGCAAAACCCGACGTGATCGATCGTCTCCTCATCGCCCTCCTGCGCGCGTACAAACGCTGGCTGAGCCCTTTGCTCGGGCCACGCTGCCGTTTCGTGCCGACCTGCTCGGAATACGCCATGGAGGCGATCGCCCGCCACGGCGCGCTGCGCGGCGGCTGGCTGGCGGTGCGTCGCATCGGCCGCTGCCATCCCCTGAACCCGGGCGGCCACGACCCGGTCCCACCCGCCCCCGACTCCCAGGAACCTCCATGCCCGACACGCTGATCGTCAACGCCCGCCTGGTCAACGAAGGCCGCGAATTCGACGCCGACCTGCGCATTTCGCAGGGCCGCATCGAGGCCATCGGCAGCGGGTTGTCCGCGCGCGACGGCGAAACCGTGGTCGATGCCAACGGCCGCCGGCTGCTGCCGGGGATGATCGACGACCAGGTGCATTTCCGCGAACCGGGGATGGAATACAAGGCCGACATGGCCACCGAATCCACTGCCGCGGTCGCCGGCGGTGTCACCAGCTTCATGGACATGCCCAACACCAGCCCGCCGACGCTGTCGGCCGACGTGCTGGAGAACAAGTACCAGCGCGCCGCCGGCCGCGCGCGCGCCAACTACGGCTTCTACATGGGCGCGAGCAACGACAACCTCGAGGCGATCCGCACGCTCGATCCGCTGACAGCGCCGGGGATCAAGGTGTTCATGGGCGCCTCCACCGGCAACATGCTGGTCGACGACCCCGACACCCTGGCCGGGATCTTCCGCGAGGCCCCGACGCCGATCATCACCCATTGCGAAGACACGCCGATGATCGATGCGACGCTGGCGAAGTATCGCGCCGAGTACGGCGACGACATACCCGCGGCCTGCCACCCCGACATCCGCTCGCGCGAGGCCTGCGTCAAGTCCACCCGCCTGGCGCTCGACCTGGCGCGCACCCACGGCACCCGCCTGCACGTGCTGCACATTTCCACCGCCGACGAACTGGCGCTGTTCACGCCCGGTCCGCTGGTCGACGCCAACGGCGTGCGCAAGCGCATCACCGCCGAGACCTGCATCCACTTCCTGCGCTTCGACCGCAGCGACTACGCGCGCCTGGGCCACCTGATCAAGTGCAACCCCGCGATCAAGGAGGCCAGCGACCGCGAGGCGCTGATCGACGCGCTGGCCTCGGACGTGATCGACGTGCTCGCCACCGACCACGCGCCGCACACCTGGGAAGAGAAGCACAATCCCTACGTGCGCGCGCCCAGCGGCCTGCCGCTGGTGCAGTACGCGCTGGTGGCGGCGCTGGAGCTGGTGCGCGAGGGCCGGCTGAGCAACGCGCAGGTGGTGCAGAAGCTGGCGCACGCCCCGGCGCAGCTGTTCGACGTCAAGCAGCGCGGCTTCCTGCGCGAGGGCTACTGGGCGGACCTGGCGCTCATCGACGACACGCCGTTCACCGTGCAACGCTCCGACGTTCTGTCGAAATGCGCCTGGTCGCCGTTCGAGGGCACCACGTTCCACTCGCGCATCGCCGCGACCTGGGTCAACGGGCAGCTGGCCTGGGATGGCGACCGCATCGTCGGCGAGCCGCAGGGACGGCGGATGGAGTTCGATCGTTGAAGCCGAGCGCGGCCGTTGTGCCGTCTGCGCGGCTTTGGGCGGGTGGTCGCTTCGCCGGGCATGGCTCGGCAGGATCTCGCGATGTCCCTCGTCGTGAAGACGGAAGGCGCCGCAGCGGCGGGTCTTTCACGCATTCGAGGTGCCCTTCGGGGTGGGTGGCGATGACGTTGCTGGCGCTGCTGCTTGCGACCCTGCCGGCGATCGCACGGACCGGCGCGCCGGCCATGCCCCAATCGGGCGAGGATGGCATCGTGTTTCCGGCCAGCACTTCGCAGGGCGCGCTGGTGTTCGGCAAGGTGCCGGCCGGCAGCGTGGTGCGCTACGCAGAACGCGAGTTGCGCCCGACGCCCTACGGCACGGTGGTGTTCGGCGTGGACCGGCAGGAAGTCGGACCGCTACGCCTGGAAGTCCTGCGGCCCGACGGGACCACCGTGATGGAAACCATTGCGGTGGATGCGCGCGACTGGCCGCTGGAACGCGTCGATGGCGTGCCGCCGAAGACCGTGAACCCGCCGCCGGCGATTGCCGAGCGCATCCGCCGCGAACAGGCCCTGGTCACTGAGGCGCGCACACGCGACGACCAGCGAGCGGACTTCGCCGCGCCGTTCCAGTGGCCGGTGCAGGGGCGCATCAGCGGCCGCTTCGGCAGCGGGCGCGTGTACAACGGCCAACCGGGTGCGGGTCACTCGGGCATGGACATCGCCGCGCCGACAGGCACGCCGGTGAAGGCGCCGGCCGCGGGCGTGGTGACATTTTCCGACGACCTTTACCTCACCGGCGGCACGATCGTGCTCGATCACGGCCACGGAGTGAGCTCGAACTTCCTGCACCTGTCGCGGATGGACGTGAAGCCGGGCGACCGGGTGTTGCAGGAACAGGTCATCGGCGCGGTGGGCGCGACCGGGCGCGCGACCGGGCCGCACCTGCACTGGGGGATGAACTGGTTCGACGTGCGCGTCGATCCGCTGCTCGTCCTTGAGCGCACGCAGTAGCGCTTACGCGAGGCAGGCGCTTCTCCCGCTTCGCCGGAAAAAAAGGCCGACCCTTCGGGCGCACACGTCCGGCAGAAGCTCGCGGCTGAAGCCGCTCCTACAGGATCTGCATGCTGCCGGGGGTGCTGCGGCAGCGAGCTTCCCTGCGGGCTACGCGGGGATGCTTCAGGCGGTCGCCCCGCCGCTCACCCGCGCCACCGCGTCGTGCGCGTGCAGGCTCTCGAAGTGCGAGACGGTGGCATCGAAGCGTTCGATGCGCGCGTCGGCCGACAGCGCTGCGGCAACGCGGCGTGCGGCGTCCTCGCAGAACATCAGGTTCTCTGCGTTGAGGCGCGCGAACGCCTGTTCGTCCTCGCGCTTGACCGCTGTCTGCACCGGCGTGCCCAGCGCGGACTCGAGCGCGTCGACCAGGCTTTCGATCGACAGCTGGCCGAACGAAGGCTGCAGGCGGACGCGCACGTCGGCGCGGCTGCGCTGCGCATGCGGGGTCGCGGCCAGGCCGCGCTCCGACGCCAGCCAGTCGCGCACCACAACGGTCGACAGCGGGCGGGCGGCGGCGAAATCCTCCGCGAAGCGGTCGGCATTGAGCTGCCGCGACAGCGCGGCCGAGGCCGGGCAGGTGCTGGAATACTCGACCGCGAACGCCAGCGTCAGCGCCAGATGGCCGTCGGCGAGCGTGGCGTCGATCTCGACCGGGTAGCGCTTCCAGCCGGCATTGTCGCTGGCCAGCGCGCGCCTCAGGAGCATCTGTTCGTAGCGCAGCACGACCCGCGCACGCGTCGATAGCCCGGCCTGGGAATCGATGCAGTCCTGCAGCACGCGACGCAGCCCGGCGGGGGCGATCGCCTCGGCCACCAGCGCGTCCTGCAGCCGCAGGTACAGCCGCGACATGTGGATGCCGCGCGCATCGGGTTCGACCAGGTCGACGAACACGTCCGCGGACGCGGCCACCTGCAGCGGCGCGCCGTTCGCACCGGGGATCGCCAGCGGCAGCGCGATGCGCTCCATGCCGACCCAGTCGAGCGGGCGTGCGGCGAGGGCCAGGTCGCCGGCAACATCCGGCAGTTGGTTGGGAATGGGAGGATTCACGGCATCGGGGGCGGGAAGCAGGCACACAGTTTACCGGCTGTCGTCGATATGGCCGTGCAACGCTGCGTTTCCCGGCTCGACGCCCCGCAGTGTGGCCTCGCGGGCTTCCCGCAAAGGGCTTCAGCCGCGGCCCGGTTTTTTCCCGGAAAGCGGGGCGATCCGGAGAGGGCCGCAGGGTTCACGTGAGTTCGGAAGATGCCTCTCCGCCGCTGTGCTGAGAGGAGCAAAGCTCGCGGCTTCCGCCGCTCCTACGGGTTGCGCGGTGACGACTGAGTTGCCGGTTCAGCGCGCCGGTCGGGCGGCGCGCCAGGCGAGCCACAGGATGCACCAGGGCCTCGCAGCGAGTTGCAGGCCGCTCGCGGCGCGATCCAGACGCTGCCGGACGAAGGCCGACTGCAGCCGTCGCGGCCGAACGCCGGCCGCTGCCGCCGTGGCGGTTCCGAAGGCAGTCGCCGCCAGGTCTGCCGTGCCCTGCGCCAGGTGGCGGGTTGCCAGCAGGTCGAAGGCGATCGCGCCGGCAGCGATGGCCGGGTTTGCGCCACCGCCAAACAGCGCCTGCTCGCATTCGGCCACGGCCAGTGCCGTGCCCTCCAGCCCCGCCTGCGAGGGCGTGGCCGACGATGGCCGGTCGCGGCTGCCCTGCAGCGGCAGCAGGCCGGCGGCCAACGCGGCCCAGGGCGCGGGCTGCGGCTGCAACACCGCGCCCAGCGGGTGGCGGCGAGCGCCTTTCATCCAGCCCTGCAGCTCTTCGTTCCACCACGCGAGCTTGGCCAGGCCGGGCGTCGCGTCGGCACCGCCCCAGGCGGCGTCGGTCAGCTCCTGTAGCAGTGCAAACCACGCGAACGCCAGTTCGCGCTGCGTCGCGGGCAGGAATGCCGCACCGATGCGCCACTCCGGCCAGAGCGCATGCCATTTGGCGGTGAATTCGTCGGCGTTATCCATGGCGTCATTGTAGGAGCGCGCCTGGGCGCTGGCCCGGCGGTTTGGGACGCGCTACCGCCGCGGCCAGGCCAAGGGGTCGGTCAACCCGTGCGGGGTATCGGCCATGACGTCGCCCTGCCACGCCACGGGATCGTCTTCATCGAGGCGATAGCCCCACAGCGCCACCACTGACGGCATGCCGGCCGCGCGCGCGGCCATGATGTCGCGTTCGTCGTCGCCGACGTAGGCGCACTGCGCCGGCTCCACCCCGAGCGCCTGCGCCGAATGCAGCAGGGGCAAGGGGTGCGGCTTGCGTTCGGCGAGGGTGTCGCCGCCGACCAGGATCGCGCTGCGCGCATCCCAGCCGAACGCCGGCAGCACCTGCCGCGCGAGGTATTCGGGCTTGTTGGTCACGATGCCCCAGCGCGCGCCGTCGGCTTCCAGCGCGGCAAGCATCTCCTCGATGCCGTCGAAAGGCCGGCCGTGCAGGCCGATCTCGCGTTCGTAGGCGTCGAGGAACGGCCGCACCAGCGCTTCGCGCGCATCGGCGTCCAGCAGCGGGAATGCCGACGCGATCATCGCGCGGGCGCCCTTCGACACGTGCGGCCGCAGCGCGTCCAGCGTCCCGGGCGCTTCCCCGCGCTCGCCGCGCAGCGCGTTGATCGCCGCCAGCATGTCGGGCGCGGAGTCGAGCAGCGTGCCGTCGAGGTCGAACAGCACCAGGCGCGGGAAGCGGGTCACGCAGCGCTTCCTTCATGGCAGCCGCGCACAGGTAACGACCGAAGCGAGGCCATGAACGAAACCCCGTCGCCCCGCCTCTTCATGGCAGGGCGGAACCGGGCCGGATCACAGGCCATCGCCGGTTTCCGGCTTCACCGCGCACGCCAGGTAGTTCACGTCGGTGCGGCTTGAGAGCCGCGCGGCGTCGCGCCACGGTTCGTACATCAGGCCGCTGACGTCCTCCAGCTGCAGTCCGCATTCGCGCAGCCAGGCGCCGAGCTCGGACGGCCTGATGAAATCGCGGTACTGGTGCGTGCCCTTCGGCAGCAGGCGCGCCAGGTATTCGGCGCCGACGATGGCCAGCGCGAACGCGGCCGGCGTGCGGTTGAGGGTGGAGACGAGCAGGCGCCCGCCCGGCTTGAGCAGCGTGGCGCATGCCGCCAGGATCGCGCCCGGATCCGGCACGTGCTCGAGCATTTCCATGCAGGTGATGGCATCAAACGCGCCCGGCTGTTCGGTCGCCAGCCCCTCCACCGGCTGCACGCGGTAGTCGACCTTCACCCCCGATTCGAGCCCGTGCAGGCGCGCAACCTTGACCAGGTCGTCGGCCAGGTCGATCGCGGTCACGTCGGCCCCCGCGCGTGCCAGCGCCTCGCTGAGCAGTCCGCCGCCGCAACCGACATCGAGGATCTTCGCGCCGCCCAGCGCGACGCGATCGGCGACGTAGCCCAGCCGCACCGGGTTGAGCGCATGGAGCGCCTTCTGCGGGCCCTTCGGATCCCACCAGCGATTGGCGAGCGCGGCGAACTTGTCGAGTTCGGACTGGCGGAAGTTGGGCTGCGGTTCGGCGGATGGCGCAACGGTCATGGGTGTTCCTGTCAGGGTCTTGTGGGAACGGCTCCGGCCGCAAGCCTTGCCGGTGGAAGCAGAGTCGAAGCTCGCGCGAACGCTGTTCCGGCAGGTGGCCTCGGCCTATAGCGTTGCGCGGTCGATCGCCGCGATGCGGCCACGCCACTGCCTGGCGTTGGCGACGATCGCATCGACGTCCATGCCGGGCAGCTGGCGCTCGCGCAGCTTGTGCTGGCCGGCGATCCACACGTCGCTGACCTGGTGGCGGCCGGCGGCGTAGACCAGCTGCGAGACCACGTGGTGCAGCGGCTGCGTTTCCAGCGGCGAAAGGTCGAAGCACGCAAGGTCGGCCTGCTTGCCCGCTTCGATCGAGCCGACCAGGTGGTCGAAGCCGATCGCCTTCGCTCCGCCCAGGGTCGCGGCGCGCAGCGCGGTGAACGCATCGAAGGCCGCGGCGTCGTCCGCCACCGCCTTGGCCAGGATCGCCGCGGTGCGGGTCTCGCCGACCATGTCCAGGTCGTTGTTGCTGGCGCAGCCGTCGGTGCCGATGGCCAGGTTCACGCCGGCGCGCTCCAGCGCGCAGGCCGGGCAGAAGCCGGAGGCCAGCTTGAGGTTGGACTCCGGGCAATGCACCACGCTCACGCCGCGTTCGGCGCACAGGTGGATCTCGGCGTCGGTCAGCTGGGTCATGTGCACCGCGATCAGGCGGTCGTTGACCAGCCCCAGGCGATCCAGTCGGCCGATCGGGCGCTGGCCGTGCTTCTCCAGCGATTGCTGCACCTCCTGCGCGGTCTCGTGCAGGTGCAGGTGCACCGGCACGTCGAGCTGGTCGGAGAGCATGCGGATGCGTTCGAAGTTCGCGTCGTTGACCGTGTACGGCGCGTGCGGCGCGAACGCGGTGGCCACCAGCGGGTCGCCGCGCCACTGGTCGTGGACTTCGCCGGCCTTGTCGAAGTATTCGTCGTCGCTCTTCGCCCAGGCGGTGGGGAAGTCGATCACCGGCAGCCCGACGCGCGCGCGGAAGCCGTGCCGCTTGTAGACCGCGGCCTGGACGTCGGGGAAAAAGTAGTTCTCGTTGACGCAGGTCGTGCCGCCGCGGAGCATTTCGGCGATCGCCAGGGTGATGCCGTCGGCGACGAAGTCCGGCCCGATCACCGCGCCCTCGATCGGCCAGATGTGCTGCTGCAGCCAGACCTTCAGCGGCAGGTCGTCGGCGACGCCGCGCAGCAGGGTCATCGGGTTGTGCGCGTGGCTGTTGACGAAGCCCGGAACCAGGGCGCCGTCCGGGCGCGAGACGGTCTCGGCGGCCTGGAAACGCGTCCGTGCTTCCACTCGCGGCAGCACGGCGACAATGGCGCCGTCGCGGACGGCCACGGCATGGTCTTCGAGCACCACGCCGTGCGGTTCGACCGGCACCACGAAGCCGGCTTCGATCAGGAGGTCGCAGTGTTCCGGGGCGTTCTCGGTCATTCGTCTCGTTCTTGTGTCCTGGTTCCTGCCGTCGCGCCCGATCGTCACTTCACTCGCGAAACGTACTCGCCGCTGCGCGTGTCGACCTTGATCACCTCTTCCTGGCCCACGAACAGCGGCACCCGGACCACCGCGCCGGTTTCCAGCGTGGCCGGCTTGCCACCACCGCCGGAGGTATCGCCGCGCACGCCCGGATCGGTCTCGGTGATCTTCAGCTCGACGAAGTTGGGCGGGGTGACCTGGATCGGGGTGCCGTTCCACAGTGTCACCACGCAGTCCTCTTCACCCTTGAGCCACTTCTCGGCGCCGGCCATGCCGGCCTTGTCGGCCTGGACCTGCTCGAAGCTCTCCGGATTCATGAAGTGCCAGTGCTCGCCGTCGGCGTACAGGTACTGCATGTCGGTATCGACCACATCGGCCGCCTCCATCGAATCGGTCGCCTTCATGGTGATTTCCTGCACCCGGCCCGACTTGATCATGCGGAACTTGATGCGGGTGAAGGCCTGGCCCTTGCCCGGCTTGACGTACTCGGTATCGGAAATGATGGCGGGCTCGCCGTTGACAAGGATCTTCATTCCGTTCTTGACGTCGTTCATGCCGTAGCTGGCCATCGGTACTCCTGGGAAAATCGTGGGCGGGTCGAGCCGCGGCAGCGGCTAGAATGTCGGGATCGGGCTCCGGCATGGCTGGAATGGCCCCGGAACAGACCTCGAATGATACCCGTAGCCTCCCCTGCCCTGCAGCCCGTCCCGGCCGGCGCGGGCGCCCGCGACGCCCTGGGCTGGAAGCGCCTCTGGCGCGAAGCCGTGCGCGACCCGCGCGAGCTGCTGGCCCTGCTCGGCCTTGAGGGGCGTGTGCCGGGAGTGTCCGAGGCGGCCGCCGCACAGTTCCCGCTGCGCGTGCCGCGCGGCTTCGTCGCCCGCATGCGACCGGGCGATCCGCACGACCCGCTGCTCCGCCAGGTGCTGCCGCTGGACGAGGAACTGCGCCCGGTCGCTGGATTCACGCTGGACGCGGTGGGAGACGCGGCCGCGCGCGCCGGGCACGGGGTGATCCACAAGTACCAGGGCCGCGCCCTGCTGGTGGCGACCGGCAGCTGCGCGGTGAATTGCCGCTACTGCTTCCGGCGCCATTTCCCCTACGCCGAGGAAACCGCAGCCGCCGGCGGCTGGCGCGAGGCGGTGGGGGCAATCCGCAGCGACGACTCGATCCACGAGGTGATCCTGTCCGGCGGCGACCCGCTGTCGCTGGCCACGCCGAAACTGGCTGAACTGATCGCGCAGCTGCGCGCGCTCCCCCAGATGCGGCGCCTGCGCATCCATACCCGGCTGCCGGTGGTGCTGCCCGAGCGCGTCGACGACGAGTTCGGCGACTGGCTGCGCTGCCTGCCATGGCCCGTGGCGGTGGTGGTGCATGCCAACCACGCGCGTGAATTCGACGACTCGGTGGACGCGGCCATGGCGCGGCTGCGCGCGGCCGGTGCGACCGTGCTCAACCAGGCGGTGCTGCTGCGCGGCGTCAACGATTCGGTCGACGCGCTGGCGGCGCTATCCGAGCGCAGCTTCGCCGCGGGCGTGCTGCCCTACTACCTGCACCAGCTCGACCGGGTCGCCGGCGCCGCGCATTTCGAGGTCTCCGACGCGCACGCGCTCCAGCTGCACGCCGCCCTGGTCGCGCGGCTCTCGGGCTATCTCGTTCCCAGGCTGGTGCGCGAGGTCGCGGGCGATGCCTCCAAGCGCGCGCTTTGACGGCGGCACGTAGACTAGGCCCATCGCCCCGTGGCATAACGCCCGCATGTCGAAGAACCCGGACCAAGCCCTGCGCCTGATGATCGTCGACGACAGCGTCGAGGACGCCGAGGCCATCGTCAGCGCCCTGCGCAATTCCGGGATCGCGGTGCGGCCGCTGCGACCGGCTTCGGAGGACGAACTGTCCACGATGCTCGGCGGTCAGCAGATCGACCTGGTGCTGGCCGCGCAGCAGGGCAAGGACCTGCCCTTCGCCACGGTCATGCAGTCGGTCGCGGCCAGCGGCAAGGACATCCCGGTCGTCGCGGTCAGCAACGGCATCGACGACACCAGCTTCCACGAGGCGCAGAGCGCCGGCGCCCGCAACATCGCCCTGCGCGACAAGCCCCAGCAGCTGCTGGCGACGGTCCGCAGCGAGTGGGACGACCTCGAAGGCCGGCGCGCCCTGCGCCGGCTGGAAGCGCGCGTGCGTGAGACCGAGCGCCGCTGCGACACCCTCATCGAGTCCTCGCGCGACCCGATCGCCTATGTCCACCAGGGCATGCACATCCGCGCCAACAGCGCCTACCTGGAGATGTTCGGCTACGAATCGTTCGAGGACCTCGAGGGCATGTCGCTGCTGGACCTGGTCGCGCCGCAGCACGTCAACGACTTCAGGGAACTGCTTAAGGACCTGGCGAAGGGCGACGCCCCGCCGCCACGCTACGACCTGGAGGCCCGCGACGCCGACGGCAATGGCTTCCCGGCCTCGATGGAGTTCGCACCGGCCACCTACGAGGGCGAGACCTGCCAGCAGGTGATCTTCCGCCGCCAGGAGCAGCTGCTCGATCCGGGCTTGGCCCAGGAACTGGAGGAACTGCGCCAGCGCGACCAGGTCACCGGCCTGCTCAACCGCCCCACGTTCCTGCACATGCTGGAGGACGCGGTGGCCGACGCGGCCCAGAACAAGGCCCAGCACGGCTTGCTGCTGCTCGAGCCCGACCACCACCAGCGGCTGCTGCACGAGATCGGTCTGGACGCGGCCGATGCGATGCTCGCGGCCATGGCCGAGCGCCTGCGCACCGCGATCGGCGACGACGCCGTGGCCGCGCGCTTCTCCGAGCACAGCCTCGCGGTGCTGATTCGCGGAAGCGACTACGCCCAGACCACCGCGCTGGCCGAGCGCATCCGCGAGGCCTTCGCCTCGCACGTGTTCCCGATCGGCAACCGCTCCAGCGTGATTACCGCAAGCATCGGCGGGGTGCAGATCGGCGAGAAGATCGCCAGCGTCACCCAGGTCCTGGCCAAGGCCAACCAGGGCGTGCAGTCGTCGATCGGCGTGGGCGGCAACCGCTTCGAGATCTTCGACCCCAGCGCGGTCGAACGCGCCGAGGAGGAGCACGTGCAGGCCTGGGTCGCGCGCCTGCGCGACGCGCTCGACCAGGAAAACTTCGTGCTGCACTACCAGCCGGTGATCAGCCTGCAGGGCGACACCGGCGCGGTCTACGAGACCTTCCTGCGCCTGGACGCCGGCGACGGCGAGCTGGTCAAGCCGCTGAGCTTCCTGCAGATCGCCGAGGAACACGGCCTGCTGTGGGAAATCGACCGCTACGTGATCGGCCACACCATCGCCACGATCGGCCAGCGCATCAGCGCCGGCAAACCGACCACGCTGCTGGTGAAGATCAGCCAGGCGTCGCTCAACGACGACAGCCTGGTGCGCTACATCGGCGAGCAGCTGGTCGCGCACGGGGTGCCGGGCGAGTACCTGGTGGCGCAGCTGCCGGAGGCGAAGGTGTTCACCCACCTCAAGGCCGCGCAGGAGTTCGCCGCCGCGATGGGCAAGCTCGACTGCCGCATCGCGCTGGAGCAGTTCGGCGCCGGGCTCGATTCGTTCCAGCTGCTCGCCCACCTCAAGCCCAACCTGATCAAGATCGACCGCAGCTTCGTCGAGGAACTGCCGAAGAACGTGGCCAACCAGGAGCGCATCCGCGAGATCGCCAACAAGGCGCGCGAACTGGGCATCCGCACCATCGCCGAATTCGTCAGCGACGCGGCCAGCATGTCGATCCTGTTCTCGGCCGGCGTGGACTACGTCGAAGGGCAGTTCCTCGCCGGCGCCGGGCCGGACATGGGCTACGACTTCGAGTGACGACAGCTGGGGATCAGGCGAACGGCGTGCGCGCCTTTGCCCTCCCCTCGCGACGCGAGGCCTGGCTGGTCGATCAAGCCCATGAACAGAGCCTCGCTGCATCCTGTATGGCAGTGCGGATTTCCGGATTCTTTCGCTGCCCCGGTCCCTGGCGCCTGACGTCCCGCGCTTGTCCCCGACGCCGACTTCCGACCTGATGTCTCCCTCGACCTACCGCGGCCGCTTCGCGCCCTCGCCCACCGGCCCGCTGCATTTCGGCTCGCTGCTGGCCGCCTTCGGCAGCTGGCTGATGGCGCGCCAGGCGCGGGGTCGCTGGCTGGTACGGATCGAAGACATCGACCCGCCGCGCGAGGTCCCCTGCGCGGCGGACGAACAACTGCGCACGCTGCAGCGCTTCGGCCTGGTGTCCGACGAGCCCGTGCTGCGCCAGAGCGAGCGCGGAGCGCTCTACCGCGAGGCGCTCGACCATCTGCTCGAACGCGGCGACGCCTTTGAATGCCATTGCAGCCGCAGCGACCTGGTGGCCGGGGGCGGGGTTCATCGCGCCTGCATGGCGGGCAGGCGACGTCCGGACCCGGCGATCCGGCTGCGCGTGCCCGACGGCACCGTCATCGGCTTCACGGACCGGGTGCAGGGCGCGATCGAACAGGACGTCGCGCGCGAGGTTGGCGATTTCGTGCTCAGGCGCGCCGACGGCCCTTGGGCGTACCAGCTGGCGGTGGTGGTCGACGACGCCGCCCAGGGCGTCACCGAAGTCGTGCGCGGCGCGGACCTGCTCGACTCCACCGCCCGGCAGATCTTCCTGCAACGCCGGCTCGGCCTGCCGTCGCCGGGTTACGCGCACCTGCCCCTGGTGGTCGACGCCCAAGGCCACAAGCTGTCGAAATCCTCGGCCGCGCTGCCCGTGGACGATGATGACCCGCTGCCTGCCTTGCGCGCTGCATGGACGGCGCTGGGCCAGTTGCCGAGCGCATGGCCCTCGGGCGACACGCTGGCCGAGACGCTCGAAGCGGCGGTGCGCGCGTTCGATCCCGGCCGCATCCCGTCCTCGTCGGCGACGACACTCGCCGCGTTGCACAACGCCTGTGTCATCGACGCCGCATAGAATCCGGGGCAATGGGGAACTGGTCCCCATGCAGCATGGGAGACGGCATGAACGCACGCGTGGCTTTGGTGACGGGCGGCACCGGGGGAATCGGGACGGCGATCTGCCGGCGGCTGGCCGCGAACGGCCACCGGGTGGCGACCAACTACCGCGATGAGGAGAAGGCGCGCCAGTGGCAGGCGCGAATGCGGGCCGACGGCTTCGACGTGGCGCTGTCCAGGGGGGACGTGTCGACCCCGGAGGACGCCGAGGTGATGGTGCGGGAAGTCGAACGCCAGCTTGGCCCCGTGGAGATCCTGGTCAACAACGCCGGCATCACCCGCGACGGCACGTTCCACAAGATGACCGCGTACCAGTGGCAGGACGTCATCAACACCAACCTCAACTCGGTGTTCAACGTTACCCGCCCGGTCATCGAGGGCATGCGCGAGCGCAAGTGGGGCCGGATCATCCAGATCAGCTCGATCAACGGCCAGAAGGGCCAGTACGGACAGGCCAACTACGCCGCCGCAAAGGCCGGCATGCATGGCTTCACCATCTCGCTGGCGCAGGAGAACGCGCGCTTCGGCATCACCGTCAACACCGTATCGCCCGGTTACATCGGGACCGACATGGTGATGGCGGTGCCCGAAGAGGTCCGCAACAAGATCGTCGCGCAGATCCCGACCGGCCGCCTCGGCAATCCCGACGAGATCGCCTACGCGGTGAGCTTCTTCATTCCCGACGATGCGAGCTGGATCACCGGGGCAAACCTGGCGGCCAATGGCGGGCAATACATGGGGTGGTGAGCCAGCTGCGCAGTCGGCGCTGGACATTTGGGGGGGACCGGGGACGGGGGATTGGACTGGGGACTGATGGCTACCGCGCACGGTCGGCCGTTTGCCGTCAGCCCGAGCGCAGCGAGGGATCTGCTGCATTGCCGGAGGCCTGCCAGTGGCTGCGCCCGGATGACAGCGTTTGGATGCGGATGTTTCGCATACCCGGTCCGGACCCAGGGGTCCTGCTCCTGCTTCCTCGACCCTGCCCCCGAACCCGACGGGAGCTGCCCTGCGGCCACCGCCCCGTCCTGGTCCAAAGCCTCCCTCTGGCAACCGCAGGCCGCGCACGCGCACCCCGCCCGCCTTCTTGCAACCCTTGCTGCACTGCGCCATGCTGGAGCGACGCATCAGTTAGAGCCGTTGCTCCATGACCAAGACGCGCGTGATCAAGAAGTATCCGAATCGTCGCCTGTACGACACCGACATTTCGAGTTACATCACCATCGAGGACGTCCGCCAGCTGATCGTCGATGGCGAGGACTTCGAGGTCCGCGACGCGAAGAGCGGCGAGGATCTCACCCGGCAGGTGCTGCTGCAGATCATCGCCGAGCACGAACAGGACGGGCAGCCGATGCTGTCGACCCAGATGCTGAGCCAGATCATCCGCCTGTACGGCGACTCGCTGCAGGGATTCATGGGCACTTATCTGGACCGCTCGATGCAGACTTTCATGGAGCAGCAGGCACAGTTCCGCCAGCAGATGGACAGCGTGCTCGGGCAGACCCCGTGGTCGATGATGAACCAGCTCACCGAGCGCAACATGGAGCTGTGGAAGGACTTCCAGGAAAACCTCGTCGCCGGCATGGGGCGCACAGGTCCAGCTCCCGACAAGGCCAAGGACACCGCCAAGCGCGGCAAGTAGCCGGTGACTGCATTGGACAAGCGCATCGCCGCCGTCACCGGCGGCATCGGCGGGCTGGGCACCGCCATCTGCAAGTCGCTGGCAGCGCAGGGCCGCACGGTCGTCGCCATCGACCTGGGCGACCGCGAGGATCGCATCGAGGCGTTCGGCCGCGACACCGCCGGCCTGGACATCCATTTTGCCGCCGGCGACGTTTCCGATTTCGATGCCTGCGGCAAGCTGGTCGAAGACATCGTCGCCGCGCACGGCGCGCTCGACATCCTGGTCAACGCCGCCGGCATCACCCGCGACATCACCTTGCGCAAAATGCAGCGCGCGCAGTGGGACGCGGTGCTGCGGGTCAACCTGGACGGGGTGTTCAACCTCTGCCGGCACGCCATCGAAGGCATGACGGCGCGCGGCTTTGGCCGGATCGTCAACATCAGTTCGGTGAACGGCCAGACCGGCCAGTTCGGACAGACCAACTACGCCGCCGCCAAGGCGGGCATGCACGGCTTCACGATGGCGCTGGCGCGCGAAGTCGCGCGCAAGGGCGTGACCGTCAACTCGGTGTCGCCCGGCTACTGCGAGACCGCGCTGGTGATGGCGATGCCCGAGGACATCCGCGCGCGCATCGTGGAGGACGTGCCGGTGGGACGGCTCGGGCAGCCCGACGAGATCGCGCGGACCGTGGCTTTCCTGGCCGCCGATGACGCCGGTTTCATCACCGGCGCGAACATCCCGGTCAACGGCGGGATGTTCATGTCGTTCTGAGACTGCGGCGTCTGCAGCGAAGGACTCGTGGGAGCGGCTTCAGCCGCGAGCTTTTGATCCGCGGGACCACGATGCGAGGAAGCTCGCGGCTGAAGCCGCTCCCACAAGATGCACGCCCTTGCCGGTTACTGCGCGCCGGTGCAGAAACGCTTGCGGTATTCCTGCGCCTTGGGCATGAGCGCCTTGAGGTTCTGGATGCGGGTGGCGGAACTGGGATGGGTGGACGCGAACTCCGGCGGTGCCTGGCCGCCGCCGGCCTGGCCCATGCGCTCCCACAGCGCGACCGCTTCCTCGGGGTTGTAGCAGGCGGCCGCGGCCAGCATCAGGCCCATTTCATCGGCCTGCGACTCCTGCTTGCGCGCATACGGCAGCGAGCGGCCGTAGCCATACACGGCCATCGCCATCTGCAGCTGCTGCTGGTCCATGCCGCTCATCGCGCCGGCCATCTGCCCCAACTGCGCCAGCTTCTGTTCGGTCATGCGCTGCGCGCCGTGGCGCAGCAGGGCGTGGGTGATCTCGTGGCCCATCACGATCGCCATCGCGTCGGCGTTCTTCGCCACCGGCACCAGGCCGGTGTAGACCGCCATCTTGCCGCCTGGCAGGCAGAACGCGTTGGCCTGGTCGGACTCGAGCACGGTCACGTCCCAGTCGAACGAGTCCTCGATGTGCTGCGCCTCCAGCCCGTGCTCGGCCGCCAGCGCATCCTCGACTTCGGGAATCTTCACGATCAGCCGCTGCGCGATCTCGCGCACCTGTCGCGCGATCTGCGAGTTCGGGTCGACCGGCTGCTCCTGCGCCAGGATCTCCTGGTAGGCCTGCAGGCCGAGCGCTTTCTCGTCCTGCGGCGAAATGCTCTTGTCGATCAGCACCGTCTCGCCGGTCAGCGGGTCGGTCGACCGGTTGGAGAAATAGAAATAGGCGCCGTAGACGATGAACGCCACGAGGATCAGCAGCCGTGGGCTGAAGCCGAATCCGCGCCGCCTGCCCTGCACCTGTCCGCCGCCGAGTGGATTCTGACGCATCTTGCCTTCTCCCTGTCACTGCTGCCGTGGCTAGATTTCGCGCACCACGCGGAAACCGATGCGCCCGTTGGTGCTGTCCACGCCCGCCGGCGCGCGCCACGAGGAGCGCGTCTGGTCCGGCGCGCTGGCCCAGGATCCGCCGCGCACGACCCGCGTCCGGCAGCCGGGGTTGAGCCAGCTGGAGCCGTCCACCGGTGCGCGCCGGTAGCCATCATGCCAGCAGTCGGCGACCCACTCGCTCACATTGCCCGCCAGGCCGCGAACGCCCCAGGGATTGGCCGCGAAACGACCGGCCGGGGCCGGGCCCCAATAGCCGTCGCCATAGCCGGCGAAGGCGTTGTTCCAGTGGCGCCCGGTGGGCGAGCGGTCGCGTCCCCCGGTGAAATTGCCGGCGTCTTTTGGCGGCGAACCGTCGCCCCACGGATAGCGGGTGCGGCTGCCGGCGCGCAGCGCGTATTCGAACTCCGCCTCGCTCGGCAACCGATACCGATGACCGCTCTGCTCCGACAGCCAGGCCGCATAGGCCTCGGCGTCCTTGGCGCTGACGTGCAGCACCGGCAGGTTCTCGCCGGCCGGGTTACCGGCATGGTCGCTGCGCCAGTCGACGCCGCTGACGCGCGCGAAGTTGCCGCTGCGCTCGTCGTAGGCCATCGAATAGCCACGCCGCTGCGCGCGCGTCCTGCGACCGGTGGCATTGATGAAGCGGCGGTAGTCTCCCACCGTGACCTCGGTGATCGACATCGCGAAGCCGCGGTCGAAGCGGACGGCGTGCTGCGGGCGCTCGGCATCCTCGGCGCGCGCATCGCCGGCCTCCGCGCCCATGCGATAGCCGCCGTGCGGCACCACCACCATCTGCGGGCCGCGCGCGCCGTGTTCCAGCCCGTCGGTGAACTGCTGGCCGGGACGGAACTGCCCGTAGTGTTCGGCCAGGTCGATGCGTTCGCGCAGTTCCGCCGCGACCGGATCGCCGGGTTTGGCGATCAGCAGGATCGCGGCAAGATGGCGCCGCGCCGCAGCGATGCCGTCCGGCTGCCCCAGCGCCGCGACGCCCAGGTCGCGCAGGCGCGCGATGCGTGCGCCGCGCATGCGCTCGATGCGGACGATGGCGTCGGGCACGGTCGACATGTCCGGGCGGACCTTGGCCGCCACGCCGAGCCAGCGCTTCGCGCCTTCGAAATCGCCCTGCTCCGCGGCGACCTCGGCCTTGCGGATCATCGCGCTTTCGGTCGCCGCCAGGCCCTGCATCGCGCGCGGCTGGCCGGGACGCAGCGCCAGCGCCTCGCGGAACTTCGCCAGCGCACCGCCACCGTCCTCGCCGTAGCGGCCGCCGGCGAGCGCGCGTTCGCCGTCGCGGTTGAGTTCCCAGAGCGTGTCGGCCTGGTCGATCCGCTCGAGGTAATCGGCCACCGCCTCGTCGTCGCCATCCGTGGCCCGGGCCACGGCGGCCATCCGGTGCGCCTCGCGCAACGCGGCGATGTCGTCGTCCGCACGCGCCAACGCGGCGTCTCCGTGGGCGATCACCGCCCGCAGCGCGCGGTCCAGGTCGTCGCGCAGCCTGCTGTCGTCCGGTGCCTGCTTCGACAGCGCGAGCAGCAGCGGGATCGCCGATTCGGCGTCATCGGACAGCTTGCCCGCTTCCAGCGCCGCCTCGGCCCGCTCGCGGGCTGCGTCGAAGCCGTCGGGCGGAATCTCCACCACCGGTGGGCGCCAGGTCAGAGATTCGGCAATCGCGTCATCGCCGCTGATGGTGACGATGCCCGCGCGCGTCTGCGCCGCCTGCGCCGAACGCTCGTCACGCGCCGCGTCCCCCGGATTGCGCGTGCAACCCGCGAGCAGCCATGCCACGACGATGATCCGGAAAACTCCGCGCAAACCCTGCACCCACCTGGACGGGTCGCCAGATTACGCCATCGCCGCCGGTCCTGGCAGGCGCCCGGGCGGCACCGGGTCACCGCGCATTTGCCGCTGCCCGCTTGCGACCGTTAGGCTGCGACCACCGCTTTCGAACGCCGACACCGTGCCTGACTGGATCACCGACCCCGCGGAACTGGACAACCGCATCGCCCGACGCCCGCAGCGCGTCGGCCTGGACACCGAGTTCATCCGCGAACGCACCTACTGGCCGCAACTGGCGCTGGTGCAGATCGCGCTGGGCGACGACGGTGACATCCTGCTGGTCGATCCGCTCGCTCCCGGCATCACCGATGCGCTGCGACCGCTGCTCACCGACACCTCGGTGCTGAAGGTGATGCACAGCCCCAGCGAGGACCTGGTCGCGTTCAAGCACGCCTGCGGCGTGGTGCCGCAGCCGCTGTTCGACACCCAGGCCGCTGCCGCGCTTGCGGGCATCGCCGCCGGCATCGGCTACCAGCGACTGGTGCAGGACGTGCTGGACGTGGCGCTCGCCAAGGGCGAGACCCGTTCGGACTGGCTGCGCCGACCGCTGTCGCCGTCGCAGCTCGAATACGCCGCCGACGACGTCCGCCACCTGTTCGCGGTGCACGATGCGCTCGACGCGCGCCTGGTCGAGCTCGGCCGCGACGCATGGCTGCAGGAGGATTGCGCGCGCATGGTCGCCAATGCCGAACGCGACGAGGGCGACCGCTGGCCGCACCTGTCGCTGCGCGCCGCGCAATTCCTCGACGAAGCCGCGCGCGTGCGCCTGCTGCGGCTGCTGCGCTGGCGCGAAGCGTACGCACGCCGCGCCGACCGACCGCGCAGCTGGATCCTCGACAATGAACTGGCGGTGCTGCTGGCGCGCGAACCGGCCGCCCACCCCACGCAGCTGCAGCGCCAGCTCGACGCCAACCCCAAGGCGCCGCGCAAGCTCGGCGAGGCGATCTGGGAGGCCCTGCAGACGTCGCTCGACGACGAAGCCGATGCGCCCGAACCGCGCAACGAGGACCGCGACAAGCAGGTCCTGCGGCGGCTGCAGGAAGCCACCGCCGCGCGCAGCGCCGAACTCGGCCTGCCCGACGGCGTGCTGGCATCGCGGCGCTGGCTGGAACAGCTGCTCGGCGCCGACACGGCCGACGGCTGGCCGGGCCCGCTGTCGGGCTGGCGCCGGGCCGAACTCGAACCGGCGCTGGCTCCCCTGCTTCCGCCCGCCGCCGGAGGTTCTGGCCTCGGAGCGGACTCGTCCGTATAATCCGCAACCTCGTGGGGCGGTAGCTCAGCTGGGAGAGCGTCGCGTTCGCATCGCGAAGGTCAGGGGTTCGATCCCCCTCCGCTCCACCATCCCGATCCGTCGGGTCCAGCAGTCGACGAAGCCGGCCAAGCGCCGGCTTTTTCGTGCCTGACAGTTGGTGGTTCGCAGCCCCGCTGCAGCCGGGCGAAGCACACGGATCATTGGTATGCAGCCGCGTCCAGCCGGCCACCGACAGTTCTGACTCCGCGCGCAACGGTGCAGCCGCACCTCCGCTCCTTGCGCCTGATTGCCGCCGTGGCGACCGCTGCGGGCTCCGGACCAGTCCCGCCGCACCGGTGCGATACGCCGACGATGAGATTTGGCGCATCTAGGGGTAGTCTCACGCCACGCGGCTCGCATTCGCCAGGGGAAATGCATGAAAAAGGAAGCCGTCGCCATCACCGGCGTCGGTGTGCTGTCGCCGATCGGCCTCGACGTCGAGGGCGTGGTCGACGCACTGCGCACGGCCCGGTCGGGCATCGACAGGATCACCACGCCGCCGACGCCCCGGGAGTTTGCCGCCGGCGTGGTCAAGCAGGATTTCGCCGACGCGTTCACGCGCCTGGAACTGCCGTTCCTCGACCGCTGCCAGCAGCTCGCCATCGTCTCCGCGCGACAGGCGCTGCTCGAGGCCGGGATCGAGGATTTCAGCGACTTCGGCCAGCGGGCCGGCCTGTACTACGGCAACGTCAACGGCGGCGCCGCGGCGACGCTGGAATGGTCACGCCAGCTGCTGGTCGAAGGAAAGCAGGCGGCGCGTCCGTTCGCCGCGATGGCGATCATGTCCAACGCCGGCGCGGCGCAGATCGCGATCCGGCACAAGATCTTCGGGCCCGTGGTCACCCATGCCAGCGCGTGCGGCTCATCGGGCGTGGCGCTGGGCGAGGCCGCGCGCGCGATCGCCGACGGCTACCTCGACGTGGCCGTCGCCGGCGGCGCCGAAGCGCCGCTCACCGCCGGCGTCCTGGGCGTGTTCAGCGGAACGCGCGCGATGAGCGGGCCGGACGGAGACGACGTCTCCCGCACCTGCAAGCCCTTCTCCAGGGACCGCACCGGCCTGGTGCTGGGGGAAGGCGCGGCGTTCGTGGTGCTGGAGGCGGCCAGCCACGCCGAACGGCGCGGCGCCACGATTCACGGTTACCTGACCGGATATGGCATATCAAGTGATGCGCACCACATCGGCATGCCTGCGGCGGAGGGCCAGGTCCGCTCGCTGCAGGCCGCGCTCGACCACGCGCGGCTGCAACCGCGCGACATCGGATACCTCAATGCCCACGCAACCGCCACCGACGGAGGCGACGTGATCGAATCCGCGGCCATCCGCGCGGTGTTCGGCGACGGCGACGACGCGACGCGCGTCAGTTCGACCAAGGCGGTGCACGGCCACCTGCTGGGCGCGACCAGCGCGCTGGAATTCGTGATCACCCTGCTTTCGATGCGCAACCGCGTCCTGCCCGCCTCGGCCCACATGGGCGAGATGGACCCGCGCTGCAAGTTGAACCACGTCGGCCCCGTTCCCCTTCGGGACGTCGAACTCGACCACGCACTTTCGTTCTCGTGCGGGTTCGGCGGCACCAACGTCGCACTGATCGTTTCCCGCAATCCCGGCTAAACCTGCCGTTCCATCGCCATCACCACACCGAGGCACCGAAATGAGCCAGCTCAATCCCAGTCCGATCCTGTTCGAAGCCCGCACGGATGCGCGGCGCGTCGGCACCGAAGTGCGCCACCTGGCGATGGACACGCTGTGGGTGACGCTTGGCATCGACCGACGGACCGGGCTGCAGAACTTCACCCCCGCGCTCGTCGACGAACTGCAGAACCTCGTCAACGCGTTGCGCACGGAGGGCAACGTGCTGTCGTCCTCCGGCGACCGGTCGCCGCTGCCGTACACCGTGATCCAGTCGCGGCATCCGGAATACTTCAGCATGGGCGGCGACCTGCAGTTCTTCCGGCAGTGCATCCAGCGCGCCGATGCATCGCGGCTGCACGACTACTCGATGCGTTGCCTGACCCTGCTGTTCTCGTGGGCGGCGCAGATCAAGGACCGGACGACTTCGATCGCGCTGGTGCAGGGCCGGGCGCTGGGCGGCGGCTTCGAGCTGGCGCTGAGCACCGACCACCTGGTCGCCGAGGAACAGAGCACGTTCGGCTTTCCGGAAATCATGTTCGGCCTGTTCCCCTGCACCGGCGCCATGGGCCTGCTGGCCAACGTGGTCGGCGCGCGCCAGGCCGAGAGGATGATGACCAACAAGAAGATCTATACCGCGCGCGAGCTGTTCGACATGGGCCTGATCGATGAACTCTGCCCGCAGGGACAGGGCGAACTCGCGGTCGAGCGCTACATCCAGCAGCATGCCTCGCGCCTCAAGGCCAGGATGAAGGTCCAGCAGAGCCGCTATCGGCAGGCGCCGCTCAACCACGAACACGGCGTGCAGATCGTCGACGACTGGGTGGAAACGGCGATGCGTCTGTCGGACGACGAACTGCGCACCCTGGACATGCTGGTGATGCTGCAGCAACGCGAAGCCTCGGACCGCCGGGTGCTCGCGGCCTGACGCGGAGGGCGGCGGCTGTACCTGAGGCGGGGACGCCGGGCTACCTGGACTTCGCCACGCCCGGTAGCCCGAAGGTGAGCTTCAGCGCATCGAGCGCCTCGAGGCTGCGGCTGGTCGTTTCCCCGAGGTCGACCATCCAGCGCCCGGCCTGTCCGGTCAAGGCGCTCGAGGTGACGCTCATCAGCCTGTCCGCCAGCGCGGCCAGTCGGATCGCGCCGATGTTCAGCGCCACGCCGCGCATGGCGTGGGCGTGCCGGTGGACGCCGGGCAGGTCTTCGGACCGGATCGCGGCCATGAGGTCGGCCGCGATCGTTTCGATGTCGGCCATGCCTTCTGAAATCATCTTGAACAGGAACTCGGGCGTGTCGCGGATCTCGCGCAAGTTCTCCAGCGCCTCCGGATCGAGGTATTCGACCGGAACCGCCTTGATCTGCGAAACCGCCCTGCGCGGTTCGCGCGTGGGCGCCCCGCCAGCCGCGGCCTCGGTGGACGGCGACAGCCCCGAAATCGCGTCCCTGAGCTTGCCGAACGTGACCGGCTTGTGGATCACGCCCGCCGCACCGGCGTCGCGCAGCTTGTCCGCCGTGCCGGTGGTGGCATCGGCGGTCACGAAGAACGTGGGGGCCGTTTCGACGCGCCCGAACCGGTAGGTCTGGAACACCGTCAGCCCATCGATGTCCTCCATGTTGAAATCGAGGAACACGACATCGAAGCGGTCGTCCCCGAGTGCGACCAGCGCCTGTTCGCCGCTGGTGGCGGCGACCACCTCGTGGCCGTCCTTCAGCAGCATCTCCTTCATCAGGTCCAGGTTCAGCGCGTTGTCGTCGGCGATCAGGATCCGCCGCGCCGCGACCGATGCAGGCGCCGCGGATCCCGCCTGCGCCTCGGGCTGGCTGGCAACGGTCCTGAGGTCGACCTCGAACCAGAACTGCGAGCCCTGGCCCTCGGTGCTCTCGACGTTCAGCGTGGCGCCCATCTTCCGGACGTGCTCCCTCGCGATCGTGGTGCCAAGGCCGGTGCCGCTGTAGCGGCGGCTGGGGCCGGTTTCGACCTGGAAGAACGGCTCGAAGATCCGCGACTGGAGGTCCGCCGGGATCCCGATGCCGGTGTCCTGCACCCCGAACCGGATCCGGTAGCTGCCCGCGCGCTCCTCCACCAGGCGCGCGCGGATGACCACCGAGCCCTCGTGGGTGAACTTCACCGCGTTGCCGGCGAGGTTCATCAGCACGCTGATCAGGTCCTGTGGCCGGCCCATCACCGGCGCGCGCAGCGCGGGGTCGAGGTCCAGTTCGAGCCGCAGGTTCTTGACGGCCGCGATCGGGGCCAGCGCACGCATCACGTGGCCGGTGGCCAGGCGCAGGTCGAACGGAATCGCGTCGGTGTCCGCGGCCTCCGCTTCGACCTTCGACAGGTCGAGCAACTGCTTGATCTCGCCGTCCAGCGAGGTCGCCATCGCCAGGATGGCGCGCGCGCGGTCCGCGATCGCGCGGTCGCCGGTCTCGACCTCGATCAGCTGGGCCGACGACACGATCCCGGTGAGCGGCGTGCGCAGCTCATGGCTGACGTTGGCCAGCAACTGCGACTTGGCCTGGCTTTCGCGTTCCGCCAGCGCCTTGGCCATCTGCAACTTGCGCATCAGCGACGCGGCATACAGCGGCACGACGATCAGCAGCACGACGTGGGACAGCGCGAAGAACGGATGCGCAGACCAGACCGGGGAGACCAGGGCGACGAGCGAAAAGCCCACCAGGGAGGTGACCTGGCACAGGTGCATCGCCATCGGCCCGATCCGGAAGCCGAACCCCAGGATCGTGAACAGGTAGAAGCCGACCAGCAGCGTGGACGACTCGCCGGCCATGAACAGCCAGCCCGACAGCATCAACGGATCGGCGATCGCGGTGATCAGCACCAGGTCGCGCGCCGACAGCGATCGCCACTTCGACGAAAAATGCAGCGCGGCGACGATGTACAGCACATAGGCGGTCACGATGCCGACCACGACCGCCGACGTGCTGCCCTGGTGCGTGGGCGCCCAGAAGAAGGTGGCCACCAGCATCACCAGCGACACCGGCAGGCCGAACCGTGCCCGGAGCACGGCCTGGGCGCGGACGTTGCGTTGCATTTCCATGTGGTCGAGCTTGTCCATTAGCCGTTTGCCCAGCAGTGCGCTGATATGATGGAGCGGCCATTCGTACCATAGCGCCCGTCCATGGGCCGGCGCGACCGGCCAATTCTTGCATGTCCACCCACGACCGCCGCGGAGGCGACCATGAACAGGGCGGAGATCCTTGAGGCACTGAAGGCGCTCATGCACGAGCGGTTCGACGTCGACCCCGCCACGCTGCATGGCCAGACCCGGCAGAACGACATCGGCATCGATTCGATCCTGCTGGTCGACCTGATGCTGGATATCGAATCGAAGCTGGACTTCACCTTCGAGACCATGGACCTGCCCCGGAACCCGACGCTCGACGAGATCGTCGACCTCGTTGGAACCAACATGGCCAGGACAGCAGGCTGACCGGCTGCGTGGCGGGCATGGCCCTGCCTGGCTTTGTCGTGCGGCGTTTTCACCAATCGCCTCCAGGACCGATGGATTCCCGGCAGAACGCTTGCAAGTAGTGTGCCAATAGCGGCCTGCGGCCCGTTGAACCGTGCGGTGCGTCGCAATGTCCGGCAGATGAGGTCGAGTAGCCGGGATCGCGTCGTCGGCACAACGGGTCGGCAGGCTTCGATATCAACGCCGGATCGGGGTTGAGGCGGCCCATGCGGCGTTCGGGCAGATGCCGGATGCGGCGGAGCGCTGGCGCCGCGGCCGAATCCGGAAGAAGACAGGCCCTGCCCCTCGCGCCGCGTGTGCCGGGGCAGCCCGGGGACGCTCAGCGCAGCGGGAAGTCGTACGCGGTGCGCGGATCCGGTTCGGGGCGCAGCGTGTAGTGCCACCATTCGTCCGCGTAGTTGCCGAAGCCCTGCGCCTGCATCGCGTCACGCAGCAGGAGGCGGTTGCCGCGCTGCGTGGCGCTCACGTTCGGCGAATCGGTATGCGCCAGTTCGCCGAAGTAATCGAAGCCGGTGCCCATGTCGAGCGGCGAGCAGCCGGCATCGTTGTCGTCGCACTGCATCAGGGTCAGGTCTAGCGTCGCGCCACGACTGTGGCCGGAGTGCTCGGCGATGTAGCCCGGCATCAACTCGCTCTTGTCCAGCGTCGGATAGAACTCGGCCTTGTTGCGTTGGTCGTTCGGATCGCGCACCCAGCGCGTGAAATGCTGGACGGCCCGCACCGGGCGATAGCAGTCGAAGATCTGCAGGCGCCGGTGGCGCGCGCGCAGGCTCCGTTCCACACGCTGCAGGGCCTCCGCCACGGGGCGAAGCAGGTAGCAGCGCGGCGCCTCGTAACCGTTGATTGGCATGCCGACGAAGTTGTGGCTGCCGGCGTAACGGATGTCGAGGCGCATGTCCGGCACCAGTGCGCGGATGTCGACCATGCCGGCGGACTCCGCATCGGTTGCAGGCGATATGGCCGGCGGTGGCGTCGAAGCGCAGCCCGTGGCCGCGAGGATCAGCGCGCACCACGCGAGGCGGACCGTCATGGCGCCTGGCTCCGCGGGCAGTCACCGACGCGCACGAACGACAGGTCCTCGAAGTCGCTGCTGAAGTCGGCGTCGGGGTCGATCTTCGACATCTCCAGGGTCATCGGGGACACCGTCTCCGGCCCGAACTCCAGCCACGGCTCGGTGTCGGCGCCGCTGCCCTGCCATTGCACCAGCAGGCGGTTGCCCGCGCGCATCACATCACCCACCATCAGCGGCGACTTCACCGAAGCGAAACGCACGCCGTCGGCGACGGGACAGATCGAGACGTCGCCGAACCAGGGATCGCGATAGACGCCGAGCTGCCCGGCCATGCCCGCGGCCTTGGCCGGCCGGCGTGACGAGGTATCGGGCACCGGGCGCTGCTGCTTCGCAACCCGCGCATCGCGGTCGAGCGCATCGGCGTAATGGGCCACCGTGCGCCGCTGCGCGGGCGCGGTGAACTGTTTGACCAGCACCTGGTTGAGCACGGTGCGCGCGTCGTCGGCATCGGCGTTGATCAGGATCACGAAGCCGATGCGCTTCTGCGGCAGCAGCGTGAGCGCCGAGTACATGCCCGACAGCGTGCCGGTGTGCGACACCTTCTGGGTCCCGTCCACATCCGCCAGGCGCCAGCCGTAGCCGTAGGCCGAATAATGGCTGTCGTCCCATTCGCGCATCCGCCGCGACAGCGGCATGATCGTCTGCGGCGTCCACACCGCCTCGCGCTGCTCCGGCGACAGCCAGGGCTTGCCATCGACCAGGCCCGAGGTCTCCGGCTCCAGCCACATCGTCGCCCAGGCGAGCATGTCGCGCAGGCTGCAGCGGATGCCGCCGGCGGCCATCATCGGCACGTCCGGAATCACCGCGCCGTCTTCGTTGGTGACGACATTCACGCCATCGCGGCGCGCGTGCGGCTGGGCGATGTTGCCCACCGCGTCGCGGTTCCATTCGCCCACCTGGCAGCGGTCCATGCCCAGCGGGCCGAACAGTTCACGCCTGACCAGCGTTTCGTAAGGCGCCCCGCCGGCAGCGGCCGCCACCTCGCCGGCGACGATGTACAGCGTGTTGTCGTAGGCGTAGCGCGAGCGGAAGCTGTATGTCGGCTTCAGGTACCGCAGGCCGTGGATCACGTCGGCGCGGCTGAAATGGTTGGGCTCGGGCCACAGCATCAGGTCGCCGGCACCCGCGCCCAGCCCGCTGTTGTGGATCAGCAGGTCGCGCACCTGCATTTCTCGCGTGACCCAGGGATCGAACATGCGGAAGTCCGGCATGTACTTCGTTACCGGGTCGTCCCACTCGAGCTTGCCGGCATCGACGAGACGTGCCAGCAGCCCGGTGGTCATCGCCTTGCTGTTGGAGGCGATCTTGAACAGCGTGTCGGCGTCGATCTTCTCGCCGTCGCCCGCGGCAAGCTCGCCGGCGGTACGGGTGTAGGCGACCTCGCCGTCCTCGACGATTCCCACCGCCAGCCCCGGCAGGTGGTAACGCGCGATGGTGTCGTCGAACGCCTGGTCGATGGCGGCCTTGTCGACGGACGGGCCAGCCGCCAGCGCCGGCGACAACCCCATCGACGCCGCGAGCAGGACAACCGACATCGCGGACAGGGAATGACGAAGTGGCTTCATGGCAGGCGTCCTCGATCGGGCGTGGCCATCCTGCCGCGCGCTCGGGCAAAAAAAAAGGGCGGCCCGACACGCGGGCCGCCCATGGGAGGAGATCAGAAGAAGTTCCAGGTCACCACGAGTTGCATGTAGCGCGGCGACTGCCAGGCCTTTGCTTCGCCGAAGTGCGGCATCATGTTGCCGGGCGTGCTTTCGTAGCGGGAATGCACGTTGATCTTGGTCTGCTGGTTGAGCAGGTTGTAGACCGAGAAGCGCGCCTTCAGGTCGATCCTGTCCGAGGGCAGCGTCCACATCACGCTGGCGCCGAGGTCGGTGACCCACGGCATGCGGCCGAACGCCCCCTTCTCCGTGTAGACCAGCTGTCGCGTGGACCAGTCGCCGCAGCCGGATTCGCACAGCCAGCCGGAACCGCCGCCGGAGTATTCGCTGGGTCCACCCGCGGTGCGGTTGTCATCGGGCCAGGAAACGCCGAAGGCGGTGATCGGACCGCCGGAGCGTACCGACAGGGTGCTGCCGACGCTCCACATATCGTTGAACTTGTAGCTGCCGCGGATCTTGATCTGGTGGCGGTAGTCGTTGAACGTGGGGCCGTAGCGCTCGTTCACGGCCGGATGGTCGTAGTACTGCACCAGGCTGGTGTCGTTGTAGCCGGTGTCCGAGTTCACCGGCCCTTCGATGTTGCCGTCGGACTTGGACCACAGGTAGCTGACATTCAGCGCCCACTTGTCGTCCCACGCGCGGTCGAGCTGGAACTCCACGGCCTTGTAGGTGCGCCGGGGCCGCTTGTAGCCCATGACGATGCCGCTGCCGGACGTGATGTAACCGTCCTCGGAGTTGTCGAAGGTCACCCATTGTTCGGTATCGGGACACCACAGCGTGTTGGTCTCGCCGGGATTGAGGATGGGCCAGTCGCCCGAGTACCACGGGCATCCCTCCACGTGCCGGATGCTCACGTCTTCCACCGCACGCGTCATCTTGCGATAGGTCGCGTTCACGCCCCACGACCAGGCCTGGCTGAGCGCCTGCTGGAAACCGATGATGAACTCGTCCTGGAACACTTGCTTCAGGTCGCGCGCCACCGCCGTGCGGACGTCGTCCGGCGCGGGCGCGTTGCCTTCCGTGTTCACCGGGCCGAGTTGCTCGCCGATGATCGGATACAGGTAGGGGGTGCCGAGGATCGGATCGATCCGCTCTTCCCAGCCGTCCAGCACGTAGTACGTGTGCTCGTCGATGGTGCCACCGCCGAAGTAATCGGTGAGCTTGTTGGTCAGCGGGATGTAATAGCGGCCTGCGTTACCGAACAGCTTGGTGGTGCCGTCGCCCATGATGTCCCAGCTGAAGCCCAGGCGCGGCGAGACCATGTCGCTGAAGTCGGCCTTGGCGAAGGTGACGCCAGAGGCGAGCGTGTTCTCGAACATGTCGGCACGAACGCCCAGGTTCAACAGCAGGTTGGGCGTCACGTTCCAGTTGTCTTCGATGTAGATCGCCTGCGCCTTGGTGCTGACCGGGGCGCCGGTGACCTTGTAACGACCGTCCAGGTAGGCGTTGACGCCAACCGGGACCACGGCGCCGTTGGGAAGGGTACGCTCGTCCGGCGTCGCATCGTCCGGCATGCCCATTAACCTGTAACGCACGCCGTCGCCGGGGTAGAGGGCGGAAGTCGTGGAGTCCATGACTTCCTGGTCGGCGCCGAAGCGCAGCAGGTGGTCGCCAAGCGTCCACTCGAAGTCGAGGCGCGCAGCCTCTCGCTTGTCGTCTCTGTAGCTGATTCCGCTGGTGCTCGGGGCACAACCTTCGCGCATGGTCTTCGGACCGAAAATCGCAGTGTAGGTACCGTCGCGATCCAGGATGCTGCAGTAGGGGTCCCACTGGCTGAAACTATCGGAACTGCGCTTGTTGACGCCGTACATCGCCTTGGCGACGAAATTCTGGGTGAAGTTGCCGGTATAGGTCAGCGACCAGTTGTCACCACCGGAGCCCGCGACGCTTCCTCCCTGCGCCGCACCCCGCGTTGCGGTATCCCAGTCGTAATCGTACTTGAGCGTGTCCGATTCGGACTTGTCCGAGAAGGCCAGCAGCGACAGCAGATGGCTGTCATTGATCTGCCAGTCGAGCTTGCCGCCCCAGAAGTCGTTGTTGCTGTCGGTATACCAGGCCTCGACCGTGTCAATGTCCCGCGGATTGCTGTCGCGCTGTTCGTACATGCCGAAGAAGAACAGGCGATCCTGGATGAGGGCGCCGGACGCCCAGACATTCGCCTTGTAGAACGATGCGCCATCACGACTGGTCCGATCACGCTCGACAACATCGCCGTCCTTGTAGAAGCGGTCTTTCGCGGGCGAGGACCAGGCGTTGGGTTCCATCGTGAACTCGGCGCCGGCGTGGAAGTCGTTGGTGCCCGAGCGCGTCACGGCATTGATCACGCCGCCGGTGCTGCGGCCGAACTCGGCCGAGTACCCACCGGTCTTGACCTGGAATTCCTCGTAGAACCCGAAGGGCACCGAGGAGAAGCCCTGGCGGCGGTACGGATCGGTGACGTTGAGGCCGTTGATGTAGACCACGTTCTCGGCAACCGACGAACCACCGAAGTTGAGGCCACCGAAGCTCGCGGCGGAGGACACCACCCCGGGCGCCAGCAGCGCGACCGACGTCAGGCTCTGGTCGACCGGCATCCGCGCGATCTCCTCGCGCCTGATGTTGGTTGCCGACTCGGTCGAACGCACGTCCACCCGGTTGATGACCCGGGAGCCGACCACCTGTACCGCGGCCAGGTCCACCGCGCCGGAGCCGGTCAGATTGACCGTCGTCGTGCCGCCGATGGACACGCCGACCGAAATCGGCTCACCCGACCCCGTGCTCAGAGTGTAATCGCCCGGGGGCAGCTGGCCGATGCGATAGTTGCCATCGCTGCCCACCGTCACCGAACGCGTCAATCCCGTCGCAGGATTGTTGATTGTCACCTGTTGGCCCGCCTCCGCACGCCCGGCGACCGCGCCGGTCACGCTCTGCGCCAATACCGGCGCCGATGCCATGGAAGCAAGGCAGATCCCCATCGCCATGCAAAGCGCGCGCTTGCGCAGATTCCGCTCGTTGCTCATTTCCCTCTCCCCGTCGATGCTGTGGATGCGGTTGTTGAAGTCGGTGGTTCAGCGTTGTGTCGGTGCGGACTTCGCCGGCAGGATCTGCCATTCGAAGTCGTAGCCGGTCTGGTCGAAATACAGGTTGCCGCCGTCCCATTCGGCTTCGCCGCGCTGGGAGTCGACGTCGTCGGAACGGAAGTGCTTCTTCGGCGGCTGGAACGGCTGGTCCCAGTCCTGGTTGAAGGCGATGCGCCAGTTGTCCAGGCCGCCCAGGTAGAACCATTCCATCGACGGGTCGTTGCCGGTGTCCTTGTCAGCGGCCAGCCGGCCGGTGGTCACGTCCATCGGCACCCAGCCATAGGGCGCGAGGTAGACCTGGCCCCAGTCATGGATGTTGCTGTAGTCCCCGTCGCTGAACACCATGCCGGACTGCCAGCGCGCGGGAATGCCGTTCATGCGCAGCAGCGTGATCAGCAGCAGCGTCTGCTGGCCGCAGTCGGCATGGCCTGCATGCAGCGCGTAGTCGCTGATGTTGGAGATCGTCGAATACTCGCGCGCGCCCGCCCACGGGATCTCGTCCACCGCGGCGAACAGCTTCTGCACGATCCGATAGGGACGGGTTTCGTCGCCCACGACCCTGCGCGAGAACTCGCGCATCGCGTCGGTGAACACCACGTGCGGCGCGCGCTCGGCGACGTAGGGCGCGAGTTCCGGCGTGATATCGGTCGCCACCACCTTGTCGGGGTCGATGGCGTGGTACTGGCCGAGGATCGTCAGCTCGTAGGTGACCGAGAATTCGGTCGCCGCACCGGCCCGGGCAGGCCGCTCCAGGTACACGGTGCGCTGCGGCGCCGTTTCTGGCGCGATCTCGTGCGCGGCCGGCGCGCTGGCAACGAAGACGATGTCTTCCTGATGGCCCGGAATCGCCTGCGGATACGGAATCCAGGCGCGCACGGTCTCGCCGGCGGGCACCGCGTCGGCATCGACGGTCAGCTTCTGGGTCATGCGCAGCCGCAAGGGCAGCACGCTGCTCCTGTGCTCGGCCAAGGCCGCATCACGGATGGCGACCTGTTGCGCGCTGAGCGATTCCATCGGACCGTCGCCGATCGGCGGCAACTTCGGATCGCGGCGCGCCACCGCCTCCTTGCTCAGCCGGAACAGGTTGGATGGCGAACGGTTGAAGTACAGGGTGCGGCCATCGATGACCATGCGCTCGAACAGCCCGGCCGCGTTCCACTTCGCGAACTCGGCGTCGGTCAGGTCCGGGATCTGCTTGCGCACCCGCGCCTGGACGTCGCTTTCGTCAAGCGTGAAGTCGAGCAGGATGCGGCGCATGCGCTCACGCTGGAAGGCGTAGGCACGTCGTTCACCCGAGGACAGTTTGGCCTGTTGCAGCGCCTCGTCGATGCCGGCTTCGGCGGCCCTGAAGTCGCCGGCGTCCACCAGTGCCGATACCTGCTCCGCCGAGGGCGAAGCGGGCGCCGCATGCACCGTCGCCAAGCCGCACGCGAGCACCACCGACAGCATGCAGGTGGCCAGCCGTAGCCGCGGGCGGCGGCCCATCGTGGCCGACGGGATCGACAGCGTTCGAACCGGATGGATCAAGGTGAAATACACGCCGCTCCCCGCCCCGCTGCATCTGCCGACCGTCACGGCTGTGTAACATGCGCCCCCACCATCGTCAATAATTTATTCGAAAAACTTGCGCAGGAAGAAATATGTATTCCATGATGCTCGCGACAGGCGCGCCGCATGCGCGTCGGGGGAAGTCCATGCTGCAGTGCAAGAAACACGATGGGGCGTTGTGCGCGCGATCGGCAGGGCACGTTCCGGCACCGTGCACGCCGGTCTTCGCGCAGGTCGCGGACACTGCCCTTCCATTCATTGACGCGGGATCGATCCGATGAAGCGCACCTTCCTCCTTGCCGCCCTGCTGGGCCTGTTCGCGGGCGTGCCGGCGTTGCAGGCCGATGCGCGCGTGGCGCCGCAGCCGACGGGCGTGATCGGCGTCGACACCACCCAGCTCACGCCCGACTACTGGGTGGGCCGGCAGCGCCAGGCCGACCGGGTCATCCTCGACCGTGGCGCGATCGCGTCGCAGAACCGCAAGCTGCAGCAACAAGATCCCTCGCTGCACGATGTCGAGGGCCTGCCGGCGGAACTCGATGGCGCGCAAGTACGCGAGTGGATCGAAGACCTGTCGTCGCGGCCGTCGAAGGCGCTGTACGACGACCAGGGCAAGCCGGTCGCGAAGAAGACCCTCGACGGGCTCATGGACGCCCTGAACCTCAAGGCGATCCCCAAGACCCAGAAGACCCGCTACGGTCTGGTCGTCCGGCGCGCGGACCTGCGCACCTTCCCGACTACGACGCGAGTATTCAGCAGCGTTGACGACACCGACATCGACCGCTTCCAGGAAAGCGCGTTCTTCCCCGGCACGCCGGTGGCGATCGTGCACGAAAGCCGCGACCGGAAGTGGTGGTTCGTGGTGGGCAACCTCTATGCGGCCTGGATCGAGAAGCAGGCCGTGGCCGAAGGGAGCAAGACCCAGGTGTTCTCCTATACCCGCAAGGTGCCGTACCTGGTGGTCACCGGCGCGCACGAGCGCACCGCGTTCACCCCCGACCTGCCCGCGGTCTCGAACCTGCAGCTGGACATGGGCGTGCGCGTGCCGGTGCTGCGCGATTGGCCGGGGACGAAGACCGTCAACGGCCAGGCCGCCTACACCTCGCACGTGGTCGAGCTGCCCGTGCGCAATGGCGATGGCAACCTGCGCATCGTGCCCGCGCTGCTGCCGCGCACGGCCGACGTCGCGCCCGACTACCTGCCGCTCACCCGCGCCAACCTGATCCGGCAGGCCTTCAAGTTCCTCGGCGAACGCTACGGCTGGGGGCATTCGTACGGCACCCGCGACTGCAGCGGCTTCGTGTCCGAGGTCTACCGCAGCTTCGGCGTGCTGCTGCCGCGCAACACCCGCGACCAGGGCGTGAGTCCGGCGCTGAACCGCCTCGCCTTCGACACCGCCGACAGCCGCGACAAGCGCATGGACGCCGTCGCCGACCTGCAGGTGGGCGACCTGGTCTACATCCCCGGCCACGTGATGATGGTGATCGGGCACGACAACGGCATGCCCTATGTCATCCACGACACCAACGGCGGCAGCTGGCTCGGCCCGGACGGCAAGCTGGTCAGCGGCCACCTCAACGGGGTGTCGGTGACGCCGCTCACGCCGCTGCGGTTCAACGCCTCGCAGACCTACGTCGACCGCATCACCAACATCCAGCGCATCCGGCCCTGACCGTCCCGTCCGGCCTGGTATCCCATCACACAAGGCGACGCAATGAAGATCACCGACATCCGCTTCGGCATGCTGCGGGTTCCGCTCAAGACGCCGTTCAAGACCGCGCTGCGCACGGTCGAGCTGGTCGAGGACATTGTCGTCAGCATCCACACCGACACCGGCCACGTCGGGTACGGCGAGGCGCCGGCGACGGCGGTGATCACCGGTGACACCCACGGCTCGATCGTCTCGGCGATCAACAAGTTCATCGCCCCGCGCCTGATCGGCGAGGAGATCGCCAACCTCAACCGCATCACGCGCCTGATCCAGGGCGCGCTGGAACGCAACACCAGCGCCAAGGCGGCGGTCGAGATCGCGGTCTACGACCTGTGGGCGCAGCTCTACGAGACCCCGCTGTACAAGATGCTGGGCGGCGGCGAGCCGGTGATCACCACCGACATCACCATCAGCGTCGATCACATCGACAAGATGGTGGCCGACTCGCTGTCGGCGGTGGACCGCGGCTTCGAGTCGCTGAAAATCAAGGTCGGCAAGGACATCGGCGTCGACATCGAGCGGGTCAAGGCGATCTACGCCGCGGTCGAGGGCCGCGCCCTGCTGCGACTCGACGCCAACCAGGGCTGGACCGCCAAGCAGGCGGTTTACGCGATGCAGTCGCTGGAAGACGCCGGGGTGCGCCTGGAGTTGCTGGAGCAGCCGGTCAAGGCGCAGGACATCGACGGCCTGAAGTACGTCACCGACCGCGTGCACACGCCGGTGATGGCGGATGAAAGCGTGTTCGGGCCGCTGGAGGTGATCGACCTGATCAAGGCCCGCGCGGCCGACATCATCAACATCAAGCTGATGAAGACCGGCGGCATCTCCAACGCGATCCGGATCGCGGACATCGCCGCGCTGTACGGGGTCGAATGCATGATCGGCTGCATGCTGGAAACCAGCATCAGCGTCGCGGCCGCGGTGCACGTGGCGGTGGCGAAGTCCGGCGTGATCACCAAGGTCGACCTGGACGGGCCGTCGCTGTGCGCGTTCGACCCGGTCGACGGGGGGGTGACGTTCAACGAATCGGAAATCTCGATCAGCGATGCGCCGGGCCTGGGCATCCGCGAGATCCGCGGCCTCGAACCGCTCTCGGTCTGAAGCGGCGCGCCCGATGTCGCCGCTGCTGAAGATCCGTTCCGAGCGCGACCAGATGTCGGCGATCGAGCGTCGCATCGCCGACTTCGTGCTCGAGAACGCGCACCTGCTGCGCGACTATTCCTCGCAGCAGCTGGCGAGCGCGCTGGGCATCAGCCAGTCGAGCGTGGTCAAGTTCAGCCAGAAGCTCGGGTTCAAGGGTTATCCCGACCTGAAGTATTCGGTCGGCGAATCGCTCGCGCGCGGCGATGACAACGACGAGAACGGCGCGCCGGCCAGCAGCGAAGAGCCGCATCCGCACGCGGCGCTGGCCGAAGGCCTGTGGCGCGCCAAGGCGCAGGCCGGCGAGGAAACGCGGCTGATCAACCCGCCCGAGACGATCGACGCCATCGCCGACGCGATCCGCGGCGCTCAGAAGGTGTTCGTGATCGGCCTCGGACCCGATGGCATCCAGGCGCGCGGCTTCGCCATGCGGCTGTCGCTGCTGGGTGTCCTCGCCGTGCACCATTTCGACCCGGTACTGATGCCCGCGGCGGTGTCCACCACGTCCGGCGGCGACGTGCTGCTGGCGTTCTCCGAACACGGCCGGCAGTCGTCCCTGTGCCAGATCGCCCGGCTGTTCCACGAGCGCCAGGGCAAGGTGGTGACGGTGACGCGGCATACCGCCAACCCGTTGCGCGCGCACGCCGACCTGTCGCTGCTGGTCTCCGCGCACGACGAACGCGCGCATATCCAGCCGCTGCTGTACCAGACCGCGTTGCAGCAGCTGCTCGACCTGATCTTCCAGCTCCTGTGCGAAGACGAAGGCCGCCTGCAGCAGCTGTCGATCAATCTCGAGCTGATGCACCCGATGCTGGATACGTGACCATGGCTTCCCACCCGATCATGAAGGCATGCGCGCAGCTGCGCGCTGCATCGCACACGCGCCATGGGATCGCGCACGCCCGCGGGACAGGCCGGGCGCCAGCTTTCGCGGCGTCCGGGATTCGCGCGTACCGCGCTGCCTGGCTGCTGGCCGCCCTGCTGCTCGCCGGCTGCACGACCGTCGGTCCGCGAAACGATGCCGACGCGTGGCGCGACGCCCGGCAGCTGGTGCTCGTGACCACCGCCGACTGGAACGCCACCACCGGCACGCTCCGCACTTTCGCCCGCGATGGCGCCGGCGCATGGCGCGAACAGGGCGCAGCCGCGGCGGTCAGCGTGGGCCGCGGCGGGTCGGCCTGGGGCGTCGGCCTGCATCCCGCGCAGGCCGCTGGCCCGACCAAGCGCGAGGGCGACGGCCGCGCGCCCGCCGGCGTGTTCGCCATCGGCCAGGCCTTCGGCTACGCGACGCATGCCGACACCGCCCTGCCCTACGCGCAGATGCAGGCCAGCAATTGGTGCATGGATGTCGTGGATTCCCCGCTGTACAACCGCATCGTCGATGCCACGCAGGTCGGCGAAGACGCAGTGCGCGGTTCCAGCGAGCCGATGCGCCTGGACCTGCACAACGCTGGCGACCAGCGCTACCGCGCCGGCTTCGTGATCGAACACAACCCCGGCGCGCGCAAGGGCGCCGGCAGCTGCATCTTCGCCCACCTGTGGAAGGCCTCCGGCGCGCCGACCGCCGGCTGCACGGCGATGGCCGATGCGACCATGCAGCGCCTGTACGGTTGGCTGCGGCCCGATGAGAAGCCGGTGTTCGTGCTGCTGCCGGAGGCCGAATATCATCGCCTGCAAGCGGCCTGGCACCTGCCGTCGCCGCAATCGTAGGGGAGCCACCTCGGCGGCGTGCATCCTTGCATCGGTGCCTTGGCCCTGCCGAGGCAAGGTGGAGCCGGGATGGCGCCTGCCGTTCGCGGTGCCGCGGAAAATCCTCGTTCCAACCTTTCTTTGCCTTCGCAGATGAGGGCGAAGGAAATCCAGGCTCAAGCCGCTCCAACCTCGTATCCCGCAACCCATTTCCCACAAGAGACCGCACCGCATGTTGATGTCCACCCGCGTACTGCTCGGACTGGCGCTGGGCGCCGTCATCGGCCTGGCGCTTGCGTTCTGGGATCCGGCCGTGGCGACGGTCGTTGCCGGCTTCGTGCAACCGGTCGGCCGGCTGTGGCTCAACGCGCTGCAGATGACGGTGGTGCCGCTGGTCGTCGCGCTGATCGTGCTCGGCGTCAACACGGCCAGCGACGCCGCATCATCCGGCCGCACCGCGCGCAAGGCGATCGTGGTGTTCCTCATCCTGTTGACCCTGGCCGCCATTTACACCGCGCTTGCCGCGCCTGCCCTGCTTTCGCTGCTGCCGCGCGACGAAGCGCTGGTGGCATCGTTCCGCAGCGCGCTGACGCCAGTGGCCGCCGGCACGGCACCCGGCGGCTTCGGCGAAGCGGTCGCCGCGATCATTCCGGCCAACGTCATCGCCGCCGCGGCGGCCAGCGCGATGCTGCCGCTGGTGGTGTTCGCGCTGTTCTTCGGCTTCGCCCTGAACCGCATAGACCCGGCGCACAAGGCGCGGCTGCTGGATTTCACCCAGGCGATCGCCGACGTGATGATCGTGATCGTGCGCTGGGTGCTGTGGGTCGCGCCGCTGGGCGTGTTCGCGCTGGTGCTGGCGGTGTGCGCGCAGGTGGGAGTCAGGATGCTCAGCGCGCTGGCCTGGTACATCGCACTGCAGTGCACGCTGTACATCAGCGTCACCGTGATGCTGTACCTGGTCGCGCGGGTGTTCGGCGGCGAGCCGTTCAAGCGCTTCGCGCTGGCGATCATCCCCGCGCAGACCATCGCGGCCAGCACGCAATCGTCGCTGGCGTCGCTGCCGGCGATGCTCGAAAGCGCGCGCGTGCGCCTGGGCTATCCGCTGCACGTCAGCTCGCTGGTGCTGCCGATGGCGGTGTCGCTGTTCCGCATCACCAGCCCGATCCAGTACCTGGGCGTGGCCGCGTTCATCGCCTGGATCTACGGCATCGACGTGACCACGGCCCACGTCGCGGCAGGCGTCGGCCTGGCGGTCATCGTCAGCATGGGCTCGGTGGGGCTGCCCGGCCAGGTGAGCTTCATGGCCACCAACATGCCGGTCGCGCAGGCGATGGGGCTGCCGATCGAACCGCTGGGCGTGCTGCTGGCGGTGGACACGATCCCCGACGTGTTCTCGACCGTGGGCAACGTCAGCGCCGACCTGACCGCGACCAGCGTGGTGGCCCGCGGCGCGCCAGCGGACACCGTGGATCCCATCGGGCCGTTCGAGGGCGTGGCCGGGAAGCCGGACGCCTGAGCGTGCCGGCCGCGGCTTCGCGCACCGGCGGCCGCAGCGGGCCCGGTCCATCCCGGCCCCCCGACCGCGGTTCCCTGGCCGGCTCCCTTGGCGGCCCTGAGGATGGCTCGAACGCTCGTGCTTCGGTGCCGCCGCGCGGGCCGGCCATCGCCCCGTGGATTTCCAGCCGGTCGCGCGTTCGTGCGAAAATGCGCGGCTAAGCCCCCGTAGCTCAGCTGGATAGAGCGTCCCCCTCCTAAGGGGAAGGTCGTGCGTTCGAATCGCGCCGGGGGCACCACTTGCCGGTGAGGGCCGCCAGGCCCGCGACGGCTTCTCCAGGGAATCCGCTCGCGGCCACAGCCGCTGCCACGCCCGCAGGCGGCCTTGCGCCATCGCTCTTCATTCTTTGCCCTCCAGGAGTTCTCCATGACCCACCCCGTCCTCACCGCCCTCGGCCTGTCCGACAACGAATCGGGCACCTACCTCGGCCATGGCGAGTGGTCGAAGACCAGTGATGCCGGCGTGCTGGAACCGGTCAACCCCACCGACGGCTCGGTGCTGGCCAAGGTGCAGGCTTCGTCGCAGGCGGACTACGACACGATCGTCGAGCGCGCGCAGGCCGCCTTCAAGGTCTGGCGCACGACGCCCGCGCCGCGCCGCGGCGAGGCGATCCGCCTGTGCGCCGACGCGCTGCGCACGCACAAGGACGCGCTGGGTTCGCTGGTCGCGCTGGAAATGGGCAAGTCCAAGCCCGAGGGCGACGGCGAGGTGCAGGAGATGATCGACATCGGCGAATTCGCCGTCGGCCTGTCGCGCCAGCTCTACGGCCTGACCATGCACAGCGAGCGCCCCGGCCACCGCATGTACGAGCAGTGGCACCCGATCGGCCTGGTCGGGATCATCTCGGCGTTCAATTTCCCTGTCGCGGTGTGGGCCTGGAATTCGTTCGTCGCGGCGGTCTGCGGCGACATCTCGATCTGGAAGCCCTCGCCCAAGACCCCGCTGTCGGCGATCGCCTCGATGAAGATCTGCAACGAAGCGCTGAAGAAGGCCGGGTTCCCCGACCTGTTCTTCCTGTTCAACGACGCCGGCACCGAGCTGGCCTCGAACTTCGTCGACGACCGCCGCATCGGCTTGGTCAGCTTCACCGGTTCGACCAGGGTCGGTCGCCAGGTCGGCGAGCGCGTCGCGCAGCGCATGGGCCGCTCGCTGCTGGAACTCGGCGGCAACAACGCGATCATCGTCGACGAGACCGCCGACCTGAAGCTGGCGATCCCCGCGATCGTGTTCGGCGCGGTCGGCACCGCGGGCCAGCGCTGCACCAGCACGCGCCGCGTGTTCGTGCACGAATCGATCCATGACGACGTGCTGGCCAAGCTGGTCACCGCCTACGGCCAGGTCGAGAAGAAGATCGGCGACCCGACCGACCCGGCCAACCTGATGGGCCCGCTCAACAGCAGCGACGCGGTCGACGCGTACCTGGATGCCATCGAAAAGGCCAAGGCCGCCGGCGGCACCGTCGCCAGCGGCGGCAAGGCGCTGACCGAGCGCAAGGGCAACTTCGTGCTGCCGACGATCGTCACCGGGCTGGAAAACAAGGCCGAGGTCGTGCAGACCGAAACCTTCGCCCCGATCCTGTACGTGATGAAGTATTCGAAGCTCGACGACGCGATCGCGATGCAGAACGACGTGCCGCAGGGCCTGTCGTCGGCGATCTTCACCACCAACCTCAAGGCCGCCGAAGCGTTCCTGGCCGCGACCGGTTCGGACTGCGGCATCGCCAACGTCAACATCGGCACGTCCGGCGCGGAGATCGGCGGCGCGTTCGGCGGCGAAAAGGAGACCGGCGGCGGGCGCGAATCGGGTTCGGACGCGTGGCGCGCCTACATGCGCCGCCAGACCAACACCATCAACTACTCCGACGCGCTTCCGCTGGCACAGGGCATCAAGTTCGACCTGTAGCCGGAGCATCACCGCCATGCCGGACGCCTCCGCGCCCACCGAGCGTTCCAGCCACCGGGTCGATGACGATGTTCGTCATCGGCCCGGCTGTCCGGCGGCGCTTCGGGCGCGGCTGCACCGCTCGCAGCGCATCGACACCGGCCATGCAGTGGCCGGCATCGATTCGGGCACCCGGGTCTCCATGCGCATGTGGCTCGACGCCGGGCACCCGGTGGTCGCGGCGACGGGCCACGCGGTCGAATGCCAGGCCGATTTCGGCTATGACACCCGCGTGTTCGTCGGTACGCTTGGCTGATGTACGGACTCGCCCGCCCCTTCCTGTTTGGCATCGATGCGGAGCGCGCGCACGGGCTCGGGCTGGCATCGCTCGAGCTCGCCTACCGCAGCGGCCTGTCGCCGCTGCTGGCGCGGCAGCCGCGGCCGCTGCCGACGCGGGCATTCGGGCTCACGTTCCGCAATCCGGTCGGGCTCGCCGCCGGGCTCGACAAGAACGGCATGCACATCGATGCGCTGCTCGCGCTGGGCTTCGGTTTCGTCGAGATCGGCACGGTCACCCCGGAGCCGCAGGACGGCAACCCCAGGCCGCGCATGTTCCGCCTGCCGCGCCACCGCGCGGTGATCAACCGGCTCGGCTTCAACAACGACGGCATCCAGGCGCTGCTGCGCAACGTAGGCCGCGCGCGCCGCCGCGATGGCCTGCTGGGCATCAACATCGGCAAGAACAAGGACACGCCCAACGAGCTGGCGGCGTCCGACTACCTGTTCTGCCTCGAACACGTGTATCCGGCGGCCGACTACGTCACCGTCAACATTTCCTCGCCCAACACCGCCGGCCTGCGCGAGCTGCAGGAAGAGCAGGCGCTGCGTCGCCTGATCGGCACCCTGCGCGAGGAGCAGGAGCGGCTCGCGGCCAGGCACGGCAGGTACGTGCCGATGCTGGTCAAGGTCGCGCCGGACCTGTCGGACGACGACATCGACGCCGCCGCGCGCGTGCTCGGCGACATGCGGGTGGACGGCGTGATCGCCACCAACACCACCGTATCGCGGATCGCCGTGCAGGAAGACCCGCGCGCGCGCGAAACCGGCGGTCTGTCGGGCGCGCCGCTGATGAACAAGTCGACCGCCGTGCTGCGGATGCTGCGCACGCGGCTGCCGGACTCGATCCCCCTGGTCGGCGTCGGCGGCATCCTGTCGGGCGCCGACGCGGCCAAGAAGATGGCGGCCGGCGCTTCGCTGGTGCAGTGCTACACCGGCCTGGTGTATCGCGGCCCGGCGCTGATCGGCGAATGCGTCGAGGCGATCCGCCGGCGCAAGGAAGCGCCCAGTCGCGGCAACCTGCCCAACCAGTGACCGCATGAAGATCGATGGCTACCGGCTGGTCGACGACGCCGACCTGGCGTCGCGCAACACCTTCGGCATTGCCGCGCGCGCGCCGCTGCTGGTCGAAGTCGACGACGCGGCGGCGCTGCCGCGGCTGTTCGACAGCGGCGTCGTCGACGCCGGCGATCCGGCCCTGCTGGTGCTGGGCGGAGGCAGCAACCTGCTGTTCGCCGCGGATCCGGCCGGGCCGGTACTCGCGCTGACCGCGCGCAACCTCGAGATCGACGCGGGCGACGGCGACGGCGTGGTGGTGCGCGCCAGCGCCGGCGTGCCGTGGCATGGATTCGTCATGCACACGCTGTCGCTGGGCCTGTGCGGGCTCGAGAACCTGGCCCTGATTCCCGGGACCGTCGGCGCAGCGCCGATCCAGAACATCGGCGCGTACGGCGTGGAGGTCCGCGAACGCGTGCACGCGGTCGAGGTTTTCGAACGCGCCACCGGGCAGGTCCGACGTCTCGCACCGGAAGACTGCCGCTTCGCCTATCGCGACAGCGCGTTCAAGCGCGAACCGCAGCGCTGGATCGTTACCGCGGTCGAGTTCGCGCTCTCGCGCGTCGGCGCTCCGGTGCTCGACTACGCCGGCCTGCGCGATGAGCTCGCCGCGACGGGCATCGCCACGCCAACGGCGATGCAGGTCGCCGAGGCGGTGATCCGCATCCGCCGGCGCAAGCTGCCCGATCCGGCCGTGCTGGGCAACGCCGGCAGCTTCTTCAAGAACCCGATCGTGACGTCCGCACGGGCCGAAGCGCTGCACGCCGCGCATCCCGCGCTGCCGGTGTTCGGGGGCGGCAGCGATGCCATGCGCAAGCTGTCCGCCGCCTGGCTTATCGACGCCTGCGGCTGGAAGGGCCATCGCGACGGCGATGCCGGCGTGTCGCCCGAGCACGCGCTGGTATTGGTCAACCACGGCCACGCGACCGGCGAGCAACTGCTCGCGCTGGCGCGGGCCATCGCCGCATCGGTGCGCGCCCGCTTCGGCGTGGCGCTGGAACCCGAACCGCGCATCGTCGGCGCGCCATGGTGACCACGGTCGCCAGCGCTGCGGTCGACCATCCCGGGTCTTCTCGCCCTGGAAACGCGCGCACAAGCACGATGTCGCCCTCCCCCGCTCCTCCACCGGCACCTGCCCGTTGACGCGATGACCACGTCCAACCCGCACCTGCGCGCCGCGCTGCTGATGGCCGGCAGCACCCTGTTCTTCGCCGGCATGTCGGTGATGATCCGGCTGGCCTCCAGCAGCCTGTCGACCTACGAGATCGCCTTCTTCCGCAACGTGTTCGGCCTGGCCGCGCTGCTGCCTTTCCTGTGGCGCTCGGGGCGCGGGGTGTTCCGCACGCAGCAGCTGCCGCGCTACCTGCTGCGCAGCACGATCGGGGTGGCGTCGATGCTGTGCGGATTCTGGGCGCTGGGCCACCTGCCGATGGCGCAGGCGATCTCGCTGTCCTACGCCGCGCCGCTGTTCGTCACCATCGCCGCCGTGTTCTTCCTGGGCGAGAAGGTCCGCATGCGCCGATGGAGCGCGGTGATCATCGGCTTCATCGGCGTGCTGATCATCGTGCGTCCGGGCAGCGCGACATTCAGCGGCGGCACCCTGATCGCGCTGTCGGGCGCATTGCTCAGTGCGATCGTCGCGATCCAGATCAAGCAGCTGTCGCGGATCGACCCGGCCGACACGATCGTCCTGTACACCTACCTGTTCTGGGTGCCGCTGTCGCTGGTGCCGGCGCTGTTCGCATGGGAATGGCCCAGCGGTGCGACGTGGGCATGGCTGGTGCTGCTGGGTATCTTCGGCACCGGCGGCCAGCTGCTGTGGACGCGGGCGCTGAAGCTGGGCGACGTCTCGGCGCTGCAGCCGATCAGCTTCCTCCAGCTGCCGCTGGTGGCGATGGCCGCATGGCTGCTGTTCGGCGAAAGCCCGAACCGCTACACCGTCGCCGGCGCGGCCGTGATCCTCACCGCCAACATCTATATCGCCCATCGCGAAGTCCAGCTGGCACGGCGCGCAGCGACCAATGCGCCGGTGGAAGCGGCCAAGCCCGCGGAGTGACGCAACTGGTCGCGCGTAGGTGTGCGTCAGCCGTCATCCGTTTGCGCGACGCGTTGCAACGGCGAATTGCTCGCATAGCGGGCATATCCTGCGGCGGAAACCCGCAATCTCCGATCCGGCGGCGTCGCGAAAGCGAGCGGCCGATACCGCCATGACCACGCCGCCCGCGGCAGGACATCAGCGCTCCGCCACCTTCTTTGCCGCCTGCGCGGCTTCCTCGGCTTCGGTCCTGCGGATCTTGGCCACGAAGGTGCGCTGCCGGTCATCGAGCTGCGCGTCCGGCTTCTCCAGCAGCGGAGTGACATAGCGGGCACGGATGCGCCCCGCCTCGCCGACCTCGCCAACGGCAGCCAGCAGGCCCTCGAGTTTCCAGGCAGTGTCGATGGTCTTGAGATCGCCCCCGCCCAGCGCAGCCGCGCGCAACGCAAGCGCTTCGCGATAGCTCGCGATCGCAAGCGTCGTGTCGCCGACCGCTTCGGCGGCCTGGGCGCGGATGTCGTACGCGGACTGGGTCTGCGGATGCCGGCCGCCGAGCACTTCGCGCGTCAGCGGCAGCAAGCTGTCCAGCAGCGCCAGCGACTCCTTAGCGCGGCCGGCCTGCAGCAGCGAGCCGGCGCGGTTGACCCGGATGTAGATCGTGTCCGGATGGCGCGGCCCGAGCAGGCGCGTACGGGCATCGACCACCTCCTGCTGCATCGCCAGCGTCCTGTCGAACTGCCCCAGGCGCGCGTAGAGGGTGGACAGGTTGAGCTTGGCGCGCAACGTCTGCGGGCTGTCCGCGCCCAGCACGCGGGTGCAGGCCTCCACCACCGACAGCGAGATCGGCAGCGCTTCATTGGCCTTGCCGCTGTCGACCAGCATGCTCGCGAGGTTGCCGCGTTCGGTGAGCGTCTTCGGGTGTTCCGCGCCAAGGCGGCGCGTCTGCGTTGCGACCAGCTGGCGCTGCAGCACCAGCGCGCCGTCGCTGTCGCCGGTCATGATCCGCATCACCGCCAAGTTGTGCAGCGAGCCCAGGGTGTCCTCATGGTCGGCGCCGAGCACGGCGCGGCGCATTGGCACCAGGCGCTCCATGTAGTCGCGACCGAGCTTGGCCTCGCCCATGCGGCCCAGCAGGATCGCCAGGTTGTTCATCGCCTCCATGGTGATGGGGCCGCGCTCCCCGTGCGCCTTGCGGCTGCGCGCGTACAGCGACTGCAATGCCTTGCGCGCGGCCTCGCGGTCGCCGAGCGAGCCCACGGCCTCGGCCTGCGCCATTTCCAGGCGGATGCGCAGCGGATCGTCGGGCGGCAGCGAGGCGGCGTCCGACAGCGTGCGCTGCAGCAACGCGAGCGCCGGCTTGGGCTGCTGCGCCGACAGCATCGCCGTCGCCTGTTGCCTGCGCGCGTCGAGCGTCGGGACGGCGGACGCGCCCAGCGCCTGCTCCCGGTAATCGGCGACCTTGCCGAACCCGGCGGCGGCCGCCTCCGGCAGCCCGAGCGCATCGCGCACCCGCGCCACCGATTCGCGCAGGTCGGCGGCCAGCCCCGGCTCGCGCGCGAAGTCGCGGGCGATCGCGGTTTCGGCGCCGGCGAGGATGTTGCGGTCGATCAGGTTGCGGGCGATGTCGGCGGTGCTGGCGTGGGCGAGCGTGTCCTCGACCGCCGCGCGCGTCGAGGGTTCGGCTTTCGCGGCCTGTCCACGCAGGCCGCGGGCCATGCCGATCCCCATCGCCTCGATGTCGATGCCTTCGAGCATCGACTGCTGGAAAGCCGCCACCTTTTCCAGCTCCGCGCTGCGCTGCTGGGCGATCGCCCGCTGCGTGCGCGCCTGCTGCAGGCCGTACAGCGACATCGCCAGGCCGCCGAGCAGGGCTGCCAGGGCGATCGACGCGGCCGCCAGGCCCACCCGATGACGACGCACGAACTTGCCCCAGACGTAGCCGCGCGAGGCCGGCACCGCCGACAGCGGCGCTCCGTCGAGGAATCGCCGCAGGTCGTCGGCCAGCGCTCCCGCGGACGGATAGCGCTCGCTGCGATCGTGGCGCATCGCCCTGGCGACCACCCAGTCGAGTTCATGGCGCAGCACGCGCCGCATGTCCGCCAGCCGCAGGCCGTTGGCGCGCGCGATGCGGCCGGCGTCGCCCGGCGGCAGCGTCGCCAACTGTTCCGAAGGCAGGCGCAGCGTCCGGGTGCTTGCCACGTGCGTCTCGCCCGCGATCTCCGGGCGTCGCCCGGTCAGCACTTCGTACAGCACCACGCCCAGCGAATACACGTCGCTGCGGGTATCGACCAGCGCCTGGTCCCCGGCGGCCTGCTCCGGGCTCATGTAGTCGGGCGTGCCGGCGATCTCGCGGCCTTCGACCATCGACGATGCGGTGGCGATGCCGAAGTCGATGATTTTCGGCAGCGCGCGGCCGTCCACCTCGTCGACCAGCAGGTTGCCCGGCTTGAGGTCGCGGTGCACCACGCCCTTCTGGTGCGCATGCTGCACGCCTTCGCAGACCCGGATCATCAGCTCGATCCGCTGGCGCAGCGACAGCGCGTGTTCCTCGCAGAAGCGCGTCAGCGGGCTGCCGGCGATGAACTCCATCGCGAAAAAGGGGTACCCCTGGGCCGTGGTGTCGGCGTCGAACACCTGCGCGATCGCCGGGTGCCGCATCTGCGCAAGCAGCTGGCGCTCGACCTCGAAATACGCGAGGTGCCGCGCATCCAGGCGACGCCTGCGCAGCAGCTTGAGCGCCACCGTGCGCCGCACCGGCTCGAGCTGTTCGGCGCGATAGACGTCGCCCATGCCGCCGCGCCCGAGCAGCGCCTCGATCCGGTAGCGGCCCAGCCGCGCGCCCGGCGCGAGCGACTCGCCGTCGGCCGCGTCGGCGTCATCCGCGATGGGGCCACGCGTGGCCAGCAATTCGGTCCGATCCGGATCGTCTCCCACGGGCGTGGTCATGCCCTGTTCCCCCTGTCCACAGCTCCGGCATGTTACCGGAAGCGCCCTGTTCCACCGCGGGATTGCCGCTACACTGCAGCCCCGTTCCGCGCCCGGCCCGCATGGACAACCGCAACGGCCCGTCCGAAACCACGCAACGCACCCTGCTCAGCGACGGTCCGCACACCGCGTCGCCGAGATCGGCGTGCGTGGTCGTGATCCACGGCGTTGGCCTGGGCGGCCGGGTGGACATCGATGCCAGCCGCGTGCTGGTCGGGCGATCGCAGGACGCCGACCTGTGCATCGCCCACAAGAGCGTGTCGCGCGAACACTGCCAGCTCTGGCGCGAGGGCGACGAATACCGCATCCGCGACCTGGGCGCCACCAACGCCACGCGCGTCAACGACGCGCCGGTCGACGAAGCGACGCTGTCCGATGGCGACCATGTCACCGTCGGCGAAAGCATCCTGAAGTTCATCAGCCACACCAGCGTGGAGGCGAACTACCACGAAGAGATCTACCAGCTCGCCACCCGCGATGCGCTGACCAACCTATGCAACCGCCGCCATTTCATGGAGCAGATGGACCGCGAGGTCGCCCGCGCGCTGCGCCACCGGCGGCCGCTGTCGACCTGCATCATCGACGTGGACCTGTTCAAGCCGGTCAACGACCGCTACGGCCACATCTCCGGCGACGAGGTGCTGCGCCAGATCGCCGACCTGGTCCACCACCACGTGCGCAACGACGACATCGCCGCGCGCATCGGCGGCGAGGAATTCGCCGTCCTGCTGCCCGAGTGCGACGCCGACGCCGCCTACGGCTTCGCCGAGCGCCTGCGCGAAGCCGTCGCCGCCGCGGTGTTCGCGCCCGGGGGCGAACCGCAACGCATCACCGTCAGCATCGGGATCGCCGACCTGTCGCCGCTGCGGAACACCCGGATCCGCCTGATGACCGCCGCGGACGCCGCGCTCTACCGGGCAAAAGAGGAAGGCCGCAACCGGGTATGCCTCGGACCCTGAGCGAACCGCGGGCCGTCCCGGCCGATCGCATTCGGGCCGCTTCCGCGGGCGGGTCCGCGCTGGCGGCGCGATGGCGGACAATGGCGGTCGATCCGCCTCGGGCGTCGCCCGACGTCGCGATCGGGCGCATGCTCCGGATCGTGCGCAACGCGCTCAACTCCTCCCGGATCCGAACCGAGACCCGACCCATGCCAGTTCCGTTCCGTTTCCTGATGGCCGCCTGCGTTCTCGCGCTTGCAGGCTGCGCCACGCTGTCCGCGTCCTCTTCGGTGGATTACGTGGTCGTCCGCCACGCGGAAAAGGCCACCGATGACGCGCGCGATCCGGCCCTGACCGACGCCGGACTCGCCCGGGCCGAGGCGCTGGCCACGCTGCTGCGTTCGCGCGACGTGGTCGCCATCTATGCCACCCAGTACCGCAGGACCAGCGACACCGCGGCGCCAACCGCGGCCGCGCATGACCTGAGCATCACCTCGTACGACGCCGACACGCGGCCCAGAGAGTTCGCCGCACGCCTGCGCCAGGCTCCTGCCCGCGGCACGGTGCTGATCGTCGGCCACAGCAACACCGTGCCTGGCATCGTGTCGGCACTGTGCGGCTGCGACGTCGCGCCGATCGACGAAAGCGACTACGGCAACCTGTTCGAGGTCCACACCGACGGCGATGCGCCACCGGTGCTGTCGCGCCGACGCTACTGAGGTGGCAGGCATAGAAGACGCCGCCCCGGCAGGCCTGCCGGACCCGGACGACGGTATCGAAGCGGCGCGCGCGCTGCAGCTCGAGCTGGCGGCGAAGGTGAGGCTGCGCGACGGCTATTCCACGCCGCTGCGCACCGTCGCCGCCTTCAACGTCGACTACGAGGACGGGGGCGCGACCGCGCGCGCGGTGGCGGTGCTGTTCGACGCGGACAGCCTGCAAAAGCTCGGATCGGAAATCGCGCGCGCTCCCGTCCCGATAACCCGCATCCCCGGGCTGCTGTCGTTCCGCGGCCTTCCGGCGCTGCTACAGGCGCTCGAAGCCCTGCCCCAGGCGCCGGACCTGGCCTTCGTCGCCGGTCACGGCATCGCGCATCCGCGCGGACTCGGCCTCGCCGCCCATTTCGGCGTTGCCAGCGGCGTGCCGAGCATCGGCGTGGCGAACGAGATCCTGGTGGGCAGCGGTTCGGAGCCGCACCAGGTGCGCGGCGCCTACACGCCGCTTCGCAGCCAGGGCAAGCAGGTGGGCTGGCTGCTGCGCAGCAGGCTCGCCTGCGACCCGCTGGTGGTGTCGCCCGGGCATCGCATGTCGATGGCTTCGACCGCCGACCTGGTGATGCGGTTCACGCGCGACGACCGCCTGCCCGAACCGATGCGCCTGGCCGAGCTGCTCGGGCCGCCGCGCGACGGCGAGGCCGAAGGCGACGACTGATTCCGTTGCGGGCCGGCGCGGTGCCAGCGTTCACCCGCGGCAGGCGCGGGGCTGGCTAGAATCGGTCGCTCCCCCGCTCGAGGAGGTTCCGCATGCGTACGCTCCTGCCCCATGCCGCCGCCGTTGCCGGCCTGCTGCCGCTGCTGTTCGCGGCGTGCTCCACCCCGCCGGCCGACGCCAGCGACCAGCGCACCGTCGCCGACGGCGAGGCGTTCACGCTCGCGACCGGCGAACAGGTCGCACTTCCCGATCGCGGCACGCTGCGCTACGTGCGGGTCACCAATGATTCGCGCTGCCAGCCCGGGCGCCAGTGCGTGTGGGCCGGCGACGCCGAAGTCGTCTTCGAGTGGGCCACTGGCGCCGCGGCAACCCCCGAGTCCTTCAGTCTGCACACCGGCCGCGGCGACCGCAGCAAGGACCTGGCGGGGCGCCGCCTGACACTCATGTCGCTGGCGCAGGGCGCGGACCCGGAAGCGCAGCTCAAACTCGAAACGCTGCCCTGACCACCGCGTTGCGCGCGGGGCGCTGTTGGCCGGTAAAACCTCGCCGCCAGTGGCACTTGCGGATGCGCTGAGCTTCCGCGAAAACGCGCACCCGAACGGCTCGGGCAGGCCCGCCGCGGCGCCTTGAACCGGGGCCTTTCAATGCAACCGATCGTCGCGTGAGGGGCGCGTCGATGCGCTGTTGCCGATCAAAAGTGATCTGCGTCACGGTTTGCATCCCGCCCGGCCCTCCACTATGGTCGGGTAACAGCTGTTCCCGTGCGCAAGGGGGTGCGTATGAACCTGCTTCGGATACTTCCGCTCGCATGCCTGCTGGCCATCGGCGCCGTCGAGGCGCAATCGGCCGGGGAATGCCCACTGTTGCCTGGCGACAGCCACCTGTCGTGGAAGGCGATGACCGGCGACGATTTCGTCTTCTGCAAGGCGCTGCAGGAGGATGGCGGCGAGGTTTTCGCCGTGACGATTGCCAAGGATTCGCCGTTCGAGCCCAAGCGTGCCGACCGGGCCGAGGAGGCCGTGATCGACGGTCACGAGACGCGCTGGTACCGCGGCGAAATCGCCTCCGCGCCGCAGGCGCAGGTCCGCGAGACCCTGATCGAACTCGGCAATGGCCGGGTCGCGCACATTTCGCTGCGCGCCAACTCGGAAGCCGAGCTGGCGAGCGCCCTGCAGCAGGCCCAATCGCTGCGCTTCCACGGGCCGCAGCTCAGCAGCAACTGACAGTGCGCCAGGCGGCGCCGTCGCAGCCGCGATGGCGTCATCTGTCTCGATAGGACTTTCGCGTGCATGCGCGAGCCGGATTGCGCTCGCGCAAGCATGGTGCGCTCCACGCAGTCAGGTACCCGGTGTGGTCCCTCTCCCGCAAACGGGAAGAGGCTGAGGCAGCCAGGCTTTTGCCTGCGCGCACGCACGATTGCGTTCGCACCCGGGCTGGTCGCTTCGCAACGACACTGCCGCCGCTCCCTGCCTTGCGAGCGGAAAACCCCGGGAGGCAGCGTCCGACGGGCGCTGCTAGAAGCGCCCTTCCTGGAAATCCACGAACGCCTGCATCAGCTCTTCGCGGGTATTCATCACGAATGGCCCGTGCCGGGCGACCGGCTCTCGCAGCGGCCGGCCCGCCACCAGGATCAGGCGTGCGCCGGCCTCGCCGGCGCGCAAATCCAGCATCCCGCCGCCGCCAAGCACGCCCATCTCATGGGAACCCAACGGCCGGGCGTCGTCGCCCTCGCCAAGCGCGACCTCGCCCTCGAACACGTAGGCGAAGGCGTTGTGGCCTTCCGGCAGGGCATATCCCCAGCCCGCGTCTGCGTCGAGCGTGATGTCCAGGTAGAGCGGATCGGTCGCCGGCTGCACGATCGGACCGCGCACGCTGCCGCCGCGGCCGTCGTCGACTTCGCCGGCGATCGCCTTGACGGTCACGCCGCTGGCAGGCTGCACTGCCGGTATCCGCGCTGCGTCGAATTCCTGGTAGCGCGGATCGATCATCTTGTCCTTCGACGGCAGGTTCACCCACAGCTGGAACCCGCGCATGCGGCCCTCCTGCTGCTCGGGCATTTCCGAATGCACGAGGCCCCGGCCGGCGGTCATCCACTGCACGCTGCCGGGCACCAGCAGGCCTTCGTTGCCGTGGTTGTCCTTGTGCCGCATGCGGCCGTCGAGCATGTAGGTCACGGTTTCGAAGCCGCGGTGCGGGTGGCTCGGGAAGCCTGCGATGTAGTCCTCGGCCTGCTCGGTGCCGAACTCGTCCAGCAGCAGGAAGGGATCGAGCGCGGGCAGCGCAGGGCCGCCGATGACGCGGGTCAGCTTGACCCCGGCGCCATCGGAGGTCGCTTCACCGCGGACCTTGCGGACGACGTGGGCGTGGCTGGTGGTCTGCATGGCAAGGCTCCGATGGAATGCGATGGACCCTGGATGGGGCCATGATGCGCGCCAACCAGCGCCATGGCTGGAACGCACCGTGGTTCTCGCAGCGGCGCGTGCCGCCTGGCATGGGCGGTGCGGTCCTCCGCCCACCGCGCCGCGCAGCAGCACTGGCATCCTCGCAGGATCGGCATCGGCAGCGAAGAACCGGCCTGCGAGCGCGTGCCCATCCGATGGACGCACCGGAGCGCAGGCTGGTTACCCGCTGCGGCGCGCTGGTGGAAGCCCGCGAAACTGACCGACCGGCAAGGCTGGTCGCTGCGGCGCACGCACCCGGGCTACGACCGCGTCAGCCGCCAGGCCTGGTGGATGCGCGGGTTGCGCGCGAAGTCCTGCGGGATCGTCTGCGCGCTGATGTCCTCGCAGTCGGCGAAGGCCGCCACCGCTTCGGTATCCAGGCGAAAGCGGCGGAAGTTGTTGGAGAAGTACAGGACGCCGCCCTGCGACAGCCGCGCCACCGCTGCGCGCAGCAACCGCACGTGTTCGCGCTGGATGTCGAAATCGTCGGCGCGCGCGGAGTTGGAGAAGGTCGGGGGATCGCAGAAGATCAGGTCGTAGCGGCCCGGATCGGCCTCCAGCCACGCCATCGCGTCGGCCTGCACCAGGCGATGCGCATCGCCGCCGATGGCGCGCCCTTCGAAGGTGTTTTCCTGCAGGTTGTCCGACAGCCATTGCAGGTAGGTCGCCGACAGGTCGACGCTGGTCGTCGATGACGCGCCGCCCACCGCGGCCTGCACCGTCGCCGCGCCGGTGTAGCAGAACAGGTTGAGAAAGCGGCGGCCGCGCCCCTCGCGGAAGATGCGCTGGCGCAACGGGCGGTGGTCGAGGAACAGGCCGGTGTCGAGGTAGTCGAACAGGTTCACCCGCAGCCGCGCCGCGCCCTCGCGCACGACGAAGGTCTCTCCGCGCGGGCCGAGGCCGGCGCCCGCCTGGGCGTACTTGCTGCCGCCCTTGCCGCGCGCGCGGGTCTTCGTGGCGACCCGCTCGCGCGGCACCCCGAACACTTCGCGTGCGGCGGCCAGGACTTCGCCAAAGCGCCGGCGGACGTCGGCTTCGGGGATTTCCGCCGGGGCCACGTATTCCTGCACGTGCAGCCAGGTGGCGTCGGGATCGTCGGCCTCGGCATAGACGTCGATCGCCGCGGCGTACTCGGGCAGGTCCGCATCGTAGGCGCGGAAGCATTCCACGGCTTCGCGGGCGCGCCAGGATTTGAGGTTGCGCAGGTTCTTGCGCAGGCGGTTGGCGAGCATCTGCGCGCCTTCGGACAACGCCCGCGCCTGCGCGTCCTCGCGCAGCGTAGGCCGCAGCGGGTCGCAGACGATCAGGCTGCATTCGAGCGCGCCGTTGAACAACTGGTACTTCTTCGCCGCGCGCAGGCCGGTGGCCTGGGCCAGCGCCGCGTCGCCGCACAACAGGCTGGCGCGCCAACCGGGCGCCGCCCGCTTGAGCGCGGCGCCGAGGGTGCGGTACAGGGCCGCGTCCGCGGCCAGCCGCGCATCGTAGGGCGGATTGCAAACCACCAGTCCGCGCGGCGTGGATTGCACCGGCAGCGCGGCCATGTCGCGCACCTCGAGCCGGATCGCGTCGCGCAGGCCCGCGGCGGTGGCGTTCTCGCGCGCCGTGCGGATCGCATGCGGGTCGCTGTCGCTGCCGTCGAACACGTCGCACAGCGCGCCGCGGCCCGCGCGCTCGCGCTCATGCGCCTGGGCGTACATCCGCGCCCACGTTTTCTCGTCGAAGCCGAGCCAGCGCGACGGCAGCACCTCGCCGTGGCGCATGAGGCCCGGCGCCACATCGGCGGCCATCAGCGCGCCCTCGATCATCAACGTGCCGCTGCCGCACATGGGATCCAGCAGCGCGCCGCCATCGGCGTACACCTGCGGCCAGCCGCCGCGCAGCAGGACGGCCGCGGCGAGATTCTCCTTCAGTGGTGCTTCGCCCTGCGCGCGGCGCCAGCCGCGGCGGTGCATCGGGCCGCCGCCGAGGTCCACCGACAGGATCGCCCTGCCCTTGCGCACCACCAGGTTCAGGCGCAGGTCCGGCGCCTCGACGTCCACCGATGGCCGCGCGCCGGTTGCGTCGCGCAGGGTATCGACCACGGCATCCTTGACCCGCAGCGCGGCGTAGCGCGCGTGGGTGATCGCCTCCCCTGACACGTGCGCGTCGACCGCCAGGGTCATGGTGTCGTCGAGGTGCTCGCGCCAGGGCACCACGGCCACGTTGCGGTACAACGCGTGCTCGTCCTCGCAGGGAAACTCCACCAGCGGCCACAACACCCGGCTCGCCAGGCGCGACCACAGCACCGCGCGCTGCGCGTCTTCCAGCGTGCCCTCGACGTTGACCCCGGCCATGGTGGCGGTGGCGCGCGCGCAGCCCAGCGCGAGCAGCTCGTCGGCGAGCAGGTACTCGAGGCCCTTGGCGCAGGAGGCGAAGAATTTCATGCGGCTTTCCGCCTCGTCAGTGTTTCGGATGCATCCATTGCGGCGGCGACCCGACGACGGCTTCCGCGCAAACCCGAATCACCGGGAGCGGCTTCAGCCGCCAAATTTCTTGCGTGCCGGAGGCGGCAGGAAGATCGTGCGGCCTGGGCCGCTCCCGCAGGGGCGCCGCTTGTCCGGGATTGGCGAGGCGAGGACGCGGACACACGGGGATGCGTGGCGCAGCCTTCGACCACCCGCATCACAGCCCCGCCAGCAGCGAGGCGAACGCGTTCGCGGAAGCCTCCACGTGGCCGGCGAGCCGATGCGAATCGTCCACCAGCAGCAATCGCGCCCGGCGCGTGCGCGCCCAGTCGACGACCTGCGAAGCCGGGATCAGTTCGTCGTCCCAGCCGTGGACGATCGATGTCGGCACCGCGGCGGCATCCAGTGCCCGCGCAGGCTCCATCCCCACCGGCGGGGCCATCAGGAACAGCGCCGCCACCGGGAGCTCCAGCGAGGCGCGCGCCGAGATCCAGGCGCCAAGGCTGGAGCCGGCCAGCACCACCGGACCGCGCGACGACGCTGCGCGCGCCAGCGCAAGCAGGCGCCGCAGCCGCACCGGCACGTCGCCCAGCTCGCTCACTTCGTGCCTGGCATCGAGATCGGTGTAGTCGGGGCGTTCGTGGGTCCAGCCCAAGCGCTCGGCCACTTCGGCCAATGCGGTGACCTTGGTCGCGTCGGGGCCGCTCTCGAAACCATGGGACAGGATGCAGTGGCCGCGTGTACTCATGCGCGGATGCTAGCATCGCCGGATGCCGATCGAGTCCGTTCCGCACGCGCCGCAGGTGTCTCCGCTTGCGTATGAAAGCAGGCTGGACGCACGCGCGCTGGCACAGGTCGACCTGGTCGTCGTCCACTGCACCGAACTGCCCGACCTGGCGACCGCCCGCGAGTACGGAGAGCGCGTGATCTACGTCGAATCCGGCACCGGCAACAGCGGGCACTACTACGTCGATCGCGACGGCGCCTGCCATCGCTTCATCGCACCCGACCGCATCGCCCACCACGTCCGCGGCTACAACCCGCGCTCGATCGGCATCGAACTGGTCAACAGCGGCCGCTGGCCGCACTGGCTCGATTCGCGCCACCAGGAGATGGACGAGGCCTATCCCGACGCACAGATCGAGGCGCTGATCGGTCTGTTGAATGCGCTGCGCGCGGAGCTGCCGTCGCTGCGCCACATCGCCGGGCACGAGGACCTGGACACGGCGATGGTGCCGGCCAGCGACGACGCGACGCTGCTGGTGCCGCGCAAGCGCGACCCGGGGCCGCGGTTCCCGTGGCAGCGGGTGCTGCGCGCAGTGCCGCTGCAGCGGCTGTCGTGATTGTGGCGTTGGCGCACTGGGGTTGACCTTGTGGAGCGGCTTCAGCCGTGAGCTTTTGGGTGGCAACCATCCTGCAAGAGCTCGCGGCTGAAGCCGCTCCCACAAGCTCGCGCCCGCGGCAGCCTTGTCGGGGCCGGCCCCCGCACGCCCGTATAATCGCCGCCGACTCCCGCACCGGCCCGCCATGTCCCCTCCCCTGCAACCCGTGGTCTCCGAGCTGATCGAACTGCTGTCGCTGGAGCGGCTGGAGGACAACCTGTTCCGCGGCCAGAGCCGCGACATCGGTACCAAGTACGTGTTCGGCGGCCAGGTGCTGGGGCAGGCGCTGTCGGCCGCGCAGGCGACCCTGACCCAGCCGCGCAACGCGCATTCGCTGCACGCCTATTTCCTGCGCGCCGGCGACATCGAGCATCCGATCGTCTACGACGTCGACCGCACCCGCGACGGCGGCACGTTCTCGGTGCGCCGGGTCACCGCGATCCAGCACGGCCAGGTGATCTTCTTCTGCGCGGCGTCGTTCCAGGATCAGGAAGGCGGCGGCGAACACCAGCTGTCGATGCCGGAAGTGCCCAAGCCCGAGGACATCGACCCGGCGCCGGCGATCCCGCCGGACGTACTGGCGACCCTGCCGACCAAGGTGCAGCGCTGGCTCGACCGCATGGGCCCATTCGAATTCCGCCATGTCTATCCGCGCGACGAGCTCAAGCCGCCGAAGCGGCCCCCGTTCCAGCAGGTCTGGTTCCGCCTGGCCGAGAAGGTCGGCGACGCGCCCGAACTGCATCGCGCGCTGCTCGCCTATGCGTCGGACTTCCACCTGCTCGGCACCGCGACCTTCCCGCACGGGATCAGCTACTACCAGCCCAACGTGCAGATGGCCTCGCTCGACCATGCGCTGTGGTTCCACCGCCCGTTCCGCGCCGACGACTGGCTGCTCTATTCGATCGACAGCCCCAGCGCGCAGGGCTCGCGCGGACTGGCCCGCGGGCTGGTCTTCGACCGCCAGGGCCAGCTGGTCGCCAGCACCGCGCAGGAAGGCCTGATCCGCGTGACCGCGGGCGACTCGTCCTCGCACGTGCCGGCATCGAGGTGATCAGACGATGAGGCAGGTCTTCACCAGCGCGCGGCTCGAGAACGTCGAACACGTGGCGAAGCTGCTCGAGGACGCCGGGATCGAGGTGCGCATCACCCACGGCCGTTCGTACAAGGGCGGCATCCGCGGCAACTTCTCCTATCGCGACGAGGATGGACCCAAGCCGGCAGTGTGGATCGTCAGGTCCGAGGACCAGCCCAGGGCGCGCGCGATGCTGCGCGAGGCCGGGCTGATGGACTCCTCGCGCAACGCAGCCGACAGCTACGTGGCGATGAGTTTCCGCGGCACCAATCCGGAGCCCGGTCGCCGCAGCGATCCGCGGCGGCGGGCCCTGCGCATGAAGCTCGGTCTGCTGGCGGTGATCGCGGCGATCATGGCCCTGGCCTACATGGTCCCGCGACCGCAGCGGACTCCCACGCAACAGGCTCCGGCACACGCATCGGCACCCGCGCCGGGCACGGTCGCTTCGGTGCCGGAGGACCTGCCCGAGCGCGGCAATACCGCCACGCCGGACTCGCTGGCTGTGGCCCTGCTGCGGGGCGAACTGCCCGGGCGCGCGGGCGAGGTCGCGTGCATCGCCATCGATGGAGGCGATCCTTCCCCGGCGCTGCTCGCCGCATTGCCGCCCTCGCCGGGACCCGTACTGCCGGCATCGCGGTGCCCGCACGCGGTCGAAGGCGCGCCCGCGGCGCTGTTGATCGCGGTGGGCAAGTACGAAGCCAATCCGAGCGGCACCGGCACGATCTTCCTGCAGCGTCGGCGGGTGGGCGCGAAGGGAATACCGCAGTGGTACGACGTACGCCGCGAGGGAGATGGCTGGCGGATCGTGCAGCCGCTGTAGGCGTTCCCGACGCCGTCATCGCCGCGAGAGCCGACCCCGGCCGCTCTGATTTCCCGCAGTGGCACGAAGCGGAGCACGGATTCCGCTTCGTGGAAGGGACGCCTGATGGACTCCGGGCCGTTCGCGGCCGCTGGCCGGCCGGGATTACGATGTCCCGTCCGCGAGCTGGCCGGTCACATCCCGTCCGCCGCCGCGTCCTTGAGGCTGACCGTCCCGCGAAAGCCGCCATGAACGCCGAAGCCATCGACCTGCTGATCCGCAACGAGCTGCCCGCCGCCGCGCGCGGCGATCGCGACGCCTATGGCCGCATCGTCATTGCCTGCCAGAATGTCGTCACCGCGGTTGCGCTCGCCATCACCCGCGACGTGCCGGCCAGCGAGGACATCGCCCAGGACGCCTTCCTGGCCGCCTGGCAGAACCTCCGGCGCCTGCAGAATCCGTCGAGTTTCCTGCCCTGGCTGCGCCAGATCACGCGCAACCTCGCCCGCGACCACCTGCGCGCGAACCGGCATCGCCCGCTCGACGGCGAGGGCGCGGAAATCGCGATCTCGCTGGCCGCCGATCCTGCGCCGACGCCGGCCCAGCAACTGGCCGCGGACGAGCGCGAGCTGGCCGCCGCCGAACTGATCGCCGCGCTGCCGGAGGAAAGCCGCGAAGTGCTGCTGCTCTACTACCGCGAGGACCAGAGCTCGCAGCAGGTGGCCGCGCTGCTCGGGCTGTCCGATGCCGCCGTCCGCAAGCGCCTGTCGCGCGCGCGCCAGAGCCTGCGCGAGGACCTGCTGCGACGCTTCGGCGAGTTCGCGCGCAGCAGTGCGCCGACCGCCACGTTCGCCACGATCCTCTCCACCGCGCTGGTCGTCGCCAGCCCGCCCGCCGCGGCCAAGGGAATTCTCGCCGTCGCGGCGGCAGGTGGCGCCAAGACCTTCGCCAAACTGCTGCTCGGCGCCGCAGGCAGCATCGGCATCGCACTGGTCGCCGCTTCCGCCGGCATCTGGCTGGGGCTGCGCAACCAGCTGAAGGGCGCGATCGACGCCGAGGAACGCAGCGCACTCGTGCGCAGCGCGGTGATCAACGCGCTGGCATCGATCGGATTCGTCGCGTGCATGCTCCTGGCCGCGTCCGGCACGCAGGGCCCCGCCATGCTGGTCTCGACCGTGCTCGCGTGGATCGGCTTCATCGCGGTCGTCTTCTATCAGGCGCTGGTGGCCCAGCCCCGCGCCATGCGCCGGCGCCATGCACGGGAGGCTGCCCACGACCCGGTCGCGGCAGCCCGGCGGCGACGGCGTGAACGCATCCACTGCTGGATCGGCGGCACGATCGGCCTCGCGTCGGGCTGTGCAGGCATGTTCCTGGGCCTGCGCTCGGCGGGGCTGTTCTGATCCGGGCGGTCGATCAATCCTGTGCTCACCCCGCAGCCGCGGGCGCAGAGCGATCGCGGTTTGTCCGAAGCGTCGGCCCCAGGCATTTCTCCAAACGACACCCCCGGCACACGTCCCGATAAAGCGACGCGATCACCGCCCGGACCGCGCGTCCGGGCCGCTCCTGCACCAGAGTCGACGGGCAGGCCGAATCGGCGCGCATCCTTGCCGCGCACGAAAAAGCCCGCGCATCCCTGCGCGGGCCTGACAGTCGCTTGCAGCCCTACTTCGTCGAAACGGCGCCCTGTTGCCTGTCTGCGCGCATCCCCGGCCCGTCGTCCATCCCTCTGCCGCAGGCTTCGTGCATGTTCGAGTACTCGACCCGGCTGAGCTTGCCGTCCTTGTTGAGGTCGGCCTTGTCGAAGCACTCACCGCGACGCTGTTCCATGCGCGCCTTGAAGTCGGCCCGGTCGGCATAGCCGTCCTTGTTGAAGTCCAGCTTGGCGAAGCGCTCTGCAAATTTCGGCTCTGCCGCGGCCTCGGCCTTGCTGACGCGCCCGTCCTTGTCGGCATCGAGTTTCATCATCATCCGGTGGCCGCGATGACCCCAGCCATGGCGGCGCGAAACTTCGCCGGCGAGCAGCTTGCCGTCCTTGTCCTTGTCCATCTGGTCGAAACGCTCGGCCAGGCGCGGCGAAGCGGCGGCTTCGGCTCGATCGATCGCGCCGTCGCTGTTGGTGTCCAGGCGCATGTGGTGCCCGGCCTTGCCGGACGTGGTGGCAGGCTGCTGGGCCGCGGCGGTACCACCCGAGGCGAGTACCAGTGCCACGGTGGCGAACAGGATCTTGTGGTTCATCGATATCTCCATTCCGGCAGCGACGGTGCCGCCATCGCATCGGTCAACGCCCGGCTGCCCGCCGGGATGACATGCGGTCCGGCGCGTTCAGCACGCGGACAGTCGCAGCGCCTGCGAGCGCGGGCGCTATGCTTGCCCGATGTTGAACGGCATCGCCCGCGCGCTCTCGATCCTTGGCCATCCGCTGCTGTCGCTGCCGGGAGCGGCCCTGCTGCTGGCGGCCCATCGCGGCGCCGGCCCTGCGCGCCTGGCCGCACTGGCAATGGGGCTGGGGGCGATCGCCGCCGGCGTCATGGGGTACTCGCACTGGCAGGTGCGGCGCAATCGCTGGCGCCACGTCGATGCCAGCGGCCGCGGGGAGCGGCGCACGCTCAACCGCTTCCTGCTGGTCCTGTTCGCGGTCGCCGCCACGGCCGTGTGGGCGTGGTCGCCGCAGCGCGAATTGGCGCTGGGCCTGGCGCTGTCGGCGCTGCTGGTGGCGGTGGCGATGGTGTCCGCGCGCTGGTGCAAGCTGTCGCTGCACGTCGCGTTCGCGATGTACGCGGCGGTGCTCCTGCTGCAGCTGTCGTGGCTGGCCTGCGCGGCGGGCGTCGGATTCGCGCTCGCGGTCGCTTGGTCGCGGCTGGTGCTGGACCGGCACGCGCCGCGCGACCTCGCGGCCGGCGCGATCGCCGGCGCACTGGCCGGCCTCGCCTTCTGGCGCCTGCTGCCGGCCGTGGCCGGTTAGGACCGGACGTGGGCAGCACGCCGCGCCGCGACGAGGAAGGCCTGCGGGTGTTCGACACCGGCGCGCATCCCTGCGGCTACTTTCCCGAACGCGCCGCCCGCGACATGGTGCTCGATCCGCGCGACCCCCGGCTGCCGCAGTTCTATCCGCAGGCGCTGGAGTGGGGATTCCGCCGCTCGGGCGACCTCGTCTATCGGCCCCATTGCGGCCAGTGCCGCGCCTGCGTCGCGGTGCGCATCCCGGTGGCCGACTTCGTCCCCGACCGCAGCCAGCGCCGGTGCCTGCAACGCAACGCGGATGTCGCGATGCGCGTGGTGGCGGCGCAGCGCACCGACGAACAACTTGCGCTCTACCAGCGCTACCTGAAGGCGCGCCATGCCGGAGGCGGCATGGACGAGCACGGCGCCAGCGAGTTCGAGCAGTTCCTGGTGGGCGCATGGTCGGAGGGGCGCTTCCTTGAGTTCCGGAACGCGGGACGCCTGCTGGCCGTGGCGGTGACCGACCGCACGCAGCGTGCGCTTTCGGCGGTCTACACGTTCTTCGATCCGGCCGAATCCGCGCGCGGACTGGGCACGTTCGCCGTGCTGCGGCAGGTGGAATGGGCGCGCAGCGAGGGCCTCGACCACCTGTACCTGGGCTACTGGATCGAAGGCCACCGCAAGATGGATTACAAGCAACGCTACCGGCCGCTGGAAACATTCACTGGCCGCGGCTGGCGGCGACTGGAGCGCGGGGACGATGCATGAAGGCGGCCGTTCCACTGTGCCTGCTGTGGCTGGCCTGCGCGGGCTGCGTTCGCGTGCACGATGAACCGGCGGCGGACGCCGCGCGCCCGGTGCACGTCAACGGCACGCTGCGTGTCGCGACCTACAACACCTCGCTCTATGACGACGCCGCCAGCGGCCTGGTCAGACGCCTCGAAGCCGGCGACGACCGTGCGCGCCGGATCGCCGCAGTGCTGCAGCGTGTCCGACCCGACATCGTGCTGCTCAACGAGTTCGACCACGACAGCGCGCACCGCGCCGCCGACCTGTTCCAGCGCGATTACCTCGAACAGGCCCAACCCGGCGGCGGCGCGCCGCTGCGCTATCCCCATCGCTACCTCGCACCGGTGAACACCGGCGTGCCGAGCGGCCTCGACCTCGACCGCAGCGGGGCCGTCGGCGGGGTCGGACGCGACCACGGCAACGATGCCTGGGGCTATGGCCTGCATCCCGGCCAATACGGAATGCTGGTGCTGTCGCGGCATCCCATCGACGCCGCGGCGGCGCGCACGTTCCAGCGGTTGAAGTGGAGTGCGATGCCGGATGCGGCGCGCCCGGTCGACCCGGACTCGGGCGCGCCCTTCCATCCGGACGCGACCTGGGCGCAGCTGCGGCTGTCGTCGAAATCGCACTGGGACGTTCCGATCCGCGTTCCAGGCGGCACGCTGCACCTGCTCGCCTCGCACCCCACGCCGCCGGTTTTCGATGGTCCCGAAGACCGCAACGGCGCGCGCAACGCCGACGAGATCCGGCTGTGGCGAGAGTACATTTCTGCGGGCGACCAGCCATGGCTGTGCGACGACGCCGGCCGCTGCGGCGGGCTGGAGGCTGGCGCGCGCTTCGTCATCGTGGGCGACCTCAACAACGACCCGCTCGACGGCGATGGCCGCCACGAGGCGATCGTCGACCTGCTCGGGCATCCGCGCGTGCTGCGCCAGGCGCCCTCGCGCAGCGAAGGCGCGATCGGGGCAGCCGCGAAGTACGCCGCGGAGGGCATCGCGCACCGCGACGCCGCCGCCCATGCGACGGGCGATTTCGGCGACCGGGTCGGTACGCTGCGACTGGACTACGTGCTGCCATCGACCGGCCTTCGGCTGGCGGGCAGCGGCGTCTACTGGCCGGAATCGACCACCCCGGCGGGCGCGCTGGTCACCGCCAGCGACCACCGGCTGGTGTGGGTGGACGTGGCGATCGAACCCTGACCCCTGCGATTGTCTCTGCGGAGCGGCCATTGCCGCGCTGAATTCGCCCATGCGCCATGGCGGGCTTGCCTTTCCACGGGGAGCAGTGGCTGGCGTCAGACCTTCGGCGCGGTCGCCGGCAGACGCGGACTGCCCCTGACTCCGTGCGTCCATCCAGGAATCCGCGGCTCAGTTCCCGGGCAGCCGCGCGGGACGGTGCGGCTTTCAGCGAGCTCGCGGCGCGCGACGGCGTCACGAGACCGCGGCGCCGCCCGTAGACCGGATACCCTTGGCGGCCCGGATGTGGCCGCTCCGCTCCTCCGAACCACGAATCGCGAATCACGGCCATGAATTACCGCCATGTCTTCCACGCCGGCAACCACGCCGACGTCCTCAAGCACGTCATCCTGCTGGCCGTCTGCGATGCGCTGGCCGCCAAGCCGTCGCCGTGCTTCGCGCTCGACACGCACGCCGGGCGCGGCCTGTACCGACTGAAGTCGGCTTCGGCCCAGCGGACAGGCGAGTCGGATGACGGCATCGGCAGGCTGCTGGTGGAGCGGCCGCGCGTGCCCGCAATCACGCGCTACCTGGCGGCGGTGGAAGCCTGCCGCGCGGTTCACGGGCACGACGCCTATCCCGGTTCGCCCTGGCTGCTGGCGCACGCGCTGCGCGGATCGGACCGGATCGCATGCTGCGAGTTGCAGCCCGTCGAAGCGTCTGCGCTGCGCGAGAACTTCGCCGGCGACGACCGGATCGCCGTGCACGAGCGCGACGGCTACGCCGCGGTTCGCGCGCTGCTGCCGCCGAAGCACGGCGAGATCCGCTACGGCCGTGGGCTGGTGCTGATCGATCCGCCCTACGAGGCCCAGCTTGACGAGTTCGACACCGTGCTGGCCACGCTGAAGGAAGCGCTGGCGCGCTGGCCGCAGGCGACCTACGCGCTGTGGTATCCGGTGAAGCTGCGCCGCGCGCTGCAGCCGTTCCTGCGCAAGGCCGCGCGCCTGCAGGCGAAATCGGCGCTGCTCGCCGAACTGCTGGTGCGACCCGACGATTCACCGCTACGCATGAACGGCAGCGGTCTGCTGCTGCTCAATTCCCCGTGGCAGATCGACGCCGCCCTGCAGCCCGCCCTGCACGCGTTGCAGGAGGCGCTGGGCGAACCCGGCGCCTCGACCCGCCTCGAATGGCTGCGGCCGCCAGCGTAGACACCCAGTTGGACGAGTGCCGTCGCGCGCCCGGCGTGCGCTCAACCCGCGGGCGCGCCGTGCACGTCGTCGTCCTCGATGTCCGGCTCGAAGAAGCTCCAGCGCACCTCGGGGAACTCGCTCTGCATCGCGAACTCGACCACGTTGATCTGCTTGAGCAGCACCATCGCGTCGCGCGCTTCGTGCATCCGCGCCTTCACAGACACCATCACGTCGTTGCCCAACTGCAGGGTGATCAGGTTGTACACGTGCGCGACCTCCGGCCGCGCTTCGAACCAGGCCCGCATTTCCCGCTGCCGCACGGGATGCACGCCCTGCCCGATCAGCATGGCCTTGACCTCGATCGCCACGAACACCGCCACCACGATCAGCAGCGCGCCGATGGCGATCGTGCCGATCGCATCCCACACCGGGTTGCCGGTGGCCACGGCCAGCAGCACTGCGCCCAGCGCGAAGACCAGGCCCAGCAGCGCGGCGAAGTCCTCGCCGAAGATCACCACCAGCTCGGCCTGGCGGCTGCCGCGGAACCATTGCCACAGGCCGCGATCGCCGCGCGCCTTGTTCACTTCCTGCATGCAGGTGCGCATCGAGATGCCCTCGGCGACGATGCCGAACACCAGCACGCCTACCGCCCACCACCACTGCCGCAAGGGCTCGGGATGCTGCAGTTTGTGGATGCCCTCGTAGAGCGAGAACATGCCGCCGACGGTGAACAGCATCACCGCCACCAGGAATGACCAGAAGTAGATCGCCTTGCCATAGCCCAGCGGATAATCGGGCGAGGGCGGGCGCTTGGACTGCTTCATGCCCAGCAGCAGCAACAGCTGGTTGCCGCAGTCGGCGAGCGAATGCACGGTTTCGGCCAGCATCGCGCTGGAACCGGTGAAGAACGCCGCTGCGCCCTTGGCGCAGGCGATCGCGAAATTGGCGCCGAGCGCGAAGAAGATTGCGCGAGTGGAATCGCCGCTACCGGCCATCGAGGGACTCCGTGTCGTGGGATCAACGATGGTGAGCGTTCGCCACGCGATGCGCAACGCGTGTCCAACACCCCCTCTTCACGGCATCTAGGTTTCTTTAACGCGATGGATGCGATCTTTCCCACATGAGTACCCGCAACCGCCTTCCCCCGTGGCATGAGCGGATTCGCCTGGCCAACGGTCGCGAAATCCTGATCCGTCCAATCCGTGCCGACGATGCCGAGCCGCTGCGCGCGTCGTTTGCGCTGCTGCAGCCCGAGGAAGTGCGCCAGCGCTTCCTTCACGTCGTCAAGGAGCTGGGTCCGGAGACGGTCCGGCGCCTGACCCAGCCGCAGCCCAGGACCGAATTCGCCCTGGTGGCCGCCGAACCGCTGCCGCCGGGCGAGGCGCTGGTCGGCGCGGTTGCGCGCGCGTCGATCACGCCCGGCACGCGCGATGCCGAATTCGCGATCCTGGTCAGCCGTTACGTGGGCGGCATGGGCCTGGGGCGGCACCTGATGCGCCGGCTGGTGCGCTGGGCCAAGGGGAAGAGGCTCGATCGCCTGTACGGCGACGTGCTGGAAAGCAACCAGCCGATGCTGGCGCTGCTGCACTCGCTGGGGTTTCGCCGCGAAGCCTCGGAAACGCGGGGCCTGCTGCGGGTAACGCTCGACCTGGCGCCCGCAGTCGAAGCGCGGCGCGAAGCCGATGCGCCACGCCCGCTGGCCTAGGCTGGCAGGCGCAGCGATCCAGATCCCGTCCCTGTCCCACCGCATTCCGGTTGCCGCCCTCCCGCAACCACCCGGGGACGTGGCGCGCGCACTGGGCAACCCCTCGACAAGCGCGATGCGCTCCCCGCGGCGGGCCAGCGGCGCGGAGCCACGATGCCTGCATGGATCCGCCTGCGGCCGCCACGACGTCGACTTGGCCGGCAGCGGCTAAAATACTGATTCCTGCGCCGGGCGCATCGCGTCCGGCGCTTTCGTTGTTGCGTGCACAGATGCCCCAGACCCCAGAATCCGCCCGGTTCCCTACGCCCCCCTTGCCGGTTGCCGGCCAGCAGCGCGCCTGGTGGCGCGCGCCGGCCAGTGTCAGCGCCCTGGCCTGGTGGATCGCGGGTGCCGCCCGGGTCCACGATGGCCCGCTGCTGGCGATCGCCCGCGACAACCAGGCCGCGCACCAGCTCGAATCCGACCTGCGTACGCTGCTGGGCGTCGACGCGCCGCTGCCGGTCCTGAACTTCCCCGACTGGGAAACCCTGCCCTACGACCGCTTCAGCCCGCACCCGGAGATCGTGTCGCAGCGGCTGGCCACGCTGCACCGGCTGCCCACGCTCAAGCGCGGCATCGTGATCGTTCCGGTGCAGACCCTGATGCAGCGGCTGGCGCCGCTGTCCTACGTGGTCGGCAACACCTTTGACATGCGCGTCGGCCAGACCCTGGACCTCGACGCCGAGAAGCGCCGCCTGGAGGCGGCCGGCTACCGCAACGTGCCGCAGGTCTTCGATCCGGGCGATTTCGCGGTACGAGGCGCGCTGCTGGACGTCTACCCGATGGGCGCGGACATGCCGTTCCGGGTCGAGCTGTTCGACGATGTCGTGGACACCATGCGCGGCTTCGACCCGGAGACGCAGCGCTCGCTGGACAAGGTCGAGGCGGTGCAGCTGCTGCCGGGCCGCGAGGTGCCGATGGACGAAACGGCGACCGCGCGGGCGATGGACGCGCTGCGCGAACGCTTCGACATCGATACGCGGCGCAGCGCGCTGTTCCAGGACCTGAAGTCCGGCCATGCGCCTGCCGGCATCGAATACTACCTGCCGCTGTTCTTCGAGGCCCCCCGCCAGGGGCTGCGCGCGAGCGAGCCGCACGCATCCACCGCCACGCTGTTCGACTACCTCGACGCGGCCGCGTTGCCGATGCTGGGCGAAGGCGTGCAGGAGGCGGCCGAACACTTCTGGAAGCAGACCGGCGAGCGCTACGAACAGCGCCGCCATGACATCGAGCGCCCCCTGCTGCCACCCGCCGAGCTCTACCTGGCGCCCGGCGCCCTGCGCGAACGGCTCAATGCAGGCGCCCGCATCGAGGTCTGCGGTCCGCGGCATCCGCGCCACGCGCAGGCCGCGGCGCTCGGCGACCAGCCGGCGCCGGAACTGCCGCTGGTGGTGAAGGATGCGCCGCCGGCGGCTGCGCTGAAGTCGTTCCTGGCGACCTATCCCGGACGCGTGCTGATCGCCGCGGACACCGCCGGGCGCCGCGAGGCGCTGATCGAGGTGCTGCAGGCGGCCGATATTCGCCCGAACGTGCTGCCGTCGTTCCAGGACTTCCTCGCCGGCCAGGGGCATCGCGGCGGCGGCGCACCGACGCTTGCCATCGATCCGTCCGCGCAGCGCGCGGGCAGCGCGCACATCGCCGTCGCCCCGCTGGACGACGGTTTCGCGCTGGACAAGGACGCCGGCGGCGGCGTTCCGTTCGCCATCCTCACCGAACGCCAGCTGTTCCCGGAGCGTGCGGCGCAGCCAAGGCGGCGCAAGCGGGCCGGTCGCGAACCCGAAGCGATCATCCGCGACCTCGGCGAGCTGAGCGAAGGCGCGCCGATCGTGCACGAGGACCACGGCGTCGGCCGCTATCGCGGCCTGGTGACGCTCGCGGCCGGCGGCCAGCCGGGCGAATACCTCGAGATCGAGTACGCCAAGGGCGATCGGCTGTACGTGCCGGTCGCGCAGCTGCACCTGGTGAGCCGCTATTCCGGCGCGTCTGCCGAGACGGCGCCGCTGCATTCGCTCGGCGGCGAGCAGTGGACCAAGGCGAAGCGGAAAGCGGCGGAAAAGGTCCGCGACGTCGCCGCCGAACTGCTCGAGATCCAGGCCAAGCGCCAGGCCCGCGCGGGCCTGGCGGTCGACGTCGACCGGGCGATGTACGAACCGTTCGCCGCCGCCTTCCCGTTCGAAGAGACACCCGACCAGCACAGCGCGATCGAGGCGGTGATCCGCGACCTCGCAAGCTCCCAGCCGATGGACAGGGTGGTCTGCGGGGATGTCGGCTTCGGCAAGACCGAGGTCGCGGTGCGCGCAGCGTTCGTCGCCGCGACCGCCGGCCGGCAGGTCGCGGTACTGGTGCCGACCACGCTGCTGGCCGAGCAGCACTACCGCACCATGGCCGACCGTTTTGCCGACTGGCCGATCCGGGTCGAGGTGCTGTCGCGCTTCAAGAGCAGCAAGGAAATCAAGGCCGAACTGGAGAAGCTCGCCGAGGGCAAGATCGACGTCATCGTCGGCACCCACCGGCTGCTGCAGCCGGACGTGAAGTTCAAGGACCTGGGCCTCGTGATCGTCGACGAGGAACAGCGATTCGGCGTGCGCCAGAAGGAGGCGCTCAAGGCGCTGCGCGCGAACGTGCACCTGCTGACCCTCACCGCGACGCCGATCCCGCGCACGCTCAACATGGCGATGGCCGGGCTGCGCGACCTCGCCATCATCGCCACTCCCCCGGCGCACCGGCTGGCGGTGCAGACCTTCGTGGTGCCGTGGGACGACGCGCAGCTGCGCGAGGCATTCGAACGCGAACTGGCGCGCGGCGGCCAGGTGTACTTCCTGCACAACGACGTCGAGAGCATCGGCCGCATGCAGCGCGACCTGCAGGAACTGGTACCGGAGGCGCGCATCGGCATCGCCCACGGCCAGATGCCCGAGCGCGAGCTGGAAAAGGTGATGCTCGACTTCCACAAGCAGCGCTTCAACGTTCTGCTGTGCTCGACCATCATCGAGTCCGGCATCGACATCCCCAATGCCAACACCATCATCATCAACCGCGCCGACAAGTTCGGCCTGGCGCAGCTGCACCAGCTGCGCGGCCGCGTGGGACGCTCGCACCATCGCGCGTACGCCTACCTGGTGATCCCGGACAAGCGCTCGATCACCAGCGACGCGCGCAAGCGGCTCGATGCGATCGCGGCGATGGACGAGCTGGGCGCCGGCTTCACCCTGGCCACCCACGACCTGGAAATCCGCGGCGCCGGCGAACTGCTGGGCGAGGACCAGAGCGGGCAGATGGCCGAGGTCGGCTTCAGCCTCTACACCGAACTGCTCGAGCGCGCGGTGCGCAGCATCAAGCGCGGCGAACTGCCGGACGTCGACGGGTCGCACGCACACGGGGCCGAGGTGCTGATGAACGTGCCGGCCCTGATCCCGGACGACTACCTGCCCGACGTGCACGCGCGCCTGACGCTGTACAAGCGGATCAGCTCGGCGCGCGGCGCCGAGGATCTGCGCGAACTGCAGGTGGAAATGATCGACCGCTTCGGCCTGCTGCCCGATCCGGTGAAGCACCTGTTCGCGACCGCGGAACTGAAATTGCAGGCCGACGCCTTGGGCATCCGCAAGCTCGACCTGGGCCCCAAGGGCGGGCGCCTGCAGTTCGTCGAGAAGCCCGATGTCGACCCGATGTCGATCATCCGCCTGATCCAGGGCCAGCCGAAGCACTACCGGATGGACGGGCCGGACAAGCTGCGCATCACCCTCGACCTGCCCGATGCGGCCAATCGCTTCAATGCCGCGCGCGGCTTGTTGACCGCGCTGCGGCCGGATCAGGCCGCGTAGTTCCAGAGACGCGCTGAAGCCTTGCAGGAGCGGCTCCAGCCGCGAGCTCCGTGCAGCATTGACTGCAACTACGAGCTCGCGGCCGAAGCCGCTCGTGCAAACGTCCGATCGCGCACGCAGCCCATCGGCTAGAATTGCCGCGTTTGCCCCGCCCGGAGCCCCCAATGTCGTCACCCCTCGCCTATCGCCGCATCCTGCTCAAACTGTCCGGCGAAGCCCTCATGGGCGATGAGGATTACGGCATCGACCCGAAGGTGATCGGCCGGCTGGCGCGCGAGGTGATCGAAGCGCAGCAGGCGGGGGCCGAGATCGGCGTGGTGATCGGCGGCGGCAACATCTTCCGCGGCGCCGGCCTGGCGGCCGGCGGCATGGACCGGGTCACCGGCGACCAGATGGGCATGCTCGCCACGGTGATCAACGCGCTGGCGATGCAGGACGCACTGGAGAAGCTCGGCGCGCGGGTGCGGGTGATGAGCGCGATCAAGATCAACGACGTGTGCGAGGACTACATCCGCCGCCGCGCCATCCGCCACCTGGAAAAGGGTCGGATCGCGATCTTTGCCGCCGGCACCGGCAATCCGTTCTTCACCACCGACTCGGGCGCGGCGCTGCGTGCGATCGAGATCGGCGCCGACCTGCTGCTCAAGGCCACCAAGGTCGACGGCGTCTACGACTCCGACCCGAAGAAGAATCCGGACGCCAAGCGATTCGACACGCTGGGCTACGACGAGGTCATCTCCCGCAACCTCAACGTGATGGATACCGCCGCCTTCGCCCTGGCGCGCGACAGCAGCCTGCCGCTGCGCATCTTCGACATGAGCCAGCCCGGCGTGCTGCTGCGCATCCTGCGCGGCGAGGAGATCGGGACGCTGGTGAAGTAAGGCATGTTCTTCGGCTGTTCGCACTTGTGGGAGCGGCTTCAGTCGCGTGCTTCCAGCTTGCCGGACCAGTCGGACCAGGAGTTAGCGGCTGAAGCCGCTCCCAAGAGAGCGGATCACCGCCTCCTGGAATAGTGTCCGCCCTCCGCCGATGGCAGCATGCCGCCCCATGCACGGCCACTCCCACGCCCACGCGCACGGCTCGTCGACCCGCGCATTCGCGGCGATCACGCTGATCAACCTTGCCTACACGGCGCTGGAAGCCGGGTACGGCTTCGCCACCGACTCGCTGGCGCTGCTGTCGGACGCGCTGCACAACTTCGGCGACGTGCTCGGCCTCGGCCTGGCCTGGGGAGCCGCGGCGCTGGCCAGGCGCCGGCCAACCGAGCGCCACACCTACGGCTGGCGTCGCGCCACGCTGCTGTCGCCGCTGGCCAATGCCACGCTCTTGATCGCGTTCTCGGGCGCCCTGACCTGGGAGGCGGTGCGCCGCCTCGGCGCGCCGCCGCAGATCCCGGGGATGCCGGTGATCGTGGTCGCCGCGATCGGCATCGTCGTCAACCTGGGCGCAGCCTGGTTCGTGCGCGACGGCCACGCCAACGACCTCAACCGCCGCGGCGCCTTCCTGCACCTGGTGGCCGATGCGGCGGTGTCGCTGGCCGCCGTGCTGGCCGGCGTCGGCATGCTTACGCTGGGCTGGTCCTGGCTCGACCCGGTGACCGCGCTGCTGGTGGGCGTGGTGGTCGCGGCAGGCGCCTTCGCGCTGCTGCGCGACAGCTTCAACGCGACGATGGATGCGGTGCCCGACAGCGTCGACCGCGCCGCAGTGCAGGCCTTCCTGGCCGCGCAGCCCGGGGTATCGGCGGTCCACCACCTGCACATCTGGGCGCTGGGCTCCGACGAAATCGCGATGACCGCGCACCTGGTCCGCGGCGACAGCGACGGCCACGACGCATTCCTCGCCGGCGTCGTGCACGCGTTGGACCAGCGCTTCGGCATCCAGCATCCGACGCTGCAGATCGAACACGGCGCGACCTGCCGCCAGGATGCGCACGGGGACGCTGTGCAGCATCACCACTGACGGCCGGCGGTCCGCGATCTTGCGGGATCTTCCGGAGCGGGTTCAGGGAGCTTTTGGCATGCGGGCCGGAGAAAGGGCTCGCGGCTGAAGCCGCTCCTACATGAAGTATTCCAGCGGAAATCCGGCCCTCATGGCCGGGTGTTCGGCAGCGCACGAACCGGCCGGTTTGCCACGCTGCAGGCCGGGACTCCGCTCCCGCCATCCTTGGCGCAACAACGTTGGCTCCGGGTCGCCCGGCCCGGCCATCCATGGCCAGGCGCTCAGCGGCGCACGAACCTGCTCGGTTCGTGAGCGCGCCGCTTCGCCCTATAATCCCGGGATTAAGCACTCGACCGGAGCCGGGCATGATCGACGACATCAAGAAGGATGCGCAGACGCGCATGCAGAAGAGCGTGGAAGCGCTGCGCCACGACCTGACCAAGGTCCGCACCGGCCGTGCGTCCACCGCCCTGGTCGACCACCTGAAGGTCAACTATTACGGCTCGGACATGCCCCTGACCCAGGTGGCCAGCGTCACCGTCGCCGACGCGCGCTCGCTGGTCATCACCCCGTGGGAGAAGCAGATGGTGGCCCCGGTCGAAAAGGCGATCCTGGCCTCCGACCTCGGGCTGAACCCGACCACGGCCGGCACCGTCATCCGTATCAACCTGCCTGCCCTCACCGAGGAGCGCCGCAAGGAACTGTCCAAGCTGGTCCACAACGAAGGCGAGAACACCAAGATCGCGGTGCGCAACATCCGCCGCGACGCGATCCAGCAGATCAAGGACCTGCTCAAGGAAAAGCAGATCTCCGAAGACGACGAGCGCCGCGGCGGCGACGATATCCAGAAGATCACCGACCAGGGCATCAAGGATGTCGACGAAGTCGTCAAGGCCAAGGAACAGGAATTGATGGCGGTATGAGGAGCCGGGATCCGGGGTTCGGGAGCGGACATTCGGAACTGCGAACGCGACCGGTCTCCCCGGGTCGCGCCGGCACCGGTTTTCTTCCGTCCAGCCCGATCCCCGATTCCGGATGCGGAACCCGGGCCAGCGGCCAATGACCATTCCCCGGCACCTGGCCGTCATCATGGACGGCAACGGCCGCTGGGCGGCGCGGCGCAGGCGGCCGCGCATCATCGGCCACCGCGCCGGTGCGCGCGCGGTGAACCTGTGTATCGACTTCTGCCTCGAACGCGGCATCGCGGCCCTGACCCTGTTCGCCTTTTCCAGCGAGAACTGGGGCCGGCCGGAAGAGGAAGTCGGCGCGCTGATGAAGCTGTTCCTCAATGCGCTCGAACGCGAAGTGGTGGAACTGCACCGCCGCGGCGTGCGCGTGCGCTTCATCGGCGAGCGCGGGCGCTTCGGCGCGCAGATCCGCGAGCGCATGCAGGCCGCCGAGGCGCAGACCGCCGGCAACACGCGCTTGGCGCTGAACATCGCCGCGAGCTACGGCGGACGCCAGGACATCGCCGCGGCGGCGCGTTCGCTGGCGCATGATGTCGCCGAAGGCCGGATCCAGCCCGACGACATCGACGAGGCCCTGTTCGCCTCCCGCGTGGCCCTGGCCGACCTGCCGCCACCGGACCTGTTCATCCGCACCGGCGGCGACACCCGCATCAGCAACTTCCTGCTGTGGCAGCTCGCCTATACCGAGCTGTGGTTCACCGATACCCTGTGGCCGGAGCTCGACGCCGCCACCCTGTCGCTCGCGCTCGACGATTTTGCCCGGCGCGAGCGCCGTTTCGGCCTGACCGGCGACCAGGTCGCCGACCTGGAGACTTCCGCATGACCCGCACCCGAGTGATCGCCGCCCTGCTGATGGCGCCGCTGGCGATCCTGGCGATCCTGTTCCTGCCCACGCCCTGGATGGCGGCGCTGGCCGCGGTGGTGTTCCTGGCGGGTCTGTGGGAGTGGCTGAAGCTGGCCGAGGTCGACGACACCCTGCACCGCACGATCCTGCTGCTGCTGAACCTGCTGGTGATGGTGCTGATGGTGTGGGCGGCGCAAGGCTCGTTCGTGCTGCTGCAGATCATCGCGGTGATCGGCGTGGGCTGGTGGCTGCTGGCGCTGCTGTGGCTGCGCTTCTACGAATTCGCGTCCGACCACGACACCCACGCCCGCGCGTTCAAGATCGCCGCGGGCACACTGGCGACGCTGTCAGCGTGGTGCGCGCTGGTGCTGATCCACGGCGGCGACCAGCCGGTGCAGGCCGACCCGGCGATGGGCCATCGCTGGCTGCTGGCGGCGCTGGCGATCGTCTGGGCGGCCGACTCGGGCGCCTATTTCGCCGGCCGGCGCTTCGGCGGCAAATTGTTCAAAGGCCGCAAGCTGGCGCCTCGGATCAGCCCGAACAAGACCATGGAAGGCCTGCTGGGCGGCGTGGTCGCAGGTGTCGCCACCGGGGTGGGATTCGGCTGGCTTGCCGGCGCCGGGGCCTCGCAGCTGCCGGCGGTGGCGCTGGTGGCGGTGGCCACGGTGATGTTTTCGGTGGTCGGCGACCTGTTCGAGAGCCTGCTCAAGCGCCACGTCGGCGCCAAGGACTCGGGCAACGTGATCCCCGGCCACGGCGGGGTCCTCGACCGCCTCGACGGCGTGCTCGCGGCTTTGCCGGTGTTCCTGCTCGGCAAGGAACTGTTCGGCTTCTGACATGCCGGCTTCCGCCATCCAATCCGTCGCCGTCCTGGGCGCCACCGGCTCGATCGGCACGTCCGCGCTGGACGTGGTCGCGCGCCATCCGGACCGGCTGCGCGCCTCGGTGCTGGCCGCCGGCCGCAATGTCGGCGCCCTGCTCGACCTGTGCCGCGCGCACCGCCCCGACCACGCGGCGATTGCCGATCCCGCCGGCTACCAGGACCTGCGCGACGGCCTCGCCGCCGCCGGCCTGGCGACCCGCGCCCACGCCGGCATGGACGCGATCACCGAGCTGGCCGCCGGGGACACCTGCCAGACCGTGGTCGCCGCCATCGTCGGCGCCGCGGGGCTGGATTCGACCCTGGCCGCGGCGCGCGCGGGCAAGCGCCTGCTGCTGGCCAACAAGGAATCACTGGTGCTCGCCGGGGAACTGTTGATGGACGCGGCGCGCGACGGCGGCGCCTGCATCGTGCCGATCGACAGCGAGCACAACGCGATCTTCCAGTGCCTGCCGGAGGCAGGGGCCAGGGACCAGGAGCCAGGAGCCGGGGAAGGCTGCGGGCGGCACGATGGGCTGCTGAGAATCATCCTCACCGCCTCCGGCGGGCCGTTCCGCGGTCGCGGGCGGACCGAGCTGGGGGACGTGACGCCGGCCCAGGCGATCGCGCATCCGAAGTGGTCAATGGGGCCGAAGATCTCGGTCGATTCGGCGACGCTGATGAACAAGGGCCTGGAAGTGATCGAGGCCCACCACCTGTTCGGCCTGCCCGGCGAGCGGATCGACGTGCTGGTGCATCCGCAGAGCCTGGTGCATTCGCTGGTGGAATTCATCGACGGCTCCACCCTGGCCCAGCTCGGCCTGCCCGACATGCGCACCGCGCTGGCGGTGGGCTTCGGCTGGCCGCAGCGGATCGAGTCCGGCGTCGCGGGGCTCGACCTGCTGGCCCACGGGCGACTCGACTTCGAGGCCCCGGACACCGATGCCTTTCCGTGCCTGCGCCTGGCATACGCGGCGCTGGCGGCAGGCGGCACCGCGCCGGCGACCCTCAACGCCGCCAACGAAGTGGCGGTTTCATCGTTTCTTCAGGGCCGGATCGGTTTCCTGTCGATTCCCGCGCTCGTCGAACAGACGCTCGCGGCACTGCCCACGGCGCCGGCCGCGTCGCTCGAGGCCCTGCGCGACGCGGATGCCCGGGCCCGCGACTGCGCCACCCGGCTTTCGTCCCGCATCCGCGCCAACTGACGCCGCCCGCATGACCACGCCTGCATGAGCACGCCCGCATGAGCACCCTCGTTGGATCCCTGTGGTGGTTCGTGATCAGCCTGGGCCTACTGGTCACCTTCCACGAGTTCGGCCACTACTGGGTCGCGCGCCGCAACGGCGTCAAGGTGCTGCGCTTCTCGGTCGGCTTCGGCAAGCCGCTGTGGTCGCGGCGCGGACGCGACGGGACCGAATACGTGATCGCCGCGATCCCGTTGGGCGGCTACGTCAAGATGCTCGACGAGCGCGAGGCCGATGTCGATCCGGCCGAGCTCGACCAGGCGTTCAACCGCAAGTCGGTGTGGCGCCGGATCGCGATCGTCGTTGCCGGTCCGGTCGCCAACCTGCTGTTGTCCGTGCTGCTGCTGTGGGCGATGTTCGTGGTCGGCCGTCCGGGCTACGCGCCCGTGGTCGGGCACGTCGACGGCATCGCGGAGGCCGCCGGCCTGCAGCGGGATGACACCGTGCTCGCGGTCGGCAAGCGCGTCACCCAGACCTGGGACGGGGTGCAGATGGCGCTGCTGCCGCACGCGCTCGACCGCGAGGATGTCGCGCTTCGCGTGCGCGATGCGCAGGGCCAGGAGCGCGTGCGCCAGCTGAAGCTGTCCGCCCTGCCCGCGGGCCTGGACGAGCGCAGCGTGCTGCCCGGCATCGGGCTGACCGCGCGCCAGGCGCTGCTGCCGCCGGTGGTGGGCAAGGTGCGGCCCGACACGCCGGCCTGGGGCGTGCTGGCGGAGAACGACCGCATCACGGCAATCGACGGGAGCCCGGTGCGCGCCTTCGACGACATCGGCCCGATGATCCAGGCGCTCGGTCGCCAGGGCGGCGAGGCGATGGTCGAGGTCGAGCGCGAAGGCGAGCGGCTGGCGCTGCCGGTCACCCCGCGCCTGGCGACGGAGGCAGGCCGCGGCGACTTCTGGATGCTCGGCATCGAACCGGTCCGGCGCAGCGAACTGCCGCCGAAGGACGCGGTAGAGCACTACGGCCCGCTGGCGGCGGTGCCCGCTGCGCTGCGCGAGATGCGCTACCAGACCGTGCAGTTGTTCGAAATGGTCGGCCGGGTGTTCTCCGGCCGCGTCTCGGTGCAGAACTCGGTGGCCGGGCCGATCACCATCGCCCGCGCGGCGAACGCCTACGCCCAGCAGGGCGTCGCGTGGTACCTGACGATCCTCGCGCTGCTGTCGCTGAGCCTGGGCATCCTCAACCTGCTGCCGATCCCGCTCTTGGACGGGGGTCACCTGTTGTATTACCTTATCGAGTTGGTCAAGGGCAGCCCGTTAAGCGAGCGTGCGATGGCCGCAGGGCAGTATGTCGGCCTCGCCCTGCTGGCAGGACTCATGGGTCTGGCGTTCTACAACGACATCCTGAACAACTTCGTGCGGTAGCTGTCCAACTTTGCCCCGCCTGCATTCGCGGGATGGGTGCCGACCCCCACCTGGATCCGATTTGATGACGCGTACCCCTACCCGCCGCCTGCTTGTCCTTGCCCTCGCCACGGCCGCCACCGCGCCTGCCGCCTGGGCCCAGCAGACGGTCGATCCGCAGGCCGCCTTCGGGATCACCCCCTCGTCCGCCCCAACCGCGGACCTCGCGCCGGCCGCCAGGCCGGACGCCGCCTTCACCGTCAGCGACATCCGGGTCGACGGCCTGCAGCGCATCGGCGCGGGCACCGTCTTCACCTACCTGCCGATCGAGCGCGGCGACAGCATCGACGCCTCGCGCGTCGCGCAGGCGATCCGCGCGCTGTACAAGACCGGCTTCTTCGAAGACGTGCGGATGGGCCGCCAGGGCGACATCCTGGTGGTCACCGTGGTCGAACGCCCGGCGATCAACAAGCTCACCGTGACCGGGAACAAGGACATCAAGAGCGAGGAACTGCTCAAGGGCCTGTCCGACATCGGCCTGTCCGAAGGCCAGACCTTCGACCGCCTCAGCCTGGACCGCGTCACCCAGGAACTCACCAAGCAGTACAACAATCGCGGCAAGTACAACGTCGAGATCGCGCCGACGGTCACCAAGCTCGACCGCAACCGCGTCGACGTCGCGCTGGCGATCAAGGAAGGCAAGGCGGCCAAGATCCGCCACATCAACCTGATCGGCAACGAGACGTTCGAGCAGGAAGACCTCACCGATTCCTGGGAGTCGGCCGAGAGCAACTGGCTGAGCTGGTACCGGCGCGACGACCAGTACTCGCGCGAAAAGCTCTCCGGCGACATGGAGAAGCTCAACAACTATTACCTCGACCGCGGCTACGTCGACTTCAGCGTCGACAGCACCCAGGTCGCGATCAGCCCCGACAAGCGCGACATGTTCCTGACCATGGGGCTGACCGAGGGCGAGATCTACAAGGTGTCCTCGGTGGAACTCACCGGCGATACCGTGCTGCCGAAGGAAAGCATCGAGCGCATGGTCATGGTCAAGGAGGGCCAGACGTTCTCCCGCGCGCTGCTCGAACTGACGTCCAACGCGATCGTCGCCACCCTGGGCAACATCGGCTACGCCTTCGCCCAGGTGAACCCGATCCCCGAGATCGACCGCGAGAAGCGCACCGTCGCGATCAAGCTGCAGGTCGTCCCGGGCCCGCGCGTCAACGTGCGCCGCGTCGTGTTCAAGGGCAACACCCGGACCTCGGACGAGGTCATGCGCCGCGAGATGCGCCAGTTCGAAGGCGCCTGGTATTCGCAGGTCGCGATCGACCGTTCCAAGGTGCGCCTGCAGCGCCTGGGCTTCTTCGAGCCGGGCAGCGTCGACGTCCAGACCGAACCGGTCGCCGGCACCGCGGACCAGGTCGACGTGGTGTTCAACGTCAAGGAAACCACGTCCGGCAGCTTCGTGTTCGGCCTGGGCTATTCGCAGCTGTCCGGCGTCACCACCTCGATCCAGCTGTCGCAGAACAACTTCCTGGGCAGCGGCAACCGGGTCTCGGTCGAAGCCCAGCGCAACGTCTACCTGCAGCGCTATTCGTTCTCGTTCCTCAACCCCTACTTCACCGACGGCGGCCTGTCGCTGGGCTACAACCTGTGGTGGCGCGAGTTCGACAACTCCGAGTTCAACACCGCGCAGTACTCCTCGACCAGCGCCGCCGCGCAGATGGTGCTCGGCATCCCGATCACCGAGTCGGACACGGTCAGCGCCGTGGTCGGCCTCGACCGCAACCAGATCAACACCTACCGCGGCTCGACCCCGGACAGCATCGTCGACTACATCGACGCCCTGGACGCCAGGACGTTCCATTCCTGGCGCAGCGAGCTGGCCTGGGCCCGCGACACCCGCAACGACTACCTGCAGCCGACCCGCGGCACGCTGCAGCGCGTTTCGCTGGAAACCACCCTGCCCGGCTCCACGGTGCAGTTCTACAAGCTCAACTACGAGTTCTCGAAGTACTGGCCGATCTCGCGCGCGCTGGTGCTCAACACCCGCATCGACCTGGGCTACGGCGACAGCTACGGCGCCGACGCGGTGCGCGTGTTCTGCCAGACCAATCCCGGCCAGCCGCCGACGTCGCCGTCGGGCGCACAGATGGCCGCCGCGCCGGCGGACTGCGCGCCGGGTTCGACCTACGACAAGACCCTGGTCGCCACCGGCCTGCCGTTCTTCGAAAACTTCTACGCCGGCGGCGCGCGCTCGGTGCGCGGTTTCCGCGACAACACGCTGGGCCCGCGCGAGTCCGCATCGGGCAGCACCTACCTGCAGCCGCTCGGCGGCGCGGTGAAGACGGTCGGTTCGCTGGAAATGTTCTTCCCCACCCTGTTCGACAGCCCGGCGGCGCGCATTTCCGCGTTCGTCGACTTCGGCAACGTGTTCAAGGACGTCGACAGCGTGGAGGCCAGCGAGATGCGCGTCTCCAGCGGCATCGCGCTCATGTGGCGCGCGCCGGTGGGCCCGATCTCGATCAGCTACGCGTTCCCGCTGCGCAAGGGCGACGACGACGAGCTCGAGCGCCTGCAGTTCACCTTCGGCGGCGCGTTCTGACGGCGCGCCGGGAATCGGGACGTGGTCATCGGCAACCTTGATGTGCCGGCCGGGTTCACCGCCGCCGCGCTGGCGGAGAGGTTCGCCCTCGAGCTGATCGGAGACGGCGGCCTCGTCGTCTCGGGCGTCGCCACGCTGGCGCACGCAACGGCCGGCCAGCTGTCGTTCTTGTCCAACCCGCGCTACCGCGGCCAGCTGGCGGATTCGCAGGCGGGCGTGGTGGTGATGCGCGCCGCGGACGCGGAGGACTACGCCGGAACCGCGCTGCTCGCCGCCGATCCTTACGTCGCGTTCGCCAGGATCGCCGCCTTGTTCGACCCGCCTCCTCCGTTGGAGCCGGGCATCCACGCCAGCGCCGTGGTGCACGCGTCGGCCAGCGTCGACCCGGGCGCGCAGGTCGACGCGTTCTGCAGCATCGGCGCGCGTTCGCGCATTGCCGCCGGCGCGGTGATCGGCCCGGGCTGCGTGATCGGCGATGACTGCGTGGTCGGCGAAGGCTCAAGGCTGGTCGCGCGCGTGACCCTGGTGCGCCGCGTGCGCCTGGGCAAGCGCGTGCTCATCCATCCAGGCGCCGTGCTCGGCGCCGACGGCTTCGGCCTGGCGATGGACGCCGGGCACTGGATCAAGGTGCCGCAGCAGGGCGGCGTGCTGGTCGGCGACGACTGCGAAATCGGCGCCAACACCACCATCGACCGCGGCGCGATCGAGGACACGGTGCTCGGCGACGACGTACGCCTCGACAACCAGATCCAGATCGGCCACAACGTGCGCATCGGCGCGCATACGGCGATGGCCGGCTGCGCGGCGGTGGCCGGCAGCGCCACGATCGGCAGCTACTGCCTGGTCGGCGGCGCCGCGGGCATCCTCGGCCACCTCGAAGTCTGCGACCGCGTGATGATCACCGCGATGAGCCTGGTCACCAGCTCGATCCGCGAACCGGGAGAGTATTCTTCCGGCACCCCGCTGATGCCGAACCGCGAGTGGCGCAGGAACGCCGCGCGCTTCCGGCAACTCGATACACTGGCACGCAGGGTCAACGCCCAGGACAAACCCGCGCGCGACAAGGAGGATTGATGTCCGCACCCGTGACCATGCCGATCGACATCGCCGAAATCTGGCGCATGTTGCCGCACCGCTTCCCGTTCCTGCTGATCGACCGCGTGGTCGAGTTCGAACCCGGCAAGCGCGTGTTCGGATACAAGAACGTCAGCGCCAACGAGCCGTTCTTCCAGGGCCACTTCCCCGACAAGCCGGTCATGCCGGGCGTGCTGGTGATCGAGTCCCTGGCGCAGGCCGGCGGCATCCTGACCCAGCTCACCCGCGGCACCAGCGCCGAGGGGCGGCTGTCCTACCTGGTCAAGATCGACAACGCCAAGTTCTCGCGCATGGTGGTGCCCGGCGATCGCCTCGACCTGGAAGTGACGATCCGCCGCGAGATCCGCAACATGACGCAGTACTGCGGCATCGCCAGCGTCGACGGGCAACAGGTGGCCAGCGCCGACATCCTCTGCGCCGAGGTCAAGAGCTGACGTGGGCGACGCATCGGTTCACGCCAGCGCGGTGGTCGATCCGTCGGCGCGGATCGGAAGCGGCGTCGAGATCGGCGCCTTCACCATCGTCGGCGCCGACGTCGAGATCGGCGACGGCACCCGCATCGGTCCGCACTGCAGCATCCACGGCCCCACCCGCATCGGCCGCGACAACCACGTGCACGGCCACGCCGCGATCGGTGGCGACCCGCAGGACAAGAAATACGGCGGCGAACGCGTCGAACTGGTCATCGGCGACCGCAACGTGATCCGCGAATTCGTCACCATCAACCGCGGCACCGGCGGCGGTGGCGGTGCGACGCGGATCGGCGACGATAACTGGCTGCTGGCCTATACCCACATCGCCCACGATTGCCAGGTGGGCAACCACTGCGTGTTCTCCAACAACTCCACGCTTGCCGGCCACGTGGAGATCGGCGACTGGGTGATCATGAGCGGCTTCGCCGGCATCCACCAGTTCTGCCGGATCGGCGCCCACGCCTTCATCGGCATGGGCGCGCTGGTCAACGGCGACGTGCCGCCCTACCTGCTCGTCGCTTCCGAGGATTACGGCCGACCACGCGGAATCAACAGCGAAGGCCTCAAGCGCCGCGGCTTCGATGCCGACCGGATCGCCGCGATCAAGCGCGCCTACCGCGCGGTGTACCTCGCTGGCGGCAGCCTGGCCGACGCCAGGCAACGACTCGCGGAGATCGCGGCCGAAAGCGGCGACGTGCGCGAGTTCCTCGACTTCATCGAGCGCGGCGAGCGGCCGTTGGCGCGTTGAGCGCCTGAATCGGAACCCGCACCGGGGATTCGCCGAAGCCGGCCTTGTTCCCGGATACGCCGCGTGGCGCCCTGCGGCAGAATGCGAGGCGCCCAGCAATCGTGGTCCTCGCCTTGCCCAGTTCCCAATTCCCAACCCCCAGCGCTCTTCAACAGCCGCAGGCTGGTCATCCCGCTCCAAGGCGCTTCGTGCTTTGCGCAGGCGAAGCTTCCGGCGACCTGCTCGGCGCAGGACTGATCGAGCAGCTGCGCGCGCGCTTTCCGGACGCGCAGTTCGCCGGGATCGGAGGCGATGCGATGCGCGCGGCGGGCTTCGAGGCCTGGCACGACGCGCAGGAGCTGGCGGTGATGGGGCTTGCCGAGGTGCTGGCGCACCTGCCGCGGCTGCTGCAGCTGCGCCGCGGTTTCCGCCAGCGGGTGCTCGACTGGAAGCCGGACGCCTTCATCGGCATCGACGCACCGGATTTCAACCTGGGCGTCGAGAAGTGGCTCAAGCAGCGCGGCGTGCGCACGGTGCACTACGTCAGCCCGTCGGTCTGGGCCTGGCGCGAGAAGCGCGCGGAAAGGATCGGGCAAAGCGCGGACCGGGTGCTGTGCCTGTTCCCGATGGAGCCGCCGATCTACGCGCGCCACGACGTGGACGCACGCTTCGTCGGCCATCCGCTCGCCGACGCGATGCCGCTGGAGCCCGACCGCGCGACCGCGCGCGCGCAACTTGGCCTGCACGCCGACGCACCCGTGCTCGCCGTGCTGCCCGGCTCGCGCCTGGGCGAGATCGCGCGCCTGGGCGAGCCGTTTCTCGCCGCCGCCGCGCAGGTCGCGGCCGAAGTCCCCGGCCTGCAGGTCGTCATTCCCGCCGCCAACGCGGCGTGCCGGCAGGCGCTCGAGAGCCTGCTTTCGCGGTCCCCGGTCACCGGCGCGCAGCCGCGGCTCCTCGACGGCCAGGCGCGCACGGCAATGGTCGCGGCCGACGTGGTGCTGCTGGCTTCGGGCACCGCAACGCTCGAAGCGATGCTGGCCAAGCGCCCGATGGTGGTCGGCTACCGGATCGCCCCGCTCACCCACGCGATCGTCAAGGGGCTGGGCATGCTGAAAGTCGATCGCTATGCGTTGCCGAACGTGCTCGCCGGCGCGGACCTCGCCCCGGAACTGATGCAGGCCGACTGCACGCCCGACAGGCTCGCCGATGCGGTGCTGGGCTGGTTGCGCAATCCGGAATCGGTGGCCTCGCTGCAGTCGCGCTATCGCGAGATCCACGAGGAACTGCGGCAGGACGCGTCGTTGCGTGCCGCCGAAGCGGTGGCCGGGCTGGTCGGCGGCACGCAGGCCGGATTCCGATAGCGTCGCCGGTCGCTGGTCGCAGCTGCCGGCTGTTGGGGCGTTGCTTTCCTGATCCCGACAGCAATTTTCGCGCAGATCGCGGGAACACCGATCGGAGAGCCTCAGGCGGGAGCGTGGAAACCTCTGGGCGTATTTTCTGGGCACAGCCCTGGCCGCCAATGTCCGGGCTTACCTGTGCGTGCAAGCTTGGCGCTCCCGAGCCAGAGTGGCGAAGGGCACTCCCCAGGCTCCTCCCACCACAAGACCACTGGGCCCGCTGCGAGGCATCCGCGCGAGCATCGCCGCTTCCGGCCCGGCTGACCCTGCGACGCAGCCACGGCATAATCGCCCGATGTCCGCGACATCCGCCTGCCTCGCTCCACCCGCCCGCATCGCCCCGCCCGCGCCCCACATCGCCGGCGTCGACGAGGCGGGCCGGGGACCGCTCGCAGGCCCGGTCGTCGTCGCCGCGGTCGTGTTCGCGCCCGGGCGCACGCCGGTCAACGGCCTGGACGATTCCAAGCAGCTCACTGCCGCGCGGCGCGAAACGCTGTACTCGCGCATCGTCGAACGCGCGCTCGCCTGGACGGTAGTGTTCATCGAAGTCGACGAGATCGACCGCCTCAACATATTCCACGCCACCATGCTCGGCATGCGGCGGGCTCTGGAGGGCGTGCTGCCGGCGCTCGAAGGCCAGGCCTGCCTGGCGCGGATCGACGGCAACCACCTGCCGCGCCCCCTGCCCTGTGCAGCGGAGGCCTGGATCGGCGGCGACGCGCGCGACCGCTCGATCATGGCCGCATCGATCCTCGCCAAGGTCTCGCGCGACCGCTTCATGCGCGAACTGCACGACACCTGGCCGCGCTACGGCTTCGACCTGCACAAGGGCTATTCGACCCCGGCGCACCTGGCGGCGCTGCGCGACCACGGGCCCTGCCCGCAGCACCGCCGCAGCTTCGCCCCGGTGCGTGACTGCGCGCAGGGCACGCTGCTTCCCGAGCCGGCCTGAACTCCCGTCCCGCCAAGGGCGCTGGCTGGTGATGTCAAGCCTTGTCCGGACCCTGCCCGCAGCCTAACCTGCTGTTCTCGTTGGCAGACTGCTCTTTTCGCAAGACTGCTTCCTTCGCAAGACTGCCGCCAAGGCGCCACCTGCCGCTGTTCCACGGATCCGTCCTGCCCCGGCCGGGCGTTTCGTGACGCAGCGGGTGCCTGGACGGCGTCCGCACCGCAGCACCCAGGCACCCGGATGTCCGCCCGTTTCGCCCACCTCCACCTGCACAGCGAGTACTCGCTCGCCGACTCGACGATCCGCATCCCGGAACTCGTCGAGCGCTGCGTTGCGCTGGGGCAACCGGCGGTCGCGGTCACCGATCGCAACAACCTGTTCGCGCTGGTCAAGTTCTACCGCGCCGCGGAGGCGGCCGGGATCAAGCCGATCGCGGGCGCGGACGTGTTCATCGCCGAAGGCGACGAGCCGCCCTCGCGGCTGACCCTGCTGTGCCGCGACCACGCCGGCTACCTGACGCTGTCGAGGCTGCTGACGCAGGCCTGGATGGGAGGCCAGCGACACGACGGCGTGGTGCTTCGCCCGCAGTGGCTGGCCGCGAACAACGGCGGCCTGTTCGCGCTCGCCGGTCGCCACGCGCAGATCGGGCAACTGGCCGACACCGGCCGCCACGACCTCGCCGAACAGGCGCTGGCCGACCTGCAGCGCCAGTTCGGCGATCGCATCCATCTCGAACTCACCCGCTGCGGCCTCGACGGCGAGGACGGGTTCAACGACTTCGCGCTGCACGCTTCGGGCAAGCTCGGGATCCCGGTGGTGGCCAGCAACGACGTGCGCTTCCTCGCGCCCGAAGGCTTCCACGCGCACGAAGCGCGCGTGTGCATCGCGTCCGGGCGCGTACTCGACGACCCGCGCCGGCCGCACGATTACGGCAAGCAGCAGTACCTCAAATCCAGCGACGAGATGGCGGCGCTGTTCGAGGACGTGCCCGATGCGATCGACAACGCGCTGGCGCTGGCGCAGCGCTGCAACCTCGAGCTGCGGCTGGGCACGTACTACCTGCCGGCGTTCCCGGTGCCGTCGGACCACACGCTCGACTCCTGGATCCGCAGCGAGGCGCGCGACGGCCTGGCACGGCGGCTGCAGACGCAGCCGCTGGCCGAAGGCCACGACCGCGCCAGCTATGCCGCGCGGCTGGAAACCGAGCTCGACGTCATCATCAAGATGGGGTTCCCGGGCTACTTCCTGATCGTCGCGGACTTCATCAACTGGGCCAAGGACCACGGCATCCCGGTCGGCCCCGGGCGCGGCTCCGGCGCCGGCTCGCTGGTGGCCTGGGCGCTGGGCATCACCGACCTCGACCCGTTGCCCTACGACCTGCTGTTCGAGCGCTTCCTCAACCCCGAACGCGTGTCGATGCCCGACTTCGACATCGACTTCTGCATGGACCGCCGCGACGAGGTGATCGATTACGTCGCTGCGAAATACGGCCGCGACCGCGTCAGCCAGATCATCACCTACGGCACCATGGCGGCCAAGGCGGTGGTGCGCGACACCGGTCGCGTGCTGGGCTTCCCGTACGGCTTCGTCGACGGCATCGCCAAGCTGATCCCGCTGACGCTCGGCATTTCGCTCGACGATGCGCTGGGGCGTTCCGAGGCGGCGCGCAAGAATCCGGAACTCGCCAGCAGCGAGCTGATCGCGCGCTACAACGACGAGGACGACGTCCGCGACCTGCTCGACCTCGCCCTGCAGCTCGAGGACCTCACCCGCAACGCCGGCAAGCACGCCGGCGGCGTGGTGATCGCGCCCACCCCGCTCAGCGATTTCTGCCCGCTGTTCGCCGAACACGATGGCGATGGACGCGGCCGCAACCCGGTCACGCAGTTCGACAAGGACGACGTCGAGGCGGTCGGCCTGGTGAAGTTCGACTTCCTGGGGCTGCGCACGCTCACGATCATCGACTGGGCGGTCAAGGCGATCAATGCGCGCACCGCGGCAACGGGCAATGAAGCAGGAGCAGCCGGCGCAGCCGCCGGGCCGCGTCCCGCGCTCGACATCACCACCATCCCGCTCGACGACGCGAAGACGTACCAGCTGTTCGCCCGCGGCGACACCGTCGCGGTGTTCCAGTTCGAATCGCGCGGCATGCGCGAGTTGCTCAAGCGCGCGCAGCCGGACCGGTTCGAGGACCTGATCGCGTTGAACTCGCTGTTCCGGCCGGGGCCGATGGACCTGATCCCCGACTTCATCGAGCGCAAGCACGGGCGCGCCCAGGTGGAGTACCCGCATCCTCTGCTCGAATCGGTGCTGGCGCCCACCTATGGCGTGGTGGTGTACCAGGAACAGGTGATGCAGACCGCGCAGATCCTGGCGGGCTATTCGCTCGGCGGCGCCGACCTGCTGCGGCGCGCGATGGGCAAGAAGAAAGTCGAGGAGATGGCCAAGGAGCGGGCCAAGTTCGAAGCCGGCGCGCTCGAGCACCACGGCATCGAGCCGCGCGTGTCGGGACCGATCTTCGATCTGCTGGAAAAGTTCGCCGGCTACGGCTTCAACAAGTCGCACGCCGCCGCCTATTCGCTGGTCGCCTACCAGACCGCGTGGCTGAAGGTGCACCACCCGGCGCAGTTCATGGCCGCGGTGCTGTCGTCGGACATGGACAGCACCGACAAGGTGGTGATGTTCCTCGACGAAGCGCGCGCGATGGGGCTGACGGTGCTGCCGCCTGACGTCAACGCCTCGAACTACATGTTCGAGGCGATCGACGAGCGGACCATCCGCTACGGCCTGGGCGCGGTGAAGGGCGTGGGCCGCGGCGCCTGCGAGGCGATCGCGGCCGAGCGCGCCGGACAGGGGGCGTACGACGACCTGCTCGACTTCTGCCAGCGCGTCGAATCGACCAAGTTGAACCGACGCACGCTCGAGGCACTGGTGAACTCGGGGGCGCTCGACGCCCTGGGCAGCAACCGCGCCACGCTGATGCTGCAGTTGCCGGAGGTGCTCAAGGCGACCGAGCAGATGGCGCGCGAGCGCGAGGCCGGACAGGTGTCATTGTTCGGCGGGTTCGCCGAGCCGGCTTCGCCCACCCGCATCGAACTGCAGGAAGCGAGCGAGTGGCCGCTGGCGCAGAAGCTCGCCGGCGAGCGCGACACCCTCGGCCACTACCTCAGCGGACACCCGCTCGATCCCTACCGCGACGAACTGGAGGCGCTGGTCGGCAGCGACCTGGGCCAGCTCGACGCGCTGTGGGCCGCGGGCCAGGGCAACGGCCCGCAGAAGGAAGGCCGCAGCTGGCGCCCCGAAACCACCGCGATCATCGCCGGCCAGGTCACCGGCATGCGCAAGCGCGGCGATTCGCAGGCGTTCGTGCAGCTGGAGGACGGACGCGGCCGCATCGAATGCGCGTTCTTCGCCGAAGCCTATTTCGAGTTCGCCCAGCTGCTCACCCGCGACCGGATCCTGGTGGTCGAGGGCGGCCTGCGCGAGGACGAGTTCAGCGGCGGCTTCTCGCTGCGCGCGCGGCGCTGCTGGGATTTCCACCAGGTCTGCCCGCAGAGCGCGAAGCGCCTGAACCTGCGCCTGGACCTGCGCGTGGCCGGCGTGCTCGACCGCATCGAGGCGTTGCTCGCCCAGCACCGCCCCGGCGCCACGCCGCTGCGCTACGACCTGCTGCTGCCCGACGGTGCCGCCGGCACGCTCGACCTCAACGGCGGCCACTCGGTGCGCGCCGACGCCGACCTGATCGGCACCCTGCGCGCGCAGCCCGGCGTGCGCGCGGTGAAGCTGGCGATGGGCAGCCGGCCGTGGGCCAGCTGAGCGCTCAGAACACCGACAGCCCGGTCATCTGCGCGAAGCGGTGCAGCGCGTAGCGGCCAAGCAGCGAGTTGCCCTTGTCATCGAGCCCCGGGTACCAGGTGCACAGGCTCATCACGTGCGGAACCACCGCGACGATGCCGCCGCCCACGCCGCTCTTGGCCGGCAGTCCCACGTAGAAGGCGAAGTCGCCGGCGGCGTCGTAGGTGCCGGCGGTCATCATCAGCGCGTTGATGCGGGTGGACAGCTCGTAGCTCACCACCCGCTCGCCGGCCACCCCGCAATGCCCGCGCTTGGCCAGGTACTGCACGCTGCGCGCAAGGTCTACGCAATCCATGCTCAGCGAACACTGCAGCCAGTAGAAGTCGAGCACCGCCTCGACGTCGTTCTCCAGGTTGCCGTAGCTCTTGATGAAGTTGGCCATCGCCACGTTGCGGTAGCCGCTCTCGCGCTCGGACCGGGCGACCACGATATCGCTGCCGACCGCCGGGTTGCCCGAGCGCCGACGCATGAATTCCAGCAGCGCCTGGGCGGCATCGTCGTAGTTGGACAGGACCACGTCGGCCACCACCAGGGCCCCGGCGTTCATGAAGGGATTGCGCGGGATGCCCTTCTCGTACTCCAGCTGGATCAGCGAATTGAACGGATCGCCCGACGGCTCGCGGTCCACGCGCTGCCACAGGTCGTCGCCCACCGCATCCAGCGCCAGCGTGAGCGTGTGGACCTTGGAAATGCTCTGGATGGAGAAGCGCTGGCGCGATTCGCCGACTTCGAAAACTTCACCATCGACCGTGACCACCGCCATGCCGAAGCGATCCAGCGGCACCATGGCCAGCGAATCGATGTAGCCGGCCACTTCGCCTTCGCCCAGGCGCGCCCGGACCTCTTCGTGGATGGTGCCGAGAATGTCCGGCAGGTCGAGGCTGCCGAGGTCGAACTGGCTCTGGATGGGTTCGTGCATGGGCGTGGCGGCATGAGGGGCTGTCCAGCTTGCCGCAGACCGGCACGCGGCGGCCACCCCGACCCCGCGCGCTTGCCACGCGGCTGGCCGGCCGGGAAGCGGCCGTATCCAGCCCGGCGGCATCGCGTCAGCGCTGTACGCCTCGGTATGGCCGGGGTCGGTCGGCTAGACTGTGGCGATCCACGGCAGCCCGGCTGCCCGAGAGCCCGCTACGGATGAACCCGAACTATCTAGACTTCGAACAGCCCATCGCCGACCTCGAGGCGAAGATCCAGGACTTGCGCCAGGCCAGCACCGGGCCGGCGGTCAACATCGACGCCGAATTGCACACGCTGCAGGACAAGCTGCGCCTGCGCACGGCGCAGATCTTCCGCGACCTGTCGCCATGGCAGGTGTCGCAGCTGGCGCGCCACCCGGCGCGGCCGTACACCAACGACTACATCCGCGTGATCTGCGACGAGTTCCAGGAGCTGGCCGGCGACCGCGCCTACTCCGACGATGCGGCCATCGTCGGCGGCCTCGGCCGCATCAGCGGCCGCAGCGTGATGATCATCGGCCACCAGAAGGGCCGCGACACCAAGGCCAAGGTGCGCCGCAACTTCGGCATGCCGCGCCCCGAGGGTTACCGCAAGGCGCTGCGGCTGATGAAGATGGCCGAGCGCTTCAGGCTGCCGCTGCTGACCTTCATCGACACCCCCGGCGCCTACCCCGGCATTGGTGCCGAGGAGCGCGGCCAGTCGGAGGCGATCGCGCGCAACCTGCTGGAGATGTCGGAACTGAAGATCCCGATCGTCTGCACCGTGATCGGCGAAGGCGGCTCCGGCGGCGCGCTGGCGATCGGCGTCGGCGACCGCACGGTGATGCTCGAATACAGCACCTATTCGGTGATCTCCCCCGAGGGCTGCGCCTCGATCCTGTGGAAGGACGCGGCCAAGGCGCGCGATGCGGCCGAGCAGCTCGGCCTGACCGCCAAGCGCCTGCTGGAGCTGGGCCTGATCGACAAGCTGGTGCGCGAGCCGATCGGCGGCGCGCACCGCAATCCGAAGCAGACCGCGACCCGGTTGAAGGCCGTGCTGCTCAACGAACTCGATGCGCTCGAAGCGCTGCCCACGCAGGACCTGCTGGAGAAGCGCTACCGGCGCCTGCGCGGATACGGGGCGTTCGAGGCGGCCTGACCGCGACGGGCGCCAGCGACGGACCGACGGGGCAGGATTGCGGTTGTATCAGGCGGATGATCCAGGCGCGCACTGCGCGTGCGACAGGGGAAGGGGATGAGCGAGTCGATCGACCGCATCAACATGCGGACCATGACCAACGCCTCGGTGGTCGCGCAGTACGCGCGTCCGTCGGAGCTCAGCGCCGCCGAACAGGCGACCCTTGCCCGGGTGGCCCCGCTGGCGCGGGACAAACCGATCCTCGACATCGGCGTGGGCGGCGGGCGCACGGTCGAAGCGCTGCGCGCCATCAGCGCCGACTACCTGGGGATCGATTACAGCCAGGACATGGTCGACGCGTGCCGGCAGCGATTCCCGGGCGTGCGGTTCGACCTTGCCGACGCGCGAGCGATGTCGGCCGTGGCGGACGACTCCATCTTCCTTGCCGTGTTCAGCTGCAACGGCATCGGCATGGTGTCGCACGCCGACCGCCTGCAGATCCTGCGCGAGGTCCGGCGCGTGCTGCAGCCCGGCGGGATCTTCGTGTTCTCGACCCACAACCGCAACTCGCCCGAATACCGGCGCGGCTTCCAGTTCCCGCAGTTCCAGTGGACGCTGCATCCGCTGCGCGCCGCGGTGCGCCTGTCGCGCTTCGCCGCGCAGACCGCGCTGCGCCTGCGCAACCGCAGGCGGTTCAGGCCGCACGAAGTGCACGCGGACGACTACTCGGTGATCAACGACGTCTGCCACCACTACGGCACGATGCTGTACTACGTGACGCTGGAGAAGCAGCGCTGGCAGCTGGAGGACGCGGGATTCGAACGCGATGCCGAAGCCTTCGACCTCGACGGGCGGCCCGTGCACGACGACACCGCCCATGATTCGATCGCCCTGATCGCGCGCAAGCCGCTGCTGGTCGCCGACCTGTCGAAATCGCCCGAGGCTTGCCGCTCGCCGGCCTGAGGCGCTGCGCCTGGTCGATTCGACCTGGCGCTGCGCTTCATCGCTCCCAGGCGCGCAGGTATTGCGGCGGCGCCTCGATCTCCACGCCCAGCGCCTTCGACGCGCGACGCGGAAAGTACGGATCGCGCAGGAGCTCGCGCGCCAGCAGCACCACGTCGGCGTCGCCGTCCGCGACGATGGCCTCGGCCTGCGCAGGTTCGGTGATCAGCCCGACCGCGCCGGTGGCGACCCCGGCTTCGCGGCGGATGCACGCCGCAAAAGGCACCTGGTAGCCCGGGCCGGACGTGATCGCCTGGCGCGGGTCGAGGCCGCCGCTGGACACGTCGACCAGGTCCACGCCGAGTTGCCCGGCAACGCGCGCCAGCTCGACGCTCTGTGCCAGGTCCCAGCCGCCATCGACCCAGTCGGTCGCGGAGATCCGCAGCCACAGCGGCAGCTGCTCCGGCCACGCGTCGCGGACCGCGGCGATCACCTCGCGCACCAGGCGCGTGCGGCCGTCGAAATCGCCGCCATAGGCGTCGTCGCGGCGGTTCGACAGCGGCGACAGGAATTCATGCAGCAGGTAGCCGTGCGCGGCGTGGATCTCGACGATGCGGAAGCCCGCGGCATGCGCGCGCAGCGCCGCGGCGCGATAGTCGGCGACGACCCTGGCCATGCCATCGCGGTCGAGCGCGACCGGCAGCGGATAATCCGCGTCGAACCGCATCGCGGAAGGCGCGACCACCTGCCAGCCGCCGTCCTGCACCGGCACTTCGCCCGACCCGCGCCAGGGCGCATACGTGCTGCCCTTGCGTCCGGCGTGCGCCAGCTGCATCGCGGGAATCGCGCCCTGCCCGGCGATGAAGGCCGCGACCGGCGCCCATGCCCCGGCCTGCGCATCGTTCCAGATCCCGGCGTCCTGCGGCGAAATGCGGCCTTCGGGCGAGACCGCCGTGGCTTCGGTGAACACCACCGCCGCGCCGCCGACCGCGCGGCTGCCCAAGTGCACCCGATGCCAATCGTCCGGCATGCCGTCGATGGAGGAGTACTGGCACATCGGCGACACCGCGATGCGGTTGCGCAGCTGCAGGCCACGCTGCTGCAGGGGCTGGAACAGACGGCTCATCGGGGATCGACCTCGTGCGGGGGATCGGACCACTGTAGCGGGCCGTGGGGCGCAGCCAAACCATGCACGCGGATCACTGCGTCGCGGCGCATGGCACCATCGCGCCCATGAGCGATGCCCTGCCGGCCGGTTTCACCGCGAGGCCCCGCGCCGACGGCGCGGAGCGACCGGTGCTGGTCGGGCTCAGCGGGGGACTCGATTCGGTGGTGCTCCTGCACCTGTTGGCGATGCAGCCGGCGATCCGCGCCGGAGGATTGCGCGCCATCCACGTGCACCACGGACTGCAGGCGGCCGCCGACGAATGGGCCGCGCATTGCCACGCGCTGTGCAGTGGACTCGGCGTCCCGCTGCAGGTGGCGCGGGTGGAAGTCGCGCGCGATGCAGGCAGCGGACTGGAAGCCGCCGCGCGTGTGGCCCGGCGACGGGCCTTCGCCGCGGCGCTGGACGACGACGGGGCGCTGGCGCTGGCGCATCACCGCGACGACCAGGCCGAGACCTTCCTGCTGCGGGCGCTGCGCGCCTCCGGGCCTGACGGACTGGCGGCGATGCGTCCGTGGCAGCGCTTCGCCGGCGGATGGCTGTGGCGGCCCCTGCTGGGCGTGCCGCGCGCGCAGCTGCTGGCCCATGCGCGCGACCATGCGCTGCGCTGGGTCGAAGACCCCGGCAACGACGACACGGCGCACGACCGCAACTTCCTGCGCCACCGGCTGCTGCCGCTGCTGCGCGAGCGTTGGCCGGGGGCGGACGCGGCATTTGCCCGCAGCGCGGCGCTCTCGGCCGAGGCCAGCGACTTGCTCCTGGAGGGCGACGAGGCAGCGCTTGCCACCGCGCGCACGCGCGACCCGCAGGCGCTGTCGGTCGCTGCGCTCGGCCTCATGCCGCGCGCCCGCCGCGCGCGCGTGCTGCGACGCTGGATCGCGACGCTCGCGCTGCCACCCTTGCCGGCGCAGGGCATCGAGCGGATCGAAGGGGACCTGTTGGTCGCCACCGCGGACAGCGATGCCGCGTTCGAATGGCAAGGCGCCAGGATCCGTCGCTGGCGCGGCCTGTTGCACGCGGGTCCAGGGCGCGCTCCCCTGCCGTCATCCTGGCGGGCGCGCTGGGACGGAAGGGACGCTTTGCCGCTGCCTGGCGGCGGGCAACTGCGGCTGGAAGGCGTCGACGCCTTCGACATCCCGCTCCACGCGCACGCGCGTCAGGGCGGCGAACGCATCCACCTGCCCGGCCGTCGCCATTCGCATGCGCTCAAGCACGTGCTGCAGGCCGCCGGCGTACCGCCATGGCAGCGCGAGCATCTGCCGCTGCTGTCCGATGCCGCGGGCACGGTGCTGGCCGCGGGCGACCTCGCGGTGTCCGCGCCGCTGGATGCCTGGCTGCGCGCGCGCGGTGCGCGGCTGGCGTGGCAATCCGGGCCGGCGCGCGACGACATCGGCAATCTCGAAGGCGCCGATCCGACGCCGCGGCGTCGCCCCTGAAACCGGGCTTGTCGTAAACTGCGCGCATGCCCCGCAAATCCACCCCCGACGTCGACACCGAGAGCTCTCCCGTCGCCAATTTCGAGGCCTCGCTCGACGCGCTCGAGCAGCTGGTCGAGAAGATGGAGCACGGCGAGCTCAGCCTCGAGGAATCGCTGGCCGCCTACGAACGCGGCGTCGGCCTGTATCGCCGGTGCCAGCAGGCGCTGGAACAGGCCGAGCTGCGGGTCAAGCTGCTCAGCGATCCGGACAACCCGGCGGCGGCCGAACCGTTCGGCCCTACAGCCGACGCCTAGCGCGTGGATCGCGACCTGGCGCAGGTGATCGCGCAGTGGCGCCTGCGCATCGACGCCGCGCTTGAACGCACCCTGCCCCCGGCGGGCGAATCGCCTCAACGACTGCACGCCGCCATGCGCCACGCCGCACTGCTCGGCGGCAAGCGCATGCGGCCGCTGCTGGTGCATGCCACCGGCGCCGCGTTCGGTGCCGACATGGCGCTGCTCGACGCGCCGGCGCTGGCGGTCGAGCTGGTTCACGCCTATTCGCTGGTGCACGACGACCTGCCGGCGATGGACGACGACGCCCTGCGCCGCGGCCAGCCCACCTTGCACGTCGCCTTCGACGAGGCGACCGCGATCCTCGCCGGCGACGCGCTGCAGTCGCTGGCCTTCGCCACGCTCGCGCAGGCCCCCGGCAGTGCCGACGCGCGCATCGACATGCTGCGGGAGCTCGCCCTTGCCGCCGGCTCGCGCGGAATGTGCGGCGGGCAGGCGCTGGACATCGAGGCCACCGGCGCCGCGGAGCGTTTTGGCGTCGATGAGCTCGAAGATCTCCATTCGCTCAAGACCGGGGCGCTGCTGCGTGCGTCGGTGCGGCTGGGCGCGATCGCCGCGGGCGTCGACGCCTCCGCGCGCGCGGCCCTGGACCGCTACGCCGACGCGCTCGGCCTCGCCTTCCAGGTCCGCGACGACCTGCTCGACGTCGAAGGCGACAGCGCCACGCTGGGCAAGACCGCGGGCAAGGACGCGGCCCAGGACAAGGCCACGTTCCCGGCGCTGATCGGCATCGACGCGTCGCGCGCGCGGCTGGAGTCGCTGCGCGCGGAGATGACCGACGCGCTGGCGCCGTTCGGGGATCGCGTCGCCGTGCTCGCCGAGCTGGGTCGGCAGGCCATCGAGCGCGTCCGCTGACGCGCCCGGCAAAAGTCCGACGAAATCGCACCGCGAACGGTGCCGCGCCAAGGCGCAAGCAGGCATAGTTCGGAATCGGGACCAAGGGGCAACGCAGGCCGGAACCCCGGAGGCAGGCGAGTCCGTAAAAAGTGCCTGCGGGATGCCATACCAGGGGAGCCACGCCATGGGGAACGCGATGCCTTGGTACAAGCGCGTCGAGCGCTGGTTCGAGGCCGCGATGGCCGCGGCGAGCTACACCTTCATCAGCCGCTGGGGCGCGCTCGAGCGCGGCTACCGCAGGCCCTATGCCAGGCTCGCGCTGCGGCTGAAGTTCGCCTTCTATCCGCTGCTTGCGGTGGCCGCGCTGGGCTGGCTGGCCTGGGACTGGCACCACGACCGCAACCTCGCCGCCGCCGAGAATGCGATCTTCGACACCGTGATCGGGCTGCGTCCGGCCGAGCCCCGGCCCTCGGGGAAAGTGGTGGTGGTGGAGATCGACGACTGTTCGATCGAGTTCTATCGCAGCCTCGGCCTGGGCGGCTGGCCGTGGAGCCGGCAGCGCCATGCCGACCTGCTCGACGCGCTGGACCGCGCCGGCGTGGACACCGTCGGCTACGACATCCAGTTCATCGAACGCGCGCAGGCCGACCCCGCCGGCGACCTGGTGCTGGAGGCCATGGCCGAGGGCGGCGAGGGCCGCTTCGTGTTTGGCTCGGCGCGGGTGCCCGCGTCCTTCGCGCGGACCGGCAACACCACGCCGGTGTCGGAGGTACCCAACGCGTTCGCGCTGGCGGCGCACCCGGCAACGCCGGGCCCCGGGCTCGTCCTGCTGCTGCCCTACGGCGAGGCGATGCAGCGCCACAGTGCGCTGCTCGATGTCGATCGCAGCGGCGACGGGGTGCTGCGCGACATCCGGCTGCGCCAGGCGTTCGGCGACTGGGCCCTGCCTTCGCTCGCGCTGCTGGTCGCCAGCCGGGCCAGCGGCCAGCCGGCCGCCAGCTTCCCCGCGTCGGTGCGGGTGGACTGGCGCAAGCACTCCAGGCTGCCCTACGCCAGCGCGGCGGACCTGATCGAAGGCCGCCCGGTCTGCAGCCGTGGCAAACCGCCACCGCTGACGGGGGCCGCCGTGCTGGTCGGCTACACCGCTTCGGGGCTCAACGACGCCAAGCCCACGCCGGTCAATCCCGCCACGCCCGGCGTGGAAGTGCATGCCGAAGCGGTCGAGGCGCTGCTGGCCGACTCCTCGATCTGGATGCCGCCGGCGGGCTTCAAGTACCTGCTCGCCGCGCTGCTGGTCGTCTTCAGCTGCTTCGTGTTCTGGCGCGGCGAGCCGTCATGGGACATGGACGCGGTGTTCTTCGCCAGCAACCTCGCGCTGCTGGGCGCCGCGTTCGTGGGGCTGAGCCTGTACGGGGTGTTCTTCGACATCTTCGCGGCGCTGGCATTCGTGAGCCTGGTGTTCGGGCTGTGCCGCAGCTACGCCGCCACGCAGCGCGGGCGCGCGGTGGGCAACGACGACTACCGCCCGCAGTTCGACCCGGCGCTCGATCGCTGGCTGGCCATGGTGCGCCTGCGCTTCGTGCCCGAGGACGAAGGTACCGGCCGCAGGGAAAGCCGGCGCCGCATCCGCGAGTACCGCCGCCGGCTGCGCGGCTGGCTCTATCGCGGGCCGCGAGCGGTCGCGATCGAGGGCATCGTCGAATACAAGCATTTCCTGTACGAATCGCTGATGGACATCACCGTGCTGATGTGGGGCGGGCCGGACCGCGACAGCGTGGAGGCCACCGCGCGGCGCGAACTGCAGGCGCTGTGCGAGCATCTGGCCGGGCACGACGACGTGCTGTCCAGCGATGGCAGCGTCCGGGTGGCCAGCCTGGTCAGCGAGGCGGTCGCCCGGGACGAACCGATCGCGAAGACCCGCGCCCGCGTCTGCTCGGTGCTGGGCCAGCTGCTTGCCAGCAGCGATGAGCAGGCACTGTCGGCGGGGCACGCGTTCCTGCCGGGCGAATCTCACGGCGAGGCCCTGGAGGCCGGAAGGCCCGCTGCGGGGAAGGACTGACGCTCCTGCAGCCGCCTCGCAGGCGACCGCGAGCCGATGTGGCATTTTCCGGCCTCCAATCGCGTTGTAGCAGGCGACCGACCCGTTTTCGTCCGGAGCCCCCGCATGCCCTCCACCACCGTTCGCCTCGCCGCGCTGCTGTTGGCGCTTGTCGTGTCGTCCCTCGCTTCGCAATCCACGCTGGCCGCGAGCATGGCGGCCGTGGTCCACAAGGCGTCCGTGGACGTGCGCGGCGCGCCCGACTTGAAGGCGCCCGCGGTCGCCACCCTGAAACGCAACGCGTCCGTCACCGTCGCGGGCCAGCAGGGCATGTGGTTCCGGGTGGAGTTGCCCGCGGGCCAGCCGGGATTCGTGCGGGTCAACGACGTGCGCGTGTCGCACGCCGGCGGCGAAGCGTCGGGGTCGGCCGTGCGCGCCCTGTTCGGCGGCCAGTCCGGCAAGGGCCGCACGATCGAGACCGCGGGCGTCCGCGGCCTGGACGAGGCCGCGCTGCGGACGGCCGGCTACGACGCCGCGCAGATGGCGAAACTGGCCGCGTACCGGGCCACGCCCGAGGACGCCGCCGCGCTCGCGCGCAGTCGCGGATGGAGCGCCACCCGGGTGGCCTTCGCGTCGGAAGCCGGCCCGGGCGAACGCGGCGGCAGGAGTCAGGCGCAGAAGCGCGGCGCGCTGGCGAGCGCGCGCGGCTTGCTGTCGCAGGTCGGCGGTGGCCTGTTCGGCGGCCGCGCCGACGACGCGATGAAGGTCGCCGACGCCGCGGCCGGCAAGTCGGAGGAGGAACTGTCGGAGGAAGAGCTGGCGCTTGGCCCGGAAATCACCGGCCGCCTCCTCGGCGCCGCGCCGCTGGTCGACGATGCCGACGCGCAGCGCCGCGTCAACCTCATCGGCCGCTGGATGGCGTCGCAGACCACGCGCCCGGAGCTGCCGTGGAGCTTCGGCGTGATCGAATCGGGCGACGTCAACGCTTTCGCCGCGCCCGGCGGCTACGTGCTGGTGACCCGCGGCCTGTACGAACTGCTGGCCGACGACACCGAGGTCGCCGCCGTGCTCGGCCACGAGATCAGCCACGTCGTGCAGCGCGACCATTACAACGTCATCCGCAAGCAGGCCATCACCGAGGCCGGACAGGACATCGTGGCCGGCGAAGTCAACGTGGGCGGCGATATCGCCGCCAGCATGGCCAAGGATTACGTGCGTCGCCACGGCGCGACCGTGATGCTGACGCGGCTGGATCGCGACGCCGAATACCGCGCCGACGAAGCGTCGGAGATCTACCTCGCCCGCTCCGGGTTCAACCCGCTGGGGCTGTACGCGGTGCTGCAGAAGATGACCGCGCTGGGCGCGCAGTCGCCGAGGCTTGCCCAGCTGTACAAGACGCATCCGGCGCTGGGCGACCGGCTCGACCGCATCGATCGCCGCAGCCTCGCCGGGCTGCAGCAATACACCGAGCGCAACTGATTCCTGCGATCGATGCACCGGCCACGCGGCGCCTCGCCGCGCGGCCGGCTCTACGTGGGCCGCCTCAGCCGAACAGGCGCAGCGTCAGCGGATAGCGGTAGCGCTCGCCGTTCCACGCTTTGACGGTGGCGATGATGCTGCAGACCAGCCAGGTCACCGCGATCGCGCCGATCGCCAGCAGCAGTACCAGCCCGGCGGGTATGGTGACGAGCAGTCCGATGCCGAGCGTGAGCACGGTCACGCCGATCAGCGCGATGCCGATCGCCACCGCCACGCAGGCGTACACGAACATGCTGAGGTTGAAGTTGATCGCCTCGCGCGCGTGTTCGCTGGCGAACGGCGAATCGTCGCGCTTGATCAGGTAGACCACGGCCGCGGCAAGCACGCCGGCGAAGCCGGCGATCCAGCTGGTCATCAGTGCCAGCACCAGGGCGGACAGGTGCGCCAGCGCGGCCCATTGGCGTTCGCTGGCGGTCGGGGACAGGGGCTGCGGCAGGCTGCCGTCGGCGGTGTGTTCCATCGTGCGCTCCCGGCCGGGGACAGTTCCGGCACGCATCCAGAATGGGGCCTGGCGCGTGGCGCGCAACCCAACCGATGGCCTACGCACGCCGCCTTGCGACTTGATCGCGGGGCTCAACGCCCGGTGGCGGGATGTCGATGCATGGGAGGTCGAAGCCCATCGGGCTTCCCCACACGGGTCGGGACAGCATGCGCAGCCTTCCCGACCCGGGCCGCGGCCGCTCATGTGCGGCCACGGCAGTGCGCGCGCTGGTTACTTCACCAGTCTCAGCGTGAACGGATAGCGGTAGGCGACGCCTTCGTTGGCCTTGATCGCCGCGATGATGGTCAGCACCAGCCAGGCGATGCCAATGATGATCCACAGCGGTATCGCGATCACCAGGCCGATGCCCAGCGTGAACAGCGCCAGCAGGAACAGCGCGAAGAACGCGATCCCCACCGTGATGTTGAAGTTCAGCGCTTCCTTGGCCTGGTCGTCGACGAAGGGCATCGCGTCCTTCTTCACCAGCCAGATGATCAGCGGGCCGATGAAGCAGCCGATGCTGCCGGCCCAGCCCGAAGTGAGGATGCCGCCGACCAGCGCCGACAGGTGCGCGAACATCGCCCACTGGCGCTCTTCCGCACCGGGCACTCCCGATGACAGCGGCGGAGGCGTTACGGCTTCATTGAAATCGGTCATGTCGTTCCCCGTGGCCAGGCCGGCGACGCCGGCAATGTTCGGAGAATACGTCAATCGGCGCGGGCGGCGGTCAGCCAAAGGCGCGCATCGCCCCACCCGCGGATGGTGGAACGCAGGCTTCACGGGGGGCGACTGCGGCAGGCCACGGTCAGCTTGCGACCGCACCACCGACCGGCCGCCTTGCCAACGCGCCGCAGCGCGCCGGCGATGGCGAAGCCCCCGCGCCTTCACTCCCCTCCGGCCACCGTCATCCTCCCGACCAGGATCGACCCGGTACGCACGTGCGAACGCGGATCGACATCGCTGCCCACCGCCTCGATGGCCTGGAAGATGGCGCGGAGGTTGCCGGCGATGGTGATGCCGTCGACCGCGTGCGAGATCGCGCCGTCCTCGATCCAGAACCCGGCCGCGCCGCGCGAATAGTCGCCGGTGATGTTGTTCACGCCCTGCCCCATCAGCTCGGTGACCAGCAGGCCGCGGCCCATGCCCTGCAGCATGGCCTCCAGGTCGCCGGCGTTGGCGGCGACTTCGAGGTTGTGGACGCCGCCGGCGTTGGCGGTCGTCGCAAGGCCGAGCTTGCGCGCCGAGTAGCTGCCAAGCACGTAACGCTGCAGCACGCCGGATTCGACCAGCGCCGATTCGCGGGTGGCCACGCCTTCGGCATCGAACGCCGCCGAACGCAGGCCGCGCGGCAGGAAGGGCCGCTCGTGGATGGAGAACCAGCCGGGGAACAGCTGCGTGCCGGCGCTGTCGACCAGGAAGCTGGCGCGCCGGTACAACGCGCCGCCCGACACCGCGCCGAGCAGGTGGCCGATGAGCGAACGGGCCATCTCGCTCGCGAACAGCACCGGATACTCGCCGGTGGCGATTTGGCGCGGCGCCAGCCGCGACAGCGCGCGCTCCGCGGCGCGGCGGCCGATCGACGCCGGCGACGCGAGGTCGGACTCGGCCAGCGCCAGGCTGTACCAGCCGTCCCGCTGCATGGAGTCGCCCTGCCCCGCGATCAGCGCGCAGCCGATGCTGTGCTGGGTGCTGCGATCGCGCCCGGCAAAACCGTGCGAATTGGCGTACACGCTGAGCGATTCGCCGCTGCCCACCGAGGCGCCGTCGGAGTTGGCGATCCGCGCGTCGGCGTCGCGCCCTGCGGTCTCGCAGGCCAGCGCCAGGTCGACCGCGCGATCCGCGTCCAGCGCCCAGGGATGCCAGCCGTCGAACTCGCGCAGGTCGGTGGCCATCAGGCTCGCATCGGCGAGGCCGGCGGCCGGGTCGTCCTCGGTGAAGCGGGCGATGGCGCAGGCCTGGTCGACGGTGGCCTGCAGGCTTTCCTCGCGCAGGTCCGCGGTGCTGGCGCTGCCCTTGCGCTGGCCGAAATAAACGGTGACGGCGATGCCGCGATCGCGCGTGGACTCGACCGTTTCGACGCTGCCCATGCGCACGCTGACGTTGAGGCCGCGCTCCTCGGAGCACGACACCTCCGCCTGGCTGGCGCCCGCGGCGCGGCATCGCTCGAGCAGGCGCGCGGACACGGCTTCGAGGTGGTCCAGACGATCGATGCTGTCGTCGTGGGCCGGCGCAGCGGGGGAGATGGCGGTGTTCAATGAATTATCCTTGGTTCCTGTAGCGGGTCAGCCAGGCCGGCTTTTGCAATGGGTGATGCGGAACGCGACCAGGGGAACAGCCGGCGCGTGCAGTCGAAGGGCTGGAGGGCCGGTGGCGTGGCGTCCACGTCCCGGGTGTCCATCCGCGTCATCCTTGGCCATCCGTCCCGACAAAAAAGGTCCATGCAATGCGCGGCAAAGACGAAACCACGGGCGAATTCCTCGGTACCAGCCGCAGCCAGCAGCGGCGCGACGCGCTGGACGTGCTGGAACTGGCGCAGCGGCTGGTCGCCCTGCCGCCGGCGCAGCTGGCCAAGCTGCCGGTGCCCGAGGACCTGCACCCGCACATCGCCGAGACGCGGCGCATCACCTCGCACATCGCGCACAAGCGCCAGCTGGCGTTCCTGGCCAAGCAGATGCGTCGCGAGGACGACGAGGTGCTGGACGCGATCCGCGACGCGCTCGACGCCGGTGGCGAAGCCGCGCGCCAGGAAACCGCGCTGCTGCACCGCGCCGAACACTGGCGCGAGCGCCTGCTCGACGAGGGCGACGCCGCGCTGGCGGCCCTGATCGAGGCGCATCCGTCGGCCGATCGCCAGCAGCTGCGGCAGCTGGTCCGCAACACGCTCGACGAACGCAAGCGCAACAAGCCGCTGCACGCCTTCCGCGAGCTGTTCCGCGCGGTGAAGGAGCTGCTGGAAGCAGGAGAGCCCGGCGACGACGAAACCGCCTGATCCGTCGGCTTTCGTAGGAGCGGCTTCAGCCGCGATCTCTTTACCCCGCCCGCGGAAGCGAAAAGCTCGCGGCTGAAGCCGCTCGTACAAGGGCGCATGGGGCGCATTGCAAGCATCAGGCTTGGGTGCCGCCGACGGTCAGTCCCTCGATCAGCAGCGACGGCTGGCCGACACCGACCGGCACGCTCTGCCCGTCCTTGCCGCACACGCCGACGCCCTCGTCCAGGGCCAGGTCGTGGCCGATCATCTTCACCTTCTGCATCGTCTCCGGCCCGTTGCCGATCAGGGTCGCGCCCTTGACCGGCGCGGTCACCCTGCCGTCCTCGATCAGGTAGGCCTCGGTGGCCGAGAACACGTACTTGCCGTTGGTGATGTCGACCTGTCCGCCGCCGAAATTGACCGCGTACAGGCCGCGCTTGACCGAACGGATCATGTCCTGCGGATCGTGCGTCCCGGCGAGCATGTAAGTGTTGGTCATGCGCGGCATGACCAGGTGCGCGAACGACTCGCGGCGGCCGTTTCCGGTGGGCTTGGCGCCCATCAGCCGCGCGTTGAGCGTGTCCTGCATGTAGCCGGTCAGCACGCCATCCTCGATCAGCGGCGTGCACTGCGTCGGCGTGCCTTCGTCGTCGACGTTGAGCGAGCCGCGGCGGCCGTCGAGGGTGCCATCGTCGACGATGGTCACGCCGGGCGAGGCCACGCGCTGGCCCATGCGGCCGGCGTAGGTGGAGGTGCCCTTGCGATTGAAATCGCCTTCCAGCCCGTGGCCGACCGCCTCGTGCAGCAGCACGCCGGGCCAGCCGGCACCGAGGACCACCGGCATCACCCCGGCGGGCGCGTCGATGGCCTCGAGGTTGACCAGCGCCTGCCGCAGCGCCTCGCGCGCGAACTTCTCCGGCTTGCCGTCGCCCAGCAACTCGGCGTACGAATGGCGCCCGCCGTAGCCGGCGAAGCCCGATTCGCGGCGCCCGTCCTGCTCGACGATCACCTGGATGTTCATGCGCACCAGCGGGCGCACGTCGCCGGCGAGCACACCGTCGCTGCGCGCGACCAGGATCGTGTCGACGCCGCCGGTCAGACCCACCATCACCTGCTTCACCCGCGGGTCCACGGCGCGCAGGAGCTTGTCGACGCGGCGCAGCGCCTCGACCTTGGCTTCGTTGCCCATCGCATCGATCGGATCATGCGGCGCGTACAGCTGCCGGCCATGGCCGGGGACGAGCGTGCGCGCGACGTGGCCGTCGCCATCACGCGCGATCGCGCGCGCCGACTGCGCCGAGGCCAGCAGCGCGGCGGCGTTGATGTCGTCGGAATAGGCGAAACCGGTCTTCTCGCCGGAGATCGCGCGCACGCCCACGCCCTGTTCAATCGAATGCGCGCCTTCCTTGACGATCCCGTCCTCCATCGTCCAGCCCTCGCGCCGGGCATGCTGGAAATACAGATCGCCGAAGTCGATGCCCGGACCCAGCAAGGCGCCGAAGGTGCGTTCGAGTTCGCGTGGGTCGAGGCCAGCCGGTCTCAGCAGCCGGGTCTGGGCGAGTGCGAGCGGTGAATCGCCCTGGTGCGGATCGGTGGTCATCGTCATGGCTTCGAGTTTGGGGCCGGGGCGTCGTTTGGCAACCCGGGCGCTTCGGGTGTCTCGCCGGGCGAGGGCTGCGCGGGTGGCCGGGCCGGCGCTGCCGATGGTTGCTCGCGCCCGGACACTTCGACCTTGGGATCCTTCCACGGCCCGGTCACGCGATAGCTTTTCGCGCCCATCTCGCCCAGCGGCTTGCGCAGCACCGCGTTGGTCAGCGCGCCGACCGCGGCGCCGACCGGGCCGCCCGCAAGCGCGCCCGCCACCGTCAGCAGGTTGCCGGACCGGGGCAGCACCTCGATGTGCTGGTCGAAGGTCTGCGCACGCAGGTCGGCGCTGCCGCGGATGCGGATCTCGGCCGCCGGGCCGTCGATGTTCATGTCGTCGCTGCGCGCCTGCCCGTTGTCGAACTCGACGCTGCCGCCGATGCGATTGAACGCGAAGCCCTTGGAGAACAAGTCGCGGAAATCCAGCATCAGGCGGCGCGGCAGTTCGGCCACGCTGAGCAGGCCGAGCACGCGCCCGGCACCCGGTTCGACTTCCACCAGCCGCCCGTCCCTGGCCGCCAGCTGCAGCTTGCCCTGCAGGTCGGCCAGCCGGAATCCTGCGGGGCTGCCCGGCCAGGTCGCGGAGAGGTGCGCATCGCCGTCGCCGCCGGCGACGCGGCCGCCGTAGCCGAACCCGGCGAGCAACGCGCCGAAATCCTCGCTGTGCACGTCGACCTCCAGGCGCGTGCGCGCGCTGGCGCCGCGGCCCAGCCAGTCGCCGCTGACATCGATGCGCTGCGTTTTCGAGCGCGTCTGCACGCGTTCGATGCGCAGCCCGCCGTTGACCGGACGCGTGCGCAGCTCCGCGCTGCCCAGCGCCGCCTCGCCGAAATGCAGCGCGTCGATGCCGATGTCCAGCGGCGGCACGTTGGCTGGATCGATGTCGTCGCCTCGCGGCGGTGCGGGCGCCCGTGCCGGCGCTGCGGAGACGGACGCCGGCGCTGCCGAGCCCGGTGCCTCGGCCCCGGCTGGCACGGCCGATGCCCCGCGCCTTGCCGACTGCCAGAACACGCGCGAGAAGCGGCCCGTCACCGGCGCGCGCGCGGCACGCGGGATCGACAGGCTGCCGGCAAGCCGAGGACCTTCGAGATGGACCGCCGTGCCGACTGGCGACGGCTGCGCGCGCAGGCGGGTATTCGGGAAACTGCCGCCTAGCAGCGACAGGCGCTCGGCGAGCACATCGATGCGCCGCAGCGGCAGCGACTGCCCGCTGCCGCCGGTGGTCAGCGCCATCCAGTCGATCGCATCGAGCGTCGCGGTGCGGCCGGTGGCAACCAGGCCTGACGCGGGCGGCGCCTGTTCGACGCGGCCGCTGCCGAGCACGACGCGCACGCCGGTCTGATCGCCCGCGCTGCGTGCCCGCAACGCCAGGCGCTGGCCGAAGGCCACCGCGATGTCGCCGCTGCCCAGCGGCAGGGTGGTGTCTACCGTCGTTGGCAGCGCGGCCGCCGCCGGTTTGTCCATCGGCTCGGGCAAGCCGAGCCGGGTGCCTTCCAGGTTCGACTGCAGGCTCAGGCGCATCGGCGGCTCGGTCCCGTTCGCGGGTGCGACGCGCGCGATCGCCAGCGCCACCGTCCACGGCGAACGACCGCTGACGTAGGGCTTGAGCCAGGCCATTTCCGGCGCGTGGTCGAGCAGTTCGTGGGCGTCGAGCGAGGCGGCGACCTCGGCCTCGAAAGCCTGGTCGCGATCGCGCACATGGCCCACCCCGGCCCGCAGCGCCAGGCGGCCGGGTTGACCGAGATGGGTGGCGCGCAGCCCGTCGGCGGTGAAGCCTTCGTGGTCGTACGCCACCTCGCCACGCACCTGTTCGAAGGACAGTTTCCAGCGCTTCTCGCCGAGGCGGACGCCGGCCAGCTCGACCCGGCCGTCGATCTTCGGCGCCGGCGCGTCGTGGTGCAGCGGCAGGTCGAGCGCGAGGCTCGCCGTTGCCGGGCCGCGGGCGGTGAGGTTGTCGAGCGTCTCGGCATGCTGCCGCCGCAGTGGGCTGTGCTGCAGCAGCGCAAGCAGTTTCGCCGCATCGGTCTTCGCATCCGCACCGACCACGAGATCCGCGGCGTGGAAATCGGCGATCCCCGCTTCCAGGCGCGGAATGGCGACGCCCGCGATCGCACCGCGCCCTCGGACCGTGAAGCCGTTGCCGATGAAGCTCACGTCGCCGTCGAGGTGATCGACCGCGGGCCAGTCGGGCTGGAATTTCACCACCGTGCCCGCAAGCCGCGCGGTGGCTTCGAAACGTCCCTTCGCCCCCGTGGTTCCCCGCCCCTGCGCGCCGGGATGGAACGGCCAGTCGTCCAGGTCGCCGGACACGATCGCGCGCCCGTCGAGCACACGGCCACCGACGAGCGCCGTGTCGAGCCAATGGACCGTGCCGGGCGACATCAGGTGGCGCACCCAGAAGCGCTTGGCGACCGGGACGTGGGTGTCGTCGACCCGTGCCGCCACGTCGATGCGCGGACGCGTGCCGTCGCCTTGGAACGTCATCCCGCCGCGCACGTCGGCGCCGTAACCGATGCCGGCGATGCGCAGCGCGGGCGTTTCCACGCGCCAGCCGCCAGCTTCCCGCCAGCCGGCGACGCGACCGGTCAGGTGCACGTCGTGCGGTGCGCCGAACCCGCTCGGCCAGTCAAATCGCAGCGTCGCGTCCGGCTCGAAATCGAACACGAACCCGTCCGCGTCGCCCTCGAGGCGGCCACCTAGGCCGCTGATCCCGGGCGCATCGCCGTGCGCCGAAAACCGCAGGCCCTCGACCCGCGCCTGCGCGCTGAGCGCGCCGCCGCGGACGCCGGCCAGCGACACGTTCTGCAGCACCGCATCGGGCTTGCCATCGAGCAGCCACCGCCGGAGCCCGGGAGCGACGCGATCACTGAGCGCGACCAGTGCCAGCAAGGGGCCTGCGTCGATGCGCGACGCCAGCAGCGCCTGGCGCTGCCCACCCGCGACCACCAGGCCGTCCAGCACCTGCGCATCGCGGCCGTCGCCCACGCGCAGCCGCGGCGCATCGAAACGCCAGCCGCCGTCCACCAGCTGCCAGCGGCCGCGCATCTGCACGCGGCCGAACGCGACCCGTGGCGCGGCGGCGGACGGCAACATCGGCGCGCCGCGCAGCTGCAGCGCCTGCAGGTCGGCATCGGCCGTGGCTACCGCGATCCGGTTGCCGCGCAGCGTGGCCCAGGCCTCGACCCTGCCGCTGCCGTCGGCGACGGTCACGCCCGCGGCGTGCAGCAGCGGCGACCACGCCGAAAGCCGCGCCCGCTTCGCTGCGACGTAGGCACGACCATTGCCGTCGTCACGGCTGAAATCCACCCGCGCTTCCACGGGCGCGGCGTCCGCACGCATCCACGCGCGCGCGCCGACGCGCACGCGCGGGCCGTCGACGCGCAGGCGCAGGTCGATTCGCGGCACCTGGGCGTCGATGCCGAGCCCAGGCGCCTGGATGCGCAGCTTGCCGCCGATCACCTGCAGTTCGCCCAGACCCTCGAGCGTGGAGAACGGATCGCCGCCGGGGCGCTGGTCGCCAGGCAGACCGCGCACCTGCCAGCGGCCGTCGCTTTCGCGCTGCAGGGTCAGTTCGAGTCCGCGCAGCCGCAGCTCGGTGAACGAACTGCCGGGCAGCAGCCCCGCGTACTGCGAAACCAGCACCTCCGCCGCGCCGATCGGCACCGCGTCCGCGCCGTCACCGATGCGCAGGCCGTCCAGCCGCAGGAGCGGGCCACGCCGGGTCCATTGCGTCTGCACCCGGTCGAAACGCACGCTGCGGTCGGCCTGCGCGCTGAGCCAGGCTTCAATCCGCTCGGGGTGCCGCTCCGCCCAGGGCAGCAGGATCTGGCTGACCACGCCGGCCGCCAGTGCCATCACCACCAGCATCACGGCCACCACGTACCAGGCACCGCGCCGTGCGCGGCGCAGGTGCCGTTGCAGGCTCGGGGACATCAGCGGCGCGCTCCGCGCGCGCGAAGCCGGGGCTGCAAGCCGTGGGCTGGGCTGATGCAAGGACCAACGTGATCGCGGCCGTGGCCGCGATCGCCTGCGACCGATCGCGGACGAGGCCGCGCCCACGATTGCGCGCTGCGTCCAAGGCACAACCTCCCGACCCGGGCGCCGTCCTCAAAGCAGCACGACATCGAACTGCTCCTGCAGGTACTGCTCGTCGGCCTGGAAGCGGATCGACTTGCCGAGGAACTCCTCCAACTCCGCCACCGCCGCCGATTCCTCGTCGGTGATGCGCCCGACCACTTTCGGCGAAGCGATGACCAGCAGCCGCGCGGCCTCGAACTGGCGCACGGCGCGGACGATCTCGCGGAAGATCTCGTAGGTGACCGTCTCGGCGGTCTTGAGCATGCCGCGGCCGCCGCATTCGTGGCAGGGTTCGCTGAGCTGTCGCTGCAGGCTCTCGACCGTGCGCTTGCGGGTCATTTCCACCAGGCCCAGCGGCGAGAAGTCGTACACCGTGGTCTTGGCGTGGTCGCGCGCCAGCGATTTCTCCAGCGTGCGCAGCACCTGGCGCCGGTGCTCGGCGTCGGCCATGTCGATGAAGTCGATGATGATGATGCCGCCGAGGTTGCGCAGGCGCAGCTGGCGCGCCACCGCCTGCGCGGCCTCCAGGTTGGTGCGATAGACCGTCTCCTCGAGGTTGCGCTGGCCCAGGAAGGAGCCCGTGTTGACGTCGACCGTGGTCATCGCCTCGGTCTGGTCGATGACCAGGTAGCCGCCCGATTTCAGCGGCACTTCCTTCTCCAGCGCGCGCTGGATCTCGTCCTCGACGCCGTACAGGTCGAACACCGGACGGGTGCCGGAATAGTGTTCGATCTTCTCGTCCAGGCCCGGCATGTACTGCGCGGCGAACGTGCGCAGGCGGTCGCAGGTCTCGCGCGAATCGACCTTCACCTTTTCCACGTCGCGCCGCATCAGGTCGCGCACCGCGCGCATCGGCAGGGTCAGGTCTTCGTAGATGCGGGTGCCGACGCGCGCTTCGAGCATCTGCTGCTCGATCAGCGCCCAGGCGCGGCCGAGGTAGGTGATGTCCTCGGCGAGCGCTTCGGAGGGCTGTCCTTCTGCGTTGGTCCGCACGATGTAGCCGTGCTGGCGACCGTCCGCCGCCAGTTCGCCCACCAGCGACTTCAGCCGCGCGCGCTCGGCCTCGTCCTCGATCCGCGCCGACACGCCGACGGTGCGCGACTGCGGCAACAGCACCAGGTACCGCGACGGGATGCTGATCTGCATGGTCAGCCGCGCGCCCTTGGTGCCGATCGGATCCTTGACCACCTGCACCACGATTTCCTGGCCGTCGCGCAGCAGTTCGCTGATCGGCGGCACCGGCGGCGGCGGTTGCGGCGCGGCGGTCGCATCGCCGGCGGTCTCCGGCGTCGGCAGCGACCGCATCACGTCACTGGCGTGCAGGAACGCCGCGCGATCCAGGCCGATTTCGACGAAAGCGGCCTGCATGCCCGGCATCACCCGCTGCACTCGGCCCTTGTAGATGTTGCCGACCACGCCGCGCGACCAGCCGCGTTCGATGTGCAGCTCCTGCAGCATGCCGTTCTCGACCACGGCCACGCGGGTCTCGCGGGGCGTAACGTTGACCAGGATCTCCTCGGTCATGGCGCCACCGCGCATGCGGCGCGAATCCCGGGCTGCGGCCACGGCCGGCCCGCGCCGGCGCAGCGGCCGGCATCCGGGCCCGGACAACGTCCATGCATGTTCATCCCTGGGGTTCCATGGCGGCCACCGTCCTGTCGCCGATGCCGAATCCTGCCAGCAATCGCGCGGTCTCGTACATCGGCAATCCCATCACCCCGGAATGGCTGCCGGACAAGTGCGCGATGAACGCCTCGGCCCCGCCCTGGATCGCATAGCCGCCGGCCTTGCCCATCGGCTCGCCGCTGGCGACATAGGCCGCAATCTGGGCATCCGTGAGTTCGGCGAACGTCACCTGCGACACCGACACCGCCTGCGCCTCGCGATCGGCCGACACCAGCGAGACCGCCGAGATCACCTCGTGCGTGCGGCCCGACAGCCGGCGCAGCATCGCTGCCGCATCGCGCCCGTCGCGCGGCTTGCCGAACACGTCGTCGCCCAGCACCACCTCGGTGTCGGCCCCGAGCACCACCGCGCCCGGCACCGCGACCACCTGCAGCAGGCCGGCTCCCGCCTTCTCGCGGGCCACCCGGCGCACGTAGTCGGCGGGCGCCTCATCGGGACCGCGCCGCTCGGGCACGTCGATGTCCAGGACACCGAATTCCACGCCCAGACGGCCCAGGAGTTCGCGGCGGCGGGGGGATTGCGAGGCAAGATGCAGCATCGCGAAAGGATAACCTGCAGGCTTCGAACCACCCCGGCCCGGCGCGTCTTAACCCCATTCAGGCTCACGACCCGTTCACTGGACGGTACCGACCCTGATCCGCTTCCACGATGGAGACCACCATGCTTCGCAACCCCCTGCGCCCCCTCGCGCTCGCCAGCGCCCTTGCCCTGAGCTGCATGACCATGACTGCCTGTGCCCAGAACCCCGTGACCCCGGCTTCCACGACCAGCGACGGCACCCTGCTGTCCGTTTCCGCCCACGCCGAGGCCAGCCGCGTGCCGGACGTCGCCTCGCTGTCGACGGGCGTGGTGACCCAGGCCGCCGACGCCAATGCCGCGCTGGCCGCCAACGCGAAGCAGATGAACCAGGTGATGGCGGCGATCAAGGCCGCCGGCATCGCCGAGAAGGACATCCAGACCAGCGGCATCAACGTCAGCCCGCAGTACAAGTACACCGACAACCAGCCCCCGGCGATCACCGGCTACCAGGCCAGCAATACGGTCAGCATCAAGGTGCGCGAGATCGGCAAGCTCGGCGAGGTGCTCGACGCGCTGGTCGCCAGCGGTGCCAACCAGGTCAACGGCCCCAGCTTCGAGATCGACGAGCCCGAAGCCGTCTACGACGAGGCCCGGCGTGCCGCGCTGGAAAAGGCGCGGCAGCGGGCGCAGATGTACGCCAAGTCGCTCGACCTGAAGGTGCGCCGCATCGTCAGCATCAGCGAAGGCGGCGGTTTCCAGCCGCCGCAGCCGATGATGATGCGCATGGCCAAGGCGGAAGCCTTCGATGCCGCGGGCGCGCCGCCGGTCTCCCCGGGCGAGACGACGCTGACCGCGAACCTGGACGTGGTGTTCGAACTCGGGCGCTGAGCCCTCGGTTCCACTGCTGCATGCATCAAGAAGGCGGGCCGCAAGGCCCGCCTTTTTTTCGTGGCCTCAGGATCCGCCAGTTTCGCGGCGGTCGCCAAAGGGAAAGCGCAAGCGCCGTCGACTGCTGTACCGGTACGCGCCCGGGGTGAGAGTTTTCGTCGAGCGAGGAATCAACCCAGCCGGCACCCGCGATGCCGGTGACTTGGGCGCCCGACCGCGGCGGACCCATGTGGTGGCTCGGCGTGGCGCCGACCTGGGCCGGCTTGAGCTTTGGCGCCAGGTGCGGCTGTTCTGTCATGGGCCGCCAGCGAACAGGCCCAGAACCAGGCTGGACAAGGCATTCGCTTGCGAGACGCAAGAAAAGCTGTTTGTAAACAACTAGATAGAGATGAATGCGCGCCGGCAATCAGGCTGCAATCGACCGGCGCCAACGCAAAGTCCAGGTCGGCGGCCGTTGCCAATGCGGGACAAGCCTCTTGGCTGGATTTGCGCAAAAAATTGTCATTAATTGTTTTTTTACGTTCCAAGCCGTGATTTACTCCGAATGGCAGTTGCACAACGGGGGGCCAATGTGCGACCGCCGCCACCCCCGGTCGTTTGCCGGCCGGGCAATTCCACTGCTTTACCGAGGGGAGAGAGACCTTGAAGCAGCACCGCTATCGAAAGAGCTATCAACGCACCGCGCTGTGTGCGGCACTTGGGCTGTGCTTCAGCACTGCAGCCTTTGCCCAGTCCAATACGTCCGGCGCCATTTTCGGCCAGGCGGACTCCGGCTCGACCGTCCAGGTCACCAATCCGGCCACCGGGTTTTCCCGTAGCGTCGTCGTCGGCAGCGATGGCACTTATCGCTTCTCGTCGCTGGCTACCGGAACGTACACCGTCACCCTGCAGGGTTCCGACGGCTCCGCGGCCGCAGTGCGGGAAGGCGTCAACGTCAACGTTGGCACCGGCACCTCGGTGAACTTCGCCGGGGCTAGCAGCGGCGCAACCACGCTGGACGCGGTGCAAGTGGTCGGCGCCCGTATCGTCAATCCGATCGACGTCTCCTCGGTCGAATCCACGTCGATCCTGACCGCGGAGCAGATCGCCAAGATCCCGGTTCCGCGCGACACCACCTCGGTCGCTCTCCTCGCCCCCGGCACGGTCCGCGGCGACAACGCCTTCGGCAACCTCGCGTCCTTCGGCGGCTCGTCGGTAGCGGAGAACCAGTACTACGTCAACGGCTTCAACATCACCAACTCGTTCCGCAACCTCAACTTCTCGCGGATTCCTTTCGAGGCGATCGCGGAGCAGCAGGTCAAGACCGGCGGCTACGGCGCCGAGTTCGGTCGCTCGACCGGCGGCGTGGTCAACCAGATCACCAAGCGAGGAACGAACGAGTTCCACGCGGGCGGCAACGTCTTCTATTCGCCTGATTCGCTGCAGTCCGAAACTGTTGACTACTATTTCGCCAATCCGCTGGACGATGCGAACGGAACGCGGGCCCAGGACAATTCCCGGGCGTCCACCGACCAGTGGATCACCTCGGCCTGGGCCAGCGGTGCGTTGATCCAGGACAGGCTCTTTGCCTACGGTCTGGTGTCGTACGGCCGTACCGAAAGCAAGACGGCCACCACGGTTTTCGATGACAAGCCCAGTGACGAGGAACTGAGGAACCCGACGTGGTTGTTGAAGATGGACTGGAACATCAACGACAGCAACAAGCTCGAATTCACCGCCTTCAGCGACACCCAGAAATTTGAAACCGACTACCTCGACCCGGAGACGGGCGAGCTGATCGGCACCAAGTACGTCGAAAACGGCGGCGACAACTTCATCGGCAAGTACACCGGCTACCTGACCGACAACTTCACCCTGTCCGCCCTCTACGGTCACGGCGAGTTCTCGCGCTCGACGCACCTGCAAACCGCGGACGGGACGGTGGTTGAATACGGTGGTGATCTTGGCATGCCTGCAACTGGCTGCCCGCGAGTTTCGGACGCCCGCCCAACTTACCGCGCCGAACTGACCGGCAGCTACGGCACGCTGTGCAACATCACCAATGATTCGGTCGACCGCCGCGATTCTGGCGACACCCGCGACCAGTTCCGCGTCGACGCCGAATGGTCCCTGGGCGATCACCTGCTCCGCTTCGGCTATGACAGCGACGAGTACGAATCCGTGGCCGGTACCTCTTACGAGGGCGGCCGGCTGTGGCGCTACTCGACCAACAACGGTCCGGACGGTGCTGCGAATACCGGCGACGAGTTCGACATCGTCCGGGAACAGATCGTCAACCAGGGTTCCACGGTCAAGCTCAAGCAGCACGCCTACTACATCGAGGACAGCTGGAACGTCACCGACAACTTCCTCGCCTATTTCGGCGGGCGATGGGACACGTTCGAGAACTACAACGGCGAAGGCGAGGCCTACGTCAAGATCGAAAACCAGTTCGGTCCCCGTCTGGGCTTCTCCTGGGACGTCAACGGCGATTCCACGCTGAAGATCTACGGCAACGCCGGCCGCTATGCGCTGCCGCTCACGCCCAGCGTCGCGGTTCGTGGGGCCAGCGCCTCGCTGTATACCCGTCAGAACTTCACGTTCACCGGCGTCGACCCGGTCACGGGGGCGCCAACCGGTCTCGTACCCCTGGGCGGCCTGGTCTACATCAACGGCGAGTTCGGCGAGCCGAAGAACCCGGCCACCATTGCCGCGACCAATCTCGATCCGATGTACCAGGATGAGTACATCCTCGGCTTCCAGAGCCAGGTGACGGACCACCAGAGCATCGGCGCGCGCGCCATCTATCGGAAGCTGAAGGCCGCCATCGACGACAACTGCGACTATTCGCCCATCTACAACCAGGCCATTGAGGACGGGTTCGATCCAGTTCTGCCCAACGCCGGCTTCCCCTACTGCCGCATGTTCAATCCGGGCGAGGACGCGGTGTTCCTGACCGACATCGAAGGCGACGGCACGTTGACCGAGTACACGATCCCGGGGGAACTGCTCTCTCCGAAGGCCAAGCGCACGTACAAGGCACTGGAACTGTTCTGGGACGGGAGCTGGGAGAAGTTCTTCTTCCAGGCCTCGTGGACGATGGCCTGGAACAAGGGCAATACCGAAGGCGGCGTGAAGTCCGACATCGGCCAGGCCGACACCAGCGTCACCCAGGACTTCGACTACAAGGAACTGATGATCGATTCGTACGGCTACCTGCCGAATGATCGCCGGCACAGCCTCAAGGTCTTCGGCAACTACGAGTTCACCGATGAATGGTCGATGGGCGCCAACCTGCTGGTGCAGTCGGGCCGGCCGAAGAACTGCCTCGGCGTCTTCTATCCGTACAACGGTGGCATCCATCCGTACGGGTCGTCGTTCTTTAGGTGCGGCGTCACCGAGGCCGGTGGCGTGGATGGCCCTGCGATCGCGGTGCCGCGAGGCAAGGCCGGACGTTTGCCCTGGACCAACTCGATTGACCTGAACATCGCCTACCGCCCGAACTGGGCCGAAGGCCTGCAGTTCAAGATCGACGTCTTCAACATCCTGGACAACCAGAAGGTGACTGCGGTCTCCGACGTGGCCGAAGACGGCGCGACGGGCACGCCGCTCGATACCTACGGAGTGGCGCGCAGCACGCAGGCGCCACGCAGCGTCCGCTTCATGGTGCAGTACGACTTCTAGCCTGCAACCGCAAACAGTCTCTCTCCATTGGCCGGCCACCCCAGGGTGGCCGGCATTTTATTGGCCACCGACATGGCTGGCGACAATCGCTATCCTTGGTCATCGGTGACCGCCATCGGCATATTTCGCATGCAGCAACGACTTGAGGATCACTGGAAACGCGGCCAGCAGTTCGAAGCTGCGCGTGACTTTCCAGCCGCCCGCGGCGAGTACGAGGCGCTGATCGCGCTTGAAGTGCTGCACGTTCCCGCGCTGCTGCGCCTGTCCCGCTTCGCACAGCTCGACGGTCGTTACGGCGCCGCCCACCGATACGCGCTGCGGGCCGCGGACGCGATGCGGCTGGGTGCCAGCACGCGCAACCTCGCCCATGTCACCCTTCGCCTGTTGGACTTCGCGGAGGACGTCGAAGTCGCGTCCGTCATCCTCTCGGCGGACTGGCAGGACCCGGCCGTCCTGTCGCAGGCGCCGGTACTCGCGCAGCATCTTTGGCTGGTCGGCCGCTATGAAGACGCGCTCCGCTTCCTCGACGCGGTCGAGGTGCGCGTGCCCCCCAACCACCTGCTGACGTTCACCCGCGGGAACGTGCTGCGCTACCTCGGCCAGCTCGATACTGCTAGCGCAAGCTACGAACAAAGCCTGCGCCTCCAACCCACCTTCGCCGACGCCCATTGGGCGGTCGCGACCCTTCGGCGGCCCGAACCCGCAACACGCCTCGCTCGTCTCAGGGTCGCCTCGGATCACCATCCCGTCGACAGCCTCGAACAGGCGCATGTCCAGTACGCGCTGTTCCATGAGCTCGACGCCCTGGGCGATACGGACGAGGCATGGGGGGCGTTGTCGCGCGGTGCCGGCATCATGCATGCCCGCGTTCGCGATGATGCGGCTTCGCGGCAGGCGCGGCTCTCGAACCTGATGCAACCTGCCTGGCATCCTGTGGACGCTGACGGCGTCGCCGTATTGCAGCCGCTGCCGGTCTTCCTGCTCGGCCTGCCTCGCACGGGCACCACCCTGCTCGATCGCATCCTCGGCAACCACGGATGGGTGACTTCGGTCGGTGAACGCAACGACCTGGCCGCGTCGGTCGGCGAAGCGAGCGACCGCTTCTTCACCGGCATGGCCAACGAAGCCGATCCGCAGTGGATGCGGGAACTCGATCATCACCGGATCGGCCACCTGTACATGGAAAGATTGCGGCGCCACGCTTCGGCGACCGCGCTCGCGGTCGACAAGAACCCGTCCAACCTCTTCAATATTCCGCTGATCCTGCAAAGCCTGCCGCAGGCCAGGATCCTGGTCATGCGACGCGACCCGATGGACAGCGCCTTCTCGAACCTGAAGGAGCTCTTCCAGGGCAATGCCTATCCCTACAGCTACGGATTCGCGGAACTCGCCGCCCACGTCGACATGGCTCACCGATGGATCAGCTACTGGGTCGAAGCTGCGCCGGCGAACATCAGGGTGGTCGACTACGAGTCGCTGGTAGGCGACGCGGAGCCGACGATCGCCTCGGTGCTCGATTTCCTCGGCATCCCCCGACATCCGGGACTGGCGGACATCACCCGCAACGAAGCGCCGGTCGCCACTGCGAGCAGCGCCCAGGTCCGCGAGCCCATCCACGGGCGGGGTATCGGGGCCTGGAAACGCTACGCGCGACAGCTCGAACCGCTGCGCGCTGCGCTGGATGGCAGTTCTAGGTGAAAGGCCCGAGTGCGGGTGCCGGAAGTTTCGCGGCGCTGCTGGCGACCGCCGAGGCGCATGCCGGCCGGCGCGAGTTCCCGCAGGCGATTGCCGCCTGCGAGGCCGCGCTGCAGCTGCGCCCCCACGACGCCGCCGCGCTCGTGCAACTGTCCTACCTGCACTCGCTTTGCGGGCATTATCGGCTGGCGCGCGATTTCGCCGTGCGGGCCGCGCGTTCTGGCAATGCGGCCCCCAAGGTACTGGCTGAACTCGTGCAGCGATTGCGCACGTTCAACGCGCTTCCGGAATTGCAGGACTGCGTCGCGCGGCTGGGCCCGCTGTCGAACATTCCCATTCCGCTGTTGATCGCGATCGCCGCGCAACTGAGCTATGTGAACATGCCCGGGCAGGCGATCGAATACCTGGACGAGGCGCGGCACGGAGACCCCGATTACCCACCCACCCTGCTGGCGCGGGCGCAGGTGCTGATCTACCTCGGACGCTTCGACGAAGCATCGCGCGATATCGATCGCGCCCTGCGGCGCGCCCCGGAGATCGCGCACGGCTACTGGCTGCGTTCGATGCTGGGGCCCGGTTTCGCAAGCGCCGGCGACGTGTCGGCAATGCGTTCCCAGCTCGCGCGGCCCGGGAGGACGGCGGCCGACATCGCCTTGCTCGGATTCGCGCTGCACCGCGCGCTGGACGAGCGTGCCGAACACGCCGAAGCCTGGCAGGCGCTGTCGATGGCATGTCGAGCGAAGCGTTCGGCACTGCAGTACGAAGCCGGAGAAACCGCCACGCTCGTGGATGCGCTTCGCTCCCTGCCCGCGCACACCGGCCCAGCGCGCGCCATTCCCGAAGGCTCCGCTACGCCGATCTTCATCGTCGGAATGCACCGGTCCGGCACGACGCTGCTGGAGCAGCTGCTCGACGGCTCCCCGCAGGTGCACGGAATCGGCGAACTCTACGATTTCACGAGCGCGATGCGCGATGCAACGGACCACCATTGCCGTGGCGTCATCGATGCGACGATCGTCGAACGCGCCGCCAGCGCTGACCTGGCGGAGGCGGGACGACGCTATCTGCAGGGGATCGCGTGGCGACTGGATGGCGAACCTTTCTTCACCGACAAGCTGCCTTCCAACTTCCTCAACCTCGGCTTCATCTGCCAGGCCCTGCCACAGGCGCGGATCCTGCACATGGTGCGAGACCCGGTCGAAACCTGTTTTTCGAACCTGCGCGAGCTGTTCTCGGACGCCAATCCCTGGTCCTACGACCAGCTCGAACTGGCCGCGTACTACCGCCAGTACCGGCGGCTGATGGGGCACTGGCATGCGGCCTGCCCGGGGCGGATCCTCGACGTGGACTATGCGCGCCTGACCCGTGAGCCGGAGACGGTGATGCGCGAGGTCGCGGCATTCTGCGGCATCGATTTCGATCCGGCGATGCTCGAACACCGCGCGCGGTCGCGGGGCGTGGCCACCGCCAGTGCCGTGCAGGTCCGCGACCGCGTCACGGTGCGCGAGCAGCCAAAGTGGGCGCCGTACCACGAATACCTGCAGCCGCTGATCCGGGCGCTGGCGGACTGAGCCGGCCCGCGGCCGATTTCGGCCGTCTGTCGCAGGCACGCGAGGCAGTGGACTTGTCTGGCTTGCCACTGGTCCCCCGGCCGGCACCGGCCATCCGCCCGTCACTTGCCGTGCACGCGCGCGGAGCGCAGTTTGGAATCGCAGTCGAGTCGGGTGCCGCGTGCGCCGGTTGGCTCAACCCCGCACCTGTTGCACGCGCGTTAGTGGATCGTGTCACGCAACCAGTGGAGGTGGGTCATGGTGCTTCAACACGCGCATGTGTTTCCTGGTGCTTCCGTTCCGCGACTGGACGTCGCCCGCATCGCCGCCGGAGCCGGCGCCATCGCGCTCAACGTCTGCGTTTTCCTGGTGTTGCTGGTCCCGGCGGGCTTGCCGGACCTGGCGCCGCCCGCCGATGGCCCGATGGTGGTTGTCCCGATCTTCGAAAGGATCGTTCCTCCGCTCCCGCCGGTGCCCGTGCCGGTCACCCAGCCTGTCACGCCGGTCGCTCCCGCGCTTCCGACGCCCGTGCATCGCGACGTGCGGCCGGTGATCGACCAGGTGGTCATCGACCTGGGTACGCTCCCCGCGGACAACGTCGCGGCACAGCCGACCGATACCGCCGCCGCGGACATCGCGCCGCCCTCCGGTCCGGTCGCCGGGATGCGCCTGGAGTACGCGAAGGCGCCGTCGCCACCGTATCCGCGCGATGCGCTGGTCGCCGGCCTGCAGGGCACCGTACTGCTGCAGGTGCTGGTGGATGTCGACGGCCGGCCATTGCGGGTCGACGTGGAGCGGAGCAGCGGCCACCGCGCCCTCGACGCCGCCGCGCGCAGGTACGTGCTGCAACACTGGACGTTCCGGCCGGCGATGAGGAACGGGCAAGCGGTGCAGGCAGTGGGGCTGGTGCCGATCGAGTACAGCCTCGACTGAGATCAGGCGTTGCGGCTGGACGAAGTCGTCGTGAGGCGCGGTTGATTTCGGCTTGCGTGCAGGAAGACATGTTCAGCGCGTGGCAAGAGCTCGCGGCTGAAGCCGCTCCTACGAGGGCAACGGCAAAGGTTCGCGCCTCCCGCCGCTCCTACGAATCGTGTTGCTCTTGCTTCGGGCCCGGCCGTAGCGGCGGAGGCGACAGGCAAGACCCGCAGGGTGCCGCACATGGATGTGCGGCGAATCAAGGCCTGCACTACGCGCGGTGGTAGGGATGGTTGGCCAGCAGCGCGCAGGCGCGATAGAGCTGTTCGGCCAGTACCAGCCGAACCAGCATGTGCGGCAGCGTCAGTGGGCCCAGTGACCATTGCTCGTCGGCACGCGCGACCACCTCGGCGGCGTGCCCCTCGGGGCCGCCGACGAGGAACGCCAGGTCGCGCCCGAGGCCGCGCCAGTGCTCCATGCGCACGGCAAGCTGCTCGGAGGTGTGCGGGCGGCCGCGGCCGTCGAGCGCGACCACGTGCGCATTCTTCGGCAGCGCCCCGAGCACGCGTGCGCCCTCGTCATGGGTGGCGCGCGCGGCGTCGCGATGCTTGCCGCGCAGGCCAGGCGCGATCTCCACCAGCTCAAGCGGCAGCCAGTGCGAAAGTCGCTTTTCGTATTCCGCGTAACCTTCGGCGACCCAGTGCGGGGGGCGCTCGCCGACGGCGACCAGCCGGGCCTTCATCCGCGCGCGATCCGCGGTTGCGACATCGGCGACCGTTTCGGCATCAACCCATCATCCGTGAAGATGCGCACGGCGCAGGCCTGTCGACTCGCGAGCGCGGGCATCGTGGGAACCCGCCACGGAGCAGGGCGCGGCTGGCGCCGCGGCCCACGACTGCGATCAGGACGGTCTCAAAGACGCTCGTCGGCGTCGAACTCATGGTCGCCGGGCGGCTCGTCGCCGACCGTCCACAGGCGCTCGAGCGCGTAGAACTCGCGCACCCGCGGCAGCATGACGTGGACGACGACGTCGCCGAGGTCCACCAGCACCCACTCCGCCTCCTGCTCGCCTTCCACGCCCAGCGGCTGGCAGTCGAGCTTCTTGGCGAAGCGCACGACTTCGTCGGCGATCGCCTTGACGTGCCGGGTCGAAGTGCCCGAGGCGACGACCATGAAGTCGCACACGCTGGTCTTGCCGCGGACGTCGATCTCGACGACATCGTTGGCCTTGAGTTCGGCGACCGCGGCCTGGACCGATTCGAGCAGGACCTCGGCGGACGGCGGCGGGTTGGGAAGACGGGTCTTGATGACTTGCGCGGTACTGGTCAAATGGGCATGGCTCTGGATGCGTGCGTCGGTCGATTATAGAGGAGGTCGTGCCGGCGGCCCGGCGTGCTCTTCCGCATTCAGGTACAACCCGTGCCGCTCGATGTAGCCGGCAACGGCCACAGGCACCATCTCACGCCAGGCACGGCCCGCGGCGATGCGCTGGCGGATCGCGGTCGCCGACTCCTCCTGCAGCGGCTGGCGCAGCCTGAACACGCAACCGGCCGGCGCATCGCGCAACGCCGCCGGTGAAGCGCGCCAGCGCCCCGCGAGCGCGGCGGCCAGTTCCGGGCGCAGGTCCTGGTCGAGCGGGCTGCCCGGGCGTTCGGCGACGACGAAATGGGCCTGGTCGAACAGTTCGCGCCACCGGTGCCAGTCGGGCAGGCCGACGAAGCTGTCGGCGCCCACCAGCAGTGCGATCGGCGCATCCGCGCCATGTTCGGCGCGCAGCTCGAGCAGCGTGTCGATGCTGTAGCTGCGGCCTTCGCGGCGCAGCTCGCGGCGGTCGACGCACAGGTCGCGTTCGCCGACGACGGCCAGGTCGAGCATCTCGGCGCGCTGCGTCGCGGTCGCCCCGGGCGGGCTGCGATGCGGGGGATCGGCGGCCGGCATCATCCGGATGGCCGCGTCGAGCGTGTCGCGCGCCGCGCGCGCAATGGCGAGGTGCCCATCATGGACGGGATCGAAAGTGCCGCCGTAGAAGATCAGGACCTGGAGGCCGGCGATGGGGGGATGGGAATTGGGGACCATGCCGTCAGACTAACCGCCCGCCCGGGGCCGAGGGCGCAGTTGGACGGGTTCCAAAGCGGGCGTCCCGCTCGCCACTGCGCATTGCCCGGCCCTGAGGCCTAGCCTGCAGCGCCCGCCAGCAAAGGCCGCGCCTTCGCGTCGGCGACCACCAGCAGCAGCCGTTCCAGCACCTGCCAGGCGTCGCCCTGCCCGCGACCCTTGGCGATCCGGTCGACCCGGCCCGCCTCGGCGACGAAGCGCTCCCAGTGCGGCGCCGCGTGGCGCTGCAGCGCGCGCCGGTAGGTGGCCTGTTTCGAATCCCACACCCGCTGCGCCTTGAACTCGGCGGCGAGGTTGCCGTTGCGCGCCTGCACCCGGGCCAATGCCGCCACCGTGAGCAGTTCCTTGACCACCATGCCCATCAGCGCGTGGATCGCCTCGCCTTCGGCGCGCAGGCCGGCGAGCATGCGCGAGGCGCGCGCGCCCTGCCCGTTGAGCGCCGCGTCGAGCATCCGGAACACGTCGAAGCGGGCCGCGTCGGCCACCAGCGATTCCATCCGCGTGGCGTCGATCGGCTTGCCGTCGGCGAGCAGCACCAGCTTGTCGATTTCCTGCGCGGCGGCAAGCAGGTTGCCTTCAACCCGCTCGACCAGCCGCTGGACCGCGCCACGGTCGGCCTGCACGCCGCGCTTGCGCAGCCGCGTTTCGACCCAGCCGGGCATCTGGTCGGGCCGGATCTGCTTGGCGACGGCCAGGCAGCCGATGCGCGCGATGGCCTCGCTCCACTTGCCGCCGTGCTTCTTGCTCCATTCGCCGCCGGTCACCAGCAGCGCGATGTCGCCGGGCGGCTGCGCGCAGAAGTCAACGATGAGTTCGCCGCCTTCCTTGCCCGGCCGGGCGGTGGGCAGGCGCAACTCGATCAGCCGCCGGGCCGAGAACAGGCTGGGCGCGCGAAAGGTCATCGCCAGCGTATTCCAGTCGAAGTCGCGGCCGTCGGCGTCGAAGACTTCGCGCTCCGCGTAGCCGTGCTCTCGCGCATGGGCACGCACGGCGTCGGCAGCCTCGAGCACCAGCAGCGGTTCCGGGCCGGTGATCATGTAGACCGGGCGCAGCGGCTCGCCCGCAAGCCGCGACACCAGGCTTTCCGGGGTCAGTTCCAACGCGAATCCAATGCCGGCCGGCGCGACACGCCGCTCAGGGCGTGGTCGCCGGTTCCGCGGCAGGTGCCTCGGGCACGGCGGGCTCGTCGAGCAGGACGGGCTCTGCGGGCGGTACGGTCCCGTCGACAGGCGTCGGCGATGCATCCGGCATCCCGATCGGCATCGGCGCGCGCGAGGCGGCATCGATGCGGCGCAGGATCGACGCGGTCATTTCCTTCTGCATCTCGCGGGCCAGCAGTTCGCGCTCGCCCTCGGTGCCGGTCGAACGCGTGGGCACCGACACGTAGTCGCGTGCAAGCTCCACCGTCTGCTGCGGCACGACGTTGGTGCCATCGGCCTTGTCGAGGCTGAACATCACCGCGTAGCGAAGCGTGTACTCCTGCGCGCGGCCGAACTGGTCGATGCTGATCGGCGTCGAGCCCCACTTCTCGAGGCGGATGCGCAGCGTGGCCACGTCGCCGTCGGCGGCTTCGGGCGCCGGGGTCGCACCGGCCTGCTCCAGCGCCACGGCCAGCGACTCTGCCAGCGGGCTGTAGGGATCCCTGGCGACCACGCGCACCGGCCCCAGGTCCGGCGGCAGAGTCAGCGCGCTGCGCAGGTGGAAGCCGCAGGCGGTCAGGCCCAGTGCCAGGACGAGGAGCGCGATCAGTCGGGTCATGCGGGCAAGTCTGTACGACGGGGCAAGGACCGGCAAGCGGAACGTCCGCATCGTTCAGGCAACAACGACGATATTCACGATCTTGCCCGGCACCACGATCACCTTGCGCACCTGGCCCTCGCCGATGAACCTGGCCACATGCGGCTCGGCCAGCGCCGCGGCCTCGATCGCGTCGCGCGGCTGGTCCGGCGCGACCTCGATGGTGCCCCGCAGCTTGCCATTGACCTGCACCGCCAGGGTGACGAGGTCACGCACCAGTGCCGCCGGGTCGGCCCGCGGGAAGGCCTGGTCCTCCAGCAGCGTTTCCGCGTGCCCGAGCGCCTGCCACAGCGCGTGGCAAACGTGCGGGGTGACCGGATTGAGCAGCAGCACCATCGTCTGCAGTACCTCGTGGCGCACGGCGCGGCCCTGCCCGCTCATGTCGTCGAACTTCGCCACGTGGTTGAGCAGCTCCATCAGCGCGGCGATCGCGGTGTTGAAGCTGTGGCGGCGGCCGTAGTCGTCGCCGACCTTCTGGATCGTCTCGTGCAGCTGGCGGCGCAGCGCCTTCTGCCCGGCATCGAGCGCGGCGGTATCGACTTCAGGGTGGTCCGGTTGCGAGACGTGCTGCTGCACCTCGCGCCAGAAACGGCGCAGGAAGCGCGCCATGCCTTCGACGCCTGCCTCGTTCCACTCCAGCGACAGCGTCGGCGGCGAGGCGAACATCGAGAACAGCCGCACGGTGTCGGCGCCGTAGCGGTCGACCATCGCCTGCGGGTCGACGCCATTGTTCTTGGACTTCGACATCTTCTCGGTGCCACCGATCTTCACCGGCTGGCCATCGGCCTTGAGCGTGGCGCCGGTGACGTGTCCGCGCTCGTCGCGCAGCACGTGCACGTCGGCGGGGTTGATCCATTCGCGCCGGCCGTCGCCGCCTTCGCGGTAGTAGGTCTCCGCGACCACCATGCCCTGGGTGAGGAGGTTCACCGCCGGCTCGTCGCACTTCACCAGCCCTTCGTCGCGCAGCAGCTTGTGGAAGAAGCGGAAGTACAGCAGGTGCAGGATCGCGTGCTCGATGCCGCCGATGTACTGATCCACCGGCAGCCAGTGGTCGGCGCGCCCGTCGACCATGTCCTTCGCGCCCGGCGAGGTATAGCGCGCGTAGTACCAGCTCGACTCCATGAAGGTGTCGAAGGTGTCGGTTTCGCGCTCGGCCGGGCCGCCGCACTGCGGGCAGGTGGTCTTGCGCCACTGCGGATCGGACTTGATCGGCGAGTGCACCACCCCCGCGGTCGAGAAGGCATCCGCCACGTCCTCGGGCAGCACGACCGGCAGCTGGTCCTCGGGCACCGGCACCGCGCCGCACGTGTCGCAGTAGATCACCGGGATCGGGCAGCCCCAGTAGCGCTGCCGGCTCACCCCCCAGTCGCGCAGGCGGAAGTTGACGCGGCGCGCGCCGCGGCCATCGGCTTCGAACCTGGCGGCCAGCGCCTCGAACGACTCCTGGAAATCCATGCCGTCCAGCTCGTCGGAGTTCACCAGCGAGCCACGCTCGGTGTACGCGGATTGTTCGGCGATGCGGCGCTCGAAATCCTGCACCACCTGCACCGCCGCGCCGGTGTCGTAGACGTCGATCGCGCCGCTGCCGCCGAGCGCGGCCTGCATCGGGTCGCTGGGCTTGAGCGCATCCGCGCCGATCTCGCGCAGCGCGTCGCGCACCGGCGCCGGCACCACCACCATGCGGATCGGCAGGTCGTATTTCTTCGCGAACTCCCAGTCGCGCTGGTCATGCCCGGGCACCGCCATGACCGCGCCGGTGCCATAGCCCATCAGCACGAAGTTGGCGACCCAGACCGGGACTTCATCGCCGCTGATCGGATGCACGGCGCGCAGGCCGGTATCGACGCCGCGCTTCTCCTGCGTCTCGAGCTCGGCTTCGGACGTACCGCCCTGCCGCAGCCCCGCGATCTGCGCGGCCAGATCCGGATCGGTGCCGGCGGCCCGGATCGCCAGCGGATGCTCCGCTGCGATCGACAAGAAGGTCACGCCCATCAGCGTGTCGGGGCGCGTGGTGAACACCGTCAGCGGCACGTCCTCGCCCTCGACCCGGAACTGGATTTCCAGGCCCTCGCTGCGGCCGATCCAGTTGCGCTGCATGGTCTTGACCGAATCCGGCCAGCCGTCGAGCGTGTCCAGTCCGTCGAGCAGTTCCTGCGCGTAGTCGGTGATCTTCAGGAACCACTGCGGGATCTCGCGCTTCTCCACCAGCGCGCCGGTGCGCCAGCCGCGCCCATCGATCACCTGCTCGTTGGCCAGCACGGTCTGGTCGACCGGATCCCAGTTCACCAGCGAATTGCGGCGGTACGCCAGGCCCTTCTTCAGCAGCCGCACGAACATGCGCTGCTCGTGCACGTAATAGTCCGGCGAACACGTCGCGAACTCGCGCGACCAGTCGATCGCGTAGCCCATGGCCTTGAGCTGCGCGCGCATGTGATCGATGTTGGCGTAGGTCCACTTCGCCGGCGCGGTCGCGTTCTTGATCGCCGCGTTCTCCGCGGGCAGGCCGAAGGCGTCCCAGCCCATCGGCTGCAGCACGTTCTTGCCGGTCATCCGCTGGTAGCGGCTGATCACGTCGCCGATGGTGTAGTTGCGCACGTGGCCGACATGCAGCGCCCCGGAGGGATACGGCAGCATCGACAGGCAGTAGAACGCGGGCTTCGGCGATGCCTCGGTCACCTCGTATGCGCGCGTGTCGTCCCAGTAGCGCTGGGCGGCGGATTCGACGGCTCGGGGATCGTAGGCGGCAGGGTCGGCGGACACGGGCGGGCGCATTCCAGGGACGGCCAGCAAGCCTACCGCAGTGCACAAATTGCCGCCATCGGGCCCGAATACCATGGCTTTTTACCCGGGAGAAGCCGAATGCGTCGATCCGTGCCCATCGTCCCGCCCGCGCTCGCCGTCTATCGCGCAGTCCGACTCGAAACGCGCGGCCTGCGCCCCCCTGCCGCTGCGGCGGCGGCGCCGGCCGGTGCCGACGCGGCGCCGTCTGCCGCGTGCGCGCCATGACCGGTGCCACCGTGCCGCGCGACGCGCCAGCCTGGAACGTCTCGCGCTGGTTCAATGTCGATGGTGCGCCATCGCTGTCGTCCCTGCGCGGACGCGTGGTATTCCTGCATGCCTTCCAGATGCTGTGTCCGGCCTGCGTCCAGCAGGCGGTGCCGCAAAGCCTCAAGGTCGCGGCCGCGTTCGCGTCCACCGACCTGGCCGTGATCGGCCTGCACACGGTGTTCGAGCACCACCACGCGATGGGTCCCGATGCGCTGCAGGTATACCTGCATGAGAACCGCATCGGCTATCCGGTCGGGGTCGACGCGCACCGCGACGGCGACACCGCGCGGCATCCGCTGCCGCTGACCATGCAGGCCTACGCGATGCAGGGCACGCCGACGCTGATGCTCATCGATCGTCAAGGCCGGCTACGGCGGCAGCGGTTCGGCCTGGTCGACGACCTGCGCCTGGGCGCGGAGATCGCCACGCTGCTGGCGGAGCCGTGATGTCATTCCGGTTCTGAGGTCATCCCGGGCACAGCGAGGAATCTGCCTTGGGTGTCGCCGTCCTCGCTGGAAGCAGTTCCTCGCTACGCTCCGAATGACAGCCAGTGTGTCGGAATGGCGCCTTGTGGAAATCCCTTCCCATTACCTCGATCCTGCAGCCACGACAGCCGCTGTTCCCACCCACCATGCCGCCACGCCCCACCACATCAGCCATGCCGCAAACACCATCCGCTGCGTGACGGCCGGCGCGAGCAGCTCGAGCGGCAGCATCGCAAGCACCGCAACGACGATCGCGGCGATCACACTCGCCGGCACCAGCACCTGCGAACCCCCGCCCTGCCGCAGCCCCGCGGCGAGCATCGCCGCCGCCGGCACGAATGCGACCCACCACAGCGTCCACGCGGTCGCATGGGCACGGCTGGTGTCGGATTCCAGGTCGCCCGGATCCAGCGGTAGCAGTCCCTGCGCCGCGAACGCGAGCGCCGACAGGAGTGCCAGCCAGGCGCCGATGCGCGCGATCCAGGGGCCGCCGTCGCCAATGGCCGCGCGCAGCCGCCACGCAACGAATGCGGCCAGCCCCCCAGGCAGCACGAAGCCGAGGGCGTTGAACGCCAGCGCGTGCGGCAATCCGCGCGCGCCCAGCAGTCCCACCGGATGCGTGGACTGCAAGTAGCCCTCGAGCGCAGCGCCGAAACCGGCAACCGCGACGGTGAACAGGACCGCCGCGGCGATCGCGGCAAGCTGCGGCAAATGCTTCATGTCTTCTCCCACCGGAACACGTCTTCGACGCCCACCCCGAATGTACGGGCGATCCGGAACGCCAGTTCCAGCGACGGCGCGTAGCGCCCGGCTTCCAGCGCGATGATTGTCTGCCGGGTCACACTGCACGCCTGGGCCAGCGCCTCCTGCGTCATCTCGCCACGTTCGAAGCGCAGGCGCCGGATCTCGTTGGCGATCGGCGTGCCGCTCACCTGCGTTCGACCCGATAACCGGCGATCTCGGATACATATCCACACAACGTAGCCGCGATCACCAGCAGCACCAGCACGGCAGGCAGTGCCAGATCGCTGGCCTGCAGCGCCTGCCGCGCGGCCGGGATGCACAAAGCGACAGCCAGAGCGCCCACGCCCGCAGCCAGCACCGCGCGCGCGTGCGCGGCCGCGCGCAGGCGGATGTCGCGATCGCGCTCGTCCTCCATCACTTCGTTGCGGCGCTGCTCTTCGAACATCTGCCGCCTGCGGAACAGCGGCTGGCAGGCAAGCACGAATACCGCGGCCAGGAACAGCACCCTGCTCGGCGACCCGCCGAATGCCGCCACCGATACCAACAGCGCCAGCGAGGCAAGACCCGCCCAGGCTCGGCGGGCGTAGCGTTCGCCGAACGACAGCGACGTTCGCGCCGGTGCGTTTCGGCCTTGCGGCGGACGACGCGCGTTCAATGCCGGTCCCGCCAGTAGGCGATCGCGGTGGCCGCGTACTCGAACAGGCAGCCGCACATCAGCGAAAGCACCAGCAGGTTGGCGATCATCAGGTGGGTCGCCCACAGCAGCCTGTCCGCCGGGGAGAACCCGAGCGTCACGGCCAGCCCGACCACGCACGCGATCGTCGCGCCGCGCCCCCAGCCGCTGGCCTTGCGCGCGATGTCGCGGTCGCGTTCGTCCTCCTGCACGCTGCCTTTCCAGCGGGCCGCGACCACGCCCGACAGCACGGTCCACGCCACCAGCAACATGACCACGTTGCGGCCAACGGCCGTGGCCTGCGGGTTGTGCGGCAGCGCAGGGGCCTGGAACACCTGGATCTTCGCCAGGAAGTACCCGACCGCCACCGCCATGAACAGCACGCCGATCCAGGCTTTCCATTCGCCCGGCGACGCCTGCTCGAGGTCGCCGCGCGGTAGCGACCGCACCGCCAGGAGCGATCCCCAGGCCACGGCGACCAGGAGCACGACGCCCCACCTGCCGCCGTCCAGCCCCAGGACCCGCGAAGGCCCCGCGAGCAACAGCCACAGCGACAGTCCCCCGACCAGCACCAGGATTGGCAACCCCCAACGTCGCAATTCCATGATGTCACCTCCAGCCGACTTGATGTCATGTAGAGCTTACATTTCGATTACCGCATGTCAAGTTTGTTTTACATCCGGTTGGAATCCGGGCCAGCTGGCACAATCTCCGGCTGAACACGCCACGGAACCTTCCATGTCCCCCGACGCCACCGCCGCGCAGCACGTTTTCGACGCCACCACCGCCACGTTCGAGGCAGAAGTGCTGCAGAAATCGCTGCAGACGCCGGTCCTGGTGGATTTCTGGGCCGAGTGGTGCGGGCCGTGCAAGGCACTCGGCCCGATCCTCGAGAAGCTGGCGGCCGAGTACCACGGCGCCTTCCAGCTGGCCAAGGTCGACACCGAGGCCGAGCCGCAGATCGCCGGCGCCTTCCAGATCCGCTCGATCCCCACGGTGTTCCTGGTCAAGGACGGGCAGATCGTCGACGGCTTCCAGGGCGCGCTGCCCGAGGGCCAGGTGCGAGAATTCCTGACCCATCATGGCGTCCTCCCGGCGGAGGCGGCCGAAGCGCCGGCCGCAGACGAGCCCGCACCGCCGGCCGACCCGCACGCCGAGGCGATGCGCCTGCGCCAGGCGATCGAAGCCGAGCCGGACAAGGCGGAACTGAAGCTCGATCTCGCCCTGGTCCTGCTGCAGACCGGCGCCGCCGCCGAAGCTGGACAGCTGCTCGACGCCCTGCCCGCCAACCTGGCCACCGACGACCGCGCAGTCCGCGCCCGCGCGCGGCTCGGGTTCGCCACCCTGCTCAAGGACGCCCCGGCACCCCAAGCGCTCGAAGCGGCGATCGCCGCCGACCCCGACGACCTCGCGGCGCGCCACCTGCTGGGCGTGCACCACATCGTCGCCGGCGACGCCGAGGCCGGGTTCGAACAGTTCCTCGAGATGCTGCGCCGCAATCGCGACTTCCACGACGCACTGCCGAAAAAAGCGCTGATCGACGCGTTCCGCGTGGTCGAGGACGAAGACCTGGTCGGCCGCTACCGGCGCAAGATGTCGTCGCTGCTGCTGGTCTGACCGCTTCGCCGCGGCTGGGGCAACCTCCCGGCGGCAACCCGCCGACAAGTGCCCGGTATCCAGCCCGTCCCCACGCTGCCGCCTCGAGCAAAGCGAGGGTTCCGCACATTGGCGGCAACGGATCGTCGCTTCTTCCGGACGCCAGCTTCGCCCTTCGCACGGATCATCATGGCCCACCAGGTTTCCGCTTCCACCCTTCGCCGCGTGCTCAACATCTGGCCGCCGTTCCTATTCGCGGGCATCCGCGTGCGCGCGCTGTCGGCCGACTATCACCATGCGCGGGTGGAACTGCGGCAACACTGGTACAACCGCAACTTCGTCGGCACCCATTTCGGCGGCAGCCTGTTCGCGATGACCGATCCGTTCTGGATGATCATGACGATGCAGGCGCTGGGCAGCGGCTACATCGTGTGGGACAAGGCCGCGGACATCGAGTTCGTCAAGCCCGGGCGCGGCGCGGTGGCGGCGGAATTCCAGCTCGACGACGACGTGCTGGCGCTCATCCGCGACGCCACCGCCGACGGCGGGAAATACCTGCACTGGTTCGCGACCGACGTCATCGACGGCGAGGGCGACGTGGTCGCGCGCATCCGCAAGCAGGTCTACGTGCGGCGCAAGCCACCGCGCGACGGGAACGGTTGAGCCACGGATTCACCCCGCGCCGGCCCATGATCCATGCCATCGGCCGCTGCCCGGGGACGAGGCTGCGGATCGGCAGGGTCATTCATCCCCTGCCCGCGCGCAGGACGTATCCTTGGCCGGCCACGGGGGGGAACCATGCGCGACACGCTGTCTGACGAGAGCGGAAAGGCAACGCTGCCGGAGATCACCGGATACGCGCTGCTGCGCGCGATCGGCCATGGCGGCATGTCGACCGTCTACCTGGGCGAACAGGTCTCGCTGTCGCGGCAGGTCGCGATCAAGGTCATGCTGCCCGAGGCGCTGGCGGACGAGGTCAGCCGGCGCCGCTTCGAGAACGAGGCGCGCACCATCGCCCGGCTCGAGCACCCGCACATCGTGGGCATCTACGACGTCGGGCGCACGCGCGACGGCCTGCCCTACTACTCGATGCCCTATCTCACCCGCGGCCACCTGGGCCAGCGCATCGCCGAAAGCAACGGCGGCATGGAGCAGGCGCGGGTGCGCGAGATCCTGCATGCGCTGCTGTCCGCGCTCGGCTACGCCCACGCGCGCGGCACCATCCATCGCGACGTCAAGGCCGAGAACGTGCTGTTCGATGAAACCGAGCGGCCGCTGCTGGCCGATTTCGGCATCGCCCTGCGCCGCGGCTACGGCACCCGCGTCACCACCGCGGGGCTTGCGGTGGGCAGCACCGCCTACATGGCGCCGGAACAGGCGCGCGGCGAGGAAGTCGATCCGCGCGCCGACCTGTACGCGGTCGGCGTACTGGCGTGGGAAATGCTCGTCGGCGCCCTGCCCTACGAGGCCGGCGATGCGGTTTCGATGGCGATCATGCACGTCAAGGAGCCGATTCCGCGCCTGCCTCCGCGATTGCGCCACTGGCAGCGGTTCCTCGACCGGGCGCTCGCCAAGGGTCCGATCAAGCGCTTCCACGACGCCGCGCACATGCTTGAAGCGCTCGAACGCGTGCCACAGCGCAGCGGCACGCACGAGATGCTGGCCTTGCCCGCGCTGCGCGCGCGCGTGGCCAAGGTGCGCGGGATGCCGGTGTGGGCGTGGCTGGGGGTGGTGCTCGTGGTGGCGGCGGGCATCGGCCTGTTCCTGCGCCAGGGCAACGGAGACGACTACTTCCGGGTGGCGAAGCCGGCCGTGGTGGCGATGACCGACAACGAAGCCACGTTCGCGCTGCCCGCCCCGCCCGACGCGAACGGCCAGCCGGTGACGGGCGACCCGGCCGATGCGCTGCTGCGCGCCGCGCCGACCTCCGATGCCGAACGCTGGGTGGCCAGGGCCGATGCGCAGATCAGCCGCGGGCGTCTGGGCGCGCCGCGCGACGACAACGCCCGCGACAGCCTGCTTGCCGCGCATCGCAGCGACGCCAGCTATCTCGGCCTGTCGGCGGCGGTCGGCAGGTTCATCGATGCCAGCGCGGACGCGGCGGTCCGCAGCATCCGCGAGGGCGACGACAAGCGGGCCGTCGCCCAGGTCGGCGACGCGATCCGCGTTGCAGAAACCACGCTGCATGCCGACGCCGGCGCGGTCGACAAGCTGCGCCAGCGGGTGACGCAGGCGCTGCTGGCGCGCATCGATGTCGCCGCTGACGCCTTCGACCGCGGCAGCGCCCGGCAGGTGGTGGAAGGCGCGCGCGCATTCGGCCTGTCGCGCGCGCAGCTGCAGCAGCTGTCGGCGCGTGCCGACGGGATCCCGCAGCCGGGCGAACGCCTGGACAAGATCGCCGGGGACATGGTGCTGGTGCGCAACGGCGACACCCTGTTTGCCGCATCGCGGCGCCCGGTGACGCGCGACGAGTACGCCCGCTTCGCCAGCGCCACCGGCCGCGAGCCGGCGCGCTGCCGCGCCAGCGCCTCGCTGCTGCGCATGCTCGCGCCGCGGGACTGGACTTCCCCCGGATTCGAGCAGTCCGGGGACCAGCCCGTGGTCTGCGTGTCGTGGGAAGACGCCAACGCCTATGCCCGCTGGCTCGGCCAGCGCAGCGGCCTGCCCTATCGCCTGCCGCACGCGCGCGAAGCCGCGCTGCTGCCGGCGGCCGGCGCGGGCAGGCAGGTGTCGGAGTGGAACAGCGACTGCAGCGGCAACTGCAGCCAGCGGATCGGGAGCGGCACCAGTTGGCGCGGCGGCAAGGGCGCGCGGCCGCTGGAGTCCGCGCGTGGCTACGACGACGTCGGAATCCGCCTGGTCAGCGACCTGCCGCGTCCGACCGCGAAGCGCTGACGCCGATCCGGCGGTCGCGGGCCGGTAGAATCGCGGCATGTCCACGCCTCCACAGCACACGCCTTCGGTCACGCCCGAGCGGAGCACGCCTCCCCGGCACGGTTTCAAAAAGACCCTGCTCACGGGCCTGCTCACCCTGCTGCCGATCTGGCTGACGTGGGTGGTGGTCAAGTTCGTGTTCGTGCTGCTGTCGGACATCAGCCGCCCGCTTGTGCAGCCGTTGCTGCACAACGCCGCGCTCGCCGATCCGCGCGCGCTGGGCTGGCTCGACGACCCGTGGGTGCAGACCGCCATCGCCCTGGTCGCCACGGTGCTGGTGATCCTGCTGTCGGGCGTGATGGCGCGCCGCGTGTTCGGACAGCGCCTGCTGCGCTGGCTGGAAGCGCTGATCCAGCGCATTCCGTTCGCCAACACCATCTACGGCAGCGCGCGCCAACTGCTCGACATCCTGCAGACCAAGCCCGACGGCACCCAGCGCGTGGTGCTGATCGACTTCCCGCACAGCCAGATGAAGTCCGTCGGCTTCGTCACCCGGGTGCTCCGCGAACAGGGCACCGGGCGCGAACTGGCCGCGGTCTACGTGCCGACGACGCCGAACCCGACCTCCGGCTACCTCGAAATCGTGCCGGTGGAAAAGATCACCCCGACCGACTGGACCGTCGACCAGGCGATGAGCTTCATCATCTCCGGCGGCGCGGTGTCGCCCGATTCGATCCCGTTCGCCGCCCCCGCCCTCGGCGAACCCCGCACGCCCGCATGAACGATGCCGCGCGCGCGGCCGACGAAACCGGGGCGTCGGGTTCCGCCTCGGCGGCTGGCATGCCGGCGCCTGCGAACGTTCCCGGCCGCTGTCCCACCTGCTCTTGGGCCGTGCTCGGGAAGGCACTGCTTGCCAGGCCAGGCGCCGCGATCACCGGTCCGCGGACGACGCCATGACGCGCCCCATCGACGACCGCAGCGCGCGCCTGTTCATCGCGCTGGCCGCGTTCTTCTGCGTCAACGCGGTCCTCGCCGAGTTCATCGGCGTCAAGATCTTCGCGCTCGAGGACACGCTCGGCATCCGCCCGCTGGAATGGAACCTGTTCGGCCAGACCGGTTCGCTGAGCTTCACCGCCGGCACCCTGCTGTGGCCGATCGTGTTCATCATGACCGACACGATCAACGAATACTTCGGCCGTCGCGGCGTGCGCTTCATCAGCTGGCTGGCGGCGGCGCTGATCGTCTACGGCTTCGCGTTCGCCTTCATCGCGATCCACCTCGCGCCGGCGCCATGGTGGACGGGCGTGGCCAGCGACCAGGGCGTGCCCGATTACCAGGCCGCCTTCGCCGCGGTGTTCGGCCAGGGGCTGTGGACGATCTGGGGATCGCTGGTCGCGTTCATGCTCGGCCAGCTGATCGACGTGAACATCTACCACCGCATCCGCCGCCGCACCGGCGACCGACAGGCGTGGCTGCGCGCGACCGGTTCGACCGCGGTGTCGCAGCTGATCGACAGCTTCGTGGTGCTGTACATCGCGTTCGTGCTCGGGCCGCAGCACTGGGAAATGTCGCTGTTCCTCGCCATCGGCACGCTCAACTACCTGTACAAGATGCTCGCCGCGATCGCGCTGATCCCGCTGCTGTACCTCGCGCGCGCCGCGATCCGCCGCTATCTCGGCGATGCCCGCGCGACGGAGCTGCAGGCGCAAGCGGCCGAGGGTTGATCCCCCTGAAATCTTCGTAGCCCGGATAAGCGCAGCGCACTCCGGGACTCCGGGAACCCGGCGCGAGCCCCGGGTGCGGCCTGCGGCGTTGCCCGGGCTACCTGTGACCGCGCACCTGTGGCTTGCCGTGGTGACCTTTGGCCCATGCCCGCGCGCCGGTGCCCGGCGACAGTGCACGTTTGCCGCATTCCATCCGGGGAAACCGCCATGACCGCACGCCCTCTGCTGCTCAGCCTCGCCATCGCCGCCACGCTCGCCGGCGGGTTCGCACTGCCCGCACCCGCCTTCGCGCAGGAAACCGCGGCCGCGGCCACCCCCGCCAGCGACAAGGCCGCCAGCCTCGATGCGCTGTACGACGCATACTGGGAAGCGTTGCTCAAGCTCAACCCGCTGCAGGCCACGTTCCAGGGCGACGCGCGCTACAACGACCAGTTGCCTGATTTCTACAGCGCCGAATTCCGCGCCAGGTCGCACGACTTCACCGAGGACTGGCTCGCGCGTGTCGAGGCGATCGGCTCCGACGGCCTCGCCGGCCAGGACCTGCTGAGCTACGAGATCTTCGTGCGCGACGCCCGGGATTCGCTGGAGTCGGAGAAGTACCCGGACTGGATGATGCCGGTCAACCAGATGGGCAGCATCGCCAGCTACACCATCATGCTCGGCTCGGGCACCGGCGCGCAGCCGTTCAAGACGGTGAAGGACTACGACAACTGGCTGGCGCGCGGCAACCGCCTGCCGACGCTGTTCGACACCGCGATCGACAACATGCGCCAGGGCATGAAGGCCGGCGTGGTGCAGCCGCGGGCGCTGATGGAAAAGGTGGTGCCGCAGCTCGACGCGCTGATCAAGGACAAGCCCGAGGACACCCTGCTGTGGGGGCCGATCAAGTCGATGCCGGACGATTTCAGCGACGCCGACAGGAAGCGCCTGACCGCGGCCTATCGCGAGATGATCGGCAAGCAGGTCATGCCATCGTTCCGCAAGCTGCGCGCCTTCATCGCCGACGAGTACCTGCCCGCGACCCGCGACAGCGTCGGCCTGGACAAGCTGCCGGGCGGCGACGCGTGGTACGCCTTCAACGCGCACCAGTCGACCACCACCGACATGACCCCGGCGGAAATCCACCAGCTGGGCCTGGACGAAGTCGCGCGCATCCACGGCGAGATCCGCAAGGTGATGGCCGAGGCCGGCTTCAAGGGCTCGCTGCAGGAGTTCTTCGAGTTCATGAAGAACGATCCGCAGTTCAGCTTCAAGAGCGAAGACGCGCTGCTGGCCTACTACCGGTCGCTCGAGGACCGCATCAACAAGCGCATCCCCGAGCAGTTCTCGCTGCTGCCCAAGGCCCCGTTCGAGATCCGCCCGGTCGAGCCGTACCGCGCCAAGTCCGCGGCCGGCGGCAGCTACATGACGCCCAGCGAGGACGGTTCGCGTCCGGGCATCTTCTACGTCAACACCTACGACCTGCCCACGCGCAAGACCTGGGACGCGGAAGACCTGTACCTGCACGAAGCGATTCCCGGCCACCACTTCCAGCTCGCGCTGCAGCAGGAACTGACCGACCTGCCGAAGTTCCGCCGCTTCGGCGGCGAGACCGCCTTCATCGAAGGCTGGGGCCTGTACGCCGAATCGCTGGGCAAGTCGCTGGGCGTGTACGAAACGCCGTACGACTACTTCGGCTACCTGCAGAACGAACTGTGGCGCGCGATCCGCCTGGTCACCGACACCGGCCTGCACAGCAAGGGCTGGACCCGCGAGCAGGTGATCCAATACATGCTCGACAATTCGGCCGAGAGCGAAACCCAGTCCACCGCGGAAGCGGAGCGCTATATCGCGTGGCCTGGGCAGGCACTCGCCTACAAGATCGGCGAGCTGAAGATCCGTTCGCTGCGCACCCGCGCGGAAAAGGCGCTGGGGCCGAAGTTCGACGTGCGCGAGTTCCACGCCGAAGTGCTCAGGGACGGCGCCGTGCCGCTGCAGATCCTCGAAGGCAAGATCGACCGCTGGATCGCGGAGAAGCAGAAGGGCTGAGCGCGGCGACAGGCACGGGGCCCCAGGCATCGGGGTTCCCGCTGGTCACCTGCGATATCGCCATCCCCGCGAAGGCGGGGATGCACGCCGGGAATTTCCAGCCATGGCATTCGCTTGGCGAAGCCGGGGCGATGCGGTCCGGACCCGGCTTGCGTGACCGGCCATGGATTGCCAGCCTTCGGCTGTTGAGAAGCGCCTCCCGCCTGCGCGGGAATGACGGCTAAAAAGGCAACCAGCGGCTGCGCCATGACTTACGGCGCGATCGTCTTGCCCGCTTGAACGTTTACGATGGCAGCCTTGCTCCCAGGGGAAGTCCGTCCATGCTCAAGATCCGCGACCTGTCCAAGACCTATGCCAACGGCGTGCAGGCGCTGAAGAGCATCACCCTCGACATCCCGACCGGCATGTTCGGCCTGCTCGGCCCCAACGGCGCCGGCAAGTCGACGCTGATGCGCACCATCGCGACGCTGCAGGACGCCGACAGCGGCAGCGTGCACCTGGGCGACCTCGACGTGCTCGCCGACAAGACCGAAGCGCGCCGTCGCCTGGGCTACCTGCCGCAGGAATTCGGCCTGTATCCCAAGGTCTCGGCGATCGCGATGCTGGACCACTTCGCGATCCTCAAGGGCGTGGTCGACGGCCGCCAGCGCAAGGGCCTGGTCAAGGCGCTGCTGCAGCAGGTCAATCTCTGGCCGGTGCGGCATCGCAAGCTCGGCACCTTCTCCGGCGGCATGCGCCAGCGTTTCGGCATCGCCCAGGCGCTGATCGGGCAGCCGCAGCTGATCATCGTCGACGAACCCACCGCGGGCCTGGACCCGCAGGAGCGCAACCGCTTCCTCAACCTGCTGGCGGAGGTCGGCGAGCAGGTGGTGGTGATCCTGTCGACGCATATCGTCGAGGACGTGACCGACCTGTGCCCGCGCATGGCGATCATCGCCCAGGGCGAACTGCGCCTGACCGGCGAGCCGCGCGAGGCGATCGCCTCGCTCGATGGCCGGGTCTGGAAGAAGACCGTCGACAAGGCGGCGCTGGACGAGCACCTGAAGGCGCACACCGTCCTGTCGACGCGGCTGGTCGCCGGGCAACCGGTGATCCACGTCCTCAGCGACGGCAACCCGGGAGAAGGCTTCGGCGCGGTGGCGCCGGACCTGGAGGACGTGTACTTCGGCGAACTGCGGCGCGCCGCGGGCACCGATGCCTCCAGCGCCAGGGCGGCCTGAGCCATGCTGCGCCATCTGCTGGGTTTCGAGCTCGGCCAGCTGCTGAAGAACGGCGTGTTCTGGATCGTGGTCGCGGTCTATGCGCTGATGGGCTTCGGCACCATGGCCTCGGACAACGTGAGCATCGGCGGCGGCGTGGGCAACACCATGCGCAACGCGCCGGCGGTGGTGATCTCCATCCTCGGCTCGTTCAGCGTCGTCAGCGTGCTGCTGGCGACCATCTTCGTGGCCGGCATCGCGATCCGCGACTTCGAGCAGCGCACGGCGGAACTGTTCTTCGCCACGCCGATGAAGAAGCGCGACTACCTGCTCGGACGCTTCGGCGGCGGACTCGCCGCGACCTTCGCGATCATGCTGGCGATGGCGATCGGCCTCTACGTCGGCAGCCTGATGCCCTGGCTCGACAGCGCGCGGCTGGGACCGACGCCGTGGGCCGCCTATGCCTGGGCCTTTGGCGTGCTGGTGCTGCCGAACCTGCTGTTCGTGTCGGCGCTGATGTTCCTGCTGGCAACGCTGACGCGGTCGATGCTCTACACCTACCTCGGCGTGATCGTGTTCTTCGTGCTCTGGTCGATGTCGGACGCCTTCACCCGCGACCTCGACACGCGCTGGGTCGGCGCACTGGTCGACCCCTCCGGCGCGAATGCCGTTGCCGACCACATCCGCTACTGGTCCAGCGCCCAGCTCAACCGCCAGTTGCCGGCGCTGACCGGCCTGCTGCTGGCCAACCGCGCGCTCTGGATCGGCATCGCGATCGTGATGCTGCTGGCGGCGTTCGGCCTGTTCCGCGCCGATCGCGAGGGCATCGTGCTGCGCCGGCGCAAGGCATCGCAGGCCAAGGCAGAGACCGATGCCGGGGAAATCGCGCGTGGCGAATCCCGCGTCCTGGTGGTCCTTCGCAGCGACTGGCGCGCGCAGCTGCGCCAGTACCTGCACCAGTCGTGGTTCGACCTGCGCAACACGCTGCGCGGCGCGCCGTTCATCGTGATGGTGGTGCTGGGCCTGCTCCTGACCTTCACCGTGGTCAAGTTCAGCGGCCTGATCTACGGCACCGAGACCCTGCCGGTCACGGCGCAGATGCTCGAGATGATCAACGGCGGCATGAGCCTGTTCCTGATCATCATCATCACCTTCTACGCCGGCGAGATGGTCTGGCGCGAGCGCAGCATGCGCGTGGCCGAGGCCACCGATGCGTACGCCGCGCCCGACTGGGTGCCGCTGGCGGCGAAGATGACGGCGCTGGCGGGCGTGGTCGCGGTGGTGCTGGTGGCGTGCGCACTGTTCACGATCGGCTACCAGTTGGTCGACGGCTACAGCAACATCGAGCCGCTGCTGTACGCCAAGGGACTGCTGCTGCAGTTCGTGCCGTTCGTGATGATCGCCGCGCTGGCGGTGTTCTTCCAGGTGGTCACCGGCAACATGTTCGTCGGCTACGTGCTGATGATCGCGTACCTCGTCGTGCGCGTCGTCATGGGCATGTACGACTTCGACCACGCGCTCTACAACTACGGCAAGGCTTCGCCCACGCCATATTCGGACATGAACGGCTACGGCCACTTCATCGGGCCGTGGCTGTGGTTCCGCGCCTACTGGGCCGCGTTCGCGCTGCTGCTGCTCGGCGTCGCGACCGCGCTGTGGCCGCGCGGCACCTCGCTGGGGTGGAAGGACCGCCTGAAGGCCGCCAGGCTGCGCCTGCGCAGCACGCCGCTGCGGGCCACGCTGGCCGTCGCCCTGATGGCGTTCTTCGGGCTGGGCGGCTGGATCTACTACAACACCAACGTGCTCAACGAATACGTGCCCGGCGACCTGGCCAAGCAGCGCCAGGCCGACTACGAGAAGGCCTACGGCAAGTACCGCGACCTGCCGCAGCCCCGCGTCACCGACATCCAGGCCGACGTGGACATCTTTCCCCTGACGCGCACCGTGTCGATCGCGGGCCGCTACCGGATGCGCAACCTGACGTCGAAGCCGATCTCCGAGCTGCACGTCACCATCGACCCGGAAACCGAAACCGCGCTCGACTTCCCGGCCCACGCGCTGGTCAGCTCGGACCCGGTGTCCGGCTATCGCATCTATCGCCTGGAAACGCCCCTGGCGCCCGGTGCGACGATGGACTTCGGCTTCCGCTACACCGACGCCCCGCACGGTTTCCCGCTCAACGGCGGCGGCACGTCGGTGGTCTACAACGGCACCTTCTTCAACAACGGATCGGCGCTGCCGCAGTTCGGCTACATCGAGCAGATGGAGCTGCAGGATCGCAACGACCGCAAGAAGTACGGGCTGCCGGAAGTACCGCGCATGCCGCCGATCGACGACCGCGCCGAGTGGAACAACAACTACATCTCCGGCAACGCCGACTGGGTGAACTTCGAAACCACGGTCTCGACCACTTCCGGCCAGATCGCGCTGGCGCCCGGCTACCTGCAGCGCAAGTGGACGAAGGGCGGCCGGAACTACTTCCAGTACCGGTCCGAGGCCAAGCTGCTGCCGTTCTTCTCGTGGCTGTCGGCCGACTGGCAGGTCAGGCGCGACCGCTGGAACGACGTCGCGCTGGAGGTCTACTTCGACCCCAAGCACCCCTACAACGTCGACCGCATGATCGAGTCGGCGAAGAAGTCGCTCGACTACTACTCACGCAATTTCTCGCCGTACCAGTTCCGGCAGCTGCGCTTCCTGGAGTTCCCGAACTATTCCCGCTTCGCCCAGGCGTTCGCCGGCACCGTGCCGTTCTCCGAATCGATCGGCTTCATCGCCGACCTGCGCGACAAGGAGAAGATCGACTACGTGTTCTATGTCACCGCGCACGAGACCGCGCACCAGTGGTGGGCGCACCAGGTGGTCGGGGCGAACGTGCAGGGCGCCACGATGCTGTCCGAATCGCTGTCGCAGTATTCGGCGCTGATGGTGATGGAGCACGAGTACGGTCCGCAGAAGATGCGCAAGTTCCTCAGGCACGAGCTCGACACGTACCTGATGAGCCGCGCCACCGAGCGGGTGCAGGAGCTGCCGCTGGCGCTCAACGAGAACCAGCAGTACATCCACTACAACAAGGGCTCGGTGGTGTTCTACGCGCTCAAGGACGCGATCGGCGAGGACGCGCTCAACCGCATCCTGGCGGGGTTCCTGGACAAGTGGGCCTTCAAGGGACCGCCCTACCCGACCACGCGGGATTTCCTGGGCGACCTGTACGCCGGCACGGATCCGAAGTTCCACCCCCTGATCCGCGACCTGTTCGAGCGCATCGTGTTCTTCGACAACCGCGCGGTCGAGGCGACGGCGAAGAAGCGGCCGGACGGCAAGTACGCACTCACGCTGAAGGTGCATTCGGCCAAGCTCGTCGCCGCAGGGAAGGGCAAGGAAACCGAGGAGAAGATGGACGAACTGGTCGACATCGGCGTGTTCACGCGGCCGCCGGGCGGCGAGGAAGCCGACGAGAAGGTCCTGTACCTGCGCAAGCACCACATCACCGGGGCCGACAACACGATCGAGCTGGTGCTCGATGCGGAGCCGTTCGAGGCCGGCATCGACCCCTACAACAAGCTCGTCGACCGCGACTCGGGCGACAACCGCAAACGGGTGACGGTGGAGTAGCCGTCGCGGACCCTGTAGGAGCGGCTTCAGCCGCGGGTTTTCCGCTTCTGCCGGATGAGGAATCGAGCTCGCGGCTGAAGCCGCTCCTACAAAGGCATGCAAACAAAACGGGCCGGCAATGCCGGCCCTTTCTTCATCTCGCGAACCGGCAATCAGCCGGCACGGGTATCGCGACGCCCGGCGAACGCGCCCTGGCCGCTCTTGCGCTTGGGACCGGCATGACCGGGGGCACCCGGGCGCGCGCCCGGCTTGCCGTGCGGGCGATGCGCCGGCTTGCCCGGCGGACGCTGTCCGCCCGGACGCTGCCCGCCACCGCCGTTCTTCGGGATCGGCGCGTCGAGCCGGATCGGCTTGCTGGGCGCGAAGCCGGCCACCGTGTCCATCACGATCTCGGTCTTCAGCATGCGCTGGATCTGGTTGAGCAGGCCGCCCTCTTCCGGCGACACCAGCGACAGCGCCTCGCCCGTCGCACCGTTGCGGCCGGTACGCCCGATCCGGTGCACGTAGTCCTCGGCCACCATCGGCAGGTCGTGGTTGATCACCAGCGGCAGGTCGGGGATGTCGAGCCCGCGCGCGGCCACGTCGGTGGCCACCAGCACGCGCGCCTTGCCGGCCTTGAACAGGTTCAGCGCCTTCTGCCGCTGCGCCTGGCTCTTGTTGCCGTGGATGGCGACGGCGCGCAGGCCGGCGGTTTCGAGCTGCTCGGCCAGGCGATTGCAGCCGTGCTTGGTCTTGCCGAACACCAGCACCTGGTCGGTGTGGCGACGGGTCAGGATCTCGATCAGCAGGTCGCGCTTGCGCGAGCCATCGACCGGATGCGCGCGATGGGTGATGGTTTCGACGATGGTGTTGTTCGCCGCCACCTGCACCTGCTGCGGGTTGCGCATGAACTCCATCGCCAACCCCTTGATCCGCGCCTCGAACGTGGCCGAGAACAGCAGCGTCTGGCGCTCCTTCGGCACCCGGTTGACGATGCGCTTGATCGCCGGCAGGAAGCCCATGTCCAGCATGCGGTCGGCTTCGTCCAGCACCAGCACCTCGATCGCGTCGAGCTTGGCGCTGCCGCGCTCGAGATGGTCGATCAGGCGGCCCGGCGTGGCGACGAGGATGTCGACGCCGCGGCGCAGGTTGTCGACCTGCGGACCCATGCCGGCACCACCGTAGATGGTGGTGACGTTCATGCGCAGGTGGCGGCCGTAGGCCTTGATGCTGTCGGCGACCTGCACGGCGAGCTCGCGCGTGGGCACCAGCACCAGCGCGCGCGGCTTGCGCGCGCCGTTGGCCGGGGTGAGCTTGGACAGGCGCTGCAGCAGCGGCAGGCCGAACGCGGCGGTCTTGCCGGTGCCGGTCTGGGCGCCGCCCAGCAGGTCGTGGCCGGCAAGCGCCAGCGGGATGGCCTGGACCTGGATCGGGGTGGGGGTGTTGTAGCCCGCTTCGGACAGCGCGCGCAGCAGTGCGGGCGAAAGCCCGAGTGTTTCGAACGTCATTGTGTGTTGCTCCTGGGAATCGACGCCCGCCGGCAACGAGTCCGCGCATGACGCACGGGCTCCCGGTCAGGAGAACGATGGTTTGCCCGGAGCTATCCAGAACCGCGCTGCGGGCAAGGGTTTGACGGTTGCCGGATGTTCCGGACCGTGTCTGCGCGACGAAAGACGTGCGGGATAAGGCCGCGGGGAGCCGAAGTCTTCGGCCGTCGCGGCAGGCGTACCAGGATCGTATCTGTCCGGAGGGCCGGTCTTGGAAACCAGCCCGGGACAGGGGCAGCCGTGTTGCAGGACCGGGCAAGTCTACGTGAATGCGACCTACGCCACCAGAGCGGCGGAGTCGCCGTTCAGGCTTGCCGCCTCGGGCGGGTCAGCCAGCGACCAGCAGGTCCACGGTGGTGACCTGCGGCGGCCGCGCCAGCAGCGCCTCGGTGCGGGCCACCAGCGCGTCGAGCACCTGCCCTTCCAGGCAGGCGCGGCGGCCGAACTCGTCGTCGAAGGTGCCGAAGATGCCGAAGGTCGACGGCCCGGATTTGAACGCCTGCCAATCACGGGTGCCGGCCTCGCCGCGCGCCAGCGGCAGGGCGTCGCGCAGCAACGCCTCGACCTCGGCCTCCTTGCCGGATTTGGCCTCGATGTTCACCAGGATCGCCAGTCGCGCCATGTCGGTCTCCTCCGTCACCCGGTCACCTTGGCAGGCACGCGGTGAGCATCGGGTGTGCGATGGAGCCGAATCATGCAGCCGCGCGATCGGGGTCGGCGGGCCGGCGCGACGGCGAGAGCTGGCAGCCTGCGTTGGCCGCGCACGCAAGCCAGCGCGCGTCGCCCCCCCACCCCGCGACGCCGACCGCCATGACCTTCGACACCCCCGGGCCGCCGGACACGCGGGTATCGTGCTCCGACGTCCCGGGCCGCCCGGCGGGACGACCCGTTTCTTCCCATCCAACGCCCGATCCGGGCCGGAGATCCAAGTGACCGTGAACAATCCGAAAGTCCTGCTTCTGTCGCTGGCCGTGGCCTTGGCGCTGACCGCCTGCAACGGCGACAAGGCGAACACCGCCGCCGGCGACCAGGCGCCCGCCGCCGCCGCGAAGGCCGATGCGACCGCCGCGACAGCGCTGACGCTGGACGAAAGCAAGCTGCCCCCGGTCAACCGCTTCCAGTTCTCGGACATCGACACCAGCAAGAACGCCTGCGTCGACCTCAACGGCTACGCCAACAGCAAGTGGCTCGCGGCCAATCCGGTGCCGGGCGACCGCACCAGCTGGGGCGCGTTCGAGATGCTCGACGAGCGCTCGGTGGGCGTGCAGCACCAGCTCGCCGAACAGGCCGCGGCCGATGCCGACGCCACCGGCGTGGAAAAGATCGTCGGCGACTTCTGGTCCACCGGCATGGACGAGGCGAAGATCAATGCGCAGGGCATCGCGCCGATCCAGGACCGCCTCGACGCGATCGCCAAGCTCGACGGCAAGGACGCGATCGCCGAGTACCTGCGCACCACCGCCGCGAAGGGCCAGAACTTCCTGTTCGGCTTCGGCGCCGAGGCCGATTTCAAGGATTCGGCGACAAACATGGCCTACGCCATGCAGGGCGGCCTGGGCCTGCCCGACAAGGGCTATTACATCGACAAGGACAAGAAGGACAAGCTCGACGCCTACGAGAAGCACGTGGCGAAGACGCTGGAGCTGTCGGGCGTGCCGGCGGCCGACGCCGCGGAGCAGGCCAAGTCGGTGATCGCGTTCGAAACCCGCCTGGCCAAGGCGTCGAAGTCGAGCGAGGAAATGTCGCGCGACGTTTCGCTGTACTACAACCCGGTCACCCCGGCCGAAGCCGACAAGCTGACCCCGAACTTCCCGTGGACCAAGTTCTTCGAATCCCAGGGCATCGCGCCGCAGGAGAAGTTCTCGCTGGCGATCCCGGCGTTCCACCAGGAAGTGAGCAAGGCGCTGGAAGACACGTCCCCGGCCACCTGGCAGGCCTACCTGCGCTTCCACACCGTCGACGGCGCCGCGCCCTACCTGAGCGATGCCTTCGTCGAGGAGAACTACAACTTCTACGGCAAGGCGCTGCGCGGGCAGAAGGAGATCAAGCCGCGCTGGAAGCGCGTGCTCGGCACGATCGAGGACGGCGCCGGCGAGGCCTTCGGCCAGATGTACGTCAAGGTCGCGTTCTCGCCCGAAGCCAAGGCCAAGATGGAGACGCTGGTCGAGAACCTGCGCGCCGCGCTCAAGACCCGCATCGAGAACCTCGAGTGGATGAGCGACGAGACCAAGCAGAAGGCCATCGCCAAGTGGGAAACCTTCACCCCGAAGATCGGCTATCCGGACAAGTGGCGCGACTGGAGCGGCCTGTCCACCAGCCGCGACAGCTACATCGGCAACGTGCTGGCGGCCAACGAGTTCAACTACAAGTGGAACCTGTCGAAGATCGGCAAGCCGGTCGACAAGTCCGAGTGGGGCATGACGCCGCAGACGGTCAACGCCTACTACAACCCGCTGCAGAACGAGATCGTGTTCCCGGCGGCGATCCTGCAGCCGCCGTTCTTCGACGCCAATGCCGACGACGCCGCCAACTACGGCGGCATCGGCGCGGTGATCGGCCACGAGATGACCCACGGCTACGACGACCAGGGCGCGCGCTTCGGGCCCAGCGGCAACTTCGAGCAGTGGTGGACCGACGCCGACGGCAAGGCCTTCGCCGCGCGCACCGGCAAGCTGGTCGACCAGTTCAACGGCTACGCCACCGCCGACGGCGGCAAGGTCAACGGCAACCTGACGCTGGGCGAGAACATCGCCGACCTCGGCGGCCTGGCGACCGCCTACGACGCGATGAAGAAGGCCACCGACGGCAAGCCCGACCCGAAGACCGACGGGCTGACCCGCGACCAGCGCTTCTTCCTCAACTGGGCCACGGTGTGGCGCCGCAACTTCACGCCCGACGAGCTGAAGGTGCGCCTGACCACCGACCCGCACGCACCGGCCAACTTCCGTGCGATCGGCGCGCCGTCGAACATGCCGGCCTTCGCCGCGGCGTTCGACTGCAAGGCCGGCGACGCGATGGTGCGTGGCGACGACGGCAAGGTCGTGATCTGGTGATGGCCGCCGCGCGCGGTTGACCGACCGCGCCCGGAGCCAACCGCTGCATGGAGACGGCCGTCGGGGCTTGCCGCGACGGCCGTCTCCATTTGCGGGAATGCCCCCGGCATTACCGCCCTGCCCGCTTCAGCTCCATTCCAGCAACGCAAGGAAACCTCCATGTCCGCATCCGCGCTCAAGCCACTCGTCCTCGCCACCGCCTTCGCGCTGGCCGCATCGCAGTCGCCGCTGCACGCCGCGCAGCCGAAGGCGGCCCCGGCGCCGGTGTACGACGTGGGCGAACTCGATCCGTCCGTTTCCGCCTGCCAGGACTTCAACGCCTACGCCAACGGCAAGTGGATCGCCGCCAACCCGATTCCCGCCGATCGCACCCGCTGGGGCGCGTTCGACCAGCTGCGCGAACAGAGCCTGGAAGCGCAGCACAAGCTCGTCGATGCCGCCGACGCAGGGGCTGACAAGGCCGCCGCCGGCTCGATCCAGCAGAAGATCGGCTGGCTGTACCGCTCGGGCATGGACGAGACCGCGATCGACAAGGCCGGCTTCGACCCGATCAAACCGGACCTCGCGGCGATCGCGAAGCTCGACGACAGCGCGGATATCGTCGCGTGGCTGGGCCAGGCCTTTGCGAAGGGTGAAGGCCAGGGCTTCCGCTTCGGCTCCGGCTCCGACTTCAGGGACGCCTCGCGCCAGATCGCGTTCGCCGGACAGGGCGGCCTCGGGCTGCCGACGCCGGACTACTACACCCAGGACGAACACAAGGACATCCGCGCTGCGTACGTGGCGCACATCGCCAGGCTGTTCGAGCTCACCGGCGTTCGGGCCGCGGAGGCTGCGAAGAAGGCCGACGGCATCCTCGCGTTCGAGACCCGGCTGGCCCAGGCCTCGCTGTCGCGCGTGGAACTGCGCGACCCGAAGAACCAGTACCACTTCATGACCATCGACGAGGCCAACAAGGTCACCCCGCACTTCGACTGGGCCGCGTTCTTCAAGGCGATCGACGTGCCGGCGGGCGACGGCTTCTCGCTGTCGCAGCCGAAGTTCTTCGCCCAGCTCGACGCCATGCTGGCCGACGTGCCGGCGGCGCAGTGGCGCGACTACCTCGCCTTCCACGCCATCGACGACGCGTCGGAATACCTGTCCAAGCCGTTCCAGGATGAGAACTTCGCTTTCTACGGCCAGACCCTCAACGGCCAGCCCGAACAGCGCGCGCGCTGGAAGCGCGTGCTCGAGGCGGTCAACGGCGGCATGGGCCAGGCGCTGGGCCAGCTGTACGTCAAGGAACATTTCCCGCCCGAGGCCAAGGCGCGCGCGCAGCAGCTGGTGGACAACGTGCGCAACGCGCTCAAGGCGCGCATCGAGGGCCTGGAATGGATGAGCGACGAGACCAAGGCCAGGGCGCTTGAGAAGTGGAGCACCTTCCTGCCCAAGATCGGCTATCCGGACAAGTGGCGCGGCTGGGATGGCCTGGCGATCGTGCCCGACGACTATTTCGCCAACGTGCGCGCGGCCAACGCGTTCAACGAGCGCTATGAGCTCGCCAAGATCGGTACGCCCACCGACCGCTACGAGTGGCACATGACCCCGCAGACGGTCAACGCCTATTACAGCTCCGGCACCAACACGATCAATTTCCCGGCCGCGATCCTGCAGCCGCCGTTCTTTTACGCCGACGGCGACGACGCGATCAACTACGGCGGCATCGGTGCGGTGATCGGGCACGAGGCCGGACACGGTTTCGACGACAAGGGCAGCCAGTTCGACGGCGCCGGCAACAACGTCAACTGGTGGACGAAGGCCGACCGCGAGCGCTTTGAGGAGCGCACCGCCAGGCTCGCCGCGCAGTTCGACGGCTACGTGCCGCTGGCCGGGCACCCGGACAACCACGTCAACGGCAAGCTGACGATGGGCGAGAACATCGGCGATCTGGGCGGCCTCAGCTTCGCCTACGACGCCTTGCAGGCGGCCGAGGGCGACAAGCCCGACCCGATGATCGACGGCCTCAGCCGCGACCAGCGCTTCTTCCTGAGCTGGGCGCGGGTCTGGCGCGGCAACATCCGAGACAAGGCGCAGCTGGTGCTGCTCAACACCGATCCACACGCGCCGGCGAAGTTCCGCGCGATCGGCGCGCCGTCGAACATGCCGGCGTTCGCCGAGGCGTTCCAGTGCAAGGCCGGCGATCCGATGGTCCGGCCGGACGACCAGCGCGTGCAGATCTGGTGACACCCGGCGGCTAGCGCGCACCTGGCCGGCGGGATCGCCGGCCAGCACGCCGATCCTCCGGGAGCTGCGGCAAGCCGGAATCGACAGCGCTCACGCGCGGCGGAAGGCGCGCCATGCGGCAGCTTGGGCAACGGGGGCGGCTATCTCCGGCGTGCCGCAGGCAGTGTGCATGCCGATTCAGTGAGGCGGCGAGCGGGCTTGTTAAACTCCCGCGACTTCGCATCGATGGAATCCGCAATGCCCAACGCGCGCCCCGCCTTCCCCCGGCCCTCGGTCCTCGCCCTTGCCCTGGTCGTGGTCACCGGCCTGTCGGTGCATGACGCCGACGCGGCGAAGAAAAAGAAGAAGGCCGCCGAGCCCGCCCTCACCGCCTGCACCGATTTCTACACCTTCACCAACAAGGACTGGCTGGCCGCGAACCTGCTGGTCGACGGTTCGGGCCAGGTGTCCGCGCTCGGCCAGCTGCGCGACCGGTCGCAGCAGCAGCAGCGCGACCTGCTCGCCGCGGCCATGCAGTCGCCGCAGAACAACGTGCAGAAGCTGCTCGGCGATTTCTGGGCCAGCGGCCTGGACGTGGCCGCGGTGGAGGCCGACGGCGCGCAGCCGATCGCCCCGCTGCTGTCACGCATCGACGGCATTCGCCGCGGGAAGGACATCCCGCCGGCGATCGCGGCGCTGCACCAGGTGGGCATCCCGGTGCTGTTCCAGTTCACCCCCGACGTGGACCTGGCCAACCTCGAACGCCACATCGGCTATTTCACCCAAGGCGGGCTCGGCCTGACCGACCCGACCTACTACACCCGCGCCGACGCCGATACCCAGGCCCTGCTCGGCCGCTACAAGGATTACGTGCAGAAGATCCTGGTGCTGACCGGCACCCCGGCCGACAAGGCCGCGGCCCAGGCGCAGCAGGTGGTCGACATCGAAACCCGCATCGCGCAGGCGTCCAAGCCGATGTCGCTGATGCGCGACCCGCGCAACAATTACGCGCTGGTGCAGTCGGACACGCTGGGCAAGTCGTACCGGCACCTGCAGCTCGACGACTTCCTCACCGCCCAGGGCGTGAAGGACGACGTGGTGTCGCTGTCCAACCCGGCGCTGTTCGCCGAGCTCGACGCCATGGTCGACAAGATCAAGCCCGAGCAGTGGAAGGCGTACCTGCGTTTCCAGGTCGGCAACGCGATGGCGCCGTACCTGTCGAAGAGCTTCCGCGACGCCGACTTCGAATTCCGCGGTCGCGTGCTGCGCGGCGAAGCGACTCCGCCGCCGCGCGACCAGCTGGTGCTGGACGCCATCAACCTCGCCGCAGGCCCGATGCTGGCGCGTGAATACGTGGCCCGCTACCTGCCGTCGACCACCGCGTCGCGGGCGGACACGATCGCCGGCGAAGTGCGCGACGCGCTCGGCCGCGCGGTCGATCGCAATACCTGGATGAGCGAACCGACCAAGGCCGAAGCCAAGGCCAAGCTGGCGAAGCTCAAGATCGAGATCGGCGCGCCCAAGCGCGACCTCGACTACAGCGTCCAGCCGATGGGCCGCGGCAGCTTCGGCGGCAACATGCTGATCGCTTCCACCTGGCGCCATCGCGAAGAGATGAAGCGCATCGGCAACGCCAACGCCGGCCGCCGCTGGGACGTGCTGGCGCAGCAGCCTGCGCTGGCCTACGACATGGCCCAGAACCGCCTGATCGTCAGCGCCGCGGTGCTGCAGCCGCCGGTGCTGGACATGGCCAGGAATGCCGCCAGCCACTACGGCAGCTTCGGGGCGCTGGTCGGGCACGAACTCGGCCGCAGCGTCGACGCCAAGGGCAAGTTCATCGACGCCGCGGGCGAACTGAAGAGCTGGTGGACGCCCGCCGACGAGACCGCATGGGGCCTGCGCACCGCGCCGCTGGTGGCGCAGTACTCGGCATACCCGTATCCGGGCCTGCGCGAAGTCCGGGTCAACGGCAACCAGACGCAGGAAGAGAACGTCGCCGACCTGGTCGGCGTGGAGCTGGCCTGGGACGCGCTCGTCGCCTCGCAGCCGGAGCTCCCGAAGGAATCGAAGCAGGGCTTCTTCGAAGGCTGGGCGCAGCTGTGGCCACAGCAGATGTCCAGCGACGAAGCGACCCGCCGCGCCGCCGTCGACGTGCACGCGCCGGGCCAGTGGCGCGCCAACGGACCGCTGGTCAACCTGCCCGCGTTCGGCGAGGCCTACGGCTGCAAGGCCGGAACGGCGATGCAGGCCAAGCCGGAGCAGCAGGTGTCGATCTGGCGGTAGCCGTCGCCGCCAACCGGCGGTCCCCGGACACGGGGCAGGCGCGCATATCCGCGCCTCCTGTCGTGTCACACACCGGTTACATCGATCCATCAAAACAAGCCGAAGTCGCGCTCTTGGCTCTTGCTGTTGCTGCTGATCTACCGGCCCCCTCCGCAGCGGCGGAGTCGGCGGACAAGACCCGCAGGGCGCCGCACATGGATGTGCGGCGTTTTCCGCGAGGGCAGGATGCCCTCTCGGAAAATCCGCCGGCTCCGCGGACCCGGTGCGCAGCAGCGGGCGCGAAGGCGGGGTGTGTTTTCTGCGCCAGGTTTCTTTGCACAAGCGAAGAAAGGTGGCTCGCGCCGTCACGGCGCGAAAGCTCTTGATCTAAAGCCCTTGGCTTGGGGAAATCGGCGTAGCAGGCGGATCAAAACCCGCCCTATCTAGAACCTTCGCACCCGCGACCCGCTGCGGCTGAAAGGCGGCTTGCCGCGCCAGTAATTGATCAGCAGCCATCCAAACAGCATCCCGCCCAGGTGCGCGAAATGCGCGACACCCGGCTGCAGGCCGGTGAAGCCCAGCAGCAGCTCGATCGCGCCGTAGATGATCACCAGCGTGCGCGCCTTCATCGGGATCGGCGGGATCAGCAGCATCACCCGCTGGTTGGGGAACAGCATGCCGTACGCCAGCAGCAGGCCGAACACGCCACCCGATGCGCCCAGCGTCGGCCCCACCGGCGCGCCCTGCGACGCCATCCACGTGGTGACCACCAGCTGGCACAGACCGGCGCCGGCCACGCACACCAGGTAGTAGGCCAGGAAACGACGGTTGCCCCAGGTGTACTCGAGCGGCGCGCCGAACATCAGCAGCGCCAGCATGTTGAACAACAGGTGGGCGAAGTTGGTGGGATCGTGCAGGAAGCCGTAGGTCAGCAGCTGCCACGGCATGAAGCCGATGCCGGACGAAAACACCTCGCCGCCGGCCTGCAGCGGCCAGAGCATGAAGATCGACAGCGCGGGCGCGCCCACGACCATCTCGAGCAGGAACACCAGGCCATTGGCGATCAGCAGGGCCTTGGTGACGGGGGGCAGATTGGTGAACATCGGGATCCTTGTACGTGCCGGCACATGATACCGGCAGCCCGTCGCTCCCTCGACAGCATCGCTGCGGCAATGGTCTGGGCCGCGATGGCCGTCGCTGTCCGGGTCCGCTGCAGGCACATTCGCGGCCACAACCGCTCCCGCGAGGCGGTCAGCCCGGGCCCCAGATCATTGCGTCCAGGCTGACGTCCGCGGCCGGCATGCGCACCCGGCCGCGTTCCACCGCGACCCCCTCCGCGCGCAGCCGCTGCGACTGCTCGCGCCATCCGCGCGAGCCTTCGGGAAACGCGATGCGCCCGTCGCTGCGCAGGATGCGGTGCCAGGGCAGGTCCGGGTCTTCGTTGCCGCCCAGGATCCGCGCCACCAGGCGCGCGCGGCCCGGCAGGCCGGCGCGGCGCGCGATATGCCCGTAGGCGGCCACCTGTCCGCGCGGGACGGCGCGGATCGCGGCGAGGATGCGCTCTTCGGCGGACGCTTCGGCCATTGGGCTAGCATAGCGGCCAGATGCGACCGGGACACACGACCATGCAGAACTTCGAACAGATCCGCCGACACGTCAACGCCGGCGACTACCGCGTCACCATGCAGGAGCCGTACGTGATGTGCGTGGAGCTGTCGCTGGACAACGGTCGCCGCCACCAGGCGATCTTCCTGTCCGAGCTGCACGACGACGACGGCCGCAACTACCTGCGCGTGAACACGGTGATCGCACCGATTACCGGCATCGACTGCCGCCGCGCGCTGGTGTTCAACTGGCAGAGCCGGATCGGCTACCTGGCCATCGACGACCTCGATGGCGTGCCCTACCTGCAGCTGTGCGAAAACCGCCCCTACGAAGCGCTGACCGCGTCCGAGCTGGACCGGTTGGTGCTGGAAATCGGCGGCATGGGCGACAACCTGGAGCGCGCTCTTTCCGCGGAAGGCGACCTGCTCTAGCAGCCAGTCTCCACGGATCGGACTACGTCGCCGGCTGCTTTCGCCGACACATCATTACCGCCTGGAAGGGCCGGGGCATAGCTCCGACCGGCGGCGCTCATGCCCAGCCCAGCAGCTCGAACAGCCGAAACATTCCGTAGGCGACGCCGGCGGCAGCCGGGATGGTGAGGATCCACGCCCACACGATGCGTTCGATCACGCCGAACCGCAGCGCGCGCGGGTTCTTGGCGAAACCCACGCCCATGATTGCGGTGGAGATGCTGTGGGTGGTCGACACCGGCATGCCGAAATGGGCGGCAAGGGTCAGGATGGTGGCCGAGCTGGTTTCCGCCGCGAAGCCGTGGATCGGATGCAGCTTGACCATCTTGTGGCCCATCGTCTTGATGATCTTCCAGCCGCCCGAAGCGGTCCCGAGCGCCATCACCACCGCGCAGGACAGCACGATCCAGGTCGCGATGTCCTGTTCGCCGGCGTTCGCCGGATGCAGGAAACCGGCCCACGCCGGCAGGTCGTTCAGCGCCCCCGACGCTTCGGCGCCAAACAGCGTCAGCGCGATGATCCCCATGGTCTTCTGTGCGTCGTTGTGCCCGTGCGCATAGCCCATGTAGGCCGCGGAAAGCAGCTGCGCCTTGCCGAAGAACGCATTGACCCAGCGCGGCCGCGCCAGGCGCCGCAGCACCCCGCCCGCGCGCACCATCGCGGCGATGACCGCCCACAACAGCAGCATCACCACGATGCCGAGCACGAAGCCCGCCAGCGGCGAGGTGATCATCGGCAGCACCACCTTCCACAGCAGGCCCTTGTTCTGCGCCCAGTTGCCCACCGGTTCGGACCAGACCAGCGCAGCCCAGTCGTTGTGCGCAGCGGCGAACGCGGCGCCGCACAGGCCACCGATCAATGCGTGCGACGACGACGACGGCAACCCGCGCCACCAGGTGATCAGGTTCCAGATGATGCCGCCGCCCAGTGCGCACAGGATCACCTGCGAGGTGACCACGACCACATCGGTGTCGACCAGCCCCGAGGCGATGGTCTTGGCCACCGCGGTGCCGGTCAGGGCGCCGAACAGGTTGGTCACCGCCGCCAGGATCACCGCCTGCCCCGGAGTCAGCACCTTGGTGGCGACGACGGTGGCGATGGAGTTGGCGGTATCGTGGAAACCGTTGATGAACTCGAACACGAGCGCGGCGAAGATCACCACCAGCACGAGGGTCAGCATCATCCGTCCCCGGGTCAGCTGTTCTTGAGCACGATCTGGTAGGCGACCACGCCGGCCTCGCGGCAGCGGTCGATGGCCTTTTCCAGGATCTCGAAGAACTCCTTGAGCAGGAACATCTGCAGGTGGTCGAGCTTGCCCGAGTAGATGTCGCGGTACAGTTCGAGCATCAGCCGGTCGGCCTCGTTCTCGATCGAGCGCAGCTTTTCGTTCAGCGCGGTCATGCGGTCGATGTGCATGTTCTTCAGGTCGCCGACCATCTCCACGACCACGCTCGCGGCCTGCTCCAGCATCGCCGCGCGCGGAGCGAAGTCGATGCCTTCCAGGTGTTGCAGGGCCAGCGAGTAGCGGTCGGCGAACTTTTCGATCTGCTTGGGGATCTTGTACAGCGCCGAGCCGAGCGCCTCGATGTCCTCGCGCTCGATCGGGGTCATGAAGCTGTCGACCAGCGCCTGGCTGATCTTGTCCGATGCGCTGCGCTCGCGCAGGCGCGCCAGCTTGAAGGCATCCAGCGCGGGTTCGCGATCGGCAGGCTCGCGCATCATCCTGTGGAGGGCCTTGGCGGCGTCGTAGGCCGCGTCCGCGGACTCGTCGAGCAGCTGGAAGAACTGCTTGCCGGAGCCGAAGATCGTCTGCAGTGAGAACATCGTGGGAAGTCCCGTCGCGGGCTTGCGATCGAAGCGAAGGCGCGATTATGACCGCAAAGTGACATCTTCCGAAGCCGCGCGTGCCCGGATTGCGGGCCGGCGCCCAGAACGATTCCCCACGATTCCCCGCGACATCTGCCGCGCCCGGCCCGCAGGCGCGGAGTCCAGGAACGGAGCCGCCGCCGCCATCCAGCCCCGCAGCCCGTCGACGCGGCCCTGCTATCATGCCGCGGCGCCCCGGGCGCCCCTATGGACGAACCACCGCCTCCCCCGCGCAATCCGACCCCAGGCACCGGCATTCCGGCTGCCGCGCTCCGCCTCGTTCCCGGTGAGGTGGCGTCGTGATCGAGCTGCTGGTCGTCGCCGCGCTGATCATCCTCAATGCTTTCTTCGCGCTGTCGGAGATGGCACTGATGACCTCGCGCAAGATCCGCCTGAAGCAGATGGGCGAGGCCCCCGGCAATCTCGGCCGCGGCGCCCGCACCGCGCTCGCCCTCGCCGAGCATCCCGACAACCTGCTGTCGACCGTGCAGGTGGGCATCACCCTGATCGCGATCCTGACCGGCGTGCTGGGCGGCGACTCGATCGGCGAAAAGATCGCCGTCTGGGTCGCCCACGCCCTGCCCGGGCTGGGCGAATACGCCCACACCATCGGCATCGTCGCCGCGGTGGGCCTGATCACCTCCGCGTCGGTGGTGTTCGGCGAACTGATCCCCAAGCGGTTGGCGCTGACCAACGCCGAGCGCATCGCCAGCGTGGTCGCGATCCCGCTGGACATGCTGGCGACCGCGGCCAAGCCGGTGGTGTTCGGCCTCGGCGCAATCAACCGGCTGGTGCTGCGCGTGCTCGGCATCCGCGACGACGCCCGCAACGCGATCACCGAGGAAGAGATCCGCCTGCTGGTCAGCGAGGGCCACGAGCAGGGCGTGATCGACGCCGACGAACGCAACATGATGAACCGGGTGATGCGCCTGGGCGACCGCGACGCGGAAAGCCTGATGACCCCGCGCACCCGCATCGCGTGGCTCGACGCCTCGGAGACCTACGAGGAGAACCTGGCAACGATGCGCGAGACGCCGTTCTCGCGGTACCCGGTGTATCGCGGCGGCGACGACGAAGTGCTGGGCGTGCTCGAGGTGAAGTCGCTGCTCGACCGCCTCGACCAGCGCGAGCAGGACCTGTTCCGCGACCTGCGCGAGGCGCTGTTCGTCTCCGAGTCCACGCCGGCGCTCAAGCTGCTGGAGATCCTGCGCGAGGACCAGCAATCGCTGGCGATGGTGGTCGACGAATACGGCGACATCACCGGCCTGGTGACGATCAACGACGTGGTCGAGGCGGTGATCGGCCGCACCCAGGGCAGCGGCGGCGCCGATGCCGCGCCGCTGGTGGTGGTGCGCGACGATGGCTCCCTGCTGGTCGACGGCGGACTCACGGTCGATACGCTGCGCGAGATCCTCGGCGGCGGGCAGCTCCCGCTGCAGGACGAATACGACTACCACACCGCCGCCGGCATGATCATCGCCCAGTTCGGCCGCATCCCGAACGTCGGCGAACACTTCGAGTGGGGCGGCTGGCGCATCGAGATCGTCGATCTCGACGGACCGCGCGTCGACAAGCTGCTGCTGCAGCGACTGGCCCCCGGCGGCGGGCATGATCCCGCCGACTGACCGGCCGTCGCGCGACGACGACTCGTCCCGTTCCGCCCCTTCCCCGCCGGGGACGCGCGCGCTGCTGGCCGTGCTCGCGGCCGGCGACCCCGAGGAAACGATCCGCTTCAGCGACGTGTTCGGCGGCCTCGGCGAACGCGCGTTCGGCATGCTGCTGTTCGTCGCCACGCTGCCCGCCTTCATTCCAATCCCCGGCGTCGGCGGCGCGATCAGCGGGCCGCTGGCGATCCTGATCGGCCTGCAGCTGCTCGTCGGCCGGCGAACGCCCTGGCTGCCGCGGTTCATCGGCCAGCGCGGCCCGCGCCGGCACGCGATGTCGCGATTCGAACAGCGGCTCTCGCCCTGGCTCGGTCGCCTGGAACACCTGGTCAGGCCGCGGCTCACGGTCCTGCTCGACCACCGCGTCGCCGGCATGTTCAGCGGCCTGCTGCTGTTGCTGCTCGGCCTGCTGCTGGCGCTGCCGATCCCGTTCACCAACTACATCTTCGGCGGCCTCCTGCTGCTGTTCGCGCTGGCCCTGCTCGAACGCGACGGCGCGCTGATGTGCGTCGCCTGGGGCCTGGGCGCGGTGGCGGTGGCGGTGTTCGGCGTGCTCAGCGGCACGCTGGCCACCGAAGCGGCCGCATGGTTCGATCGGCTGACATGACCTGTCCGGCTCGGCCGATCAGTCCAGCAGCGCCATGAAGTCCCGGAGCACCATCGGGTAGCCCATCCAGTAGCCCTGGGCGAGGTCGCAGCCGCGCTCGCGCAGGATGTCGAACTGGCCTTCCTTTTCCACGCCCTCGGCGACCACCGTGATCCCCAGCGAATGGGCCATGGCGATGATCGCGGTGGTGAGCGCCAGGTCGTCCGGGTCGCGCAATACGTCGGCGACGAAGCTGCGATCGATCTTCACGCCATCGATTGGTACCCGGCGCAGGTGGCTCAGCCCGGAGAAGCCGGTGCCGAAGTCGTCCAGCCAGACCTTGACGCCGGTGGCGCGCAGCCGCCCCAGCAGGGTGCTGGCGCGGATCTCGTCGCCGATCACCGCGGTCTCGGTGAGCTCGACGTGCAGCCGCGAGGCGGGAAGGCCGGTGTCGGCCAGCGCCTGCGCGACCTGTTCGGACAGGTCGCCGTTGCGCAACTGCCGCGGCGAGACGTTGACCGCGACGAACAGGTCCTTCGCGCCCGGGTGCTCGCGGGTCCAGTGCATGGCGTCCACGCACGCGGCGCGCAACACCGCCGGGCCGATGGTTTCGATCAGGCCGCTCTGCTCGGCGACGTCGATGAACACGGACGGCGCGATCGGGCCGTGTTCGGGGTGCTGCCAGCGCAGCAGCGCCTCGGCGCCAGCGAGCGTGTTGTCGGCGAGCCGGAAGACCGGCTGGTAGACCAGGCTCAGTTCGCCGCGCTCCCAGGCGCCGCGCAGGTCCTGCTCCATGTGCACGCGTCGCTCCACCGCCTGGTCCATGGCCCGGCTGTAGAAGCGATGGCAGTTCTTGCCGGCGACCTTGGCCTGGTACATGGCGATGTCGCCGTTCTTCATCAGCATCGCCGCGTTGGACGCATCGTCCGGGAACACGGTGATGCCGATCGAGGTGCCGAGGAACACCTGACGCCCGCGCACCATGATCGGCCGGCCCAGCTCCGCCACCAGCGCGTCGGCCAGGCGGCTGGCCTGGGTCCGGATGTCGGGGCCGCCGATGTCGGAGAACTCCAGCAGGATCACGAACTCGTCGCCCCCGAAGCGCGCCAGCGCCGCGTGCCGGCCGTCGTCGTCGCGCTCGATCACCTCGCGGATGCGGTTGGAGAACTGCACCAGCACTTCGTCGCCGGCATCGTGGCCGAGGGTGTCGTTGACCCGCTTGAAATCGTCGATGTCGGCGAACAGCAGCGCCATCTGCCGCGCCGCCCCGCGCACCAGCATCAGCCGCTGGTCCAGGTGCTCGCGGAACGCCAGGCGGTTCGACAGTCCCGTCAGGGCGTCGGTGTAGGCCATGCGGCGGATGTCGCGGTCGTGGCGCACGATGCTGTCGCCCATCCGCGAGAACGCCCGGGTCAGGTCGCCGACCTCGTCGTCGCGCCGCGTCACCGGCACCTGGGTCGCGAAGTTGCCGGCCTCGATTTCGCGCGCCGCGTTGGCCAGCTGCCGGATCGGACCCACCAGCGACCGCTGCACCACCAGGCTCACCATCACCCCGATCGCCACCAGCACCAGCATCATCACCAGCACCCACATCGCGTGCTGGTAGCCGATGTCGTCCATCCGCACCCGCATCGCCGCGGTGGCGCGATTCTCGTCGGCGACCACAGAGTCCAGCGAATAGCCGATGCGCACGCCGCCGATGCGCTGCTCGCCGATCCGGACCGGCGCCGACACGTCCAGGATCTTGTCGCTGACCTGCACGTGCATCTCGGACGCGGTGATCACCTCGTAGGCCAGCGGATCGTCCATGGCCTGGCCGTAGGTGGCGATGTCGCCGGAACCGTCGTGGATGACCGCGCCGCTGTTGTCGTAGACGATGACGTAGCGCACGTCGGACTGCTTCAGCACGCTGCGCAGCACCTCGCCGATCGCATCGAGATCGAAGTAATACAGCGGATTGACCAAGGAATCGGCCAGCTGGCCGGCAACCGCCTGGCCGCGCTCGCGCACCCGGTCGAACAGCAGGCCGTGGATCGATTCCTGGCTGAGCGTCACGACGTCGCGCTGCATCGTCGCTTGCCGGTGCAGCATCACCCCGACCACCGCCAGCACGACCACCAGCACGCCGGCGGCCAGCAGCAGGAACCGCGGGTAGAGTCCGTGGCGCAGCTTCATTCGATCTCGTTCCCGACCCGTTCGACACCCTCGCCCAGCGTCTGGAGCGCCTGCCTGACTTTCGCGTCGAGCGGCAGGAACCGGGTGGTCTTGAAGAACCGCAGCAACGGCTCGCGCGCATCGGGATCGGAGGTCGCCTCGATCAGGACCTGCTGCAGCCGCTTGCTGACGCGCGCGTCCAGGTCGCCGCGCACCATTTCCACCCCGCGCGGGTATTCGCCGGTCCGGTGGATGACCTTCATGTCGCGGCGGTAGGCAGGCGGCATCCGCTGGGGGTTGTCCCAGTCCAGGCTGCTCATCACCCCGGCATCGACCAGGCGCTTGTCGACCCAGGTCGAGATGTTGAGTTCCGAACGCGCAAACAGGTAGCCCACCGACCCGGCTGCCGGGCGATCCATCGGCGACAGCAGGATCTCCATCGGCAGCCCGCGCTGCAGCAACTCGGTCGCCGGGACGAAATAGGCGCTGGTCGAAGCCGCATTCTGGAAGGCGATGCTGCGGCCGCGCAGGTCCGGCAGCGAGCCGATGCTGCTGTCGCGGCGGGCGAAGAACACCGTGTGGTAATGGCTGACGCCATCGCGCTCGGTGATGAGCAGCGGCCGGGCGTGTGCGTGGCGCTGCAGCTGCACCGCGGTGGCCGCGGTTTCGGTGACCCAGTCGACGCGGCCGCGGCGCAGGTAACTGGCCATCTGGCGGGCGTCGCGCGCCATCAGGATCCGGCCCTCGGTGATGCCGACGTCGCGCATCCGCGGCACCACGTAGTCGAGCAGCGGCTTGAGCTGTTCGTAATGCGCCTGGGGGTCGTCGCTGATGCGGCCGAGGACCAGGACGTGCGCATCGTCGTTGGCCAGCGCGATCGACGGGAAGGCGAATGCGAACAGGCCGATCGCCAGCGCCTTGCCAATACGCTCAAGCAGCTCGATCAAGTTGGCCGCGCCGGAATGCCGAAAGTGGAGCGAGCCTAGCGGAAATGCAACCCGCTGGCACGCGCTGCGCGATCCCCCCGGCGACCATCCTCAGCGCCGGCCGGAGGCCAGGCGCGCCATCCGCTGCGCGTCGGCGAGGATCCCGCGCAGCAGCCGCACCTCGCGCTCCCGCAGGTCGCTGCGCAGGAACAGCCGGCGCAGCTTGCGCATGGCCGAGGCCGGTGCCCTGCCCTTGTGGAAATCGATGTCGTCCAGGGTCTGCGCGAGCTGATCGAACAGCCCTTCCATCTGCGCGTGGCTCGCGGTGCGCTCCACATGATCGGCCTCCTCGTGGCCGCCGGGATTCGCCGCGCCGGCGGGCGCGGCGGCGTCCGCGAGCAGGACCAGGCGCAGCTCGTAGGCCAGCACCTGGACCGCGGCGGCGAGATTCAGCGAGCTGTATTCGGGATTGGCGGGGATGTGGACCGCGGCGTGGCACAGCTGCAGCTCTTCGTTTTCCAGGCCGGTGCGTTCGCGACCGAACACCACCGCCACTTCGCCCCCCGCGAGCGCCGCCTCGCGCAGCCGCGCCGCGGCGACCCGCGGCGACAGCTCCTCCAGCGCCACCCGGCGACTGCGCGCGGTGCAGCCCAGCACCAGCCGGCAGTCGGCCAGGGCCGCGGCCAGGGTGTCCACGCACACCGCCGCCGCGAGCACGTCGTCGGCGCCGGCGGCCATCATGTCGGCTTCGTTGTGCGGGTAGCGCTGCGGCGCGACCAGCACCAGCCGCGCCAGCCCCATGGTCTTGATCGCACGCGCCGCCGCGCCGATGTTGCCCGGATGCTGGGTTCCCACCAGGACGATGCGGATGCGGTCGGCGGTCAAGGCGTCTTGGTTCATGCGCGAATGGTAAACTGCGCAACCGGCCACGGCGCCGGGACGTTCTTTTCCCCTTCGATCACCGCCCGCGCCCGGAGCTGTCCGCGATGCAACAACCCGCTGTCAATGTCATGGTCAAGGCGGCGCGCGCCGGCGGCAACATCCTGCTGCGCCACATGCATCGGCTCGATGCCCTGAACGTGGTCGAGAAGGAGCGGATGGACTACGCCAGCGAGGTCGACGGCCTCGCCGAAGAGGCGATCGTCAAGGAACTGCGCCGGGCCAATCCCGACTACGCCATCCTCGGCGAGGAAGGCGGCCCGCAGAAGGGCAACCGCGGCCCGAGCCGCTACACCTGGGTGATCGACCCGCTCGACGGGACCAGCAACTACCTGCGCGGCCTGCCGCACTGGTGCGTCTCGATCGCCCTGTGCGAAGGCCCGGAACCGATCCACGCGGTGATCTTCGACCCGCTGCGCAACGAGCTGTTCACCGCCAGCCGGGGCAGCGGGATGCAGGTCAACGAGCGCCGGATCCGCGTTTCCGAGCGCAAGGAACTGGCCGGCGCGCTGATCGCCACCGGCTTCCCGCCGCGCGAACGCAAGCGCGCTGGCGCCCAGCTCAAGTGCGTCGGCGACCTGCTGGCCACCGCCGAGGACATCCGCCGTACCGGCTCGGCCGCGCTCGACCTGGCGTACGTCGCGTGCGGTCGCACCGATGCCTACTTCGAGTCCGGAGTCCAGCCCTGGGACATCGCCGCGGGCACGCTGATGGTGCGCGAGGCCGGCGGCCGGGTCTGCGACTTCCGCGGCGGCGTGACCGGTCCGCTGCACATCGAGACCGGGCCGCGCCATCTGGTCGCCGGCAACGTCCGGATCATCGATCCGCTGCTGAAGACCATCGCCTCTTCGGGCTACCTGCAGGCGTTTTCCTGACGCCTGCGTGGTCGCGATCGCGGGCGCGGTCATCGCCCCCCGCGCCCGGATCGCGGGCAAACAAAAAGGCCGCGCATTGCGCGGCCTTTTTGTTAGGCATCCAGCGAAAGCGGCTTTCAGGGCCGGCGCGCCAGCGCCTCCAGGTCCTTCGCCTTCGGCATCAGGTCCTGCTTGCTCACCTTCAACGCGCCGATGGTCAGCAGCGGGCAGGCGATGAAGATCGACGAGATCGTGCCGATCACGATGCCCATCATCTGCGACAGCGCCATGCCTTCCAGCGAGCCGCCGCCGTAGAGGTACAGCGCCAGCGCGCTGAGGAAGGCGACGAACGAGGTGATGATCGTGCGCGACAGGGTCTGGTTGATCGAGCGGTTGAGCAGCTCCACCGGCTCCACGCGCAGGTTGCGGAAATTCTCGCGCACGCGGTCGAACACCACGATGGTGTCGTTGATCGAGAAGCCCATCACCGACAGCAGGCCGGCGAGCACGGTCAGGTCGAATTCGCGCCCGGTGAAGGCGAAGAAGCCGGCGACGATCAGCACGTCGTGCAGGGTGGTCAGGATCGCGGCGACCGCGAACTTCCATTCGAAGCGGAACGCGATGTAGATCAGGAAGCCGACGACCACGAACAGCAGCGCCCAGACCGCATTGCGCGCCAGGTCCTTGCCGACCTGCGGGCCGACGAACTCGGAGCGGGTGATGTGCGCCGGGTTGTCGGTCGAATCGACCGCCGTCAGCACGGCCTTGGCGGCGGCACTGCTGGCCGCGACGTTGTCCTGCCCCGCTTCGTTCTGCAGCCGCACCAGCAGATCGCTGCCGCTGCCGTAGGTCTGCACCTGCGCGCCTTCGTAGCCGGCGGTCGCCAGCTGCTCGCGGACGTGGTCGACGTTGGCCGGGCGGTCGAAGCGCAGCTCGACCAGGGTACCGCCGGTGAAGTCGAGCGCGTAGTTGAAGCCCTTGACGCCCATCGCGGCGGCCGCGGCCACCGCCAGCAGCAGCGCCACGCTGATGGAGATCCAGCGCAGGCGCATGAAGTTGACGTTCGGGTTGGCCGGGATGAGGTGGAGCGGGAAGAGTTTCATGTGCTGTTTCCGTATCCGGTCAGATGGCGATCGTCTTGAGCTTCTTGCGCCGCGCGTAGATCAGCGTAGCCATGCCGCGCGACACTTCCACCGCGGTGTACAGCGAGGCCAGGATGCCGACGATCATGGTGATCGCGAAGCCCTTGAGCGGCCCGGTGCCGAACGCATACAGCGCCACGCCGGCCAGCAGCGCGGTCATGTTCGAGTCGAAGATCGTGCCCGAGGCGCGGTCGTAGCCGGTGGCGATCGCGGTCTTGGCCGGCATGCCGGCGCGCAGCTCCTCGCGGATGCGCTCGTTGATCAGCACGTTGGCGTCCACCGACATGCCCACCGACAGCGCCAGGCCCGCGAAGCCCGGCAGGGTCATGGTGGCGCCGAACAGCGACATCACCGCGATCACGATCAGCAGGTTCAGCAGCAGCGCGACGCAGGTGAGGATGCCGAACATCCGGTAGTAGACGAGGAAGAACGCCAGCGCGAACAGGAACGAGTACAGCACAGCGCGCGTGCCGCGCTCGACGTTGTCCTTGCCCAGGCTCGGGCCGACCACGCGTTCCTCGACGAAGTCCATGGGCGCTGCCAGCGAGCCGGCGCGCAGCTGCAGCGCCAGGTCCTGCGCGAACTGCGGACTTTCCAGGCCCGTGGTCTGGAAGTTCTTGCCGAACACGCCCTGGATGGTGGCGACGTTGATCACCTGCTCGGTGGTGCGCGTGCTGCGCACTTCCTGGCCGTCGACTTCCTTCACTTCCTGGATCCGCTCGATGTACACCACCGCCATCGGCTTGCCGACGTTCTGGCTGGTGAAATCGAACATGCGCTGGCCGCCGGGGCCGTTGAGCGTCACCGAGACCGCCGGCGTGCCGCTCTGCGGGTCGGGCTGGTACTTGGCGTCGACCAGCTGTTCGCCGGTGGCGATCACGCGCTTGCTGAGCAGGATCGGCATCGGCTTGCCGTCCGGGCCGAGTTCTTTGCGGTAGTACACGCGCGCGTCGGGCGGCACGCTGCCGCTGGCCACCGCGTCGTAGGCGTTGCCTTCGACCACGGCGCGGTATTCGAGCGTGGCGGTGGCGCCGATGATGCGTTTGGCCTGCGCGGTGTCCTGCACGCCGGGCAGTTCGACGACCACGCGGTCGGTGCCTTGGCGCTGGATGATCGGCTCGGCCACGCCAAGCTCGTTGATGCGGTTGCGCAGCGTGCCGACGTTCTGCTCGATCGCGCCGGTCACGATCTGGTTGACCTCGGCTTCCGGCACCGTGATGGTCACGATGTTCCGGTCCGCCGACAGCTGCATCGTCGGCATCGCCTTGAGGATCGCGCTGGTGGCCTTGTCGGCGTCGACACCCTCGCCGAGGGTGGCGCGGATCGTGGCGCCGCTGCCCTGCCGCTCGACCGATTCATAGCCGACGCGGGCATCGCGCAGCGCCACGCGGACGTCCTCGGCGTACGCCTCGAAACGCTTCTCCAGCGCGGCCTTCTGGTCGACCTGGAGCAGGAAGTGCACGCCGCCCTGCAGGTCGAGGCCCAGCAGCATCGGCCGAGCGCGCAGCGTTTCCAGCCACGACGGCACGGTGGACGCCAGGTTCAGCGCCACCACGTAGTTGTCGCCCAGCGCCGGGCGCAGGGTGTCGGCCGCGCGGGTCTGTTCGTCCAGGCCCCGCAGGCGGACCAGCATGTCGCCGTCGTCGATCTCGACCTGCTTGGTCGCGATGCCCTCCTTCGCAAGCGTCGCCTCGACCTTCTGCCGCAGCGCATCGTCGATTGCGGCGCCGCGGTTGGCGGTGATCTGCACCGAGGGATCCTGCGGATAGATGTTGGGCAGCGCGTACAGCGTGCTCAGCACCACCACCAGCAGGATGACGACGTATTTCCAGCGCGGGAATTCAAGCATCGTTGCGTTTCCAGGGCATCACGCCATCGGGCCGGATGGCCGAGGCATGACGTGGCTGTCGGGTCCGGGCGGCAGGCGCCGCGCCGGACGTTGGGAGGGAATCAGGCGGACTTGAGCGAGCCCTTGGGCAGCACGTTGCCGATGGCGGCCTTCTGCACGCGCACCCGCACGTTGTCGGCGATCTCGATGGTGATGAAGCTGTCGCCGATCTCGCGGACCACGCCGGCGATGCCGCCGTTGGTGATGACCTCGTCGCCGTTGCCCAGCTTTTCCAGCATCGAGCGATGCTCCTTGGCGCGCTTCATCTGCGGCCGGATCATCAGGAAGTACATCACCGCGATCAGCACGATCGGCATGATCAGGAAGCTCAGGCCACCGCCTTGCGGCGCTTGCCCGGCGGTCTGGGCGTAGGCGGGGGAGATCAGCAGGTCGAGCGGATTGAACGAGGTCATCGGGAGTTCCACGGGCAAAATAGCGGGGAATTATGCCACGGGCACGGCCCCTGAGCCGCCGGACGGCATCCGGAACCGTGGTGGCGCCCCCTGGCACGCGCAGGAGGCAGCAATGGACTCTGGCGGACCGGAAAGGTTCCTCCCCGCCCGGCGATCACGCGACATCGGCGCTGCCCGGCCTGTCGCGGGAGCGGTCGCGGGGCCGCGACCGGCCGTGCCGGCGCAGCGGTGCGACCTGGCTGCTGCGCGGGCGCTCAGGCGCTGGGCATCCCCTGCCGCTCGGCGTAGAAAGCTTCGCGGAAACCGGAGAACTCCCCGTTCCCGATCGCCTCGCGCATCCGCGCCATCAGCGACTGGTAGTACCAGAGGTTGTGCAGCGTGCCCAGGATCGGGGCCAGCATCTCGTTGCAGCGGTCGAGATGGCGCAGGTAGGCGCGCGTGTAGCCGCCGGCGCACGCCGGGCAGCCGCAACCCTCCTCGATCGGCCGGGTGTCCTTCTCGTATTTCGCGTTGCGCACGCGCACCGTGCCCGAACCGGTGAAGTAATGCCCGTTGCGCGCATTGCGGGTGGGCATCACGCAGTCGAACATGTCGACGCCGCGCGACACCGCTTCCACCAGGTCTTCGGGGCGCCCCACCCCCATCAGGTAGCGCGGCCGGTCGCCCGGCAGCTGCGGGCAGGTGTGGTCGAGCATCGCGTTGCGCTCGGCCTCGGTCTCGCCCACCGCCAGGCCGCCGACCGCGTAGCCGTCGAAGCCGATCTGCTTGAGGCCCTCGGCCGAGCGCGTGCGCAGGTCGTGGTGCACGCCGCCCTGGACGATGCCGAACAGCGCCGCGTCGTTGCCGTCGTGCGCGCGCTTCGAACGCTCCGCCCAGCGCAGCGACAGCTGCATCGAGCGATCCACCAGATCCACGCCGACCGGCTTGCCGTCGACGTGCACCGGCGGGCACTCGTCGAAGATCATCACGATGTCCGACCCGAGCACCTTCTGGATGCGCATGCTCTCCTCGGGGCCGAGGAAGACCGTCGAACCGTCGGTGGGTGCCTGGAACGTGACGCCTTGTTCGGTGATCTTGCGCCGGTGCGCCAGCGAGAACACCTGGAACCCGCCCGAGTCGGTGAGGATCGGGCCGTCCCAGCGCGCGAAGCCGTGCAGCCCGCCGTGGGCCTCGATCACCTCCAGTCCCGGCCGCAGGTAGAGGTGGAAGGTGTTGCCGAGGATGATCTGCGCGCCCAGCGCGCGCACCTGGTCGGGCAGCATGCCCTTGACGGTGCCGTAGGTGCCGACCGGCATGAATGCCGGTGTTTCGACCGTGCCGCGCGGAAACCAGAGGCGACCGCGGCGCGCGGCGCCGTCGTTACCGAGCAGTTCGAACGACATGCGGCTCATCGGGTGTTGCTCCGTCGCTTGTGACAAGACAAGAACAGCTCTCCCCTGCCCGATTTTTTCAAAGGGGTATCGAGCCAGGCATCGCGTGTGCGCGCCTGCCGGCTTCCCTCGACCTGCCGGCGTTGCATCGCAGCGCTACGCACCCTGCATCGCGCCCTGCCCTGAAAAAGGAGGGGCGGGGATGCGCCGTTGCTCGCCAGCGCCATCACCCGCCTGCCCCCGGCCACAGCAGCATCGCATCGCCATAGCTGAAGAACCGGTAGCGTTCGCGCACCGCGTGCTCGTACGCCGCGAACATGCGCGCCTTGCCCGCGAAGGCGGACACCAGCATCAGCAGCGTCGATTCGGGCAGGTGGAAATTGGTCAGCAACGCGTCCACCGAGCGGATGCGATAGCCGGGATAAATGAAGATCCGCGTCTCGCCGGCGAACGGCTGCAGTTCGCCGGCATCGGTGCCCTCTCCTTGACGCCAGGCACTCTCCAGCGCGCGCACCACCGTCGTGCCCACCGCAACGACGCGTCCGCCGGCCGCGCGCGTGCGCCGCACCTGTTCCACCAGCCCAGCGCCGACCTCGAGCCATTCGCTGTGCATGTGGTGGTCGGCGATGTCGTCCACGCGCACCGGCTGGAACGTGCCGGCGCCGACGTGCAACGTCACGTGGCCCGATTGCACCCCGCGCTCACGCAGTACCTCGAGCAGCGATTCGTCGAAATGCAGGCCCGCGGTCGGCGCCGCCACCGCGCCGACCTTGCGCGCGAACACGGTCTGGTAGCGCTCGTCGTCGTCGCTTCCCGGCTCGCGGCGGATGTACGGCGGCAGCGGCAGGCGCCCGGCGTGCGACAGCCAGGCGTCCAGCGCCTCTCCGACCTCGAACCGCAGGTGGTAGAACTCGCCCTCGCGGCCCAGCACCTCGGCCTCGCCGCCGGCGTCGAGCTCGATCCGCCCGCCGGCCTTCAGCGGCTTGCTCGCGCCCACTTGCGCCCGCGCCTCGTTGCCGGGCAGCAGGCGTTCGATCAGGATCTCGACCCGCCCGCCGCTGCCGACCTTGCTGCCGAACAGCCGCGCCGGGATCACCCGGGTGTCGTTGAACACCAGCAGGTCGCCCGCGCGCAGCAGTTCCGGCAGGTCGCGCACGTGGCGATCGTCGAACGGCCCGTCTCCCGGCGGCACCACCAGCAGGCGGCTGGCGGATCGCTCGGGCAGCGGTGCCTGCGCGATCAGTTCGGGCGGCAGGTCGTAGTGGAAGTCTGACTTCTTCAAGGCGGTGGAACCGGCAGGGGCGCGCATTGTAATCGGCGCGGCATGGGCGTCCGGAAAGCCGGCTCGTGGAAGCGGCCATGGCGGAGATTCAGGGCGGCCCCACATCGCGGCCATGGCCGCTGCACGTGGCCCGCGGCGCTCCCGCGCGGTCAGCGATCGAACTTGCTCGACAGCACCAGCGAGGACGTCGTGCGCTCGACGCCGTCCAGCGCGCCGATCCGGTCGGTCAGCGCGTCCATGTCGCCGATCGTCGGCACCAGCGCCACCGCGGCCAGGTCCCAGACGCCGCTGACCGACTGCAGGCTGCGCACCTCCGGCATCTGCCGCAGGGCCTCGACCACCGCCGGCATCTGCTTCGGATAGACGGTGATCATGATCAACGCGCGGACCTGCTCGCGTTCGAAATCATCGCCCACCCGGACCCTGTAGCCGGCGATCACCCCGAGCCGCTCGAGCCGCTCGATCCGGCTCTGCACCGTGGTCCGCGACAGCTGCAGCCGGCGCGCGATTTCGGCGGTCGGCGCGCGTGCGTTCTCGCGCAGCAGCGACAGCAGGGCCTCATCGGCGCCGGTGAGCTTCATGGTCGCCCGAAAGTTCGTCGATTCGCCGAAATCTACCTGAATTCTGCGCAGATCGCACCTGTTAACCGACGAAAAGATGTCGATAATAGAGGGCTGGCCTTCGCCCGCGCGGCAGGCCCCATTCCGCAACGGAGGACCCGCACGATGTCGCAGACCCAATCGCTCGCCGACAGGCTCGCCCCGCTCCGCGCCCACAAGGGACAGCGCCGCACCACCGGCCTGGACGACGCGACGCTGGCGAAGTTCGCCGCCACCCATCCGGAGCTCGAGGCTGCGGTCGACGCCGCCGTCGCCGAATACGCGAACGCGAAGGACGCCTTCGCCGACCTGCTCGACCTCGACGAAGACGCGCAGGTGCAGGCCGTGCAGGCGGGCTTCGTCAACTTCTATCCGCAGGATGCGGTGAACCCCTATGTCGCGCTCGTGGCGCGCGGCCCGTGGGTGGTGACGCTCAACGGCGCGGTGCTCTACGACACCGGCGGCTACGGCATGCTGGGCTTCGGCCATGCGCCGCAGCCGGTACTCGACGCGATGGCTCGTCCGCAGGCGATGGCCAACATCATGACCCCGAGCCTGTCCCACCTGCGCGCGGAGCGCGCGCTGCGCCGTGAGATCGGCCACACGCGCGGCGCCTGCCCGTACGCCAGCTTCATGTGCCTCAACTCCGGCTCCGAGTCGGTGTCGCTGGCCGCGCGCATCGCCGACACCAACACCAAGACCATGACCGACGATGGCGCCAGGCACGCCGGCCGCAAGGTCAAGCGCCTGGTGGTCAAGGGCAGCTTCCATGGCCGCACCGATCGCCCGGCGCTGTACTCCGATTCCAGCCGCAAGACCTACATGAACTTCCTCGCCAGCTACCGCAGCGAGGACAGCGTGATCGCGATCGCGCCCTACGACGTCGACGCGCTGAAACAGGCGTTCGCCGACGCCGACGCCAACGGCTGGTTCATCGAGGCGATGTTCCTGGAGCCGGTGATGGGCGAAGGCGACCCGGGCCGCAGCGTGCCGGTGGAGTTCTACGCCGCCGCGCGTGAAATGACGAAGGCGCACGGTTCGCTGCTGCTGGTCGACTCGATCCAGGCCGGCCTGCGCGCGACCGGCACCCTGTCGATCGTCGACTATCCCGGCTTCGAGGGCCAGGAAGCCCCCGACATGGAGACGTATTCCAAGGCGCTCAACGCCGGCCAGTACCCGCTGTCGGTGCTGGCGCTGAGCGAGCGCGCCGCGGGCATCTACAGGCGCGGCACCTACGGCAACACCATGACCGCCAACCCGCGCGCGCTGGACGTGGCCTGCGCGGTGCTCGGCATGCTCACCCCCGAACTGCGCGAGAACATCCGCAAGCGCGGCGAACAGGCGGTGGCGTCGCTGGAAAAGCTCAAGGCGGAACTCGGCGGCCTGGTCACCAAGGTCCAGGGCACCGGCCTGCTGTTCTCCTGCGAGCTCGACCCGAGCTTCAAGGGCTACGGTGCGGGTTCGAGCGAGGAATGGCTGCGCGAGCGCGGCCTGGGCGTGATCCATGGCGGCGAGAACTCGCTGCGCTTCACCCCGCGCTTCGACGCCGACGAAAGCGAGATCGAACTGATCGTCGCGATGGTCAAGCGCGCGCTGCTCGAAGGCCCGCGCCAGAAGCAGGCCGACGCGGCCTGACCGCACGCGCCGCGCCCGAACTACGGGCCGGCGCGCAGCCAAGGCATTGGAAGAAGCCGGCCCAGCGCCGGCTTTTTTTGCATTGGCTGCACGGGGGCCGGCTTTGCTGCAGACTTTCGGCATCGCAAGCCGGGATGCAACATGAAGATCGTCGAAGTCCGCCATCCGCTGGTGCAGCACAAGCTCGGCCTGATGCGCCGCGCCGACAACAGCACCAAGACCTTCCGCGAGCTCGCCGCGGAGGTTGCCACCCTGCTGACCTACGAAGCGACGTCGGACCTCGAAACCGAGGAAGCCGAAGTCGACGGCTGGGCGGGCACCGTGCGCGTGCGCAGGATCAAGGGTCGCAAGATCACCCTGGTGCCGATCCTCCGCGCGGGCATCGGCATGCTGCCCGGCGTGCTGGAACTGATTCCGGCGGCGAAAGTCAGCGTGGTCGGGATCAAGCGCGACGAGGCGTCGCTGGCGGCGGTGCCCTATTACGAGAACCTGGTCGGCGACATGGCCGATCGCACCGCGCTGGTGCTCGACCCGATGCTCGCCACCGGCGGCACCCTGGTCGCCACCGTCGACATGCTCAAGGCCGCCGGAGCGGCGCGCATCAAGGGCCTGTTCCTGGTCGCAGCCCCGGAGGGACTCAGGGTGCTCGAAGCTGCGCACCCGGACGTGGAGGTCTACACCGCCTCGATCGACGAGCGCCTCAACGAGAGGGGCTACATCCTGCCGGGACTCGGGGACGCGGGCGACAAGATTTTCGGTACGCGGGTCGGATAGCGTCGACAGTTGCTGCAATCACGCCTTCGACAGACGCATTGTACGGGGACGACCAATCATCAATCGGCGGCGAACAGATCATGCATAAATTCGTACTTCCGATCCTGTTGGCCCTGCTTCTCTGCACGTCATGCAGCGCACCGCACCCGAGGCAGCAACCCGACCGCGTGCTGTTTGTTGGTAACAGCCAGCTTTACGTCGGCAACGTTCCTGCGGTCGCTGCCGCGCTTGCATCGGCAAACGGGCATGCATTCCATAGCGACATGATCGTCAAGGGCGGGGCGACGCTCGCCGAACGCGTGGCCGACGGCTCGGTCGAGCAGGCCCTGGCCGGACGTGCCTACACGATGCTCGTGCTGCAGGAGCGTGGCGGGGACCTGATGTGCTCGTTTGGTCCCGATTCGTGCATCCAGTCCCGACGGGCAATCAGGACGCTCGCAAGGCTCGCCCGGAAAAACGGCACGGCCGTCGTGCTCCTGGGAACGTATCAAACCCTGCCATCCGCATCCCGCAGGCTGGTCGAGGCGGAATCTTCCGCGGCTGCGGCCGCCGGCATCCCGTACATCGAGGTTTCGGAGAATCTGCAGGATCTGCGCAGCGCGGAACCCGGGCTCACGTGGTTCTACATCGACGGCATGCACCCCGGAAAGGACCTGGTGCTTCTCGACGCGATCCTCCTCTACCGGCACCTGACCGGATCCGACCCGGCTGCAAGGGACTTCATCGCCGACGCCCCGATCTACACGAGCAATAGCGGCCTTGCCGCAAGCCTGCGGGCAGCGGATGATCCGCCGCCTCAAGCGGGCACGCCACGGGCCGCGTCGTACACCGCCGCGACGATCGAAGAACTGCTGGCCGTCATCAACCGGGGCGAGGGGCGCCAACGGTGACCCAGCCGGTCAGCCATGGCATCCAACTCTGCTGCTTCCCTCTCGCCACTCCGCGGAGTAGAGCGACATCGGCATCGCCGACCCACGAAGTCGTCAGGCAGCTGGCTTGCCCCGGCGCCGGTGACGCGCGGCAACCACCAACGCCAGCAACACGACGAATCCTGCGGCAAAGATCACCCACGTCGGCCGATCCCGCGACGGCGGCTGCGCGTTGACTTTCAGGTCCCGAACAGCGGTGGTCGGCGCGACGGCTCCCTCCCGCAAGGCCCATGCGCCGTCCTTCAGCACCAGCCGGCCTGCCAGCGGCGGAAGCACCAGTTCGCGCCAGGTGACGCGCAGGTCGCCGACTCGCGGTGACAGCGGATTTTCGGCGCTTCCCAGGCCGTCGCCTTCGGGCTGGAAGGTCGCCGACATGTTGCCCGGCAACGCGGAGAAATTCGGCCGGAACGACTGCCACTTGCCGAGCGCGGCGACGACATCCGCCGGCACTGGCTGGCCGTCGACGCTGACCGGCGCGCGCCACTCGCGTTCCCGCAGCGGCATCTCGCGCGGGTTCTCGTGGCCCGGCGCGAACCCGGACGAATCCACGCGCGCGCCGCGCCACTGCAGCGCGTAGCCGCCGCCGGCGCGGGTCCACTGGTACATCTCGACGTGACGCTGCAGGCCGGAATGACGGGTGGTGACGCCGAAGTCCGGGTCGCGCGGCGCCTTGCCGATCCTGGCTTCGCCGCGTGGCGACGCGCCTTCGGCCGCGGTCGCGTGCGAAAAAGCAGCCCCCGGCAACCAGGCCATCGCGCACAGCAGCAGTGCCGCGCACCATGATCGCGCGCGCAGGCGGGCCCGGGCCGGCGCGCGCGCGTCGCGATCGTGCACCTGCATCAGCCCAGCACCCTCGCCCGCAGTTCCGCGGTCTCGTGCGTGGTACCGAAGCGGCCCTTGTCGTCGCGCGACAGCTGCGCCAGCGCAATCGCCGGGTCGTGGGTAAAGAACAGGTGCACGTTGCGCGCGAACTTGTCTTCGAGAAATGTCCGCTTCTCGTCGATCAGCAGTTCGGCGTTGCGGTCATAGCCCATGGTGATGGGCACGTGCACCCACGGCTTGCCCGGCACCAGGTCGGCGCAGAACACCACGCCGCCGTGGGCCTGGCCGTCGATGCGTTCGGGCCCGACGATCTCGGCCAGCATCAGCCCCGGCGTGTGGCCGTCGCTGTAATGGAAGCGCACCGCGTCCCCGAGTGCGCGCGAGCGGTCACCCTCGACGATCTCGAGCCGGCCGCTGGCTTCGAGCAGTGCCGGCAGCTCCGGGATGTAGCTGGCGCGGTCGCGCGGATGCGGATGCCGCGCGCGTTGCCACTGCTCGGCGCCGACGAGGAAGGTGGCGTTCGGGAACAGCAGCTCGGGCGCGCGCCCCTCCGCCCACGCCGCCAGCAGGCCGCCGGCGTGGTCGAAATGCAGGTGCGAAAGCACCACCACGTCGATGTCGGAATGCTCGAACCCGGCTGCGCGCAGCGATTCGAGCAGGACGTGGCGATCCTCCACCACGCCGTAGCGCTCGCGCAGCCTGGGCTCGAAGAACGCGCCGATGCCGGTCTCGAACAGCACGGTCTTGCCGGCCAGCGGGCTGGCCAGCAGTGCCCGGCAGGCCAGTGGAATGCGGTTGGCGGCATCGGGCGCCATCCACTTGGCCCACATCGCGCGCGGCGCATTGCCGAACATCGCGCCGCCGTCCAGCTGCTGACTGTTGCCCGAAATCGACCAGAGTTTCATCGCGCCATGATCCGTGACCGCATGCCCGGCATGGTAACGCGCCGGTGCTTGAACCTTGCTATTCGGAAGCCGCCGAAAAATACAGAACGAACGCACCCTTCTCCGGCTTCGAGGCCGCCACGGCCAGCGGGGCCAGCGCTCCGGTTGCAGCCACCACGCCCTCGCCCTGCGCATCGGGCTCGCCTTCCACCAGGCGCAGGCGGCTGCCGCGCCAGGCCTTGACCGCGAGATGGGCCGCCTTGCCGGGCGTGATCTCGATGTTGCTGCCGACGTCCTCAGGCAACGCCACGTTGCGCCCGCCGGTATCGTCCAGGTCGTCCTGCTGGAATACGAACAGCGGCTCGCCGTCGAGCTCGACCGCGAATCGCCAGTCGGTGCTGCCGACCGAGCCATCGTGCTGCACGGCGATGCGGTCCAGGCGCAGGTGCACGGTGCGCGGTCCCGCCGACTCCGCGGCAGGCGCGGGCGCGGCGGCGGGCTGCTGCACCGATGGCTGCGCCGCCTGCTGCGGCGTCGCCTGCCGGTCGCCGCGCGTGTTGACGTAGACCGCGGTCAACGATGCGATCAACGCCGCGGCGCCGGTCAGGATCGCCGGCAGCACGTGCAACAGGGGTTTCTTGTCTTGGTCCGGCATTCGGATACTCGTGGTTCGATGCGCGCGTCAACGTCAGGGCGACAGCTGCACCTTGGCCGCACCCACCGGATTGCGCGGGTCGGTGCCGCCGGACAGGGTGCCGGTCGCCTTGTTCCATTCCACGGTCTGCAGGTTGCCCCAGACATGGCTGGAACGGCGGCCGTCGTCGCCACCCTCCTCGTCCGGAACATCCACCGTGTGCCCCATCGCACGCAGTCCCTTCACGACATCGGGCGTGAACGCATCGGTTTCAGCCTGGATCACGTCGGGCATCCACTGGTGGTGGTATCGCGGCAGCGCGGCGACCTGCTGCGCGTCCAGGCCATCGTCGTAGCCGAGGATGCCGAGCAGCACCATGGTGATGATGCGGCTGCCGCCGGGCGTGCCGAGCACGGCGACCTTGTCGGCCGATTCCATGAAGGTCGGCGTCATCGAGCTGAGCATGCGCTTGCCCGGCTTGGGGGCGTTGGCATCAAAGCCCATCACGCCGAAGGCATTGGGCGTGCCCGGCTTCAGCGCGAAATCGTCCATCTCGTCGTTGAGCAGCACGCCGGTGCCGGGTGGGATCAGGCCGGAGCCGTACAGCAGGTTGACCGTCTGGGTCGCGGCCACGCGGTTGCCGTCGGCGTCGATGATCGAGAAGTGGGTGGTCTCCTCGTCTTCCAGCGGCGTCTGCTTGCCCGAGAGCATGTCGCTGGGCGTCGCCTTGTCGGGATTGATCGTCGCGCGCAGGCCGGCGGCGTAGTCGGCGCTGGTCAGGGTGCGCTGCGGAATCTCCACGAAGTCCGGGTCGCCGAGATAGAACGTGCGGTCGCGATAGGCGCGGCGCATAGCCTCGACGACCAGATGGGTGCGGTGCGTGGCGTCGAGCTTCGACAGGTCCCAAGGCTCAAGGATCTGCAGCATTTCGGCCAGCGCGATGCCACCGGACGAGGGCGGCGGCGCGGTGGTGATCTTCCAGCCGTCGTAGTCGAATACGATCGGCGCGCGTTCGCGCACCTGGTAGGCGGCGAGTTCGGCAGCGGTCCACTTGCCGCCTTCGTCGTGCACGCCCTTGAGCAGCTTCTTCGCCGTTTCGCCGCGATAGAAGCCGTCGAATCCCTTCTCGGCCAGCAGCTCCAGGGTGTGCGCCAGGTCGGGCTGGCGGAAGATGTCGCCCTCGGCGATCGGCCTGCCGCTGGCCAGGTACACCGCGCGCGTGCCCGGGTAGCGATCCATCACGTCGCGACGCGAAGCGTAGCCCCGGGCCATGCGCGCGTAGACGGGAAAGCCTTCGCGCGCGATGCGCATCGCCGGCGCGAGCGTCGTCTTCAGCGGCAGCTTCCCGTACTTCTCGGCCATGTGCACGAACGCCGCCGGCAGGCCGGGGATGCCGGCCGACCACGGTCCGTTCATGGCCCGGTCGCGGTTGAACTCGCCGTTTTCCAGCAGGTATTCGGCTTCGGTCGCCGCCGCGGGCGCGGTTTCTCGCGCGTCGATGAAGACGTCCTTGCCGGTGCCGGCGTCGTGCAGCAGGAAGAAGCCGCCGCCGCCCAATCCCGAACTGATCGGCTCGACCACCGACAGCGTCGACGACACCGCGATCGCCGCATCGAACGCGTTGCCGCCTTCGCGCAGGACCTGCAGCCCCGCCTCGGTGGCCAACGCATGGCCCGAGGCGATGGCAACGCCGGGCGGATGCGCGGCCGGCGTTGCGGCGCGCGGCGCCGCCACAGCAGGCGCGAGGGCGAGCAGCGAAACAAGCAACAGGTGTGCGATGGCTTTCATGCGAACTCCAAAAACGTGGAGGCAGGGCTCGAGGCCGCCTAGCATCAGGCCTCGGCTTTTCCGGCCCGGTATCTCAGGACAAGGCAGTCGACACCACGACCGGTGGCGTCGGCGCTTCGGCCAGGCGCGGCGCTGCGCCGCTGTCCTCTGCCTGCAGTCGCCGCAGCTTGGCCAGCAGGCTTTCCCGCCCTTCAACGTGGTCCGGATCGGGATCGATGCATTCGACCGGACAGACCACGACGCACTGCGGTTCGTCGAAATGGCCCACGCATTCGGTGCAGCGGGCCGGATCGATCACGTAGATCGCTTCGCCCTGCGAAATCGCCTGGTTGGGACAGGCTGGCTCGCAGACATCGCAGTTGACGCAGAGTTCGTTGATCTTGAGGGACATGCTGGTGGTGTATGCGACCGGGCAAGGCGCCTGGACCTGCTCCTCCTTCAAAAAAGGAGGTCCGGGATGGGGAAGGTGTCGTTGCCGGCGAGGTTGATCGCCCGCTTCACCGCCCCTCCGGACCTCGCGCGAAGGAGGATTCAGTGCATCACTTGGCTTCGATGAACACGTAGTCCACGCCGGCCGGGCTGACGGCAGCCTTGACCCGCGGATCGTCGGCCGCGTCGCCGATGAACAGCACGCGCACGCCCTTCATGGTGTCGGCGGGCACGTCCTTGAACGAGGCAATCACGATGTCCGCCATTTTGGCCGAGGCCGGCGACGCGTAGGCCAGCATGTTGCCGGCGATGATGCCGCGGGCGACGTCGGTCTCGGCTTTTTCGGCGAGCCGTTCGTAGGAACCCTCGAAGCCTTCGGAGTTTTCACCCGGCAGCAGGTACACGTAAGGCTGGTTGCTGACGCCGCCCATGTTGCGGGTCACCGCGTCGGATACGTAGGTGCGCCATGCGGCGATGTCGTCGCCAGCCGGCGCGGCCACCGGCGCCTTGACGGTTTCCTTCGGCGCTTCTTCCTTCTTGCATGCCGCAAACGGCAGCACGAGGCAGGCGACGAGGAAGACTTGCAGCGCGCGGTGGCTCAGGATGTTCATGGAGAAGGTTTTCATGTGGCTCCCCTGGACGGGTGGTTGGAGGGTGGTGCTCATTCGCGGCTCCGCTGCCATTCGGCCTGCAGCGCGCGCGCCACGGCCGGCGGAACGAAATCGGTGACGTCGCCTCCCAGGCGCGAGATCTCGCGCACCAGTGATGACGAGATGAAGCCGTACTGTTCGGCCGGGGTCAGGAACAAGGTCTCGACCTCCGGGATCAGGTGCCGGTTCATGCTGGCCAGCTGGAACTCGTACTCGAAATCCGACACCGCGCGCAGGCCGCGCAGCAGGACGCCGCCGCCGACTTCCTTCACGAAGTGCGCCAGCAGCGAATCGAAACCACGCACCTCGACGTTTTCGTGGTGGGCCAGCGCCTCGCGCGCCAGCTCCACGCGCAGCGCCAGCGGCAGCGCCGGCCCCTTGCCGGGGCTTGCGGCGACGCCGACGATCAGGCGCTCGAACAGCGGCGCGGCACGATCGACCAGGTCGACGTGGCCGCTGGTGATCGGATCGAAGGTGCCGGGATAGACCGCGATGCGGTTGCGGGCCACGCTCATGGAGTGCTCGTCGCGCTGTCGTCGGGAACCTGCGGCAGTGTAGCAGCGCCCCCGCCCGATCGACGGTACAGGGCGTGGCGTGCTTCGCGGCTGCCGCCCTCGCGGTGCGGGCGCCATCCGGCGCCTGGTTCGAGTCGGCGGTCGGCCGGCGATTCGAGGTACAGCCACGCGTCATCGGCCAGCCACGGCGGCAACGCCGCCAGCACCGCATTCCACAGGTCGTTGTCGAAGGGCGGATCGACGAACACGATGTCGAAACGCCCGTGCAGCGGCGCACGCAGCAGGGCCAGCGCGTCAGCGCGGACGGGCGTGGCTTCGCCGCCGGCGTGCAGCCGCTCGACCGTGGCCCGCAGCGATTCGACCAGCAGCGGGTCGCGTTCCACCAGCAGCGCTTCGCGGGCGCCGCGCGACAGCGCCTCGAGGCCCAGGGCGCCGCTGCCGGCGAACAGGTCCAGCACCCGCGCACCGGGCAATGCCGGCTGCAGCCAGTTGAACAGCGTCTCGCGCGCACGGTCGGAGGTGGGCCGCAAGCCAGGCATGTCGGGCACCGGCAAGCGGGTGCCGCGCCAGCGCCCGCCGATGATGCGCACGCTGCCTTCGCGGCCGCCCGTGGCCGCTTTCGCACTGCGGGATTTCATGCGGTCGCTTCGATGCCGGGTGCTACCATGATCGACCATTTTCCGCGCTCGCGCGGACAATTTCATTCCCCCACCGCATTGGCGACGAATGGTCAGTTTCTTCCGCCGCAAGAAGGACAAGGGTGCGGCCGCCGGCACCGACGGCGAGACCCGCAAGGGCGGCCTGGACATCGAGGCGCTGGCCGCGGCGTTTCCCAAGGCGCCGGGCGCGCCGGAATCCTCCAATGCGGCAACGCCCGATGCCGCCATCCCCGCCGCCGGCACGGTCGCCGACGGCGACAAGCCCGCGCCCGAAGCTGCCCCGCCGATCGCCAGCGACGTGCCGGCACACCCGGTCGCGCCGGCCCTGCCCGCGCAGGGCGCAATGCAGGCGCCGGCGCTTTCGATCGACGTTGCCGCGCCGCCACCTCGGGTGCAGGAGAAGCCCGCTGCCGCACCCGGCAAGCCCGGCTGGCGCGAACGCCTGCGCGGCAGCGGCATCGCGCGGGGGCTCGGCGGACTGTTTTCGCGCAACCCCAAGCTCGACGACGACCTGCTCGACGAGATCGAGACCGCACTGATCACCGCCGACGTCGGCGTCACCGCCACCACGCAGCTGGTCGAGCACCTGCGCAAGCGGATGAAAGCGCGCGAGTTCAGCGACGCGCGCGCGCTGCTCGTGGCGCTGCGGGCGGAGCTGGTCGCGCTGCTGCAGCCGGTCGCCAGACCGCTGGTGATCGACGACCGCGCCAGGCCATTCGTGATCCTCACCGTCGGCGTCAACGGCGTCGGCAAGACCACCACCATCGGCAAGCTGGCGCGGCGCTACAAGGACGAGGGCCGCAGCCTGATGCTGGCCGCCGGCGACACGTTCCGCGCCGCCGCGGTGGCCCAGCTCCAGGCGTGGGGCGAACGCAACGGCGTGCCGGTGATTGCGCAGGGGCAGAACGCGGACGCCGCATCGGTCGCATTCGACGCGCTGCAGGCGGCGAAGGCACGCGGCGTCGACGTGCTGATTGCCGACACCGCCGGCCGACTGCACACGCAGCAGGGGCTGATGGCCGAGCTGGGCAAGATCAAGCGCGTGCTCGGCAAGCTCGATCCGGCCGCGCCGCATGAGGTGCTGATGGTGATCGACGGCACCACCGGCCAGAACGCGCTGTCGCAGCTGCGCCAGTTCCACGCCGCGGCCGGGGTCACCGGCCTGGTCGTGACCAAACTCGACGGCAGCGCCAAGGGCGGCGTGGTGTTCGCGCTGGCGCGCGAGTTCGGCATTCCGATCCGCTACGCCGGCATCGGCGAACGCCCGGAGGACCTGCGCGTGTTCGACGCCGAAGCCTTTGTCGACGCGCTGCTGCCCGGTGAGCTGGGCAGCGCCTAGTCCGGCGGCGGCGCATCGTTCGCTGCCGCCATCGCTGAAGCCATGCAGGAGCGGCCTCGGCCGCGAGCTTCTCGCTTCGCCTGGTCTCCTCGCAAACGGCGCGCAGATCAAGCCGCTCCCACAGGATTGCTTGCACCGGCAAGGCACGGCGACTCCATCCTTCACGGTGAGAAGCCTATCGTCCTTGATGCCATGGCAGTCCATGCATCGGGCGCAGGAACCGACCCCACCGGCAATACCATCGGACGCCGCCGATGCATAAGAAGCGCGCGATCATTCTCCTCGCCGCCGCAGCCGTGCTCCTGGTCCTGCTTGGGCTGGGCCTGTCCCTGCTCCTCCAACCGCAGCGCGTCACCGGCTTCGTGCTCCACACGCTCGGCAAGTCGCTGGGCCTGGAAATCACCGCCACCGGCACCAGCGAATACCGCCTGCGCGGCGGCCCTCTGCTGGTCGTACGCAACGTGGCCGTGCACGAGCCGGGCGCCGAAACGCCGCTGCTGCGAGCACAGCGCATGCATGTCTCGGTGCCGTGGTCGACCGTGCGCAGCCGCGGCGAGCAACTGGACATCACCCGCATCGAACTCGATGCCCCGGTGCTCGACCTGCCGGCGCTGCAGCACTGGCTGGCGACGCGCCCGCCCGGCAAATCGCGCATGCCCACGCTCAGCGATGGCCTGCAGGTCAGCGACGGACGCATCGACGGCGACGGCTGGCGCGTCGACGGGCTCGCGATCTCGCTGCCACGATTTCAGCCGGACCGGCGCGTCGAAGGGCGCGCCTCAGGGCGCTTCGCGGCGGGCGAGCTCGCACTGCGCTTCGACCTGGCCGTGGCCATGTCGCGACCGGCCAACGACGCCGGCATCGCCATCGTCGGCCCGGTGACGGCTTCCTCCGGCAGCTGGCGCCTGCCGGCAAGGGTCTGGCTCTCCGCGCCACTGCACTTCGGCGACGACGGCATCCGCAGCCAACGCCTGCGCGCGCGCGTGGGCGGCCGCTACGAATCCGGTGATACCCGGCTGCCGTTCGCTTTCGCGATCACCTCGCCGCTCTTGCTGCGCGGCGGCACGCTGGCGCTCGCCCCGGCCGGCATCGCGCTGCGCGGCGACGGCCTGGTCCCGGACATCGATGCCGGCGGCACGCTGGCCCACGGCAAGCGCCTGCTGCTCGACATGGAAGGCAAGCTCGCTGACTGGCCCGAAGCGTGGCCGGCATTGCCACCGCCAATCGGCGAGTCCGATGCGCCGCTGCCGTTCACGCTGCACTACCTGGGCCGCGCCAATCTGTCCGACCCCGCCTCGCTGCGCCTGCGCCGCGACGAGACCCGGCTCGATGCGCGCTTCCGCCTGCCCGACGTGACGACATGGATGGCGTCGGCGGCGAACGGGTCGCCGCTGCCGCCGCTGTCGGGCCATCTTTCCACGCCGCGACTCGAGATCTCCGGCGCGCAGCTCGAGGGCGTCGAGATCCGGATCGAAGATCCCTCGCTGCCACGGGACGCCGCGCCATGAGCGCGGCGCGCGATGTCGACACGTTCGCCACAAGCCTGCTGGCCTGGTTCGATGTTTCCGGCCGCCACGACCTGCCCTGGCAGCATCCGCGCTCGCCGTACCGCGTCTGGCTGTCGGAAATCATGCTGCAGCAGACGCAGGTGCGGGTGGTGGTGCCCTACTTCGAGCGTTTCGTCGGCGCCCTGCCGGACGTGGCATCGCTGGCCGCAGCGCCGCTCGACGACGTCCTCGCCCTGTGGTCGGGGCTGGGCTACTACGCCCGCGCCCGCAACCTGCACGCAGCGGCTCGAGCCTGCGTCGAACTCCACAGCGGCGACCTGCCTCGGGATTTCGACGCACTGGTCGCCCTGCCCGGCATCGGCCGGAGTACCGCGGGGGCGATCCTGTCGCAGGCCTGGGGCGACCGCTTCGCGATCCTCGACGGCAACGTCAAGCGCGTGCTGTGCCGCTACCACGGCATCGAGGGCTGGCCCGGCCTGCCGAAGGTGGAGAAAGTGCTGTGGGAAATCGCACAGTCGCACCTGCCCTCCGCGCGAATGGCCGACTACACCCAGGCGCAGATGGATTTCGGCGCCACCCTGTGCACGCGCCACGATCCGGCATGCGTGCTGTGCCCGCTGCAAGGCGGCTGCGTTGCGCTGGCCACCGGCCGCGTCGCCGTGCTGCCGACAGCAAAGCCCGGCAAGCCCTTGCCGGAGCGCAGCGCCCACGTGCTGCTGCTGCGCGATGCGGACGGGCGCGTGCTGCTGCAGCGGCGCCCAACCACGGGGGCGTGGGCCGCGCTGTGGTCGCTACCGGAGGCCGCCACGCACGCCGCGGCCCGCGAATGGTTCGGGGGGCATGTCAATGGCGACTACGACCACGGCGAACCGCTCGAGGCGATCGCCCACGGTTTCACCCACTACCGGCTTGCGCTGCAGCCGCTGCGTTGGCGCGAAGTCGCGATGCGCGACACGGTCGGCGACAATGACGACCTACGCTGGGTGGCACGCGACGAACTTCGGACGCTGGGCATCCCGGCGCCGATCAGGACGCTGCTCGAAACGCAGCTCCGCCCCGAACACGAGGATCCACCGACATGAGCCGCAGGGTGCATTGCCAGTATGAGAACAAAGACGCCGAGGGCCTGGACTTCGTGCCTTGGCCTGGCGAACTGGGCAGGCGCGTGTTTGCGGGCATCGGCAAGGCCGGCTGGGCGGCCTGGCTGGCGCACCAGACCATGCTGATCAACGAGAACCGGCTCTCGCCGCTGGATCCCAAGCACCGGGCCTTCCTGGAGACCGAGATGGAAAAGTTCCTGTTCTCCGGCGGTTCCGAAGCGCCGGCCGGCTACGTGCCCGAAGACCCCGCCGCGGGCTGATCGCGCGCGGACTTTTCCGCCTGCTTGATCGCCTTGACGTCGAGCGGGCGGATCTCGCTGATCTGGCACGGAATGTCCATCGTCCCCGAGCCCAGCGGCACCACCTTGTCGAATTTCGCGCTGACCCGGTTGAGCTGGCTGGTCACGGTAATGGCAGGCGCGAAGTCGATGCCCGGGCAGCGGCCGGAGAGCTCCAGCAGCCAGGCTTCGCTGGGCTTGGTCCACACCGCGACCGCGCTGTCGCCGAGCGGGGTCCAGCCGTTGATCTGGCCAAAGAACTGGAAACTGCGCACGGGCGCACCGGCGTGCGCGCGATAGGTGGCCAGCTCGTCGGCATCGCTCATGCCCGTGCTCGCGCAGGACGCGGTCGCCATGACCAGGGACAGCCACACAAGGGTCGGGAAGGTTTTCATCGCGGCTCCATATCGCGGTGCGATTGCTTGCGGAGCCCCGATCATGCGCCGCCACCGCGCAGGATCCGGTCAAGCCTGTCGCCGCCATTCAGCCGGGATGCGGATTGGCTTGCCGCCTGTCGCCCGGCCCCGTATCATCTCGCCCTCGCACGGCCCAGCGCCGATGCGTTCCGGCCGGGTAGCTCAGTTGGTAGAGCAGGGGATTGAAAATCCCCGTGTCGGCGGTTCGATTCCGTCCCCGGCCACCACAAGTACACCGTTCGCCTCGCTTCTTCAGAGCGGGGCGTTTTCGTTTTGTGCGGGTGCGCCAGGCCGCGCATGCCCGGCCAGGGCTTGGTGCCCAAGGACCGCGGCACTGATTGACGACTCGCGAGGAAAGTGGTCGGGTTGGCGCATTTTCCGAGCATGGTCTGCACGGCCGCAACCGGAGTCCGCGCAGGTCGGGGCACGGGTTTCCGCGCGCTCTTGCCCGGGTTCTGATCAAGACCTCTGTCGGCCTTCGGCATGCACCGGCGCGATGCCCTTTACACACGACGTGCCTGCGACCTGCTCTATCCTCGCCTACCCAGCGAAAGCAACCCCAGATCAGTGGTCTCTTCCGATGGTGCGCAGCGAGCGCCTCCTTGCCATTCTCCAGGCCCTGCGCGCGCGTCGCCGGCCCGTGACGGCGAAGGCGCTGGCCGAGCGCTTTGAAGTCAGCGAGCGAACGATCTATCGCGACATGCGCGTCCTCGCAAGTCGCGGCGCCGTCGTCGAAGGCAGTGCCGGGGTCGGCTATCTGCTCCGAGGCGATTACTTCCTGCCTCCACTGAGCTTCAACCAGCAGGAAGCCGCTGCGATTCTCCTGGGCCTGCGCTTCGTGCTGCGTCGCGGCGACCCCGCGCTGGTCGAATCCGCTTCGCATGTGCGCGCGAAACTCGCTTCGGCCGCGCCTTCCCGTTTCGATGACCATGGCGCGCGTCTGGCGCCGTTCCTGGTTGGCCCGCCGAGAACCCCAAGAGACGCGACGCTCGGCATCGTGCGGCAGGCGATCAGCGAGGAACGCAAGCTCCGCCTGCGCTACCGATCGGCTGGCAAGCAGGCGCGCCAGCGCGTCGTCTGGCCCACGGTGCTCGGCTGGTTTGACGAAATCGAAATGCTCGGCGCCTGGTGCGAGACGCGCCGGGCGTTCCGCAATTTCCGCATCGATCGCATCGAGCTTGCCGAGGTCCTGGCCGAATCGCCGCCCCGCTCTCGACAGGAACTCCTCGCGGAGTTTAGACGGCTCGAACCCAAGGCCGAGTTCTAGCGACTCCTGACAGGACCTGACACTGCCCTCGCCCACGCTGGTGCTTTCCGAACAGGAGCTGGTCATGCACGCCATCATGGGTGGAACGGGACATGTCGGGTCTGCCGTTGCAGAAGCACTGCTCTGGCGCGGCGAGCAGGTCATCGTCATCACCCGCGCTGTCGACGGCCCCTCGCGCCTGCGCGACCAGGGAGCGCGCTTCGCCCAGGCCGATGTCGAGGACGTCGACAGTCTCCGCGCTGCCTTCCGTGGCGCGAAGCGCGCCTTTCTGCTGAACCCCCCTGCCGATGTCGCACAGGACACTGACACCATCGAGCGGCGCACGGCTGCCAAGATCCTCGAAGCGCTGGAAGGGGCAAGCCTGGAGAAAGTCGTCGCTGCGTCCACCGGCGGGGCGCAGGAAGGCGAATGCCTGGGCGACCTGAATGTGCTTTGGGAGCTGGAGCGGGGTCTTCGCCGCCAGCCGATTCCTGCCGCGATCAATCGTGGCGCGTACTACATGAGCAACTGGGACGGGCTGCTCGAATCGGTCGAAACAACCGGAAAGCTGAGCACGATCTTCCCGGCCGATCTTGCGATCCCGATGGTCGCACCTGCGGATCTGGGCAGGTTCGCCGCCGATCGCCTGCTTTCGGGGACGGATGACATCGCGATCCGGGAAGTCGAGGGGCCCGAACGCTATACCGTCCGCCAGGTCGCCGACGCTTTTGCGCGTGCGCTGGGCAAGCCGGTGGGACTCGACATCACGCCGCGCGCCGGGTGGAAAGATGCATTCCTCAGCCAAGGTTTCTCGGAGAAGGCGGCCACTTCCTACGCGCGAATGAGCAAAGCCAGCGTCGACGGCGGATTCGAGTTCAGCGATACGCCGTTACGCGGTACGGTCAGCCTGCAGCGCTACATCGCGGAACTGGTTGCCCGGCGTCACGAGGGCAAGTGACGATGCGCACTTCCGACAGCCAGCCCGGACGGGTGTGGCGTGCGACACATGCCGTAGCGGCGTAGCGAACCCGACGTGGGCCGGATTGTCTTCGCGCCGGTGAAACGCGCGCTGCGTATCCGGCGGTACCTGACCCGGTGTTGATGCCGGCGCACCGGCACCGCTCGGCCCTGGGCCGATGCCTCGCGGCGACCGGAACCCAGCCCCCAACAGCGGCTTCGCGCCGAGCCCATACGCCGTGGTATTTTCCGGTCCTCCTCTCTACCCACTGGGGATCGGTCATGCATCGTCGCGGGTTGTCGTTCCTGTTTCTCGCAGCAGCCACCGCGTTGCTGCTCGGCGCCTGCAGTAACGGCCCGGTGCGGCGCGTGTCCGAACCCAGCGCCAGCATCCAGCAGCTCACGGTGCGCGCCGATGGCAGCTGGTCGGTGGAGCTGCGCCTGCAGAACTACAGCAGCATCCCGATGCGTTTCGAGGCGATCGACCTGGCGGTGACCCTTGGCGACCAGCCCGCGGGCACGTTGCAGGGCAACGCCGGCATCTCGATCGGCCCGGAGTCGGCCGACGTGGTGACCCTGACCCACACCCCCACTTCGGCGGCGCGCATCGCGCTCGCCGACGCGCTCGGCGGCAACCACGGCATCGGCTACGCGCTCGAAGGCACGCTGCGGGCCGCTCCCGAGGACAAGGGCTCGCGCAGCTTCGACATCAAGCGCACCAGCGGCCTGACCCCGGTCCCCGGCCTGCCCGGCGTGCTGCGCTAGCGCACCCGGCGACCACCGTCGTCGCCGCATTCGCCAACCCCATCCGAACTGGAAACAAGATCGCGGCATGAGCACCTACCAGGCCCCCCTGCACGACATCCGCTTCGCCCTCCACGATGTGCTCGGCGCCGAGGCGCTGTTCGCCAGGCTCGGTTTCACCGAAGCCACCGGCGACATCATCGACGCGGTGCTCGACGAATCGGCACGCTTCACCGAAACCGTGTTGGCGCCGCTCAACCGGGTTGGCGACGAGGTCGGCTGCGGCTACGACCAGGCCACCGGCGCGGTCACCACGCCGCCGGGCTTCAAGCAGGCCTACGCGCAGTTCGTCGACGGCGGCTGGTCGGGACTGGCGTCGCCGGTCGAGTTCGGCGGCCAGGGCATGCCGCATCTGGCGGCGATCCCGCTGAAGGAAATGATCGACGCGGCGAACCTGGCCTGGGGCAATTTCCCGCTGCTTTCGCACGGCGCCACCGAGGCCCTGCTGCATCACGGCGAAACATGGCAGCAGGAGGTCTTCCTCAAGCCGCTGGTCGACGGCCGCTGGACCGGCACCATGTGCCTGACCGAGCCGCATTGCGGCACCGACCTGGGCCTGCTCAAGACCCGCGCCGCACCGCGCGACGACGGCAGCTTCGCGATCACCGGCACCAAGATCTTCATCACCGCCGGCGAGCACGACTTCACCGACAACATCGTGCACCTGGTGCTGGCGCGGCTGCCGGACGCCCCGGCGGGCAGCAAGGGCATCTCGCTGTTCATCGTGCCCAAGCTGCGCGTGGACCGCGACGGCCACGTCGGTGAACGCAACGCGGTGCGCTGCGGCGCGATCGAACACAAGATGGGCATCCACGGCTCGGCGACCTGCGTGATCAACTTCGATGACGCCCAGGGCTGGCTGATCGGCGAGCCCAACAAGGGCCTGATGGCGATGTTCACCATGATGAACACCGCGCGCCTGGCAGTGGGCCTGCAGGGCCTGGGGCTGGCGGACCGCGCGTACCAGAACGCGCTGCGCTATGCCCGCGAGCGGCTGCAGATGCGTTCGCTCACCGGAGCCAAGTTCCCCGACAAGCCGGCCGATCCGATCATCGTCCATCCCGACGTGCGCCGCATGCTGCTCACCCAGAAGGCGCTGGTGGAAGGCGGGCGCGTGCTCGGCTACCACGCCGCCTCGCTGGTGGACATCGTCGCCCATGCCGACGACGCCGGCGAGCGCGAACGCGCCGACGCCCTGCTCGGCTTCCTCACCCCGATCGTCAAGGCCTGCCTGACCGAATGGGGCGTGGAGTGCACCTACCACGCACTGCAATGCTTCGGCGGCCATGGCTACATCGCCGAGCACGGCATGGAGCAGCTCGCGCGCGACGCGCGCATCACCACGCTGTATGAAGGCACCACCGGGATCCAGGCCCTGGACCTGATGGGTCGCAAGACGATGCAGCTGCAGGGCGCCGGGCTGCGCGTGTTCCTCGGGATGGTCGAGGCGTTCTGCCAGGCGCACGCAGAGGACGGGGCGCTGCGCGAGTTCCTCGAACCGCTGCGCGCCAAGGCCGGCGAATGGCAGGCGCTGACGCTGGCGATCGGCAAGCGCGCAATGGGCGACGCCGACGAGATCGGTGCCGCCGCATACGACTACCTGTTCTATTCGGGCTACATGGCGCTGGCCTACTGGTGGGCGCGCAGCGTTGCCGCCGCGGATGCCTCGTCGCAGCCGCAGGCGTTCAAGGACGCCAAGCGCGAGACCGCGCGCTTCTACTTCGCCCGCATCCTGCCGCGCACGCTTGCGCACAAGGCCGCGATCGACAGCGGCGCTGCGTCGCTGATGACGATGGACGCCGACCGGTTCGACTGAAACCTGGCCGCGGTACCAGCGCCAGGTCAGGGCGAGCCGAATCCGGCGACAGCGCGATACAGCGCATCCGATGCCCCGTACGACGCCTCCGCCTGCCCGACCGTGGCGTCGGCGACTGCGGGCGCGCGCACGCGCTACCAAAACGCAAACAATCGGGTATAAGCTGGTCGCCCGATGGAGACCGACAGAGCGAATCTTCGCCTGATCCGGACCGGGGACCTCGCGGACCCGGCTGCCGCCGCTTCGACCCATCGCACCGCTGACCCACATCCCGCGCGACTCGATGCCGTGCGCCTGCTCTCGCTCGACGCCCACGGCCGCGTGCTCGACTGGATGAGCTGGCAGGATGCCACCTGCCTGTATGCGCGCGGCGCGGTGGCGTGGACCCTGGGCGACCCCTGCCTGGTGGTGTACGGCGGCACCAACCGTCTCAGCGGCGAACGCAGCGTCCAGCCCCTGCACCCGATCATCGCCGCCCGCGGCCACGCCCGCGCGCACGCCCTCGATCCCACGCCTGCCCTCACCAACGCCGCACTGTTCGCGCGCGACCAGCACCTGTGCCTGTATTGCGGCCGCGACTGCAGCCGCCAGCAGCTCACGCGCGATCACGTCAAGCCGCTGTCGCAGGGCGGGCGTGACAGCTGGGAAAACGTGGTGTCCGCCTGCTTCCATTGCAACTCCCGCAAGGGCGGGCGCACGCCGCAGCAGGCGTCGATGCCGCTGCTCGCGGTGCCCTATCGCCCGAGCTGGGTCGAGCATCTGATCCTGAGCAACCGCAACATCCTCGCCGACCAGATGGCGTTCCTGAAGCACCATCTCCCCAAGCGCTCGCGCCGCTTCGGCGCCTGATCGCATCCGCCTGGCTGCCCCTCGCGTTCGAGCGCGAACCGGCACGCGCCGCACGCTGCGACCTCCATGTTTTTCGAACGCAGTTGCAACTCGTCTGTCGCTGGCCTTCCCAGTCTGGTCCGTGCGGACGGGTTCCGGGCGCGGCTGTTCCCCGATGGACGCCCGTTCCATCCGCGCTACCCCGCGAACGCCAGTCGCGCGCGCTGCGCTCTACGTCTCACTTTTCCCGGATGCGCGGCCGATCGCGCCTCGCGGCATGGCAGCAACTGACGCGGACGGGCCACAAGCTGCCGCAGCACGCGCGTTGACGCGCGCCGCGCACTTGGCAACACTCGTGGGCTGCGAAACGCCGGACTGTGACGATGCCCTTGACCCTTGGCCTGACCGGGATGGATCCGGCCACCGAAACCGCACTGAAGGCCGCCTTCATCCACGCCAATGCGCGGATCGGCAGCCTCTGGCAGCTGGTGCCGGAAACCGAGGCCGAACACATCATGGTCGACATGGACAGCATGTACGGGCCGATGAGCTGGTTGCGCCTGCACGCCGCGGGCAAGCACGTGATCGGGCTGACCACCGCACCTCGCTCGCAAACCGATTTCCGGCTGGGGCGACCTTTCGACAGCGACTCGTTCTCGACCCTGCTGCGCGACGTCGCGGCCCAGGCCGGCGTCTCCGTGCCCGAGGCAGCCAGCGACTCCGCGCCAAGGGCCGCCGCCGCAGCGGATCTCGCACCGCCGGCAGCCTCCTCGCCCCCATCTCCTGCGCCGCAGCCCGCGCCGTCACCTCCCGCAGCCTCGCCGACGGAGCGCGTGCCAGGCACCCCGGCCGTCACGCAAACCGCATCCGATGCGACCGACGACCCCGCTCCGGCGATCGAAGAGCGCGCACCGGATTCCGCTGCACCCGTTGCAACCGCGGCTGCACCTGTTGCCGCCGCCCCACCGGCGACAGAGTCCGCCCCGCAACCAGCCGCACCGCGCGAGCGGCGCCTGGGCGACTGGCTCGCGCCCGGCGCCCTCGAACGCCGCGTGCGCTATCGCAGTGGCGATGGCGTCGTCCTGCTGATCGATCCGTCGAACCGCAGCTACCACGGCCCGGCGGCGCTCAAGCCGCTGGCCCCCGCGTTCGCGTCGGTGGTGCAGCGCGAAGACTTCGTGGATGTCGACGACGCGGACTGGAGCCGTGAAAGCACCGCAGCCGGCGCCGCGCAGCCGCTGCAGCGCCTGCAGTGGCTCGATGCCCTGCTGGCCGGCAAGGGTGCGCTGCTGCCCGGCCACGATCCCGACGGCCGCTACCGTCTCAACAAGTGGCCGCAGACCGAACGCGAGTATCCCAAGCATTTCCGCATCGCCACGGCGATGATGAAGGGCCCGGCGACGGTGCGTGAGCTCGCCGAGGCCAGCGGCATGCCGGTATCCGACGTAGCCGATTTCATCAACGCCAGCCTCGCCACCGGATTCGCCGACCTCGCTCCCGACGAACCCGTCGAGCCGATCGAGGCGACCAAGCCGACCGGCCTGTTCGGGCGCCTGCGCGGAAAATAACGCGCGCCGCCGCCCGGCGGCCCCCTCCGGCGACCTTGCCTGGCCGTACGTACGGTTTCGCGCAATGTCGCAATGCCGGCTGCCGCGGTGACGGCGCCGGCACAAGCGCGACGCCCCGCACGCCGCGCAAAAGCCGGTTTGCCTTGCCCGTCACGACGGTGGAGGGGAAAATGCCGGGATGATCGACTCTTCGCGCTATCCGCGCCTTTCGCGCATCGACTCCCCGGCCGAGTTGCGCCAGTTCGACGAAGCCGAACTGCCCGCCATCGCCGACGAACTGCGTGCCTACCTGATCGAATCGGTGGGCAAGTCGGGTGGTCATTTCGGCGCCGGGCTCGGCGTGATCGAACTGACCGTCGCCCTGCATGCGCTCTACGACACGCCGGACGACCGCATCGTCTGGGACGTCGGCCACCAGAGCTATCCGCACAAGATCCTGACCGGGCGCCGCGACGAGATCCACACCGTGAAGCAGGCCGGCGGCGTGGCGCCGTTTCCGAAGCGGGAGGAAAGCGAATACGACACTTTCGGCGTCGGCCATTCGTCGACTTCGATCTCGGCGGCGCTGGGCATGGCGATCGCCAATGCGCGCGCCGGCAACGACCGCAGGGTCGTTGCGGTCATCGGCGATGGCGCGATGACCGCGGGCATGGCGTTCGAGGCCCTCAACCACGCCGGCGGCATGGAACCGGAACCCGACCTGCTGGTGGTCCTCAACGACAATCGCATGTCGATCAGCGAGAACGTCGGCGGCCTGACCAAGATGCTCGGCCGCGCCACCGGCAGCAATACCCTCAACGCGCTGCGCGAAGGCGGCAAGAAGCTGCTCGGCGACAAGCGCAAGCCGGCGGCGAAGTTCGTGCGCCGCTGGGAGGAACACTGGAAGGGCATGTTCGTGCCGTCGACCCTGTTCGAGGAAATGGGCTTCCACTACACCGGGCCGATCGATGGCCACGACGTCAAGGCGCTGGTCGCCGCGCTGAAGGTGCTGCGCAAGCTCAAGGGACCGCAGCTGCTGCACGTCATCACCACCAAGGGCAAAGGCTACGAACTCGCGGAAGGCGACCAGATCGGCTACCACGCGGTGTCGCCGTTCGATCCCGAGCTGGGCGTGGTCAAGAAGCCTGGCGCGGTCAGGAAGGCGACCTACACCGACGTGTTCGGCGACTGGCTGTGCGACATGGCCGCGGCCGACGACAAGCTGATGGGCATCACCCCGGCGATGCGCGAGGGCTCGGGCCTGGTGCGCTTCAGCAAGGAATACCCGGAGCGCTACTTCGACGTCGCCATCGCCGAGCAGCACGCCGTGACGCTCGCCGCGGGCATGGCCTGCGAAGGCGCGAAGCCGGTGGTCGCTATCTATTCGACCTTCCTGCAGCGCGGCTACGACCAGCTGGTGCACGACGTCGCGATCCAGAACCTCGACGTGCTGTTCGCGATCGATCGCGGCGGCGTAGTCGGACCCGACGGCGCCACCCATGCCGGCAACCTGGATCTTTCCTACCTGCGCTGCGTCCCGAACATGGTGGTGATGGCGCCGGCGGACGAGAACGAGTGCCGGCAGATGCTGTCCACCGGCTTCCGCTTCGACGGCCCGGCCGCGGTGCGCTACCCGCGCGGCAGCGGCCCAGGCGTCGCGGTGCAACCCGAGCTCGATACGCTGCCGATCGGCAAGGCGCAGTTGCGTCGCCGCGGCGCGCGCGTCGCCTTGCTCGCGTTCGGGGCGATGGTGCCGGCAGCCGAACAGGTCGGCGAAGAGCTGGACCTCACCGTGGTCAACATGCGGTTCGTCAAGCCGCTCGACCGCGAGCTGGTCCTCGAACTGGCCCGCTCGCACGACGGATTCGCGACGCTGGAAGACAACGTGGTCATGGGCGGCGCCGGGTCGGCGGTGTCCGAACTGCTGAACGCGTCCGGCGTGGTCCTGCCGATCCTGCACCTGGGGCTGCCCGACACGTTCCAGCACCACGCCAGCCGCGAAGACCTGCTGGCCGAAGCCGGCCTGGACGTTGCCGGCATCCGCGCCGCCCTGCTGGCACGCTGGCCCGGGCTGGCCAGGCCGCCCCTGCAAACCGCGCGCACCGCGGCCAGCTGACGCGGGCGAAACCCTCGGCGTCGTCGCTGTTCGACTCACTCGGCAGCCGCGTCGCCGCGCGGATCGGGCACCTTGTTCGGCGAACGCTTCGCCGGATCGGGTCGCACTGCGCATCTGACGCCAACGTGGCTTGAATCGCCCGGTCCGATGGCATCGCGACGTGCAGCTTGCACTGATCGGTCGTGGTACGCCGGCGGCTGTCGCTGTCGGGCTGTCGCGGCGTTCACGCCGTCCGGCCTAGTGTCGAATGCCCCGCCTCCATCCGCCCCGCATGCCCGAAGGTCCGTCCCTCGTCATCCTGCGCGAAGCATTGCAACCGTTCGCCGGCAAGCGCGTGCTGCGGGTCGCCGGCAACTCCCGGCAGCCGATCTCGGACATCGACGGCAAGACCCTGCGACGCGTGCGCAACTGGGGCAAACAGCTGCTGCTGGAATTCGATCCGTTCACCATTCGCATCCACTTCCTGCTCTACGGCAGGTGGCTGATCGACGAACGCAAGGACGCGACGCCGAGGCTCTCGCTCGGCTTCACCCGCGATCGCGAAATCAACTTCTACGCCTGCTCGGTCCGCTTCCTCTCCGAGCCGCTGGACGAACTCTACGACTGGTCGGGCGACGTGATGGCCGACGAGTGGGATCCGGCGCAGGCGCGTCGCAAGCTGCGCGCAAGGCCCGACCGCCTGGTCGCCGACGTACTGCTCGACCAGGACGTGTTCGCGGGCGTCGGCAACATCATCAAGAACGAAGTCCTGCATCGCATCCGGCTGCACCCGGGCAGCCGGGTCGGCGCCCTGTCGCCGCGCAAGCTCGGCGATCTGGTGCGCGAAGCGCGCGATTACAGCTTCGACTTCTACCGCTGGCGCAAGGCGTTCGAGCTGAAAAAGCATTACCAGGTGCACACCAAGCAGACGTGTCCGCGCGACGGCCACCGCATCAGCTACGTGAAGTCCTTCGGCGCCGCCCATCGGCGCGCGTTCTTCTGCGAGGCGTGCCAGAAGGTCTACGAATAGGGGCAGGCTACGGGCTACGCATCAAGCGAGGCATTGCCGTGCACCAGCCGTCCTTCGCAGGTCATCAGCGGCTGTCAGGTCGACAACCTCGGCGCCGCAGCGGTCCTCTGCTCTGCCGCGCTGGGTCGTCGCCCGCTCAGGGCGCCTCGATCACGTAGCCCTTGGTCCGCAGCCGCTCGACGTAGCCCTCGGGCTGCAGCAGCTGGTTGACCGGTAGCGTGGCGAAGGTCGTGCGGTTTCGCGCCAACGCGTCTTCAGCCACCTGGATCCAGGTGTCGCCGACCCGTTGCACCACGTCGCCGAATCCCAGCCGCTGCGCCAGGCCGGTTTCGGTGATCGCGTTGACGCAATCGATGTACTGGTTGCGGAACGGCAGCGCGCGCAACGCGTCGATATCGCCGACCGCCCAGGCATTGGCACGCATCCGCATCGTGCCCAGGTCGGCTTCGATCCGCGACAGCGTACCGGCGAAGCAGCCCGCATCGTGCAGCGACATGGCGTTCAATTCCTTCAGCGCCGCCTTGGGATTCTTCACCACCAGCTTCACCTGCGCCGGCAGCAGCGGCACGCGCACGCGCTTGGCGGCCTTCTCCACCACCTGGCCGACACGGTCGTCCTGTTCCAGTCCCGATTTGCGCATCGCCGCTTCGTAGAGTTCCTGCGCGGCGAGGATCGGCCGGCGCTTCTCCACGGCCCGGTCGCGACCCAGGTAGCGTGCCTTGAGCGGCTGCCAGCGCGCATACAGGGCCGACGACACCACGTCCTGGAGCCTCTTGCCCTCCGGGTTGTTGCGCGCGCGCAGGAGCGACGGCACCAGCAGCAGCGAGCGGAAAAACCCGGTATCGGAACTCACCGCCACCGACGGCGGCAGGATCACCGCCTGAGAGCGGGCGATCACGTCCTCGACGTCGCGCGAAACCCAGTCCATGCGCTTGGGCAGCGGCGACAGCGTGCCCAGGATGTAGAGCACGTGGTCGCCCTTGGACACCTTCCACATGCCTGGACCTGGCTGCGCGCCCGATACGACCACTGTGTCCATGTCGACGATCGCGTCGCTGGGGGCCAGCGCTCCGTCCTGCACCGCGCGTTGCGCAACCACCTGTCCGTCCGCCGGCGCCGTGCCCGTCAGTTGCGAACCCGATTGCGCTTGGGCGGGAAGGGCGAGACAGGCGAGCAGGCACAGGCTGCGAAACAATGCGTGCATGGGGTTTCCTGAACAGGCAACGCGGCAATTGTAGGTCGGCTCGGGCGTCTTGCTGCCGACCGGTTCCGGGGCCCGGTACCAGCGAACCTGCCTGCGCCAGACAAACGAAAGCCCGCACAAGGCGGGCTTCGTCGATCAATGGTCGGGGTAGCCGGATTTGAACCGACGACCACTTGTCCCCCAGACTTGTTCCATGACAGCGGCATCGTCTTGAATTCAAAGCGTTTCCAATCGAATCAACAGGCTCCAGAACCGTCAGAATCGACCTAAACAGATCAAAGGGTTACACACCTGCAGGGTGATGGCTTCGCGAGAAATTTTCCGATGCGCACCCTGCCGGGTCATCGTTAGGCTGCTAATCAACAAGAGGGAACGTCCAATGCGCATCATCCTTGCAATCCTGCTGGCCCTGGCCAGCACCGCGGCCCTGGCCGACTTCAGCGTCCGCTTCGATCGCGGCGTCGTATCCGTCGGTGACAGCGCCGGATCCGTGATCCAGAAGGCGGGGCGCCAGCCCGACCGCATCGTGCAGCTGCAGAACCACTACGGCGCAGGCATCGGCGAGCGGTGGGAGTACTACCTCAACGGCAAGCAGGTGAACATCGAGTTCAGCGGCGGCAAGGTGACGGACATCACCGAGATCCGCGGCTGACCTAGCCGGCCCTCCACACCTGACGGGCTACCTCGTCCCGGATCTGCGCCTCGTGCCGGCAGGCCCAAGCCTCGATGCCCGCCCGGCCGGCGTCCAAGCTGGTGCACGACCGCGTAACCAGCGGCTCGCGGATGCTCCAGTGCGCCCACAGCCTGACGAACCAACTGCCGTCCAGACGATCAAGCAGCATGGCCACTTGAGTGCTATCGAGCACCAGCGCACTGTCTTGGGCGTCGTATTGGTGGCGCTTGGCCCAGCGGAAGCCTTCGGGGAGCATGCCGGCATGTTACCCGCGGCCGCCGCGCAGCTCGAGAGCGCCGGCGGTATGCTCCGCGGCATGACCCCCGACCAGACGGCCCGCCTCGCCGCCCTTGAGGCGTTCATGGTGGGCTACCGCCGCAAGGGGAAGACCTATCGCCAGTTCTGGGACGAGTTCTGGGCCGAGGCCGGCGACCTCTATGCGCACGCCGAGGCCGCAGGCCCGGACAGCGAGATATCGATAGCGCTCTACGACATCGTGGAATCCGCCGGCGAGGGGTTCAGCGCCAACCCAGCCACCATCGACGACGTGATGGAGTAAGGCCATGTGCGGTCGTTTCGTCCAGAGACCGTTGCCCCTGGCGTTCGCCGACGCCGACGTTTACCCCGAGATCGGCCCTGATCTGCGCGAGCTCACCCCGCGCTACAACCTCGCGCCGACACAGCGCGCCGGGGTGATCCTCCGCGACGAAGACCAGCTACAGGTCCGCCGCCTGATCTGGCGCCTGATCCCACGGCACGCCGACAACCTCAAGTTCAAGTATTCGACGATCAACGCGCGGGTGGAGACGGTGGCCAAGTCCTGGTCGTTCCGCTACGCCTTCCGCGAGCGCCGCTGCCTGGTGCCCATGGCCGGCTACTACGAGTGGCAGGGGCCGACCGGTGCGAAACAGCCCTACTACCTGCACCGCGCCAACGACGAGCCGCTGTTCGCTGCCGGCATCTGGGAGCCGCGGCAGAAGATCCAGCCGGAGGGTGACCCCGGCAGCTTCGCGATCATCACGACAGATGCGCGCGACGAGTACGGACGAGTCCACACGCGGATGCCGGTCTTCCTGCCCTTCGCGATGATGGAACCATGGTCGACCGGCTCCACCGAGGACGCCATGGCGATGCTGCTCGCCTTCACGCCGCCGCCGATCGAGATCTACCCCGTTTCACGGGCGGTCAACGGGCCGAAGCTGGATGATCCGAGCCTGATCGCCCCGATCCCCGCGGAGGAAGCCATCGCATGAAACAGTCCCGTGCAGAACTGGATGCCCGCATCGATGCGCTCGCTGTGGAGACGCAGCGACTTGCCAACGAGGACCCCGACAGCGACCTGATCGGCGCATTCGCCGGCGTGGCGGAGGAGATTGAAGCCGACGCCGGCGACGATGACCACGCGCACGTATGGACGCGCTTGCAGTGCATCCTGCGCGACAACGGGCTGATCCCGGGCGACGACGAGCCCTGCCAGGAATAGCTCCAGGACGGCCACGCTGCGCGCATGGTCAGACGGTGACTTCCACCAGCGGCAGGTTCGGCGCCACGTCCACCACGCGACCGGCCTGCACCCATACGTTGTAGGGGATGGTGCCGCCCAGCTGCCCCTGCGCGCGCATCTGCGCGCCCTCGGCGGTTGTGAGGCTGCTGGTGCCGTCGGCGTTGTGCGCTGTGACGGTGGCCAGCAGGCGCGGCGATGGACCGCCCAGGTTCGAGAACTGGTCCCAGAGTTCAGTCCGCATCGCTGTAGTGCCTCTCGAGGGTGATGGTCTGCTCGATCACCAGGGCTTTGCCGTCGGTGCGGGCGTCGAACCGCACGGCGGTGCACTGGCCGTGCCAGGTGCCTTCCGAGGCCTGCACCTCGACCAGGTCGAGGGGCAACACACGTCCGGTTTCCCCGGCGGCCAGCGGCGCGGGGAACAGGGGGAAGGTGAGGTCCACGCTGGCCTGCTCACCGCGATCGCCCAGGATGTTGCGGCCGTGCTCGGCCCCCACCGCGGCCGTGTTGGTGAGCGGGTGGCTGACCTGCGGCGCGTACAGCGTGCCGGCCTCGCCGTTGCGCTTGACGCGCACGGTGACGCCCTTGCCGGCGGTCTCGCCGGTGACCACCACCGCATCGAACAGCGGCTGGCTCACCACCTGCAGGTTCACCGAGGTGACGATGTCGTCCTGCAGCACCGCGTCGGGCGTGGTGTCGGGCCAGTCCCATGGGCTCGTGGGGTAGCGCGGGCGGATCCGCAGGGTGAGTTCTTCCGGGTCGGACTGGACCACCGCGCCGCTGGCCTCCGCGATCCGGCTAATGGCATCCAGCGGGGTGGTGTTGTCGTAGTACCACGCGTCGGCGGGCACCACCCAGTCCACGGTGTCGTAGTCGGCGGTGTAGCCGGTGCTGGCCAGCTCCTCGCCGACCAGCTGCGCCGCGGTGCGCTGCAGCGGTGCCACCTTGGTGCGCGCCGGCGCGTAGGGGCCCGCCAGCAACGCCGTGCGGGAGCGGCCGGAGATCGAGACGCCGCCGGCGACGAACTCCTTGCGCGAGTTGTAGGCCTCCACGATGGCCGTCCACACGTACCCGTTGAGCGTCACCTCGATCTCGCGCGGGCCGTTGGCGTTGGGCTTCAGCAGCTCGAGCTGCTCGGGGTCGCACAGCGACAGGTCGAAGGTGGCGCCCCAGGCATCGATCGATTGCGCGATCGAGACGGCGTCGACCTCGATCGGCAAGCGGTCGGGTAGACGGACGACGAGGATGGAGTTGAGCACGATGTAGGTCCTGCGCGTGGGGCGGACCGCGTAGCACGCGGTGACGCCGAGGTTGAGCGGCGCCAGGCCGCGGACGTCGATGGCCGGGCAACCGAGGTTGAGGCCGACGCGATCGCCGGGCGGGAAGGTGTCGTCGGGGGGTGGTGGCTTCGGAGGTTTCGGCGGCACCACGATCCAAGGGATGCGCTTGGCCAAGCCCCACGGGATGCGCCACGTGCGTTTCGTCCTACCCGGGTAGAGCCACCGCAGTTCGATGTCGCGCCGGCGGGTCGCCAAGCGCGCGATCCAGGGCAATGAGCGACCTGCAGCAATCAGACCCGGATTGCGCCAAGCGATTGACGAGGCGACCGCACGGCGCGCCAGGCTGGCTAACCAAGGTATGGAGGCCCCACGGCGACGCACCGGCAGGCTGGTCCACGGCAGATCTGCCGCACGGCGTTGGATGGGCGGTCGTGTGCGCCAACGGGCCGCCGCGGTACGATTCAGGCGCGGCAGGCTCCCCCACGCAAGCGCAAAAGCGCGGCGAGTCGCTGCAGAAGGTGCCCACGGCACTCTCGCGGTGCGCCGGATCGAGGGCATGCGTCCCCACGGGACACGCGTGTCCATACGACGCAGTGCCGCGGCCGACCCCCACCGGATGGTGGCGTTGGTCCTGAGCCCACGGTCGACTGGATCGGGCGGGTCGGGAATGTCGTCGTCCCAAGGGACCCCGAGGTTCAGGCCGACACGACTGCCTGGGCCCGCGTGAAGCGGGCCGAGATCGAGCCCGACCTTGGCTCCAGCGGCGCTCATACCCTGCGCTCGTCTCCGGTCACGTCGCGTTCCACTCACTGAATCCAGACGGGAGGAACGAAAGTCCAGTCGTGCGCACGAGGCCGACGGTGCCCACCCTTCGCAAGGTCATCGTTGGAAACCAGGTTTTCCCCGCGGGCAGGGGCACGGCTGCTTGGAACGCGCCGTTCTTGTAGAAGGTTACCTCGGGTGCATCGGCATCCACCGCGACGGTGATGACATCAGCCGTTCTGTAGGCTGCGACGGACACGACCGAATTGCCGGTATCGAGCGTCCATGTCAGAGCCCCGGTACTATCACTGCCGCCGTAATAGCCGACGGAATTCAGTGCGTTGCCGACCATGTCGGCAAGCTGGCTGTTCAAGTTCTCCTTGGTCGCGATCCCGCACACGGAGTTTTGGCCCGATCCTACTTGCCCATCTCCCGAGGCCTGTATCAGCTCGAACGCGTACTTTCCGCTAGACCTCCCAATGATTGCGAAGGCGCCTCGCCACGAAGTGGTGGTCGTGATCGCACGAGCGCGGTCCCAAGAGAAGTCGATTCCGGAGCCGGAACCGGCCTTCAACAGGACGTCAAAGACATTGTTGTTGGTCGGCAGCTCGCACGCGATGGCAACTTCGCGCCCCAATTCATCTGTACCGCGAAGAGTCCAAAGCGCGCCATCGTTTGAGGTAACCGCACCCGAAATGATCCCGAACGAGCCTGCCGACTGCAGCGTAAAGCCTGCCGGCATCGCGCCATCGATCACATCGAAGGTCACATCGCCGGAAGCACCAGACGTGCTCACGAGGACGCGAAGAAGCTGGCCAGGCATAACGAAGGGAAACGCTGCGTCAAGGCGGAAAGGGATAGGCACCGGACCGGTGGATTCCGCGGGGGAAACCCAATCTTGGATCGCGGAGTTGACGGTGGCGCGGCCGTCGACGCCCACGACCATGTATCGGTCGGTACGGCGGAGTCCATCGACTCGCCATGTTCCGTCAAACGCGCTGAGCGCTTGGGCGACACAGTTCATCCCCCGGCGCTCGAAGACCCGAATCGCTATGCGGCTGGGCTCGTTCATGATGCGCGCCAAACCGTCGGGCTCATCACCCAGCGCGGGTTCGCCCGCGAAATAGCCGTCGCCTGCCCAAGGCACCATGGGACGAAAGTCGAAGCCGAGTCCAAAAGAGTTCATGGTCTACCACCACTCATTGACGGTGTCGAAGAGCACCTGCCCGTTGTAGGCGGTTGATTTGCTCGCGGTGTGGACACTGAACTTCCAGGCGAGAAGACGCGTCCCCGGCAAGGGGTGGCCTGGCAAATTATCGAGAATCAGGTCATCGTCGAATGGGCGTGCGTGTTCCGGGGCCAGAACACCCGGAAGCCGACCGCGCAGGAGGTAGGCGCCTTCCTTGACTCGGATCGATGAGTACCACAGACCATAATTCACGGGATTCGGAAAGGGGCTGCTGGCGTTGTTGCCGAACTGGGCCGTGCCCATTTCAGTGTTATGGGTGACGTAGATTGAACCCGGGTCGGCGCGATAGTTGCGCCCCAACGCAAGGCACTTGGTCACGGTGCTATTGGTCACAACATCGTTGGCCCGGAAAAAGTTCTGCAGGATCGAGGCTCCCGCATAAGCGGTCAATTCGTTGCTTGACACCGCGGAGTGGCAGGCGTCGCCGGGCTTGAACGAGACGATGTCCCCGAAGAAGTGCGGAAGAGCATAGTCAATTCCCTGAACACCCACATCGATGAATAGGTAGAGGCACCGCTCGTTCCCGATGGCTCGCCACGCGCGTGGCGCGGAGGAGAGAACGTTGGATTTTGGAATAAGCGAGCCGTTGGGATAATCGCTTGGCAGGGGGTGCTGGCCCGCCCCAGTGTCGATGTCCGACATCGATTCGTAGCAGGTGGCCCAGGCGTGTCGCGCGTTGCCAACGGTAGCGCTGTCATCGATCCGCAGGAGGAAGCCGCTGCCGCTCGTGGGATTGTTCTGGTACACGCGCTTGTTTGTACCGCTGAACTGCCGCGTCCACCCAAGTCCAGGCTTCACATCAGCCCCGGAGCCATAGCCATCTACCAGAATCGCATCGAGGAACGCGGTGAGTGAACCAGCGGTGCCGCTGAGGGAAGGCGCGCCCGGGTCGGTGCTCCGATAGACGGTGGCAGTGAGGCTCACGGGGTTTCTCCAGCGCTGTTGCCGATGACTTGGAATCGAAACGAGTCGGTCGTCGTTTCCGGCGTGCCAGGAAGCGTGGTGCGAACCATCCACACTGGGGCAAGACCGCCGATCGTGTTGAATCGCAGGCCATTTGCCACGGACCAGCCCAAGCCCCAGCCCTCCTTCGGAATCGTGAAGTAAGGCAGTTCCGTGCGCGGATTCAGTGGCGCGCAGTCCGTTCCCGTGCTGCCGATGGCGATCGTGCCGACCGTCTCGCCGCGCACCTCGAACGACGTCGAGCCGGTGAACACCACCACCCAGCGCTCGGTGATTGCGTCGGCGTTGGTGACTTCGATGGGGAAGTCGGTGTCATTGAACGTCGCCGGCGCCTGGTCGCCGATGCGCACGTCGCTCCAGACGTTGGTCCAGGTGTTCTGATCGAACACGTTCTGCACGCGCGCCTGCAGGTCGAGTGAGCCATTGGCCTCGCCCAGGCGCAGGGCAGTGCTGATCATGCTGTCGCCGGCGGCGAAGGCGTGGGACAGGCCGGTGTTGAGCTCGATCTCGCCGGTGATCTGCACCGCGGCCACGAGCCGGCGATCGTCGATGCGGTCGCTGATCTTCACCGGCAGCGTGTAGGCGCCCAGGTTGAGGGGGTCGCTGAACTCGAACGTGCCGGCGTCGAGGTCGAAGGTGTACCAGGCGCTGTCGATCGGCACGCCGACGGTGTCGCGCACCTCGATCTGGGAGATGCCGGTGCGGCCGAGGTCGAGCGCCTGGCCGGCAGCGGGCGTGTCCACGCTGGTGACCTGCGTGTTGTGGATCAGCACGGTTTGCCCGGCCTTGAACGCCGGCACGCGGCCGTCGCTGGGCAGTCGCACCGGATCCAGACCCACGACCACGGCGGACAGCGGGATGGACCGGTAGACCACCGCGCCGATGTAGACGCTGCCCGCGAACACCAGCGTGGGTTTGAACACGTCGGTGCCCACCACGTTGTCGGGGTCGTACCAGGGCTCGCCCTCGTTGCCGGCCGCGGGCACCATCTCGCCGAACTCCACGGCCGCGGCGCCGCTCTCCCAGTCGATCAGGCCGCGCACGCGGTCGCCGGTGATGTCGCCGTTGATGTCGGCCGTGGCGGTGAGCTGCTCGCCGGCCAGGGTGGTGGCGCGCAGGGTGAACACGCCGGCCTTGAGCGGGGCGCCCGGGGTGCGGAACTCCACCTGCGCGATGCCTGGATCGAACATGCGCGTGAGCAGCGAACCCACGCTGATGGCGTTGGTGCCGCCCGGCGCCCAGCCCGCGATGACGGCCTGGCCGCTGCCGTAGTCGAAGCTGCCGGCATAGGTGCCGCTGCCGCTCACTGGATCGATGTCGCGGTAGAGCGAACCGTTGCGGTCCACGTACGTGGCACCCTTGAAGGTGAACCGCACGCTGCCCGGCACCACCGCCTCGAGCACGCCGGGGGTCAGGTCCACGGCGACGGGCGGCAGCGCGATCTCGTCGGTGACGGACGTCTCGCCGGCGGCGGCCGCCTGGTAGCTGGCGGTGATCAGCGTGCCATCGGTGAACTGCAGGCGGCGCACGCCGTTGGTGACCTGATTGAGCCGGTAGCCGTTGCCGAAGCTCGCAACCGGCACCCGGACGTTGTTGATGTCGTGCTCGCCGGCCTTGAGGCTGATCGCGCCGGTGGTGTAGTTGATCGTGCCCACGGGCGCGGTGAGCTGCGGGCTGTTGGTGATGACGATGTTGCCGGCACCGTCGTCCTTGGCCTTCAGCACCACGCTGACCGGCAGCTCGTCGAGCTTGCCGCCGGCGAGGCTCGTCTGCCACACCAGGTTCACCGAGCCAGCGCGTGCCGGCACCGTGCCCAGCGAGAAGCCCACCACGCCGAAGGCGTCGGGCGTGGGGGTGAAGTTGTCGGTGACCTGCGGCGACCAGTCGTAGGCGATGGCCAGGCCGGTCCCGACGTCGGGCAGCGTGGTGGGCCGGACGCCGACCTCGCCGGTGGCGTAGACGATGCTGCCGACCGCCGTGGCGCCCACCTTGAGCACGCCGGCGCCGTCGTCGGTGGCGGTGACGCCGGCGCCGCTTACCTGCCAGGTGATCGAGAAGCTTCCGGGGGTGATGCCCTCGTCGGGGAGCAGGAAGTTCAGGTAGGGCGGCTGGATCTCGGTGTCGGTGTCGCGGCGCTGCGCCACGATGCCGGTGCCGTAGCTGGTGATGATGGCGCTGCCGATGTCCGGCAGGGCGCCGGTGGTGATCACCACGCTGCCGGTGGCGTAGTTGACCGTTCCGCTGCCCTGTCCGGGCTTGCCCAGCAGCTGGCCGGTGCCGTTGTCGGTGAGGCGGATCCACTTGCCGAGCGCGCGGTAGTCGACCACCACCGTGCCGGCGGCTGGCAGCGGCAGCAGCTGGAACAGGTAGTTGTAGCCCTGGTTGCCCTGCACGATGTCGACGCGCTGGCTGTAGCCCTGGTCCAGGATCGGGCCCGCCGGCGTGGCGGTGATGCTGACCGACGTGCTGCCGGCGCCGGTGGAATGGGTGACGGTGACGCTGCCGGCGCCGTAGTCGACCGTGCCGCCCCACGGAGACAGGCCGGCGGCGGTGAGGCTGCCGTTGCCGTCGTCGGTGAGCGTGGTCGCGCCGACGGTGACGCTGACCGACCCGCGCGTGAACGGGTTGCCGAGGTAGCGCGTGATGCCGATGCCGGCGCTGAAGCTGCTGGTGAAGTTGCTGGCCAGCGAATCCGCCGGGCCCGACTGCACGTAGCTGACCGTGCCCAGGCCCGCCAGCACGTCGCTCACCGGCGTCTCGGCCAGCGTGGACGGCACGATCGGCACGTAGGGCGAGTCCACCTTCACCGACAAGGCGCCGGACACCGCGTCCTCGGTGAGGCGCTTGACCGAGTAGTAGCTGGCCGCGTCGATGATGTTGGTCTCGTGGATCCGCGTCGGCGGCTTGGCCGCGGTGCGCCGGTCGGCCTCCTGGCCATAGAAGTCGTAAAGCAGCGCAGTGACGGTCTCGACCACGATCACGTCGCGCTCGAACGCGCCCTGCTCGTCGTAGAACGTCTGGGTGGTGCGCGAGAGGATGCTGCGCACCCGCATGTACTGCTCGGCTGGCTCATAGCCCGGCGCCGCGGTGGACAGGCACAGGTTGTCGTTGATGTCGGGCGTCGGGGCGTCCTTCATGCAGTACATGCTGATGGCCATCTGGCCGATGAAGTGGTTGCCCAGCAGCACGTAGCGCGACTCGACGCCCTTGGTGATGTAGCTCTCCACCCGGTTGCGCGCCGCGGCTCGCTCGTCGCTGTAGCTTCCGGTGGCGAACATGCTGGTGCAGACGTTGCCGTCCGCCGGCGGGTCGACGATCACGCCGATCGCGTCCTTGAGGGTGTCGGTGTCCGGGGTGTCGAGGTGCACGAACATCTTGCGCAGGGTGCTGCGCCCAGTCGTGCGCTCCTCGTCGCCGATGTCGGGGAACAGGTTGTTCATCTCGCCGTCGACGATCTCGGCCTGCACCATGCGGCCGCCGCCGTCCGGGTTGTCGGTGAGGCGCTGGGACTTGCGCAGCTTGATGTCGAGTGCAGTGATGGGCATCGGGTTACACCGTCATGAGGCGGAGGGTGACGGCGTAGTAGTCGCCGTCGAACTGGGGGGTGATGTGCTTGATCGGGCGGGCATCGATCGCCGCGCCGTCGCTGCGGCGCCACGCCACCGTGAACGTGCGGGTGCCGCTGTTGTGGGCGGGCATGACCAGGGCGAAGGTGTTGCCCGGAACTTCCTCGCTGGCCTGCAGGGCGCGCAGGACGTCGAGCGTCACGCAGCCGACGTAGTCGTTGCTGCCCTGCTGGGTCTCCAGCGTGATCGGGCGGCCGGCCTGCAGCGCCGACTCGTGGACGATGCGGGCGCCGGTGAGCGACGGCTTGATGGCCTGGCCGACCTTCCACGCGGTGAATTCGTCGATCCACAGCAGGTCTTCGGGCAGGGCGATGCCGTCGAGGAGGATGTCGCTCACCGGCGGTTTCTCCGAATGCTGATGGAGCGGCTGCGCTCGATGCGCTGGAGCACCATCGGAGCGACCAACCCCGCAATGCGCTCGGCCTGCTCGAGCTCGGCCGCGCTGGCGGTGTTGGCTACGCTCTTCGTTGGTGCGCGCCAGTCGATGACGAGCCGGTCTTCCACGGGCTTGGCCAGAGCGGCGTCGCTGCCTTCCTTGCGGCTGCGCTCGCGCGCCGCGGCCGCGGCCGATTCGGCGGCCTGCTGCTCGCGCAGCGCCTGCTCCTGCTGCTCGCGCACGCGATCATTGATCTGCTTCAGCTTCGCGGCGCCGGCCTCGAGCTCCGCTTCGCTGAGATAGCTGTAGCGCTTGCGCAGCTCCTCCAGCTCGTGGTTCACCGGGTTGAGCTTGGCGAGCTGCTCGTCGAGCTCCTTGTTGAAGGCGCGGAACTCCTCGCGCTGCGCACGCCACTTGGCGACGAGGAAGTTCTGCATCTCGTCCCATAGCGGGTGGCCGACCCAGCGGCCGAGGTTCTTCAGGCCTTCGTTGATCTCGTCGCCGAAGGCGCTCATCGCAAACGAGGCTTGCTGGATCTGCTTGCCCGATTTGGCAGCCTTTTCGCCGGCCTTCTGGGTCTCGGTGCCTACCTTCTCGACGCTCTGCGCCACGGTGGTCGAATTGCTGCCCAGGCTGCCGAGCGCGGAATTGGCCTCGGCGACGCCCTGCTTGACGCCGTCGGCCAACTTGGGCGCCGTGCCGGAGAGGGCCGCCAGCGCATCGTCGGCCATGGCGACCCGCTTCGTGAACTCGTCAAAGCCGATCGATCCTTCGCTCAGCGCCTCGCGCAGCGCCTGGCGCATCGCCTCGATCTCTTGCTTGGTGCTGGCCTTCTTGAACGCGTTGTCGAATGCCTGGGCGATGGCATCGGCGCGCTGGGCCGCCGTGAATCCGAGCCGGTCCACCTCGCCGATCGCCGCGCGGAACTGGTCGACCGCGGCGCGACCGGCCTTGCTGAAGCCGGTGCTGATCGCGTCGACGTCGACGCCGAGACGGGTCAGGTTGATCGCATCGATGGCGCGCCCGAAAACCTTGGCGGCGGCGCTCCCCGAATCGAACGCTTGCGCCGCGGCGGCCTGGAGCTTCGGCAGGTCTTCGTCCGCCACCGCAGCCAGCGCGGTGCGCAGTTCCGCCTGCACGGCGCGCCCGGCGGCGGTACCGCGGATAGACACCTGGTCGAGGATGTCGGCCGCCTGCTGCAGCCCCTTCGTCGACGCCAGGTCGAGCCCGTCGAACGCGCCCTTGATTGCGTCCTTGGCCGACTTTCCCTTGTTGGCCAGCTCATCGAACTTGGCCACCGCGGAGTCGACGAACTTGCGGATGCCCTGTGCCGCTGTCGCCGCGTCGTCCAGGGCCTTCAGGCGGGCCTGCACCGCCGTGATGGCGTCCTGCAGCGCCTTCCAGTGCTCGGTTGCGGCCGCTTCCTTCTGCGCGTCGCCGGCGGCGCGCGCCATGCGCACCTGGCCTTCCCAGTACTTACGCGCCTGGCCCAGCGCAAAGTCGTAGTCCTGGGCCTGTTGCTGCGTCAGGCTGCTGATCTGGCCAGCGGCCTTGATCTGCACGTCAGCGTATTGCCGGTAGACGCTGGTGAGCTGCTGGCCAATGGCGATGCGTTCGCGCTCGAGGTCGCGGGCGCTGACCTGCACGCGCTCGAGGGCGAGCTGCGCGTCCTTGACCTTCTGGATCTCCTCGCCGGCCTTCGTCCAGAAGTAGAGCGCGGCCTCTGCGCCTGCCACCACCAAGCTGATGCGGATGAACCGGGGGATCCCGGCAATGATGCCGCTGAGCCGACCGAGCGCGCCGCCGGCGACGGTGGTGGCGGTGGCCAGCGTGGTGGTGGCGGCCGTGGCCGCGCGCGCGCCGCCGGCGAGCAGCGTGAACCCGTTGGCGATCCGCGCCAGCTGCAGCGCAAGGTAGGCCTTGGCCAGGAAGATGACGGCGTCGGCGTGCTTCGAGACGAAGATCGTGGCGTCACCGACGGCCTTCGCGATCGGCAGGATCTGCTGACCCAGGTTCTTCAGGCCGTTGACGATGCCGATGATGGCTTCGGACACGCGCTTGGCCAGCGCATCCATGCCACCGGTCGAGTCCAGCAGCTCGCGCAGCTGCTGCTTCATGTAGTCGCCGAGCCCGGCGTCGACGATCTTTTGCTTGAACTCCAGCCAGCGCGCCGCCGACCGGGCCACGAGACCGCTCAGCGAGCCGAGCGATCGCGTCGCCGCGCCCGAGTTGGCGCGCCCGATCTCCGCGATCAGCGACGACATGGTGTCGCGGCCGAGCTTGCCGGCGCTGCTGAGCTTCTGGAGCTCCTGGACGTTCTTGCCGGTAGCTTTCTGCAGCAGGTCCCACACCGGCACGCCGCGTTCGACCAGCTGCAGGATTTCCTCGCCTTGCAGCTTCTGCTTCGCCCACGCCTGGCCTAGCGCGAGGATCTTGCCGTCGAGGTCTTCCATCGACCCACCGACCGCGGCGTTCTGGTCGACCAGCGCCTGCATCGACCCGTTGAGCGGGTCGAGGCCGAAGGACATCAGGCGCTTGGCCTGGTTGACCACGTCGATGAAGGCCAGCCCGTTGCGCTTCGACAGCACCTCGAGCTCGCCGTAGGCGCGATTGCCGGCCGCCTGTGAGCCGTAGAGCTCCGTCAGGGCGCGGCGGGCGTCTTCGGCTTGCTGGGCCACCTCCCCAAGCGCGCGAGCGCCCGACGCGGCGGTGCGGAACGTGAGGAACGCCAGCACCGGCGCCGCCAGCGATCGCAGGCGCGTGAGCGCGCCACCCACGCCCTTGTAGCTGTCGGCAATGCGGGCGTTGCCGGCCGGGACTTCCCTGGCGGCGCGCGCGTTCTCGGCGCGGAACTGTTGCACCGACTTGACGCTCTGCGCCAGCGTGCCGCGGGCGTCGGCCAGGCGCGCCTTCAGTTCGCCTTGCGCGGTGCCCAGCTTGCGCGTGTCGATGCCGCTGCGCGACAGCTCACCGCGCAACTGCTGCAGCTGCAGGCGCTGGCGCTGCGCGGCCTCGCTCAGCTCATTGACGGTCTTGCTGGCGGTCTTCTGCGCGCGGGTGATGCCGGAGTTGCTGGTATCGCCTTGGCGGAATTCACGGAACAGCGCTTCGGCACCGGCGCGGGCCGACTCGAGGTTGGCCTCGGTGGTCTGCAGGTCGCGCTTGAGCTTCTCGAACGCCTCGACCCGAGCCACGTCCTCGATGGCCTGCCCGAAGCGTTCCATCGCCTTGCGGGCGATGTTGCTCTGGAAGTCGGCGACGTCGCCCAGGTCGCCGAGCTGCGCGACAAGGCCCTTGAGCTCCTCGTCGCCGGCGCTCTCGACGTAGAGCCGTATCTTCTCTTCCAGGATCGTGCGTGCGCCGGCCATTACTTGCTCCCCCGGCTGAGCAGCACCTGCCGCGCCAACTCATCGGCCATGAACGTGTTGACCTCGTCGGCGATGGCCTGCGCGTTGCGGTCGTTGTCGCCCTCCACCATCTGCACCGGGCTGGGGCCGGTGAGCGTGCGCAGGCGGTTGCGCGGGTCGCGCGCGCCGCCGGCGCCGCGCACCAGCTGGCGCGCGACCAGTCGACGGGTGCCGTTGATCGTGGCGATAAAGGCGGACGAGTAGGTCTTGCGGTCGCCCTTGCGGACCTCGGCCGTTGCCGCGGGTGCCCACCTGCCCTTGCGGCGCGCGGGACCACGCCAGCGACCGCCGAAGCTCAGGAGCGGGATGCCCTTGGTGCCCGCGGCCAGTGCCACATACTCGCCGTCGTCATCCAGGCCGGTGCGGACACTGAACTTGCCGGACAGGTCGCGCGCCTTGACGCCGTAGCTGTCGCGGATGACGCGCTTGGCCGCGGGTTCGAACCGGCGCTTGGCGCCGGCGAGGGTGCGCTGGATGCTGCGGTTGAGCGCGGCTTCGCTGAGGCCGCTGAGACGGGCGCGGACTCGCGCGCCGATGGCGCGGTTGCTGGTGCGCGCGGCGGTGATGCTTTCGCGCGCCATCAGCTGTCACCGGCGATCGCGTTGTATTGCCGCAGCAGGGCGATTTCGGCATCGCTCGCCGCGTAGGGCGTGGCGCCGTCGTAGCGCACGCCGCGATGGGTGTGGCCGGCGCGGATGAACACCTCGCGGCGATCCGCCGACAACGGCGAAACCACCGGCTGCCCTTCGGCAACCGGTGGCGTCTCGCGGCGCGGGGACTTGCGCCGCGCCACCGTCAAGCCACCTGCTTGTAGGTCTCGAACACGTACGGCGCCGGCGCGCCGTTGGGCACGATCAGGTTGCCGGTGAGCACCGGGGCGAGCGGTTCGGCCGACAGCCAGTCGATGTCGTCCTCGACGCCCAGGCGCGCTTCGAACACTTCCAGCTCGCCGTTCTCGCCGCTGATCCGGTCCTGCATGTCGCCGGTGATGTAGAACGATTCCTGCGGGATCGCGCCGCCCTCGATCTTGGCGCCGTCCACGCCGGCGTAGGCGTAGCTGATCGTCAGTGCGTCATTGACCGCGATGTCGCCGCTGGCCTTGGGCATGACGTGGCCGCGGCGCAGGTCCACGGTGTAGTCGGTATTGGCGACCAGCGGCGAGCCGCCCTTGGTCACAACGACGGTGCTGACGTACTTGTGCGCCAGGCGGATCGGCACCGCGAGCGAGGACACCGTGTGCGCCTCGTCGGTGACCGTGCCCGCCACCATCGCCGCGTTGGCCGCCTCGCCGCGCAGGATGCGCGCCAGGATGGCATTCGGCAGTTCGAGCAGGCCGATCGACAGCGAGGTGACGCCAGGCTGCTGGTCGGAGTAGATCGGCTGGTTGTACGCGCTGTCGCGACGCTTGGACTTGACCGTCACTTCGTCGCCGGCCTCGTAGCCGAAGTTGAAGCTGCTGGTTTCGATCGGCTGGTTGCCGAACGGATCGGCGGGCTCCGGGATCACCGGCGTCAGGGTGCCGTCTGCGGCCTTCCGCCACATGCGGAAGTCACCGGCGAACTGGCGGACTTTGGGGTTTGCCATGGGGAAGATCCTCGTTAGGGTGCGGGCGATTTGAGTTCGGTCAGGCCGGCCCGCGCCGAGACCTGAGCGATATGGAAGCTGGCGCCCGATGCGTCATCGGCGCCGAACAGCTGCGCGTCGACGAGCTCGAGCGTGCGGATGAACGGCGGCAAGGTGCGGGTGTCGACCATGAGCGCCTTCACGATGTCGGCGCGAGCGCGATGGGCGAGCAGCTTCGGGTTGGTGCTGCCGTCGCCGCGCGGCACGGCGAACTCGACCGTGATGCTGGCGTCGCTGTTGATGTGCGCACGGCTGCTGGTGCTGACCGGTACGGTGGTGGCTTCGATGACGGTGGCCGGCGCGTCGATGTCGTCCGGCACGTCGCTGTCATCGAGGATGAAGGCGCCATCGCCCAGGTCGGTGCGGTAGCCGTTGGCCACGGTGATGGCGCGCAACACGTCGCGGATGTACTCCAGCACCAGCCAGCTCGCCGGCTCAGCCACGGCGCACCACCCAGCGGCTCAGCGAGCCGTCGTTGCTGATCTCGTCGTCGTTGAAGTACGTGTCGCCATCGACCACCAGCTGGCCGTGCTTGCGCGGCTGCACGTCGGCGAGGACGTAGGCCACCTCCACCCTGCCCGCCTTGTACTGCTGGGTTTCCCCGAGGGTCTGGATATCGCGGTCGACGTACACGCGGCACGCCGTTGGCACCGCGCCGGGGGCGGCATCCTTTGGCAGGTACAGGCCGGCGTCCGCCATGCCGGACGCGGCGAAGGCAGCGTGCAGACCGGCGTCGAGGTCGGCGAGGAAGGCGCGCTGGCTCACTTCTTCACCTCGCACTTCGACACCGCGCGGGTTTCGCACGCGGCGATGTCCCCGGCGTCGACGGCCTTACCGGTGCGCAGGGCGTCGCCCAGGCGGGCGCGGCAGTTGGCCACGTGGATGGTACCCAGGCGCACGCAGGCCAGGCGCGTGGCTTCCTCGACCGTGTTGGCGCGCGGGGCGTCCTCGGGCAACGGCTTGACCAGCCATTCGGGCACCACGTACTCGGTGACCGGGACGCGCACGAGCTGCGGGGCGTCGGGCATGTCCGGGATGTCCGGACAGGTGCTGCAGCCGGCGACGAGGGCAATCAGCAGGACAGGCAGGCGGCGGGTCATCGCAGCGTCACTCCGCAGGCGTCGCCGAGGTCGGTCGGGAACAGCTGGGCGCAGGCTGGCCGGCGGCGGCGGGCTTCGGCCAGGTCCTGCTCGAGCAGTCGTGTACGCAGCGCCGTGTCGGCTTCGGCCGCCGCCGCGCGTCCGCCGGCGTACTCGGCCAGCTCCGCGCGGCGGCGGGCTTCGGCCAGCTGCGCCACGGTGTGGGCATCGATGCTGCGGAACGTGGCGGCGAAGGCCGTGAACGAACGCGACGCCGCCTGCAGGGCGCGGTCCTTGGCGGCCATCACCCGCGCCTGCGCGGCATTGCGCTCGTGCGCGCTCTGCACGCCGCACGAGCGCCCGCCGAAGAACAGCAGGCCGGCGATCATCAGGACCGCCACGAGCTTGATGGCCGCCAGCGTGCTCATGCCTGGCCGTTGTTCCCGCGCTCGCGCAACCGGTCACGCGCTTCGTACAGTTCCGCCTCGAGCTGTTTGCTGCGGGCGTACAGCTGGTCGGCGTAGGCGTTGGCCGTCTTCGAACGGCGGCCGAGCATGACGCCGACATAGGCGAAGACCACGGCGACCAGCACGTTGCCCAGCAGTGGCATGGGCGACAGGTCGAACAGGCCCAGCATCACGCCAGCGGCCAAGCAGACGAGCGCGATGATCAGGGAGATGGCGTTGCCGATGTTCATCTTGGAACCTCTCAGGTAATGGCCGGCGGAGTGCCGGGTGTCTTGGGTGGAATGCCCTTCTGCTGGTAGCTGGTCGCGATCGGCGTCAGGAACGCGGCGCCCATCCCGATGGCGCCCAACGCGATCAGCACCCAGTCGGCCGTCAGATCCTGCAGCCGCTGGGGCCACGCGTTGTAGGTCAGGAGCGCGGCGGTTGCGGACAGCGAAGCGAGGGCACACCACGTGGAGATGCGCTTGAACAGGAAGCTGAAATCGAATCGCTGGTTCATCGCAGGCCCCTAGTTTTCTGCAATTCGGTGATATCGGCGCGCAGCTGCGCGCGATCCTTCTCGCCCTGGCCGATCCGCAGCTCGTGGTCGGCCAGCTGGATGGTGTGCGCCGACACCGTGGTGGGCAGCGCGTCCACGGTCTTCTGGATGGACGTGATGTCGCGCTGCATGACCTGCGTGCGCGTATCGATCGCGTCGACCTTGTCGATCTTCGTCCCCACGTACCCCATCGCGCTGATCAGGACGAGGCCGACGCCGCCGAGAATCCATCGCTCCGCGAGTCCGAGCTTCACCACCTGCGCACCACTGGTTTGGGTGTTCAGATCCATCGCCATTCACACTCCCCCGGCGGCGGCATACGCGGCCGCGAGCTTCTTGTCGTACTGGTTGCGCGCGAAGTCGACGCCGTTGTAGCCACGCGCGAACGCAGCCCAGTCCCGCTTCTGCAGGGCGGGCGCGAGGCCCTCGCTGAGGACGAAGTTGACGAAGAGCGCCAGGTGCGCATCCTCGTTGTCGTGCACCGCCATAAGGAAGCCGTACAGCGACCGCTCGCCGCACGCCTCCCAGTTGAATCCCATGATCTGGAACGCGCCCCACGACGTAGCGCGCACCGCGGCCTCGCCGTCGAGCTGCAGCGCCTTGTACAGCCGCAGGTACTCGCCCTCGCCGCCGCGGTAGCCGCCGGCGGTGCGCGAGGAAATGTCGCCGTGGCTCGCATCGAACTTGCGGCCGCTGAACAGCGAGAACTTGTGGCGCTCGAACAGGATCTTCGGGCGACCGTCTGCGAGGAACCCTGCCCCACCCGCTTCCACCGCGATCACTGCGCGCACGTGCGCGACGCTGACGCCGAGCTTGTCGGCGGCGCGCTGGAGCCCTGCGGCGGTGATGGATCGGGACATGGTGCCTCGCTCGGGAAAAGTCCTTTCGCCGGCCGCGGGGAGAGAGACCGCGGGCGGCGAAAGGTGGCGCAACGGTTACGCGGCCTTCGCCACGCCAGTGCCGGGGCAGAGGCGCACCAGCACGTCGGTGGAGCCGCTGCCGGCCGCTTCGACGGCATAGCCGAAGTTCTCGATGTCGCCGGTGGCAGCGGAGGCAACGATCACCTGGCTCGCGCTGACGTCCCACGTCAGGGCGGCGCCAGCGGTGATCACGGCGGTGCCAAGCTTGGGCAGGCGAAACACGCCTTCCACGTGCGCGGCGACAACGTCGCCGTTCTTGCCGTTGGTGACGGCGATGCCGAACATGCGACCCTGGCTGATGACACCGCCGCTGGCGACGTCGGCCGCCAGCGTGATGTCCAGCACCCGGCCGTCCTGGTATGCGTTCTTCATGGTCTTTCTCCGGTGGTGCGAGGGGTTGGAGGCTTGTGCTGGAGGAGCGAAGCGAGGGCGGGCGGATCCCCGCCCTCACTCCCTTCCCGTCACGCGCCGGGGTTCTTGTAGAGACCGCGGTAGTCGGCGATGGCCGGTGCCGCGTCGAGGCGCACCTTCCAGGCCACGCCGTCGACGGTGAAGCCTTCCTTCTGCTCCAGGTACGGCGTCTGGTTGCCGTTGAGGTAGCCGATGACGATGCCGTCGACGAAGGCCGGGTCGGCGACGCCGTACCAAGCAGCCGCGCTCACCGCATCCAGGCGACCCGAGGCGACCACATCGAACGTGTCGCGGACCGTGTTCGGCGTGGTGAGGTTCTTGCTGCCGCTGACCTCGGTCTGGCTCTCGCGCACCGTCTTGGCCAGGCCGCGCAAGGCGACCGGGACGACCAGCGACTTCATGGGGACGGTGATGATGTTGCCGTCGGCATCCTTCTGCAGCGCCATGGCCGACTGCATCACGTCGACGCTGGTGGTGCTGATGGCGGCAGCGGTCATCAGGTTGCCGTGATCCGCGTGGAACAGCGCCTTGCCGTCGGCCAGCGTCGGGTTGCTGGTGAGCAGGTCGAAGACCGCCTTTGCGATCGTGCGGCGCGCGGCCTGGCCGAGCTTCCGCGGCACGTCACCGAAGATGCCGAGGTCGTCGTTGATGATCGCCTGGCGCGTGATCGAGAACAGGCGGCCGTAGGTGACCAGGCGCATCGCCTGCGACTGTTCGCTGAAGGTGCCCTGCTTGAACTCTCCGCCCTCCGGCACGACCAGCAGGTCGCTGAACGCGCCCAGTCCCACGAGGTTGGTCGGCTTGAAGTCGGGGACGCTGACCGGGCGCGTGATCTGCTCGATCGGTTCCACCGCCTCCTCGTAGCCCTTCAGCACGGCCTTGCGCGCGGCATCGCCGAGCAGGCCCGGGAAATCGGACGTGGAGTGCGTGAAGGCCATGCCGACGACCTCCATCCGGTCCCGGCCGCGCACGTCGACGCCGGCCTGCACCAGCGACTCGCGCGCCAGTTCGGACAGGCTGTGGCCGCGGTACGGGTTGTCGGCCGTTGGCGTGGTCATGCCCGCGCGGGCCTCGATGCTGTTGAGCATCGCCGCGCGGGTCAGGTCGCGCTGCTCGACCCCGGCAACCACGCTCGCCCCGCCGTTGAGCGGCGCCGTGCCGGTCGCCATCAGCGACAGGATGTGCCGACCGACGTTGTCCGCGGTCACCGCGGGATCCGCGGCGGCCACGACCTGATCGACGTAGGCGCGCACCGCGGCGTTGCCCATGTGCGGCTCGGCCAGCGACAGGATCTCGGTGTTGCGGGTGCGCAGCGCGGCGAGCACGCTGGCGCCGTTGTCCTGCGGCGGCGCGGCGGCGACCACCGGGGCCTGTGCCGGCGCTGCCGGCGGCTGCGCCGGCGGGTTGGTGACGGACGCAGCGGGCTGGGCACCACCGGCGTTCGCCAGGATGTGGAGGTATTGCTGTTTCATGGCGGAATCCTCGATGTGGCCGATGACGGCCTGCTGTGAAACCTCGGGGAGCGAGGCAAAGACACGCGGCGACAACGCCGCGGTGATGTGGCCGCGCAGGCAAGCTGCGACGGGTGCCGGCGCCTGCTGGATGGCCGACAGGTAGCTGGTGAGGGCGACGATCGACGCCGCTTCGGCGCGGGTCTCGGCATTGGGCGCTTCGATGCGATCGGCGAAGCCGAACTCGACCGCTTCGGCACCGGTGTACCAGTGGTCCCGGCCGTCGCGCAGGAGCTTGTCGACCTCGTCGCCCTTGCCGGTCTTGGCGACGTACGCCTCCTTCATGGCGCTGGCGTGCGTGTCGAGTGTGTCGGCGAACTCGCGGAAGGCAGAGGCGTTGCCGCCGGCGACGGCATGCGGAGCGTGGACCATCAGCAGCGACGTCGGGAACATGACAACCTCGTCGCCGCACATCGCGATCAGCGACGCGATCGAGCAGGCCTGCCCGTCGACGTAGACCACCTTGCGGGCGGGATGGGCCTTGAGCGCGTTGTAGATCGCGATGCCATCGGCTGCCACACCGCCGCTGCTGTTGATGCGAACGTTGAACGTCTTGGCCGTGCTGGCCACGATCTGCTCGACCAGGTCGCGGGCGCTGATCGATTCCGACCAGAGCGACTCGCCGATGGTCCCGTAGACCATCACCTCGGCGACGCCTGCGCCTTTCGCCTCAATGCGCAGCAGTGAGCGCGCACCGGGGGCAGCCGAGGCGTCGGCCAGGATGGTGCCCATCGCGGCAAACAGCAGTGCGTGTCGGAGTGACTTGTGCATGCTCAGTCCTTGGTCAACATGGAATGCACCACGCCGGTGCGGGTAGACGCGCTGGGCGCCGGATCGACGGCCGCGGCATCGTCCAGCTCAAGCTGCGCGCGGCGCTCGTTCCAGTCGGCGGTCTCGGTCAGCACGTCGTTGGGGTTGTTGCCGGCCAGCAGCGTGTTCTGCTGCGGCGACGCCCAGCCGCGGTCCTCGGCCTCGCCCTTGGCGTAGGCTTCCTTGAGCGGGTCGATCCACGGCATCACCGGGCGCACGTAGGTGGACGCGGCGACGTTCGCCAGCGTCCAGCCGCGCGGGGCCTTGATCAGGCCGGCCAGCAGGCAGGCTTCGATGAAACGCTGCCGCTGCTTGCGCGGCCCTTGGGCGATGAACTGCTCGCCGAGCATGAGGTAGCCGCCCCACTTCTCCACCAGCTCCTGGCGCTGCGCGGAGTACGTGCCGTTGTAGTCCAGCGAGAGGCTGCTGTAGCTCGTGCCGATACCGCCAGCGGCAGCGCGCAACTGTTCCTTGCGCCAGGTGGCTGCGTTGGGATTCGGGCGGTTGGTCGCGATGGTGCCGATGTCCTCGCCGACCAGCAGGTCGTCGAAGACGGCGCCGGGCGTGAACCGCATCTCGCGGATCGGAACGCCGTTCTCGAGCACCGCCTCGCCGGCCAGGCCGCCTTCACCTTGGCCGTAGCCTTCCGGCTGGCCCTTCTTGATGTAGGCGCACATCGAGGCCGCGACTTTGGCGGCAATCCGCTCGGACTCTTCGTAGTCCTTGACGTCCTCGAAGCGCGACATGCTGGAAGCGAAGACGCTCAGGCCGCGCACTTGGTGGATCCGGTCGATCAGCGCCAGCTGGTTGACCTTGTCGGCAGGAACGAACTTGGTTTCGGTGTTCCAGCCGATACTTTCGCCGGGGTGGATCTTGTAGAACCAGTAGCCGACGCGCTCGCCCCACGCATTGCGCTCGACGCCCTGCAGGATCCGGCGGCCCGGCTCGGTGAAGTCGAGCGGCAGCATGTCGGCTTCGAGCATTTCGAAGCTGTACGGCACGCGCGTCCCGTGCGTGTAGAACGGCACCGGGCCGATGATGTCCTGGTAGTAGCACTCACCGTCGCGGAACAGGCTGCGCGCCATGAGCTGCTGGGCGCGGCCGTAGTCGTGCATCTTGGTGACTTCAGGACGGTCCCACCATTCGTCCCAGAGCGCGTCGATTTCCTGCGCCAGGACGCGATCGACCTTGCCCCCGGCCTTGCGCGGTGCGGCCAGCACGTCGATTCCGGAACCGCAGGTGTTCTGCACCAGCACGTTGAGCGCGTTGCGCGCCAGGTCGAGGTCGCGCTCGAGGTGGCGGGCCTGATCGCGCAGCTGCTTGGCGTCCATGCCGACGATGTTGTTGCCGCTGCCCCAATCGCGCGCCAGCTTGCGGGCGCGCGACGGCCTGGTGACCTCGTGAGCGACTGCGCGCACCGGGCGCGCCGCGGTGTCAGCGATGGCGCGTTGCGCGCGGTCCACCGGGATGACGCTGCGCAGCCGGCCCGCGGCAATGGCGGCGCTGCCCGTCACGTGGTGCCACCGAAGTCTGCGGTGGCGAAGCGCGCACTGCCGGCGCGCAGTTGCCGGTCGAGGAGGCCTTGCCACTCGCGCCGGCCAGCACGGATCTGTTCGAGGTCCGCGCGCGTCAGGTCACGGTCGCCGAAACGGACTCGCTGGCCCTTGAGGACCGCGATTTCCGCGTCGGTGTAGAACTGGACCATTTCCTGCGCTGTCGCCATGCAGGAAAGGTTCGCAAGTCAATGTGTGCCACGTCTGCCAAAAGCTGGCACAACTACCTCTGCAACTTGTTGTTTTCGTTGCGCTAAAAAATCAGGTTGTGCCTGATTTTGGCAAAGCTGGCACTAACCCGCCTTTTCGTAGGGTTTTGGCAGCCCGCCGGGGAAGATGCGATGCAGCTGGCGGCGCGACAGGCTGAAGAGATCGCACACTTCCTTGGCGCTGTGGCCGCGCTCCAGCGCCGCACGAATCTGCAGCACCGGATAGTCGCGAGCGCCACGCGCAACGTACACGCGTTCGCCTGCCAGGCACCGCAGGATCGAGTCGACGAACGGCTGCGCCATCCGCTCGCTGACCCCGACGTCCCGCACCAGCGCATCGGTGATGCGGGCGCGCAGCTCGGCTTCGCTGGCGTGCTTGTCGCTCACAGGCCCCAACCGTCCTTCGTGACGATGCCGCTGTTTCGCCGGGCCGGTTGTGTTCCACGGGAATCGCTGCGCGGTGCTGGTGCACGCTCGCTCGGTGGTGTTCCACGGGAATCCGAAGCCGGCGACGCGCTGTTGCCCAGCCGCGCCTCGCGCGCGTCCCAGTCGGCCTTGGTGTAGCGGTGCAGGCGCAGCTCCGGATGATGCGTGGCCGCGTACGCATAGACCCAGGTGTCGAGCGGTTCGTTGCGCGGACCGCCGCGGCGCTTCTCGAATCGGTTCTTCGCCGGATTGTAGGTCTCGCTGACCAGGCCCCCGAAGTACTCGGGCTCCAGCTCGTCACTGAAACGGATCATGCGGTCGTCGGGCTGCTTCTCGGCATCGCGTCCCAGCAGGCTGTAGAGGTGATGCTTGATGCCGACGGTGCCGACGTGGTGGATCTTGATGCCGCGCTTGTCGAGCTGGTTGCGCCAGTTGACGTCGACCATGGTGCCTTTACTCAGCACCGGCGCGTTGTTGGCCTTGGCGCCGAAGATGGCCATGTGCCGACGGACCAGCTTGCGGCGGACGTACGCCTTGACGGCCTCGGTGCGGTGGCCGGCGGCGTCTTGGGCACTGGCCTCCACCCGCAGGAGTCCGCCGCTGGCATGCTCGATCGGTCGGTTGAGCAGGTCGGTGAGCGCGGCCCAGACGTCGTCCTCGGCCGGGTCGCCCGGCAGTTCCACGTAATCGATGGGCCAGCACCGCAGGCCGCGCCCCCAGCCGACCAGCTGCACCGGGAGGCGATTGTCCTGCGTGTCGATGCCGGCGGTGACGGCCAGCACCCACGCCGGGACCGGGCGCAGCGGCAGCGGCTCGACGCGGTCGGCGATGAGGTTGTGGCGCACCGCGCGCATCGCCGGGTCTTCCCAGCACTCGGCGAGGCGGTCGTTGACGAAGGTCTTGAGCTTGGCCGGGTCGTTCTGCGCCTCGATCCACATGCGCACCAGGTCGAGCCAGCGTGGGCCGAGGCCGAGCTGGTAGTAGAGGCAGTTGATCGTGTAGCCGCGCATGGGCGCGCCGGGGTTGCCGGCCACCCACTCGCCGCCGGCGATCATCGCCGTCTTCTGGTGCTCCTCGATCACCGCGCTGCACTCGCGGCACATGTACCAGCAGCTGGATCCGTCGGGTGTCCATTGCAGGCCGCTCCATTCCAGCGGCTGCCGGTGCTCGCACTCCGGGCAGGCGACGTGGAAGCGGCGCTGGTCGGACTTGTTCCACAACTGCTCGGTGCGGCTCACCCCGCGCACGCCAGGGGTGGAAATGTAGAGGCGCTTGCTGGTGGCGGGGAACGCCGAGGTGCGGCCTTCGAGCATGGCCACCGGGTCGTCGCCGCTGCTGAGGTTGTCGGCAAACTCGTCGAGCTCGTCGACGATGAGCGTGCGGACGGTGGTGGACTTGAGGCGGCTGGGGCTGCCGCCGTGCTCGAGGTACAACTGCCCACCGGCGAAGTCCTTGAACGTGCGCGTGTTGCTGGCGTCGCGGCTGGCCACGCTGGTGAGCGTGCGACGCACCGCGGGCGTTTCCTCGATCAGCGGATTGAGCTTCTGCGCGATCCACTTGTTCATCGACACTTCGCCCGGCAGGCACACCATCACCGGGCCCGGGTTGTGGTCCATGGTGTAGCCGAGCGCATTCTCGCTGAGCGCGGTCTTGCCGAACTGGATCGGGAACATGCAGACCACGTCGCGCACCGGGCTGCGCGCCGACATGCAGTCCATCGGCTCGCGCAGCGGCGGGTTGCGCGAGGTGCGCCAGCGGCCGGGCTCGGCGCTGCCCTTGGAGGACAGCACGCGGTTCGCGTCCGCCCACTGCGAGACGGTGAGCGGCTTGCGCGGGGCGATGGCGCGGGAGATGACGCCGGCGATGCGGGCGGTGGCGGTCATGCGGATCCACCCTGCATCCGTTCGATCGCGCGAGCCAGCTCGCGACACATCGGCGCGGATTGTTCCTGCACCAGCGCGCCCCACTCGCCGAACGGGCCGAAGCCGCCGTAGTAGCTCACCGCGGCGCCAACGGCTGCCATGTCGTCGGCCAGCATGCGCATGCGCGCGGGGAGTTCGTCCAGGTCGATGCGCGCGATCATGCCGGCTCCGCTTTCGCAATCGTGCCGAGCTTCCGCGACAGCTCCTCCAGCGCATGCTCCAGCGCCTCGCCCAGCACCACGCGGATCCGCCCTTCGTCGCTGAGCGCCGCAAGTTCCGGCGCCAGGGTGTTCGGCAGGTTCTCCAGGCTGGTGCGGAACGTGGCCACCGCGCCGCGGACGGCGAAATCCACCTGGTCGGCTTCGAGCAGCTGACCCAGCTCCAGCTGCTCGTCGCGCAGCGCCTTGCGGGCGTCGGCCTCCGCCTTGTCGGCGATGGCCTTCGCCTTGCGTCGCGCGTGGCTGGCCTCGACCGGATCGCTGTAGGTGGCAGGCGGCGCATCATCGCCCTCGCCCGCCCCTCCGGCCTGCGCCGCCGCTTCGTCCGCCTGCGCGGCAGAGGCGGCACGTGCGGCGGCGTGGCGAGCAGCGACGCCGGCTCGGGCCGGGTCGCGGGTTTGGTCGATCAGCGCCAGTGACTCGGCCACCCGCACTTTCTTCCGGTCGTCGGTGAGGACGAGACGGCCGGCGTTCTTCAGCTCCGTGATGTAGCTGGGCTTGAAGCCCGCCAGGGCGGCGAACTCGCGAAGGCCGCAGATCTCGGGACGACTCACAGGCAGGCTCTCCCTCTTCCTTCCCTTCGAAAAGGCGAAAAAAGCAGGGCGCGCGCGCGACGGGACACGTAGTCCCGCCATGTGACGCATCGCGGGACACGAGCGAACGGCCGCAAACTCGCGCGGTTGCTGCGATGGGACGCGAGGGACACGTGGGACGCGAGCGTCCATACACACGCGCGACCTGCCCGCATGCTCGTGGCGTGACCGACTTCTCGCGCGCCCGCATAGGCGCGGATTTGCTGTCCCTCGTGTCCCAAGCCTTGTGCCGCCTCGTTTTCAGGCGTCCCCACAGGCGTCACGCTTCCCGTCCCTTGCGTCACACCGACCCACGTCATTGCACCGCCCCCCGGAAATCCTTGAAGCCGGTGGCGAACTTCTCGAGCTCCTGGCCGAGCCACGACTGTTCGGACTCGCCCTCGGGAGGCTCGAGGCCGAAGGTGATCAGCCGTTGCTGCCTGACGGACTGACCGTCGAGGTACCGTTTCTTGTCGCTGGTGAGGTCTCGCTTGCGCGCGATCGCGTTAAGCCAGCGCTTCATGGGCGCCGGCTTCACTCCCACGCGCCCGCTCCAGATCTTGTAGGCCTCGTACCAGTCGGTGCTCAGGCCGGGCATCGGCTTGAGGTAACGGATGTCGCCGCTGTAGAGCAGATCGATGAATTCCAGTGCGCTGTCCTGCGCCAGGCTGATCAGCTCGGTCTTGGCGTCGGTGGTCGGCGGCAGCGTGCCCTCGTCGAAGTCGCCCAGGGGCAGGTGCAGCAGGTAGTCGTGCAGTGCGGCGATGCCGCCGGCCGCGATCTCGGCCTTGATGGCGGCGTAGTAGGCGTGCTCGCGCTTGGGCGGCGTCCAGAAGACGCAGTGTCGGCGGTCGTCTTCCTCGAGGACCACGGGCTGGGCCTCGTTGGAGAGGAACACCAGGTTGACGTGGTTGGCCTCCTCGTAGGCGGCCATGTTCTTGGGGTTGATGCGGATCCGCGTGCCGGTGACCAGCGTCTTGAGCTTGTTCTTCAGGTGGAAGATGTTGCCGCGGGCGATGACCTCGTCGGCGATCAGGAACAGCTTGCGGCTGGCCCAGTCGTTGAAGCGGTCTTCGAGCGCGTCCTGGTCGAGCATGCGGCCGTACTGGCCGTAGATCGCCATGATCGCTTCGAAGAACATGTTCTTGCCGGCGCCCTGCGGGCCGTGCACCACGATGGTCGATTTCATCTTGGCGCCGGGGTACTGGATCGGGTACGCGATCCACTTGAGCACCCAGTCGAATAGCGGCTCGGGCGTGCGGTCGCCGCTGCACATGTACCGCAGCAGGTCGAGCAGGCGGTCGCAGGCGCCGGCCTTCGGCTCGGTTGGCCAGCCGGACCACAGGTTGCAGGTGATCGTGGGGTCGTCGCCCGCGGGGTCAAAGCCGACCTCCTGCATGCGGACGATCTCGCGCTCGGGGTGCTCCATCCAGGCCTTGTGCAGGTCGGACCGGATGCAGGCGTTGCGCATGTCGGTCAGCGGCAGGAGGCAGTGCTCGCCGCGATCGAACACCGCGCCGTTGGAGCCATAGACCAGCGCGTAGCGCGGGAGCAGCTCGTGCAGGTAGAGCAATGGCCGGAGCCGGCCGTCTCCCCGCTCCCCGGTTGTGGAGGAAGAAGCGCGCGGGTTTGCTGCACGCCAATCGAGTTCCGTGAGGCGGGCTTCGACCTGGGTGCGCACCACGTGCAGCCCTTCGGCGGCGTGCAGGTCGTTGAAGTCGGTCGGCTTGCGTCCCTTGTCGACGAACGCGGCTCGGCGCGCGGCGTCATCGGCGAAGCGCGGCGCGAGCCAGGCGCCGTTGACCTCGAGCGCTGCCGAGCTGGCGCTGCCGACGCCGGTGTTGCTGATGGCGTGCGGCTCGCCGCAGGCCGGGCAGTCGGTGGGATGGTCGGCGAGCGCGACGCGCGCTTTGCAGCCAAGGCACTTGCCGAGGCTGTCGTCGTCGGCACAGATCAGGATCCGCGCCTGCTTGTAGCGGAAGCGCAGCGCCCGGGCCACTGGGCCGAGGTTGCCGGCGTCGAACGCTACGGCCACGGGGTAGCTGGTGGCCTCATGCAGAGTGGCCGCGGTGGCGTAGCCTTCGGCGACCAGGACGATCCAGTCGGGCGAGCCCACCAGGTGGAAGTGGCCCTTCTTCGCCACGCCGACCGGCCAGAATTCCTTGACCGGCCGCTTGGCCTCGTCTGCCTGCTGCTGGGTGCGGAGGAACTGCAGGCCATGGACGCGGCCGCCGGCGTCGAGCAACGGCACGACCGCGGCGCCGCGCTTGGTGTAGCGCAGGCCGTGGCCGCGCACGCCCTTGCGGGCGAGGTAGTCGGATTCGCCGTCGACCAGGTACTTGCCCCAGGCGGCGTCGGCGCGGCGCGCCGCGGCTTCGGCTTGCTGTGCGCGCTCGCGCTCGAGCGCCTTGCGGTCTTCGGCCAGGCGGCGGCGCAGCGCGTCGCGCTGTTCGGCGGTGAGCGGGCTGGTCTTGCCCAGCACCACCTTCTGCGCGTTGTTGTTGTCGCCGCGCCAGATGCCGAAGCTGCCGACGATGAGCACGGCGCCGCCATCGGTCTGCAGCTCGTGCAGCCGGTACCACCCCCGCTTCTCGCGCCCGCCGTCTTCGGTCAGGCAGCGAACGGTGCGCGCCGTCCCCACTTCAAGGCGATCGACGACCAGGCCAGCGCTTCGCAGCTGCTGGAGGACGTCATCGTAGTTGCCGGCAGCCACGTTTCAGTAACTCCAGAGGCCGCTGAGTACACAGGAATCGCGGTCGCCATTACCCGCGTGGAGCGTCGCCCGGGAGGACCCGCACCCGGACCCGTTCAGGTTCGGCCGCCTGCGCGCGCCGCCGCCGCCGGGTGGCGTCGATCGCGCGCACTTCATTCCCACCCGGGGGCGCGGGGGTTCAACAGCGAGGGAAGCCGACCGCTTCATGCCTTCGCCGCCTCGCGGCGACGGCGCCGCCGCTGCTCGCGCCGCGCGAACGCCAGCTGCGTCTGCAGGTAGGGCACTGCCTTCGACAAATGCCGCACTCGCTCGCGCAGATCCGCGTCGCTGAGTTCGGCGATGGCTTCGATGGCCGGGTGGCCCTTGTGTCGTCCCACGATTCCCCCTGTCATCCGAGCCTTAGCTCGCCCTGCCGGCGTTGCCGGTCATCGCATTCGCGGCGCCGCTGCTCACACTCGGCGAGGTCGGCGGCCGGCTCTCGTTCCTCCGGCGGCGCGTACAGCGCAGCCATCGCCGCCTGCAGGCCACGCATCGACGCAACACCAGGCGGACGCGCGAACGTGGCCGGCGCATGGCGGCGAAACTCGCCCATCACCGGCGCCTCGCCCACGTGGCGAAGTGGGCATCACGCTTGTCCTGCTCTTCCTGGCACTCGTCGCACAGGCGCGCGCCTCGCGCGGTGCGCTCGGGACGAATCGGCTCGCGGCAGTCCAGGCGCTCGCACTCGGTCAAGCCGGCGCGCAGCGCCTGTTGCTGCCGGTGCCGGCGCAGGGCGTCGTCGTTGAGGTCGGCGGCGTGCTGCTGCACGCGGTCCATGGCGTCAGGCATTGGCGGCATCCCCCAGCAGCACGCGGCGCAAGGCCGCGACTTCCTCTCGCAGCAGCCGGTTATGGCGTTCGGTTTCGGACTCCCGCCGGCGCAGGCTGTGCAGGTCGTAGCCGCGCTGGTAGAGCATCCAGAACAGCGGGGCGTCGTTGCCGCACAGGTCCATGAGCTTCTCGAGCTTCGGCCAGACCACGCCCTCGCTGCCGGACTGCCAGCGCGAGAACTGGGCTTTGTCCACGCCCAGCTCCATCTGCAGCGCCTTGTCGAAGGCATAGCCGCCCGCCTTGGCGCAAAGCTCGATCGCAGCACCCAGCGACTTCTCGCGCGCGACCTCCTCAGGTCGCAGGGAAACAGGGAGTCCGAGCTGGCTGCTCATCGGCTCTCAACCAAGTTGAGTGGCGTTGAGAGACTCAAATCGGCAAAAAAAGAGGCATGGACACCACACCCCGAAACCCGAACCCGATCCGCCTCACGGCCCTGCGCGCCTTCAGCACGAGCACCGGCGCGGGGGAGGCCCTTGCGGTCTTCTTTCAGCTGGCGCCGGCCGCCGGTGTAGGCTGCGCGGGACGAGACGCACACCCCAACACCGAAGGCCGACATGGAAATCCTGCTCAACGAACGACGCGACGCGATCTCAGTCAGCATCGACGGCCCCCTTTCGGCGAACGCCGTGGAATCGCTGATCGAGCAACTTATGCAGGCGCGCATGGACATGACGCCGGAAGTTCCGCGCACCTATGCGCAAGCGCGCGACGCGGACGCGAAGGTGATGGATCTTGGCGAGCCTCACGTTGTTTTCGTGACCGAACGCGGCGGCCTGAGGTTGCTGATCCGCGGGGCCGGATGCGGCTGGCTGACCCTGCTCTACCCAACTGCCGGCTTCGGGAGCCTCCGTCAGCTCCTCGGCGAACAGCTGCCGGAGCGTGGTGCGGCGCATTAGATCGCGCCCTCCTGGGTATTCAAGGTAACGGGTCCCATCGGGGAAGCGCTGGAATACCGGGGACATCAGCCCTCCTCCGCCGCGTCGGCCGATGGGCCTTCGGGGTCATTGGCGGCTTGCATATCGCCCGCCGGCCAGATGTCGGGACGGAGCACAGATCGCGACACGGCCTCGGGGCCGATGCCCCGACTGGCAGACTCGATCTTCATGGCCAAGTCGGTGCTGGCCCTCTTGCCACGCCAACCAGTGGCGATTTGCCAGAGCCACGCCTTGGTGGTCCCAACTTCCTCCGCGAGCCGCTGGTGGCGGCCGGGGTCTTCGATGAATTTGATTAGGTCCATGGCGCGGACATTTAGCCCGGAGCTAAAGCCTAATGTCAAGCTCCACGCTAAACCCCCGGCTTTAGCCCACAGCTACGCTATCCACATGGACGTAACCGCCATCCGCTCGACGAATTTGCAGGCGCTTGTCGCCGATCTGACCCGGGGCGGCCGCAACAAGCGAGACGCGGCCCTGGCTCTAGGCATGAGCGGCTCCTATCTCAGCCAGTTGCTGGGTGGCAAGCCGATGGGCAACGACGTTGCGCGCAAAATCGAGGAGGCTGCCCGCTTGGGGCACGGCTGGATGGACAGGGAACACGCCGCCACGGGGGTTCGTGACGGGACCCCTCCCACGTATCAGGTCCTGCGAATGGACCCTGAGACCATCGCCGCCGCAATCAGCCTTGTCCGGCACACCTTCGCCCTCCTCGAGCTCGAGCACGACAACGAGGACGACGGCACCCCCCTTGCGTTCGCTTACGAGTACCTCATGGAGCGCCAGGAGCAGCAGGTCACACCGGACAACCTGATTGATTTCAGCAAACGGTTGGCACAAAAGCTCAGGGGGAACGATGAAAACGCAGCACAAGGCGGGAACGATCGAGGCATTGGCGGAAGTGATCGCCGCCCGCGTGAAAGGCGCGAAGCCGGCTAGACCGATCCTCCGCGTCGTCACGACGCCGCGGCCGACGCTGTTCGACAGCATCACGCGCGATTGCATCTACCGGCGCATCCGCTGGCTCCGAAAAGCCTATTCGCTGCAGTTCCTCATCGATCAAGCGACCTTCAACCACCCGGGCATCGAATCTCTGGAGGACGCCTGTCTGTCAAAGCTGCTGCGCGATATGGAGACCGCGCGCGAGTGCTTGGCCGAAGGGATTCCCCTCAGCGACATGGACATCGTGACCGACACCAGCGCGATGCTGACCGCCGACTGGGGTGGCCATGATTGACCCTGAGAGCAAGGCGGCACTCGAACGGGCGAGGGGCGCCGTGTCTAGCCGGCGCGCAACGACTCAGCGGCGCCGCGACTTTCTATGGGTGATCCTTGGAGTTCCGGTGGCGACCCTGCTGTACTGGATCTCGCGCGAGGCCCCAAGGCCAGAAACCCCGACCAGCGCGCAATGCAGCGGTGGCGATGCCGCGTGTATTGGCCAGCGCCTCCAGGCAGGCATCCAGGCAGGTTGCACGGCCAAGATCGCCGCCCTGCTCGCCTTCGAGCCGCAATGGACGGAGGGAATGTTCGACGCGCGGTTCTCAAACCCCGCGTGGTACGTGCCCGGGGACTCGATCGTTTTCACAGGGAACGACCTCGTCGCGTCCAATGCCATGGGCGCGCAGAAGCGCGTTCAGTATTTCTGCGTGGTGGACGCTGAAACCGGTCAAATCATCAACGCCGGCGCCCCGGAATTGCGCTAGGCGGAAAAATTTAGCTGTGAGCTATTGACTTATGATTTAGCTGCGAGCTAAATACGCCCACCCCGGCACCCGTCGGGGTAGGGCAACCAGCCCGGTGACTTCCCCTGGGCACCAGCTGGTCTAGCCGTCGCGGCGCTCCCGACTCCCGGCGCCGCGGCGGCCGCCCTCCACTCCGTTGGAGGCGCACCGTGGACGAGATCCTGTCCCTGCTGTTCAATCCCGATTTCCAGTTCGGCGTCATCGCCGGCATCAGCCTGTCCGCCGTGAGCTGCGTGGTCTTCCTCGCACTGATCGGCGTCGTCGACGAGCACCACGACCGCCGCCGCGCCGAAGTGCTCGACCAGGTCGAGCACCACCAGCGCACCATGGAGGCGATCCGCTACGGCGAGCCCCGGGCACCGATGCACGCCCCCGAGGCCGCCAACGACGCCACCCTCGACCTGCGCGAGGCCTATCGCCGCCCACAGGGCCGGCGGGCGGAAATGCGGAGCGGCCCGCGATGAGCGCCCTGATCGTGAGGCTGGGCCCGGTGGCCAACGCCGTCGAGCAGCACCAGCGCATTGGCAGCACCGAAAGCCGCCAGCAGGTCGTGAACCGCGTCCTCGCTGACATCCGTGCCGGCCACCACCCCTACGTGCCGGACATGGACGACCTGCAGCGGATCGAGCACGCAGGCCGCGCGCCGGCACAGGCGGTGCGGTCGTGAGCCGCCCCGCTCGACCTGTCGCCATGCACGACACCGCCCAGCTGGAGCGCGAGCAGCGCGCAGAACGCCGCGCCCTGCGGATTGCGCTGGTGATCGCCGCCGTGACGATCAGCTACGCCCTGATCCACGCGCGCGAGCTTGCGCAGGCGGTGATCGCATGAGCGAGATCAACTTTGTCGAGCAAGTTGCCCGGCAAAAGCTGGGGGTGGGGAACGACTGGCTCATGTACGCCTGGGAGGTCGTCGGCGAGCTGGAGCATGCCGATCTGATCGTGACCGGCGGTGTGCCCGTGGGGCTCTTCCAGAGAGGGCCGCGCAAAGGCCGACCCAAGTGGGATCGAAAGTTGTCGCAGCGCGTGGTGGTCACCCGCGCGGAGGAGCGCGCTGCATTGCTGGCGTTCGAAGCGTCGACCGGGAAGTGCTCCGGCTGCCAAGGCAGCGGAGAGCAATGGGCAGGCTGGAGCGCTGAGAGCGGCAACCGCACACGTCCATGCCGCCGATGCCAGGCGAGCGGCGTCGCGCCGGCTCTCGAAGGCCCGCAGCCATGACCGCCATCACCCTGCAACTTAACGCCAACGACGCCCGCCTCGTGCAGCTGGCACTCGCCCACCTCATCGGCGAACGCAAGCGCGCCGTGCAATACGCGGACCAGATCTCGCCCGAATCCCGCGCCGAGTTCTTGCGCAACATGGAAGCCGACAAGCAGGAAGCGCGCGAGATTTCGCACCGCATCGACTGCGCGCTCAACATCCGCCGCCGGATCACGCCCGAGCGCGTCGCAGCCGCCGAGCTGGTGAACTCGCTCCCCGACCAGCCCGCGACTGGCATGGACGTCGTGGACTGCACCGGCGTGATCAAGGGCAATGCGGATCTGGCCGACAACTACGGCAACGGTGGTGCCCGATGAGCGCGGTCTACACGCCCCGGCCGGCTCCAACCCTGCTCGCCGAGCTGGATCAGTTGCTGACCACCCAAGGCCGGTTGCTGTTCGCCAAGACAGCTTACGACCCCGACCAGGCGGAAGCGTTTGGCGTGTGTCTCCTCGACTTCATGCGCAGGCGCGGCATGGAAGTCCGGGCAAAGATCGCATTCCAGGAAGACACGCAGCAGCAGATGGGCCCGCTGGCCCGCGCCGTCGTGCGCGCCCGGACGCCTGCCGAGGAGACCGCTGCCTGCAAGGCGCTGGCCAAGTGGCTCAACGACGATCTGGACGCGGCGCTCCGTGACGCGCAGGACGGCGCCCCATGATCCACCAGGCCATCCGCCCCCGCCGCACCCTGCTCCCGCACACCTGCGGCCACACCCCGCGCCTGATCGAAACCCGCGGCCACGTCCTTACCGACGCCCGCCTGTTCGGCCAGCCCACGCGCATGTACCACGTCGAATGCCACCGCTGCGGCGTGGCCACGGCGCCGGTATGGACGCAGCGCACCGCCGAGAACCTCTGGGCCGCCGAATCCGGCCTCGTCGCCATCACCCACCTGCAGACCCTGCGCATCGAAGCCGAGCGCGGGCTGCTCACTGCCGCCTGAAGGAAACCGCCATGTCCGACACCACCCCGCGCTTCATCGCGCTCGACATCCACGCCCAGCCCCTGGCCGACGGCATGCCGCACCTGATCACCCGCGACACGCGCACGGGCCTGGAGTGGACCGACGCCACCGCGAGCATCTCGCGCCCGCACGCCGAGGCCATGACGGCCTGCGAGGCGGTGACCATCGCCGGCGGCGGCTGGCGCGCACCGACGCGCGAGGAGCTGCTGTCCATCGTCGACATCAGCCGATGCGATCCGGCGGTCGACCCCGAAGCGTTCCCGTTCGTAAAGCCGCGCTGGTACTGGAGCAGCGACGCGGCGGCCTGGTCTTCGGCCTCCGCGTGGCTCGTCCATTTCAACGGCGGCTTCGTCTACTACGGCCTCCGCCGCAACGGCGGCGGGTTCGCGTTGGCCGTGCGCCGTGCCGGTCAGTAATTGGCCCTTTTTGCCATGAGCCCACTCCCGCACATCCCGCCATTGCAGCGCGAAGCCCTGCTCGCCGCGTTGCAGTCGCCCACCCACACGCTGCGCCGCATGCGCGGTGGCTACGTCGCCCTCGGCGCCGACGTCCGCACCAGCGGCACCGCCACCGCCCACACCGTCACCCGCCGCATGGCCCTGCGCCTCGAGCGCGAAGGCCTGGTGGACTTCGACGACCCGGACTACCCCACCGTGATCACGCTCAACGCGCACGGCGTCGCCCTGGCCGAACAGCTGCGCAGCCAGCCGACCAAGGCGGCATCGCGATGAGGCATTCCGCATGACGGCCCGCCGCAACCACCCCTATCGCACCGGCCGCGCCGACCTCGTGCGCGCCTTCCTCGAAAGGAACCGCGACCAGGCATTCACCGCCCGCGAAGTCGCCAGCGCCGTCGAGCCCGGCGGCAAGGCCGACCTCGTGCACGCCACCCTGGCCAACCTCGCCCGCGCCGGCGAAATCCTCAAGCTCGGCAGCGGCTACGGCAACGTGCACTTCTGCGCCCAGCGCGAGTCGGCCAAGCCCAAGCGCGAGGCGCGCGCCAAGAGGACCGCCCCGCCGACGCCAACGGTGCCGCGCAAGCTCGCCACCACCGCGGACGCGGCGGCGCTGCGCGATCGCCTGCACCCCAAGCCCGCGCGCGAAACCATCAGCGGCCTCGCCCGCCTCACGCCCGCGCGTCGCGGTCGCAGCAGGCAGGCCAACTTCGCCGCCGCGCCCGGCACGGTCAGCCACCACGACTGCCCCGCACGCCGCGCCAGCGCCGCGCTGGCCGCCGACATCGCGGCATTCCAAGCCGGCGGCGGAAAGATCGAAGTCCTCGGCACCACCCAGGTCTTCCGCGTCGCGGAAGCCGACAACGATGAAGATTGAAGGAACCCAGATGGCCCACCCCAACGCCCTGTCCGGCCCGGACTTCCTCGAAGCGGTCGCTGAGCAGGAAGCCGCCAACGGCAACGACGTCAACGCCCACATCTTCCGCGAGCGCGCCCTGCAGTGGAAAGCGCTCGAGCAGCAGTTCAGCCGCCTGGCCGCCGCGAACGACGACATGTCATCGCGCCTGCAGCACATCGCCGAGCACGCGACCAGCGCGCCCGCCCACAGCGGCCCACTTCTCACCGCCCTTACGCGCTGACCGCGCACCAGGAGAGCACCCATGTCCGAACTGAGCATCCGCGTCACCCACCGCACCGAAATCGACGGCCGCGCGGTCGAGAAGACCATCGACATCGAAACCATTCCGTCGTTGCCGGCCGTGAGCCAGGTCGCGGCGCCCGCAAGGGTCGCCGCGGCCTCGCCCGAGCCCAGCGGGCAGCGATTCGAGAAGGTCCATACGAAAGGCGAAGCCCGCCACGTCGCCGTCCTCGACCACCAGACCGGCCTCATGTGGTCGGTCGAGTCCCTCGGCGATCCCGATGACGCCGACGACGGCATCACCCAGGAGCACTGCATCGAACGCTGCCGCGAGCTGCGCCTGCTCGGCTTCGAGGACTGGCGCCTGCCCACCCGTGCCGAGCTCGCCGGACTGGTCGACGACACGCGCCACGAACCCGCGATCGACACCGATCTCTTCCCCGGCGTGAAGCCGCGCTGGCACTGGACCAGCACGGCGGCGGCCTGGTCTTCGGCCTCCGCGTGGGGCGTCGGTTTCTACGACGGCGGCGTCAGCAGCGCCCGCCGCAGCGGCGACGGGTTCGCGTTGGCCGTGCGCCGTGCCGGTCAGTAATTGGCTTCTTTGACCTGACGCCATGAACACCGCAGTGCCACCCATCGTCAAAGCGTCCGAACGCCTGCTCGTCGACATCGAGCAGGCTGTCCGCCGCTTCGACCGGTATCACCGCTACGCGATCGGCACCGACCTGCGCGCCAAAGCGATGCAGGTCTATGACCTCGCCCAGCGGGCGTGGCGCGATCGCCAGCACCAGGCGCGATGGGTGGCACAGCTGGTGTGGGCCATCGACGAGCTGCGCCACCGCCTGCAGGCCGCCAAGCTGCTGCGTGCCACACCCAGCTTCTGTCAGTTCGAGCACCTCGCCCGCCAGATCTCCGAACTCGGCAAGCAGGCCGGCGGCTGGCATCGGCACCTCAACACCCCCAAGGGCCAGGATGCGCAAGGCCGGCAGGCCGTCGCGCAGCGCGCCCAGAAACTGAGTACCCGTGCCACCCCTGCGGGGGTCAACCCATGACGACGCCGTCCTACCCGTTCGGATGGCCGGCGAAGTCCCAAGTGCGCGGGGAGGCGGCGGCCTGGTCTTCGGCCTCCGCGTGGAACGTCAATTTCAACAACGGCAACGTCAACAACAACCACCGCAACAACAACGGGTTCGCGTTGGCCGTGCGCCGTGCCGGTGAGTTTCAGGGGGAAGGCGCCGACAGTGTCACGCTGCGCGCGCTCTACAACGCGTGGCGCCGGGCGCGCCGGCAGAAGGTGCCGAGCCACAACCAGCTGCACTTCGACGTCGAATGGCTCGAACACCTGCTACAGCTGCGGGCCGACATTGCTGCTGGCACCTGGTCGCCGCGGCCGTCGACCTGCTTCATCGCCACCCGTCCCAAGGCGCGCGAGATCCACGCGCCCGACTTCGCCGACCGCGTCGTGCACCACTGGCTGGTGCCGCAACTCGAAGCGATCTACGAACCCGGCTTCATCCACGACAGCTACGCCAACCGCGCCGGCCGCGGCAGCCACGCCGCCGTGCGCCGCCTGCAGCAGTTCGTCCGCCAGGTGCACAGCGGCCAAACCGGCGGCTGGTTCCTGCAGCTCGACATCCACAACTTCTTCAACAGCATCCACCGCCCCACGCTGTGGGCCATGCTCAAGCGACGCCTGCACCGCGCCGGCCTCGGCGACACCGCGCTGCGCGTCGCCCATGCCCTGCTGCGCCACGACCCGCTGCACGCCGGCGTGCAGGTGCGCGCCACGCCAGCCGAGCTGGCCCAGGTCCCGCCGCACAAGCGCCTGGCCAACGCCGCGCCAGGGTGTGGCCTGCCGATCGGCAACTTGTCCTCGCAGTTCTTCGCCAACGTCTACCTCGACGCCCTCGACCAGTTCGCCAAGCACCAGCTGCGCGCGCGCCGCTACCTGCGGTACGTCGACGACTTCGTCCTGGTCCACCACGACCGCGGCCAGCTCGACGCCTGGCGCCACCAGATCGAGGCCTTCCTCGCTGACCGGCTGAAGCTGTCGCTCAAGCCCGACATCCGGCTGCGCCCGCTCACCGACGGCATCGACTTCCTGGGCTACGTCGTGCGTCCCACGCACACCCTGGCGCGCCGCCGCGTCGTGGCCCATGCCACCGAGAAGCTGGCCGCGTTCGAAGCCCTGCACGTCCACAACGGCCGCCTGCGCGCCACGCGTGCCCAGCGGCAACAACTCCAGTCCGTGCTGGCCAGCTACGCCGGTCATTTCCAGCACGCCAACAGCCATCGCCTGCAGCAACGGCTGCGGGCTCGTTTCCCTTGGATCAATGAGGTAAGCCAATGAACATCACCGTCATCTTCGGGCCGCAGGCGTCGGGGAAAACCCGAAACGCGGAAAAGCTGAAGTCCTTCTACCGATGCAAGCGCGTCATCGACGACGAGTTCACGTGCGCGCACCACGCCAACGCCTACACCCCGCCCCACCACGCCCGCCTGCGGGATCGGGACCTGATCCTCACCAACGACGCGCGCACGGCCGATCTGCTCCGCGACAGGAATGCGAGAGTCATCCACATCGCCGACGCCTTGAGAGCGGCGGGAGTCGAGGCACCGTGACCGGGGGCGAGGTTGATGCGCCGTTCCAGCAGCGCGTCGCCCCATGGATGCTGGAGTGCTTCGGTGCCGCAATCGCCGCGGACGTGCAAGAGCGCGGCGACCGGCTCCTGGAGGAAGTGCTGGAGCTGCTGCAGGCTCACTGCTACGACTCCGGCCGCGTCGCCACCCTGCGCGACTACGTGTTCAACCGCCCGGTCGGCGAGCCCGCGCAGGAAGTCGGCGGCGTCATGGTCACGCTGGCGGCCTACTGCTTGGCCACCGGCCTCGACATGCACGAGGCCGGCGATACCGAGCTTGCGCGGGTCTGGACGAAGATCGAAGCCATCCGCCGCAAGCAAGCTGCGAAGCGCGACATCCACTCACCACTCCCATGCGTCAACAGCGAAGTGGGGGCCAGCTGCGATGGCTGACGGCTCCCACGCCTTCAACTTCCCGCTGCCGCAGCGCTCGCAGCTGCGCCCGGGCGAGATCGTCGTCGACCTGTTCGCCGGCGGTGGAGGCGCGAGCGAGGCGCTCAAGCAGGCGCTGGGCATCGATCCGGCGCTGGCCTACAACCACGACGAGTGGGCGATCGGCATGCACGCCGCGAATCACCCGCTGACCAAGCACCACCGTGAGGACATTTGGCACGCGGACCCGGCGCGCGACGTCGCCGGCCGACCGGTCGGCTGGTTCCATGCCTCGCCGGACTGCACGCACTTCTCCCAGGCCAAGGGCGGCCAGCCGCGCAACGGCAAGATCCGCTCGCTGTCGTGGGTGATCCCGAAGTGGATCGGGCAGCTGGCGAAGGTCGGGCTCGCGCCGCGGATCGTGAGCATGGAGAACGTCTGGCAGATCCGCACCTGGGGCCCGCTCGTCGCCAAGCGCGACAAGGCCACCGGCCGGGTGCTCAAGATGGACGGCACCGTCGCCGCCAAGGGCGAGCGCGTGCCGGTCGAGCTGCAGCAGCTGGTGCCCGACAAACGCCGCACCGGCCGCACCTGGCGTCAGTTCCTTGCGGTGCTGGAATCGTTCGGCTACGTGGGCGAGGCGCGCAAGCTGGTGGCGTCCGATTACGGCGCCGGCACCAGCCGCGAGCGCCTGTTCGGCGTGTGGCGCCGCGACGGCGAGCCGGTCGTCTGGCCGGCTCCGACGCACGGCAAGGCGCCGGGCCTGCTGCCGCTGGTCACCGCGGCCGACTGCATCGACTTCTCCGACCTGGGCCGGAGCATCTTCGACCGCCCGCGCCCGCTGGCCGACGCGACCATGCGCCGCATCGCCAAGGGCATCGTCAAGCACGTCCTGCAGGCCGACGAGCCGTTCTTCCTCACCGAGTTCGCCAACGCCAGCAATGACCGAACCTGGTCTGCGGCCGAGCCGCTGCGCACGCAATGCGCGGGCGTCAAGGGTGGGCACTTCGCCGTTGTGGCGCCGACGCTGGTGCAGACCGGTTACGGCGAGCGCGCAGGCCAGGAGCCGCGTGTCCCGGGCTTGGGTAAGCCCCTCGGCACGATCGTGGCGGGCGGCGTCAAGCACGCGCTCGTAAGCGCCTTCCTCGAGCAGGCGTGCAGCGGCTACTACACGGGCGCGGGGCAGGATCTGCGCCGGCCCGCGCCGACGATCTGCGCGAAGGGCAGCATCCAGCGCTTGGTCACCGCCGACATGGCGCAGCTGTCGCCGGAAGCCGAGGCCGGCGCGCTGCGCGTCGCGGCCTTCCTGATCTCGTACTACGGCAACGGCGACGCCTTGAGCCTGGCCGACCCGCTCGACACCGTGACCACGCGCGATCGCATGGCGCTGGTCACCGTCCACCTGCAGGGCGTGCTCTACGTCATCGTCGACATCGGCCTGCGGATGCTCAAGCCCGCCGAGCTGTTCCGCGCCCAGGGCTTCCCGCCCGACTACATCATCGACCGCACGGCCGATGGCCGGCGGATCACCACCACGGCCGCGGTGCGCATGGTCGGCAACAGCGTTAGCCCGCCACCGCTGTGCGCGCTGGCACGGGCGAACCTCGATCGGGCCGACGTGCCCCTGCAGGCCGCAGCATGAAGGCCGCCGAAGTTAAGTCCGCTTTCCCGACCGAGGCGGCGCTCTGCGACTGTTTCCTTGAGTCACTGCGCGCGATAGGCGGCTGGACGGCCTATCCGGAAACCGCGGGCTTCGACATTCTCGCGGTGTACGACAAGACGGGGCACCAGCTCGGCATCGAAGCGAAGCTCGCGCTGAACGCCAAGGTCGCCGACCAGATCCTGCCCGACCACTACATGGGCTACCACGACGAGGGCGTACCGGGACCAGACTTCCGCGCGGTGATCGTGCCGTGCACCACCGCCGCAAACGCCGGCATTGCGAAGATGCTGGGCATTCTCGGCGTGCAGGTCTGGGCGCCTGCTCGCGAGCAGCGCTGGACCGACGGCGACTTGGTGGACAGCTTCACCTTCCTGCGCGCGTTCAGCAGGCACACCTATACCGACGTCCACGGCAAGGTGGTGAATGCCGACCGGCGCGCTCACGACACCAACGACGGCCCGCTCCTGGCTTGGGACATGGCCTGGCACGACTGGAACCCGCCGAAGCGCTGCGAGTTGCCTGAAATCGTGCCGTGTGTGCGCGCGGGAGTGCCGGCGCCGCTGCAGCTCACGCCGTGGAAGATCGGCGCACTGCGCGTGCTGGCAGACCTCGAACTTGATGGCTTTGTCACCGCGAAGTCGGTGCGGGACTGCGGGGTCGATGCTCGCCGCTTCTGTGCTTCCGATGGCTGGCTGGAACAGCTCGGCAGTGGCCGCTGGGGTCGCGGCAAGATTCCGGCTTTCGACCAGCAGCACCCTGAGGCGTACGCCGAGCTTCTGGCTGCCGCTCGGGCGAAGCGGGCGATCGCCGCGTGAAACTCCTCACCCCACCCGCATGGCTCGACAAGTACTTCGCCGACGAATCTCGCCCGGCCGAAGTCACCGCCCTGCGCTGGCTGCGCGCCGGCAAGGTCGCCGGGCGCAAGGTCGGCGGAAAATGGTTCGTCGACGAGCACGCCTGGCTGGCGGCCAACGACGACCCGGCCGAGGCCGAGCTCGTGCAGCGCGTGCTCGACGGGAGGTAGGCTATGGCGATGGGACGCTCCCGCACTCGAGCCCGGGCCGGTTGGCCGGACAACCTCTACCCGAACCGGGACGGCTTCAAATACCGCCACCCAGTGAGCCGGAAAGAGACATGGATGGGCCGGGACAAGGCCCTCGCGTTCGCCGCAGCCCGCAAACTCAACACCCTCCTGATGCCCGGCGGCGACCTCGTGGCCAAGGTCACCGGCGCCCAGAAGACGGTGGCCGACGCCGTGCAACTGTTCCGGGAAGACGAGATCCCCTCGCGCGGGTGGAAGCCCAAGACGGCTGCCTGGTACGACGTGTTCCTCGGCCAGATCAACGCCGACCTCGGACCCGATGCCGTGGCCGACGTCACCGTCAACGCGCTGGCCGTGTGGATCCGCGGCAAGACCTCGTCCGCCCGAAGCCGGCAGACCTATCGCCTCCTGCTCGACTGGATCTTCGGTTGCGCCCTGCAGGAGGGCTGGATCGACGAAAACCCCGCCGCGCAGCTGCGCAAGTTCCACCACACGCGCCAGCGGGAACGGCTCACCCTCGATGGCTACAAGGCGATCCACGGCGCTGCACCGGCATGGCTCCAGAACGCCATGGACCTGTCCCTTGTCACTCTGCTGCGGCGCGAGGACATCGCCGCCCTCGCCTTCGCCGACCACCACGACGACGCGCTGTGGGTCGTGCCGGAGAAGACCGACGCCAGCACCATGCTGAAGCTCAAGATCGCGGTGACCGACGAACTCGCCGCGCTGATCAAGCGGTGCCGCGACGACGTGCTGTCGCCGTACATGGTCCACCGGCTACCCGGCAAGGCACGCCCGAAACAGTCCCAGGCCAAGGCGCGGCGGCATCACACCCAGGTGCTGCCCGAGCAGATCACCCGCGCCTTCGCCGACGTCCGTGACTCCCTCGAGCTCGGTGGCGACAACCCGCCCACCTTCCACGAGATCCGCAGCCTGGGCGGCGCGCTGCTGATGACCGAGCGCGGCTGGTCCAAGACCCAGGTGCAAGCACTCATGGGCCACGCCAGCGAGGCGATGACCACCGTCTACCTCGAAGGGCACGAAGTGCCGTGGATCGAGGTAGCGCCTGGACTGTCGCTACCGTGAGGAACATCGACCTGGAAAATCAGCTATCCATGCAGCGCGGACTCAACGACATATGCAGCACGGCCTGCATGCGTCTGCCGCTCGACGCCTCGGTGCGAAAGTTCTTTACCTCCACCGCATTCTTACTCGCCATCGACTTCCACAGAGCAGCAGCCAGCTCCTTGGCGAGCGGGTCGTACGCCATCGCGGCAGCTCTGCTCCGCCCCATCATGGAGTGCGCGATCACCGCAGCCTGGTTTCAATACCGGGCAGATGAACAGCGACTCTTACGGATGCACAACAATCCGTTGGATCTGCAACACATGTGGATCGATGATGCGGATGTGCCAGCGGTCCGGCAGATGCTGACGGAGCTGGAAGACGTGCCCTACCTCCAGGAATACGTCTCCAACATGCAAGCGCTGTTCGGGAAGAGGGGCAATGGCAAGTTCTTCCACAAGTACACCCACCCCACCGTGTTTCAGCTGAAGCGGACGTTTGTCGAGCGCTCGAACCCGGTCCCGTTCACTACAACCGAGGTGCGCGGGTTGATCGCTCTAGCAGACCTCGGCCTGCTGGCATGCGCGTCTGTCTTTCAGGCTCAGACGCAGGATTCCGATTTGAAGCTCTACATCAAATACCGCTACGACCTCATCCTCTCGGGCTTGCCCCGCGCGGAGGGACAGCCCGTGTGGGAGCCCTGGACGCCCCTGCCTGAGACCCAAATGGTCCCGTAGGCGGCGTGCCGAGGCTGGGCGCGCGAATGCTCTTCGGAGCGCGTGCCCACCCTCGGCCGCCAAGCATTAGGGTGGGAATAGGGTGAGAATAGGGTGTAAACGAAAAAGCGGCCCCGAGGAAACCTCGCAAGCCGCTGATTCGTAAAGCTAAATTGGTCGGGGTAGCCGGATTTGAACCGACGACCACTTGTCCCCCAGACAAGTGCGCTACCAGGCTGCGCTATACCCCGGATGGGTGCGGATTATACCGGCTTCGCGGCCAGCGCCGCGCGTTTGCGGATCAGCGGCGCAGCAGCTGCAGGATCTCTTCGAGCTCCATCCGCACCTGGCGGATGATCTGGCTGCTCAGCGCCGATTCCTGCTTCGCGCCCTCGCCCTCCAGGCGCTGCCGGGCGCCGCCGATGGTGTAGCCCTGCTCGTACAGCAGCCCCCGGATCTGGCGCACCATCAGCACGTCGTGGCGCTGGTAGTAACGCCGGTTGCCGCGGCGCTTGACCGGGCTCAGGCTCGGGAATTCGGTCTCCCAGTAGCGCAGCACGTGCGGCTTGACGTCGCACAGCTCGCTGACTTCACCGATGGTGAAATAGCGCTTGGCCGGGATCGGCGGCAGTTCGCGATTGCTGCCCGGGTCAAGCATGGTGGATTCCCCCACCCGCGTACGCTTCCACGCGCTCCTTGAGCTTCTGGCCCGGGCGGAAGGTGACGACGGTACGCGCGGAGATCGGGATCTCCTCGCCGGTCTTCGGGTTGCGGCCCGGGCGCTGGTTCTTGCGGCGCAGGTCGAAGTTGCCGAAGCCCGACAGCTTGACCTGGCGGCCGGCCTGCAGGCCTTCGCGCAGGGCGTCGAAGAACGCATCGACGAATTCCTTGGCCTCGCGCTTGTTCAGCCCGACTTCCTCATACAAACGCTCGGCCATTTCCGCCTTGGTCAACGCCATTTCAGTTCCCCAACCTGACCGCTGTCATCCCCGGATCCGCGCCGCGTGCGCGGACTGCAGCGCAACCGTCACATCGGCCACTACCGCATCCACTTCGCGGTCGGTCAGAGTGCGTGAATCCTCCTGCAGAATCAAGCCCATGGCGAGACTCTTGAAACCCGATTCGACCCCCTTGCCGACATAGCGGTCGAACAGCTGCAGGTCGCGCAAGGCCTCGCCCGCAGCCTCCCGGACGGTGCGCGCGACGGCCTCCCAAGGCAGGTCCTGCGAGACGACGAACGCGAGATCCCGGCGGACCGACGGGAACCTCGACAGGCTCCGTGCGACCGGCACGCTACGCTCGCGCAGCGGCGCCAGGTCGACTTCGAACGCCACTACGGCGTGATCGAGCCCCAGCGCCTGCTGCAGGCGCGGGTGCAGTTCGCCGATCGCGCCGATGACCGCGCCGTCGCGCAGGACCTCGGCCGCGCGTCCCGGGTGCGCCCAGGCCAGCTGCGCCGCGCGGTACTCGAGTTTTGCGCCGGACAGCGCCGCAAGGCTGTCGAGGTCGCCCTTGAGATCGTGGACATCGACCCGGCGCGACGGCACGCCCCACTGCTCCACCGACGCGTCGCCGCACGCGACCGCCGCCATCCGCAGCGTTTCGACCGGTGCCGGGTGCTGACCCGGTTCCGTGCCGGCCCGGCCCGCGAAGACCTTGCCCAGTTCGAACAACCGCACCCGCGCCTGCTGCCGCGCCGCATTGCGTGCAAGCGCGTCGACCAGGCCCGGCAACAGCTGCGTGCGCATCACGCCCAATTCGGCGCTGAGCGGGTTGGCAAGCGGCACCGCGCCCGCCGTGGCCTGCCACGTGTCGAGCAGGCCGGCATCGACGAACGCGTAGTTGATCGCCTCCAGGTAGTCGCGCGCGACGATCTGGCGGCGCAGGTCCTGCTCCGGCACCTGCGTCTCGACGGGCGCCGCAAGCCGCGTGGCGCCACCGGGGAGCGTGGTCGGGATTGCGTCGTAACCGTGGATGCGGGCGACCTCTTCGATCAGGTCCTCCTCGATGGCGAGATCGAAGCGTCGGGTCGGCGCGGTGACGTTCCAGCCTTCGGCGTTCGCCGCGACGTCCAGGCCCAGCGCGCGCAGGATCCTTTCCACCTCGGCATCGGCGATCTGCAGGCCCAGCACGCGCGCCAGCCGGGCGCGACGCAGCGGGATTTCGCGAGGCTGCGGCAGGTGTGCGGGCAGCAAGGCCTCGGTCACCGGGCCGGGCGCGCCGCCGGCAATGTCGATGATCAGGCGCGTGGCGACCTCGATGGCCGTCCGCGGCAGTTCCGGGTCGACGCCGCGCTCGAAGCGGTGCCCGGCGTCCGTGTGCAGGCCGAGCTTGCGACCGCGGCCGATGATCGCCGCCGGAGCGAAGTGCGCGGCCTCGAGGAAGACGTTGCGCGTTGCCTGGGTCACGCGGGTGTCCGCCCCGCCCATGACGCCGGCCAGCGCGACCGCGCGATCGGCGTCGGTGACGACGAGGAAGCCCGGATCGACCGCGACGTCGCGTCCATCGAGCAGCGTCAGCGCCTCCCCTGCGCGCGCGTGGCGCACGCCGATCGGGCCGTGCAGGAGGTCGCGATCGAAGGCATGCATCGGCTGGCCGAGTTCGAGCATCACGTACTGGGTCACGTCCACCAGCAGCGATACCGGACGGATGCCGCTGCGGCGCAGGCGTTCGGCCATCCAGACCGGCGTCGGGCGGCTGGCATCGACGCCGCTGACGATGCGGCCGACATAGCGAGGAGCATCGGCGCCGGCGTCGAGCCGGACTTCGAGCGCCGCGTCGACCTGCGCGGGCACGGGCGTGGCTTCGAGCGTCGCCACCTGGCTCCCGCAGGCAGCGGCGACATCGAAGGCGATCCCGCGCACGCTGAAGCAATCGGCGCGGTTGGGCGTGAGCTTGAGCTCGATGGCCGCGTCGGGCAGGTCGAGATAGCCGGCCAGGGGCGCGCCGACGGGCGCGTCGTCGGGCAGTTCAAGCAGGCCCGAGGCGTCGGCATCGATGCCCAGCTCCTTGGCCGAGCACAGCATGCCGTTGGACTCGACACCGCGCAGCCTGGCGGCCTTGATGGTGATCTCTCCGACCTGCGTGCCGATCACGGCCAGCGGCGCAACCAGACCCGGGCGCGCATTGGGCGCACCGCACACGATCTGCAGCAGCGCGCCGTCGCCGGCGTCGACCTGGCAGACCTGCAGGCGATCGGCTTCGGGATGCTTCTCGGCCGACACGATGCGTGCGACCACGACGCCATCGAGCTGCGCGCCCAGCGGCGTCATGTCCTCGACCTCCAGGCCGATCGCGGTCAGCTTCGCGGCGAGCTGGTCGCGCGTGGCATCGGTGGCGACGTGTTGGCGGAGCCAGTTTTCGGAGAATTTCATCGCACCATCGTCCTGTCATTCCGGGCGGAGCGAAGAATCCGCCCCGTGCCGGCATTTGCAACCAAGAATCCCTCGCTGCGCTCGGGATGACACCAACGCAACGGCAATCCTCAGGCGAACTGCCTGAGGAACCGCACGTCGTTGTCGAAGAAGCTGCGCAGGTCATCAACGCCGTAGCGCAGCATCGCAAAGCGCTCCACGCCGAGGCCGAAGGCGAAGCCGGTATAGCGCTCGGGATCGATGCCGACGCTGCGCAGCACGTTCGGATGCACCATGCCGCAGCCCAGCACTTCCAGCCAGCGCGTCGAGCCATCGGGCTGCTGCCAGGCAATGTCGACTTCCGCCGACGGCTCGGTGAAGGGGAAGTAGCTGGGGCGGAAGCGCATCTCGAAATCACGCTCGAAGAACGCCCGCACGAACTCCGACAGCGTGCCCTTGAGGTCGGCGAAGCTTGCGTGCTCGTCGACCAGCAGGCCTTCGCACTGGTGGAACATCGGCGTGTGGGTCTGGTCGGAGTCGCTGCGGTAGACCTTGCCCAGCGCGATCATGCGCAGCGGCGGCGCGCCCCCGCCGGCCAGCAGGTCCTGCATGTAGCGCACCTGCACGCCCGAGGTATGGGTGCGCAGCAGGCGCGGGACGCCGCTGCCGTCCGGGCGCATGTAGAACGTGTCGTGCATCGCCCGCGCCGGGTGGTGCGGCGGGAAGTTCAGCGCCTCGAAGTTGTGCCAGTCGTCCTCGATTTCCGGGCCGTCGGACAGCTCGTAGCCGAGGCGACCGAAGATGTCGGCGATGCGCTCCATCGTGCGGCTGACCGGGTGCAGGCCGCCGCGCGCGGCATCGCGCCCGGGAAGCGTGATGTCGATGGTCTCGGTCGCCAGGCGCGCGTCGAGCGCCACCTCGTCGAGCGCGGACTTGCGCGCCGACAGCGCGGCGCCGATCGCGTCGCGCGCGCGGTTGATCGCCTCGCCCGCGGCCTTGCGCTGCTCGCCGGGCAGCGCGCCCAGGGACCTGAGTTGCATGGTGACGCTGCCGCTCTTGCCCAGCAGCGCGACCCGCAGGGCTTCCAGCGCATCGGGGCTCTCGGCCGCGCCGATGTCGGCCAGCGCCTGCCGCGTCAGTTGTTCGATCTCAGTCATCGGCACCGCATCCTCGGACCATTTCTCTTCAGACCACGTCGACGCATCATCTTGTCATCCCGAGCGCGGCGCGGGATCCCGGACGCAGCGGGTTTCCTCGCCGTGCCAGGGATGATGTCTTGAGCGCTGGCGTCGCCACCGCAACAAAGGAGCAACCCCCAAAACGAAACATGGGGAAGGACTTGCGCCCTTCCCCATGCGTGTACCGTGGTTGTCCGTGGGGCCGCCATGGCGACTCCCATCAAACCAACTTACGCCGCGAGCGCGCCCTTTGCCTTTTCCGCCAGCGCGGTAAAGCCGGCCGCGTCATGCACGGCGATGTCCGCCAGCACCTTGCGGTCGAGGGTGATGCCGGCTTTCAGCAGGCCGTTCATGAAGCGGCTGTAGCTGATGCCGTTGGCGCGGGAGGCCGCGTTGATGCGGGCGATCCACAGCGAACGGAAATTGCGCTTCTTCTGCTTGCGGCCGATGTAGGCGTACTGCAGCGCCTTCGTCACCGCCTGCTTGGCGACGCGGAAGACCTTGCGGCGGGCGTGGTAGTAGCCCTTGGCCTGCTTCAGGATTTTCTTGTGCCGACGGCGGGCCGTCACACCACGTTTGACTCGTGCCATTGTTCAGCCCTCCTCAGAGATAGGGAAGCATGCGATCGAGACGGCCTGCGTCCTCGGCACGAACGTGGTTCGTCTGCCGGAGGTTGCGCTTCCGCTTGGTCGCTTTCTTGGTGAGGATGTGGCTGCGGTTGGCGTGGCCTGCCTTGTACTTGCCGGAAGCGGTCTTCCGGAAGCGCTTGGCCGCGCCCCGATGCGTCTTGATCTTGGGCATTGCGTTGTCCTTGAGGGTGTTCTTCTACTGGCCCGGGCGGTGGCCACTGGCACGGTGAAGTGCCGCCACGCTTTCCATCCTGCCCTTGCCGGCTTGTAAGTCCTTGATCCGGAAGCGGATCGGGACGGGTCCTGATGTTGCGCCTACAACCCGGAAAACCGGGCCGCACATTATGCAGGGTCCGGGATTGTCTTGCAAATCATCCGGTTAGGGACCAGCGCTTCGGCTGGCGATGCTTCGGCCGGATACGCGCGGGAGCGGCACCAGCCGCGAGTTCCTGCCTCCACCGGAGAGGTCAAAGAGCTCGCGGCTGAAGCCGCTCCCACGAAAACGGCGGCAAGGGCCGCCCGTTTGCCCCTCCGGCTTTGCAGGAGAGGCAACGGCATGTATCGCTGCCTCTTGGGCGGCGATTACTTCTTTTTCGGGGCGATCATCATGACCATCTGCCGCCCTTCCAGGCGCGGGCGTGATTCGATCACGATGTCTTCGCCGAGGTCGCCCTCGATCCGCGCGGCCATCTCGCGGCCGAGCTCCTGGTGGCTCATCTCGCGGCCGCGGAAGCGGATGTTCACCTTGATCTTGTCGCCTTCCTCAAGGAAACGGCGCATGTTGCGCAGCTTGATCTGGTAGTCGCCTTCGTCGGTGACCGGCCGGAACTTCATTTCCTTGATTTCGACCTGCTTGGTCTTCTTCTTGGCTTCGTTGGCCTTCTTCTGCTGCTCGAAGCGGAACTTGCCGAAGTCCATCACCTTGCAGACCGGCGGATCGGCGTTGGGCTGGATCTCGACCAGGTCGAGCCCGGCATCTTCGGCCAGCTGCAATGCTTCTTCGCGCGAAAGGACGCCGACCATCTCGCCGTCCGCGCCAATCACGCGCACCCGCGGTACGCGGATGTCCTGGTTCCTGCGATTTTGCTTGTTGTCAGGGATACTGATAGGTGGATCTCCAAGGAAACTGTGCCGGACACCGTGATGTCCGGGCCTGCCGATGCAGGCTGCCTAGGCCTGCATCGGGTACTACGTCACGCTGCTGCGTGCCCGTCCAGCAGGCGCGCGGCAAAGTCTGCGACGGACATCGTCCCCAGATCTTCCCCTGACCGCGTGCGCACTGCGACGGCTGCGTTTTCCTTCTCGCGGTCACCCACCACGAGCAGGTACGGCACGCGCTGCAACGTATGCTCGCGGATCTTATAGCCGATCTTCTCGTTCCGCAAATCCTCCGTGACCCGGAAGCCTTGATTTGCAAGGGTTTTCCGGAGTTCGCGAACCCAGTCGGCCTGGGCATCGGTGATATTCATCGCCACCGCCTGCACCGGGGCCAGCCAGACCGGCAGATGGCCGGCATGGTGCTCGATCAGGATGCCGATGAAACGCTCCATCGAGCCCACGATGGCGCGGTGCAGCATGACCGGATTGCGCTTCTGGCTGTGTTCGTCCACGTACTCGGCGCCCAGGCGGCCGGGCATCATGAAATCGACCTGCATCGTGCCCAGCTGCCAGGTGCGGCCGATGGCGTCGCGCAGGTGGTACTCGATCTTGGGGCCGTAGAACGCGCCCTCGCCCGGCAATTCGGTCCATTCGACCCCGGCGGAGCGCAGGGCGCCGCGCAATGCTTCCTCGGCCTTGTCCCAGGTGGCGTCGTCGCCCAGTCGCGGTTCGGGCCGCAGGGCCAGCTTGACCTGGACATCGGTGAAGCCGAAGTCGGCGTACACCCGCATGGCCTGGGCGTGGAAGTCGGTCACCTCGGACTCGATCTGGTCCTCGGTGCAGAACACGTGGCCATCGTCCTGGGTGAAGCCGCGCACGCGCAGGATGCCGTGCAGCGCGCCGGAGGGCTCGTTGCGGTGGCAGCTGCCGAACTCGCCGTAGCGGATCGGCAGGTCGCGGTAGCTGTGCAGCCCCTGATTGAATACCTGCACGTGGCCGGGGCAGTTCATGGGCTTCAGCGCGTAGGTCCGCTTCTCGGACTCGGTGAAGAACATGTTGTCCTTGTAGTTGTCCCAGTGGCCGGATTTCTTCCACAGTTCGACGTCGAGGATCTGCGGGCAGCGGACCTCGCCGTAGCCGGTGTCGCGGTACACCTTGCGCATGTACTGCTCGACCGCCTGCCAGATGCTCCAGCCCTTGGGATGCCAGAACACCAGCCCCGGCGCCTCTTCCTGCAGGTGGAACAGGTCCTGCTGCTTGCCGATCCGGCGATGGTCGCGCTTCTCGGCTTCCTCGATGCGCTGGATGTAGGCGGCCAGCTGCTTCCTGTCGGCCCACGCGGTGCCGTAGATGCGCTGCAGCTGCTCGTTCTTCGAGTCGCCGCGCCAGTACGCGCCGGAGATGCGGGTGAGCTTGAACGCCTTGAGGAAGCGCGTGTTCGGCACGTGCGGACCGCGGCACATGTCGACGTATTCCTGATGGTGGTACAGGCCCATCTGGGTGACGTCGTCGTCCATGTCCGCGATCAGGCGCAGCTTGTAGTCCTCGCCGCGGGCCTTGAACGTCTCGATCACCTCGGCGCGCGGGGTCATCTTCTTGACCACGTCGTACTCGGTGCCGATCAGCTCGGCCATGCGCTGCTCGATCGCGGCCATGTCCTCGGGGGTGAACGGGCGCTCGTGCCAGATGTCGTAATAAAAACCCTCGTCGATGACCGGGCCGATCACCATCTTCGCGTCCGGATACAGCTGCTTGACCGCGTGCCCGACCAGGTGCGCGGTGGAGTGGCGGATGATCTCGACGCCGTCGTCGTCCTTCGGCGTGATGATCTGCAGCGCGGCGTCGCGTTCGATGACGTCGCTGGCGTCGACCAGGCGGCCGTCGACCTTGCCCGCCACAGTGGCCTTGGCCAGGCCGGGCCCGATGGACTCGGCGACGTCCATGACGGACACGGGATGGTCGAACTCGCGGCGGCTGCCGTCGGGAAGAGTGATGTTGATCATGTGGGCTTCTTCGGAAACACCGCGGCAGGCGCGGCGGCTGGTTCGGGGCGGATGCGAGGCAACAAAAAAAGGCGCCAAGGCGCCTGTCGTCATCGTGGCGATGATGGCCTTGGGTCGGTCAGCGATGATCGCGGGTAGTGTCCATGTCGCACGCTCGGCCGGCGTTTCCGCGGGCCACCTTGCATCGGCTCGGTCCGTGATTCTAGACGAAAAACGCGCGCTCCGGCGCGGGCTGGCGGGTGTCGGGAGGGCGTGGCAGGCCGCGCCACCGGTCGCCGCATGATCACGGCCATCGCCGTGCCCATGGCAGGCTGAGCGCTCTGATGACAAGGAATGCGCCGCTTCGGCCTTGGCGCGATTGCGCGGACCCGGACCGCTACCCGACGCAGGTAGCCGGGCACGAATCGTCGAGCAGATAGGCCCGCGGTCAGCGGCGTCGTTACGTATTCCGGATTCCGGGGAAATCCGTGCATCGTCTGAAGGCGGTCATCCGGGGGTGAATATTGCGCACCCGCATGTCGATAAATTAGAATCATTCTCATTACGAAGACGCCCCACGCGACCATGGAGGGCGCCCGGCCGAAGCCAGGCGCCTTTTTTCGCGTTCGTGGCTGGCGCTTTGCCTTCTTCCACTTCAAGAGCCACCCATGTCCCGCGAGTCGCGATTCCGCCCTCTCCTTCCTTGCACCACCCCCCGCCCGATCACGCTGGCGCTGCGGGCTGCCTTGCTGGCGTGTATCGCAACGCCGGTCGCTGCGCAGGACCTTGCCGCCGCCGACACCGACGCCACCACGCTGGACACCATCCAGGTCACCGCGCCGATCGTGAAAAGCACCGGCACGGCGACCAAGACCGACACGCCGCTGATCGAGATCCCGCAGTCGATCTCGGTGATCAGCGACCGGCAGATGCGCGACCGCGCGATCCACGGCGTCGAGGAAGCGTTGTGGTACACCGCCGGCACCCAGGGCGGCCAGTACGGCGACGACTCGCGCAGTGACTGGGCCCTGATCCGCGGCTTCGAGCCCGCGCGCTACCTGGACGGACTGGCAGTGGTCGATGGCGCGTGGACCGGGGATTCGCGCATCGAACCCTACGGACTGGAACGCATCGACGTGCTCAAGGGACCGGCGTCGGTCAACTACGGCGCCATGCCGCCCGGCGGCATGCTCAACTTCGTCAGCAAACGGCCCACCGCCGATCCGCTGCGCGAAGTAGAACTGCAGGTCGGCAGCTACGGCCTGCGCCAGGCTGCGTTCGACCTCGGCGGTCCACTCAACGACGGCGGCACGCTGCTCTATCGACTTACCGGCCTGGCGCGCAACAGCGACAACGTCGTCGATCACGTGCACGACGATCGCTACTACTTCGCCCCGGCGATTACCTGGACGCCGGACGAGCGCAACTCGCTCACCGTGCTGGCACGCTGGCAGAAGTCCGACACGGTGGAAGGCGGCGGCTTCCTGCCGGCCGAAGGTTCGCTGTACGCAGGGCCCAACGGCACCATCCCGCGCAACTTCTTTGCCGGGGAACCGGGCGGCAACGACTACATCAAGACCAACAAGTCGCTGGGCTACGAGTTCAGCCATGACTTCGGCGGCGGCACCCGCTTCCGCCAGAACCTGCGCTACATGCGCGCCGACGTGGATGCCACCGCCGGCGGCATCGGCGCGTTCGGCTTGCAGGACGACTTCATCCCCGGCAGCGACCCGGGTCGCACCCTGCTGACGCGCTACTACTACCCGCGCCTGGACGAGTCGTCGAGCTTCACGGTCGACAACAGCCTCGCCTTCGACTTCGGCACCGGGCAAGTGCGCCACGCACTGCTGGCAGGCCTGGACTACCGCCGCAGCCGCGACGACATCGCGCAGGCATTCCTGTTCGGCGCCCCGCCCCTGGACATCTACGCCCCGGTCTACGGCGCCGAGCTCACCGTGCCGGACTTCACTTCGCACACGCTGCAGACCCAGGGCCAGGTTGGCCTGTACGTGCAGGACCAGGCGAAGTTGGGCCGCTGGGTATTCACCCTCGGGGGACGCCACGATTGGGTGGGCACCGATACCCGGGACCGCATCAACGGCGGGCGCCAGCACCAGAGCGACGAGCGCTTCTCCGGCCGGGTGGGCGTGAACTACCTGTTCGACAACGGGCTGGCACCGTACGTGGGCTATTCGCAGTCGTTCCAGCCCACCGTCGGCACCGACTTCGAAGGGCAGGCGTTCGTGCCGACAACCGGGGAGCAGGTCGAAGCAGGGCTGAAATACCAACCAGCCGGCGGCAACCTGCTGGCGACCCTGGCCCTGTACGAGCTCACCCAGCAGAACACCCTGACCGTCGACCCGGAGCACACCCTGTTCTCGGTCCAGCAGGGCGAAACGCGCGTGCGCGGCTTCGAGCTGGAAGGTCGCTGGAACGTCAGCCATGGTTTCAGCGTCTACGGCGCCTACACCCGCACCGACTCCGAAGTCACGAAGAGCACGGCGTTGGAAACATTGGGCAAGGAGCTGGCGCTGCAGCCGCGCAACCAGGCCTCGCTGGGCACCGACTACACCATCACCACCGGTCCATTGGCCGGGCTCGGGTTCGCTGCCGGGGTGCGCTACACCGGCGGCCTGTACGGCGACATCAACAATCTCTGGCACACGCCCTCGTACACGCTGTATGACGCCGCGGTGCACTACGACTTCGGCAACTGGCGCCTGCAGCTCAACGCCGCCAACCTCACCGACGAGAAATACGTCGCGGTCTGCAACAGCGGCACGTGGTGCTACTACGGCTATCCGCGCACCGTGACCGCGACCGCGCGCTTCCAGTGGTGATCGCGGCCACCGTGTCGACAGTGCGAGGCATTGTCCAAGGAGGCAGGGCATGACGATCGCGGGCGCGCTGGCGGCCGTGCTGTCGGCGTTTGCGCTGTTCGCAGGCTCGGGGCATTGCCGCTGGCGCCCGCCCATGGCGCTGCGGCGACATGGCAGCCTCGCCGGCATCGTGCTTGCGATCGCGTCGCTGGCCGCGTGGATCGTCGCACTCGGCGTCGGCGCCGGCCTGTGCACCATGCTGGCCTGCTGGATGCTGGCAATGGTGGCGTTGCCTTGCCTGGCCGCGCTCGCGGGATCTTCGCCGCGATGATGTGGAGCTGCGCCAGCGCCGGCCTCGTCGCCGGGTTCCTGCTCGCCGCCGCGGTGGTGGGCCTGGTCGGCTGGGCACTGCCCGGCCCTTGGCAGGCGACGCTCGTGCCCGGGCTGGTGATGTTCTTTCCGCTGTGGATCGGTTTCGCCGGCGCCGCGTTCGCGTTCTCCAGCGGCCGTCGCGCATGGCTTTGGCTGGGCGGCGCGGCGCTGACCGGCCTCGGGGCGCTGTGGGTCCTGCAAGCGTCTGGCTGGATGCAATGAAGCTGAAGTCCGCCACGTTGCGCACCTTCAGTGCGGTGCACACCTGGACCGGCCTGGTGGCCGGCTTCGCGCTGTTCGTTGCTTTCTACGCCGGCGCGATCACGGTGTTCCACCATGATCTTCCCGCATGGCAGTCGCGCGCCGTGGCCGAGCAGCCGCGGCAGTCCCTCGACGAAGCGCAGCAGCTGCTGGATGGCGTGCTGCAGCGGCATCCGGAAGCGCGCGTGCACGTGGGCATGCTGTTTCCCGGATCCGAATGGCCGCAATCGTCGGCCTACTGGCAGGACGCAAAGGGCACGTGGCTGTTTGCCACCCTCGACGACCTCGACGGCAGCCCCAAGCCGCCGCAGGCGGGACTGCCGGAACTGCTCAACGAGCTGCATTACTCGCTCGGCCTGCCGGTCGCGGGCACCTGGCTGATGGGGATCGTCAGCCTGCTCTACGGGCTGGCGCTGCTGTCGGGCGTCGTGATCCACCTGCCCAAGCTGGCGAACAACCTGTTCGCGCTGCGACCCGGGCGCAATCTCAAGCAGTTCTGGCAGGACGCGCACAACATCGTCGGCGTGCTCAGCCTGCCGATGCACGTGATGTTCGCGATCACCGGCGCCCTGCTGTGCCTGCTGTTCGTGCTGATGGCCGCGCTCAACCCCCTGGTTTACGGCGGCAAGCTGATGCAGGCCGTGCCTGCCGCGATGGACACCGCGCCGGTGCGCGAGGCAACGGGCATCGAGACCTCGGCCGGTTCGCTGGCGATGTGGCGGACGCGTTCAATCGAGGTTGCGCGCGCGCAGGGTATCCACGACTTCGAGCCGTCCTACCTCAAGCTGGCCAACGCCGGGGATCGCAACGCGGTGGTCGAAGTCACCGGGGAATCTTCCCGGGCCCTCGGGGCACTGGGCTCGGTCGCGCTGGATGCCAGCACCGGGGAAGTGCTCGCCACGCAGTTGCCCGGTCGTCGCGACGCCAACCATGCAACGCTGGCGGCCACCTATGCGCTGCATTTCGGCGAGTACGGCAATGCGCTGGTGCCCTGGCTCTACTTCCTGCTGGGCGTCGGCGGCGCCTTTCTGTTCTATTCGGGCAACCTGCTGTGGATCGAGTCGCGGCGCAAGCGCCGGCAACAGGCACAGGGGCGCGCGCAGGTGAACATGGCGCGGGCGACGGTGGGCGTGTGCATCGGGTTCTGCGTGGCGGTGTCGGCCGCGTTCGTCGCCGCGCAGGCGTTCGAGGCGCTGGCGCCAGCGCGGGTTGACGCCGGCATGCGTTGGACGTGCTTCTTGGCCTGGGCCGCATGCGCGGCGTGGGCAGCGGTGCGTCCGCCGGCCCGCGCTGCACGCGAGGTGCTGTGGCTGGCGGCGGCCACGACGGCTGCGATCCCGCTCGCGCACGGCCTGGCCAGCGGGCTGTGGCCCTGGACCAGCGCGGCGGCAGGTCACTGGGGGCCGTTCTGGGTGGACGCCGTGGCCCTGGCGATGTCGCTTGCCTTCGCCAGCCTCGCCCGCGCCAGCGTCCGTCGTGCGCGCCAGGGCGAGCCGAACAGCGTGTGGGCCGACCCGTCGTCCTCTTTCCCGCACAGCCCGCAATGACGACAGACATCTCTTGCACGCGCGGTGCAAGCCGTATGCCCGCAGGTCTGCGTGGTTCCATCCGACCAAGACGCGGGGACCGGCTTCGGCCGCGGCTCCAGCGCCGACCGTCCGGCTTCCCCTATGCAGCTTCCGCTTGTCTGCACCCGCCCCAACGGCTAGAATTCGCCTCCCTTCGGGCGGTTAGCTCAGCGGTAGAGCACTACCTTGACATGGTAGGGGTCACAGGTTCGAACCCTGTACCGCCCACCACTCGCGAGAGTGGACCAGACCACGGCGCGACCTTCGGGTTGCGCCGTTTGTGTTTGTGTTGCCGGATTTGCTCCGGTGGATACTGTCTTCCGCCGGGCGAATCCTGCCGATTCAGTCGGATCGCAGGTGGGCCTGACGCGTGGGCCCTTGTCGGGGAAGTCCGGAACCGATTTGTCCGCCTTCGCCATTCAGCACCAAGGCAGCTTGCGTCGAGGCGCGGCCCGACCTCGCTCGGAATTGCCGCATTCGGGTTGCCTCGCAGCCGAGCGCCCCGAAACGAACCTCAGCCCCCAAGCATGGCGTCCTTCAGCCGGCGGATCTGGTCGCGCACCTGGGCGGCCTGTTCGAACTCCAGGTCGCGGGCGTGCTGGTACATCTGCTGCTCGAGCGCCTTGAGCTTGGCCGTGGCCTGCGCCGGGTCAAGTGCGGCGTAGTCCTCCCGCGCGTCGGCGACCTGGCGCTGCCGGCCGCGCCCCCTCTTCTCGGTCGAAGGATCGGGACGTGCGCCCTCCATGATGTCGACGATCGACTTCTGCACCGACTGCGGCGTGATGCCGTGCTCGGTGTTGTATTCGACCTGCTTCGCGCGACGCCGGTCGGTCTCGTCGATGGCGCGCCGCATCGAATCGGTCACGCGGTCCGCGTACAGGATCGCCTTGCCGCGCAGGTTGCGCGCAGCGCGGCCGATGGTCTGGATCAGCGAGCCCGTCGAGCGCAGGAAGCCTTCCTTGTCGGCATCGAGGATGGCCACCAGCGATACCTCGGGCATGTCCAGGCCTTCGCGCAGCAGGTTGATGCCGACCAGCACGTCGAACTTGCCCAGGCGCAGGTCGCGGATGATCTCGACGCGCTCCACGGTATCGATGTCCGAGTGCAGGTAGCGCACGCGGATATCGTGTTCGCCGAGGTACTCGGTGAGGTTCTCGGCCATGCGCTTGGTCAGCGTGGTGACCAGGACCCGATCGCCCATCGCCACGCGCAGGTTGATTTCGCCGAGCAGGTCGTCGACCTGGGTCGCGACCGGGCGGATCTCGACCACCGGGTCGATCAGGCCCGTCGGGCGGACGACCAGTTCCACCACCTGGCCCTGCGACTTCTCCAGTTCGTACTCGCGCGGCGTCGCGGAAACGAAGATCGTGCGGGGCGAGCGGCCTTCCCATTCCATGAACTGCAGCGGCCGGTTGTCGAGCGCCGACGGAAGGCGGAAGCCGAACTCCACCAGCGTTTCCTTGCGCGACCGATCGCCCTTGTACATCGCGCCGATCTGCGGGACGGTCACGTGCGATTCGTCGATCACCAGCAGCGCATCCGGCGGCAGGTAGTCGAACAGGCACGGCGGCGCCTCGCCCGGCATGCGGCCGGTCAGGTGCCGCGAGTAGTTCTCGATGCCGTTGCAGTAGCCGACCTCGGCCATCATCTCCAGGTCGAACTGGGTACGCTGCTGCAGCCTCTGCGCCTCCACCAGCTTGTTCTGCGCGTAGAACTGCTCCAGGCGCATCGGCAGCTCGTCCTTGATCGCGTTGATCGCGTCGAGAACGGTGCGGCGCGTGGTGACGTAGTGCGACTTCGGATAGATCGTGTAGCGCGGAAGCGTGCGCAGGGTTTCGCCGGTCAACGGGTCGAACAGCGTGAGCTTCTCGATCTCGCCGTCGAACAGTTCCATGCGCAGCGCCTCGGCGTCGGATTCCGCCGGATGCACGTCGATGACCTCGCCGCGCACGCGATAGGTGCCTCGGCGCAGTTCGGTGTCGTTGCGGCTGTACTGCATCTCGGTCAGGCGGCGGATCAACTCGCGCTGGTCGATGCGCTCGCCGCGCACCATGTGCAGCACCATCTTGAAGTATTCGTTGGGATCGCCGAGGCCGTAAATCGCCGACACCGTGCACACGATGATCGCGTCGCGCCGCTCCAGCAGCGCCTTGGTCGCCGACAGCCGCATCTGCTCGATGTGCTCGTTGATCGAGCTGTCCTTGTCGATGAACGTGTCCGACGACGGGATGTAGGCCTCGGGCTGGTAGTAGTCGTAGTAGCTGACGAAATACTCCACCGCGTTGTGCGGGAAGAATGCCTTGAACTCGCCGTACAGCTGCGCCGCCAGGGTCTTGTTGGGCGCCATCACCAGCGTCGGCTTCTGCACCTGCTGGATCACGTTCGCGATCGTGTAGGTCTTGCCAGAGCCGGTCACGCCCAGCAGCGTCTGCTTGGCCAGTCCGCTCTCGAACCCTTCGACGAGCTTCTCGATGGCCTGCGGCTGGTCGCCGGCGGGCTGGTACGGGGCAACGAGCTGGAAGTCGGCGGGATGAATGGTGTCGGACATGGCTCGGGGTTTGAAAAGCGGATCGGTCAGTCTAGCGAACCCGGGAGATGGGGCCGCCAGCGCGCCTGCGCAACCGCAGGTTGGTCCCGCCGCATCCCGGCGGCAAATGCAGGCCGTTCCGGGCCGCGCGCAGGCCGGGATCAGGACACTGTGCTTCCAACGGCAATGGATGCCCTCGCGCGGGGCCATGATGCCGGTGGACGGGTGCCCCATCGGAAAATCCCCACCCGAACTCCAGACTCGCCCGACGTCGGTCCGCGAACGCCGCCGATATCCGCGCCCCTGCCCTCGGCCTAACCTGCCCGCTCCAATGGCGTGGAGCCGAACATGAACCGCAAGGACGCGGGCTTTTCCCTGGCCGAACTGGCCGTCACGCTCTCGGTGCTCGCACTCATCCTCGCAATCGCACTACCCGCCTTCGGGGCGATGCTGCAGGGCGCGCGCGCTTCTAGCACGTATCACCTGCTCATGACCTCGTTGGCCGCGGCGCGGTTGCGGGCAATCAAGGACAACGCACCCGTGACCGTCTGCCCCAGCACGGACGGGCACACCTGCCGAGGCGACGAGATCTGGAACGATGGCTGGATCCTCTACCTCGATCCTGATCGCGAGGACCAGCCGTCTTCGGCGGAAGCCGTGATCCAGCGCTTCGACGGGGTGGACAATGGATTGCAGCTCAGGAGCACGACGGGCCGCACCCGGGTGCGCTTCCAGCCCACCGGCTGGTCCTTCGGCCACAACCTCAGCATTCGCCTGTGCCGAGGCGACGATTTCCTGGGCAGCGTGATCGTGAACAACGCGGGGAGACCGCGCACCGAGCGTCCCAATGGGTCCGCACCCTGCCCGTTCGACGTTGCAGCCCCGTAACCGCGTCGCGGTTGGCCAATCGCGCCGCCTTCCGCTTGACCCGGGCGCCCCACCGCCTAAAATACCCGTCCCCGCCCGAATAGCTCAGCTGGTTAGAGCACTTGACTGTTAATCAGGGGGTCGTTGGTTCGAGTCCAACTTCGGGCGCCAGACATGAAAAACCCGCCTTCCGGCGGGTTTTTTACTTATATCCTGCAGCGCTGTCCTCTTCTGCCTACCAGCAACCATCCGTTGCGGGTGATTTCACTCCGGCCTGATTGATGCTCAGAGTGCCACAGGAGTCGCCCTGCTGCTTGCCCGCCGGAGTTGCCGTTACGCTGTACACACGCGGATTCGCAGCATTGATAATCCTCCCGATGGTGTAGTACTTCAACGTGTCCGGATCACAGACGTTGTCCAGCACATTCCCAGCTGGCGCTCCATCATAGGTCAGCTGCACCGTGTAATAGCGCTCCAGTTGCTGCGAAGCCGCGACGGCGCAGGCGCCGCCCGCCGCGCGCCGCGTCTTCCTGACGTGCTCGTTGTAGCTGGGCAAGGCGATGGACGCCAGGATCGCGATGATCGCCACCACCACCATGACTTCGATCAGTGAAAACCCCGCCATCGGCTGGCGGCCGCCGCTGCGGCGGCCGTCCAATTTGTTGGTCATCGATCAATCCCCCCTGATTTCACGCCAGGAAACACGGCTCCACTGCTTGCGCACGATGCCTCCGGGCGCGGGCTTGTCCGCTCCGCCAGTACCGCCAACGATCAACGTCCCGTCCAGGAAGATCGGCAGGGTCGGCATGCCGACGCCGAAGTTTACGGAGCCCACCGGGATGTCACCGATGTTGGTATCCGACGTATCGCCATCGCGGTCGAGGTCGAAGAACGACTTGCCGGTACTTGTGCCGGTGAACGCGTCCACCGCATTTATGTAGCCGCTCCCCGAGGCCTCGCAGGCATCGCCGGTAGGCAACATGCTCGCGGTGACCAGGACGTTGGACACCATCTGGGCATCCTGCACGATTCGCTCGCCGTCCGCCGGCAAGTTCACATACCAGCCCTTCTTGTCGTTGGGCAGGCTGGCCTTCTTCTCGAATGTACGTACCGGATAACCGTTCTGCTCTTCACCGGTATTGATGATCTGGCGGACTTGCAGGTCGGCTCGCGTGACGGCATTGCCGGAATCGATGAAGCCGTACATGCTCTGCGCCAGCGGGGTTTTGTCCTCTGCATCGGCGATGGTCATGAAACTGCCCGTGCCGAACAAGATCCAGCGCCGGTACGTGCGCGGATCGAGCGCCACGGTTACGCCACCCGTGATCGGCTGCACTTTGCCCGTGACGCTGCTGACGGCCGTGAACAGTTTGGTAGCGGTCCACTGACTTGGCGAGCTATTGGTGAGATCGAACTTCCAGACATTTCCCTGGAGATCGCCGGCATATGCGTAGGCCAACGTCTTGCCGTCCGGTCCCACGACGCCGGTCGGCGCCGAAAGACCATTGGGTACCGCCACCGATCCAGTGAGCGTATCGATTTCGCGAATGACCCCACCGGTCGCCAGGTCGACCACCAGCAGCACAGCCTTGCCATTCGCGCTGTTGACGCCATTCCCCAGCACCGCAGCCGTCGCGCCGGTCTTCACCGGGGCCAGGATCGGCCTGCCAAGCACCAGACCCATGTTGTTGTCCGGCGTTTCACCAAGTTCCCACGACACGTTGCTGGTACCGAAGGACCCGGGAGCGCTGACATCGAGACCGTACAACCCCTTGCCGCCCCTGCCCAATGCACCTATCAGCAGGTTCTTGTTCGGCGTGAGCTTGCGGCTGCTGACGGCAATCGGGCCGTCCACGAAGAAGTTATGCGTGTAGTCGCCACGGCTCAGTCTGGCGAGGTTGCCGATGTTGATGATCCCGGGCACGTAAGCGAACTGTTCCGCACCGGTGGTGCCATTGAAGGCGTGCAACATGCCGTCGTTGGCCCCGACATACAGGGTGTTGGTATCGGCCACGTAGGCTGGGGACGAGTTCACGATGTCCCCCAGCGTCGTTTCCGTGCGCACCCGAAGCTGGCCCGTCCCGGAGCCTTCCTTGCTTTGGTCGCCCTTGATGTAGGCGGCGTTCTCCGCGCCGGTGACCGGGTAGTTCAATGCACCTCCCGTTCGCGCCAGTGCATCGCGCTGCGTCGTTGTCGGGAACGTCCTACCGCTGCCGTTGAATGTAAATACCTTGCGCCCGCTTTTCGGAACCGAAGCCGTCCAGGCGAGCGTATCGGGCCTGCCCAGGGAATCGAGCGTCCAGGCCTTTACTTCGCCAGACCAGGTCCCAGGCACGTAGCTCGCATTGAACACCTTGCCGCCGGTGCGCAGGGAAGTTGCATTGCTGGCCACGTTCGAATACGAGCTGGCCCGTCCTGCGATGCTTTCCAGCGCCTTTGTCAGGCCCGCGGCGAACTCGGTGGGATTGGAGGCCGGCACAAACGATCCGTGTCCGTTGACCGCTGCATGCCAGAGGTCGTCGATACGCGTTTCATTTTCCGCCGTCATGGGGTTCGGCCAGATCGCAGCATTGGAGGCCGGTGGCGGGTCGGTGACGGTCAACGTGCCACTAAGGCCGATGGAAATGCCGAACGTCACCATGTGCTGCCATGTGGCGGGGTCGGGACTCGACGGGGGCACGTTGTTGGTGAGATTGGCCCGCAAATCAGTTCGGTAGTAGTAGTTTGCGATGTCCGCGAGGGTAACGCTGTGACCGTCCCCGTCATCGTCGGTCAATCCGAATTTCGAACTGGTGTTGTCATTCCAGTAGCCGTCGGTGGTGAGAATCGAAAAGCTCGGACGGCACGAGAGCTGTTTGGCATCGGTGCCGTCGCCCCACGGGCCATTCTTGTCCACGCGCGTGTAGTACTCACCAACTGCACTGAGCGTCGTGCGCAGCGGCGTCGAACCATCCCGCACCATTTCGGACTGCACGCTGTTGAACCAGTTGGTCTTGTTTTTCGATCCCGACGTGGTGTCGTCCTCGAATCGCCCGCCGTTGATGTTGACCGGGATAATGGGATTGGTACCGGTCGAGCTGAGGTGGGAGGACCGACCATTGATCGGCGTATAGCCCACGCGATAGCCACCTCCGAGCGGGGCAAAGGCTTCCGAAGCCCCGCCTTTGGCGGTCTTCATTCGCGTCCTGTAGTACGAGTACCACGTGGCGATGTTCTTCAGCTCGTCGGCCTGGTTACGACCCGTTGGCGTTTTCGCGACCATCCTGGTCAGATACGCATCAAGATAGACATTGCTGAAGTTGCCGCTATTGTCCCGATAGACCTGCACCCGCCAGTCGCCGGACTCGGGGTTCGTCGCGGCGCATGTTTCTCCACCGTTACCGGAACTGGAAGTGCAAAGAGTGTTGCCGTTTGGCCGGACCAAATTCAATTCGACGCTCTTGCCGCCTCCGCTTGTCGATACCGTGAGCAACGAAACCCCGGAAGCGACCCTGATCGTAAAGGTTCTCTGGGTGTTCGCATCCATGGATGACGAAAGCGGGCCTTTCGGAAAGCCTGATACCTGGGTGAGTTCCGCAACGACGACCGTACCCGACGAATCGATGGAGTATCTGTCGAAATCCTTGGCATTCGTCGAGCTTGTTACGCCTGTTTTCGGGACGTAGAAGATCGCTTCATCGTTCCCCCGCAGGTCACGTGTTCCCCGACCGTTGTCGGCCTTGTTCCAGTCCAGATACACCGAGGCCACGTTCTGCCCGCCTGACATCCGGGTCCCGTTGGCGGTCAACCAGGGCTGATAGTTCGTGCGCGGATCGTAGTAAATGGTGTTGTTGAGATAAGAACGGTCTCGCGGGTTGTCCCGCAACCCGGTATAGCTCGCGCCGGTCCCGGTTCCCGTGTAATCCGGATCCTGTACGTCAAACGGCATCGACACCAGGGCCATCGAGCCCGAATTGTCGAGGATGAACATGATGTTCGGCGGCACGCGTGCGCCAGTGGTCAGCGGATCGTCTGGAATCGGAACCGTGGCCGCAGTGACAGGCAGGGCCAGCACGGTCACCAGGAAAGCAGCCGGCGCCGACCACCATTGGCGCTGCGTCTGCGGGGAGCGACGGGAGTGCATGCGTTGAATATTCATAGGATTCACAGCCGCGGGAAGCGATAGATGACGTCGTTTTGCAGGATCACCTGGGCGCGGCCCTTTTCCTGGCTGCGAGCGGTGACGCGGAACATCGGCCCGGTGACCACGGAGTCGGAGGCAGGAATCGTGCCGCCCGTTTCCATGTGCGACTGATTGATGCCCAGATATTCGATCCAGTAGTCGCTGCGCGTGTCGGGAACCAAGGGATCAGCCTGTCCGAGGATCGGGCCTGCACTCCAGGTCGCATCCCCCTGCTTGGTGAATGTGGGGCACACGCTCGAAACGTTGCAGTCATTCACCGCGGGCACCGTGTCCTGCCATTTGGGAGCGGCGTTCAGCGCCTGCTGGCCCGCGCTCAGGCCGAGCTCTGCCGCCTGCATCGCCAGGCTGCGGTCGTACATGTTGCCGCTCATGCGTTCCTGCATCGCGGAACTGCGCAGCACCGCGATGCCGAGCACCGACGTGACGAGCAGCAGGATGAGGACGACGAGCAGCGAGATGCCGGCCTGCCTCCGCCGTGGCCGGAGGGCGATTCGATCAATTGCATTCATGGCGTGCGACTCCTGATTCCGATCACCGTGGCTGCATTGCGCGTCAGCGCAGCATTGTCGATCTGCTGCTGGCTATTGAGCTGCAGCGTCATGCGCACGGCATTCACGTAGGCCCAGTCGGTGGGCGTGGCCTGGTAGGCCTCCGGAGTGCCACCGGATGTCTGGTGAAACATCATGGCCAAGCCCTGCACGCCTTCCGCAACCTCTTCTCCCGCGCCATTGAAACGCGACACGAAAAGAGAGCTGCCGCCCCTGGGATTGGGCGCCACATACCAACGCGAACTGCGCATCCGGGCGATCGAGATGCTGCCTGCTGCCGCGTTCGTCGTGTCCGATGGATCGAACTCGAGCGATGTCTTGAACGTGACCACCCGGCCGGCTGTGGACGCCACCTCCACGAATCCGGTCATCGCCGCATTGCAGACCATGACGATATCGTCGGCCTTGAAGATGTCGGAGGCCACGGGGTTGTCCTCGGTCAGGGTGACCGAGCTCGCGGTGGCATTCGAAACACGATAGGACAGGTCGTCAGCCGACGTGAGCGTCAGGGTGGTGGCGTCGCCGCCAATCGGCTGTCTGAAATCCAGACTTGTCTGGTCCGTTCCCATGACGCGCGCTTCATTGGAGCAGGCCGAACTGCCGGTCGCACGGATGTCGCGGGACATCATTTCATAGGCCACCCGCGCGCTTTCCTGCATGCGATTGAGCCCTTCGTTGGCGCCGTACGTGCGCTGGTTGGACTGGAAAACGGCAAAGGCCGCGCCGAGTACCAGCAAGCCGAGCACCATGGCGATCATCAGTTCGATCAGACCGAACCCGGCCATGCGTCGGCTCGGAATCGCTTGCGTGCTCATATGCTTGTCCTCGTGACGAGCTGACGGGTCGCGGAACCACCGGCGCGCTGGTCATCCCACTGCACGATGATCTGGCAGTTTGCGGGGCATCCGGTGATCTGCCCGCAAGCCGTCGCACCTCCGCGGGTAATCGTGCTTTGCAGCGATCCCACCCACGTATCCAGGTCATTACCGGCCAAGGTTGCGACTCCCGTCGCCGCGCAGCGCATGCCGCCGGTGTTGTAGGCCGCGGCATTGAGGCTGTTGGCGCGCATCGCTTCGATGATCGCGGTGGTCTGCATGACCGCCTGGGTGCTTTCGAGCGAGCTTTGTCCGCCACGCAGTGCAACCGACTGCATGGCAGCGATGCCCAGCATGCCCACGGCCAGGATCAGCACCGACACCATTACTTCGATCAGGCTGATGCCGCGCATGCGGTTGGCTGCACTGGCCACGCCGCCCTCGCGGCGGCGCACCGGAATACGATCGGCAAATTCAGGGAGAGGAATCATGCGCACGCACCGCCGCCGTTCCGGGAAGTTGTCGCCAGGGTTCCGCTGATCATCACGGTGATCACCTTCTGGTTATTGCTCGGATTGCTCACGGGCACACACGCGGTGACCGTGGTCTGTGCGTCGATGATCCCCGACGGCCGGAACACGATGCCCGCCGGCGGACCGCTGATCTGCACCGAACCAGACGGGCGCTGGTCGCGGATGACTTCGTCGGCGCCGTCGCTGTTGTCGGCTCCGTGGATGATCCAGCGGGCCCAATTGCCGGAATTGGTGCAGGTGAGCCCATTGGCACTCGCACAGACAGTGACCCGGGTATTGCGGCGGATCGCTTCGGCACGCGCCAATTGCAGGGCCGCAGTCAGCTCGCCGGTTGCGCCGCTGAGGCGGTTCGCATTGAGCATGGCCGTCATGCTGGGCACGGCAATGGCAGCCAGGATGCCGGCCACTGCCAGCGTCACCATCAGCTCGATCAACGTGAAACCTGCCGCGCATGGGCGCGTGCCCCGGAACCGGCGTTTCAGCCGGATGCATTCCCCTGATCTCGGCATACTGCCCCCATAATTCAGGCCGCAACCGTAACCGCACTGAGCCCGGATGGCCATGCGCGGCCGATAAGCGGCTTGTTCTCCGGCGTCGACGGCTTGGAGTTCGGCCATGCCGGCGATTACCACGCAATGCAGGGTCTCGTCCTTGAAGCGATCTGATGCGCCAACTCCACTGGAAGCACTCTGGCGTCCGACCGCGTTGACCACGGTCGTGTTGGTTGGCGAGGCCCTCGCGTTGATCCTGGCGCTGGCGCCGGCCGGCAGCGACGATCGGCTGGTCCGGTTCGGTTTGGCATCGCTCGGCATCCAATGGGTCGCCTTGGGAACACTCGGAACGTTTTATCTTGCCCGTCGGCAGTTGGCCAGGCTGCCCACCCACGCCATGGCCTGGGCCTGCTTGGGGCTCCTGCTTGCGATGACGGGCATCGTGGCCGCCGTCGCATGGCAGATGCTCGAGCCCGCCCTGGAGCCTGCCGGCAGCGGCGTGCGATTCGTCCTGCGATTGCTCGCAATGGCCTTGGTGGTAGGCCTGCTGGCGCTCGTGGCGTTCCAGAACTACCTGCACGCGCGACGGCTGCTGGTTCGTTCCAAACAGCTGGAGCTCGAAGCCCTGCAGGCCCGCATCCGCCCGCACTTTCTGTTCAACACGCTCAACACCGGCGCGGCGCTGGTGCATGCGCGTCCGGATGAGGCAGAGCGCGTCCTGCTGGACCTGGCCGACCTGTTCCGTCACGCGCTTCGCGGGCCACAGCGGATCCCGTTGGCGGACGAGCTGACGCTGACCCGCCGCTACCTGGACATCGAACTGCTCCGCTTCGGCGAACGGCTGCGGCTGGAATGGCAGGTTCCGGACAGCCTGCCCGACGTGCACGTGCCGTCGTTGTCGATCCAGCCGCTGGCTGAAAACGCGATCCGTCACGGCATCGAGCGCCTGCCGCAGGGTGGGTGCGTGGACGTCATGGTTGAGGTCACGGCAACCGAGGTGATCGTGACAGTCGGCAACGACATGCCGCACGTTGCCGCTGCGAGCACTGGACACGCGGTAGGGCTGGCGTCGTCACGCGAGCGTGTCGACGCGTTGACCGAAGGCCGCGGCCGGGTGGAAGCCCACGTCCAGGACGGGCGCCACATGGCACGGATGGTCTTGCCGCTGGAATGACCTGACCCGAACAGATCAAGCGCGCTTGATCTGCCTGGATCGACTCGCTTGGGGCAGCCGGTCGTCGCCAACCGAAGCGTGATGGTTGCAATGACCCCGCGCTAGGCGATGACCTCGTAGCACGGCTTGTAATCGCCGGCGATTTTCATCCTCCGCTGCTCCACGAACGCCCGCAGCAGCGCGTCGAGCGATTCCATCATGTCCGTGTCGCCGTGGATCTGGAACGGGCCGAACTGTTCGATCCGGCGCATGCCGTCTTCCTTGACGTTGCCGGCGACGATGCCGGAGAACGCGCGGCGCAGGTCGGCGGCCAGCTCGTGGGGTTTGCGGCCGTGGTGGAGATCGAGCCCTGCCATGGCTTCGTGGGTCGGCTGGAATGGCTGCTGGAATTCCAGCGGCACTTCCAGCGACCAGTTGAAATAGAAGGAATCCTTCTGCGCCAGGCGATGCTCGCGCACGGTCCGGATGCCGGATGCCATTTGCCTGGCCACCTTCTCGGGGTTACCGACGATGATCTCGTAGCGTCTGGTCGCAGCCTCGCCCAGCGTGAGCCGGATGAACCTGTCGATCTGTTCGAAATACGGGGCCGACGCCACCGGGCCGGTGAGGATCAGCGGGAACGGCAGCTGCGCGTTTTCTTCGCGCAGCAGGATGCCCAGCAGGTACAGGATTTCCTCGGCGGTGCCGACGCCGCCGGGGAATACGACGATGCCGTGTCCGAGCCGGACGAAGGACTCGAGGCGCTTCTCGATGTCCGGCATGATCACCAGGTGATTGACGATCGGGTTGGGGGATTCAGCGGCGATGATCCCCGGCTCGGTGATGCCGATGTAGCGGGTGTGCCGCTTGCGCTGCTTGGCGTGGGCGATGGTGGCGCCCTTCATCGGCCCCTTCATCGCGCCCGGGCCGCAGCCGGTGCAGATGTCCAGCCCACGCAGGCCCAGCTCGTAGCCCACATCCTTCGTGTACTGGTATTCGTCGCGGCCGATGGAATGGCCGCCCCAGCAGACGACGAGATTCGGGTCGGCCGGCTGCAGCACGCTGGCGTTGCGCAACAGGCGGAACACGGCGTCGGTGATGCCGCCGGAAGTGTCCAGTTCGTCGGCGTATTCGGGCGCGAGTTCGATCGCCGTGTAGACGAGGTCGCGCACGACGGCGGCCAGCAGTTCGGCCACGCCGCGGATGATCTCGCCGTCGACGAAGGCGATGGCCGGCGCATTCTTCAGGTCGATGCGCACACCGCGGTCCTGCTGGCGTACCTCGATGTCGAAGTCGGGATACAGCTCCTGGGCGGCCCGCGGGTCGTCGGACGTACTGCCCGTGGTCAGCACCGCCAGCGTGCAGCGGCGCAGCAAATCGTGCATCCCGCCGCGCGAGGCGTCGCGCAGGCGCGCCACCTCTTCACGCGACAGGATGTCGAGCCCGCCGCGAGGGTAGATGCGGGCATTGACGGTGGGCAGCGCGATGGTGGGCGCCACGATGTCCTGGTTCTTGTTCATCCGGGTGTTCTGTCTTGGTCTTGTCGGTTGTGGACTTTAACGCAGGCCGGACGGTCGCAAGCAAAGAGCCGCGCGCACGGTGGCCGATTCGTCTGCGCCCAAAAGAAACGGCCGGGTTGCCCCGGCCGTTGCTGTCTCGCGGTATTGCAGCGGATCAGAACTCGTAACGCAGGGTCAACAGCACCGACCAGCGCGACACGACGCGTGAGGGGTTGCGGGAATCGGCGTCGTAGGTGTTCAGGTCCTGCCACGTCGGATTGCCCGCGGTACCCAGGTCATACACGTACGAACCGTCGGCATTGATGCCACCAAGACGCGCCAGGTAGCGGGTATCGAAGCCGTCGATCTGCTTGGTCAGGCCCCAGTCATTGTTGAGCATGTTGAGGAAGTTGTAGATGTCCAGGCGGACGATCGACTTGTGATCCTTGAAGAAGCCGGGCAGCTCCTGCTGGAGGCTCACGTCGAGCTGGTTGACCCACGGCATGCGGGTCTCGTTGCGACCGGCGATCTGCCCGCGCTGGGACTGCAGGTACGGGTTGTTCGAGATGTACGCGTTGAACGCCGCGATCTGGTCGGCGGTCGCCGAGCCGTAGCTCACGTTGGGATCGTTGACCAGCGGGATGTAGGCCGGATCCTGAAAGATGCCATCGCCGTTCATGTCGCCGTTGATGAGCCATGTGTACGGCAAGCCGTCGTGGCCGTTGTAGAACGCCGTGACGCTGGTCTTGTAGTCGCCAAAGAACGCGTGCTCCCAGCCCAGCGAGGCCTTCAGCGAGTTGCGGATCTCGCGGCTGGCAGTGGTCGCGAAATCGCTGTTCGGGTTGACGCGCGACACGAACTGGTAGCTTGACCATGCATTGCTGCTGGCGTCCGAACCGACCTCGTCAGCCTTGGTGTAGGTGTAGGCGAGGCTGCCGTACCAGCCATTGGACAGAGGCTTGTTCAGCGAGAAGGTCACCGAGGTGGAGGCGCCCTCGTCGGTATTCCCAAGCACGGTGGACTGGTTGCTGAAAGCCGGGTTCCTGTCGCAGTTCTTGTTGGAAGAGGACAACGAACCGAGCGTGCACCAGTAGCTGTTGCGGCCATCGGCCAACGTGCCCTGCACCTCGCCGATGTTGAGGGCCTGGTAGAACGCCGCGTCGCGAGCACGGATATGCAGGATCTCGGCCGAGCCGATCAGCCCATACCACGGCAACTCTGCGTCGTAACCCAGGCTGGCCTTCCAGACGGTCGGCAGCTTGAAGTCGGGGTCGATGACGTCGATGAGGTTGGACGGCCTGCCGCTCGACGGAACATTCTGGTTATACGGATCGGAACTGAACGGCGCCTCGGTCGGGTCGGTCACGCGGTAGGTCAGCGCCGTCACCCCGCCATTGTTCTGGTACGGATTGGCCAGCCACACGAACGGAGGCACGCTCTGGAACGAGCCGATGCCGCCGCGCAACTGCGAGTAACGCGGGGTATCAAAGCTGTAGTTGAACGACAGGCGCGGCAGGACCACCTTGTTGCTGGAACCGAGCTTGTAGTCGTTGCGGAAACCGAAGGCCTCCTCGAAGCCCGGCGCTGCCACCGGTGCGTCATCGACCTTCGGGATATTGACGCGCACGCCATAGGTGAGCGACAGCTGGTCGGTCGCCTGCCACGTGTCCTGGATGAAGGGGCTGATCTGGGTGTACACCAGCGCCGAAGCAGTGTCGGTGATGTCATACCCGGGCGCAGGCGTCTTGAGGTTGTAGACGTCGTAGTTGCCCGTTTCGAAATCGGCGAGGCTATTGAAGACGTAGGAGCCGTGCAGATCGCGCCCGTACAGGTTGTAAACGTCGTGGCGCTGGTAATCCACGCCACCCTTGATCGCATGGTCGCCCGCGTAGTAAATGCCCGAAATCGACGCCGCGAGACGCTCGGTGTTGATCTGGTTCTCGTGGCGGTTGTTGTCCTCGCCGATGAAGATCGAGCCGCCGTTGGCCGTTTTGACCTCCACCTCTGGCTGGTTGATCGCGTTGCCGTTGACCTGGTCGAAAGTCTGCTGGCTCAGCTTGACCTCGGTGGAGAAGTTCTCGCTCCAGTCGCTGAACAGCTGCAGCGAGGTGTTCTTGGTGATGTTGTTGATGTCGTACCAGTGGCTGGTCAGCACCACGTTCTCCGCGCGATCGTCGTAAGGCGAAGGACGGAACTCCTCGGTGCGCTGGTAGGTCAGGCTGGCGCGATGGTTGTCGCTGATGTTCCAGTCCAGCTTGGCCAGGTAGCGCTTGTTCTCCAGGTTGACGCCGGTGGCACCATAGACGCCCGGCTGCAAGCCCAGCTCATTGGCGATCGCGATGGCTTCGTCGATATCTGCCTGCGTCACGTCACCGTTGGCCAAGCCGTCGGAGGTGGATTCGCCGCCGAAGTTCTTGATGGTCTGCTCTTCGTACGAACCGAAGAAGAACAGCCGGTCCTTGAGGATCGGGCCACCCACGGTGACACCCGCGGTCACGTCGGTGTCGAACAGCGCGTAATCCTCGCCATCGCGGTTGCCGACCATGCTGCCGGCGTCCTTGTAGACGTAATACGCCGAGCCGTGGAATTCGTTGGTACCGGACTTGGTCACCGCGTTGACGGTGGCGCCGACCGTGTCCGAAGAGACATCGTAGTCGGAGATCTTGAGGTCATAGGCGGCAATTGTGTCCACCGAGATCGGCGAGCCGGTGTAGGGCATGCCGTTGGCATTCAGGCCGAAGGGGTCGCCCTGCGACAGGCCATCGACGGAGATGGTGTTGAAGCGGTTGTTCACGCCGGCGACGGAGATGGAGCCCGATGCCTGGTCGGTCACCTGGATGCGCGGGTCGAGGCGCGCGATGTCGTCCACCGAGCGGCTGCTCTGCGGGGTGAGGTCGAGCTGGCGGCCGCTGACCGAGGTGCCGACGCCCTTGTTGTCCGGGTTGAACGTGGCCAGCGAGCGCGAGGCGGTGACCGCCACGGTGCCCAGCGTGGTGGCGTCGCCCGAAGCGAGGTGGGCATCCACGGTGCTGATCTTGTTCAGATCCAGGTACACGCCTTCCTCGGTGTCGACGCCAGCGCCCGCCTTGGTCACCGTGATCGTGTACGGACCGCCGACGCGCAGGCCGCGCGCGTTGTAGCGGCCGCCTTCATCGGTGGTGGAGCGACTGACCGTTCCCGACTCGACGTGGGTGATGGTGACTTCTGCCCCGGCGACCGGCTGGCCATCGGCACCGGTGACGGTGCCGCCGACGCCGGCGGAGGTGCTCTGCGCGAATGCGGGGGCAGCGGCTAGTGCAACGATCAGCCCGAGCGACAGCTTGGAGAGTCGAAGACGGGAATGGGTCATGTCTGGTTGGCCTCGATACGATTGACGATGCTGCGCACGGGTGCGCAATCCTTGGGAAGTGCAAAGCTGGGGAATCCCCACCCCATGCAGGCTTGTCGCTGCGGTCGGGGTTAACAACAGATTAACACAATAGGCCGCGCGGATGACAGCAGGATGACGGTTTCGCACGTGCGATTCGCGGCGATATTCCGCGCTGAATTGCGGCTATTGGCGTACTTCAGCAATGCGCGCTAAGCCCCTGTTGCTGCGTTCATCGGATCGTGGAAGCGATTCCAAGATAGGCGCCGATGCCATCGAGGAACATCTGCACGGAGATCGCTACCAGCAACATGCCCATCAGGCGTTCGACGGCGGTAAGCGCGCGCGCGCCGAGCAGCTTATACAGGATGGTCGCCGACATCAGGATGATCGCCGTCGCCATCCAGGCGATCAGCAGCGCGAGGCTCCAGCTGCCGAGACGGTCGGGCTCCTGGCTGCCCATGAGCATCACCGCGGCCATGCCGGACGGGCCGGCGATCATCGGGATCGCGATCGGCACGATGAAAGGCTCGCCTCCGGGCAACGCGCCCATCAGGCCTTCCGGCGGCGGGAAAATCATGCGGATGCCGATCAGGAACAGCACGATGCCACCGGCGATCGAGACGGACTCCTGTCGCAGGTGCATCAGCTCCAGTGCGTACTTGCCGAACCACAGGAACGCCAACAGCACCACCAGCGCGATCAGCAGCTCGCGGATCATGACGATGCGCTGGCGCGCAGGCGTCAGCGGGCGCAGCAGGCTCAGCACGACCGGCACGTTGCCGAGCGGATCCAGGATCAGGAACAGCAGCAGCGCAGCGGAGACGATGGTCATGGAGCGCTAGCTGCCGGATTTCACGCGGGCGCGCCTGCGAAAAAGCAGGCCGTCATTGCCGCACAGGCGGGAATGACGGCGAGATTCCGACATCGCTGTGATTGCGCAACGCCCGCTCACGGCAGCGGGTTCCACACCTGGCCACGATGCGCGGCGCCGGCGGCCGACAGCAGCGTCACGCAGTCGTCGGCGTAGCGCGCCGGCTCGATGGCCTCGCGATCATCTTCTTCGACGTACGCCTGGGCCCGCAGCGACGTGCGCATGGGACCCGGCTGCAGGCCGCTCACGCGAACCGGCGACGTCGCCAGTTCCGCATGCAGCATGCCCACCAGCGCCGCGCTGGCATGCTGGGCCAGGCCATAGCCACCCCAGTAGGCGCCGCCGACGCGCTGCGGATCGTCGACCACGAATACCACCGCGCTGTCGGGCGCCTGGCGCAGCAGCGGCAGGCAGGCCTGGGTCAGCCATGCGCGGGCGGTAAGGTTGACGTGGACGGCGCGCGCCAACGATGCCGGGTCGCTGCGCTCGATCGATGTCAGCCCGCGGAAATCGGCCGCGCAGTGCAGCAGGCCGTCGAGGCGTCCGAAGCTCTCGCCGATGCGCTGAGCCATTTCGGCGTGGTCGTCGGGCGAGGCGCCCTCCAGGTCGAACGGATAGTTCACCGGCTCGGGCAGCGTCTCGCCGGACCTGGCGATGGCGTCGTAGACGCGATTCAACTTCGGCACCTTGCGGCCGAGCAGGACCACCGTGGCGCCCGCGCGCGCGCAGGCGATGGAGGCCGCGCGCCCGAGCCCGCCATGCGCGCCGCTGACCAGGACCACACGGTCCTGCAGGACGCCGGGCTGCACGCCCGGTGTCATCGCCGCCGACCCGCTCACGCCTTCTGCACTTCCGCGATCATGCGTGCCAGCTCACCGGATTCGTACAGTTCCATGGTGATGTCGCAACCGCCGATCAGCTCGCCGTGGATGAACAGCTGCGGGAACGTCGGCCAGTTGGAATAGCGGGGCAGGTTGGCGCGGATTTCCGGCTCCTCCAGCACGTTGACGCTGTGCAGATCGCCGGCGCCGGCGGCCTTGAGCGCCTGCACGGTGCGGCTGGAAAACCCGCACATCGGGAACTGCGGCGTGCCCTTCATGAAAAGGACGATGGGATGGCCTTCGACTTCGGCCTTGATCCGCTCGAGAACGGGCATTGCACTCTCCTGCATGGCACGGCGCCGCGACGGGAATGTCGCGGCCGTGCGTGGGGTTTCGGAAGGCCGTATTGTAAGCCCACGCAAGGCGGCGTACCGCGCCGCGCCTTCCGACCGCCCCAGGACTCCATGGCCATCGAACTGCCTCCCCTGCCCTACGAGCACAGCGCGCTGGAACCGCACATTTCCGCGGAAACGGTCGACTTCCACCACGGCAAGCACCAGCGCGCCTACGTGGAGCGGCTCAACGCACTGGTCGATGGCACCGATTTCGCCGAGTCCACGCTGGAGGAGATCATCCGCAAGGCCCAGGGCGAGGTGTTCAACAACGCCGCCCAGACCTGGAACCACGCCTTCTACTGGCAATGCCTGCGACCGTCGGCGGGCGGTGGCGGGGGCGCGCCCGCCGGGGCGCTGGCAGAAGCGATCGATCGGGCGTTCGGCAACTTCGATGGGTTCCGCAGGCAGTTCGACGATGTGGCCCTGAAAGCCTTCGGGTCGGGCTGGGTCTGGCTCGTCCAGCGCGCGGGCGGCGGGGGCCTTGCGCTGGCTTCGACCGCGAACGCGGCCACCCCGCTCACCGGCAGCGACACCCCACTGCTTACCTGTGACGTGTGGGAGCACGCGTACTACATCGACTACCGCAACGCGCGGACGAAGTACCTCGAGGCGTTTTGGCATGTCGTCGACTGGGACTTTGTGGGTGCGCGCCTGAAGTGATGCGCGCCGCACTGCGGGACCTTGCGTCCCTTTCACTCGCGACAGGGTTGCCCGGCGAACATGGTGCCGCTCAGGAAGCAGCGCCTGCCAAGGCCTCGACCACCGGCGCCACCTGCGCCTGACGACCGAGCGCCTCACCCACCCGCCGCAGCGCCTGCGCGAGCACGGTGGTTGAATCGGCGCGCACGGTCGCATGGCCAACCTTGCGCCCGGGGCGCGGCGACTTGCCGTAGTCGTGCCAGTGCGCGCCAGCCACGCGCAGCACGGCGTCGGCATCGGGCAACTCGCCGATCCAGTTGAGCATGCAGGCGTGCCCGCGCATCGTCGTCGCGCCCAGCGGGCGACCGAGCACGGCGCGCAGGTGGTTCTGGAACTGCGAGGTCTCGGCGCCCTCGAAACTCCAGTGGCCGGAATTGTGTACCCGCGGCGCCAGCTCGTTGGCCAGCAGCCTGCCGTCGCGGCAGAACAGCTCCAGCGCGAACACGCCGACATAATCGAGCGACTCGGCGAGCCGCTGCGCGTACTCGAACGCGGTCACGGCCAAGGCATCGTCGACGCGCGCCGGCGCCAGGCTTGCCGAGAGTACGCCGTCGACGTGCCAGTTTTCGGTCAGCGGCCAGGTGCGGAATTCGCCGTCGCGGCCGCGCACCGCGACCACGCTCAGCTCGCGCTCGAACGGCACGAAGGCTTCGAGGATCAGCCCGACCGTCTCCGCCTGGGCGCCCAGCGCCTTCCAGGCGGCGTCGATCGTGGCGCGCCCTTCGGACTTGATCCGGAACTGGCCCTTGCCGTCGTAGCCGAGCCGCCGGGTCTTGAGAATGCAAGGCGCGCTGATCGTGGCGACGGCGTCCTCCAGCCCTTCACGCGAGGCGACATCAACGAACTGCGGCACCGGGATACCGGTTTCGCGGAACAGCGTCTTCTCCGCCAGCCGGTCCTGGATCACCGCCAGCGCGCGCGGATTCGGGAACACCGGGACGCGCTCGCTGAGCCATTGCGCGGACTCGGCTGGCACGTTCTCGAAGTCGAACGTGGCCACGTCGATCTTCGACGCGAACTCGGCCAGCGCGCGCTGGTCCCGGTAGTCGCCGACCAGCAGCGGCGCGAATTGCCCGGCGCAGGCGTCCGGTTCGGTGTCCATGACCAGGAAGCGCAGCCCCAGCGGTGCGCCGGACAGCGCAAGCATGCGGGCGAGCTGGCCGCCGCCCAGGATTCCTACTGTCGTCATGCGCAAAAACTCCCCGGCCATCCGCATCGCCGATTGCGACGCGCCTGCATGACACCCCCACGCCCGATGTCGACCGTGGCCATGTCAGCTCCGCAACGGGAGGCGTGGATCGTCGTTGCCGGCGACTTCGTCGCTCTGGCGCTGGCGGAAGGCGGCAAGCGCGGCGGCAACCTCGGGAAGATCGGCGGCGAGCATCGCCGCGGCGAACAGCGCTGCGTTCGCCGCGCCGGCATTGCCGATCGCGAACGTCGCCACCGGAATGCCCGCGGGCATCTGCACGATCGACAGCAGCGAGTCCATGCCGTTGAGCGCCTTCGACTGCACCGGCACCCCCAGCACCGGCACAACGGTCTTCGCCGCCAGCATGCCCGGCAGGTGCGCAGCGCCGCCGGCACCGGCGATGATCGCGCGCAGGCCGCGCGACTGCGCCGTGGCCGCGTAGTCGAACAGCACGTCCGGCGTACGGTGCGCGGATACCACGCGGATCTCGTGCGGCACGCCGAGCGCTTCGAGCCTCGAAGCGGCGTGCTGCATCGTCTCCCAGTCGGAACGCGAACCCATCACGATGCCGACCAGCGCTTGCTTCGGATTGGCTGACATGGCCGCCCCCGGTGACAAAGACGTATTCTAGGGCCTGCCGGGCAAGTCCCGCGAATCCCATCCCCACGGTATCGCCATGGATCGCAAGCTGCTCGATCTCCTCGTCTGTCCCGCCAGCCGCCAGCCGCTGGCCCTGCTCGAAAAGGCCGGCCTCGATGCGCTGAACGACGCCATCGCCGCCGGCTCCGTCAAGCGCGACGACGACACGCCGCAATCCGAACCCTTGCGCGAAGCGCTGGTCACGCGCGACCGCAGGACCGTCTACCGCGTCGACGACGGCATCCCCGTGCTGCTGGTCGAGGAAGGCCTGGCCACCGCGCAGGTGCAGGGCTTCCCGACGGCATGAACGCGACCGCAGTGATGCCGCCGCCGCGCGACGTGGTCGAGGCCGACGTCGCGCGCGCACTGGCCGAGGACATCGGCAGCGGCGACGTGACCGCGATGCTGCTGCCCGACCGCGACGACGTCGCCTACCTGCTGTGCAAGGAAGACGCCGTCATCTGCGGCCGGCCGTGGTTCGACGCCTGCCACCGCGCGCTCGACCCCGACGTCACCATCGCCTGGCGCGTGGCCGAAGGCGAACGCGTGACCGCGGGGACGGTGCTGGCAACGCTGTCGGGCCGCGCGCGCGCGCTGGTCAGCGCCGAGCGCACGGCGCTGAACTTCATGCAGACGCTCAGCGGCACCGCCACGATCACCGCGGCGCACGTGGACGCCGTGCGCGGCGCCCGCGCGCCCGCACCGGACCCGCAGATCCTCGACACCCGCAAGACCATTCCCGGCATGCGCGCGGCGCAGAAGTACGCGGTACGCGTCGGCGGCGGCGTCAACCACCGCATGGGCCTGTTCGACGCGGTGATGCTGAAGGAAAACCACGTCCGCGCCGCAGGTTCGCTCACCGCGGCGATCCGCGTGGCGCGTGAGCAACAGCCGTCGCTGCCGCTGATCGTGGAAGTCGAAACGCTCGACCAGCTCCGGGAAGCCCTGTCGGAGGGCTGCGAGCGAATCCTGGTCGACGACTTCGACGCCGCGACCCGGCGGGAGGCGGTGCGCATCGCCGCAGGCGCGCCGTTCAATCGCGCGATCCCGCTGGAAGTGTCGGGCGGGGTCGACCTGCCCGGCCTGCGCGCGATCGCCGAGGACGGCGTGGACTGCATTTCGATCGGCGCCCTGACCAAGCACGTGCGCGCGATCGACCTGTCGATGAAGCTGGGGCCGCCGCCCGGAAGTTAGGAACGCAGGGCCTGTCGGCGCGCGCATTGCGAACCGCGCTCGCCGCCTCCACCATGTCCCCATGCCTACCCTCGTGATCCTGATGATCGTCGGCGCCATCGGCGCGGCGCTGTGGAGTTCGGCGCGCGCCGCGGCGGAACGGGCCGAGGTCGTCGGCCGCAACGCCTGCCGCGCCGCCAACGTGCAGCTGCTCGACCAGACCGTGCATGCGACCGGCGTGCGCCTGCATCGCGGCGCGGACGGAAAGCTGGGTTTCGAGCGCGCCTTCCGCTTCGAATATTCCGAAGGCGGCGATGACCGCAACGTCGGGCGGCTGGTCCTGCGCGGCGACGAACTGGTCTACTTCAGCGGCCCGGCACAGGCGGCGGGCGTGGTGCGCCTGCACTGAGCGTGGCGGCTTTCGCGCAACCACGATCGCGTCGTCGGCGGCAAGCTCTCCTGGCGTTTGCTTCTCCCCTGCGAAGGCGGAGGTGGCGAAAGCTGGCGATCGAAGCCGCTCCCGCAAGCGACCAGCAAGGGTTCGTGGCGACTACTTGACCACGCGCAGATGCCCGCCGCGGCGCGGCGGGGTGGGCGTGTCGTCGTCCGGCCCGTCGGTATCGGCCGCCGCAGCTTCACTATCCCCGGCGTCCGCGGGCTCGCCGCTGCTGCCGGCGATGTCGTCCGGCAGCGCCATGCCCTGCCCTGTTTCGCGGGCGTAGATCGCCAGCACCGCCGCGATCGGCACCACGACCGCCTGGCTGACCCCGCCGAAGCGCGCCGTGAACCGCACGCTGTCGTTGTCCATTTCCAGCTTGGCCACCGCGCGATCGGCGATGTTGAGGACCACGCGGCCGTCCTTGATCGTATGCGGCGGCACGCGGACGCCGGCGGACGTGGCATCGACCAGCAGGTGCGGCGTCATGCCGTTGTCGGCGATCCACTCGTATAGCGCCCGCAGCAGGTACGGGCGATGACTGCTCATGGCGTGTGGCGCGTCACTCATCGCTGCAGTCTAAAGCAAGCCACGTGGGTGGCATGGTCGCGTGCGCGCGGCTCAGCGTGGTCCGGAAGTCGGACGACACCGCTAGACCGGTATTTCGCGCAGGTTCTTTTCCTGCGGGGTCAGGCTGCGCACGAAGCCGGGATTGCGGAAGATGCGGTTGCCGTAGTCCTCGATCGCCTTGCCATCCTTGGGCAGCGGGACCTCGAGCGAATCGAGGCGCCACACGATCGGCGCCATCGCGCAGTCGGCCAGGCTCATTTCGGGATTGAGGAAGAACTTGCTGGCCTTGAACAGCGGCACCGAGGCGGTCAGCAGTTCCTTGAGTCGCTTGCGGCCGGCATCGGCTTGCTGCCTGGTGCCGAACTGGATCGCCTGCACCTGCGGCACCCAGTCGTGCTCGATGCGCAGCATCGCCAGCCGCAGGCGCGCCCGGGACAGCGGGTCCACCGGCATCAGCGGCGGGTGCGGATAGCGCTCGTCGAGGTATTCGCTCACCACGCTGGCGGCGTACAGCACCAGGTCGCGCTCGACCAGCGTCGGCACCGAGTGGTACGGGTTGAGGTCGATCAGGTCCTCGGGAGGATTCTGCGGGTCGACCGCGATCAGGTCGTAGGTCACGCCCTTTGCCGCCAGCACCAAGCGGACGCGGTGGCACAGGACATCGTCGACGGAGGAAAACAGGGTCAGTGCATTTCGCATACGCGGACTCGCAGCCATCATGGGCCTCTCCAACGACCGGAATCCGCCGGCCGCATCGACGCCGCCCGCGCATCGCGGACGGTCGCCCGGTTCCCCGAGCCATCCGCAGGCGCGGGCCGGTGCGAAACCGGCCACGTCCGGGAGCGCACGCGTGCGGCCCCGGTCGCCCGCGGGGAACTACTTCACGTCGCGCCAGTATTCCTTCTTCAGCAGGAAGGCGAGGAACGTGAAGAACGCCAGGAACAGGATCACCCAGACGCCAAGGCTCTGGCGCTTGAGGGCGGCCGGTTCGCCGGCGTACTCCAGGAAAGTGGTGATGTCGCGCACGGTCTGGTCGAATTCGACCTTGTTCTGGGACCCGGGCTGGGCGATCTCGAGGTGCTCGACCGGCGTCTCGCCGCTGGCCGCATCCTTCTTGCCGTAGACCGGACGCTGCAGTCCCTGCATCTCCCACAGCGGATTGGGCATCGAAGCGTTGGGGAACAGCAGGTTGTTCCAGCCCAGCGGCCGCGACTCGTCCTGGTAGAAGGACGTGAGGTAGGTGAAGATCCAGTCGCTGCCGCGGACCCGCGAGATCACGCTCAGGTCGGGCGGCATCTTGCCGAACCACTGCGTGGCGTGCTCGGGCGGCATGGCAACCTGGATCTGCTCGCCGAACTTGGCGCCGGTGAAGTTGAGGTTGTCCATCACCTCTTCCTCGCTCAGGCCGAGGTCCTCGGCCATGCGCGAGTAGCGCAAGTACTTGAGCGAATGACAGCCGGAGCAGTAGTTCATGTACAGCTTGGCGCCGCGCTGCAGCGAGGCGACGTCGCCGATGTCGGTGCCCGAATGCCGCAGGTTGCCGCCTCCGGCCGCGATCGCACCGAAGGACAAGATCAGCCCCGTCACCAGCACCACCGCGCCGCGGAGCATGTTCCGATACCGGTTGCTCACGATTCCCGATTCCCCTTTCTCGATTCCCGGCTTGTCATTCATGCATCGTCACCCGTTCCGGCACCGGCTTGGTCTTGTCGAACTTGGTCCACAGCGGCATCGTGATGAAGAACACGAAGTAGAGGAAGGTCAGCACGCGGCCGATGATGGTTTCGACCGGGTTGGTGCCGGGGCCGGCGCCGATCTTGCCCAGCCACAGGAAGCACACCACGAACATCGCCAGCATCGCCCACGACAGCTTGCCGCGGTAGCGGTAGGACTTGACCGGGCTCTTGTCGAGCCATGGCACCAGGAACAGCACCACGATCGCGCCGAACATCACCAGCACGCCCCAGAGCTTGATCGCGAAGAACGACGGCACCACGCGCAACATCGCGTAGTACGGGGTGAAGTACCACACCGGCTTGATGTGCTCCGGCGTCACCAGCCGGTTGGCTTCGACGAAGTTGTCGTGCTCGAGGAACCAGCCACCGAAGGTAGGCGCGAAGAAGATGATGAAGGCGGCCAGCATCAGGAAGAAACCGACGCCCACCAGGTCCTTGACCGTGTAGTACGGGTGGAACGGGATGCCGTCGGCCGGCTTGGCCGCGTCCCAGCGGTTGCCCTTCGGACCATGCTTGATGTCGACGCCGTCCGGGTTGTTCGAGCCCACTTCGTGCAACGCGCCCAGGTGCAGCACCACCAGCAGCAGCAGCACCAGCGGCAGCGCGATCACGTGCAGGGCGAAGAAGCGGTTGAGCGTAGCGTCGGCGGGCAGGAAATCGCCCATGATCCACTCGGTCAGTCCATTGCCGATCACCGGGACCGCGCCGAACAGCGAGATGATCACCTTCGCGCCCCAGAACGACATCTGGCCCCATGGCAACACGTAGCCCATGAAGGCCTCGGCCATCAGCACCAGGTAGATCAGCATGCCCAGCAGCCACACCAGCTCGCGCGGTTTCTGGTACGAGCCGTACATCAGTCCGCGGAACATGTGCAGGTAGACCACGATGAAGAACAGCGACGCGCCGGTGCTGTGCATGTAGCGGATCAGCCAGCCCCACTCCACGTCGCGCATGATGTACTCGACCGACGAGAACGCCTCGGCCGCTGACGGCTTGAAGTGCATCGTCAGGAAGATGCCGGTGAAGATCTGGTTGACCAGCACGAGCAGGGCCAGCGAGCCCATGTAGTACCAGAAGTTGAAGTTCTTCGGCGCGTAGTACTCGCTCATGTGCTTGCGGTACACCGGCATCATGCCGGGCGCGCGCACGTTGACCCAGTCCCACACGTTGTTGGCGGTTCGCGAGATCACGTTCGACATGGCTTACGCAGCTCCCTGGGGATCGACGCCGATGACGATGGTGGTGTCGTTCTCGTAGTGGTGCGGCGGCACCAGCAGGTTGATCGGCGCGGGGACGCCCTGGAAGACGCGGCCGGCCATGTCGAAGCGCGACTTGTGGCAGGGGCAGAAGTAACCGCCCTTCCACTCCGGGTCGAACGGCTCGGGCTTGATCTCGGCCACCAGTTCCGGCGCGCAGCCCAGGTGCGTGCAGATGCCGACCAGCACGGAGATCTCCGGCTTGATCGAGCGCATCTCGTTGCGGGCGTACTCGGGCTGCTGGTCGGTGGTCGACTTGGGATCGGCCAGGCGCGGATCCAGCGTCGGCAATACCTCCAGCATCTTCGGGGTGCGCTTGACGACCCAGATCGGCTGGCCGCGCCATTCGTCGACCAGTCGCTGGCCTTCGCCCAGGGCGCTGATGTCCATGGTCACCGGGGCCCCGGCCAGCTTGGCGCGGGCGCTCGGGTTCCACGACTTGATGAAGGGTACCGCGGCGAATCCCGCACCGACTGCACCGACCACGGCCGTGGTGGCGGTCAGGAAGCGGCGGCGGCCGAGATCGACCGTGCCTCCGCCTTCGACAGGATCAAGCGTTCGTTCATTGGCCATCCGGCACTCCGCAAATCTTTCGGTCGCTAGTCATTGGCTGCCACGACCGTCCGGTGGGGATCGGCCGCAAAGACGACAAAGTGTAACGGAACGCTGAATCGCCCGACAATGCTCAGAGACCGGAGATTGCACCGGCGGGGTGCCCGATCTGGTCGGAAAGCCCGAAAACGGCGCCGCTGCGGGCTAGTTCGCAGTTGCCACCACCGAGCCGCGATAGCGCTCGGCCAGCACACCAACGCGCTGCACGTAGCGCTGCGTCTCGCTGTAGGGCGGCACGCCCTTGTACTTGTCGACCGCGCCTTCGCCGGCGTTGTAGCCGGCGGCGGCCAAGGTCAGGTCGCCGTTGAAGCGCTTCAGCAGCCAGGCGAGGTATTGCACCCCGCCCTGGATGTTCTGGCCGGCGTCGAACGCATTGCCGACCCCGAAACGTCGCGCCGTGGCGGGCATCAGCTGCATCAGGCCTTGCGCGCCGACGCGCGACAGCGCGTTGGGATTGAAGGCTGATTCGGCATGGATGATCGCGCGCACGATGGCCTCGTCCACGCCGTACTGCTTCGCCGCCCTGCTGATCTCCGAGGAGTACGCGGAGGTGTTCAGGCGCAGGGTGCTGAAGTTTACGCCCGGACTGCTGGCGCAGGCGAAGCAGGTCTCGAGGAAGCTGTAGCGGATGGTCCGCAGCGCCGTGGCGCCGACCATGCCCTTGGGCGGCTTGCTGGCGTAGTGGCGCACGCCGTCCTTGATGTACGAATAAACTTGGCCCTGCACCAGACGCGTCGGCTTGCGCGAAGGCGCGGCGGAGGCCACCACCGGGGTCGCCGCGGCGCCCGAACCGGGGCTGGAACTGGTGCTGGAACCGGAACCCATGAAGGTCGCCGGGGCGTTGGCGTTGATGCTGGCGGGCGCGGCAGCCGCGGCGGAGCGGCGTTGCGGGGCGGCGCTGGAGTGGGCGATGGCGACGCACTTGGCGCCGGCCACCCGCTTGCTGACGTAGCTGCGAGCCCCATCGGGACTGTCGCAGCGATAGAGCGTGCCAGCCGCGGCCGGGGTGGCCAGCAGCAGGCAGGCGATCGTCAGTAGTCCCCTGGCCCCCTTCATCGCGCGGAGTGTCACCTGTCCGTCCCTTCTTGCCAAGTCCTTGATGGCAAACGCGAGCCGCGGCCTCGGCAGGACGTGACCGACTACACTAATTGGCCCTCCAGCCACCCCCGGCGCGGATTCACCACCGCCCCCCGGACCCGCCATGACCGAATCCCAGCACCCGGCCGACGCCGCCCCGACCGCCACCTCCCGCCCCGCCGGCCACGGGCCTGAACCCGGCGCCCCCGCCGGGAAGCTCTATATCCAGACCCACGGCTGCCAGATGAACGAGTACGACTCGGCGCGGATGGCCGACGTGCTCGCCGCCACCGACGGCCTGGAACTCACCGACGACGTGACCGAGGCCGACGTGGTCTTGGTCAACACCTGCTCGATCCGCGAGAAGGCGCAGGAGAAGGTGTTCAGCCAGCTGGGCCGCTGGAAGTCGCTGAAGGCGGACGGCAAGCCGGTGATCATCGGCGTCGGCGGCTGCGTGGCTTCGCAGGAGGGCGCGGCGATCGTCAAGCGCGCGCCCTACGTGGACCTGGTCTTCGGCCCGCAGACCCTGCACCGCCTGCCCGAACTGATCCGCGCCCGCCGCGAAACCGGCACCCCGCAGGTCGACATCAGCTTCCCGGAGATCGAGAAGTTCGACAGCCTGCCGGAGCCGCGCGCCGAAGGCCCCAGCGCCTTCGTCTCGATCATGGAAGGCTGCTCGAAATACTGCTCGTTCTGCGTGGTGCCCTACACCCGCGGCGAGGAGGTCAGCCGGCCGTTCGAGGACGTGCTGGTGGAAGTCGCGCAGCTCGCGGCGCAGGGCGTGCGCGAGGTCAACCTGCTGGGGCAGAACGTCAATGCGTATCGCGGGCCGATGGCCGGCGAGGATGGCGACGACACGAGTGCGGAAGCGGGTTTCGCCGACCTCGGCCTGCTGATCCGCACCATCGCCCAGATCGATGGCATCGACCGCATCCGCTTCACCACCTCGCATCCGCTGGAGTTCAGCGATTCGCTGATCGAGGCCTACCGCGACGTACCGCAGCTGGCCAACTACCTGCATCTCCCCGTCCAGTCGGGCAGCGACCGGATCCTCGCGGCGATGAAGCGTGGCTATACCGCGCTGGAGTTCAAGCAGAAGATCCGCAGGCTGCGCGCGGTGCGGCCGGACATCTCGATAAGCTCCGATTTCATCGTCGGCTTCCCGGGCGAGACCGATGCAGACTTCGAAAAGACCATGAAGCTGATCGAGGACGTCGGGTTCGACCAGAGTTTCTCCTTCATCTATTCGCGCCGCCCGGGCACGCCGGCCGCCGACCTGGAAGACATGGCGTCCAGCGAGGAGAAGCATGCACGCCTGGCGCGGCTGCAGGCGCACATCAATGCCCATTCGGCCGGCATTTCGCGGGCGATGGTCGGCAGCGTGCAGTCGGTGCTGGTCGAGGGGCCTTCGAAGAAGGACCCCGGCGAGCTGACCGGCAAGACCGAGAACATGCGCTCGGTGAATTTCCCCGGCCATCCGCGCCTGATCGGCCGGTTCGTCGACGTGGTGATCACCGAAGCGCGCACCAACTCGCTGCGCGGGCGCGTGGCCATGGCCGACGAAGTCGCGGCATGAAAGCCACGCGAGGGCACCGCCAGTTCACGTCACAGGCCCGGTGAACGGACAACTGCCGGAGGACGCTCGGGACCGCCCCGCTCTGTCGCGCGGGCCCTCGGTCATCCGCCGCTGCGCACTGGGCATCTGGCTGTGCGGGATCGCGCTGATGGGAATGGTGGAATTCCGTCGCCACGCGCTGACGGACGATGGCCTGTCGATGACGCCGGTCGCTTGGCTGTGGTTGGCCGGTTCGGCCGCGACCGGCGTGATCGGGATCGCCCTGCTGGTGCGCGAGCTGCGCAGGAAGCCATAGTCGGGCTTGTCTGCGAGGGCGGCCTGCCGCCCGCGCTGCCGAACGGCATCGCGGCCATGGCTGCACACCAGTGCTCCCAGGTGTGCCCGAGGGACCGGGCAAGCAGCCGAATCAATCCAGCCGCTTGCGGAAACGCAGGATCGCCGCGGCCATCATCAATGCGGCGAACGCCAGCAGCGCCGCCACGTCCGGCCAGAGCTCCAGCAGGCCGGCGCCGCGCAGCATCACGCCGCGGATCAGGCGCAGGAAATGGGTGAGCGGCAGCAGTTCGGCCAGCCACTGGACCGCGCGCGGCATGCCGGCGAACGGGAACATGAAGCCCGACAGCAGGATCGAGGGCAGGAAGATGAAGAACGTCATCTGCATCGCCTGGAACTGCGACTGCGCGCGGGTGCTGATCAGCAGGCCGAGAGTGAGGTTGGCAACGATCAGCAGCGACGAGGCGACGTACACGTCCAGCACGCTGCCGCGCACCGGCACGTCGAACAGCCACATTCCCAGCGCCAGCACCACCGTGGTCTGCAGCAGGCCGATCGCGATGTAGGGCAGCACCTTGCCGATCATCAGCTCCGAGCGGCTCAGCGGCGTTGCCATCAGCAGTTCCATGTTGCCGCGTTCGCGCTCGCGCACGATCGCCACGGAGGTGAACAACACCATCGTCATGGTCAGGATCACCCCGATCAGTCCGGGTACGATGTTGATCGCCGAGCGCCGTTCCGGGTTGTAGAAACTCACCACGCTGACCTGTCCGCGAGCGACGCGCCCGCCCGCCGCATCGCGCGTCGGCCGGCTGTCGAGCGGCAGCTGCGCGAGCTGGATCGCCGCGCTCTGCACCACGGTGTCGCTGCCATCGACCAGCACCTGCACCGCCTCGCGGCCATCGAAGCGGCGACGTTCGAAGTCCGGCGGGATCACGATCCCGATGCTGATCTCGCCGCGCCGCAGCGCTTCCATCAGCTGCTGCGGGGAAGTTGCATCCAGCGTCGGCGAGACGACGCCGGTCGCCACCATGTCCATCACCAGCGCGCGCGAGGCGGCGGTGTTCGCCTGGTCGGCGATACCGGCGTCCAGGCCGCGCAGGTTGAGGTTGATCGCATAGCCGAACAGCACCAGCTGCATTACCGGGATGCCGAGGATCATGGCCAGGGTGACGCGGTCGCGGCGCAGCTGGCGCAGTTCCTTGACCACGATGGCAAGCATGCGGCGCAGGTTCATTCCCGCCCGCCCCGTTGCTCGCGCTCGTCGTCGGACTGGCCGCCGGTTGCGGAGACGAACACGTCTTCCAGGTTGGGCCGCGAGGCCTGCACTTCGGCCTGAAGCCCGGCCTTGTCCAGCTCGCTGCGGACGCCGGCGGCGGCGTCGCCACCACCGTCGTGGTCGGTGAGCACGCGCAGGCGGTTGCCGATCTGCGCCACGCTGAGCACGCCGGGCGCGTCGACCAGGGCCTTCTGCGCCCGCCTTGGATCGCCGGCATCGACCAGCACCGTGCGTCCTTCGAGCGCCGCGGTCAGTTCGGCCGGCGTGCCGTCGGCGACCAGCGCACCGTGGTCGAGGATGGCGATGCGGTGGCAGCGTTCGGCCTCGTCCATGTAGTGCGTGGACACCAGCAGCGTGGTGCCGGCATCGGCGAGGTCGAAGAGCTTTTCCCAGAAGTCGCGCCGCGATTCGGGGTCGACTGCGCTGGTGGGTTCGTCGAGGAACAGCAGCTCCGGCTCCTGGATCACCGCGCCGGCCAGTGCGAGGCGCTGCTTCTGGCCGCCGCTCAGGGTGCCGGCGAGCTGCTTCTCGCGGCCGTCGAAGCGGTACTGCTCCACCAACTCGTCGATGCGCCTGCGCGCCCTCGCCTTCGGCACGTCCTGCACGGCGGCGAGGAACTCCAGGTTCTCGCGCACCGTCAGGTCGTCGAACAGCGAGAATTTCTGGGTCATGTAGCCGATGCGGCTGCGCAGCTGCTCGGACTGCTCGGGAATACGCAGGCCCAGCACCTCGATATCGCCGGCGGTCGGGGTCAGCAGGCCGCAGAGCATGCGGATGGTCGTGGACTTTCCGGAGCCGTTCGGGCCAAGGAATCCGTACACGCAGGCGCTCGGCACGGACAGGTCCACGCTGTCCACGGCGAGCAGGTCGCCGAAGCGCTTGGTCAGGTCGCGGGCGCGGATCGCGGTGTCCGACGTGGTGGGCGCGGCACGATCCCGTTGCGTGGCCACCTCATTGCTCCGGCTGGTCATCCGGGTGCAGGCGCACCCGCATGCCCACGCTTGCTTTGCCGTGGTCGAGCACGCCCACGGCGCCCGTCGTCGGCGTCCATTCGCGCCAGCGCGCGACATCCGGCAGCCACGACCACGCAATGTCGCTCGGCGCCGTGCGGTAGCGGGTTTCGAAACGCCTCATGGTCCGCCCTTCGGCCCGCGCGGTGCCGGCGCGAACTCCACGCGCGCCGGCAGACCGGCCGGCAGGTCGACGCCGGGCGACAACTGCACTTCGGCCAGGTAGCTCAGTCGTGCCGCGTCACTGCCGGTCAGCGCGTAGTACGGCGTGAATGTCGGTTCGCTGCGGATCATGCGCACCGTTCCCTCGTATGAACGTTCGTCTCCGCCATCTCCCGCACCCACGAACACCCGGGTCCGCTGCCCGACGGAGACATCTGCGCGGATCGGCTCCGGCACGTACACACGGGCGAAGGGCGCGTCGCCGACCAGCATCACCACCAGCGGCGCGCCGACCGGCGCCTGGTCGCCCAGCTTGTACGGGATGCTGTCGATGCGGCCGCTGCGCGGCGCCACCAGGTCCAGTTTCTGCAGCACCGCCTGCTCGGCTTCGGCCTGCGCCTGCGCGGCCCGCAGCGCGGCCTCGCCCTGCGCGAGCTGTTCCGGTCGCGTGCCGTGCCGGAGTTCGTCGAGCGCGGCCTGCGCGCCGCGCACCTGCGCCTGCGCATTGCCGGCCGCGGCGCGCGCGCGGTCGACCTCGGCGGCTGCCACCAGCTGGCGCTTGCCCAGCGGCTGCAGGCGCGCGTAGTAGGCACTTGCGTCGCGCGCTTGCGCCTGGGCCGCGGCAAGACCGGCGCGCGCCTGCGCGATGTCCTCCGCGCGCGGACCGGCCTGCAGTTCGGCCAGCGCCTCGCGCTGCCGCTGCGACTGCGCCACCGCCGCTTGCGCCTGCGCGCCGGTACGGGTGCGCTCCAGGGTCAGCAGCCGGGCGCCGGCTTCGACGCGCTGGCCTTCGCGCACCTCGATCGAGACGATGCGCTCGGCCACCGGTGCCGGCAGGGTGACGCGGTCGAACTCCAGCGTCCCCAGCGCCTGCGGCGGATCCTCGCCGCAGCCGGAAAAAAGCAGCGCCACGGCCAACGGCAGCAGGTGCCGATTGCCCCTCGTATTCATGGGAATCTCCGGCAGAAGATTGACGCCGTGGGCGACAGGCGGTGGCGGGCGCGACAGCAGTTCATTTCGCGGGCGCCTTCAGCTCAAGGCCGCGATCGAGCAGCGCGATTGCATGCCTGCGGACGTCGTCGAGGCCGAGATCGTCGGCCTCGAACATCGCCCGCCAGATCGGCGCGCCGGCCACGGGCAGCAGGGTCAGCCCGATCAGCGAGGTCATCAGCAGGCGCGGGTCGAGGTCGGCGTTGAGTTCCCCGCGCGCCTGGGCGGCGGCAAAACGGGCCGCGATCGTGCGTGCCAGTTGCGGCGCGATGCGGGTCACCAGCAGGTCGCGCAGCGCACCGCCTTCGCACAGCACCTCGCGCACCCACAGCTGCGGCCACCAGGGATGCAGCTGCATCACGTCGGTCAGGCCGCAGACGAAGGCGGCCACGGTGTCGGCAACGTCGTCGCCGGCCGCCGCGACGCGCGCCCGGACGATGCCGAACGCCGGCAGCACCCGGTCCTGCACCATCGTTTCCACCAGCTGCGCCTTGTCGCCGTAATAGTAGTGCAGCAACGCGGGCGTGACGTGTGCCTCGGTCGCGATTTCGCGCAGCGACGTCGCCGCGATGCCCTTGACCGCGAAGCGCGCGATGGCCGCATCCAGCAGCAATCCGCGGACATCGCCATGGCCCTGTCGCCGCACCGGCCTGCCGGGTGCCCGCCGGGCCGCGGGTACTGGCGCCGGCGCGACGACCGCCGCGTCGGCACGCTTGCGCGGCGCGCCCTGCTTGGTCGCGACAGGCGCGGACGCTTTCGGTTTCTTTGCGCCGCGCGGGCGTCCTGGTCTGCCATCTGTCATGGGCTGCAATTTAATTCTATGATTAATTAATTGCAAGCGTCCCTGAAGCCGGATCGCTTCGCATAGACCCCAGCCCGGGGGCGCTACCCTTTCCGTCTCCGCCACCCCACTCACGGCCACATGCCCAATTCCCAGCAGCGCGACTTCACCCTCGAACCCGACGACGCCGAGCGCCTGGCCAACCTGGCCGGCCCGTTCGACGGCCACCTGCGCCAGATCGAACTGCGGCTCGGCGTGGAGATCGCCAACCGCGGCAACGTGTTCCGGGTCACCGGACCCGAGGCGGCGCCCGTCGCCCAGGCCGAACGGCTGCTGCGCACGCTGTACGCCGAGGCGGGCGAGGAGACGTTCGACGGCCAGTCGATCAACCTGCGCATGAACGCCGCCGGCGTGGACCCCGGGGTGGATGCGCGCGGCGGCGACGAGGGCTATGTCCCGCAGGAGGTCGCCATCCGCGTGCGCCGCGGCACGGTGCGCGGGCGCGGGCCGAACCAGCAGAAATACCTGCACGCGATCGCCACCCACGACATCAACTTCGGCGTCGGCCCGGCCGGCACCGGCAAGACCTTCCTCGCGGTGGCCAGCGCGGTCGAGGCGTTGAACGAATCGCGGGTGCAGCGGCTGGTACTGGTGCGCCCGGCGGTGGAAGCCGGCGAGAAGCTCGGCTTCCTGCCCGGCGACCTGTCGCAGAAGGTCGATCCGTACCTGCGCCCGCTGTACGACGCGCTGTACGAGATGCTGGGCGTGGAGAAGGTGCTCAAGCTGCTGGAGAAGAACGTCATCGAGATCGCGCCGCTGGCCTACATGCGCGGGCGCACGCTCAACGACGCTTACGTGATCCTCGACGAGGCGCAGAACACGACGATCGAGCAGATGAAGATGTTCCTGACCCGCCTGGGCTTCGGCAGCACCGCGGTGGTGACTGGCGACCTGACCCAGATCGACCTGCCCAAGCACGTCAAATCCGGGCTGCGCGACGCGGTGGAGGTGCTGCACGACGTCGAGGGCGTGAGTTTCACGTTCTTCGAGGCGCGCGACGTGGTGCGGCATCCGCTGGTGGCGCGCATCGTCGGCGCCTACGAGCGCCGCGACGCAGAGGATGCAGCGACTGGCGCGGGATGACGTTGGTGGCGACGCCGGCGAGCGTCGCGCCCGCGGCGTTCAACCGGGCAACGCTGGCCAGCGGCGGCCGTCGCATCGATGATGCAAATGCGCGTACACAGGCATAAAGTCACGGGGTTCCCGCTTCACGGGAACAACGATCCAGGAAAGACGCGCATCGACGCCATCTTCGAACCATGACCAGAGGCCCCACCCGTCTCGACGTTTCCGTCGGTTACGCCCTGCCCCGCGCAGGCCTGCCGGCAGCGGTGAGCTTCCGCAAATGGGTCGCCGCGGCGCTGGCCGGGCGCATCCGCGAGGCCGACCTCGCCGTCCGCCTGGTCGATGCACCTGAAGGTCGAGCGCTCAACCGCCATTACCGCGGCAAGGACTACGCCACCAACGTGCTCAGTTTCCCGGCCGAGATGGCCGAGGGCGTCAAGCTGCCCAAGGGCGTGAAGATGCCGCTGCTCGGCGATCTCGTGCTGTGCGCCCCGGTGGTCGCGCGCGAGGCGCGCGAGCAGCACAAGCCGCTCGCCGCCCATTACGCCCACCTCACCGTGCACGGCACGCTGCACCTGCTGGGCTGGAACCACGAGGATCCGCGCGAAGCCGACTGCATGGAGGCGCTGGAGCGCGAGATCCTCGCCGGCCTGGGCATCGCGGATCCCTACCTGAAACAGTGACCACGCGCGGCGCGGACGCCGGTCGTCGCCACCGGCGTTGCCCGGTTTTGGCGCTACAGGCAGTCGACGAGGCCGTCGAACAGCGTCATCGAAGTGGACGGCAGCGCGGCGTACAGTGGCGCTTCGCCCTGCAGCGCCTGCAGCAGTGATTCGACCGTGGTGCCCGCGACCAGCGGCGAACGGCAGAACCAGCCCGGTGTCCGGGCGACGATGCGTCCATGCACCGGCTCGATCGCCTCGTCGCTCGCGGCGAACGTCCAGCCGCACATGCCGATCCGCCCGGTCACGCGATGCACCGAGCAGGTGTAGCGCAGCGACTCGATGTTGCTGTAGTCGCCCTCGCAGAAGGTGTCGCCGCAGATGTCGTCGAAGTTGCGCTTGAGGTTGTGGCGCAGCGCGTACCAGGCCTCGAAGTCGGCGTCAGCCTGCAGGTAGGCCGACACCTCGACGTAATCGGCCTCGTGCGCGGGTGCTGCGGCTGCGGGTGCGATTTGGGCAAGCAGTGCGGACGCGGCAAGGGCAGCGAACAGGATGGCGTTTCTGGACATGGCTTCGTTCCTTGAAGATGGGATGGGCCGCCGCGCGGCGCGCTTGCGGCTGCGACAAGCCTGCCGGGAGCGGCCACGGCGCAATATCGGCGTTATACCCGCCCCTTGGTCGGGGAAATCCGTAACCAGGCGTCGGAATGGGCCGCGCAGGGTCGCGAGGCGCCCGCGCGCGCGGCGCGTTAAACTGCCCGCAAGGCCCGCCCGGGCATCGACATGACTGCAATGCCAGAGGACGACAGTAGTACTCCCCACGCCACCGAGATCCCGGACAAGCGGCGTTCGTGGCTGGACCGCATCGGTTCGATGCTGTCCGGCGAGCCTTCCACCCGCGACGACCTGGTCGAACTGCTGCGCGATGTGCAGGCGGACGGCCTGATCGCCGCCGACACGCTGAAGATGATGGAAGGCGCGCTGACCGTGTCCGAGCTCAGCGTCGGCGACGTGATGATCCCGCGCTCGCAGATGGTGATGCTGTCGGCCGACGAGAATTTCATCGACCTGATGAAGCACGTCGTCGAGTCTGGACACTCGCGCTTCCCCGTGCATGGCGACGACAAGGACGAGATCCTCGGCGTGCTGCTGGCCAAGGACCTGCTGCGCGGCGTGGTGGCGGACAACGGCCCGGGCACCATCCACGAGCTGCTGCGCCCGGCGGTGCTGATCCCCGAGTCCAAGCGCCTGGACGTGCTGCTGCGCGAGTTCCGGCAGTCGCGCAACCACATGGCGATCGTGATCGACGAGTACGGCGGCGTGGCCGGCCTGCTCACCATCGAGGACGTGCTGGAGCAGATCGTCGGCGAGATCGACGACGAGCACGACGACGCCGAGGATCCCGGCGCGCTGATCGCGGCGCAGGCCGACGGCCAGTACGTGGTCGATGCGCTCACCCCGATCGACGACTTCAACGAGCGTTTCGGCGCCGACTTCGACGACGATGAGTACGACACGATCGGCGGACTGGTCACCGCCGCGATCGGCCACCTGCCCGAGGCCGGCGAAGAGCTCAGCCTGGGCCGCTTCGGCTTCCGCGTGGCGCGCGCCGATGCGCGCCGCCTGCACGCGCTGCTGGTGAGCATCCGCGGCGATGATGGCGGCTGAGCGGACGCGGGTCCCGCGCGGGTTGTGGATGCGGCTGCTGCTGGCCGCGGCGCTGTGCGTGCTGGCCTGCGGCGCGGCGCAGGCCTCGCCCGCGCCGCGCATCGGCGTGGCGACGATGCAGCCGGGCACGGTGTTCTTCGAACGCTTCGGCCACGACGCGATCGTGGTCGTCGACCCGGCCACCGGCGCGGCCACTTCGTACAACTTCGGCTTCTTCGATCCCGACGAACCGGACTTCATCGCCAACTTCGTCCACGGCCGCATGCGCTACCGGCTCGAAGCGCTGCCGTTCGCCGACGACATGGCCTACTACCGCCAGGTCGGCCGCGGCGTCTCGATCCAGTGGCTGAACCTCGCCGACGACGAGGCCACGCGCCTGTCCGCTGCGCTGGCGCAGAACGCCAGGCCGGAAAACGCGCGCTACGGCTACGACTATTTCACGGACAACTGCGCCACCCGCGTGCGCGACGCGATCGACCGGGCGCTGGGCGGATCGCTCAAGCGCCAGATCGAAGGCCGCTCGCACGGCAGCACGTATCGCAGCGAATCGGTGCGCCTGGCCTCGCCCGCGCCCTGGATGTGGCTGGGCTTCGACGTCGGACTCGGGCCGGCGGCGGACCAGCCGCTGTCGGTGTGGCAGGAATCCTTCGTGCCGATGCGCCTGGCCGACGCGCTGCGCGAGGTGGACGGCAGCAATGGCCAGCCGCTGGTGCGGTCCGAAGAGCAGATCCTGCCGCACCGCATCGCCCCGGAACCGGCCGAGGCGCCGCGACCGTGGTGGCCGTGGGCGCTGGCCGGGCTGGCGATCGCGATCACGTTCCAGTGGGTCGCGCGCCGCTCGCCGCGTGCGGTGGCTGCGGGCGCACTGCCGGTCTGGGGCCTGTGCGTCGTGATTGGCGCGCTGATGCTGTTCCTGTGGACCGCCACCGCGCACCGCTTCGCATGGGGCAACCACAACCTGTTGCTGTTCAACCCGCTGTGCCTGCTGCTGCTCCCCGGCGGCTGGCGCATCGCCCGCGGTCGCCCCGCCGGTCCGTGGTTCGCGCGCTGGCTGGCAGCGGTGGCGGCCTGCACGGTGATCGCGCTGTTCCTGCTGTGGCTGCCGGTGGCACCGCAGCGCAACGCGGCCTGGATCGCGCTGCTGCTGCCGATCCACGCAGGCCTGTGGCTGGCGCTGCGCCGGCGCTGACTTGTCGCGCTGGCGGGCCGGGGGCACGATGCCGGCATGAAAACCACCGACACCAGCGCCGCTGCCGCGCGCCCCGATGTCCCCGCCTGCGTGATCAATGCAGCGGTCTACGACAACAGCGGCAAGCTGCGCGACATCTCGCTCGACGAAATCAGCGACGTGCTCGCTGACGACGACGGCAGCTTCGTCTGGGTCGGCGTCTACGAGCCGGGCGACAAGGTGCTCGACAAGCTGCAGGAAGAGTTCGACCTGCACGACCTCGCTATCGAGGACGCGCGCAACGCGCACCAGCGACCGAAGCTCGAGGCCTACGGCGACTGCCTGTTCATCGTCGTCAACACCGCGCAGGTGGTGGACGAGCGCATCCGTTACGGCGAAACCCACGCCTTCCTCGGCCCCCGCTACCTGGTGACCGTGCGCCATGGCGCCTCGCTGTCGTATGCGCCCGTGCGGGCGCGGGTGGAGCGCGAACCGGAGCTGCTGGAGCTCGGCCCGTCCTACGCGCTGTACGCGGTGCTCGACGCGGTGGTCGACAACTACCTGCCGATCGTCGACGAGTTCAAGCAGACTCTGCTGGCGCTGGAGAAGGACATCTTCACCGAGGATTTCCGCCGCGGCACGATGGTGCGGCTGTACGACCTCAAGCGCGAACTGACCTACATGCGGCTGGCGGTGACGCCGCTGCAGGACGTGCTCTCGCAGCTGGTCCGCTCGCCCAGCGCGCTGCTCGCGCCCGAAGTACGGCTGTACTTCCGCGACGTGCTCGACCACTCGGTGCGCAGCAACGAAACCATCGACGCGCTGCGCGACATGCTGGGCACCGCACTGGGCGTGAACCAGGCCCTGGTCACGCTGTCGCAGGGCGAAGTGGTGAAGCGCCTGGCCGGCTGGGCCGCACTGCTGGCCGCCCCTACCCTGGTCACCAGCTGGTACGGGATGAACTTCCGGCACATGCCCGAGCTCGGCGGGCGCTACAGCTACCCGATCCTGATCGGGGCGCTGGCGCTGGGTTGCTTCGGCCTGTACCGCTATCTGAAGAAGGTGCGCTGGCTGTAGGTCCGCTGCGGGCCATGCACGAGTAGATGATGCTCGGCGACGCAACGGTCGTGTCGTCCGGGACGCCACCGTTTCCGCTGCCGCCGTTGCTTTTCGCTCGGCAGGATTGCATCCCGCGGTTGCTGGCGAACCCGCAACCACGATGAGCGATGCATTCTTGAATCCTGAATGCGCGGTCGCCGGAGTTGTCGCTGCCCACCGCGTCCGGGTTTGATCCGGGTCAAGGCGCGCCGCCGCGCCAGCGCCTACTGTCGCCACATGCTCGCCAACCCGACCTTCGACGCCGACCTGCTCCGCCGCTACGACCGGCCCGGGCCGCGCTATACCTCCTACCCGACCGCGCCGCAGTTCGCCGCGGCGTTCGGCGAGGCCGAGCTGCGCGAAGCGGTGCTGGCCAGCAACGGCGACCCGATCCCGCGGCGGCTGTCGCTGTACGTGCACGTGCCGTTCTGCCTGAGCCCCTGCTTCTACTGCGGCTGCAACCGCATCATCACCCGCGACAAGTCGCGCGCCGGCACTTACCTTGCGCGCCTGTATCGCGAAATCGGCCTGATGGCGCAGCTGTTCGACCGCGACCGCGAAGTGATCCAGGTGCACCTGGGCGGCGGCACGCCCAACTTCCTCGACGGCGCGCAGCTGCGCGAGCTGATGGAGACGCTGGCCAGCCAGTTCCGCTTCTCCAATTCGCCGGCGCGCGACATCTCCATCGAACTCGACCCGCGATTCGTCTCGCCCGCCGACATCGCCGGCATGGCCGACATGGGTTTCAACCGCGCCAGCTTCGGGGTGCAGGATTTCGACCCGGCGGTGCAGGAAGCGGTCAACCGTATCCAGACCGTGGACGAAACCCGCGCGGTGGTCGACGCCTGCCGCGCCGGTGGCTTCCGCTCGGTCAACATCGACCTGATCTACGGCCTGCCGAAACAGAACCCCGAGGGCTTCGCGCGCACGATCGACACCGTGCTCGACATGCGGCCCGACCGCCTGGCGGTGTACGGATACGCGCACCTGCCGGAAATGTTCAAGGCGCAGCGGCAGATCCAGGCCGAAGACCTGCCTTCGGCGCAGGCCAAGCTGGGCCTGCTGCAGCTGGCGATCGAGAAGCTCACCGCCGCCGGCTACATGTACATCGGCATGGACCACTTCGCCCTGCCCGACGACGACCTTGCCCAGGCGCAGGCGCGCGGCGGCCTGCACCGCAACTTCATGGGCTACACCACCCACGCCGACAGCGACCTGGTGGGCCTGGGCGTCAGCGCGATCAGCCACATCGGCGGCAGCTTCAGCCAGAACCCGCGCGACCTGCCGAGCTGGCAGATCGCCATCGACGAGGGCCGGCTGCCGGTGTTCCGCGGCATGCGCCTGGACGAGGACGACCTGCTGCGCGCGGACCTGATCCAGCAGCTGATGTGCCAGGCCGAAATCCCGGTCGGTGCGCTGGAACGGCGCTACGACATCGATTTTCACGCCTACTTCGCCGATGCGCTCGCACGACTGAAACCGCTGCAGGACGACGATCTGGTCCGGATCGAGCCTGGCCGCATCAGCGCGACCACGCAAGGACGGCTGTTGTTGCGTAATATCGCCATGTGCTTCGACCGATACCTGCCACTTCCCGACACCGCCGGCGCCACGCCGCGATTCTCCCGCGCCATCTGACCGCGCGAAAGGTTCGCGGGTGAGCGAGACCCCGTTTCCGCGCCTGAGCCCCAGCGTGCTCGCCGACGACGGCGACGCGCTGACGTTCTGCTCGACCTGCGCGTTCTCCCAGGCCTGCCTTTCGCAGGGCATGGACAAGTCGTCGCTGCAGGACCTGCACATGCTGGTCGAGCACGTCGGGCCGCTGCACGCGGGCGACCACGTGTTTCGCGTCGGCGACCCGTTCGAGGCGATCGCCGCGGTGCGCGCCGGCACGGTCAAGACCTACGTGGTCGACCGCGACGGGCGCGAGCACGTGCTGGGCTTCCACTTCCCGGGCGAAGTCATCGGCCTGGATGCGATCGACGGCGACACCTACCCGTGCAACGCGATCGCGCTGGACACGGTGATGCTGTGCCGGTTCTCGTTCCCCAAGATTTCGGTGCTGGCCACGCGCCTGCCCGGGTTGCAGCAGCACCTGTTCCGGCTGCTGAGCCGCAGCATCGGCCGCGCCGCGCTGCTGGCCGGCGACTTCAGCGCCGACGAGCGCATGGCGGCATTTCTGATCGGCATGTCCGAACGCCTCGCCGCGCGCGGCTTCTCGCCGAGCAGGTTCGCACTGACGATGCCGCGCACCGACATCGCCAACTACCTGCGGCTCGCACCCGAAACCGTGAGCCGCGTGCTCAAGCGCTTCCAGGACGACGGCCTGCTGCAAGTCGACCGTCGCGAACTCGAACTGGTTGGCCGCGAGCGGCTCGAAGCGCTCGCCGCGCCGGTCTTGCGACACTGAGACGCAGTTCCGTCGCGGTTTGACGCCGCAACGCCGCATCGACGACGATCGCGGAGCAGTCCACTGGGCGGCTTGACCTGGATCATGGCTGTCCGGTCCCGGGCAAACCACCATGCGCCGTCAAAACCGGAGACCCTCATGGGCAATTACCGCAAGTTGTGGCTCTCGCTCGCCACGCTGCTCGTCGCATCATTCGCCGTGCTCCTGTGGGCGGGCACGGAGATCTTCCGCGCCGCGCCGCCGGTGCCCGAACAGGTGGTCGCAGACGACGGCAGTGTCCTGTACACCCGCGCGGACATCGAAAAGGGCCGCCAGGTCTGGCAGTCGATCGGTGGCATGCAGCTGGGTTCGATCTGGGGCCATGGGGGTTACGTCGCGCCCGACTGGAGCGCGGACTGGCTGCACCGCGAAGCGATCGCGGTGCTCGACATCTGGGCGCGCAGCGACGGCGGCATGGCCAGCTACGCGCAGCTTCCGGCCGAGGAACAGGCCGCGCTGCGCGGTCGCCTGCAGGAGATGATGCGGGCCAACACCTACGATCCGGCCACCGGCACGATCACCGTGTCGCGCGACCGCGCAGTCGCCATGTCCAACGTGGCGGCGCACTACGTCAGCCTGTTCGGCAACGACCCGGCGACGCTGGACCTGCGCAAGGCCTACGCGATGAAGCAGAGCACCGTGGACACCGCCGAACACCGGCAGGCCCTGACGGCGTTCTTCTGGTGGACCGCCTGGGCCGCGACCACCGAGCGTCCGCAGGAAGCGGGCGACGCGATGGTGCCCGACAAGGCCGGCGTCGTCAGCAAGCAGGTCACTTACACCAACAACTGGCCGAGCGAACCGCTGGTGGGCAACACCCCGGCCGCACCGCTCTGGGTCTGGTCGGCCTTCAGCGTGCTGTTCCTGATCGCCGGCATCGCGATCCTGGGCTGGCACCACGCCCGCACCCACGACCGGACCGAGGGACCGCACCCGATTCCCGCCAGCGATCCATTCGCGACGCTGCGCATCACCCCGTCGATGCGCGCGGTGGCCAAGTACTTCTGGGTGGTGCTGGCGCTGTTCCTGGCGCAGATCCTGCTCGGCGCGATCACCGCGCATTACCAGGTCGAGGGTCAGGACGCATACGGCTTCGCGCTGTCCGAGGTGCTGCCCTACTCGCTTTCGCGCACCTGGCACACGCAGCTGGCGGTCCTGTGGATCGCGGTGGCGTGGCTGGGCACCGGCCTGTACATCGCCCCGGCGCTGTCGGGGCATGAACCGAAGTTCCAGCGTTTCGGGGTGAACTTCCTGTTCTTCTCGCTGCTGGTCATCGTGGTTGGCTCGTTCGCCGGGCAATGGCTGGCGGTGATGCAGAAGCTGGGGCTCGAGAACAACTTCTGGTTCGGCCACCAGGGCTGGGAGTACGCCGACATGGGCCGTTTCTGGCAGTGGTACCTGTTCATCGGCCTGCTGCTGTGGGTGGCGCTGGTAGGCCGCGCGCTGTGGCCGGTGCTGCGCGACAAGGCCAACGAGACGCGGCACATCGTCGGGCTGCTGTTCCTGGCCACCACCGCCATCGGGCTGTTCTTCGCCTCGGCGCTGATGTGGGGCGAGCACACGCACATCTCCGAGGTCGAATACTGGCGCTGGTGGCTGGTGCACCTGTGGGTGGAAGGCTTCTTCGAGGTCTTCGCGACCGCGGTGATGGCGCTGATCTTCACCCGCCTGGGACTGATCCGGCTGTCCACGGCCACCGCCGCGGTGCTGTTCGCGACGATCGTGTTCATGGCCGGCGGCGTGCTCGGCACCCTGCACCACCTGTACTTCGTCGGCACGCCGACGGCGGTGGTGGCACTGGGCGCGAGCTTCAGCGCGCTGGAAGTGGTGCCGCTGGCCTACATCGGCTTCGAGGCCTACGAGACCTGGAAGCACGGCAAGGCCACCCCGTGGATGGCGCGCTACCGCTGGCCGGTGCTGTTCTTCATCGCGGTGTCGTTCTGGAACCTCGTTGGCGCCGGGCTGTTCGGCTTCCTGATCAATCCGCCGCTGTCGCTGTACTACATGCAGGGCCTCAACCTGACCCCGCTGCACGGCCACACCGCGCTGTTCGGCGTGTACGGCATGCTCGGCATCGCGCTGGTCCTGTTCTGCCTGCGCGGCCTGCGCGGACAGATGGTCTGGGATACGCGTTCGCTGAAGGTGTCGTTCTGGTGCCTCAACATCGGCCTGGCGCTGATGGCGGTGCTGACCCTGCTGCCGCTGGGCACGATGCAGCTGCTGGCGGCGATCGAGCACGGCTACGCCTATGCGCGCTCGGCGGAGTTCATGCAACGGCCAATCGTGGCGATGCTGGTGTGGATGCGGGTGCCGGGCGACACGATCTTCAGCGTCGGCGCGTTGGCGCTGGCGTGGTTCGTGCTGCGGCTGTGGATCGCGCCCACGCGCGAGGTGGCGCTCACGGGCGAACCCGAACGCGACTGAACGACCGCACGGGACTGCAGAAGTCCCCGCGGGAGATACCGAAACGGGCCGCGTCGCGGCCCGTTTCGTCTTTTCAGGGGCGGTGATCTGGATCAAGGTCGCCGCTTCGCGCACCCGGCACAATGCGACCCATGGCCAGCCCTCCTCCCGATTCTGCAGCGACGCTCTCGCCGGCGATGCTGGCGCGCGCGCCGCATCGACTGCTCTTCTTCATCGGTGCAGCCAATGTGCTGCTGGCCATGGCCTGGTGGACGCTATGGCTGGTCGAAGCGCGCTGGCAGGTGCTCGGGCTGCCGCAGCCGCGGGTCTACGGCGGCTGGATCCACGCGATCGTGATGCAGTACCAGGTGCTGGCGCCTTTCATGTTCGGCTTCCTGCTGACCGTATTCCCGCGCTGGATGGGGCAGGAAGATCTCACCCGCTGGCACTACGTGCCGGTGGGGCTGGGGCTGTTCGGCGGCCAGCTGTTGACCCTGGCCGGTGCGCTGGGGCCGGCGCACCTGGTGCACCTGGGCGCGGTGTTCACCCTGGTCGGCTGGGGCACGGGGCTGCTGTACCTGCTGCGCATGGTGTGGCACGACGGCGGCAAGACCTGGCACGCGGTGTCGTGCGCGGCAGCGCTGTTCCTTGGCTTCGTCGGGCTGCTGGCCTACGCCGCGTTCCTGCACGTGGAAGACGCGCGGCTGATGTTCGCGGCGATCAAGATCGGCACGTTCGGCCTGCTGCTGCCGGTGTACTTCACGGTCGCGCACCGGATGTTCCCGTTCTTCGCCGGCAATGCCGTGAAAGGCTACAAGCCATGGCGGCCGATGTGGCTGCTGGGCGCGTTCTGGCCGCTGGTGCTGGCGCACCTGGCGCTGGAGCTGGTGCACGGCTATCAGTGGCTGTGGCTCGCGGACGCGCCGCTGCTCGCGCTGTCCGGCGCCTGGCTATGGCGCAACTGGCCGCGCGCGCCGGTGCCGCTGCTGCTGCGGGTGCTGTTCTGGGGCTACGCGTGGCTGCCGGTGGCGCTGGCGCTGTTCATCGCCCAGAGCGCGGTCTACGCGATCAACGGCGACTTCATCCTCGGCCGCGCACCGGCGCATGCGCTGTTCATCGGCTTCTTCGGCGGACTGCTGGTGGCGATGGTCACGCGGGTCACCCAGGGCCACTCCGGGCGGCCACTCGTGTTCGGCGGCGTGGCGACCTTCGCCTTCGTGGTGATCCAGCTGACCTGCGTGCTGCGCATCGCAGCCGAACTGGTGCCCGACCACATGGCCTGGCACGCCGCTGCCGCGGCGGGCTGGCTGCTGGCATTCGCACCCTGGGTGCTGCGCTCGCTGGGGATCTACCTGGCGCCGCGCGCCGACGGCAAGCCGGGCTGAACCGGAGAGCAAGCCGATGATCGAGTTCTATCCCCAGATCCGCCACGTCCACATCTTCGCGGTGATGCTCAGCGGCAGTCTGTTCGCGCTGCGCGGCGCATTCGCGCTCGCCGGCGCGCGCTGGCCGCACTTCGCGCCGGTGCGCTACCTGAGCTACACCATCGACACCACGCTGCTGACCGCCGCGCTGATGCTGGTGACGATCCTGCCCGGCGCGGTGTTCGCCAACGGCTGGCTGGCGACCAAGCTGGTGCTGGTGGTGGCCTACGTCGTGCTCGGCGTGCTGGCGATGAAGCGCGGACGCACGCGGGGCGTGCGCGTGGGCTGCTACGTCGCCGCGCTGGCCACCTTCGCGATGATCTACACGATCGCGCGCGCGCACCAACCCCTGGGGTTCCTCCATGCCTGGTTCGCCTGATGCGATCGCGCTGGCAGCGTCCGACCCGGACCGCTCCTGGCTCGATGCGCTGTTCCTCGGCCCCTACGGCGAGAACGACGCGCTGCTCGAACGGCTGATCGTCGAATTCCTGCGCGACCACGTCTACTGGCGCCGCAACTTCCATCCCGAGGATCCGCCGGCAATCCCGACCCATGCCGCGCGGCAGCCCGGCTACCAGGCCTTCGAAGCGCGGCTGCGGCGCGAGCTGCACCAGCTTTCGGCGTCGCTCAAGCGGTCGGTGCCCTTCCACAGCCCGCGCTACATCGGCCACATGGCGTCCGACCTGCTGCTGCCGGGACTGGCGGCGCAGATCCTGACCCTGCCCTACAACCCCAACAACGTCAGCGAGGACGCGGCCCCCGTCACCATCGACCTGGAGGTGAAGGCGGGCCTGCAGCTGGCGCGGATGCTCGGCTACCCGGATGACACGTCGCGGCCCGACTGCGCGTTCGGGCACCTGACCTCCGGCGGCACCGTCGCCAACTACCAGGCGCTGCGGCTGGCGCTGGCGCTGAAGGCGTTTCCGGTGGCGCTGCTCGCCGCCGGCGTGCCCGACATCGACCTGCCCGCCGACGACTGGAGCGCGTTCAACCTCGGTCCCGACGCGGGCATCGAGCTGCTCGAGCGCGCCAACGCCTGGCTCGCCGCGCAGCCGCCGCGCGAGCGGCGCCGCTGGGTGCGTGCGGTGCAGGCGCAGCGGATCGAACACTTGGGACTGGTCGCATTCTTCGCCCGCCACGCCGGGCTGAAGGTGCCGAAGGTGCTGGCCCCGATCACGGCGCACTATTCCTGGAGCAAGGGCCTGAAGCTGCTCGGACTCGGGCGCGACCAGCTCGAACTCCTCCCCGAGCGCGGCATGCGCCTGGATCCCCACGCACTGGAGGACACGCTGGCGCGCTGCCAGCTCGAGCGGCAGCCGGTGCTGATGACGGTCGCGGTGCTCGGCACCACCGAATACGGCACGATCGATCCAGTCGACGCGGTGGTCGACGCGCGCGACCGCTGGACCACGCGCGGCCTCGGCTTCAGCGTGCACGTCGACGGCGCATGGGGCGGCTACCTCGCCACCCTGTTCCGCAACGAGGACGGCAGCCTGCGGACGATCGACGAGGTCGGCGAGGGCTTCGCGCGGTTCCCGCTGCCGGAAGTGCACGCCGCATTCACCGCGCTCGGCCGCACCGATTCGGTCACGGTCGACCCGCACAAACTGGGCTACCTGCCCTACGGCGCCGGCGCCTTCGTCTGCCGCGACCACCGCGCCGTCGCGCTGCTGGCCGAGGCGGCCGACTACGTCTTCCACGACACCCGGGCCGACGACTACAGCGCGCGCTACCGGCGCCTGGGCCAGTTCGTGCCGGAGGGATCGAAGTCCGGCGCCGCCGCGGCCGCGGTGTACGTCACGCACAAGGTGCTGCCGCTCGACCACGCCCACTTCGGCCGCCTGCCACGGCAAACCGTACTGGCCGCCGAATCGTTCCACGCCGGCAGCGACCGCCTTGCGGCGGCGCTGGAGGGCGTGGCGCGGGTGGCGGTTCCGTTCGCGCCCGACAGCAACCTGGTCTGCCTGGCCATCAACCCGGCCGGCAACCGCGACCTCGGCGTCGCCAACGCGTTCGTGCGCCAGCTGCACGACGAACTGCGCGCCGATCCGCGCCAGCCGCTGCAGGTGAAGCAGTTCTTCGGTTCGATGACCACGCTGCGGCCCGAGGCGGTCGGCGACGTGGAAATGGCCCGCATCCTCGCCTCGATCGGGATCGATCCGGCCACGCTCGATCCCGATGCCAACGACAGCGACCGGCTGGTCATCCTCCGGCACACCCTGATGAACCCCTACCTGGTCGACCACGCCAACGGCATCAGCTACATCGAGCTGTACCTCGAACACCTCGGCCATCGCATCCGCGACCGACTCGCGGCGGCACAGGCGGCATGAACGCATCGTCGACGCCCAGCGACATCGACGCCCGGGCGTGGACCGTCGACGCGATCGCCCGCCTGCACCGCGAGGCGGCGCGCTCGGCGGACACGCACCTGCTGCACGCCGCGTTCCCGGGCCTGCCGGGCATCGACTTCTACTTCAAGGACGAGGCCTCGCATCCCACCGGCAGCCTCAAGCACCGGCTGGCGCGCTCGCTGTTCCTGTACGCGCTATGCAATGGCAGGCTGCTGCCCGGGCAGCCGGTGGTGGATGCCTCGTCGGGCAGCACGGCCATCTCCGAGGCGTGGTTCGCACGGCTGCTGGGACTGTCGTTTACCGCGGTGATGCCGGCTTCGACTGCGCCGGCCAAGATCGAGGCGGTGCATGCGCTGGGCGGACACTGCGAACTCACCGGCCCGCACGCCTGCCCGCAGGCGCGCGCCCGCGAAATCGCCGCGCGCGGGGCCTGCTTCCTCGACCAGTTCGGTCTCGCCGAGCGCGCCACCGACTGGCGCGGCAACAACAACATCGCCGAATCGATCATCGGCCAGCTGCAGCGCGAACGCTTCCACGAGCCGGCCTGGATCGTCTGCGGGGCCGGCACCGGCGGCACCTCGGCCACGATCGGACGCTACCTGCGCTATCGCGGCATGCGCACGCGGCTGTGCGTGGCCGAGCCCACCGGCATGGCCTTCGCGCGGGCCTGGCAGACGCGCGACCACGGCGCGCACGCCACGCATTCGACCTGCATCGAGGGCATCGGCCGGCCGAACGCCGAGCCGGGCTTCCTGTTCGAGGTCGTGGACAAGGTGGTCGAGGTGCCCGACGCGGCCTCGATCGCCGGCGCGCAACTGCTCGAACACCACCTGGGCCGCCGCTACGGCGGTTCGTCCGGCACCAACCTGGTGGCCTGCCTGCAGCTGGCCGAAGCCATGCTCGCGCAGGGCGAGCAGGGCAGCATCGTCAGCTTGCTGTGTGACCGCGGCGAACGCTACGACCGCACCCTGTTCGATCCGCAATGGCTGTCGCGCAGCGGCATCGATCCGGCGCCGTGGGTCCAGCGCCTCCGAGCGATCGTCGACGGCGAAGCCGCGCCTGATTGATGCGACGCGACGCGGCCAGTCGGCCGTACACGGGTGCAGTAGCCCGGCGAAACCGCAGCCGGGGCCCCGGCGTGGCGTGGGCCTGCATTGCCGACTGCGCCCAGTGCGCGACCGCCCGCTGCCGCGCTTGACCGCTGTCAGGGCGGACGCCGCCTGCGCCTGTGATGCTGCCGCGCACGCCACTTCCGGACCCGCCGCCATCGCCGACCACGACCTGCGCGCCTTCCTTGCCCGGCTCGAGGCCAGCGGCCAGCTGCGCCGCGTCGCCGCGCCGGTCGATCCCGAACTCGAGTCCACCTCGCTTTGCCTGCGCGCGCTGCGCGCCGGCGGATCGGCCCTGCTGATGGAGCACCCCATCGGCAGCCACCACGCCTACCTGGGCAACCTCTACGGCCATCGCGATCGCATCGAGGCGGCGCTGGCCGGCAGGCCCCTGGCCAGCCTGCGCGAACTGGGCGAGCTGCTCGCGGCGATCAGGGAGCCGCGCTGGCCGTCCAGCCTGCGCGCGGCGCTGGACACGTGGCCGGAGCTGGCGCAACTGGCGCACGTCGCGCCACGGAAGATGCGCGATGCGGCATTCCTGCACGAGACACTGGAAGGCGACGACATCGATCTTGCCCGCCTGCCGATCCAGCGCTGCTGGCCAGGCGACGCGGCCAGGCTCGTCACCCTGGGCCTCGTGGTCACCCGCGGCACCCGCAAGCCGCGCCAGAACGTGGCGGTCTACCGCCAGCAGGTGATCGGCCCGAACCGGATCATCATGCGCTGGTTGCCGCACCGCGGCGGCGCGCTGGACTTCGCCGACTGGACCGCCACCCACCCCGGCCAACCCTTCCCGGTGCTGGTGGCCATCGGCGCCGACCCGGCCACCGTGCTGGCAGCGGTGGCGCCGATTCCAGACACGCTGTCCGAGTACGAATTCGCCGGCCTGCTGCGCGGCCAGCGCACCCGCGTGTGGCCCAGCCGGCTGACCGGGCTGGACGCGCCAGCCGGCTGCGAGATCCTGCTGGAAGGCTTCATCGAGCCGGGCGACACCGCGCTGGAAGGCCCGTTCGGCGACCACACCGGCTACTACAACGCGCAGGACCATTTTCCGGTGATGACCATCCAGCGCATGCACCTGCGCCAGGACGCCATCTACCAGGGCAGCTACATGGGCCGCGCGCCGTTCGACGAACCGTCGGTGATGGCGATGGCGCTCAACGACGTGTTCGTGCCGCTGCTGCGCAAGGTGTTCCCGGAGATCGTGGATTTCCACCTGCCGCCGGAAGCGTGTTCGTACCGGATCGCGGTGGTCGCCATCCGCAAGCAGTATCCCGGCCACGCGCGCAGGATCATGATGGGGATCTGGTCGTACCTGCGCCAGTTCACCTACACCAAGTTCGTGATCGTCACCGACGATGACATCGACGTGCGCGACTGGTCGCAGGTGATCTGGGCGATCTCCACCCGCGTCGACCCGGTGCGCGACAGCGTGCTGATCGACAAGACCCCGGTCGACTACCTCGATTTCTCCAGCCCAGTCCCGAACCTCGGATCCAAGCTGGGGCTGGACGCGACCAACAAATGGCCCGCGGAAACCTCACGCACGTGGAGCACGCCGATCCGGCTCGACCCGGCGGTGGAACGCCGGGTCGATGCGCTGTGGCAGCGGCTGGCCGGCTAGTCAGTCGGCGTGCTTGCCCCAGTCCGGATCGTCGAACAGCTGCGGATACTGCACCAGCGATTCCTGCATCGGCCCCAGTTCGGCCTTCGTGAACCTGCCCGCGCGCGCCGCGTCGGCGCCGAGGATGAACTTCGCCAGCAGGCCATGCAGCGCCGCATCCGCTTCCGGCGCGAGCTTGCAGTTGGTGAACATGTCCTGGATCGCGGCGTCGATCCGAGCCACCGCGTTGTCGCGCTGGGTGTCGTCCAGGTGGCCCATCTGGTAGTGGTCCAGGGCCTCGGTCGCCTCGGCCAGGCTGCGCATGCCAGCGCGCAGCGGCGCGTCCGTGGCCCAGCGCCGCGCCGGCGCCGGCGCGTCGTGGGCGGCATGCGCCGCGTGCGCGGCATGGTCGTGCTGCGCGGCCGATTGCGCCATCGCCGGCGACGCGGACACTGCCGCCGCGGCGCTCATGGCCAAGGCTGCAACGAGGGTGCGACGGGGAATGCGTGACAACATCTGGAACCTCCGGATTGCGGGTGAGCGTGCTGCCCACGCCTGTGGATACCGTGCCATGGTCCGCGGGCAGGGCCCATGACCCAGGTCAACGCACCGGTGCAGCGGTCCGCTCACCCCGGACGTTCCTGCAACGGCAACCGCATCACCACCCGCGCGCCGCCCAATGGCGAGCGGTCGGCTGCCATCGACCCGCCATGCAACGCGGCGATGGCGTGCACGATCGACAGGCCCAGGCCACTGCCACTGCCGCCGCTGCGCATGAAACGCTCGCCCAGCCGCCGCGCCAGATCGTCGGGAAAGCCGGGACCGTCATCGTCCACCACCAACTCGACGTGGTCGCCAAGCGCGTGCAGGCCGACGTCCACGCGCCCCGGCGCTCGACCATGGGCGATGGCGTTTTCCACCAGGTTATGGATGGCGATGCCGAGCAGGCCGGCGCTGCCGCGCACCGACGCATCGTCCGCCGCCAACAGCGACAGCTGCACGCCACGCGGTTGTGCGTGCTCGCTGGCGTCGGCCACGGTGCGGCGGGCCACCTCGGCCAGCGACACGATGGCGGCGTCCGGCACCGCGTCCAGCGATTCCACGCGCGCCAGGGTCAGCAACTGCGTGACCAGCCGCTCCATTCGCTGCAGGCCCTCGCGCGCACGCCGCAGATGCTGCTTGCCGCTCGAGGCGTCGCCCGCCTTGCCGGCGAGGTCGAGTTCCATCTGCAGGACCGCAAGCGGATGGCGCAGCTCATGGGCCGCATCGGCGGTAAAGCGGCGCTCGCGCTCGAGGGCCGCATCCAGGTTGCCCACCAGGGCGTCCACCGCGCGGGTGAGCTGCACCAGCTCGCCGGGCACGTCGTCGCGGGTCAGCGTGGGCGGGTGCGCGGGCTGCGCATCGATCGCGCGCGACACCGACCGCAGCGCCGACAGGCCGCCCCGCAGGCCCAGCCACGTCGCCACGGGCAACAGCGCAATCAGTGCGAGCAGTGGCGTGAGCGTGCCGCGCACCAGTGCGGACAGCAGTTCGTCGCGGTCGTGCAGCGGCGCGGCCACCTGGATCCAGTGCCGATGCGCGGCATCCCAACGCTGGTACACGCGCCAGCGTTCGCCGGCATGGCGCAGGCTGTGGAAGTGCGCTTCGGGATCATCGATGTGGAGTGGCGGCAGGCTGGAGGCGTCGAGCAGCACGCGACCGCTGCGGTCGCGCACCACGATCTCCGGGCGGGGACCTTCGTCGCCCTCGCGCCTTTCGCTTTCCGCGATCGCGTTCCGCGCGAAAGCGGCATCGGGCATCGAGGCGATCACCGCCAGCACGCTGGCGGCGGTGCGCTCCAGTTCGCGGTCGAACATCTCGGCGGTTTCGTGGCGGGCGCCCTGCGCCAGCCACAGGCCCGCGCCCAACCACAGCGCCACCACCGGCAGGCCGACGAACCACAGCAATCGCTGCTGCAGCGAAGGGCGCCTCATCGCGGGGCCCCCTCGTCTCCGGTTGCGTGCAGCGGTGGCGGATCCGGCGGGAACAGCGCATAGCCGACGCCGCGCAGGGTGCGCACCCAACCCGGGCCCAGCTTGCGACGCAGGTGGTGCACGTGGACCTCGACGGCGTTGCTCGCCAGTTCCTCGCCCCAGCCGTACACCGCTTCCTCCAGCTGCGCGCACGAGAGGGCGCGCCCGGGTCGCGCGGCCAGCGACTCAAGCAGGGCGTACTCGCGCGGCGACAGCTCCAGCGGGCTCCCGCCCATGCGAGCGGTGCGCGCAGACGGGTCCAGCTCGAGGTCGCCGATGCGCTGCACGGGCCCGGCGTCACCGCCCGAACGCCGCAGCAGCGCGCGTACGCGTGCAGCCAGTTCTTCAAGGTGCACCGGTTTGACCACGTAGTCGTCCGCGCCGCAGTCCAGGCCGGCGACGCGGTCGTCCAGCGCATCGCGCGCGGTCAACAGCAGCACCGGGGTGGCATCGCCGCGACGCCGCAGGGCGCGCACGACATCCACGCCCGTCATGCGCGGCAGGTTCCAGTCGAGGATGGCCGCGGCGTACGGCGCACTGTCGAAGGCATGCAGCGCATGCAGGCCATCCTCCACCCAGTCCACCGCGTGGCCGAGGTGGCGCAGGCCGTCCGCCAGGGCGCGGCCCAGCGCGCGGTCGTCTTCGGCGAGAAGCAATCGCATGGATGCAACTTAGGCCGGCCGGGAGAGCCCGACCTTGATCTGGGGCAACTGCCCCGGCAAGACTCCGCCCGCCGCGGCGGGCGGGGCGAAGGGGGCTGCGGTGCGCCCGGTGACGATCACTTTTCGAGCGCACGCTTGCGGCCATGCACCATCGCAGCGACCAGGTTCTCGCGGTAGTGCCAGCTTTCGACGATCGCCGCCAGCACGTGGACGCCCACCAGCGCGAGCAGGCCGTAGGCCAGGGTCTCGTGCAGATCCTCCAGCCATTCGGCGCCCCAGTACGCGTCGAGCGTCTGCATCCAGCCGGTGAGACCGACCGCGGCCACCCAGCCCATCAGCAACAGGATCATGACCGCCGCCGCGGGGTTGTGGCCCAGCCTGCGTTGCGAACGGCCGCGGAGCCGTTCGCGCAGGTAGGCGACCACCGCCCCCGGACCGCGCACCCAGTCGCCGAAGCGGGCGTGGCGCGACCCCACCAGGCCCCATAGCACGCGGAATGCGATCAGCCCCAGCGCGGTGTAACCCAGCCAACGGTGGGCGGTATCGCCCTCCTCCACCAGGAATGCGCCGAGGATGCACGCGGCCAGCGACCAGTGGAACAGCCGCACCAACGGGTCCCAAACCCTGACCATGTGCGTGGCGGTGCCCGCCGGTTCGTCGGTCGCGTGCTGCAGGAAGGTTTTCATGGCAAGTCTCCGTCAGTCGTTGATGCGTTCCTTGACCACGCGGCCATCGGTCGGGTCGTAGTAGATCTCCACCCGGTTGCCGGCCTTGTCCTTGCCGTAGATCTCGTAGCAGCTGCCGGAGATCTTGAACTTGTCGATGGCGTAGCCGGCCTGGGTGATGCGGTCCTGCAGGGTCTTCTCGGGCATCCACTTGCTGCGTGGGGCGTCGGTGCACTTGGGACCGGCGATGGCGGCCGGGGCGAGCAGGGCGGTGGCCACGGCCACCAGCGGGATGAGATGGCGCAGGGGGGCATTCATGGTGTGTCTCCGGAAGCGGGCGGATTGCCCACGGACGCATTCCACCGCTGCCGGCTTATGGGCGCCTTAAGGCGAGGCACCGGGTTTCCTGCGTCCGCGGCCGCGCGTTGACCCACGTCAATGACGCAGCCCGCCGCACGCAACAGGATTCAGGTTTTCCCTGCCGGAGCCTTGCATGCAACTGGTCTGTCCCGCCGGCAACCTGCCGGCCCTGCAGGCGGCGGTGGACGCCGGCGCAAACGCGGTGTACGCCGGCTTCCGCGACCAGACCAACGCACGCGCCTTCCCCGGCCTGAATTTCTCCGACGACGAGCTGCGTGCCGGGATCCGCTACGCGCATGCCAAGGGCACCAAGGTCTACCTCGCCCTCAACACGTATCCCGACAGCGCGCGGCTCGGGCAATGGCACGCGGCCGTGGACAAGGCGGCGGCGCTCGGCTGCGACGCGATCATCGCCGCGGAAATGGCGGTGCTCGACTACGCCACGCGCACGCACCCGCGCCTGCCGCGACACCTGTCGGTGCAGGGCTCGGCCACGACCGTGCCGGCGCTGCGCTACGCGCATGAGCGCTTCGGCATCAGCCGCGCGGTGCTGCCGCGGGTGCTGTCGATCCAGCAGGTGGAGCGGCTCTGCGAGAAGTCGCCGGTGGCGCTGGAGGTGTTCGCTTTCGGCAGCCTGTGCATCATGGTGGAGGGCCGCTGCCAGCTCTCGAGCTACGTCACCGGCGCCTCGCCCAACCGCCACGGCGTGTGTTCGCCGGCGAAGTTCGTGCGCTGGGACGAGCGCGACGACGGCAGCCGCAGCGTGCGCCTGAACGACGTGCTGATCGACGAATTCAAGCCCGGCGAGGCGGCCGGCTATCCGACCGTGTGCAAGGGCCGCTTCGAGGTCGGCAGCGAGATCTTCCATGCGCTTGAAGAACCCACCAGCCTCAACACGATGGAGTTGTTGCCGCGACTGAAGCAGATCGGCGTGGCCGCGCTGAAGATCGAGGGCCGCCAGCGCGGCGTGGCCTACGTCGACTCGGTGACGCGCACCTGGCGCAAGGCGATCGACCGCGTGATGGTCGACGCCATGCACTGGCAGCTCAAGCCGGAATGGCAGGCCGAGCTGTCGCGCCACGCCGAAGGCCACCAGACCACGCTTGGCCCCTACCACCGCGCCTGGCACTGAGGATCCACGCATGAAACTGAGCCTTGGCCCCCTGCAGTATTTCTGGCCGCGCGAACGCACGCTCGCGTTCTATCGCGAGGCGATCCACTGGCCGGTCGATATCGTCTACCTGGGCGAAACCGTCTGCAGCAAGCGTCGCGAGCTGCGTACCGCCGACTGGCTGTCGCTGGCGGAGGAACTGGCCGGCTCCGGCAAGCAGGTCGTGCTGTCGACGCTGGCGCTGATCGAGGCCGAGTCCGAACTGGGCGTGCTTGACCGGCAGGTTTCCCACGGCGGTTTCTGGATCGAGGCCAACGACCTGTCCGCGGTCCAGCTGTGCCGCGAAAAGGGGCGCCCGTTCGTGGCCGGGCCATCGGTCAACGTCTACAACCACCGCGCGCTGGCGATGCTGGCCGAGGACGGGCTGCGCCGCTGGGTGCCGGGCGTCGAACAGGGCCGCACGCTGATCGGCGAGCTCAAGGATGCCTTCGTTGCCGACGGTGGCGCGATGCCCGAGCTGGAGGTGGTCGCCTGGGGCCGGCTTCCGCTGTCGTTCTCCGCGCGCTGCTTCACCGCGCGCGCGCTGGACGTGCCCAAGGACCAGTGCGGCTTCCGCTGCATCGACTATCCCGACGGCATGCCGCTTGCCACCCGCGAGGGCCGCCCGTTCCTGCGCATCAACGGCATCTCCGTGCAGGGCGAGGAAACGACCGATCTCGGGCCGGAGCTACCCGAACTGCGCGCGCTGGGCGTGGACGTCCTCCGCCTGTACCCGCAGGCCGACGGCATGGCGGAGGTGACAAACCGTTTCGACCAGGCGCGCCGCGATGCGGAACCGCCGCCGCGCATCGGACACCGCAACGGCTACTGGCATAGCGAGCCGGGGATGCGCCTCCCCGCCGGCTGAGCACGCGCGGCAACCGGTGCACCGGGAGCGGTGCCCTCAGGCGCCGTCGCGATGCAGTTGGCGCGCCAATCGCGCGAGGCGCGCGCCGCGGTTGAGCCCGATGCGCACGCCCAGCGGCACCGTTTCCCACGGCAGCCGATCCAGCAGGTTGCGCACGGTGAGGCCAAGCTCGGTGTCGCCGGTCAGCATCAGGCGACGCTGGAAGAACAGGGTGTCGGCGTCCTCCACCCGCGCCGCAAGCAGCAGCAGGTCGGTGGCGGTTCCGCGCACGCTGGCGTCGGCCTCGCCGTCGTCGACCTGCAGTCCGCCGTCGGCGATCGCGACCGTCCAGCGCAGCCCCAGGTCGGTCACCTCGATGCCGAGACGACGGTCGTGCATGAAATCCAGGTCGCCGCGCACCATTGCCTGTGCGAGTACGCGCAGGCAGGCCTGGCGGAGCAGGCGGTGGACGATGCTGGGCGGGACCGCGCGCAGCAGCGGCGCCAGCCGCCGCGGGGGCGGCAGCGACCGCAGCAGCAGGCGCTCCCAGGCGGGTTCGTGGGCATGATCGTGCATGGCACCGATGGTCGCCCGCAGCGCGGCAGGCGTGCCTTGACCCAGGTCATCCGCGACCTGCTGGCGGCGGCAGGCATCGTCGATCGCGAGCGCCAGCGCGGCGCGCGCGGTGTCCTGCGACAGCCCCAGGCGCGCGCCCAGCCGCTGCGCGCGCGCATGCACCCGTGCTTCGCGCGCAGGATCCCGGATGGCCACCGCCTGCTCCCGCTTGCAGCGTCCTGCCGCCTCGGCCAGGCGACCGCGCACCGCCAGCAGCAACAGCGAGCCGCCGTCGACCGCGTCGATCGCGCGTCGCACCGCCGCCAGCCGGGGCGATGCGGCGATCACCGACGCCCCGTGTTGCGCCAGCCGGACTCAGGCGGGTTGGGGACGCGGCGATTGCGCACGTCAGACCTGCGCGAACACCAGCGTGCCGTTGGTGCCACCGAAGCCGAAGCTGTTCGACATCACCGTGCGCAGCGGCGCGTCGGTGGTCTCGCGCAGGATCGGGAATCCCTCGGCACGCGGATCGAGTTCGGAGATGTTCGCCGAGCCGGCCATGAAACCGCCCTGTAGCATCAGCAGGCAGTAGATCGCCTCGTGCACGCTGGCCGCGCCAAGCGAATGGCCCGACAGCGCCTTGGTCGAGGACAGCGGCGGCACCTTGTCGTCGAATGCCTGGCGCACGGCCTCGAGCTCGACGATGTCGCCGAGCGGCGTCGAAGTACCGTGGGTGTTGAGGTAGTCGATCGGCGTGTCGATGCCTTCCATCGCCATGCGCATGCAACGCACCGCGCCCTCGCCCGACGGGGCGACCATGTCGACGCCGTCGGAGGTCACGCCATAGCCGACCAGTTCGGCGTGGATGCGCGCGCCGCGCGCCTTGGCGTGCTCGTAGTCCTCCAGCACCAGCATGCCGCCGCCGCCGGCGATGACGAAGCCGTCGCGGCCGGTGTCGTAGGGACGCGAGGCGCTTTCGGGCGTGTCGTTGTGGTGGGTGGACAGCGCGCCCATCGCATCGAACTGCGCGGTCATGCCCCAGTGCAGCTCCTCCCCGCCGCCGGCGAACATCACGTCCTTGGCGCCGTGGCGGATCATGTTGGCCGCCGCGCCGATGCAGTGCGCGGACGTCGCGCAGGCGGCGGAAATCGAATAGCTGATGCCGCGGATGCCGAACGCGGTCGACAGCGCCGCCGACACGGTCGAGCCCATCGTGCGCGGCACCATGTACGGCCCGACCTTGCGCACGCCGCGATTGCGCAACAGGTCGCCGGTCTCGATCTGCCACTGCGGCGAGCCGCCGCCGGAGCCTGCGATCAGGCCGGTGCGCGGATCGCGCACGTGTTCGTCCGCGAGCCCGGCGTCGGCGATCGCATCGCGCATCGACACATGGGCGTAAGCCGCCGCGTCGCCCATGAAACGCTTGAGCTTGCGGTCGATCTGCGCGTCGAGGTCGATCTCTGGCTCGCCGGCGACCTGGCTGCGCAGGCCCAGCTCGGCATATTCGGGCATGAAGCGGATGCCGGCCTTCAGTTCGCGCAGCGAAGTCGCGACGCTTGCCTGGTCGTTGCCCAGGCACGACACGATGCCCATGCCGGTGACGACGACGCGGCGGTTGCCCTCGGGACCATTCATCAGAAGCCCTCCGTACTGCGGAACAGGCCCACCCGCAGACCCTCTGCGACATAGATCTCGTTGCCATCGACCAGCGTGCGACCGTCGGCGATCACCAGCGCCAGCTTGCCGCGCATGACCCGGCGGATGTCGATTTCGTAGCTGACCAGCTTCGCGTCCGGCAGCACCTGGCCGCTGAACTTCACCTGGCCCACGCCCAGCGCGCGGCCGCGTCCCGGCTCGCCCAGCCACGGTAGGTAGAAACCGGTGAGCTGCCACATCGCATCCATGCCCAGGCAGCCGGGCATCACCGGATCACCCTCGAAGTGGCAGCTGAAGAACCAAAGGTCCGGACGGATGTCGAGCTCGGCGCGGATCAGGCCCTTGCCGAACGCACCGCCTTCGCTCTGGATCTGCGTGATGCGATCGAACATCAGCATCGGCGGCAAGGGCAGTCGCGCGTTGCCGGGACCGAACATCTCGCCCCTCCCACAGGCGAGCAGCTGTTCGCGATCCAGCGAGGAAGGTCTCGTCATTGCTCCGATCCGGTCTGGGTAAGGGCGAATTATGTCAGCAGCGCGGTGAAGCCACGCGTGCACTTCGCATCCGCCATGCCGCCAAGCCGGTTCCGCGCCGGGCGCGGGGCGCGCCGCTCAGCCGCGCGGCGGCTCGTCGTGGTCGCGCCCGTGGCATGGGACGCCGCATTCGATGCCGGCCGCAACCAGCGATTCGGCCATGGCGTTGGGCGCTTGCAGCGCGAAATCCACCCATTCGAATTCAGTGCACATGGTCCGTTCCCGGCGCGAAATCCTGGATGCCATGAGGCCAGTCGGCCCTTCGGCCCGCATTGATCCGGATCAAGCGCGCCACCGCTGCTTCACGGACAATCCCGGGCGGGGATTACCCTAGGACCTACGCCAGCGCCGGCTGCTGGCAGGAGCTTGACGCAAGTCATAGGACATTTGCCGCCGGGAATGCACCATACGCCCATGGATCGTATTCGACGGCTTCAACATGAACGCGTACGTCCCGTACCACTGAAATACGGACGCATCCTCCCGAATTCCATTGCAGCACCGTGCCGCCGCCCGCAAGGGCACCGCTCCATCACTCTCGCCATGAAACGCTGATTCCCTGACGGGAAGAAGGACACAGACCATGAAACAGCTCATCGCCTGTATTGCGATCGCCACCCTGCTGGCTGCGGCCGGCTGCAAGAAGGACGCGGGGCCCGAGGCGCCCGCCAAGCAGGCCACCGCGACCGCCGATTCCGGCGGCTCCGTGAAGGGCGACTTCGGCCCGCCGCAGGGCAAGCCGATCGACGCGATCCTGACCTCGCCGCCGCACGTGCCGCCGCCGACCGGGCGCGACTACCCCGCCAAGGTCATCGTCGAGCTCGACGTGGTCGAGAAGGAAATGCAGATCTCGGAAGGCACGAGCTACACCTTCTGGACCTTCGGCGGCACCGTACCCGGCAGCTTCATCCGCGTGCGCCAGGGCGACACGGTGCAGTTCCACCTGCGCAACATGCCCGACAGCAAGATGCCGCACAACATCGACCTGCACGGCGTGACCGGTCCCGGCGGCGGGGCCGCGTCGAGCTTCACCGCGCCGGGCCACGTTTCGCGCTTCACCTTCAAGGCGCTCAATGCCGGCCTGTTCGTCTATCACTGCGCGACCGCGCCGGTGGGCATGCATATCGCCAACGGCATGTACGGGCTGATCCTGGTCGAGCCGCCGGCAGGCATGCCGCCGGTGGACAAGGAGTACTACGTGATGCAAGGCGACTTCTACACGTCGGGCAAGTACCGCGAGAAGGGCCACCAGGACTTCGACATGCAGAAGGGCATCGACGAGAACCCGACTTATGTCCTGTTCAACGGCAGCGAGGGCTCGCTGACCGGTGACAAGGCGCTGACGGCCAACACCGGCGAGAACGTGCGCCTGTACGTCGGCAACGGCGGCCCGAACCTGGTGTCGAGCTTCCACGTGATCGGCGAGATCTTCGACAAGGTGTGGTTCGAGGGCGGCACGCGCTACAACGAGAACGTGCAGACCACGCTCATCCCGTCGGGCGGCGCTGCGATCATGGACTTCCACGTCGAGGTGCCCGGCAGCTACGTGCTGGTCGACCATTCGATCTTCCGCGCCTTCAACAAGGGCGCACTGGCGATCCTCAAGGCCGAGGGCGCCGAGCGGCCGGAGATCTACTCGGGCAAGGAAGTCGATGCGATGTACATCGGCGACCAGGCCAACGCCAACATGCAGGCGGTTGGCGTCGCGGCCGCGGCGGCCAAGACCGGCGAATTGACGGTTGAGGACCAGGTCGAAGCCGGCAAGGCCCTGTTCACCGGCACCTGCTCCACCTGCCACCAGGCCAACGGCGAAGGCATGCCGGGCGTCTTCCCGCCGCTGGCGAAGTCCGACTACATTGCCGCCGACCCCAAGCACGTGCCGACGGTGATCCTGCACGGCCTGCAGGGACCGGTGAAGGTCAACGGCACCGACTACAACTCGATCATGCCGCCGATGAACCAGCTGACCGACGACGAGGTCGCCAACATCGCCACCTACGTGCTCAACAGCTGGGGCAATCCCGGCGGGCGCGTGACCAAGGAAGAGGCCGCGCAGATCCGCAAGGTCAAGCCCGCCAACGCGTCCGAAGGTCACTGAGGCCATCGTCATGCGTCGCATCGCCGTCATGCTCTGCCTGCTGCCCGCCGCCGTCGCCATCGCGGCCGGCGGCACGGCATGGGTGAAACTGCCGGGCGGCAGCTTCCGCTCCGCCCTCAAGTACGAGGACGCGCGCACTGTGAAACTGGCCCCGTTCGAGCTGCAGAAGCGTCCGGTGACCAACGGCGAGTTCCTGGCCTTCGTCCAGTCGCACCCGCAATGGCGGCGCGACAAGGTGGCGTCGGTCCTGGCTGAAAAGCGCTATCTCTCGCACTGGGCCGGGCCGGACAAGCTGGGCGATGCGCTGCCCGGGCAGCCCGTCGTGCAGGTGAGCTGGTTTGCGGCATCCGCCTATTGCGAAGCGCAGGGCGGGCGCTTGCCGACGTGGTCGGAATGGGAATACGCCGCCGCGGCAGACGAAACGCGGCGCGATGCGCGCAGCGATCCCGCCTGGCGGGAACGCATCCTGGCCTGGTACTCAAAGCCCTCGAGCGCGGCGCTGCCGCGCGCCGGCTTGCAGGCGCCCAACGCATGGGGCGTACAGGACATGCACGGGCTGGTATGGGAGTGGACCGACGACTTCTCGTCGCTGCTCGTCTCCGGCGACAACCGCATGCAGGGCGACGCCGACAAGTTCAAGTTCTGCGGCGCGGGTGCGCTGTCGATGGACGACCGCGAGAACTACGCGGTCCTGATGCGGGTGGCGATGCTGTCGTCGCTCGAAGCGCAGGGCACCACCGCCAATCTCGGATTCCGCTGCGCGAGGGACGTGCAATGAACCGCTTCGGAAAATTCGGATCCTGGCTGCCGCTGGCCCTGCTGCTGATGGCAGCCGGCGCGGTGGCGGCGCCGAAGCAGGCGCCGTTGCCACGGGATTCGGTTTACCAGCTGCCGGCGACGCTGACCGACCAGGCCGGCAAGGCCTGGGACTGGCGCAGCAAGCGCGGCACGCCGCAGGTGGTCGCGATGTTCTACACCTCTTGCCAGTACATCTGCCCGCTCATCGTCGACAGCGGCAAAGCGGTCGAACACGCACTGCCGCCACAGGAGAGGGCGAAGCTGGGCATCCTGCTGATCAGCATGGATCCGGCTCGTGACAACCCCGCGGCGCTGATGTCGGTGGCGCGCAAGCGCAAGCTCGACACTGCCCGCTGGTCGCTGGCCAGCCCCGCGCCGGGCAACGTCCGCGGCGTCGCTGGCGTGCTCGGCGTGCGCTACCGGCAGCTGGCCGACGGCGAGTTCAACCACACCAGCGCCCTGGTGTTGCTCGACCGCGACGGGCGGGTCGTGGCCCGCACCGAGCAGATCGGCAGCCAGGTCGACCCGGAATTCATCGCCGAAGTGCGCCGCCTGCTGGCGCCCTGAGCGCCCGCAAGCCCCCGATCCAGCGGAAGCTGCTTGAGCCGCGAGCGTTCCCCGCATCCGCACAAGGCAAAGCCAGACAGGGATCGGGCACGCGGCTGCGCCGCTGCTCGAGACGCCGCTCTGCCCTCACACGCCGTAGGCCTACGACCAATGTCGTAGGCCAATTCCGCATCGCAACATCGTTTCCGCATTGACCGCCCACGGCGCAGGCGCGACCCTGCCGACTCCTGTCGGAGGATGCGCGCATGAACGGTGGACTCGTGGGGAAGATCGCATGGGGAGCGCTGGCGATACTGGGCGCCTTCTGCCTCGGGACCATCGCGCTGCGGCGTGGTGAGACGATCAATGCGCTGTGGATCGTCGCCGCAGCGGTTTCGATCTACCTGGTCGCCTACCGCTTCTATGGCAAGTTCATCGCCGACAAGGTGATGGGCCTGGACGGGACGCGCGCCACGCCGGCGGTGCTCAACAACGACGGCCTCGACTTCGTGCCCACCAACCGGCACGTGCTGTTCGGCCACCACTTCGCCGCGATTGCCGGCGCCGGTCCGCTCGTCGGTCCGGTCCTGGCGGCGCAGATGGGTTACCTGCCCGGCACGCTTTGGCTGATCGCCGGTGTGGTGCTCGCGGGCGCCGTCCAGGACTTCATGGTGCTGGTGATTTCCAGCCGCCGCGACGGGCGTTCGCTCGGCGACCTGGTGCGCGAGGAGATGGGCCAGACACCGGGCACGATCGCACTGTTCGGCGCCTTCCTGATCATGATCATCATCCTCGCGGTGCTGGCGATGATCGTGGTGAAGGCGCTGCAGGGCAGCCCGTGGGGCATGTTCACGGTGATCGCGACGATTCCGATCGCGCTGTTCATGGGCATCTACATGCGTTACATCCGCCCCGGGAAGATCGGTGAAATCTCGGTCATCGGCCTGGTGCTGCTGCTGGCCGCGATCTGGTACGGCGGCCAAGTCGCCGCGAGCCCGACCTGGGGCCCGGCGTTCACCTTCACCGGGACCCAGATCACCTGGATGCTGATCGTCTACGGCTTCATCGCCGCGGTGCTGCCGGTGTGGCTGCTGCTGGCGCCGCGCGACTACCTGTCCACGTTCCTGAAGATCGGCACGATCGTTGCGCTCGCGATCGGCATCGTGATCGTGATGCCGGAACTGCGCATGCCGGCGTTGACCCAGTTCACCGATGGCACCGGCCCGGTGTGGAAGGGCAGCATGTTCCCGTTCCTGTTCATCACCATCGCCTGCGGCGCGGTGTCGGGCTTCCACGCGCTGATCGCATCGGGCACCACGCCCAAGCTGCTCGCCAACGAGCGGGATGCGCGCTACATCGGCTACGGCGGGATGCTGATGGAATCGTTCGTGGCGATCATGGCGATGGTGGCCGCGTCGATCATCGACCCGGGCGTCTACTTTGCGATGAACGCGCCGGCCGCGATCATCGGCACCGACGCGGCGACCGTCGCGCAGACCGTGTCGAGCTGGGGCTTCACGGTTTCGCCCGACCTGCTTACTGCGACCGCGAAGGAGATCGGCGAAAGCAGCATCCTGTCGCGCGCAGGCGGCGCGCCGACGCTGGCGGTCGGCATCGCGCAGATCCTGCACAGCGCGCTCCCGAGCGCGAACATGATGGCGTTCTGGTACCACTTCGCGATCCTGTTCGAGGCGCTGTTCATCCTCACCGCGGTCGACGCGGGCACGCGCGCGGGCCGCTTCATGCTGCAGGACCTGCTCGGCAACTTCGTGCCGGTGATGCGTCGCACCGAGGCGTGGGCCCCGAACCTGATCGCCACCGGCGGCTGCGTGGCGCTGTGGGGCTACTTCCTCTACCAGGGCGTGACCGACCCGCTGGGCGGCATCAACATGCTGTGGCCGCTGTTCGGCATCGCCAACCAGATGCTTGCCGGCATCGCGCTGCTGCTGTGCACGGTGGTGCTGTTCAAGATGAAGAAGGATCGCTACGCCTGGGTTTCGATCGTGCCAACGGTGTGGCTGCTGGTATGCACCACCGCGGCCGGCTGGATCAAGATCTTCGACGCGGACCCGGGCGTGGGCTTCCTGGCCCAGGCCAACAAGTACCGCGACGCGATCGCGGCCGGCAACCTGATCGCCCCGTCCAAGGACTTCGGCGGCATGCAGCAGATCATGATCAACAACTACGTCAATGCCGGGCTCACCGCGCTGTTCCTGTTCGTCGTCTTCGCGGTGCTGTTCTACTCGATCAAGGCGATCGCCAGGGCGCGCGCGAATGCGGCGCGCACCGATCGCGAGCAGCCCTACGTCGCGCTCACGCCCGAACAGCAGGCGGCGCAACCCTGATGGGCACCGCGCTCGTCCCGCTCGGCCACCACCAGGCGCACAAGCGCGCCTGGCGGCGGCTGGTGCAGACCGCGCGCCTGTGCTGCGGCGTGCCGGATTACGACAACTACGTCCGCCACGTGCTCGAGAAGCATCCGGACCGGGAGCCGATGGACTACAAGACCTTCTTCCGCGAGCGCCAGGAAGCGCGCTTCGGTGGCAAGGGCGGGTTCCGCTGCTGCTGAGCCGGTCCGGCTGTAAGCGGGACGTCCGGCGAGGGTGGAAAAGCTCGGTTGCGGCTCGTGCTGGGCCATGACGACTCGGGGCCGCTGGGGCTTTCGATGGCTCGTGCAGGGCCACTTCCGCGTGTCCGCGCGGTCCTCGCCGCGAGTCGTGACGCGGCGGATCGGCAGCCACCCAGCGCAGATCGACGTTGCCTTTTGGCGAAGTCGCCGTGATATCGGGTTGCGAAAACCCCGGTCGCGATCACGGAATCGCGGCTGCATGCCCGTCGGCGCGATGCTAGGATCGCTGCGAGTCGCGCCCAAGGACACCCGCGCGACGCGAACGCAACGCAGCCGGAAAGGAAACCACTCATGCGCAAGCACGTCCCCGTCCTGGCGGCACTCGCGACATCCATCCTGATGGTTTCATGCGCTGCCGATCCGGCCGGTGCAAGGGAGCAAGCCCGCATGTCAGCAGCGACCAAGGACTCCGCCGTCCCTTTCCACGACCCCGCGATCGTGCCAATGGCCGATGCGGTCGCGCGAGGCGACACCGCACGCATCCGCGCCCTTGCCCCGTCGACCGATCTGTCGGCGCGCGGCGAAGACGAGGTCACCCTGCTCGAATGGGCGATCTGGAACGAGAAACCCACGTCGCTCTCGGCCCTGCTCGACGCCGGCGCCGACGCCGCAGTGCTTGGCATGGACAACGAAACCGTTGCCCACATGGCCGCGATGGTGAACGACGCGCAGTACCTGCAGGTGCTGATCGCGCACGGCGCTCCGGTCGACATCCCACGTCCGGGCCTGGGTTGGACGCCCATCTTTCGCGCCGTGGAAAGTGGACGAAACGCCCAGGTCGACATGCTCGTCGCCGCAGGTGTGGATCTTCATCGCACTGACTCGATGGGCGATTCGCTGCTGCACCTGGCTGCGAACATCAACGATGCGCACCGGGTGTTGCAGCTGCTCGAAGCCGGCGTCGATCCGCGCCAAACCAACGATAGCGGTTTGACGTTCCAGGCGAGTCTCTTCGCGGGATCCGACGCCCGTCTCAACGCGCAGGGGAAAGCCGATCGCCAGAAGGTGCGTGAATGGCTGAGGGCCCACGGCGTTCCACAACAGTAAATTTATCCACGGAAGGTCCCGAGCCTGCGCCTACATGGCGAACAGGCAGCTAGGGCGCCACGCACGGAGTTGCGAATGAGCGATCTCGACGACACCCTTTTGCCGGTTGCGCCGGCCAGCGACTTCGCCGCGCTGGTTCGCGGCCGGCAGCCACTGCCTATCGACCTGGAACTGCCCATCCTGCTCCAGGACAGTTACGCGACCGCTGACATGCGGCGAGGCACGCAGGCGAGCGCCATTGAATTGCCGGGTAGCTGGATGCGCCTGAACGACGGCGACGTGCGGGCGATCGGCATCAACCCGACGTTGTTGCACAACGCTCGCTCCGGTTTCGATGCTTCGTTTTATAGGGACGCCTCGGGACGCGTGGTGCTCGCCTTCACCGGCACCGACGAAGGACGAGACTGGAAGCACAACTTCGGCCAAGGCCTCGGCCTCGACGACCGGCAATACAACCAGGCCATCGTGCTCGGCCGAAGGGCCAAGGAGAAGCTTGGCAACAACGTGGTCTTCTCGGGACATTCGCTAGGTGGCGGGCTGGCGGCTGCAGCTGCGATGGTCGTCGATGCGCCCGCTGTCACCTTCAACGCCGCCGGCGTGCACGGCAAGACACTCGAACGCCAGGGCTTCGACGCGGAAGCGCTGAAGCGCGAAGCGGAGCAGGGTCTGATCCGCAGCTACCGCGTCGAGAACGAGATCCTGACCCACCTGCAGGAAGACAGCATTCCGCTGAAATGGGCCATGCCCGACGCGCCGGGGCACGAGATCGTGCTGGCGGATCCGGACCCGCTGTCGTTCTTCGAGCGTCTGGTCCCGGGCAAGATGCTGATGCACCGCGTCGACCTGCACTTCATCGAGGCGGTCATGCAGGCGCAGGATCTGGCGCAGCTGCGCGAGCGCGAGCGTGCCCAGGGCGTCGCGCCATCCACCATCGGTGCCGGCGGCAGCACCTCCAACCGCCTGCTGGACGACGCGGTAGGCGGTCTTGCCCCGCAGCGCCGGCAGCTGGACCTCGGCGACAACGAGCGCTTCTTCAACGCCGCCGCCAGCGTGGCCGTCCGTGCCCGAATCGACGGCTTGGAGCGCATCGACCATGTCGTGGCTTCGGGCGACGGCGGACGCGTGTTTGCGGTACAGGGCGCCATCCAAGATCCCGCTCATCGTCGCAGCCAGGTCGATGTCGAGCAGGCCAGCCACGTGCCGGCGCGGCAAAGCGCTGCACTGCTGCGCGAAGAAGACGTCCGGCAGCAGGGGCATGCGCAACAAACAGAGGAACGCCAGCTGCGCGCGGCGATGGCGTACTAGCCCGTCGCCTCCGGATCAGGAATCGCTCAAGCGCGGTCGACATCGCGGCGCTGGCGAATCACCCGCGGACCGCATCTCGCATCACGCAGCCACGCGCTAGCCGCCGGCCATCGACCTGAGGATGATCCCGAGCAGGTACGCCAGCCCGGTTCCGGTCGCGTAGCCCAGGGTGCCCAGCAGCGCGCCCACCGGCGCCAGCGAAGGATGGAACACCGACGCCACCACGGGCGCCGACGCCGGGCCGCCGATGTTGCTCTGCGAGCCGATCGCAAAGTAGAAGAACGGCACCCGCAGCAGCTTGCCTGCCACCCACAGCAGGCCGATGTGGATCACGATCCAGACCACGCCGAGCAGGAACAGCTCCGGCCGCTGCAGCAGCGCCATGATGTCCATCTGCATGCCGATGCAGGCGATCAGGAAGTACAGCAGCAGCGTGCCGATCTTCGACGCGCCGGCGCCTTCATAGGTGCGCGCGCGGGTGAAGCTCAGCGCCAGGCCGATGAAAGTCGACAGCGCCACCACCCAGACGAACGGTTCGTGGAGGCTGACCGTCTTCGCCCAGGACACATTGGCCCCGAACCAGGTCGACAATGGCCCGGCGACCGCATGCGCCAGGCCGACCGCGCCGAAGGCGATGCCGATGATGATCATCAGGTCGGCAAGGCTGGCGATGCGCGCGTGCTGCGCCTGGAAGCTGGCCATGCGCCGCTTGAGGTCGTCCAGCGCGCGGGTATCGGCGCCGCTGCGCTTGTCGATCGCCTCGGCGCGACCGGCGAGGAAGATCAGGATCGCCATCCACACGTAGCCCACCCCTACGTCAACGACGGCGAACTGGCCGAACGTGGTGGCATCGACCTCGAAGACCTCCTTCATCGCCATCATGTTGGCGCCGCCGCCGATCCAGCTGCCCGCGAGCGCCGTCATGCCGGCCCAGGTGTCGCCGGCCACCGTTGCCGGATGCAGCGCCGCGAACAGCGCGAAGGCGGCCACCGCGCCGATCATCACGCTGATCGACGATGCGGCGTACATCAGCAGCAGCTTGGGCCCGAGCCTGAGAATGCCCTTGATGTCGATCGTGAGCGTGAGCAGCACCAGCGCCGCCGGCAGCAGCACCCGGCTGGCGACCGGGTTGTAGAGGCTGGTGTTGTTGCCGTCGATCAGGCCGACGCTGTTGTAGATGCCGGGGATGAAATAGCACAGCAGCAGCGCCGGCACGTAGGTGTAGAACTTCTTCCACATCCCCGTCTCGCGCGACTCGGTCCAGAAGATCACGCCGAGGGTGGCGGCGATCAGGCCGAGGACGACGATGTCGTTGGTGATCAGGGCGTGGCTGGCTACGGCTTCTGGCATGTCGTTTCCGCGGTTTGCTTCGTTGTTCCCCCTCCCTGCGGGAGACGGTGCCGAAGGCCGATGGGGGATGGCGGCCCGGTTCGCCGGCAGACGTCATTCCTGACGCTCCTGCCCTCGTCCGGCGCTGCGCGCCACCTCCTCCCGCACGGAGAAGGCGGCGCACCAGGCGGTCCTACTGGCCGAGATGCTGCTTGAGCCAGCCGTTGACCGTGTCGTGCCAGAGAATGCTGTTGGCAGGCTTCAGTACCCAGTGGTTCTCGTCGGGGAAATACAGGAACTTGGATTCGATGCCCTGGCGCTGCAGGGCGGTGAACGCACCGATGCCCTGCGAAACCGGAATGCGATAGTCGAGCTCGCCGTGGATCACCAGCATGGGCACGCGCCAGTCCTTGACGTGGTTGACCGGGTTGAACTTCTCGTAGGCCTTCGGATTGTCGTACGGCGTGCCGCCGTTCTCCCATTCGCTGAACCAGAGTTCCTCGGTGGCGTAGCCCATGATGCGGTTGTCGAACACGCCGTCATGGTCGACCAGGCACTTCCATGCGCCGGACTTCGGCGTATGCCAGTTGCCGGCCATCCAGTACACCATGTAACCGCCGTAGCTGGCGCCGAGCGCGCAGGCGTTGGCGCCGTCGAGGAATGCGTACTGCTGCTGCGCCGCCGCCCAGCCCTTCTGCAGGTCCTCGAGCGGGCGGTCGCCCCAGTGCTGGCTGATCGCGTCGGTGAATTCCTGGCCGTAGCCGGTGGAACCGTGGAAATCGATCATCACCACCGCGTAGCCCTGGCCGGCGTAGGTCTGCGGATTCCAGCGATAGCTCCAGCCGTTTCCGAAGCTGCCCTGCGGCCCGCCGTGGATCAGGAACGCCACGGGATACTTCTTGCCTTCCTCGTAGTTCCACGGCTTGACCACGTAGCCGTGCACGGTGTCGTTGTTCCAGCCCTTGAAGCTGAATTGCTCGAAATCGGCGAACGCGGCATCGGGCAACATCTCGCCGGCGCTGGGCGTGATCGCGCGCAGCTGCGCGCCGTCGATACCGGTGGTGAACAGCTGGTCGCCGGTCTTCATGGTGTTGCGCGAGAACGCAAGCGTCGGCCCTGCGATCTCGAACGAGGAGATCGTGCCGTCGCCAACCACCTTCTTCACTTCGCCCGTGGCCTTATCGATCGCGAACAGCGGATGTTCGCCCATGTCCTGCGCGGTCGTGTACAGCGTCTTGCCGTCCTCGGACACGACGATGCCGTCGGCCGACCGATCCCACTTCGGCGCGATTTCGCGGACAGCGCCGCTGGCAAGGTCCATCGCCATGATCGCGAAGCGGTCAGCCTCGAAGCCGGGGCGCTTCATCGCGCGGTAGTACAGCGTCTTGCCGTCGTCGCCGAACACCGGCCCGGTGTCCCAGGCCTGGTTGGCCGCGGTCAGGTTCTTCGCGGCGCCGCTGCCGTCTGCGCTGACCTGGTAGAGATCGAAGTTGGTCGACCACGGCTCGCTGCGGTCTGACTTGCGCGCGCTGAGCACCAGCGAGTTTCCGTCCGGTGCCCAGGCGTACTCGCCGCTGTCGCCGAAAGGCTTCGAAGGAACGTCGCCAATCACGTCGCTCCCGAGCAGCCGGGCGGCGGCCACCGCCTTGGCTTTCGCCGCCGGCAGCTCAGCGACGAACAGCCGATTGAGGCGGCCGTCGTTCCAGGTATCCCAGTGGCGGACGAACATGCGGTCGAAGACCATGCCCGTCGCCTTGCCCTTGGCTGCCTCGTCCAGCCTGGCCTTGGTGCAGGCCAGCACGCCCTGCCCCGCGTCGGCCTTGCAGTCGGGAAACGCGCCGGCGCTGAACGCAACGCGTTTGCCGTCCGGCGAAAGCTTGAACGAATCGACGTCGACCGGAAACGCGGTCACCTGCACCGGCTTGCCGCCCGCCGCCGGCATCGCGTACAGCTGCGAGGAGTCGCCCTTCGCACTGAGGAAATAGACGGTGGCGCCGTCCGGCGAGAACGTCGGGCTGTTGACGTTCCAGCCCTCGGGCGTGAGCCGCTGCGGCGGCGCGGCGTCGCGCGCGAACAGGTCCTCGATCCACAGCGAAGTGCTGGCCTTGCCGCTCTTGTCGTCGAGCACGCGCTTGGCGAACACCAGCTTCCGGCCATCCGGCGACAAGGTCGGGGAGGAGTAGCGGTCGAGCTTGACCATGTCGCGAACCTCGAACCCGCGCGTGGCGGCCAGCGAAGGCATGGCGATCAACAGGGCGATGGGCAGGACGAGGTAGCGGGATTTCATGGCGACTCCTGGAATTGCGGCGGTGCGGCGAAGATCGGTTCGTGTGCGTGCCCGCTTTCGCAGCGGGCAAGGCGGTTGCTGTCTCCTTCCCTCGCGGAAAGGACTGGAGGTGGGATCTGCCTGGATCCCGGCGAAGCCCCTTCCACCAGGGGCGCGGTTTCCCAGGCATAGCTTCCTGACACCCGGCAGCTCCTCCAATGGAGTGGCTTGAAGACGGCTTACATCGGGCCGGGTTCGGCGTCGCCCAGCGCGTTGGATTTCGCGCCGCTGCGATAAAGCAGCCAGCCCACCACCACCAGCACCGCCAGCCCGACCAGCTGGCCGAACTGGAGCTGTTCCGGCAATGCGAGCACGTCGGCGCGCTCGCTCACCACGATCGGCACCGCGATCGCGATGCCCATCAGCGCCTCGCCGGTGATCAGGCCCGCCGAGAACAGCGTGCCCGGGCGGTGGATGCGGTCGCGCATGTCTTCGTCGCCGGCCTTGAGCTGCTTGCGGCGCTCCACGAAGTACGACAGCAGGCCGCCCAGGAAGATCGGGACCATCAGCTCCAGCGGCAGGTAGATGCCGATGGCGGCCGCGAGGACCGGCACGCGGAAGCTCGACTTGCGCGACTTCAGCCACTCGTCCAGCGCGATCACCACCGCGCCAATGCCGGCACCGATCGCGATCATGGTCCACGGGAGCTTGCCGCCGAACATGCCGTTGGCCACCGAAGCCATCAGCGTGGCCTGCGGCGCGGAGAGTGGATTGGGGTGTTCGGCCGTCGGCGCACCGATGCCGTAGGCCTGCGCCAGCAGGTTCAGCACCGGCGCCATGATCAATGCGCACGAGAAGGCGCCGATCGCCAGCATCAGCTGCTGTTTCCACGGCGTGGCGCCGACGATGTAGCCGGCCTTCAGGTCCTGCAGGTTGTCGCCGCCGACCGCCGCCGCGCAGCACACCACCGCGCCGATCATGATCGCGGCGACCGCACCGATCTTCGAGTCGCCACCGAGCAGCAGGACCAGCACCACCGAGGCGAACAGGATGGTGGCGATGGTGATGCCGGACACGGGATTGTTGGACGAACCCACGAGGCCGGCGAGATAGGCCGACACCGACACGAACAGGAAGCCGGCGACGATCATGATGATCGTCATCGGAATGCTGACCATCCACTGGTCGACGATCGCCTGGTACAGCAGGCCCAGCGGCACCACGAAGGCCACCAGCGCCACCAGCATCCACTTCATCGGCAGGTCGCGCTCGGTCTCGGCGACGATCTTGCCGGTGCCTTTGCGCGCCGCGGCAAAACCGCTCTTGATGCCCGAGGCGAGCGACTTGCGCAGGGAGAACAGCGTCCACACGCCGCCGATCAGCATCGTGCCGACGCCGAGGTAGCGGATCTTCGCCGACCAGATCGCGCCCGCGGCGTCCACCGCGCTGGCGCCGGCGATCGAAGCGGCAAGCGCCGGATCGCTGCCGAGGAAGAACGCGTGGTAGATCGGGATCGCGATGTTGAACGACAGGATGCTGCCCGACACCACCACGATGCCGACGTTGAGGCCGACGATGTAGCCCACGCCCAGCAGCGCCGGCGACAGCCCGGTGCCCATGTAGCCCAGGTACTTGCCAATGAAGCCGCCGCCGATCGCGGCATCGGGGATCATGCGCAGCCCGCTGGCGGCCGCCAGCTTGACCACCGCACCGATCACGCCCGACAGCGCCAGGATCTTCAGCCCGGGACCGGGATTGTCGCCGGCCTTGAGCACTTCGGCCGCAGCCTTGCCTTCGGGGAACGGCAGCGGGTCCTCGACGATCATCGTGCGCCGCAGCGGCACCGAGAACAGCACGCCAAGCAGGCCGCCGAGGCCGGCGATCGCCAGCACCCATGAATAGCGGAAGTCCTGCCAGTAGCCCAGAATGATCAGCGCCGGGATGGTGAAGATGACGCCCGCGGCGATCGACGAGCCGGCCGAGGCGCCGGTCTGCACGATGTTGTTTTCCAGGATCGTGCCGCCGCCGAGCAGGCGCAGCACGCCCATCGACACGACCGCCGCCGGGATCGCAGTGGCGATGGTCAGGCCGGCGAACAGGCCGAGGTAGGCATTGGCCGCGGCCAGGATCATCGCCAGGATGACCGCGAGCAGGACCGCCCGCACCGTGAGTTGCCGTGTCGCCGGCTTGTTCATCTTCGACCCCTGTGCACGAAAGCCCCACACGCTAATCGCTGCCCCGGGGCAAGTCCAGTGCGCCGCTATACTCGCGCGCATTCCATACGGAGCAGCACGTGACCGCCAGCATCGCGAGCCCGATCCCGGCCGGCGGGGACTTCCTCGGCCACCCCAAGGGCGTCTACGTCTGCTTCTTCACCGAGATGTGGGAGCGCTTCTCGTTCTACGGAATGAAGGCGCTGCTGCTGCTGTACCTGACCAAGTACCACCTGTTCGGCGACGGTCCCGGGCTCGACCTGCTCGGCGCCTACGGCGGCCTGGTCTACTGCATCCCGGTGATCGGCGGCGTGCTCGCCGACCGCTGGCTGGGCATGCGCAAGGCGGTGGTGTTCGGCGGCATCCTGCTGTGCCTGGGCCATCTGGGGATGGCGTTCGAAGGCCACGCGGCGGTGAACGTCGGCGGCCAGGTCGTGCGCGACGAAGGTGCGTTGCGCATCACCTACCTGTCGCTGGCGCTGATCATCATGGGCGTCGGCTTCCTCAAGCCGAACATCTCCACCATCGTCGGCAAGCTGTACGCCGACAACGATCCGCGCCGCGACTCGGGCTTTTCGCTGTTCTATGCCGGCATCAACCTGGGCGCGCTGTTCGCCTCGCTGGTGTGCGGCTTCCTGGGCGAGGTCTACGGCTGGAAGTACGGCTTCGGCGCCGCGGGCATCGGCATGCTGGTGGGCCTTGGCATGTTCCTGTGGGGGCAGAAGTACCTGCACGGCCACGCCGAACCGTCGGCGCCGCATACCCTGCGCGAGCGGGTCGCGGGCGTGCCGCGCGAATGGCTGATCTACGCGCTCGCCATCGCCGGCGTGCTACCGGTCGCCTGGCTGATGTGGGCCGCCGGTTCGGGGGCGTTCGCGCTCGGCGGCGAGGTGTCACTGGCGCTGATGCTGATGATCGTGGTGCTGGGCGTGGTGTTGCTGTGGTTCGCCTGGTTCACCGGCACCCGCTGCCCACCTGTGCAGCGGCAGCAGATGATCGCGCTGATGGTGCTGATCTTCATGGCGCTGGTGTTCTTCACCCTGTACGAGCAGACGTATGGCTCGTGGGTGACCTTCACCGACCGGATGCTGACCAAGGACGTTGCGCCATCGCTGGTCATTACCGGGGGCACGCCGCTGCCGTGGTCGATCGCGTCCTTGCTTCTAGCACCGCTGTCGTTCGTGGTGGCTGCGCGGATGTCGGACCGCGACGCGGCATCGAATGCGCCGCGCACCCTGTTCATTGCGGTGGTCGCGCTGATGCTGGTGCTGCTGGTACGCGACTGCGTGGTCCTGCCGCAGACCGCCGGCTCGCTGACCTATCTCGGTGCCCTGTTCCTGGTGCTGCTGGCGCCGATCTTCGCCGCTTTATGGGCCTGGCTGGACCGCCGCGGGCTGGATCCGTCGAAGCCGGTGAAATCGGCGTGGGGGCTGGTGTTCGCCGGGTTGTCGTTCATCCCGCTGGCATGGGCGGCGCAGCAGGTCGGCATGACCGGGCAGATGGCCAGCGTGTGGTGGCTGGTGCTTGCCTACCTCGTGCTCGAGATCGGCGAGATGTGCCTGTCGCCCGTGGGACTGTCCGCGGTCACCCAGCTCGCAGTCCCCCGCGTGGTGAGCCTGATGATGGGCACCTGGTTCCTCGCCACCGCGTTCTCGGAAACGCTGGCCGCGCTGTTCGGCAAGCTCGCCGCGATCGACGTGCCGGAGGGCGAAGTCATGGACATCGCCGCAGCGTCGGCCAAGTACGCCCACCTGTTCTGGCTGATGATGTGGATCGGCCTGGGCTGCGCGGTGGTCGCGTTCATCGCCGCGCCGTTACTGAGACGGATGATGCACGGGGTGAAATAGGCGCGCAGTGGAGGCGGCGATGTGTCCGCTGCTCCGTCACCTCAGTCGACTGCTGCCCGCGGCGGCACACGACCGCTTCCGATGTTCCGATCCAGGAACGCCAGCAGGCGCTGGTAGAACTCCGCCCGATGGGCCTGGATGTAAAACCCATGCCCCTCCTCCGGGTAGTAGAGCGACTCGACCGGCGTGCCCGCGGCCTTGAGTGCCGCTTCCATCTTGCGGCTGTGTTCGATCGGTGCGATTTCGTCCTCGCCTCCGGCGGCGAGGAACACCGGCACGTCGATCCTGTCCGCCAGCCGGCTGGGCGAGGTAGCCGCCAGGGCGGCCGCATCCGTGCCCACCCATTCGTCGCTGAAGGTGGCCACCGACTTTCCCTTGCGGCGATTGGTGGACGTCATCAAAGGCAAGTCGTAGACACCCACGTAGCCCGCCGCGCAGCGATACAGAGCCGGCTCCCTCGCCGCGCCCATCAGTGCCGCGTACCCACCGTAGCTCGCACCGTAGATGCAGATTCGGTCCGGGTCGGCGATGCCCTGGGCGATCGCCCAACGCGTGGCGTCGGTCAGGTCGTCCTGCATCTTGGCGCCCCATTCGAGCGCGCCGGCCTGCTGGAACGCGCGCCCATGGTTTCCCGAACCGCGGAAGTCGAGCCGAAGGACCGCGTAGCCGGCCTTGGCCAGCAACTGCCCCTCGGTATCGAAGGCGTTGGTCTCGAAGATCCCGAAGGGGCCGCCGTGCGGCAGGACGACCATCGGCAGCGCCTTGGGTTCGGCGCCCGCGGGCGTGGTCAGGACGCCGTGCAGCCGGAGGCCGTCGCGCGCGACGAGCTCGATGCCACGCGTTGGCGCCATCTTGGCCCGGTCGAACCAGTCGCCGCGGCTGAGCAGATAGGCGGCCGTACCAGCGCGCGTGTCGAAGACATAGAAGTCGCCCGGGTTGCGGTCGCTGGAAACTTCGACCAGCGCCAAGCCTCCGTCGCTGGTACGCGAGGTGATGAAGACGGCCTGCCCCGGGAATGCCGCCTCGAGCTTGCGGTGCAGCAACGCATCGGCGGATTGCTCGTCGAAGAAAGCCGTGCGACTGCGCGCGCCGCGGTACACCACCCCGATCGGCGAGCTGGCATCGACGGCGTAGAGCACGGACGATGGGTCCACGACCTCGTCGCGCAGCACCGGCTTGCGCTCGCCGCTTTCAGGATCGAACACGACCACCGCATCCGGTCCCTGCTCCTGTTCGGACTGCAGGTAGGCCAGCTTTCCGTCGCTGGAAAAGCCCAGCGGCCACTCGCGGCGATGGGTCGCGTTTTCGTCGTTGACGAGCCGCCATTCGCCGCCACGCCCGTCGCGGTAGTACAGCTTGTTGGCGTTGTCATTTCCGGCGCCGTGGGTAAAGCGGACTTCGCCCGTGGCATCGGTGACGAAATCCGCGTTCTGCACCGGCGCGCGCACCATCACCGTGCGTCGACCCGAGTAGACATCCAGCCGTTCTGCGCGCGTGTACTGGTCCGAGTTGAATGGCCAGACCGAAACGATGGCACCGCGGTCGTCGTCGCGCAGGCTGTCCACCATGAACGCGGCGACCTTCTCGCGCTTCTTGCTGCTGATCAGGCTTCCCGTCTCCTCGCCGACCACGCGCTGGCCCACGAGGATCTCCGGATCGCTGCCATCGGCATTCAGGGCATAGAGCTCTCCGGTGGGCTGCGGCATCGCCAACAGGCCCATCTTCTCGGACATGGCGATCAGCAGGCGCTCCGGGTTCACCCACCAGACGCGGTCGATATGGCTGTTCTTGCCAAGCGCGAAGCTCGCGGTGACTTTCAGGTCGCTGCGCTGGAGGACCACGACACCGGTCCGGTCTTCCTTCGGCACCGTCGCCGCGAGATACCTGCCATCAGGAGAGATCTCGATGGTCTGGAAATTGTCCTTCCTGACATACGGCCCGACGTCGACCTGCGCGGACACGGTGGTCGCCCACGCGAACAGCAGCACCAGCCAGCTTGCCTTCCCCATGTGTTCCCTGCCCGTCTGTGTCGATACCCGCGGACCGCTCCCCAGCGACCCGCCATCGGATTTCGCAAGCCGGATTGCCCGGTCCTGCGTTCGCGCCGCGATCCAACTGCGACGCGTCTTTCGATGATACCGGACGACACCACATTGGCGAGAATGTTCCGCCTCGCCTCGCCTTACGGCCGCAATTTGCGGCATGCCGCAACTGGCCTGCCGCCAATCAGGCGCCGACGTCAGCGGCCAGCGTATCCAGCACCCGCGCGAGCGCATCCGCCCAATGGACCCCGTGCAGGCCGAAATCGCGCTTCACGCGAGCGTTGTCCAGGACCGAGAATGCGGGGCGCACGGCAGGCGTGGGGTAATCGCTGGTGGAAATCGGCATTACCCGCGGCGCCTTGTGGAGCAACCCGCGCTCGACCGCGCCGGCCATGATCGCTTCGGCGAAGCCGTGCCAGCTGGTCTGGCCGGTACAGGTCAGGTGCCACAGGCCGGTGGAGCGCCCGTGCCGCGCCAGGATCGCCGCCGTGGTGTCGGCGATATGCGCCGCCGACGTCGGGCTGCCGACCTGGTCTGCGACCACGCGCAACTCGTCGCGTTCGGCGGCGAGGCGCAGCATCGTCAGCACGAAATTACGGCCATGCGCGGCATAGACCCACGACGTGCGGAAGATCATGTAGCGTGCGCCGCTGTCGCGGATCGCCGCTTCGCCTGCCAGCTTGGTTGCGCCGTAGACGCCCAGCGGCGAAGTTGGATCGTCTTCGCGATAGGGCCGCGTCGAGCTGCCGTCGAAGACGTAGTCTGTCGAATAATGGACGAGCAGTGCATCGCGCGCTGCGCAAGCCGCGGCGATGGCGGTAGGCGCCAGTGCGTTGGCACGCAGCGCTGCGTCAGGCTCTGTTTCCGCGCGGTCCACCGCTGTGTAGGCAGCGGCATTGACGACCACGTCGGGTGCCACGAGATCGACAAGGGTCGCGGCCTCCTGCGGACGATCGAAGTTTGCGGTCTCGCACGCGGAGCCGTCCTCGAGCAGCCCGTTGCGCGTTGCGACCACGAGCTCGCCAAGCGGCGCAAGGCTGCGACGCAGCTCAACGCCGACCTGGCCGTTGCCACCGAGCAGCAGGATCTTCAAGCCGCGTAAACCGGCAACCGGTCGTCGGCGATGTCGGCAAGCAGCGGCGCGCGCATGTCCTTGTCCGACAGTATCGGCTCGGCGACCGGCCAGTCGATCGCCAGCGCCGGATCGTTCCAGCGAATGCCCGCATCGGCGTCGCGGTCGTAGGTCTGCGTGCACAGGTAGGTGAAGGTCGCCCGCTCGCTGAGCACCGCGAAACCGTGCGCAAAACCTTCCGGAATCCAGAAGTGCAGCCGGTTCTCGCCGCTCAGCAGCACGGCCTCCCATTTCCCGTAGGTCGGCGAGCCGCGGCGAATGTCGACTGCGACATCCCAGACCTCGCCGTCGAGCACCGATACATACTTGCCTTGCGGCTTCGGCCATTGGTAGTGCAGCCCGCGGAGCACGCCGCGCGTCGAGGTGGACACGTTGCCCTGGACGAAATTCGGCGTGAGACCATGCGCGGCGAGCTTGTCGCAATTGAAGGATTCGAAGAACTGGCCGCGTGAATCGCCAAACACCTGCGGCTCGATCACCACGCAGCCTGGCAACCTGGTCTCGGTCAGCTTCATGGCACGTATCCGCGATCGATCAGGTCCAGCAGGTATTGCCCATAACCATTCTTGATCAGCGGCTTGGCCAAGGCCCGCAGCTGTGCGGCGTCGATCCAGCCGCTGTGGAACGCGATCTCCTCGGGGCAACACACGCGCAGGCCCTGGCGTGCCTCGATGGTTTCGATGTAGTTCGACGCTTCCAGCAGCGAGCGGTGCGTGCCGGTATCGAGCCAGGCGTAACCGCGCCCCAGTTGCTCCAGATGCAGGTTGCCCCCCTCCAGATAGCAACGATTGAGGTCGGTGATCTCGAGTTCGCCGCGCGCCGACGGCTTGAGCCCGGCGGCGAAGTCGCTGGCCCGCCCATCGTAGAAGTACAGCCCGGTAACGGCATAGTTCGAACGCGGTTCCATCGGCTTTTCTTCGAGACCCACCACCTTGCCGCTGTCGTCGAACTCGGCTACGCCATAGCGCTCCGGATCGCGGACCCAATAGCCGAACACCGTCGCGCCTTCTTCGCGCTGGTCGGCGCGCTTGAGCAGCGCGGTAAGGCCCGGGCCGTGAAAGATGTTGTCTCCCAGCACCAGGCAACTCGGTTTGCCATCGACGAATTCGCGGCCGATCAGGTAGGCCTGGGCCAGCCCGTCTGGACTCGGTTGTATCGCATACTCGATCCGCATGCCCCATTGCGAACCATCGCCCAGCAAATCCTTGAACAGCGCCTGCTCGTGCGGCGTGTTGATGATCAGCACTTCGCGAATGCCCGCGAGCATCAGCACGCTGAGCGGGTAATAGATCATCGGCTTGTCGTAGACCGGCAGCAGCTGCTTGCTGATCGACTGGGTGATGGGATACAGGCGCGTGCCCGAACCACCGGCCAGGATGATACCGCGGCGCGCGGTCATGTCGCGCTCCCGATGCGTTCCAACCGGTAGCTGCCATCGAGCACGCGCTGCACCCAGGGCTGGTTGTCCAGATACCAGTCCACAGTGTCGGCGATGCCCTGCTCGAAGCTGTGCGCGGGCGACCAGCCGAGCTCCGATTTCAGCTTCGACGCGTCGATCGCATAGCGGCGGTCGTGACCGGGGCGATCCCGGACATAGGTGATCTGGGAATTGCGCGGCTCGCCGTCCGTTCGCGGGCGCCGCTCGTCGAGCAGCGCGCAGATGGTGTTCACCACCTCGATGTTCGGGCGCTCGGCGTCGCCGCCGACGTTGTAGGTTTCACCAACGCGGCCACGCTCGAGCACGGCGCGGATCGCGGCGCAGTGGTCGCCCACGTAGAGCCAGTCGCGCACGTTCATGCCGTCACCATAGATCGGCAACGGCTCGCCTGCGATCGCCTTGGCGATCACCAGCGGGATGAGCTTCTCGGGGAACTGGTACGGGCCATAGTTGTTCGAGCAGTTGGTGGTCAGCACCGGCAACCCGTAGGTGTGGTGGAAGGCGCGCACCAGGTGGTCCGATGCCGCCTTCGATGCCGAATAGGGCGAATTGGGTGCGTATGGCGTGGTTTCGACGAACTTGCCGGTCTCGCCGAGCGACCCGTAGACCTCGTCGGTGGAGACGTGCAGGAAGCGGAAGGCTTCCTTCGCATCGCCCTCGAGCGCCTTCCAGTAATCGCGGGAAGCCTCCAGCAGCGCTAGCGTGCCCACGACGTTGGTCTGGATGAACTCGCCCGGTCCATCGATCGAGCGGTCGACATGGCTCTCGGCGGCGAAGTTGACCACCGCTTCGGGTCGGTGCTCGGCCAGAAGCCTGTCGACCAGCTTGCGGTCGCCGATGTCGCCATGGACGAAGACGTGGCCGGCGTTGCCCTGCAGCGAAGACAGCGTGTCGAGGTTGCCGGCATAGGTCAGCGCATCGAGATTGACGATGCGCACACCGTTTGCGGCAGCCTGCAGCACGAAATTGCCGCCAATGAAGCCGGCTCCGCCGGTAACAAGCCAGGTTGGCACGTCAGAGACTCCTCGGGATGGGATAGCTGGTAAATGAAATGATATCGGCCGAACCGCGCCGCGATGGTCTGGCCGACGGAACTAGAGGTTGGCAGAGCCGCGGCGCTGGCCGTCGAGAGCGGCATCCCCGCGCACAGCGGGCACCAACGGCCAATTCGCCATTCTCAGAACGGAATGTCGTCATCCGAAAAATCGTCCGCCGGCGGCGGCGCCGACTGGCGCTGCGGAGCCTGCCGCTGCGGCGGGGCGGACGATTCCTGGCGCGGGCGCGACATGCGTTCGCCGCCGCCGCCACCGCCACCTTCACCACGGCCGCCGAGCATCTGCATCTCGTTGGCGATGATGTCGGTGTAGTAGCGCTTCTGGCCGTCGTCGCCGGTGTGTTCGCTGTAGCGGATCTCGCCTTCGACATACACCTGCGAACCCTTGCGCAGGTATTCGCCGGCGATCTCGCCGAGCTTGCCGAAGAAGGTCACCCGGTGCCACTGGGTGCTTTCCTGCTGGTTGCCGTCGCGATCCTTGCGGACGCTGGTCGTCGCCAGGCTGACCTTGGTAATGGCCATGCCACCCTGGGTGTACTTGATTTCCGGGTCGTTGCCGAGATTGCCGACCAGGATGGCCTTGTTGATGCCGCGTGCCATGGATGACCTCGTTGGGTTCTGTATGGGGATCTGCGCCGTCGCCTGCGCCCCTGCGCAGGTCCGTGGGCGGGCGCCGAATGATTGCCCGTGCATGATACCGGGCCGGCCCGATCGCCGCGCCCGCAGCCACCGTACGGTCCACGCCAGGGCGCGGGCAACCTGAAAATGCGGTCAGGAAACCCCGACGGCCGTGGCCCGCTGACGTGTTATCCTCGCCGCCCCCTTGGGGAGTAGCCTGCCTCCGGCCCCGCCGGAAGCGCCCGCGTCAACATGCTCGGCACCGCAACGTGCCGTGGCGCGGGCAGCCATGACTGGTTGGCGAGACCATCGGCTTCCGGCGCCACGAAGGTTGGGCGCGCCGGCGTGCCGTCGTCGCCAAGCCCGATCCCGAGTCCCGATGTCCCCCTTTTCGATTTTCCTGATCGGCATCGCCATGTCGACGGACGCGTTTGCCGCCGCGGTCGGCAAGGGCGCGGCGATGCGCAACCCGCGCCTGCCCGAAGCGCTGCGCGCCGGCCTGATCTTCGGCACCATCGAAGGGCTGACCCCGGTCGTCGGCTGGGCGCTGGGCAGCGCGGCTTCGCGTTACATCACCGCCTGGGACCACTGGATCGCATTCGCACTGCTGGCCGCGCTCGGCGCGCACATGATCCACGCCGGGCTGCGACCGCACGACGACGATGAAGACGCGCCGCGGCGCCATGGATTCTGGGCGCTGGCCACGACGGGCCTGGCCACCAGCATCGATGCGATGGCGGTCGGCGTGGGACTCGCGTTCCTGGACGCGGAAATCGCGGTCGTCGCGGTCGTGATCGGCCTCACCACGCTGGTGATGGTGACGCTGGGCATCATGCTCGGTCGCAGCCTCGGACGGCTGGCGGGCAAGCGGGCGGAACTCGGTGGCGGCGTGCTGCTGATCCTGATCGGGCTGGCGATCCTGTACGAACACCTGGGCGGCGCGGCCGGCATCCCCGGCATGTAGCGCGACGCGGCGACATCTGCGTACAGCCATTGCTCCCTATAATCGCGCCTTTCCCACGCCGGACCCGGCATGTCTGCTCCCGCAAGCCTGCAAATCCCCGCCCTGCCCGCCATCCAGCACTTCGCGTCCGCCGACATGGCGTCCGTCGACGCGCTGATCCGCCGCCGGCTGGCTTCGGACGTGGTGCTGATCAACCAGGTCGCCGAGCACATCGTCGCCGCGGGCGGCAAGCGGCTGCGTCCGATGCTGCTGCTGCTGGCCGCGCGCGCGCTCGGGCACCAGGGCGCGGATGCCCACCAGCTCGCCGCCGTGGTCGAGTTCATCCATACCTCCACCCTGCTCCACGACGACGTGGTCGACGAATCCGACCTGCGCCGCGGCCGCCAGACCGCCAACGCGGTGTGGGGCAACGCGGCCAGCGTGCTGGTCGGCGATTTCCTGTACTCGCGCAGCTTCCAGCTGATGGTCGAACTCGACTCGATGGACGTGCAGCGGATCCTCGCCGACACCACCAACCGCATCGCCGAGGGCGAGGTCCTGCAGCTGCTGCACGTGCGCAACCCGGACGTGGACGAAGCGGCCTACCTGCGCGTGATCGAGCGCAAGACCGCGGTGCTGTTCGCTGCAGCCACCCAGCTCGGCGCCCTGCTCGCCGGCGCCGACGCCGCGACCCGGCAGCGGATGGAGGACTACGGCCTCGCCCTGGGCCACGCCTTCCAGATCGCCGACGACGTGCTCGACTACAGCGCCGACGAGGCCGCGCTCGGCAAGCACCTGGGCGACGACCTCGCCGAGGGCAAGGCCACGCTGCCGCTGATCCACGCGATGGCGCACTCCGATGCCGCCACCCGGCAGCGGCTGCGGGCGATCATCGAACAGGGCGACATCGATGCGCTTCCCGAGGCGATCGCCGCGATTCGCGCCCAGGGCAGCCTCGACTACAGCCGCGCGCGCGCCGTCGAATACGCCGAAGCTGCGGAACGCGCGCTGGACGGCCTTGAAGACAACGAAGCGGTGGCCGCGCTGCGCGGCCTGGCGCGCTACGCCATCGAGCGCGACCACTGAGGGATCGCAGTTCGCCGGCCGGCCGGTATCGTTGTCGGTCGGTCAGCCGGCGTGCCGGTTGGTCGGTCGAACATGCTGGCATTGGGACGCGGGATACCGGTGACGTCGACCAGCGCGCTGCATCGGCGTTCGACGCCGCTGACATCCGTCGCGGCCAGCGCGTTCCCACGAGCCTGCATCACGGGTGCCGTGCCTTTCCAGAGGCCTGGCCAGTGAAGGCGCCGTTCAATCCTCGCCGAAACGCTCTTCGAAGAAGCCTTCCATCATCCGGTAGGCGCGCTTCGCCGCGCGCGGGTCGTAGACGCAGCCCGGCGGACGATTGGCCGCCTTCAACGCGAAGCAGTGCACCGCGCCGCTGAAGTTGACGAAGGTCCAGTCGGCGCCGGCGGCGTCCATTTCCTTCTCGAAGCCCGCGATATCCGGTGCGGTGCCACGATCGTCGGCTCCGTTGAGCACCAGCAGCGGGGTTTGCACCGCGTCGGGTTTCGCCGGCGTCGTCGTCGACAGCCCGCCATGGAAGGTGACGATGCCGGCCAGCTGTGCGCCGCTGCGCGCCAGTTCAAGTACCGAAGAGCCGCCGAAGCAGTAGCCGAACGCGCCGATCCGGCTCGCATCGAGCGGCGACTTGCCGGCCTGCGCCTTCAAGACTTCCACCGCTTTCGCAGCGCGCGCGCGCATCGCGGCGGGGTCGGCATAGAGCGTCTTTACCTGCGCCTGTGCCTCGTCGCTGTTGCGCGGCCGCACGCCTTTGCCATACATGTCGGCGACGAGGATCACGTAGTCGTCGCCCGCCACGTCGTGGGCCTGCGCGACCGCAGCGTCCGTCACGCCCATCCAGTCCGGCACCATCACCAGTCCCGGACGCGGATCCGACGAGGCATCGTCGTACACCAGCACGCCGCTGAACGCCTGGTCGCCGACGCTCCATTCCACCGGCCTGGACTGCATCGCGGCGAGGACGGATGCGGACAGCGGCAACAGCGCCAGCAGCAGGGCGACGCGACGCGGAATGCGGGAACGAAACGGTGTCATGGCGCTCTCCGGTGGAGGGGTGCCCGCAAGCCTACGCCGGCGGCAGCCGGTCGCGGTGAACGGGCCAGCGTTCGGCAGAATCGCAGGATTTTCTCCTCTCCTGCGGACGCGGGAGTGGGTCGAGGAGAGCTGCGGGGTCATTCGAAACGTGGGCATGTCTTCCGACCTCCCAACCCCAACGCAAAGAGCCGGGCAGAGCTCACGGCTGACGCGTCCGCGGGAAAAGCGTTCCCGCACGATGGCTCAGGCGATCCCAAGCCCCGGAATGCCACTGATCTGGGCCGGGTCGAATCCCGCCAGTTCAGCGAAGTGTCGCCCGCGCTCGGTGTAGTCGCGATACGGGCCGAAGCTCGGCGCGCCGGGTGAGAGCAGGACCACGCCGTCATCGCCCAGTTCCGCGCGCGCCTGGTCGATCGCGCTGCCCAGGTCCGTCGCCTCGGTCAGCGCGAAACCCGCCGTGCGGGCGACAGGCGCCATCAGCTCATGGATCCGCCTGCCGTTCTGACCCATCGTCACGATCGCGAGCGGGGCGCGGCGTTTCATCGCCTCGGCGAATCCCGACCAGTCCAGCCCGCGATCATGCCCGCCGGCAAGCAGGGCGACGCGGCGGTCACGGAACACGTCGAGCGCGGCCAGGCTCGCATGCGGCGTGGTGCTGATCGAATCGTTGACGTAAGTGATGCCGTCCCGCGTGCCCAGCGACTGCAGCCGATGCGGCAGCGGCCGAAACGAGGCCGCGTGCATCGCCAGCGCCGCGCCATCGAAGCCGAGCGCATCGATCGCTGTCAGCACTGCGCACAGGTTGCCGCGGTTGTGGCGGCCCGGGACGGGAACGTCGCGGGTGTCGAGCACCAAAGCATCGCCGCGATGCAGCGCGTCGCCGCGCATGTGCCAGCCATCGCCGCGGCCGAACCAGCGCACGTCGCTTTCGGGCAGCGAAAGCGCGGCCAGCCGCGGATCCCCGGCATTGAGCACGGCGATGCGCGGCCGGGCGTCGGTGAGCAACGCCAGCTTGTCCTCGACGTAGCGCTGCTCGCTGCCGTGCCAGTCCAGGTGCTCAGGGAACACGTTGGTCACCACCGCGATGTGCGGACGCACACCGCTGGCCGCCACGTCGCGTGTCTGGTAGCTCGACAACTCGATCGCCCACAGCTCGGCGTCGTCGTCGAGCAGTTCCAGCAGCGGCAGGCCGATGTTTCCGCACAGCGCGGTGCGGTGTCCGCCGGCGCGCAGCAGGTGCGCCAGCAGCGCGGTAGTGGTGCTCTTGCCCTTGGTGCCGGTGACGCACACGGTGCGCGCCTCGGACCGCTCGGCGAACCATAGCGCGGTGCCGCCGATGAAGACCGTGCCCCGTTCGCGCGCGGCCACCGCTTCGGGCCGGTAAGGGCTGATGCCCGGCGACTTGACCACCACGTCGAAGGCCGCCAGGCGTTCGGCGGAAGCTTCGGTTTCCACACGCAGCGCCGGATCGCCAAGCGCCTTGGCCTGATCGACCTCGCCCTCGCTGCAGAACAACGTCAGCGGCAGTGTCGCCCGCGCCTGCGCATCCGGGTGCTCGACAGCTGGATGGCTGCCCGCCGCAGGCTTCGGGCTTCCAGCGCGCAGCGCGCGATACGCCGCGCGCCCCTCGCGGCCCCAGCCCCACAGCGCGACGCTCTTGCCCTCAAGCTGCGAAATGCGCACGCAGCCGTTCCCACAGTTTCGCCGGGATCCGATGCTGGTCGTCGATCACCAGCAGCGGCGCGATGTCGAGTTCCGACGCGTCCAGCTGCGGCAGGATCTCGCGCGCGAAGCGCTTCACGATCGCGTCTTCGCGCCACTCCGGGCGCTGCGCCAGCGCGGCCATCGCCGCGCGCGACTCGCGGCCTTCGCCAACGCATTCGAAGGGCTTGTGGTCCTGGTACTCGAGCAGCGCGTCGAAGCCGGCGACCTGCTCCGGGTCGTCCAGCAGGTTGCGGCCGAAGATGCCCACCAGTCGCGGCTTGGGCATGAACGGCGCCAGCGCCAGGAACACGAAATGGCATTTCGGGCAGACGCCGCACCAGCGACCGACCGGACGTTCGCCGAGCAGGTGGAAATTGCGGTTGCAGCTGGAAAAATGGGCGTCGTAACGATCGATCCGGGCGAACTGTCGCGCCACCGCCAGCTCGCTGAGCGGGCGCAGCAGCGAGTAGTAGTGCAGGACCTGCCCCGAACCCGATCCGGCGTCGGCTGCGATCCTGCGCTGCACGTAGGCGCCGAAGTCGCGCTCGAACGCCCAGCCCTTCGACCACTGGTGGTTCACCTCGCGGGTGTCCTGGCCATCATCCGACACGATCAGGCTGCCGTAGCTGGCCGACCGCTCGTTGGAGAACACCACCTGGTCGGCGCCGAGCAGCACCGCGGCGAAGACCATGATCGCCGAATTGATCGCGGTGACCGGGATGTGGCCGTTCCACGCGCCCTGGCGGTTGTACTCGAACAGTTCTGGCGCCAACTGGCGGCCGATGTTGAGCGTCGGCAGCCCGGTGCGCTCCGCGCAGGCGCGGATCAGCTGCGAGCCGCCGACCCAGGTGACGGTCTGCTCGACCCCCGCCGCGCGCAGGGCCTCGATCGACACCAGCGAGTCCTTGCCGCCGCCGATGGCGACAAGGGCGTGGTGGCGCGTGCCGGCTCCGTTCGCATCGTAGGAAGGGTTGGGGTTGGATGCGCCCGAGCCGTGAGTACCCCCATCCCCACCCTGCTCTTCCAGCGAAGAGAAGGGCTTTGAAGCGGCATCCGTTGAAGCAGGCGCGTCCGAAGCCGGGAAGCGGATCCTGCCGTGCAGGTCGAACCCGTTGCGGTACGCGAACTCGCCCAGCCCGTTGAGATAGATCTCCTCCAGCAGCGCCGCGGTCTCCGCATCGATCGCGTACGAATCGATCCGGATGTCTTCCGGCACCGCCGCCTTGTAATAGCTCACGCCAGCGATCAGGTGCAGCAGCCGCAGCGCCTGTTCCGCGGCCGGCGCACGCGCCTCGTCGAGCGCGAATGGCGCGCCGGGCACGGTGATCGCCTCGATCATTTCCGGGCCGTCGTCGAACGCGTACACCAGCTCCGCCACGCCGGTACCAGCGTCGAACCCGCAGCGCACGAAGCGGAAACTGCGTACCGCCTCCCTGTCGAACGGCGTCATCGCGCCCCCTCCAAACCCAGGCCGCGTGCCTGCCGCAGGAAGCGGCGGCACAGGAAATACTCGATGCACAGCGCCGGCATTGCGCCCAGCAACAGTCCGAACAGCACCGCGTACACCGCGATCGCCGGCACCCAGGACAATGCCGCGCGAACGTCGCCCGCGGCGCCCGAAGCCAGATGCGCCACGCCTTCGACCAGCCCCATCCAGAGCGTCGCCAACGGCGCGAACATCAGGAACGCGAGCGCCACCGTGCGCAGCGCCAGTCCGAACGCGGTCCACTTGCGCGCGTCACGGTCGACGTTGTGCCACCACGCGGTGATCCACCATGACGCCAGTCCGGCCGCCATCGCCGCGGCGGGCGCCACGCTCAGCGACGCGCGGGCGTTCTGGTGCCAGGACGCCAGCCCGGCGCCGCTGAGCATCCCGATGGCGATGTAGGCGAACAGCGCCAGCGAAGCCGCCACGGCCGCGCTGATCCACGCCAGGCGCTTGCGCGGCGTCATTCGAGCACGTCCTCGCGCGGCAGCGCGCGCAGGTTGTAGCGGTTGGCCATGACGAACCCGTAGGCGCCAGCATCGGCGACCAGCACCGCATCGCCTTCGCGCGTCGCGGCCGGCAGCATGCGCTGCGCGCCGAGCACGTCGCCCGATTCGCAGATCGGCCCGACCACGTCGAACGTGGTGTCCGCCTCCTCGTCGAGCCGCGACAGGTTGTGGATGCCGTGGTAAGCCTCGTACAGCGCCGGGCGCATCAACGCGTTCATGCCCGCATCCAGGCCGACGCGGCGGATGCCCTGCTTCGCCACCACCTGGGTCACGTGCGCCAGCAATACGCCGCACTCGGCGACGAGATAGCGCCCCGGCTCGACCGCCAGCGCATAGCGCGGATAGGCGGCCTTGATCTCGGCAAGGCCCGCCGCCCAGGCCGCGATGTCGAACGGATGCGCGTCGGGCTTGTACGGGATCGGCAGGCCGCCGCCAATGTCGATGGTGTCGACCGTGCCGACGCTGTCGGCGAAACCGGCCAGTTCGGCGTAGACCTCGCGCCAGTGCGCCGGGGTCACGATGCCGCTGCCCAGGTGGGCATGGATGCCGCCGATGCGCACGTCGAGCATGCGCGCTTCCGCCACGAAGGCATCGAAAGCCCCCAGCGGCAGCCCGAACTTCGACGCCGCGCCGCCGGTGACCACCTTGGCATGGTGGCCATCGCCGCGGCCGAGGTCGATCCGCAACCACAGCGCGCGGCCGCGGAAGGTGTCCGGCCAGTTGCGCAGCGCCTCGACGTTGTCCAGCGTCACCGTGACACCGAACGCGAACGCGGCCTCGTACTCGCCACGCGGCGCAAAGCTCGGGGTGAACAGTACCCGCGCCGGATCGAGCTCCGGCAACACCGCGAACACGTGCTCGAGCTCGCCCAGCGACACGCACTCCAGACCGAAGCCCTCGGCCACCAGCGCGCGCAGCAGCGCCGGATGCGGATTGGCCTTGATCGCGAAATAGCGGCGGTCGATCGCCTCGACGTCGAGCAGCGAACGCGCGCGCTCGCGCAGGGTCGGCAGGTGGTAGGCGTACACCGGCGTGCCCTCGGCGGCGCACTCGAGCAGTCGCTCGCGTTCGCCGCGCCACCACGGCACCGCGCGCGCCGGGCGGCCGTGTTCGATCTCCTGCCAGCTGGGGCCGAACACGCTGGCGTCGCGCACCGGCATGGCCTCGCTTTCGATCAGCTCCGCATGCAGCACCGGCAGCAGGCCGTCGGCATCGGCCTCGTCGATCACGAAGGTGAGGTTGAGGTCGTTGGACGACTGCGAGATCAGGTGCACGCGCTCCTGGCCGAACGTCGCCCACACATCCGAGAGCTTGTGCAGCAGCGAGCGCATGCCGCGCCCGACCAGGGTGATCGCCGCACACGGCGCGATGACCTTCACCCGGCACACCTTCGCCAGGTCCTCGGAGAGCTCCGCGAGCACGTCGGTGGTCACCAGGTTCTCGCTCGGATCGAGCGACACGGTGACGTTGGTTTCCGAAGACCCGATCAGGTCGACCGAGAGGCCATGGCGACGGAACAGCTCGAAGATCTCGGCGAGGAAACCGACCTGCTGCCACATGCCGACGCTTTCCATCGACACTAGGACGATGCCGTTGCGGCGGCTGACGACCTTGACGCCCGGCACGGTGATGCCATCGCCGTCGATGCGGGTTCCCGGCCGTTCCGGATGCTCGGTATCGAGGATCGCCATCGGCACGCCGGCGTCGCGGCAGGGCTTGATCGAACGCGGATGCAGCACCTTGGCGCCGGTGGTGGCGATTTCCTGCGCCTCGGCATAGTCCAGCCGCGTCAACAGGCGCGCGTCCGGCACGACCCGCGGGTTGGCGCTGAACAGTCCGGGCACGTCGGTCCAGATCTCGACCCGCTGCGCGCCCAGCAACGCTCCGAAATAGGCAGCGGAGGTATCGGAGCCGCCGCGACCCAGGATCGCGGTGCCGCCATCGGCGTGCCGCGCGATGAAGCCCTGGGTGAGCAACATGCGCGCGGGCTGCTCGCGGAACCGCTGGTGGAAACCGTCGGCCGGCTCGCGCCGGCACGACACCGACAGGCGCGTGGACCAGGCGTTCTGGTTCGGCAGCGCAACGGCGTCGAGCCACTCGCGCGCATCGCACCAGCCGAAATCGTGGCCCTGCGCGCGCAGGTAGGCCGCGCCCAGCGAGGACGACAGCAGTTCGCCCTGCCCCAGCAGTTCGGCCTGCCAGTCGAGCGTGCGCGCGGCGGCGCGCGGGTCGTGGCCCAGCGCCCGCAGGCCGGCCAGGCGCTCGCCGAGGACGATGGCCGGATCGAGGTCGAGTTCGCGCGCGAACGCCTCGTGCCGATCGACCAGCGCGGCAATCCGGGCCGCGCTATCCTGCGCGCCCTCGGCGATCGCCTGCAGTTCGTTGGTGACGCCCGACAGCGCGGACACCACCACCAGCACGCGCGCGCCTTCGTCGTCGGCGCGCTGTTTCGCCAGCCGGCCGATGGTGTCCCAGCGATGACGGCGCGACACCGAGGTGCCGCCGAACTTGAGCACGATCCAGCGATCGGAAGAGGAATTGTTGGGCATCGAAGTCGCTGCGCGCCCGCGCGTCGGGCATGAACACGCGATTCTAGGGCTTGATGTCGCCGGCGCACACCCTGCGTGACGTGGCAGAAGCGTCTTTGGCCGCGAGCCCTCGATCCTGTGGGAGCGGCTGCAGCCGCGCTTTTTCGACAGTCTGCCGCGGCCCGGACAAAGCTCGCGGCTGAAGCCGCTCCCACAAAGATCCCTTCTTGCCCCGCGAGTGATCCCCGCCGCCTACACTTCCCGCCCGCACACCCTTCATCCTCCCCACGGACCCCCATGCCCTCCCGCCCCTATCTCCAGCTCGATGTCTTCGCCGACCGCCCGGGCGCCGGCAATCCCCTCGCGGTGGTGCTTGAAGCGCAGGGCCTGGACGACGACGCCATGCAGGCGATCGCACGCTGGACGCGCCTGCCCGAAACCACGTTCGTGTTCCCCGCCACGACGCCCGACGCCGACTACCGGCTGCGCATCTTCAGCCCGCGGCGGGAGGTGCCGTTCGCCGGCCACCCCAGCGTCGGCACCGCGCACGCGGTGCTGGAAGCGGCGCTGGCGACGCCACGCGAAGGCCTGCTGGTGCAGGAGGGTATCGCCGGCAACCTGCCGCTGCGGGTGGCAGGCTCCGGGCATGCCCGGACCATCGCGGTGCGCACGCCGCGGGCGCGCGTGGCGGAGGTTGCCGACGCAGCCGACCCACGCCTGCGCGACGCGCTCGCAGCGCTGCCGCTGGGCGCGCTGCCGCCGGCCCTGATGGACGGCGGCCGCCGCTGGTGGCTGGCCGAGCTGCGCGACGAGGCGACGCTGCGCTCGGCGCAGCCGGACTGGGAGGCGATCGGCAGGCTCGCGCAAGCCACCGACAGCATGGGGCTGTGCGTGTTCGCGCGCAGCGATGATCCGGTCTACTACCTCGCGGTACGGGCGTTCGTCGGTGCGCCGGGGCAGTTCGAAGACGCCGCATCGGGCGCGGCGAACGCAACGCTGGCGGCGTGGCTGGCCTCGCGCGATGCCTTGCCCAGCCCCGACGGCCACTACCGCATCAGCCAGGGCCGCGAGGTCGGCCACGACGCGATCATCGAGCTGTTCGTCGACGCCGATGGCGAGGTGTGGTCGGGCGGACGCGTGCAGACGGTGGTGAGCGGGCAGATTGACTGGTGAGCGCGCGGTCAACCGATGCCCCGTCGGCATCGGCTGCGCCGGTGAACGCCCAGCCACGGTTGGGCGGGCCGGGTTCTCCGTAGTCGACGAGGTGGCGCCAAGGAGGGCAGCGGGCGACCGTCGAATGTTTTGCGGCTTCAGCGCGATCGTTTGACGCTGGCAACCGCCGCGACGGTCCCCTTGGACGTGTGGGAGCGGCTTCAGCCGCGAGCTCTTGATCTTCGGGATATTGCGAAAAGCTCGCGGCTGAAGCCGCTCCCACAAGAGCATCGCCAAAGCGCCGCCAAGGTCTGCTGCTACGGCTTTGCAGGCTTGTCCGCTTCGTACACCGGCTTGCCGTCGACCCAGGTGGATTCGATCTGCAGGTCGTCAAGCTGCGCTACGGGAACGGACAGTGGATCGCCGCCGAGGATCACGAAGTCCGCGCGCATTCCCGGCGCCAGCTTGCCGACCTGCTCCTCGTCGAAACCGGCATACGCGGCATCGGAGGTGAACCCGCGCAGCGCTTCGGCCGCGCTCAGGCGCTGGTCGGAGAGCCAGCCGCCCGGTGGGTGGCCGTCGCGGTCCTGGCGCGTCACTGCCGCGTAGAGGCCCAGGCGCGGATCGGGCGATTCGACCGGAAAATCAGACCCCAGCGCCAGGTGCGCGCCGCTGTGCAGGAAGCGCTGCCAGGCGTAGGCGCCGAACAGCCGCTCCTTGCCCAGCCGCTCCTCCGCCCACGGCATGTCGGACGTGGCGTGCGTCGGCTGCATCGAGGCGATCACGCCCAGGGGCGCGAAGCGCGGGATGTCTTCGCGCGACACGATCTGCGCGTGCTCGACGCGCCAGCGATGGTCGGCCTTCGCGTCGTCCCCCAGCACGCGCTCATAGGTATCGAGCACGATGCGGTTGCCGCGATCACCGATCGCATGCGTGGCGACCTGCACGTCGCAGTCCTTGGCCTTGCGCACGATGCCTTCGTAGGTGGCGGGGTCGGTGACCAGCAGGCCGCGGTTGCCGGCCTCGTCGCTGTAATCGCCGAGCAGGGCGGCACCGCGGCTGCCGAGCGCGCCATCGATATACAGCTTGACGCCGCGCATCTCCAGCCGTCCGCCCGGATGCCGGTACGCGCCATTCGCGCACAGGTCCGCGAGCGCGTCGCTGTCGCCGTTGGCGTACGCGTCGATGCGCAAGGTCAGCTTGCCGTCGTCGGCGAAGCGCTTGTAGAGCGCCAGTTCCTCGCGCGACACGCCCATGTCGTGCACGCCGGTCAGGCCGTCGCGGGCCGCCGTCGCAAGCGCGCGTGCCAGCGCCTGCGCGCGATAGGCGTCGTCGGGCTGGGGCATCTGCGCCCGCACGAGGTTCATGGCCTCGTCGACGAACACGCCGGTGGCTTTGTCGTCCTCGCGCAGGATGCGCCCGCCGTCGGGCTGCCAATCGCCGGCCAGGGGACGGTCGGGCGCCGCCTGGTCGACGAGCTTCATCGCCGCGCTGTTGGCCCAGCCGGCATGCCCGTCGACGCGCTCCAGCCACACCGGTCGGTCAGGAAACGCCGCGTCCAGGTCGGCGGCCGTCGGGAACGTCTTCTCCGGCCAGTCGTTCTGGTCCCAGCCGTTGCCGATCAGCCAGGCGCCATCGGGCAGCCTTTCCTTCTCTTCGAATGCCTTGAGCCGCGTGATGACCTCGGCCTTGTCGCCGGCGCCGAACAGATCGGCTTGCATCAAGGCGTAGCCCAGGCCCATCAGGTGCCCATGGGCGTCGATCAGTCCCGGCACGACGGTCGCCGTCCCGGCATCGACGCGCTCCGCGTCCGGATAGCGCGCCAGCAACGCCTTCGCGTCACCCACGGCCAGCACGCGCCCGGACGCGTCCCATGCCATCGCCTGCACCTGCGGCTGCGCGGGATCGGACGTGTGGATGCGTGCAGCGGTCAGCAAGTGTACGTCGGCCGCCTGCGCGGTGGCGGCAAGGCAGCACAGCGTGGCGATCCAGGTGATGCGGCGCATGCAGGCGACTCCGTAGGGAATCCCCGCACTATGCCGCCGTGCCCGGGCCACGGCAACGTGCGCACGACGGCACAGCGAGGTGCGTGCCTGGAATCTTGAGCGGGCTGCAAGCGGCTCGCCCGGTGCGCTCCTACGGAAATCCCAGGCGCTGCATCAACCGACAAGGGCCGCGTCGATCGCCCCGCTCTGCTCCGCGCGCGTCAGGGTCGCTGGGGGAGCTCCCGCTAGGCGTCACTGCACCGACCGGCTCTCGCGTCCGCCCGCAGGCGCGAGAATCGACGGCAATTCCACGACCAGCAGGACTCGCGTTGTTTCGCGAGTCCCGAACCGCCTTGAGACTATTCCGCCGCCTGCACGTCGACGCGCACGCGGATCGTGTCGCCGGGATGGTGGTTGGTGCGGGTGGTGTAGGTGCGGCCGGCATATTCGTACGTCACGTCGTACGCGCCCACGCGGTTGTCGTCGACGGTGTAGCCGTTACCGCTTGCCGGCACCGGGTCGCAGACGGTGACCACGCGATCGCGCTCCGCGCGGTGGCTGCGCTCGTACACCTGCCGTCCGGCCATGCCGCCGACCATCGACCCGACGGCGGCGGTCGCGTAGCGCGCGGAGCCGCCACCGACCTTGCTGCCGAGGACGGCGCCGACCACGCCGCCGAGCACGGTGGCAACGTTGCGACCGGTTTCGCTGCCCGCGCTGCGGTAGCCGTCGTTGCGATAGCCGCCGTTCTGGTAGCCGTCTTCCCGATAGCGGTCATCGCCGTAATCCCCGTCGCGATCGCCGTCGCCGGCGTACCCGTCGCCGCGATATCCGCCCGCGTACGGATCGCGATAACCATCGCGATCGTCATCCCCGACGTAGCCATCGTCGCGCCGCGAGCGACAGCGCTGCGCCGTCGAGCCATAGCGGTCGTCCGCGTAGCCGGACACGATCACCGGATCGACGCGGACCACGCGCGCCTGGTCGTATTGCGCACCGGACGTCGTCGCGTACGCGCTGTCGTCGCGGTCTGGAAGATACGGCTGTGCCGGGTAAGCGGACTGCGCGAAGGCGCTGCCGGCGGAGGCCGCCAGTCCGAGGACCAGCAGGGGGGCGGCGATACGATGCATGAGGGGCTCCCGGGCACCCGGGCCGGGCGCGAGGCACACGCTAGCGCCGGGGCGATAACGCACGCCTGAATCGAACCGGCCCGCAGCGCGTTTGGTCGCTCCCGTTTAGCGCGCCGACAGCCGCGCCGGCTCGACGCGGCGGGAACGACGGCGCGGACGCGCCTGCCTCAGCCCAGCAGTTCCGCCTTCAGCGTGATCGGCACCGCCGACAGCGCCTTGGAAACCGGGCAGTTCTGCTTGGCGTCGTCGGCGATCGCGCGGAACCCGGCCTCGTCGATGCCCGGCACCTTGGCTTTGGTCTCCAGCCGGATCGCGCTGATGGTGGGGCCGCCGTCCATCGACAGGTCCACTTCGGCGCGCGTGTCCACCGCGTCGGGCGCGTGCCCGGCCTGCGCCAGTGCGTGCGACAGCGCCATGGTGAAGCACGAAGCGTGCGCGGCGGCGATCAACTCTTCGGGGTTGGTGCCGCGCTTGGCGTCGGGATTGCCTTCGCCGAAGCGGGTGTTGAAGCCGTAGGCGGTGTCGGCCATCAGCCCGCTCTGCGGCGTGCTGATCGAGCCGCTTCCGGTCTTGAGGTCGCCGGACCAGTGGGCGGTGGCGTGACGGGTGGTGGCCATGGACCTGTCTCCAGTGCTGCTGGGGGGGAGTTGGCAGGTTAGCCCACCGGCCCGTTACGGCGACGTTCGCTTTGTTGCGCTGCAACGGGACGCTGTGTTTCCCATCGCGCTATGGTCGCCGTCCCGCCATGACCGCCTGCCGAGCGCGCCGCCCGGTCCACGCGCTTTCCCCGCGGACAGCCATGACGTCGTACGCGGATGCCTCGCGACGGGCCGGTCGTGCCACCGGAATCGCGAGGGATCCCTCCATGGGAGCCCGGCCGCGGCCGGACTCTCCCAGCAGCACGACGGGAGGAACTGGCTCATGCCGTACTCGACTCCGGACATCCGCAACGTGGCCCTCGCAGGCCACCCTGGCGCCGGCAAGACCACGCTGTTCGAAGCCCTGCTGCATGCCGGCGGCGCCCTTCAGGCGGCAGGCACGATCGAGCGCGGCAACACCGTGTCCGATTTCGATCCGATGGAACGCGAGCGCGGCCACTCCATCGACGCCGCGGTCGCGAGCATCGACTACGCGGCCGCAGGGAACCGCCCGATCCACGTCAACCTCGTCGATACGCCGGGATATCCCGACTTCCGCGGCCCCACCCTGTCCGCGCTGGCGGCGGTGGAAACGGTGGCGATCGTGGTCGACGCCGACAAGGGCGTCGAATACGGCACCCGCCGGATGATGGCCCGCGCGAGGCAGCGCGGGCTGTGCCGCGTCGTCGTCGTCAACAAGATCGACCACGATGCCGCCGACTGCGCGCGCGTGCTCGGGGAATTGCGCAGCGAATTCGGCAACGAGGTACTGCCGCTGAACCTGCCGGCCGACGCCGGCAACGCGGTCGTCGACTGCTTCGCGCCGGCGCCTTCGAACGGCCCGGACGGAAACAGCGACCTCGGGCCGGTGGCGGACTGGCACCGGAAAATCGTCGACCAGGTGGTCGAGGTCAACGAGACGGTGATGGACCGCTACCTCGAACTCGGCGAGAGCGGCCTGGCCGGCGACGAACTCCACGATGCGTTCGAACAGTGCCTGCGCGAGGGCCACCTGGTTCCGGTGTGCTTCGTCTCGGCGAAGAGCGGGGTCGGGGTGCGGGCGTTGCTCGACATCGCCGCGCGCCTGTTCCCGCATCCGGGCGAGGCGAACCCGCCGCCCTTCCTGAAAGGCAGCGGGCCCGACGCGCAGCCGGTCGAGGCACGGCCGGATCCGGATGCGCACGTGATCGCCGACGTGTTCCGCATCGTCAACGATCCGTTCGTCGGCAAGCTTGGCGTGTTCCGCGTCTACCAGGGCACGATATGTCGGGATTCGCAGCTGTTCGTCGATGACGGCAGGAAGCCGTTCAAGGTCGCGCACCTGTTCCGGCTGCAGGGCAAGGACCACGTCGAGGTCGCGCAGGCGATTCCCGGCGACATCGCGGCGGTGGCCAAGGTCAACGAGCTGCATTTCGACGCGGTGCTGCACGACTCGCACGCCGACGACCACATCCACCTGGCGCCGCTGGACTTCCCGAAGCCGATGTTCGGCCTCGCCATCGAGGCCGGCAGCCGCGGCCAGGAGCAGAAGCTCGCGACCGCGCTGCACAAGCTGGCCGAGGAGGATCCCTGTTTCCAGGTCGAGCACCTGGCCGATACCAACGAGACCGTGATCCGCGGTCTGTCCGACCTGCACCTGCGTATCCACCTGGACCGGCTGAAGGAACGCTATGGCGTCGAGGTGAACACCCGCCCGCCGCGGATCGCCTACCGCGAGACCGTTTCGGGCAAGGCCGAAGGCCACCACCGGCACAAGAAGCAGACCGGCGGCGCCGGCCAGTTCGGCGAGGTGTTCCTGCGCATCGAGCCGCTGCCGCGCGGCGCGGGCTTCGAGTTCGTCGACGAGGTCAAGGGCGGCACGATTCCCGGCCAGTTCCTGCCGGCGGTGGAAAAGGGCGTGCGCCAGGTCCTGGACGGCGGCGCCATCGCCGGCTATCCGATGCAGGACGTGCGCGTGATCGTCTACGACGGCAAGCACCATCCGGTCGACAGCAAGGAGGTCGCGTTCGTGGCCGCCGGCAAGAAGGCTTTCCTCGACGCCATTGCCAAGGCGCGGCCGCAGGTGCTCGAGCCGATCGTGGATCTCGACGTGAACGTGCCCGAGCAGCACATGGGCGACATCAGCGGCGGCCTGGCCGGCAAGCGCGCGCGCATCAACGGCACCGATTCGGTGCGCGGCGGCGAAATCGTGGTGAAGGCGCAGGTGCCGCTGTCGGAACTCGAAGGCTATGCCGCGGAGCTGAAGTCGGCCACCGCCGGACGGGGCCGCTATTCGCTCGATTTCAGCCACTACGAGCCGGTGCCGGCGCAGGTGCAACAGAAGCTGGCGGAGGCCTGGAAGCCGAAGCACGAAGACGAGTAGGCGCGCGTCCATCTTCGGGGCATCGGCGTCGTGCATCGGCGGCGCCGGACCACGGCAGGACTCGACAGAGCTTGCTTGCGCTGCGCGTGGGGATCAGCCCCGCAAAGCACGACGAAGGCGTGGGCCCTGCGGGTGCGCGCCTCCGGCTGCGCCCCTCGTCACAGTCGGAATACGAGCCCCGTAGGCGCCGGTTCTAGCCCGTCCCGGGCCCGGACGGTCGCAGGATGCCGCCCTCGGCCAGCAGGCGCGTCGCCGCTTCGGCCGGCAGCGGGCGCGCGTAGATGAAGCCCTGGATGGTGTGGCAGCCCCAGCCATCGAGCGCGCGTACCTGCTCGATGGATTCGACGCCTTCGGCGACCACGCCTTTCCCGAGATCCCGCGCAATGCCGATGATGGAACGCACGACCGCTTCGGCCGCCCGATCGCCGCGCGCGAGGTCGACCACGAAGGCGCGATCGATCTTCAGCGTATCGCTGGGCAGCCGGGTGAGATAGGCCAGCGAAGAGTAGCCGGTGCCGAAGTCGTCGATCGCCACCTGCACGCCCAGCGCCCGGACCGCTTCGAGCTGGCGGCTGCCGGACTCGCTGTCGCGCACCAGCGCGGTTTCGGTCACTTCGATCTCCACGCACCCCGGTTCGATCGCCCAGCGCGCCATCGTGGCCGATAGCGTGGGCACCAGCGCGCCTGAATCCAGCTGGTGGCCGGAGACATTCACGCCAACGCGCGGCGGATGCAGGTCCATCGCCTTCCAGATGGACAGCTGGCGACAGGCTTCGTCCATGACCAGCGCGCCCAGTTCGTCGATCAGTCCGCATTCCTCGGCCAGACCAATGAACTCGGTCGGCGGGATCACGCGGCCGTCGGGCTCGATCCAGCGCACCAGCGCTTCCAGGCCGATCACCCGGCCGCTGCGGCTGTCCACGCGCGGCTGGTAGTACAGCGCAATGCGACGTTCGTGGATGGCGGTGCGCAGGTCGTTCTCCATCTGCAGCCGCTCCTGGGCCGCCGTGTCCATCGCCGCGTCGAAGAACGCGCTGCCGCTTCCGCCGGCTTTCTTCACCCGATACATCGCCATGTCGGCGGCGCGGATCAGGGTCGCCGCATCCGCGCCATCGGCCGGATGGAAGGCGATGCCGACGCTGAACCGCTGCTGGAATTCGCGCTGGCCAACGACAATCGGGCGGTCGAAGGCACGTTCGAGCCGCTGCACCGCCCGGGTGGCGTCCGCCTGTCCGGTCACGTCCGGCAGGATGAGGAAAAACTCGTCGCCGCCCAGGCGCGCAACGAAAACGCCCGCGGCGACCGCGCCCCGTATGCGGCGCGCGATCTCGACCAGCAGGTCATCGCCGAAGGCGTGGCCCAGCCCGTCGTTGATCGACTTGAACCGGTCGAGGTCCAGGAACGCCGTGGCGAACCCGGTGCCGCTCGTGGCGGCGGCTGCGATGTGGGTCCCGAGCGCTTCGTAGGCGGCGAGCCGGTTGGGCAGCCCGGTCAGCGAGTCCAGCCGCGCCTGCTGCACGAGCCGGCGCTCATGGCGTTCGAACACGAGCGCGACCGCGATCCGTTCGGCCAGGTCTCCGGCACTCGCCAGCGCGCCGGACACGATGTCCGCGCCCAGCGCCGTGCCCAAGAACACCCACAGCGGCGCGGGCGTCGAGGCTGCGTGCTCGATCGACAACACTCGCACGTGGCTGTCGCCACAGCGTTCGAACCAGTCGCGCAGCCGGCCGGGCGGCAGCGCCTGCAGCGGCACGCAGACGTCTCCGGCTGCATCACCGTCGCCCTTGACGTCCGGCATGTCCCCCAGCCGGAAGACGACGGTGTCGCCTCCATTGCGCGACCGGCCATGGCATTCGACACCGGCGTCACGGACGACGACGATCGCCACCGTGGCGCCGGCAATGCGCTGCACGTGCGAAAGCACCGACTCGATGACGCTTTCCAGCGGTTCGCGCGCGAGGATCTGCCGGTCGATCATGGCCAGCATGCGCAGGGCTTCCATCTGCTGGCCGATCCGCGCCCCCATGCCCTCGAACGTGTGCGACAGCATCTCGAACTCGTCCTTGCCCCGGACCTCCGAGGCGGCGACAGGCACCCCGCCGAACGCGCGGATCCTGTGCAGCAGGCTGTCCAGCGGCACCAGCACGCGGCGGATCTGCATGGAACTCAGCAGCACCGCCAGCAACAGCACCCCGATCGCGACGGGCAGCAGCAGGCCGGTATAGGCGCGTGGGCGCTGCGGCGCGAGCCCCTCGGCGCTGAAGGTCCAGCCGCCGATGCCGAAGGTCGGCTTCAGGAACAGCTGCCATTCCGCAGTCCGGGTGCGCTCCCCGTTCGCCGGAAACGCAGCTGCGCCGCCGCAGAACAGGCGCTGCGCCCCGTCGTTCGCACATAGCCTGACGTAGCTGCGCAGGTCGTCCGGTCCGCCCCACAGGAAATCCGGTTTGAGCGTCGCCGCCAGCAGCGCGCCGTCGCCCGGCAGGCGGCGCAGGAGGACGATGCTGCGCCCGGCCCCCTGCGTCGCAGGCACGACCGCCAGCCTCACGCTCTCGGGCAGCGCGCGCAGCGCCCGCTGCGATCGCGGGTCCAGACGGGACGCCGCCGGGCGCGCGTCCTCGCCATCGAGTCGAGCGACTTCGTCGAAATAGACAGCTAGGTTCCGTCCGCTCGTGCCATCGATGGGCACCGAAGCTAGCGCGGCGGCGGCCAGTTCCAGGCGCGAGTAGACCGAGATGGCGAAATCCTTCGCATCCGCCCGCAGCACCCGTTCGCTGGCCTGCTCCGCCTGGCGGCTCGCGATCCGGTCGCCGATGACGAGCACCGTCACCGCGGGCAGCAGCGCAGCCAGGCAGAACATCGCGAAGATGCGGCGTCCGAAGCGACTGGCGAGGATGGCGCCCCGCGGCCTCAGGCTGGTAGCCATCGCACCTAGAATTTTTCGGCGAGGTCGACGAAGCCACCATCGCGCGCGCGGATGACGTCGTCCAGGCTGGACTTCTGGTCGACCTGGGTCTTGAACACGCCGTCCTTGCCCGCGCTGAACAGATCGAAGTCCGAGTTGAGCGGATTCAACTTGTGGTCCTTGCGCGCCTTGCCCTTGCTGCCTTTGCCGCTGAGTTCCGTGTAGTGGTAGGGCCGCTCCCACGGGTCGAGCTTGCCGGCGTAACCGACCGCCGCCAGGTCGGGCGGATAGGTGAAGCTGTTGCTGTAGAACCGCTGGATGGCCAGGTCGATCATGTGGATGTCCGCCTTGGCCTGGTCGACCTTCATCCGGTCGATATAGCCGTTGTACTGGCCCGAGGCGACCACGGCCAGGATCGCGACGATGGCGACCGCGATCATCAGCTCGAGCAGGGTGAAGCCGCGCCGCGCCCGATCTCCGATCGCACGCACGCCGCGCCACGACGCCACACGTCGTGCTGCTGCCCTCCGCGAAGCGGTCGGGAACTGGCCATCCATTAGAAGCGTCTCCGGTTCGCGTCCCACCGCGTTATCGTCTGCAAAGCCGCTTGCTTTAGCGCTGGCCAAGCGTTTCCCCGGCCGGACTTCGGGCGCAGGCGGCGGCGGTGGACAGCATGCCGGAAAGCGGTCACGGAGACGTGAGGACTGATACCGCGGGTTGTTCGCCCGCATTGCGCTCCCCGCCTTCCTGTCCGGCGGGTTGGACGCCTTGCGGGCTCGGGTCCGGACCGAGAAATTTTCCCGGTCCACTTCGCCCGCCCTGGTCGCGCAGTGCCAGTCCGGTGGCGGCGTTCGCTGCCTCCAACCGGGGGCGATCACGGGTCGCTCCGACGCGAAAAAACACCGGCTTTCCCGCTGAAAATACTTGGCGTAGGGGTTTTCTTGCCCTACATTGCGCTTGCCGACGGGTTCGGCCCTTCAATCAACCAACGAATACGGAAACACACACACATGGCGAAGAAAGCGAAAAAGGCAGTCAAGAAGGCTGCACCGAAGAAGGCCGCCGCTGCGAAGCCGGCCGCGCCGAAGCCGATCAAGGAAGCCCTGAGCAAGTCGGGCCTGGTCGCCCACATCGCCACCTCCACCGGCGTTGCCGCCAAGGACGTGCGTGCCGTGATGTCCGCGCTGGAAGGGGCGGTGCACGGTTCGGTCAGCAAGAAGGGCGCCGGTTCGTTCACCCTGCCCGGCCTGCTGAAGATCACCGCCGTCAACGTGCCGGCCAAGCCGAAGCGCAAGGGCATCAACCCGTTCACCAAGGAAGAGCAGTGGTTCGCCGCCAAGCCCGCCTCGGTCAAGGTCAAGGTGCGCCCGCTGAAGAAGCTCAAGGACGCCGCTGCCTGATCCAGGCAAGCGCGTGATGGTGGGCGGCGGCACGTCGCTCCACCTGCGGAAACCGGGCCGGATGCCTTTCCTTCGGGAAATGCTCCGGCCTTTTTCTTTCCCGTCGTCCAGGCCTGGAACGCTGCGTCTGCGCATCCCTGATCACGGGGATGGATGCCGATCCAGGCTCCCGCTTCTTCCTAAGCCGGAGTGACGGAAACAGCCGTGACGGCCCGCTACGCGACGCTGGCTTGCCTTCCCCGACCTACCCCCTGGAGCAATACGTGACGTCATTGTTCGATCCAACGACCCGGCTCTCCTATCTCGCCGCCGCAACCGTGCTGGTGCTGATCCCCGGGCCAGGGGCTGCCTGGATCGTCGCGCAAACGGTCGCGGGGCGGAACGCGCCGCGGATTGCAGGCGGGCCTCGGGCTGGAAACCGCAACGTCGATCCATGCCACCGCGGCCGGGTTCGGTCTTTCGGCGCTGCTGGCCACTTCCGCGCTGGCGTTCGAACTGCTGAAGTACGCGGGCACCGCCTATCTGGTCTGGCTGGCATCGTGGCCTGGCGCCACAAGGCCGAGCTACCCGCGGCAGTTGCTGCGCCGCCGGCGAAGGCTCACGTCTACCGCCGCTCGGTCGTCGCCGGCGTGCTCAACCCGAAGGTGGCGCTGTTCTTCCTGGCTTTCCTGCCGCAGTTCGTGCACCCCGAACGCGGCATGGCGTGGCTGCAGTTCCTGGTGCTGGGTGCGCTGCCGTCGACGATCGGCTTCGCCAACAGCGCGACCCTGGCCTTCGTGATCGGCCGGTTCGGCCGGCGGCTGTCGGCCAGTCCGCGCCTGGCACGCTGGCGGCAACGGGCGATCGGCACCGTATTCCTTGGCATCGGCCTGCGCCTCGCGCTGCAGCCACGGGGCTGACATGACCAAGGCACGCATCGCGGGCGAAGCCCTGCAACTGGCCGACATCCCCAACATCGGCCCGGCGATGGTCGAGGATTTCCGCAACCTCGGCATCGAGCGGCCCGCGCAGCTGGCAGGCAAGGATCCGTACGTGCTGTACGAACGCCTGTGCACGGTCACCGGCGTGCGCCACGATCCCTGCGTCATCGATACCTTCATCAGCGCGGTACGTTTCATGGAAGGCGCGCCTCCGCATCCCTGGTGGCACTACACGCCGGAACGCAAGCGCCATCTGGCCGCTGCCCGGCGCTGATCCGGCCGGCTTGCACGCCACCTTCTCCATGCTGCGTGCAGCTTCGCGCCATGGCTGACGAAATCCGCCCCCGACATGACGACGCACCCGCCGCGCGGCGCTGGGTGACGGCGATCGTCGTGATCATGGCCCTCGCGGCGCTGACGCACTGGGCCTGGCGGCAGCCATTCGCGGCGCGGTGGCGCATCGGCTGGGAGCTGTCGCGCATGCCGCCAGCCACCGCGCTTCCGGTCCCGGTCGATGGCGTCCGTGCGCGCGGGATCGCGGACACCTTTGGCGCGCCCCGCGGACGCGACCGGCGCCACGCCGGCGTCGACATCTTCGCCGCACGCGGCACGCCGGTGCGCAGCGCGACGCTCGGCATCGTGGCTTCGATCCGCGAATCCGGCCTCGGCGGTCGCCAGGTCTGGATCCTGGGTCCGGGTCGCGAGCGCTACTACTACGCGCACCTGGACGACTGGACGCCCGGCCTGCAGGCGGGCGACATCGTCCGTGCCGGCGACCGGATCGGTGGGGTCGGCGACAGCGGCAATGCCCGCGGCACGCCCACGCACCTGCATCTCGGCATCTACGGCGGGCAAGGCGCACGCGATCCGCTGCCGCTGCTGCGCGCAGGTGCGCGCGACGGCCACACAGCGAGCGACCACCGCGACATGCCGCCCGCCGCGCCGGAAAAGCACTGACCAAACCCGAATCGCGATTCGCGGCACGCGATCGCCCTGTCGCGACCGGTATCGAAGGTGCGCGCCATTGCAGGTAGAACATGCGTCCGGCACGCATCGACGCCACCGGGCGCGCGGAGTAGCATCGCCGCGACATCGGCGCGGCCCGCGCGATGCGTTGCCTGCGAGGGAGCACGCCATGGACAAGCGGTTCTGGGTCTGCGGACTGGTCATGTCGATCGCCGCGCTGCTGCTCGGCTTCATCGTCCACGGTGTGTTGCTGGCACCTGACTACGCCGCGCTGGGCGCGATGTTCCGCAGCGACGCCGACAGCCGCCAGTACGCGCACTGGATGGTGCTCGCGCACGTGCTGGTCGGCTTCGCGATGACCTGGCTCTATGCACAGGGTTTCTCCGGCAGTCGATCGGCCTTGTTCCAGGGCCTGCGGTTCGGCCTGGCGATGGCCCTGTTCTCGACGGTCCCGGGCTACCTGATCTACTACGCCGTGCAGCCGCTGCCCGCGTCGCTGGTGGCCAAGCAGCTGCTGGCCGGCGTCGCCACCATGCTGCTGCTCGGGCTGCTGGTCGCCTGGCTGCAGCCGCGGCGCAAGGTGCTGGCCGAATTGCCCTGAGGCGCGGTTCCGCTCCACACGCGCCCTGCGTGCAGGTGCGACCTGCGTCCGCGCAACCTGCCGCGTAACCGGCGTCCGCGATCAACGCATTCGCCGCGAACTATCCACCGGCGCCCGCTGCCCTGATGCCCTGTTCACCGCGTTCGAGTAAGGTGCGCGCCATCGCTCCGCCACGTGGAAGACCCATGCGCAACGCCCGCCACCTGCTCCTTGCCGCCGCCGTATCGCTGCTCGCCGCATGCTCGACGATCGGTGCGCTGTCGGCCTGGCTCAACGACCAGGTCGCGTTCACGCCGACGCAGCTGCAGCACTCGCTGGACAAGCGTTTCCCGCGCACGTTCGACAAGCTCGGCGGACTGGTCGAGGTGACGTTGGCCAATCCGCGGCTGTCGATCCCGCCGGGCGATACGCGGCTGCGGCTGGAGTTCGACGTCGGCATGGGCGCGCTCGGTGGCGAAGGCGCGCCGACCGGCCATCTCGCGCTGGCCAGCAGCCTGCGCTACGACCCGTCCACGCAGGGCCTGCACCTCGTCGATCCCGACCTGCAGCAGTTCGATCTTCCCGGCTCCGGCACCCTGCTCAAGGGCGGCGCGCGTGGCGTGGTCAACAGCCTGCTCGCCGAGTACGCCCGCAGCGAGCCGGTCTATCGCCTCGACCCCGACCTGCTCGCCAAGCTGCCCGCGGGCAAGCGCATCGGCAACGTCGGCATCGAGCGCGGCGGCGTCGTCGTCCACCTGGATCGCTGAGGCCGCCCATGTCCTGGACCGCAAGACTCCCTGTTCTCGCCTGCGTGCTGGCCTGTGCGATCGCGCTGCCCGCTTGCAGCGATCGCTCCGCGACCGGCGCCGGCAGGGCGGCCGGCCAGCCGGACGCCCTGCCGGCACCGGACCAGCCTGGCGGTTCGGTCACCGGCATGTCCTCGCGTCCCGGCCCGGGCGAAGTGCCCCTGTCCGGCGAGCCCCCGGCGCCGGTGGCGGCCGAACCGGCCGACCAGGTGGACCTGCTCAACCCCGAAACCGGGCTGCTGCCGGGCGCCGCGACCGAGCCTGCCGGCCCCGGCGTGCCGGCCGGCGCGCCCGGCGAACCCACGGCGCAGGATGCCGTCGCGGTGATCCGCGAGTACTACGCCGCGATCGACAGCGGCAGCCATGCGCGCGCCTACGCACTGTGGTCCGACAACGGCAGGGCCAGCAGGCAGACGCCGCAGCAGTTCGCGGACGGCTTCGCCGACACCGCGCACGTGGCCGCGACGATCGGCGACCCCATCAACGCCGATGCCGGCGCCGGACAGCGCTATATCCAGGTACCGGTGGGACTGACCGCGACCCGCGCCGACGGCAGCGTCCACCGCTACGCCGGCACCTACACGCTGCACCGCACCGTCGTCGACGGCGCCAGCGACGAGCAGCGTGCGTGGCGCATCGCGTCGGCCGACCTGCGCGAAGTGCAACCGTAGGGTGGAACCCCGCGCCGCCAAGCCGCCCGCAGGAAGCCCAGGCTCGATCGCTCAGATCTCGAACCTGTAGCTGAGCTTCACCAGCAGCTGCTCGTCGTCGCGCAGCTCGAAGCTGTCGCGCAGGCCGTCGAACGGATCTTCGGAGAACCGGTCCTCGCGATAGCCGCCGCGGCCATAGACGACGTACAGGTACGACAGCGGCGCTAGTTCGTATCGATAGCGGATCTGGAACCCCAGGTTGCGCACGCTGAAATCCTCGATCGGCTCGCTGCTGGGCACCGCGTTGCCCGCGCCGTCCACCCGCCAGGCCTGCAGCGCGCGCGCATCGATCGCCAGCGTCTGCAGCTTCACCCGCAGTTCCTGGCGATCGCCGATGCTCCAGTCAAGCCCGGCATTGAAATGCCACTCGCGCCCCTCGAAGCTGCCGATCAGGTTGCCGCCTTGCCAGACCAGCCAGTCCGGCGTGCGATCGGCATAGAAGCCCGCATTGAGGCTGAAGGCGTCACTGACGAAATAGGTCGGCTCGAACTCGACCGCGTAGCCGACGCGATCATTGCCCGCCAGGCCGCCGGTGACCGCATCGACTTCGAACGCGTACGCCCAGTCGCCCTTGCGCGGGCGCTCGTATTCGAACGCCGCGTTGAAGTTTGCCGGCAGGTTCACCACGCCGTTGCCGCGCGTGAGCAGGTCGTCCACGCCGGCGCTGTTGACGTTGACCTGCGCATACTCGCTGCTGCCGTTGCGCAGCTCGCTGCGCCTGCTCATCCGGAACTGGTCATGGAGCAGTTCGCCATGATCGTTGGTGACCCGGCTGATGCGCCAGCGCCAATCCTTCGAGGCGTAGCGCGAGGTGTCCGGCAGCCCGGTGAAGCGGCGCGACACTTCCCAGTGGCCGTAGTTGAGGTCGTTCTGCGACAGGTAGCCCAGGTCGTTGATCTGCAGTTCGTCGCCGAAGTGCATCGCGATCCACTGTTGGCGCCAGCCACCGTCCATCTCGTAGTCGGCCCAGACGGTGGCGCCCAGGTCGTCCGAATCCGCGCCCGGCTGGCGGATCTGGCTGCCGAACAGCCGGGTGCGGATGTTCCAGCGCGGGCTCGGGCGCCAATTGTGGTCGACGCCCAGCACGGTCGCTTCGCGGTCCAGGTACGGCCGGTCGACGCGGGTCAGCATCAGGCCCACGTTCTGGCTGCTGAAATCGCGCACCAGCCGCAGCGCGCCGAACGTGCGGCCCGCGCTGCCCGATTCGTCGGCGGCGAACACGCCGTACTTGGTCGCGCCGAAACTGCCGTTGAGCTTGACCGCCGCGGTGATGTCGCCGGAACCGTCACCGTCGTCGGCCGGGCCGCCGACGCGCCGCGTGTAAAGCAGCTGGCTGTAGTCCGATGGCGTCGTGTATTCGAACAGGCCCTGGTTCTCGGTGAAGAACGGACGCTTGTCGCTGACGAAGGTCTCGGTGGCGCCGAAGTTGACCACCAGGTCATCGCTCTCGACCTGGCCGAAGTCCGGGTTGAGCGTGGCGGTCAGCTGGAACTGGCCGTTGGGCTTCCAGAAGATGTCCGCGCCGCCGTCGAAGTCGCTGCCGCCGCCGACGTTGTCGTACAGGCCCGATGCGTACGGCGTGACCGCCAGCAGCGACTGGCTGTAGACCGGCACCTCGACCTGCGCGAACCCCGACAGGAAGCGCGACTGCATGAAGCTCACCGCCGGCCACGCCGCGCGCTCGCCGGTCGAGCCGATGACGCGGTCGAGGTAGACCTTGAGCGTGCGCCTGCCGTCGCTGCCCTCGCGCATCGGCGCGATGTACCAGGGGATGAGCATCTCGGCCGACCAGCCGTCGGCGTCGTTGCTGGTGGCGTGCTTCCAGTTGCCGTCCCAGTCCTTGTTGAACTTGGTCTCGTTGGTGACCACCGCGTCGAACACGCCGTCGGTGGAGCTGACGGTGAAGTTGTAGCCGGTGCGGCCGTCGCCGTCGAAATCCACCATCAGGTTCACCCGGTCGACCTGTTCCTCGAAGTCGCGCTGCACGCGCTGGCTGGTGCGCGTCACCGAGGCCGGCTGGGCATTGCGGAAGGCGACCGCCAGACCCTCGGGCGTGGCCAGGATCCAGGCTTCGGTCGGCAGCGAGGCCGGCTCGCCGGACAGCGGCTGGACCTTGCGGAAATCGGTAACGTGGCGCGCGCCCTGCCACTCGGCCGGGTCGACGATGCCGTCGATCTCCACCGCGAACGCGGGCGCGGACAGCACGGTCGACAGCGCAAGGGCCAGGCGTGCAGTTCGCATCGGAATTCCGTCTCGTGTGGGGCTTGTCCCCGGCCACGGCAAGTTAACCCCAGCCTCCGCCGCGGCCGACTGGCACAAGTCATGCCAACCTTTCGACCACCGGCTGCATCGGCAACGCGAAGCCCGCGGAGGCGGGCTTCCTCATCGATGAATGCGATTCACTTCGCAGGCCCGCATCCCGCAGACCCGCGCAACGCCTCAGCGCTTGGGCTGCAGCATCGTCCCGGTGCAGTTCTTCGACCCGCACTTGCACGCCCACAGCTTCTTGAGCTTGGCGGTATGCGGTTCGTCGAGGGTGATGCCGTAGTTGTAGGTCAGCTCCTCGCCCGGCTTGATCCTGCGGATCGCCTCGATGAACACCTTGTCCTTGTGGCGCTTGCCGTTCTGGTTTTCCTCGATCACCGCTTCGCAGTTGGGCTTGCAGCTGTGGTTGATCCAGCGCGCGATGTTGCCGCCGGCGTTGGCGTCGACCACGTAGTCGTCGTTGAGCGTGAACAGGAAGGTATGGCCGTCCTCCTCGAGCTCGCCGTATTCCTCGTCCACTTCGTCGTGGCTGCGCAGGGTGCCCCGGTAGCGGACGATGCGCTCGCCCTTCTCGATGGTCTCGGTGGCGAACACGCCGTTGCCGTGGATGGGCGACAGGCGGGCGGCGATCTTCTTCTTGGCCATGGGTGCATGCGTTGGTCTGGGTGACCGGCATTGTGTCCCGAATCGACTGGCCGGGGCTATCGCCGCCGTGGCCGCCGGAGGCCGCATGCGCCGTTCGATGGCCTGACATTCCCTCCTCAGCGAGCGTGCCGCCATGCCCCGGGTCCCCCTCGTCCTGATCGTCGCGCTCGCCGCGGCGGGCTGCACGCAATCGCCATCGGTTGGCGTCGCGATGGCCGCGCCCTCCGTACCCGACGACGCCGGCCTTGCGCGGGGCGAGTACATCGTCCGCACCAGCGGCTGCAACGACTGCCATACCGCCGGATACGCCGAACAGGGCGGCAAGCTCGACAAACAGCAGTGGCTGACCGGATCGCCGCTCGGCTACAAGGGCCCCTGGGGCACGACGTACGCCGCCAACCTGCGCCTGAAACTGGCGGAGATGGATGAAGCGCAGTGGCTGGCGTACAGCGCCACCCTGCGCACGCGCCCGCTGATGCCGGACTTCGCCCTGCGCGCGATGAGCGAAGACGATCGGCGCGCCCTCTATCGATTCGTGCGATCGCTGGGACCGGCCGGCGCGCCGGTCCCGGCCTACCTGCCGCCGGGACAGGAGCCGCCGCTGCCCTACTTCGAACTGAAGCTGCCGCCGGCAGCCCCCGTGGCTTCGACTGGCGTCGACTGAAGCCCGATCTCACATCCGGACTTGGCGGCCGGGCATCAAATCAGTACAATTTCGGTCCTGATTGATTCCCAGCCAGAAGGCGGCGCCCCGCGGCGCCCTTCGAGCCGAGCCCATGCTCCGAGTCACCAAGCTCACCGACTACGCGACCGTCGTCCTCACCGTCCTGGCGAGCGAACCCGACGCCGTCGCCAGTGCCGCCGGCCTGGCCGAACGCGCCGGGCTGGAAGCGCCCACCGTGGCCAAGCTGCTCAAGCCGCTGGCCCAGGCCGGCCTGGTCGAAGCCTTCCGCGGTGCCAACGGCGGCTACCGCCTGGCCCGCCCCGCCGCCGCGATCTCGCTGTTCGAGGTCGTCGAGGCGATGGAGGGCCCACTCGGCATGACCGAATGCAGCCTCCACGCCGGCAACTGCGGGATCCAGGATTCGTGCAACGTGCGCGCCAACTGGCGCCGGATCAACGACGTCGTCGCCGATGCCCTGCGCGGCGTGTCGCTGGCGCAGATGCTGTCGCCGCAGTTCATTCCCACTTCCGGCAAGCCGTCCAGTGGCCGCGCGATTCCAGCGCGCCTGACCGCCAGCTGAGGCCAGACCCCCATGTCCGTAGAAGTCACCTTGGAAAAGAACGCAGAAATCGTCGAACAGCTCGGCCGCCGCTATTCGGCCGGGTTCATCACCGACATCGAGTCGGACAGCTTCGCCCCCGGCCTTTCGGAGGACGTGGTGCGCGCGCTGTCGGCGAAGAAGGAAGAGCCGCAGTGGATGGCCGAGTGGCGCGTGGCCGCCTACCGACACTGGCTGACGATGCCGGTGCCGCACTGGGCGAAGCTGAAGGTCGCGCCGATCGATTTCGAGTCGATCAGCTACTACTCCGCGCCCAAGGGCCCCAAGTACAAGTCGCTCGACGACGTGCCCAAGGAGCTGCTCGACACCTACGACAAGCTCGGGGTGCCGCTGCATGAGCGGGCCAAGCTGGCCGGGGTTGCGGTGGATGCCGTGTTCGACTCGGTATCGGTCGGCACCACCTTCCGCAAGGAACTGGCCGAGAAGGGCATCATCTTCTGTTCGATGTCAGAGGCGATCAAGGATCATCCCGCGCTGGTGAAGCAGTACCTCGGCAGCGTGGTGCCGACGGGCGACAACTATTTCGCCGCGCTCAACTCGGCGGTGTTCTCCGACGGCTCGTTCGTGTTCATTCCCAAAGGGGTGCGGTGCCCGATGGAGCTGTCCACCTACTTCCGCATCAACGCAGGGCATACCGGCCAGTTCGAACGCACGCTGATCATCGCCGAGGACCGCAGCCACGTGTCCTACCTGGAAGGCTGCACCGCGCCGATGCGCGACGAGAACCAGCTGCACGCGGCGGTGGTGGAGCTGGTCGCGCTGGAGGACGCCGAGATCAAGTATTCGACGGTGCAGAACTGGTATCCGGGCGACGAGAACGGCGTTGGCGGCATCTACAACTTCGTCACCAAGCGCGCCGAATGCCGGGGCGACCGGAGCAAGGTCACCTGGACCCAGGTCGAGACCGGTTCGGCAATCACCTGGAAATATCCCTCGTGCGTGCTGCTGGGCGACGACTCGGTGGGCGAGTTCCATTCGGTCGCGCTCACCCACCATCGCCAGCAGGCCGACACCGGCACCAAGATGATCCACCTCGGCAAGCGCACCAAGAGCAAGATCGTCAGCAAGGGCATCAGCGCCGGCCGCGGCCAGAACACCTACCGAGGCCTGGTCAAGGTGGCCGCCTCCGCAGACGGCGCGCGCAACTACACCCAGTGCGACTCGCTGCTGATCGGCAAGAAGTGCGGCGCGCACACCTTTCCCTACATCGAAGTGAAGAACCCGGGCGCGACCGTCGAGCACGAGGCCACCACCTCGAAGATCTCCGACGACCAGATGTTCTATTGCCGCGCGCGGGGCATCTCGCAGGAAGACGCGGTGAGCCTGATCGTCGACGGCTTCTGCAAGCAGGTCTTCCGTGAGCTGCCGATGGAGTTCGCCGTGGAGGCCAAGAAGCTGCTCGAAGTGTCGCTGGAAGGCTCGGTCGGATGAAATCCATCGCCGCGATCGCGTTCGCACTGCTCTGGATGGCTTCGGCTAAGGCCGCACCGCAAGTCGACGCCATCCAGTGCGATCCGCAGGGGTCGCAAATGGAGTTGAACACCTGCGCTGCGCTGAGGCTGAGCGCCGCGGACGACGAACTCAATGCCACCTGGCGCGAGGTCCTGGCGAAGATCGGCAACCGACCTGTCGCCATCGCGAAGCTGAAAGCCGCACAGCGCCTGTGGATCCAACTGCGCGATGCGGACCTGGAGGCCCGGTTCCCACTCGAAAAAGGCGAAACCGAGCGCACCCAATACGGATCCATCCATCCGATGGAACTTGCCGACGCGAAGGCAGCGTTCACTCGCGAGCGTACGCGTTACCTGCGCTCGATCTGGCTCGACGACGCCATCCATTGATTCAGCCGGATTCGAACGGATCATCCGGCTTTCCTAGAAGAACACCGAGATCGCAATGCTCAAGATCGAAAACCTCCACGCCTCCGTCGCCGGCCGCGACATCCTCAAGGGCCTCTCGCTCGACGTGAAGCCGGGCGAAGTGCACGCCATCATGGGGCCCAACGGCGCCGGAAAGTCCACGCTGGGCAACATCCTCGCGGGGCGCGAGGGCTACACGGTCACCCAGGGCAGCGTGGCCTACGACGGCCGCGACCTGCTGCAGCTCGCGCCGGAGGAACGCGCCGCCGCCGGCGTGTTCCTGGCATTCCAGTACCCGGTGGAAATCCCCGGCGTGAACAACACCTACTTCCTGCGCAGCGCGCTCAACGCCCAGCGCAAGGCGCGCGGCGAGGCGGAGCTGGATTCGATGCAGTTCCTCAAGGTCGTGCGCGAGAAGCTCGCCGTGCTGCACCTGGACGACCAGCTGCTGCATCGCGGCGTGAACGAAGGATTTTCCGGCGGCGAGAAGAAGCGCAACGAGATCTTCCAGCTCGCGGTGCTGCAGCCCAAGCTGGCGATCCTCGACGAGACCGACTCGGGCCTGGACATCGACGCGCTGAAGACCGTGGCCGAGGGCGTCAACGCCCTGCGCTCGCCGGATCGCGCGTTCCTGGTCATCACCCACTACCAGCGCCTGCTGGATTACATCAAGCCCGACGTCGTGCATGTGCTGGCCGATGGCCGCATCGTCGAAAGTGGCGGGCCCGAACTGGCGCTGGAACTCGAAGCCCACGGCTACGCGTGGATCAAGGACCGGGTGACGCCGGACGCGGTGGCGTAATGGCCGGCCGTCGGAACACCATCGTTCTTGATCGACGCACTCGCGACGGCGCGATGCGCCGAATGACTGCCGGCATGGCAGGCCGCCCAGGGGCCCAGTCGGCACAGGAAGCACAGCAGCGTCCATGGATGACCAGCCCTGCGGGCTGTTGTGGAGCGCTTCCCGCCTGCGCGGGAGTGACGATGCGCGGTGGCGCCGTCGGCGGCGGCGGCTCCCGATGAGCGCCCTCCTCGACTCGCTTGCCGCCAGCTTCGAAGGCGGCGGTGCCCGCAAGACGGCGCTGGACGCGGTCGTGCGCGAAGGGCTGCCCGGGCCGCGCAGCGAAGCGTGGAAGTACACGCCACTGCGTGCACTGGAGCGGCGCACCTTCGGACCGGTCGACGATGCGATCGCCGCGTTTGATCCGGCGCTGCTTGCCGGAGTCCCCGCCCCCCGGCTGGTCTTCGTCAACGGCGTCCACGATGCCGCGCAGTCCGACCTGCAAGGCCTGCCCATCGGCGTCACGCTGGCGGCGGAATGCGCCAGCGCGGCCGCCGGCGACACCGGCGTCGACACGCGCAACCACAGCGACGACGTATTCGCCAACCTCAACGCCGCGCTCGCGCACGCCGGAGCGGTGTTGCGCGTCGACTCTGGCGCAAGCGTCGAAACCCCGCTGCACCTGGTGTTCATCGGCGCACCGTCGGACACCGATCGCGCCTGGCACCTGCGCCACGCGATCGAGGTGGGCGAAGGCGCCTCGCTGGTGCTGGCCGAACACCACATCGCGGCGGGCGAACATCGTCACCTCGACACCGCGACGCTGTCGCTGCGCCTGGCGCCGCGTGCGCGCCTGCGCCATGCGCGCGTGCATGACGCCGCCGCCGGCGCGACCAGCTTCCTGCGCACCGATGCGGTACTCGCCGAAGACGCCGAGTACCGGCGCCTGGACCTGGAACTCGGCGCCGCGCTCTCGCGCCATGAACTCAACGTGCGCCTTGAGGGCGACCGCGCTCGCCTGGTCGCCAACGGCGTGCTGCTGGCTACCGGAAAACGTCATCTGGACACGCGGCTGGGCGTCGAACACGTCGCGCGCGACACCGCCTGCGACCTGACCTGGCGCGGGATCGGCGCCGGCCGCGGCCGCGCGGTCTTCCACGGCGGCATCACCATCCACGAGGGCGCCGACGGCAGCGATGCCAACCTGTCGAACAAGAACCTGCTGCTGTCGGAGGGCGCGGAGATCGACACCCAGCCGGTGCTCGTCATCCACGCCGACGAGGTCAAGGCCGCGCATGGCGCGACCGTCGGCCAGCTCGATCCGACCGCGATGTTCTACCTGCGCTCGCGCGGGCTGCCGGAAATGGACGCGCGCCGCGTGCTGACCGTGGCCTTCGTGCGCGAACCGCTGCGCGTCGTCGCCTCCGACGCGCTGCGCGCGACGCTGGAGGCACGCCTCGACGCCGCGCTGTCGTCGCTGGTGGGCGACGCGTGACCCCCTCGCCCGCCACCACGGTCGCATCCGCGGGCGACAACGCAGTCGACTGGTCGCGCGTGCGCGCGGACTTCCCGCTGTTGCGGCGCGAGGTCAACGGCAAGCCTCTGATCTACTTCGACTCTGCCAACACCGGGCAGAAGCCGACGTCGGTGATCGAGGCGGTCGACGACTTCTATCGCCGGCACAACGCCAACGTCAGCCGCGCCGTGCACACGCTCGGTGGCGAGGCGACCGAACTTTACGAAAACGCGCGCAGGAAGCTGGCGCGTTTCATCCACGTCCGGCCCGACGACCTGGTGCTGTGCAGCGGCACGACCTTCGCGATCAACCTGGTCGCGTACTCCTGGGCGCTGCCGCGGCTGCAGGGGGGCGATGCGATCCTGCTCACGCGCATGGAGCACCACGCCAACATCGTGCCGTGGCAGCTGGTGGCGCAGCGCACCGGCGCGCGCATCGAGGTGGTGGAGCTGCTTCCCGACGGCTCGCTCGACATGGACATGCTGCGGGCGAAGATGACCGCGGACGTGAAGCTGCTTGCCATCGCCCATGTCAGCAACGTCCTCGGCACGGTGAACCCGGTGCGCGGGATCTGCCACGAGGCGCGCCGCCGCGGCATCGTCACGGTCGTCGACGGCTCGCAGGCGCTGCCGCACCGCCCGGTCGACGTCGCCGCCATTGGCTGCGATTTCTACGCCCTCACCGGCCACAAGATGTGCGGCCCGACCGGCACCGGCGCGCTGTGGGCACGCCGCGAGCACCTGGAAGCGATGCCTCCGTTCATCGGCGGCGGCGAGATGATCCGCGAGGTGCGCTTCGACGGCACCGTGTTCAACGACGCGCCGCGCAAGTTCGAAGCCGGGACGCCCAACATCGCCGGCTTCGCCGGCCTTGGCGCGGCAGTGGATTATCTCGATGCACTGGGCATGGCCAACGTGGAGGCGCGGGAACAGGAGCTGCTTGCGCACCTCAACGAGGAACTGGCGCGAGTCGAGGGCCTGCGCATCTACGGCACGGCCAAGGGCAAGGCCGCGGTGGTGTCGTTCCTGGTCGAAGGCGCGCACGCGCACGACCTGGCCACCCTGCTCGACATCGAGGGCGTGGCGATCCGCTCTGGCCAGCATTGCGCGCATCCGCTTTTGCAGTGGTTCGGCATCGGCGCCACCTGTCGCGCGTCGCTGGCGTTCTACAATACGCACGAGGAAATCGAAGCCTTCGTCGCCGCGCTGCGCAAGGTGCGCGGCCTGCTGGCCTGAGTCGCCGGCCACCCAGTCTGCGACCCCGTGACATCTGCAGGAGCGGCGGAAGCCGCGAGCTTGTTTTGGCCTGTCCGTCCTTCCGTCGAGTCAGGGAGGTCGGGAAGGATGGAGCCGGAGCCAGCGAACCTGTAGCCCCCTCCAACGCTGCTGTCTGCGCCGGCGACGGAGGGGAAGCAACGAGCGCGCGGTTCGGCTTGCTCCTGGCGGAGCGAAGCGTGGAAACATTGGGACCATCATGATCGAACTCGCCTTCCGTAATGCCACCACCGCCGACGTCGACGACATCGTCGCCCTGGTGACCTCCGCCTACCGCGGCGACGCCAGCCGCGCCGGCTGGACTACCGAAGCGGATTTCCTCGACGGCAACCGCATCGACGCCGACGTCCTGCGCATGGACATCGAGCGTCCGCGCAGCCGCGTGGTGCTCGCCGAGCGCGGCAATGGCCCGGGATCAGGCCCGGCGCACCGGCTGCTGGCCTGCGCGCACGTCGCCGACGAAGGCGGCCACGGCTATTTCGGCATGTTCTCGGTGGTACCGGGCCTGCAGGGCGGCGGCATCGGCAAGTCGCTGTTGGCCGAATGCGAACGCATCGCGCGCCAGGACTGGCAGCTGCCCGACATGCGCATGACCGTGATCGACATCCGCGACGAGCTGATCGCCTTCTACGAGCGCCGCGGCTACCGCCGCACCGGCGTATACAAGCCGTTCCCGCACGGGGACGAGCGCTTCGGCATCCCCAAACGCGACGACCTGCGCTTCGAGGTCCTCGAAAAGATGTTGTAGGAGCGGCGGGAGCCGCAATCGCCGTCCCGGCGCCACGGTGAAAGTTGCCGCCGCGCGGCATCATCCCTCGCGGCTTCCGCCACTCCTACAATGGTCGGCAAATTTCGTGAGCAACCTGCATGTCCGACTGGATCCGCGTCTGCGCCACTTCCAAACTGCTTCCCGGCGAAACCGCGGTGGCCTGGGACGGCGACACGCCGATCATCGTGTTCAACGTCGACGGCGATTTCTACGCGCTCGAGGACCGCTGCAGCCATGAGGATTTCGAGCTGTCGGCCGGCAGCTTCGACGGCGGCGATGCGACCATCGAATGCACGCTGCATGGCGCGAAGTTCGATGTCCGCGACGGGCGCGCACTGTGCGCACCGGCGTACGCGCCGGTGGCGAAGTTCCCGGTGAAGATCGAGGACGGCGCGGTCTGGACGCGCGACGACCGCTAGCCCGCGAGCGCCGATGCCTGTGGCCGTCGTTCCGACCGCCCATCCAGAGCCAGACCTGTAGGAGCGGCTTCAGCGCGAGCTTTTCACGCGGCTCGGCTGACAGCAGCCCGCCCTGGCCTTTCGAAATGAGCCGGCCCGCCTGCCTGGAAACCTCAGGCCCAAGCCACTCCTTCAAGGGCAACATGCCCTACGGCCGGGCATTGGCTTGCCGCTCGCCATGTTGCCCCAATGCGAAAAGCATTGCGAATCATTATCGTTTGGGGTTGAATACCCGCACCCCGCCGCGCTCTCCGGCCGCCGGCCCTGCGATACCGGGGCCGGCCCGCAGTCCGCGCCGAAGCCAAAGCCACCCCCAGCCAGCCATAGGCCCGCCACGAGGTCCGGACACCCGACGCCTCACGCTCGCGCGCGTGTCCGGCCGGGCGTCTCCCCCATTCAACAGAGGCACCATGGCCCACATCACCAGTCGCAAGCACGCCACCCCGGCATCGAAACCGTCCCAGCCGCTGACCGCCGCCACCCTGCTGACCAGCCTGGCGCTCGGCCTGCCGGCCAGCGCGGTCGCGCAGGACGCTCCCTCCGGGCCCGCGGCCGAACCGCAGGCCACGACTCTCGACGCGGTGGAAGTGCATGGCCTGAACAGTTTCGTGGTCTCGCCCAAATTCACCCAGACCCTGCAGGACACGCCTCAGACCATCGAGGTGCTCGGCAAGGAACTTCTCCAGCAGCAGGGCGCCACCACCCTGGCAGAAGCGCTGCGCAACAGCCCCGGCGTGGGCACGTTCTATGCAGGCGAGAACGGCAACACCACCACCGGCGACACGCTGTACATGCGCGGCTTCGACAGTTCCAGCAGCATCTTCGTCGATGGCGCGCGCGACCTCGGCGCGGTCTCGCGCGACCTGTTCAACATCGACCAGGTGGAGGTGGTGAAAGGCCCCGCCGGCACCGACACCGGCCGCTCCGCGCCGACCGGCGCGATCAACATGGTGTCGAAGCAGGCCAACCTGCGCGGCGCGACATCCGCCAGCCTCTCCGCCGGCAACGAAGGCCAGCAGCGGGCCACCGCCGACTGGAACACCCGCCTGGGCGACACCAGCGCGCTGCGCCTGAACGCGATGTGGCAGGACAGCGATGTCGCCGGCCGCGGGCCGGTCAACAATGCGCGCTGGGGCATCGCGCCGTCGCTGGGATTCGGGCTCGGCACCGACACCCGCGTGTTCCTCAACCTGCTTTACGTGCGCCAGGACAACGTGCCGGACGGGTTCGTGCCGACCATCGGACTGCCGAGCTGGATGCCGCAGCCTGGCCTGGAGCAGCTTTCAGGCCATCCGGTCGATCGGGAGAACTTCTATGGCAGCCCGCTCGACCACGACGACGTGACCGCGCAGATGGCCACGCTGCGGCTCGAGCATGACGTCTCCGACACGCTGAAGCTCAGCAACACGCTGCGCTGGGGCAAGACCGGGCAGGAGTACCTGATCACCTCGCTGATGACCACCGGCGGCACCGACGAGGACGAGCAGGCCGGCAACATCCGCTGGACGGACAAGGATGACCTGTCGACGTACACCCTGGTGCGCGGCACGTTCAGCAGCCGGGACCAGGAGAACACAATCCTCACCGACCAGCTGAACCTGCGCGCGGACTTCAGCACCGGGGCGGTCGAGCATTTCCTCAGCACCGGCCTGGAACTGACCCGCGAAGAGCAGTCCGCGCACGGCATTGCCGTCAGCGGCAGCCTGGATCCGATCAGCCTCTACGACCCGGACTGGCGCGACGCCGGCACGCTGGCGTACGGGCGCAATGGCACGGTCGCCAACGGCAGGACCGACACCGCCGCGCTGTATGTGTTCGACACCCTGAAGTTCGGCGAGCGCTTCCTGCTGACCGCCGGCGTGCGCGCCGACCGCTACACCACCGATTACGACGCCACCGGCATCTGCACCACGGTGGTGCCCCTGCCGCGACGCGGCATCGCCTGCCCCAGCGGCGTCGCCGACGGCAGCATCATCCCCACCGCCGATCTCGAATCGTCCGACACCCTGCTCAACTACAAACTCGGAGCGGTCTACAAGCCGACCGAGGCGGTCAGCCTCTACGCCAACGCCGCGCTGTCGCAGCAGCCGCCGGGCGGCGCCAACTTCAGCCTCAGCGAGGCGGCCAACAGCGCCGACAACATCAACAACGATCCGCAGAAGGCCCGGACCTACGAGGTCGGCACCAAGTGGGTATTGCCGGAGAACGGGCTGGCGCTGAACCTGGCCCTGTTCCAGACCAACGTGAGCAACGAGATCGTCGCCGACACGGGCGCGCCTGGTGGCTATTCGCAGACGGGCGAGAAGCGGGTGCAGGGCGTCGAGGTGTCCGCGATCGGCAACATCACCGACCACTGGAACCTGTCGCTGGGCTACCTCCACCAGGACGCCACGGTCACCGAGGGCGCAAGCCTGGCCGAGGACGGCAGCCGCAACCTGACCTACACGCCGGACGAGGCCGTCACCAGCTGGACGACCTACCAGTTCCCGTTCGGCCTGACGGTGGGCGGCGGCGTTCGCTATACCGCCGGCCTGCACAAGGGCACCGATGGCGCGGTGGGCACGCCGCAATCGACCAAGTCCTGGACGGTGTACGACGCGATGGTCTCGTACGCGGTCAATGACAGCGTCAGCCTGCGCCTGAATGGCTACAACCTGTTCGACAAGCAGTACGTGGCCGCGATCAACAAGAGCGGCTATCGCTACACGCCCGGCGCGCCGCGCACCTTCATGCTCAGCGCCGACATCCGCTTCTGACCGGTACCGAAGGACCCGACGCCATGTTGCTGCACGTTCCCGCCATCCTTGATGCCGCGCAGGTCGCGCATTTCCGCGCGGTGCTCGACGGCGGCGAGTGGATCGACGGCAAGGCCACGGTCGGCGCGCAGGGTGCGCAGGTCAAGCGCAACCAGCAGCTGGCCGACAACTCGCCGCTGGCGCGTGAACTGGGCGCCGCCGTGCTCGCCGCGCTGTCGGCCAGCCCGCTCTATCACGCCGCCGCACTGCCGCTGCGCACGCTGCCGCCGCGCTTCAACCGCTACCAGGGCGGCGGCCAGTACGGGCTGCACGTCGATGGTTCGGTGATGCACGTCGCGATGCCGGGGCAAGCGGCCGGAACGTTGCGCACCGACGTGTCGTGCACGCTGTTCCTGTGCGAGCCGGAGGAATACGACGGGGGCGAACTGGTCGTCCACGACACCTACGGCGAACACGAGGTCAAGCTGCCGGCTGGGGACCTGATCCTGTATCCGTCGAGCAGCCTGCACCGCGTCGAGCCCGTCACGCGTGGCGCGCGCCTGGCCTCGTTCTTCTGGGTGCAGAGCCTGATCCGCGACGACAGCCAGCGGCGGATGCTGTTCGAACTCGACGCCTCGATCCAGAGCCTGACCCGGTCCGGCGCCGACCGCGCCGCGCTGCTGCAGCTGACGGGCGTGTATCACAACCTGCTGCGGCGCTGGGCGGAGACCTGAGGACAGCGGCGTCTCGTGATCGACTGGACCAGTGCCTTCTTCAGTGATGGCCACGGGCGCTGCGGCTCATCATTCGTGAGAATGATTCTCATCCATACCTTATACTGCGCGCTTTCCGTGCCTTGAATCCGACACCTTGCCTTCGACCACCCAGAGCACCGACCCAGGCACCCACCAGCACCGCCGCGGCTTCTGGCTGCGCACGCTGCACCAGTGGCACTGGATCAGTTCGGCCGTGTGCCTGGTGGGGATGCTGCTGTTCGCGATGACCGGCATCACCCTCAACCATGCGGCGAAGATCGAGGGCAGTCCGCAGGTCGACACCCGGACGCTCGCGCTCCCTGGGCCGCTGCTGCGATCGCTCGGCGATCGCGTCGAAGGCCATGCGCCGCTGCCGGGACGGATCGCCGACTGGCTGGACCGCGAACTCGACACGGCGATCGGCAAGCGCGACGCCGAGTGGTCGGAAGACGAGGTCTACCTGTCGATGCCAAGCCCAGGCGCCGACGCCTGGCTCAGCATCCAGCGCGCGGACGGCGCGATCGAGTACGAGCGCACCGAGCGCGGCTGGATTTCCTATTTCAACGACCTGCACAAGGGCCGCAATGCCGGGCCGGCGTGGGGCTGGTTCATCGACGTGTTCGCCATCGCCTGCGTGATGTTCACGGTGACCGGACTGTTCCTGCTGCAGATGCACGCGCGCCAGCGCCGCATGACCTGGCCCTACGTCGGGCTCGGGCTGCTGGTGCCGCTGCTGCTCGCACTGCTGTTCATCCACTGACCGACAAGACCGACGAGGTATTCATGCGCGTTACGCTCACCATCGCCCTCAGCGGCCTGCTCGCCATGCCGGCCTACGCCGCGCAGTTCGAAGTCGACGTCCAGATCCCGCAGCTCAGGGTCGCCGAATACCACCGGCCCTACGTTGCGGTCTGGATCGAAGGCGCCGGCAACAAGTCCGTCGCCGATCTCGCGGTCTGGTACCAGGACAAGGACACCAAGGAAGGCCACGGCACCAAGTGGCTGCCCGACCTGCGGCAGTGGTGGCGCCGGTCCGGCCGCACCCTGGACCTGCCGGTCGATGGCGTTACCGGACCGACCCGGCCGGCCGGCAAGCACGCGCTGGATTTCGACACCGCCGACCCGCGGCTGGCGAAGCTCGCACCCGGCAGCTACACGCTGGTGGTCGAGGCGGTGCGCGAGGTCGGCGGCCGCGAGCTGCTGAAGATCCCCTTCACCTGGCCAGCGACGACGCCGCAGTCCGGCAAGGCGCAGGGCAAGACCGAACTCGGCGCCGTGGCGCTGTCGATCAAGCCCTGAGCGGCCACATCCCTCTTCCCTTCCGCATTCCGGAGCACACCATGAAGCGTTCCCTCGCCCCCGCATTCGCGCTTGCGCTCGCCCTGGCCGCCGCGCTGCCGATCACCGCGTCCGCGCACAAGGCCTGGCTGATGCCGTCGCAGACCGTCGTCGCCGGCGAGGATCCGTGGATCACGGTCGACGCGGCGGTGTCCAACGACCTGTTCTACTTCAACCACGTGCCGCTGCGGCTGGACAACATCGCCGTCATCGCACCCGACGGCAGCAAGGTGGAAACCCAGAACGGCGCGACCGGCAAGTACCGCAGCGTGTTCGACGTCGAACTCGCGCAGCAGGGCACGTACAGGATCGCGGTGGCGAACCACTCCCTCACCGGCCGCTGGGAACAGGACGGCAAGCCCCGGCGCTGGCGCGGTACGGCGGACACCTTCGCCAGCGAAGTGCCGAAGGACGCGAAGAATCTTGAAGTCGGCGAATCGGTCAGCCGGGTGGAAACCTTCGTCACCAACGGATCGCCGAACGACGTCGCGCTCAAGCCCAGCGGCGTGGGGCTCGAACTGGTGCCGGTGACGCATCCCAACGACCTGTTCGCGGGCGAGGAAGCGACATTCCGTTTCCAGGTCGACGGCAAGCCGGCCGCGGGCCTGGCGGTGGAGATCACCCGCGGCGGCACGCGCTACCGCAACGCGCAGGACGAGATCAAGGTCACCACCGACGCCAATGGCGAATTCAGCGTCACCTGGCCGGAGGCCGGCATGTACTGGCTCGATGCGTCCACCGAAGACGACAAGGTTTCGATGCCGCAAGCCAAGCAGCGCCGGCTGGGCTACGTGGCCACGCTGGAAGTGCTGCCGCAGTAGATCCCCGATCGTCGCGCCGCGCATCGTCGTGCGCGGCGCGCCACCACGCCTTGAACCAGACCATCGTCCGCGACCGCGTCGTCCACACGCTCCATGGCGACACCATGGGCACGCGCTGGCGCGTGTGCGTGGCCGGCGATGCGCGCCTGGCGCTGCGGCCGCTGCACGACGCGGTGCAGGCGACGCTTGACCGCGTCGTGTCGCAGATGAGCACCTGGGAACCCGACTCGGACATCCGCCGCTACAACCGCGCCGAAGCCGGCAGCTGGCAGGCGTTGCCGCAGCCGTTCGACGACGTGCTGCGCTGCGCCCTCGAGATCGCCTCGGCCAGCGGCGGCGCGTATGACCCGACAGTGGGACCGCTGGTGGACCTGTGGGGATTCGGCGCCGACCGCAACGCCCCGCGGATACCCGATCCCGGCGAAATCGACACTGCCCGCGCACGCATCGGCTGGCAGCGGATCGCGCTGCGTGACGCGCCGTCCGCGGTGCTGCAGCCCGGCGGCGCCGCGCTTGATCTGTCGGCGATCGCCAAGGGGCATGGCGTGGATGCGGTGGCCGCGTGCCTGCGCGAACGCGGGATCGCCGATGCGCTGGTGGAGGTCGGCGGCGAACTGCTCGGCTACGGCCACAAGCCCGATGGGTCACCGTGGCGGGTGCTGGTCGAAAGCGCGCCGGGCGCCGATGACGCGACGCCCTGCGTGCTGTCGCTTGGCGGCTTCGCGGTCGCCACCTCCGGCGTGCACTGGCATCGATTCGAACGCGACGGCCGTACCTACGCGCACACGCTGGACCCGCGCAGCGGCGCGCCGGTCGAAAACGCGCCGGCCGCGGTAACGGTGATCGCCGACGACGCGATGCGCGCCGACGGCTGGGCCACGGCGCTGACGGTGATGGGATTCGACGACGGTTTCGCCTTCGCCCGCGCGCGCGGGCTGGCTGCGCGCTTCGTCCCCGCGGAAGCGCTCGGTGCCGGGATCCGTATGACTCCCGCCTTCCTCGACCGGCTCGCATCATGAGCACCGCTCCGCGCAGCGCCCGGGGCGTTCCGCTTGCGACGCTTGGCAATGGCCTTGCGCTGCTGGGCCTGCTCGCGCTGGCCTTGGCCTTGCTTCCGCTGCACGACGATGCCTGGTGGCCGGCGTCGCCGCAGCGCGCGCGATGGGCCTGGGCAGCGTCCGCGATTGCGTCCTACGCGGCTTTCAGCGGTTGGCTGCTGTGGCGCTCGCGCCCGCGCCGCGCACCTCGGGCCGCGACCGGCAGCGCGCGAGTGCTGGTCGCCTGGGCCAGCCAGACGGGCTTCGCCCAGCAGCTCGCCGAACGCACCGCCGCGACGCTCGTCGAAGCCGGCATGGACGTGGAGCTGCGCGAACTGCTCGACGTCGACGCCGCGACGCTGTCGGCGACCACGCGCGCCCTGTTCGTGGTCAGCACCACCGGCGAAGGCGATCCGCCCTACTCCGCGCTGGGGTTCGTCCGCGACGTGCTCGCCACGCGGGGCACGCTTCCCGCGCTCCGGTTTGCGCTGCTGGCGCTCGGCGACCGCGAATACGACGAGTTCTGCGGCTTTGGCCATCGCCTCGACCAGTGGTTGCGCCAGGCGGGTGCGACGCCGCTGTTCGACCTGGTCGAAGTCGACGACGGCGACCCCGGCGCACTGCGTCACTGGCAGCATCACCTGGGCCTGCTCGCGCAGGCGCCGGAGCTGCCCGACTGGTCGCCGGTGGCCTACGAACCGTGGCAACTGCGCGAGCGCGCCGAGCTCAATGCCGGCAGCGCGGGTGAGCCTGTGTTCCAACTCGCCCTCGCGCCGCCGGCGGGCATGCAGCCAGCCTGGCAGGCCGGCGACATCGCGGAGATCGGCCCGCGCAATGCGCCTGCGGCGGTCGACGCGCTGGTCTCCACGCTCGCCTTGGCGACCGAAACGCAGGTGCGCTTCGAAGGCAGGCCGCTCACGCTCGGCGACGCGCTGTCGCGCGCGCACCTGCCCGATCCCGCCGCAGTAGCCGGCCTGGACGCGCAGGCGCTTGCCGATGTCCTCAAGCCCCTGCCGCATCGCGAATACTCGATCGCCTCGATACCGCGCGAAGGCATATTGCAGCTGCTGATCCGGCACATGCGCCGACCCGATGGCCGCAGCGGCCTGGGCAGCGGGTGGCTGTGCGAACACGCGGCGCCCGGGGCAACCATCGACCTGCGCATCCGCAGCAACGCCAACTTCCACCCGCCCGCCCCGGAGCGACCGCTGGTGCTGGTCGGCAACGGCACCGGCATCGCCGGCCTCCGCGCGCACCTGGCCGCGCGCACCGACGCCGGTGCGCGCCGCAACTGGCTCCTGTTCGGCGAACGCAACGGCGATCGCGACTTCCACTACCGCGCCGACATCGAGCGCTGGCAGTCCGACGGCTTCGTCGAGCGCCTGGACCTCGCTTTCTCGCGCGACGGTGCGCGACGCCGTTACGTGCAGGACGCGCTGCGCGATGCGGCCGACACGCTGCGCACCTGGGTCCGCGAAGGCGCTGCGATCCACGTCTGCGGCAGCCTGCAGGGCATGGCGCCGGACGTGGACGCGGTGCTGCGGGACGTCCTGGGCGACGCGACGATCGAGCAACTGCTGCGCGAGGGCCGCTACCGGCGCGACGTGTACTGAACGGATTGGCGTGTTGGCGATGCAGATGGCGGCCTGGGCGCAGACCGGTGTCGCGAGGCTGGTATCCATCGGCCAGCTGGATTCGACCTGGGCAGTCGCATTCCGCGATCCGTCGCGCGGCGAGGGCTTGTCAGTCGCGGGCGCCGCCGCTCGGTTCCAGGCGGATCACCAGCAGTTCGCCACCGCCGTCGAGCAGGTGCCGAGTGCGCTGCGGCTCCGCCAGCAGCGCCGTATCGCCCGCCCGCAGCGGCGGGAGCGAGGAGGCGGCGTCGAAGCGCGCCTCGCCCGCGAGCAGGTGCAGCGCCCACGTTGTCCCGGGCCCGGCGAAGAACACCATCGGCCCGACCAGGGGCCGGTGCAGCAGTTCGGCGACGATCGCATCGCGCCGCCACATCAGGTTGAAATCGTGCGTGGGCCCGTCAACCAGCTCGCCGACCAGCGCCCGTTCTCCCGCGAAACGCAGCCGGCCGTGCGGTGGTTCCAGCAGGTGCGCATCGCCATCATCGAAGCGCAAGCGCAGGCCATTGCCGCGCAGCAGCAGCAGCTCCCGGTCGACCCCGGGAAACGCGGAGAACGGCGCGTCCTGCTCGATTTCGGCGATCGACAGCCGCCACGTCCATTCCGCGGCAGGTTCGGGGCGCTCGGCATGGATCTCGCGGGTCCAGCCGAAGCCGTTGCGCCAGCGTTCGCGGCGGTATTCGTTGGCGGGGATCACCCGCGAGGGCTGCGTGGAAGGCATGCGGCGAGTGTAGCGGGCGGCCGGGGGATGCTGGACGGCGCGCTGGGGGCGCCATGGCACTCGCGCTGGGAGCTCGCGGCTGAAGCCGCTCCCACAGAGTCAGGAACTCGGTACTGGAAGCTGCTCCTTCAAAGCCAGGAGCTCGCGGCTGAAGCCGCTCCTACAGGTCAGCGGCTCGCGGCTGACGCAGCTCCTCCAAAGCCAGGGACTCGCGACCGACGCAGTTCCAATCAAGTCAGGAGAAAAAAAGCCACCCGGATCATGCAACTCCGCACGTCCGGGTGGCAAACGTCCCTGTTGGGCTTCTTGCCCGTTCCAGCGGAGCTTCCGTGCTCCCGCCGCCGATGTCCGCCGTCCTTGGCGGGACCGGTGACGATCGACGCGTCAGCGGTTCGCGGCGCCCATGTTCGCCCCTGCCACCGACTTGGCCGGCTTGGTCTTTCTTTCCGCGCCGAAGGAAATCCGTTCGCGATTCTTCTCGACCGTCTTCAGGCCGATGCCTTTCACCATCGCCAGCTGCTCGGTGCTCTTGAAGGCGCCGTGCTGCTTGCGGTAGGCGACGATGGCTTCCGCCTTTGCCGGCCCGACGTTGACCAGCACGCGGTCGATGGTGGCCGCGTCGGCCGTGTTGATGTTGATGCGCTCGGCGGCGAGCGCGCCTCCGGCCAGCAGCAGCGACAGCAGCAGCGAGGCGACGATGGTCCTGATGGATGTCATGTCCCAACTCCTTGTAGTAGGTGGATTCCGTTCCCCGGCAGCCGATTGCCCCGGTGGAAACAGTCTCGCCCGCCCTCCGGGCTCCGCCCATCGCCGCAGGCCGCAGCGTGGCGCAGGGATTCACCGCGGCCGGGCGTAGGAAAATTCCTACACGGGCGGGAGCGTAGAATCGTGGGCATTCACACCAGCGAGGCCCTTCCATGGATGCCAGCAAGATCGAACGCTTCGTCGCCGCGAAGTGGGACGACGAAATCGTTCCCCAGCTCGTCGAATACATCCGCATTCCCAACAAGTCGCCGATGTTCGACGCGAACTGGGTGAAGAACGGCTACATGGACGATGCGGTCAGGCTGATGGAGGCCTGGGCCCGCGCGCAGTCGATCCCGGGCATGGCGCTCGAGGTGGTGCGGCTGGAAGGCCGCACGCCCCTGATCTTCATCGACATCCCGGCTTCGGGCGGACGCGACGATGCGCAGGCCTCGGGCGCGCACGGCGAGGACTGCGTGCTGCTCTACGGCCACCTCGACAAGCAGCCGGAGATGACCGGCTGGGACGACGACCTCGGCCCGTGGAAGCCGGTACTGCGCGGCGACAAGCTGTATGGACGCGGCGGCGCCGACGATGGCTACGCGATCTTCGGTTCGCTGGCGGCGATCCAGGCGCTGCAGGACCAGGGCGCGCCGCACGCGCGCTGCGTGGTGCTGATCGAGGCCTGCGAGGAGTCGGGCAGCTACGACCTGCCGGCCTACGTCGACCACCTCGCCGATCGCATCGGCAAGCCTTCGCTGGTGGTGTGCCTGGACTCGGGCTGCGGCAACTACGAGCAGCTGTGGTGCACCACGTCGCTGCGCGGCCTGGCCGGCGGCAACTTCACCGTCAAAGTGCTGGAGGAAGGCGTGCACTCGGGCGACGCCTCCGGCGTGGTGCCGTCGAGCTTCCGCCTGCTGCGCCAGCTGCTCTCGCGCATCGAGGACGCCGACAGCGGCCGGATCCTGCTCGAAGGCCTGCACGCGGAGGTGCCCGCCGACCGGCTGGCGCAGGCGAAACGGTGCGCCGAGGTGCTGGACACCGCGGTGTTCGACAAGTTCCCGTTCCTGCCCGGCATGACGCCGATGGCCGAAGACCTCACCGAGCTCGTGCTCAACCGGACCTGGCGCCCGGCCCTGTCGGTGACCGGCGTGGACGGCATGCCGCCGCTCGCCTCCGCCGGCAACGTGCTGCGCCCGCACACCGCGGTGAAGCTTTCGCTGCGGCTGCCACCAACCCTGGACGGCAAGGTCGCCGGCGACCTGCTCAAGGAAGCGCTGCTGCGCGATCCGCCCAACGGCGCGCACGTCACGCTCGAACTGGAAAAGGCGTCCACCGGCTGGAACGCCCCGGCGATGTCGTCCTGGCTGGAGAAGGCGATCGACGACGCCAGCCAGGAGTTCTACGGCCGGCCGGCGATGTACATGGGCGAAGGCGGTTCGATTCCCTTCATGGGCATGCTCGGCGAGAAGTTTCCCGGCGCGCAGTTCATGATCACCGGCGTCCTCGGCCCGCATTCCAATGCGCATGGGCCCAACGAGTTCCTGCACATCCCAATGGGCAAGAAGGTCACCGCCTCGGTGGCCCGTGTGATCGCGGCGCACCACGCCGCCAGCCTGCGCGGCGAGACCACGGGCGCGGCCGTCGCCGCCGACAGCGGATCGCGCAACGGCAACCACGGCTGCTGCTGACCGTCGAAGCGAGACCCGGCCGCTGGCTGCTAAGCTTCGGCCGGTCCTCCACCGCGAAGAGGTTCTGGAATGGAAGGTCTGTTCGGCAGCAACAACTGGCTCTACATCATCCTCATCGGATTCATCGTCGGCGTGCTGGCGCGCCTGCTCAAGCCCGGCAAGGACAGCATGGGCATCATCCTGACCACCCTGCTGGGCATCGCCGGCGCCCTGCTGGCGGGCTGGATCGGGCAGGCGACCGGATACTACGAAGCGGGCGAACCGGCGGGTTTCCTCGCCGCGCTGGCCGGCGCGATCGTGATCCTGATCGTCGTGAGCCTGTTCCGGCGCAAGCGCACCACGCTGCCTCCGCGCTGAGCGCGACGAAGCAAAGAAGCCGGGCGATGCCCGGCTTCTTTTTGCACTGCATGCTGGCCGCACCCGCCAGGAAACCCGCCGGAGCGGCTTCAGCCGCGAGATTCTCCATGCACCGCCCCTCCGGCAGAGCTCGCGGTTGAAGCCGCTCCTGCGCCGCGGGCGGGTCGTCGCCTGCGTGGATCAATCCAGCAGGCGCCCCACCACGCGCTCTGCAAGGCGCTCCGACGACTCCGCCGTCGTGTCGAGCACCATCTCCGGCTGCTCCGGAACTTCGTAGGGCGAATCGATGCCGGTGAAGTTGGGGAGGTCGCCGCGCCGCGCCTTGGCGTAGAGCCCCTTCACGTCGCGCCGTTCGGCTTCGGCCAGCGGCGTATCGACGAACACCTCGAGGAAATCGCCTTCGGCGAACAGTGCGCGCGCGGCGGCGCGTTCGGCGCGGAACGGCGAAATGAAACTCACCAGCACGATCAGGCCGGCATCGGTCATCAGCTTCGCCACTTCGGCGACCCGGCGCATGTTCTCGACCCGATCCTCGTCGGTGAATCCAAGGTCGCGGTTCAGGCCGTGGCGCACGTTGTCGCCGTCGAGCAGGTAGGTGTGACAGCCGCGCGCCAGCAGGCCGCGCTCGACCAGGTTGGCGATCGTCGACTTGCCGGCTCCGGACAGGCCGGTGAACCACACGCAGCGCGGCCGCTGGCCCTTGATCGCGGCGCGCGCGGTGCGGTCCACGTCCAGCGTCTGCCAATGGATATTGTCGGCCCGGCGCAACCCGTGACGGATCATGCCGCAGCCCACGGTCGCGCGCGACAGCGGATCGACCAGGATGAAGCCGCCGAGCGCCGGTTCCTCGCGATATGGGGCGAACGCCACGGCGGCATCCAGCGACAGCGTGACTTCGCCGATGTCGTTGGCGTCCAGGTGGCGTGCGGCCAGCGGCTGCAGGCTGGCCGGGTCGAGGCGATGCCTGAGCTCGCTGATCCGCGCACCGACCTGGCGCGTCCCAAGCCTGAGCTGGTAGCGTCGCCCTGGCAGCAGGGACGCCTCGTCGAACCACAGCAGGTCCGCGGCGAACTGATCGCTAGCCGCCAGCGGCGCGCGCACGTCGACGAGTACGTCGCCGCGGCCGGCGTCGACTTCATCGGCCAGGCGCACCGCGATCGCGTCCCCGGCGTGGGCGCGGTCGGCCGCCTTGCCCGCGACGGTCAGCGCGGCGATCGCGGTTTCCACCCCCGCGGGTTCGACCCGGATCGAAGCCCCGGTCGCGAGCGCGCCGGAGACCAGCGTGCCCGCCAGCCAGCGGCTGCCGTCCCCGTCGCGCAGCAGCATCTGCACCGGCAGCCGCGCCGGCAGCGACTGCGCGCGCGGCGCGATCCGCACCGTTTCGAGATGCCGTAGCACGTCGGCGCCTTCGTACCACGGCAGGTTGGGCGATGCCGCGGTGACATTCTCGCCGGTTGCCGCGGCCACCGGAATCGCAACCACGTGCTCGATGCCCAGGCGCGCGGCATGCGCGCGGTACGCGTCGGCGATGCCTTCGAACACCGCGTGATCGTATCCGGCGCAGTCCATCTTGTTCACCGCCAGCAGCACGTGGCGCACGCCGAACAACGCGGCGATCGCGGTGTGGCGGAAGGTCTGCGGCAGCAGGCCGCGGGTCGCGTCGACGAGCACGATAGCCAGGTCGGCGAGCGAGGCGCCGGTGGCCATGTTGCGGGTGTACTGGGCGTGTCCGGGGCAGTCGGCGATCAGGAACCTCCGCCGCGGCGTCTGCAGGTGGCGCCAGGCCACGTCGATGGTGATGCCCTGTTCGCGCTCGGCTTCCAGGCCGTCGAGCAGCAGCGCGTAGTCGATCTCCCCGCCACGCGTGCCGTGCACGGCACTTGCACGCACGAGCCCCGCGCGTTCGTCGTCGGGAACGCGCCCGGCCTCGAACAGCAGCCGCCCGATCAGCGTGCTCTTGCCATCGTCGACGCTGCCGCAGGCGACCAGGCGCAGGAGCCGGGATTGCGGCTCGGGGATCGCGGAGTCGGGAGCAGCGAACGCGGCTTCGTCCATCGTCGTCAGATTGTCTGCAGCGCTAGCCATGGACCGCATCCTCCGTCAATCCAACGCGACCGGGAACCGGGTTCCGGCGTTCAAAAATATCCCTCGCGCTTCTTCTTCTCCATCGAATCGCCGTCGGCATGGTCGATCAGGCGCCCGGCGCGCTCGGACTGCGTCCCGGCCTCCATCTCGGCGATGATCGCGTCGAGGTCGGCGGCGTCCGATTCCACCGCGCCGGTCAGCGGATAGCAGCCCAGCGTGCGGAAGCGGACCATGCGCATGGTCGGCGACTCGCCCGGCTCGAGACCGAAGCGGTCGTCGTCGACCATGATCAGCGCGCCATCGCGTTCGACCACCGGGCGGCGCGCGGCGAAGTAAAGCGGCACCACCGGAATCGCTTCGCGGCGGACGTAGCGCCAGACATCGAGCTCGGTCCAGTTCGAGAGCGGGAACACGCGTACGCTCTCGCCGGCGCCGACGCGCGCGTTGTACACGTCCCACAGTTCGGGCCGCTGCCTGCGCGGATCCCACCGGTGGCGCGCGTCGCGGAACGAGAACACGCGTTCCTTGGCACGCGACTTTTCCTCGTCACGGCGCGCGCCGCCGATCGCGGCATCGAAGCCGCCCGCGTCGAGCGCCTGCTTGAGCGCAAGCGTCTTCATGATTTCGGTATGCACGCTGGCGCCGTGGGTCTGCGGCCCGACGCCATCGCGCACGCCGTCCTGGTTGACGTGCACGCGCAGCTCCACCCCGGTTTCCGCGGCGCGGCGGTCACGGAACGCGATCATCTCGCGGAACTTCCAGGTCGTATCGACGTGCAGCAGCGGAATCGGCGGCCGCGCCGGGGCGAACGCCTTGAGCAGCAGGTGCAGCAGCACCGAGCTGTCCTTGCCGATCGAATACAGCAGCACCGGGTTGCGGCACTGCGCGGCGACCTCGCGCAGGACATGCAGGCTTTCGGCCTCGAGGCGGTCGAGGTCGCTGTCGGATTCCGGGGCGCTCATCGGCGACATTGTAGCCAGCCCGGCCGCGAAATCCTGGCGGATCGGGAGAGCGGCAGCCCTGGCAGGAGCGGCTTCAGCCGCGAGCTTTTCCAGCGGCATCCTCGACGGCCAGCAAGAGCTCGCGGCTGAAGCCGCTCCTACAGGTGCCGATCAGGTGACGGCGGCTACGAACGGCCGTAGACGTCTTCGTAGCGGACGATGTCGTCCTCGCCGAGGTAATCGCCGGACTGCACCTCGATCAGCTCGAGCATCTCCGTGCCCGGATTCTCCAGCCGGTGCCTGGCGCCCAGCGGAATGTAGGTCGACTGGTTGGCATGCAGGTCGAAGACATCGTTGTCCCGGGTCACCCTCGCGATGCCGCGCACGACGATCCAGTGTTCGGCGCGATGCCGGTGCGATTGCAGCGACAGTCGCGCGCCGGGCTTGACCTTGATCCGCTTGACCTGGAAACCGTCGTCCTGGTCGACCGAATCGTAGCTGCCCCAGGGGCGATGCACCTCGCGATGCAGGATGGCGTGGCTGCGCTGCTCGGCCTTGAGCCGGGCGACCACCTCCTTGACCTGCTGCACCTTGTCCTTGTGCGCCACCAGCACCGCGTCGTCGGTCTCGACCACGACCAGGTCGTCCACGCCCACCAGCGCCACCAGCCGCCGCGCGTAGGCATAGCTGTTGTGGCTGTCGATGGCGATCACGTCTCCGTGGCGGGCGTTGCCTTCGGCGTCCTGCTCGCTGACGTCCCACAGCGCCGACCAGGAACCGACGTCGTTCCAGCCGATGTCGACCGGCAGGACCATCGCCCGGTCGGTCTTTTCCATCACCGCGTAGTCGATCGAATCCGACGGGCTGGCGGCAAACGCGGCCTTGTCCAGGCGGATGAAATCACCGTCGCGCTGCGCGGCTGCCAGGGCCGCGCGCACCGCGGCCAGGATGTCCGGGCGGAAGCGCTCCAGCTCGGCCAGGTAGCGCGACGCACGGAACAGGAACATGCCGCTGTTCCAGTAATGATCGCCTGCATCGAGGTAGCGCTGCGCGGTGGCTGCGTCGGGCTTCTCGACGAAGCGCAGCACCCGGCGCACGCCTCGCTCGCCAGACTGGCCGGCCTCGGACTGGATGTAGCCGAAGCCGGTTTCGGCCGATTCGGGCACGATGCCGAAAGTCACCAGCGCGCCGTCCAGCGCCGACGGAATGGCCGCGCGCACGGCGGCCTGGAAGGCTGCCACGTCGCGGACGACGTGGTCGGAGGGCAGCACCAGCAGCAGCGGGTCGTCGCCCTGCGCCGCCGCCTGCAGCGCCGCCGCGGCGATCGCCGGCGCGGTGTTGCGGCCAACCGGCTCGAGCACGATCGCGGCGTGCTCCATGCCGACCTGGCGCAGCTGCTCGGCCGCGAGGAAACGGTGTTCCTCGTTGGCGACCACGATCGGTGCGGCACCTTCGGCCAGCGTCGCAACCCGCAGCCAGGTGTCCTGCAGCATCGTGCGCTCGCCGGCGAGCGCCAGGAACTGCTTCGGGTACGCCTCGCGCGAGAGCGGCCACAGCCGCGTCCCCGACCCGCCCGAGAGCAGGACCGGTTGCAGGCGCGCGGCTTGGTCGGACATCGTCAGGGCTCGTGGGGAGGGCGTCGGCAGTTTACCCTGTGCCCCGACCGCTTCCGTTGTCAGGAGACGCGATGCCAGCGCCCGCCACATCCCCGCCACGCGAGGCGCAGCGCCTGCAATGGGCGCGCCGTGCGAGCGGCCATCCCGGACTGGAGCTGCAGCGCGCGTCGGTCGATGCCGGCTTCCGCAGCTACTGGCGCACCGTGGGCGAGGACCCGTCGCGCATCGTCATGGACGCGCCGCCCGATCTCGAGGACACCGGCCCGTGGCTGCGCATGCGCGACCTGCTCGAATCCGGCGGCGTGCGCGTGCCGCAGGTGCTGGCACGCGACCTCGACCAGGGCTTCCTGCTGATCGAGGACCTCGGCGGCCCGACCCTGGCGCAGGTGATCGACGACGACAATGCCGATGCGCACTTCGACGCTGCGATCGGACAGCTGCTGCGCCTGCAGTCGATTACGCCGCCGCAGGACCTGGGCACGTTCGGCGAGACGTTGCTGCAGCGCGACGCCGGGCTGTTCGAGGAGTGGTTCCTGCGCCGGCACCTGGGCCTGCAACTCGATTGCGACGACCTCGAACGCCTCGAACTCGCGCAGCGCCGGCTGATGGACAACGCGCTGTCGCAACCCAAGGTCCTGGCGCACCGCGATTTCATGCCACGCAACCTGATGCCGACGGCGCCCGGCCCGGCGGTGCTCGATTTCCAGGACTGCGTGCGCGGGCCGATCGCATACGATCCGGCCAGCCTGTTCAAGGATGCGTTCCTCGGCTGGCCTCTGGCCCGCGTCGACGGCTGGCTGCAGCGCTACCACCAGCGCGCATCCGCTGCCCGGCTGCCGGTTCCGCCGCTGGACGCGTTCCTGCGCGATGCCGACTGGATGGGCGTGCAGCGCCACCTCAAGATCCTCGGCATCTTCGCCCGCCTGCATCATCGCGACGGCAAGTCGCACTATCTTGCCGACGCACCGCGCTTCATCGGCTATCTCGACGACGTGCTGCCGCGGCATCCGCAGTTGCGGCCGCTGGCCGAACTCCTCGAACAGCGGGTGAAGCCGGCGATGCAGGCGCTGGCCGCGGCATGAAGGCGCTGATTTTCGCCGCCGGCCTTGGAGAGCGCATGCGGCCGCTGACGAACACCACGCCCAAGCCGCTGCTGGAAGCCGGCGGCAAGCCGCTGATCGCGTGGCACCTGGAAAAGCTCGCAGCCTCCGGCGTGCGCGACGTGGTGGTCAACATCTCGTGGCTGGCGGACCGGTTCCCGCAGGTGCTGGGAGACGGCGCGCGCTGGGGCCTGCGCATCGCCTATTCGCACGAGGGTCCGGTACCGCTGGAAACCGGCGGCGGCATGCATTACGCCCTGCCGTTGCTGTGCGGCGATACCAGCGCGCCGTTCATCGCCATCAACGGCGACATCTGGACCGACTACGACTTCACCCGCCTGCCGCGCGAGCCCGCGGGCGACGCGCACCTGGTGCTGGTCGACAATCCGTCGCACAACCCGCGTGGCGACTTCGCGCTCGCCGCGAACGGGCATGTCGACAGCGATGGCAACGAACGCCTGACCTTCGCAGGCATCGGCGTCTATCGTCCGACGCTGTTCGAAGACTGGCGCCAGGTGATCGGCGATGCGCCGGGCGCCGATGCCTCACCGCCCCGCTTCAAACTGGCTCCGCTGCTGCGCGCGGCGATGGCGCGGGGACGGGTCGGCGGCGAGCGTCACGGCGGGCGCTGGACCGATGTCGGCACACCGGCTCGCCTGGCGGAGCTCGACGCAACGCTCCCCTGACCCCCCTCCCGCGCAGCGTCCACGCCCCCGCTGCGACGGTTGCGCGCGCTCGCACGTACCTTGAGCCAATGCCCAGTCCCCTCGACACGGATGACGAAGCGCAACTGGTCCGCCGCGCTCGCTGGGGACAGCAAGCGGCATTCGCCGAACTCTATCGCCGCCATGCGCGCGCCATCCATGCGCTCGCGCTGCGCCTGACCGGCAACCCGTCGACCGCCGAGGACATCACCCAGGAATGCTTCCTCAAGATGCTGCAGTTCCTCGGCGGCTTCCGCGACGACACGCCGCTGCGGCCGTGGCTGAAGCGGGTGGCGGCCAACGCCGCGATTGACCGCCTCCGCCGCGACCGGCGCCTCGTCGCCATCGAGGAAGAAGAGGCGCATCCCGGGCACGGATCCGATCCTCTGCTCCATGCCGAATCGCTCGGCGTGTTGCGACGGTTGGGCCCCGTCGAACGTACCGTGGTATGGCTGCACGCGATGGAAGGCTGGTCGCACCCTGAACTCGGCCGGCGCTTCGGGCGCAGCGAAAGCTGGTCGAAGTCGATCGTCTCGCGCACCTTGTCGCGGCTGCGGCACGAACTGGACCAACCCGAGCCCCATGATGACCCCTGACGACATCCTGCAAGCACACCTGCAACAGCTGCAGGACGCGCCGCTGCCGCCCGACCTGTGGCGGCGCGTCGATCGCGCACGCCGGTACGGGCAGAAGCGGCGCATCGGCATCGCAGCGAGCACGCTGGCGTTGGCCGCGGTCGTCGTGCTGTTGCCGCTGATGCAGCCGATGCCCGTAGCCCGGAAAGCTGCGCCCACCCTGGCAGCAACTCCGTCCCCGCACCTCCACGTCGACGCCGACACCGAACTGCGCGCGCTCGATCGCACATTGCAGGCCGGCTACGCCCGCAACGCCAGCGACGCGGAGCTCGAACCGCTGTGGGCCCAGCGCCGGCGACTGCTGGCCGGCGGCGACGCCGACCCCGATACCCCGCGGCGGCGCGGCCTGCGCATCTGATCCGAGGATCTCCCATGAACGTCATCCGCGCCATCCTCCTGCTCGCCTGCCTCGCCGCCCCCAGCCTTCTGTTTGCCGGCAACGGCGCAGACCAAGTCGAAGCCGGGGTGGATGCCGCCCTGCTGCATCTGGCCGAGCGCGGCGCGCTGGGCCGCTTCGACCAACCACTCACCATTTCCCGGCCTGCGCAGGTGCGCTACGAACTGGGCGCGGTGGTGGACGTGCGCAAACCCGATCCGCGCGGCCTCGAAGTGCTCGCCATCACCCCCGGCGGCGCGGCGGCGCGCATGGGCCTGAAAGCCGGCGACAGGCTGGTGGCGATCAACGGGCGACGCCTCGATGGCAACGGCGCGCCCGCGTCCCTGCTGCTCGATGCGGTGCGCGATGGCCATGGCGCGGTGCAACTGCTGACGACGCGCGGCAAGTCGCGGATGGAACTCGCCGGGCAGGCCGATGCCGCCGCGGTGCCGGCTTACAGGCTCACCATCGGCGAAGCCGCGCCCGCCGCCGGGGGTGGCTGTGGCTACGTGTCGTACTCCGCGACGCCTCCAGGCAGCCAGGGACTGTTCGAAACGCTCATCACCAGGATCGACGGCCGCAGCACGCCCCCGCGGATCAACCTCCTGCGCGTACCCGCCGGGCGCCACGTGCTCACGCTGCAGGAGCTCGTCCCCGAGCATCGCCTGAGCGCGTCGCAGAACCTGCAGCGCAGGCTGATGCAGCGTCAATCGATGATGCGGGCCTACAAGTCGCTGGTCGTCGACGTCAAGCCGGACACCGATTACCGGGTCGCCGCACGCCTGCACAAGGGCAAGCTGGATCGCGCCAGCATCCGCGCCAACGAGTACTGGGAGCCGGTGGTGTGGGCACAGCGTTCGATCCGGTGCCGGTGAGCAAAGCCGTGGACTCACACGAAGGACGGTCGACGATGTCGGCGCCTTGCGGCCGGCAAGACGTCCACCAACCGTCGCGAATCGCCGGAAGCAATGCAGGAGCATGCACATGAAAGTGGGAGTCGCCCTGATCGTCCTCGTTTGGCTGCCGTCGCTCGCGTGGGGGGCGCCGCAGGAGGCGAAGAAGCGGCCCCCGATGGCGTCGTTCAGCGCGCCGGCGACGCCGGTGACAGGCCGGATGATGCTGCGGGATTCGACTGACGACGTACTGGCCACGCAGACCCAGGGCCTGCTCGCGGCGCGTCCCGACATCCGCTGGCGCATCGCGGGTGAACAAGCCCGCGCCCATGGCCGCAATGAGGACGCCTACCGGCGCTTCCGGCGCGCCGCGCGTTATGGCGACAAGCAGGCGCAATCGATCCTGGCACGCATGCACCACGACGGCGAAGGCGCCGAGCGCGATCCTGCGCTGGCTTTTGCCTGGATGGCGCTCGCCGCCGAGCGCGGCGACGCCGCCTACGTTCAACTGCGCGACCGCTACCGGCGGCAGCTGGACGAAGCACAACGCGCGAAGGCCGACGCCGACCTGGCGGCACTGCGGGCCGAATATGGCGACGAGCGCGCCTTGCCGAGGTTGCGACGGAGCATCCGCACGGCGCGACACGAGGCAACCGGCAGCCGGCTCGGCTACGCCGGTGCGCTGGAGGTCACCGCGACCAATGGCGCGCGCGATACTTCCGGCACTTCGCTGTCCGGGCCGGACTATTACGATGAAAAGTACTGGCGCAGTCCGCAGCCCGCGACGAACCAGTCGTCAACTCCGCCGGCCGATGGCATCGACAAGGGAATGAAGAATGGACAATGAGACCGTGGGTCGCAGAGGCACCGCCCGCTCCGGAAGCCCGCGCAGCGGCGAACGAGCATGCGCCGCTTTTTTCCATTGGTTTCAGCGTGGCGCGATCGCAGGCGGGACGGCGTCGATCCTGCTGTGCCTGTCGTTCGCCGCAGGCGCGCAGGAGCCGGCACACCCGCGCGTGCTGACCGCGCAGCCGCCACCCGAACGCGCCGTGGTCGGCAACTACATCGGCGAGCCCGGCATCCCGCCGGAAATGCTCACCTCCGGGTTCCTGTCGGCGCATCCCGACATCCGCTGGCGGCGTGAAGCCTCGTATTCCTATAACCGCAAGGAGTACGAACTGGCGCTGGACCAGTTCACGCGCGCAGCGCGCTACGCCGACAAGCCTTCGCAGGCGATGATCGCCGAGATGTACTGGAAGGGCCTGGGCGTCCCGCAGGACCGAGAACTCGGCTACGCGTGGATGGATCTGGCCGCCGAGCGCATGTACCCCAACTTCGTGATCAAGCGCGAGCGCTACTGGCAGATGCTCGACGCCGCGCAGCAGCGCAACGCCATCGAACGCGGCCAGCAGCTGCTTGCCGAATACGGCGACGACGTGGCCAAGCCGCGGCTGGCCAAGCTGATGCAGCGCGCCCGGCGCGAAACCACCGGCAGCCACCTGGGGTATGCCGGCGGCGGCCTGAAGATCACGCCGATGACCGGACCGCTGGCCGGCACCGGGGTGACGATGTCGGCGGAGGAATATTACGCGGACGAGTTCTGGGATCCGCAGCACTACTTCACCGCGCAGGACGCCGAGTGGGGTTCGCCGAAACACGGGCAGGTCGATGTCGGCGAGCTCGAAAACGTGGCGCCGGCGCAGAAGGCAACCCCGCACCCGGAGCCGACGCCCGATCCCTGAGCCGGCGCCGCGGCGCCGATGCCCGGGTGATCGAAGCGACACGACTGCCGCGCCGGCCGGCTATTGCGCTCCCTGCCCCGCTTCGCCACCCAGGATCTGGCGCAGGAACGGCACCGTGATGCGCCGCTGCTCGGCAAGCGAGGCGTGATCGAGCTGGTCGAGCAGTTTTGCCAGGCTCGACAGGTCGCGGTCCACGCGACGCAGCAGCCAGTCGATCGCAGCGGCGTCAATCGCCAGTCCCCGGCTGCGCGCGCGCAGCGACAGGACCTCGCGGCGACCGTCGTCGTCCAGCGGCGAGAGCGCGATGCGCGTGCATTGCGACAGCCGTGAGCGCAGGTCCGGCAGCTTCAGCGGCAGTGCGTCCGGCGTCGCGCGCGCGGCGTACATCACCGCGGTCCCGGCATCGCGCGCGCGATTGTGGAAATCGAAAAGGGCGACCTCGTCCTCCCTCCGGCCGGCGACGAGGTCCAGCCCGTCGAGCGCGATGAACGGATTGTCGTGCAGCGCTTCAAGCGCCTCGCGCATCCGCCCCGCGGTCGCGGCAAGCGGCAGGTAGGCGCTGCGACGTCCGCGCGATTCGGCGGCAGCGCAGGCAGCCAGCGCGAGGTGGGTCTTGCCGGAGCCGGGCGCGCCCACGAGGTACAGCCAGTCGCCGGCCTCGCCCGAAGCCAGCGCTTCGATCTGCGCCAGCGCGCCGCTTGGCGCCGCCACGAAACCCTCGAAACGCTGGTCGGGCGGATAGCGCAGCGCCAGCGGCAGTTGCCCGGCCGCCCGGGCCCCCGGCTGGGTCACGCCCGGCCTTCGCCTTCGCCTTCTTCGGCGTCGCCGTCATTGCCCGGCATGATGATGCCGCCCTCGCTGACGCGCTGGTCGGGGATCACGATCGCCGGGGCCTGGCCGGCATACAGCCGGCTGTGGGTGTAGCGGGCGTGCGCGTAGCGCAGCAGAACGTTGGCCACCGCCGCCACCGGCAGCGCCAGCAGCATGCCGAGGAAGCCGAATAACTGGCCGCCAGCCAGCACCGCGAAGATCACCGCCACGGGATGCAGGCCGATGCGATCGCCGACCAGCTTGGGCGTCAGCCAGTAGCTTTCGATCACCTGCCCCACGCCGAACACCGCCAGCACCCCGGCCACGTGCTTCCAGTCGCCATGCTGCACCAGCGCGGCGATGACGCCGAACACCACGCCGCTGGTCGGACCCAGGTAGGGCACGAACGTCAGCAGGCCGGCGACGATGCCGATCAGCAGGCCCAGGTCCAGGCCGATCGCCCACAGGCCGATGCCGTACATCGCCCCGAGGATCAGCATCACCGTGAACTGTCCGCGCAGGAAGCCGCCGAGCATCTCGCTGGATTCCTTCGCCAGCTGCGAGGCGATGGCCAGGTGGTCGCGCGGCACCAGCGACGCGGCGCGTTCGACGAACACGTCCCAGTCGCGCAGGAAGAAAAACGTCAGCACCGGGATCAGCACGACGTTGGCGATCATCGCGAACACCGCGAACCCCGAACGCGACAGGTAGCCGAGCGCGGTGGTGGCGATGCCGCCGGCACGCTCCCAGTGCACGCGCAGCTGCTCGATCATGTATTCCGGATCCAGCCATGTCGAAAGCTGCAGTCGCGTGCGCTGTTCCAGCCACGGCACCGCGGTGCCGACGAACCAGTCGCGGTAGTGCGGGAGCGATTCGACCAGGGTGATGACCTGGCGTTGCAGCGTTGGCACCAGGATCAGCAGCGCCAGTGCGAGCAGCAGCGCCATCAGGGTGAACACCAGGATCACCGCGGTGTTGCGGGAGCGCCCGGCGCGCTCGAGGCGATCGACCAGCGGATCGCCCAGCCAGCCGAGCAGCGCCGCGACCACGAACGGCGTCAGGATCGGTCCCAGCAGCCACACCAGCCAGCCGGCGGCGAGTGCGACCAGCGCCCACTGCAGGCGCTTGAGGAACCGGGAGATGTCGCCCGCGGGGGTCTCGTCCATCGGCGGAGGCCTCAAAGCAGGCGGAACACGACGGGGGCGACCACGTCGCCCGGTGCGGCTTCGCGCGGCACCGATCCGTCTGGCGCGATGCCGCCCGTGGCACCGACTTCCAGCAACACCGCGTCGTCCACCATGCGGCGGAAACCCGGCAGCCCGGTCAGCAGTTCGAGGTCGACCTCGAGCCCCTCGGGCGTGGCCCGCAGCGGCGTCATCCCGCGCACCACCGACATGCCCTGCAGCAGTGCGGACAGGCGGACGTAGTCGCTGCCATCGTCGATGCCGGTGAAGGTCACGCGATACTTGCCGGGCGGTCCGGCCGGGCTATGCCTGGCGTAGCGCTTGGTGAGCGCATCGGCGGCGCCATCGGCGCCGGTGGCCATCGCGCGGCGCGCATCGACCTCGCTGCCGCTCCACTTGGACAGGACCCGGCCGTTGTCGACGAAGGTCCAGTCGGCGGTCCAGCCGCCCTTGCTGCGGTAGAGCTTGCCGATCAGCTGCATGGGCGGGCTGTAGCGCGAGGACAGCCGCGCGATGGCGGCGACGTCGCCCCGCCAGATCGCGCCGACGGCGGCCTGCTCGGCGGCGCTGCCCGACGGCAGCCCAAGGCTGAAACCGCGCTGCTTGGCCCGCTGCAGCACCGAGCGGGCGACGTTGTTCTGTGCGAGCGCCACCAGGCGCGGGCCGGAGCCGTCGTCGATCGCCAGCCACAGCACCGGCTTGGGGCGCGGCGCCGGCCACACCGGCAATCCCAGCGCGGCCGCGAGGCCGTCGACGTCCTCTTCGCGGAAACGGACCACCAGCTTGGTGCTGAAGCTGGGCGCACCGCTGGCCGACACGCCTTCGTCCTGCCGGTAGTCGTACCCGTCCACGTACTCCTTGGCGCGACGCAGTTCCCTGCCCACGCCCGGTCGGGATGCCGCCGCGCCGTCGCCCGACAGCTTCGCCAGCACCTCGGCCAGCGCGCGCGAGAAGCCGGCGTTGCGCGCGGCTTCGTTCTGGCTGTTGACCGGGACTTCGGCGGCATAGAGCCCCTGTGCGACAGCGCGATCGCCCTCCACGCGCTGCGCCTGGGCGCCGGTGGCAGCCAGCAGCGTGCCCAGCCACAGCGCGGTCGCCCACGCCCACCGCTTGCGGTTTGATCCCTGCATCGTCGCTACCTGCCTGCACGCCAATGGAAATGGTGCCACAAAGGCGCCCTGCGGATTTCGCGACGGAAGGGTCGATGCCAGCGGCCGGCGCGCCTGGCCGCTGAACATTGCGCCCGCCGACAGACGCGGCCCAGGGCTGCCCGGCTGCTAAAATCGCCGCTTTCCCGCGCAGCGAGCCATCGTGACCGGTCCGAACCCCTCCGCACCCACGCCGATGACCTATCGCGAGGCCGGCGTCGACATCGACGCGGGCAACCAGGTCGTCGAACGCATCAAGCCGCTGGTCAAGCGCAGCTTCCGCCCCGAGGTGATGGGCGGACTGGGCGGATTCGGCGCGTTGTTCGACCTGTCGGGCAAATACCGCGAGCCGGTCCTGGTGTCCGGCACGGACGGCGTCGGCACCAAGCTCAAGCTCGCCCAGCAGCTCGGCCGCCACGACAGCATCGGCATCGACCTGGTCGGCATGTGCGTCAACGACGTGCTGGTCCAGGGCGCCGAGCCGCTGTTCTTCCTCGACTACTTCGCCACCGGCAAGCTGGACATCGACACCACCGTGGCGGTCGTCGGCGGCATCGCGAAGGGCTGCGAATTCGCCGGCTGCGCGCTGATCGGCGGCGAGACGGCGGAAATGCCGGACATGTACGCGCCCGGCGATTACGACCTGGCGGGTTTCACCGTCGGGGCGGTCGAGAAGTCCGAGCTGCGCGACGGCAGCCGGGTCGAGGCCGGCGACATCCTCCTGGGCCTCGCCTCCAGCGGACCGCATTCAAACGGCTATTCGCTGATCCGGCGCATCTTCGACCGCGCCGGGCGCCCCGGCAACCTCGACCTTGGCGGCGTGCGCCTCGAGGACGCACTGATGGCGCCGACCACGCTCTATGTGAAGCCCATCATGCAGCTGCTGCGCGGCGACCAGGGTGCGTCCATCCATGCCATGGCCCACATCACCGGCGGCGGACTCACCGAAAACATCATCCGCGTGGTTCCCGACCACCTCGGGCTGGACATCGAAGCCTCAACCATCGTGCTGCCGCCGGTGTTCGACTGGCTGCAGCGCGAAGGCGCGGTCGCCGACCAGGAAATGTGGCGCACCTTCAACTGCGGCATCGGCTTCGTGCTGGTCGTGCCCGCGGGGGCCGTGGCGGCGGTTGAAGGCGAGCTCGACCGCGTCGACCTGTCGCATCGGCGCATCGGCAAGGTGGTCAATGCCAACGGTGGCGATCGTGTCCGGATCGGCTGACCGCGCTTCCCGACCGCCCATCCCCGAACCGCAATCCCGGCCATACCGCATCGCAGTGCTCGCCTCAGGGCGCGGCAGCAACCTGCAGGCGCTGCTCGATGCGATCGCCGATGGCAGCCTGGCGGCCGCGATCGTCGGGGTGTTCTCCGACCGACCGTCCGCCGTGGCGCTGCAGCGCGCCCGCGATGCCGGAATCCCTGCCAGGTCGCTGCGCCCGAAGGCATTCGCCACCCGTGCGGAGTTCGACGCCGCGCTGTTCGCGGCCGTGGACGAGGTGCAGCCGGACCTGATCGTCTGCGCCGGCTACATGCGCCTGATCGGCGGCGCCGCAGCGGACGCCCGGCAGGGCCGGATCATCAACATCCATCCGTCGCTGCTGCCAGCCTTCAAGGGCCTGCGCACCCACCAGCAGGCGCTGGACGCGGCAGCAGGAGAACATGGCGCGAGCGTGCATTTCGTCACGCCCGACCTCGATGGTGGCCCGGTGATCGCGCAGGCGCGCGTGCCGGTGCATGCGAACGACGATGCCGACACCCTCGCCGCGCGCGTGCTGGAGCGGGAGCACCCGCTGCTGGTCGAGACCGTGCGCTGGCTCGCGGCGGGGCGCATCGCCCTGGCTGAAGACGTTGTTCATGTCGACGGGCGTCCGCGGGCGCCGCTTCAGCTTGCAGCCAACCAGCGATTTGCATGATGTCGGCCCCATGAAGCCACTTCCCATCCTTGTGCTGCTGGCCTCGCTCGCGGGGCTGCCCGCGATCGCCCAGGACACGCCCGCGCAAGGCACGCCCGCGCCCGCGGCATCCGCCGCGACGTCTGTAGAAGCGCCGTCGCCGGCGCTCGAACCGTTCGTCGCCACCTACGAGGCGTACAACAAGGGCGAACTGGCCGGCAACGCAACCATGAAGGTCGTGCACAACGGCGGCGCGCAGTGGCGCGTGGACCTGGGCATCCGGGGCAATCGCGGCTTCGCGGGGATCCTCGGGCTCAACATCCAGCAGAGCACGGTGTTCGATGACATTGGCGGCCAGTTCCGTCCGCTGACCCAGAGCACGATCCGCAAGGGCCTGTTCCTGGGCAAGAAGATCAACGGTGTCTACGACTGGAACACCCGCAGCGCGCGCTGGCAGGGCAGCATCAAGGATGAACGCAGCAAACCGATCGCGCTGCGCGATGGCGACATGAGCGGCTTGCTGATCAATCTCGCCGTGATCCGCGACGCGCGCCCGGGTGCGCGCCTGCAGTACCGCTTCGTCGACGGCGGGCGCGTGCGCGACCACATCTACCAGGTCGCCGACGAGACCGAAACGATCAAGGTCGGCGAGCTGAGCTACAACGCGATGCGGGTTTCACGCGTCAACGGCGGCAACGATGAGACGATCTTCTGGGTCGTCAATGGCGTGCCGACTCCGGTGCGCATGCTGCAGCGGGAAGATGGCCGCGACGGCATCGACCTGCGCCTGACCGAATACCAGGGAATCCAATGATGAAGCATCTCCGCGCGAACAAGACGCCCGCCCTTTCCATCGCCGCGCTGCTGCTCCTGTCGAGCGTGCCCGCACTGGCGATCGAGCCCTTCGCCGCCAGCTACCAGGCCAACTACATGGGCCTGCAGGGCAACGGCAGGATGACCCTGGAGCCGCAGGGCAACGACCGATGGAAGTACACGCTCAGCATCGGCAGCGGTGGCATCAAGCTCGACCAGAGCACGGTGTTCGAGGACCACGATGGCAAGTGGCGCCCGATCTCGGGCACCGACTCGTCGTTGCTGCTGATCAAGAAGACCGACAAGCAGGCGACGTACGACTGGGACAAGGGCGTGGCCACGTGGAGCGGCGACGTGAAGTCCGAACGCGCGGGACCGGTGAAGTTGAAGGCCGGCGACGTCGACGCGCTTCTGCTCAACCTCGAGCTCGCGCGCGACGTGCCCGCGGGCAAGCCTCTCTCGTACCGGATGGTCGAGGACGGTCGCGTCAAGCAGATGACTTACAAAGTGGTCGGCAAGGACCAGGTCACCGTGGGCGGCAAGTCGCGTCCTGCGACCAAGGTTTCCTACGCCAGCGGCAACAAGGAAACCGTGGCGTGGGTGGTTGACGGCCTGCCGGTCCCGGCGCGCATCCTGCAGCGCAAGGACGGCAAGGACGAGATCGACCTGCGGATCCAGTCGGTCCAATAGCCGCTGGTTTCGCGCGGGCGACAAGCCCCCGCCCCGAATCGACGCAATCGCGCGTCAGTCGTCCTTTTCGGACAACGTCGTTTTGCAGTCCACCCGGATCGGCTGCCCGTCTTCCCTGCCCCGCCAGTAGTAACTGTGGCACTCGCGCCTGCCCTCGCGCGTGCTGCGCACGGTCACCGCGTACCACGATTGCAGGGTTTCGGCGGTGGAAACCGTCCCGTCCCCGTTCCAGTCCATGTCCTGGGTCGCGATGCCCGCGGTGAACGCCAGGCCTGTATGCCAGGCGTAGCCCGAATACAGCAGCAGCAGCGCCAGCGCGCCGAACAGCAGCTTGCGCCTCAGGGGAATGCCCGACTGGCGAGTGACGCGGGACATGTCAGTCGACTCGCCGGATCTTCGCGCCCAGCCCCGAAAGCTTGCGCTCGATGTTCTCGTAGCCGCGGTCGAGGTGGTAGATGCGGTCGATGGTGGTGTCGCCTTCCGCGACCAGGCCGGCCAGGATCAGCGAGGCCGAGGCGCGCAGGTCGGTTGCCATCACCGGGGCGCCGCTGAGTTTCGGCACGCCGGTCACGGTGGCGCGGTTGCCCTCGATATGGATCTCGGCGCCCAGCCGCACCAGTTCCTGCACGTGCATGAAGCGGTTCTCGAAGATCGTCTCGTCGATGGTGCCGACGCCCTCGGCGATGCAGTTCATCGCCATGAACTGCGCCTGCATGTCGGTGGGAAAGCCCGGATGCGGCGCCGTCACGAGGTCGACCGCCTTCGGCCTGCGCCCGCGCATGTCGACGGTGATGGCGTCGCCGCGGGTGCCGACGTCGGCGCCGGCTTCGACCAGCTTGTCGAGCACCGTGTCGAGCGTGCCGGGGCGCGCATGGGTCGCGGTGACGCAGCCGCCGGTCATCGCCGCGGCCACCAGGAAAGTGCCGGTCTCGATGCGGTCAGCGACAACGCGGTGGCTGCCGCCGTGCAGCCGTTCGACCCCGCGCACCACGATGCGGTCGGTGCCCGCGCCTTCGATGTCGGCGCCCATCGCCACCAGGCAGTCGGCCAGGTCGACGATCTCCGGCTCCTTCGCCGCGTTGTCGATCACCGTGGTGCCATCGGCGAGCGTCGCGGCCATCAGCACGTTCTCGGTCGCGCCCACGCTGACGATGTCGAACGCCACCTTGCCGCCACGCAGCCGCGCGGCGCTGGCCTTGATGAAACCGTGTTCGAGCGTGATCCGCGCGCCGAGCGCCTCCAGCGCCTTGATGTGCAGGTCGACCGGCCGCGAGCCGATCGCGCAGCCGCCGGGCAGCGAGACTTCCGCCGCGCCGTGCTTCGCCAGCAGCGGGCCGAGCACCAGCACCGAGGCGCGCATGGTCTTGACCAGCTCGTACGGGGCGACGTGGCTGCGCACGGTGCGCGGATCGATCTGCAGGTCGGCGCCGTCCTGGACGATCACGCCGGCGCCCAGTTCGGCCAGCAGGCGCAGCGTGGTCTTGACGTCGTGCAGGTCGGGCACGTTGCCGATCGAGACCGGCTCGTCGGCCAGCAAGGTGGCGCACAGGATCGGCAGCACGGCGTTCTTGGCGCCCGAGATGGCCACCTCGCCGTTGAGCGCGATGCCGCCGCTGACGATGATCTTCTGCATTCGGGGGCCTGCTGGCTCGTTGACGGCCGCGGCGGCGCCGGGGCGCGCGCGACAGGAAGTGGGAAAGTGTATGCGTGGACGTGTGGCGGCGCAGTCGCGCAGCCGCCCGGCTACTGCGCCGCGTGCTCGGCCGGAGTCATCGTACGCAGCGCCAGGGCGTGGATCTCCCCGCCCATCAGCGTGCCGAGCGTGGCATAGACCAGGCGGTGCCGCGCCAGCGGGAGCTTGCCCTGGAACGCGTCGGACACCACCAGCGCCTCGAAGTGCACGCCGTCGTCGCCCTGCACCGCGACTTGCGCTCCGGGCAGGCCCTGTTCGATCAACTGGCGAATGGTGTTCGTGTCCAAGCTGGGATCCTCGTGAAGCCCGCATGAGCAGGACGCGTTCCGCAGCCGGGCAAGCGGGCTTTTGGGCCGCGAAGCGCATAAAATGAACCGATTAGCCTAACGGAAAGGCCCCGGCTTCGATATGGCCGACAACACGGCGTTCCCCGCAACACCGTCCATCGACGATGCAACGCTGGCTGCCAGCGGCCGGCGGGTCCTCGCCACCGAGGCCCGCGGGCTGGAGGCGGTCAGCGACCGGATCAACGGCGACTTTTCCCGCGCGTGCCGGCTGTTGCTGGCCTGCCGCGGCCGCGTGGTCTGCATCGGAATGGGCAAGTCCGGGCACGTGGCGCGCAAGATCGCCGCCACCCTCGCCTCCACCGGCACGCCGGCGTTCTATGTCCACCCCGGCGAGGCGGGCCACGGGGACCTGGGCATGATCACCGACGCCGACGCGGTGCTGGCGCTGTCTTATTCGGGCGAGTCCGACGAGATCCTCACGCTGCTGCCCGTGCTCAAGCGCCAGGGAAACCCGCTGCTGGCGATGACCGGCCGCACGCAATCGACGCTCGCGCGGGAAGCCGACGTGCACCTGGACGTGAGCGTCCCCGCCGAAGCGTGCCCGCTGCACCTGGCGCCGACATCCAGCACCACGGCGTCGATGGCGATGGGCGACGCGCTGGCGGTGGCGCTGCTGGAGGCGCGCGGGTTCACCGCCGACGACTTCGCCCGCTCGCATCCGGCCGGCGCGCTCGGCCGACGCCTGCTGCTGCATATCCGCGACGTGATGCACGCCGACGACGAAGTGCCGATGGTTTCCGCAGAGGCCTCGCTGGCCGACGCGCTGATGGAGATGAGCCGCAAGCGCCTGGGCATGACCGCGATCGTCGATGCCGATGGCCGCCTGCTCGGCATGTACACGGACGGCGACCTGCGCCGCACGCTGGCCGATCCGGCCATCGACGTGCATCGCGCGCGGATCGCCGATGTGATGACGCGCTCGCCGGTGGCGATCGATGCCGATGCCCTGGCCAGCGAAGCCGCCCGCCTCATGGAAGATCGCAAGATCACGATGCTGGTGGTGCTCGACTCGGGGCGCCGCGTGGTCGGTGCGCTGAATATTCACGACCTGTTGCGGGCGCGGGTGGTTTAAGGGCCGGCACTGCCGGTCCGTCACTGCTGCACGCGCAACTTCAACCCGGCGTCCCTCAGCTCGCTTTCATGCCCCGTATTGCGGGCACGCGATACGCTCCCTCGTTTCCTGGACCCCCAATGCCCAACCTAGCAGTCCCCGTCGACATCCAGCAGCGCGCGGCGAACATCCGTCTGGCGTGCTTTGACGTCGACGGCACACTGACTGACGGCCGGCTGTGGTTCGATGCCGACGGGCGCGAATCCAAGGCCTTCAGCGTGCTCGACGGCCAGGGCCTGGCACTGCTGCGCAAGTCCGGCATAGAGGTCGCGTTCGTCACCGCGCGCAACAGCGCGGCCGCGGCGCACCGCGCCCGCGACCTGGGCGTTCGCTCGTGCGTGGGCGTCGGCGACAAGTTCGCCTGCGTCGAAGGACTCGCCAGCGAGCTGGGCATTGCGCTGGAACAGGTGTCGTTCATGGGCGACGACCTGCCGGACATCCGGATCATGCGCGCCGTCGGCCTGTCCGTGGCCCCGGCCAGCGCCCACGCCTGGACCCGAGAGCGCGCGCACTGGTGCACCTCCGCGCGTGGCGGCGAAGGCGCGGCGCGCGAACTGTGCGACCTGCTGCTCACGGCCCAGCATCGCGTGGAAGCGCTGCTGGCAGCGGTGGACACGCCGTGAGCTGGCGGGGCGTACTCACCCTTGTCCTGCTGGTCGCTGCCCTGGCGACCGGCTGGGCGGTGTGGCGCCAGCGCGCGGCCGAGCCGGTGGCGGCGGTTGCCGACGCGCGGCCCGACTACGTCCTGCACGATTTCGAGCTGATCGCGCTGGACAAACAGGGCAAGGAAGCCTTCCTGCTGCGCGCCCCCGAGCTGTCGCGCAATCCCGACGACCGCACCCTGACGATCGCCACCCCGCTGTTCCTGATCCCCGACAGGGAAGGCCAGCGCTGGGAAGTGCGTTCGAAGACCGGCTGGGTGGCCGCCGACAACAGCGAGATCCGGCTGCGCGGCGACGTGAAGGCAACCAGCCCGCCTGCCGGCACCCCGGCGACGATGAAGACCGCGCAACTGAACGTATTCCCCGACACGAACAAGGCCGTCTCGCCTGTCCCCGTGGTCGTAACCACGCCGGGTTCTACAATGAACGGCGATACCATGCATGCCGATCTGGCGAGCAAGCGCATCCAACTTTCAAAGGCACGGATGACCCATGACCCCAAACGCCGCTAGTTTCAAGAGCAGTTCCATCGCGATTCTCGCCGTCGCGCTGGTGTCCTGGCTCGCGCCCGGCACCGCGTCGGCCAAGACCTCGGACCGCAACCAGCAGACCAGGATCAGCGCTGCCAGCAATGATTGCTCGCTCGAGGATTCCGGCCCCTGCATCTTCTCCGGCGACGTGCGCATCAACCAGGGCACGCTGGACATCAGCGCCGGCAAGGCGGACCTGCGCCGTGCCAATGGCGAGATCCAGAGCGTCAAGCTCAGCGGCGGCACCGTGAAGCTCAAGCAGCAGAACGACGACGGCGGCTGGGTGAACGCGAGCGCGGCGCAGATCGACTACGACCTGACCAAGGACACGGTGGTGCTCAGCGGCAACGCCGTCGTCAACCAGCCTGGCCGCGGCAGCATTTCCGGCGAACGCATCATCTACAACATGCGCACCAGCCAGGTGCAGAGCGGCGCGGCGGCCGGCGACACCGGCGGCCGGGTCAACATGACCTTCGAACCGAAGAACAAGGTCCCGGCCAAGGACGCGGGCACCGCGCCCAAGGCCGAGCCGCCGAAGCAGGACGAGAACTAGTGCTCGTCGCCAAGGGACTGCGCAAGCGTTACCGGTCGCGCGAGGTCGTGCGCGACTTCGGCCTGACCCTGGACGCGGGCGAGGTCGTGGGCCTGCTTGGCCCCAACGGCGCCGGCAAGACCACCTGTTTCTACATGATCGTGGGCCTGGTCCCGGCCGACGAGGGCGAGATCGTGCTCGACGGCCGCGACATCACCGCCGAGCCAATGTACACCCGCGCCCGCCTCGGCGTCGGCTACCTGCCGCAGGAGCCGTCGGTATTCCGCAAGCTCAGCGTCGCCGACAACATCCGGCTGGTGCTTGAGCTGCGCGACGACCTGGACCGCGCCGCGCGCGAGCGCGAGCTGGCCAGCCTGATGGACGAACTCCAGGTCGGCCACGTAGCCGAGCAGGCGGGCGCCAGCCTCTCCGGCGGCGAGCGGCGGCGGGTCGAGATCGCGCGCGCGCTGGCCGCCAATCCGCGGCTGATGCTGCTCGACGAGCCTTTCGCCGGCGTCGACCCGATTTCGGTCGGCGAGATCCAGCGCATTGTCCGCCATCTCAAGAACCGCGGCATCGGGGTGCTGATCACCGACCACAACGTCCGCGAGACCTTGGGCATTTGCGACCGGGCGTATATCCTCAGCGAAGGCAGCGTGCTCGCGCAGGGGGCTCCGGACGCGCTGCTGGCCAATCCGGACGTGCGTCGCGTCTACCTGGGCGAATCCTTCCGCCTGTAGCCGCGCGCCGTCGCCAACGGCGCGGAATGCTTGCAGGGGAAGATGAAACCACGTCTCCAGACATCGCTGGGGCAACACCTCGTCCTGACGCCGCAGCTGCGCCAGGCGCTGCACCTGTTGCAGCTTTCGGCGCTGGAGCTCGAGGCCGAGATCAACGCCGCGGTCGAGAGCAACCCGCTGCTCGACTGGGATGAGTCCGAACCGCTGCGCGTGGGCGACGACCGCGGCGACGCGCCATCGACCGAGGCCAAGGGCGACGGCGACGCGAAGAACGAATTCCGCGACGACGACTGGGGCCAGTCCGGCGAGGCCTGGCAGGAATCGCGCGGCTGGCAGGGCGACGACGACGGCGACCCGGCTGATCGCATCGTGCAGACCGATTCGCTGCAGGACCACCTCTCCTGGCAGCTGCACCTGGGCCAGATGTCCGAACGCGACCGGCGCATCGGGCTGATGCTGGTCGACGCGATCGACGACGACGGCTACCTGCGCGAACCGCTGGACGCGATCGCGCAATCGCTGCTGCCCGAGATCCAGTGCACGCCCGACGAAATCCTGGTGGTGCTGCGCCAGGTGCAGCGCCTCGATCCGGTCGGCGTGGGCGCGCGCGACCTCGGCGAATGCCTGGTGCTGCAGCTCGACAACCTGCCCGAGGACACGCCCGGCCGCGCACTGGCGCGACGCATCGCCACGGGCCCGATCGACCGCCTGCCCAGGATCGGCATCGAAGGCGTGGCCGCCGAACTGGGCTGCAAGCTGGAAGAGGCCGAGCAGGCGCTGGCGCTGCTGCGCTCGCTCGATCCCCGCCCTGGCGCGCAGATCGGCGACCTGCCGGCCAATACCTACGTCACCCCCGATTGCGTCATCACCCGCCAGCAGGGCATGTGGCGGGTGACGCTGGCCAACGAGCGCCAGCCGCGCCTCACCATCCACCGCGGCTATGAGCAGATGATCCAGCACGCCGGCAGCAGCGATGCCGGCTACCTGCGCGGCCGCCTGCAAGAAGCGCGCTGGCTGCTGAAGAACCTGGCGCAGCGCGGCGAGACCCTGCTCAAGGTGGTGCAGTGCCTGGTGCGCGAGCAATCCGGCTTCCTCGAATTCGGCCCGCAGGCCTTGCGCCCGCTGACGCTGCGCGAGGTCGCGGCGGAAGTCGGGCTGCACGAATCGACGATTTCACGCTCGATCTCGCGCAAGTACGTGCGCACGCCGCGCGGCACGATCCCGCTGCGGGCCTTCTTTGCGTCCGGCATCGGCACCGAGGGCGGCGGCGAGGCATCCAGCATCGCCATCCAGGAAATGATCAAACGCCTGGTCGAAGCGGAAAACCCGCGCAAGCCGCTGTCCGACGCGCGCCTGGCCGAAACGCTGAAGGCCACCGGCGTACCCGTGGCGCGGCGCACCGTGGCCAAGTACCGCGAACTGCTCAACATCCCGTCCTCGCACGAGCGCATCCGGGTCGCGTGAGCCCGCAGCCTGCGCCTGAACCTTCCCGCCACCGGCACGCTGGGTTAACCTGTTTTTATCCCTTGCGCGCCCGCTTCGGGCGATGCTGGATCCCCGGCCAGTCCGGCCGGAAAACCAGGAGGTGGCGAATGCGTATCGATATCCACGGCCATGAGATCAAGGTGACCTCGGCGCTGCGCGAATACGTCGAAAGCAAGTTCGAGCGCCTCGGGCGCCATTTCGAGCAACCCTTCGAGATCCGCACGCAGCTCAGCCTCGACAAGCCCAACCACTGCGCCGAGGCCACGATCAACCTGTCGGGCCAGAACCTGCACGCCGACGCCAGCGCCATCGACATGTACGCTGCGATCGATCTGCTGGCCGACAAGCTCGACCGCCTGCTGCTCAAGCACAAGCAGAAGATGGTGGACAACTACCGCCGCGGCGAGAGCATCGCGCGCAGCGGTGAATTCACCTGACCTGCCCGACACCCATCCCATGCCGATCGCCGACCTGCTCACCGCTGGACGCATCGTGGTGCTGACCGAGGCGGCCGATCGCGACGAGGTGCTCGATGCCGCCGCCCGGCTGCTGGCCGACGCCTTGCCGGCCATGACCCCGGTCATCCGCGCCGCGCTGCGCGAACGCGAGGCGTTGGGCAGCACGGCCATCGGCCACGGCGTGGCCATCCCGCACGCCCGCAGCAAGGCATCCAGCGTCGCGCGCGGCGCCTTCATGCGGCTCGCGCGCGCGGTCGACTTCGGCGCCCGCGACCACGCCAAGGTCGACCTCGTGTTCGCCATGAGCGTGCCGGAACATGCCTCGCAGGAGCACCTCGCGACCCTGGCCGAACTGGCCGAGCGCTTCTCCGATGCGGGATTCCGCGACGCGCTGCGCGATGCCCGCGACGTCCGCGCGCTCCACGCCGTGCTGCTCGGCCTGCCGCAGCCCACCATGGCGATCATGCATTGAACGCGAGCATCACCGCCGCTGACCTGTTCGAACAGATGCGCGAACGCCTGGATCTGCACTGGATCGCCGGCCAGAGCGGCGAGGCGCGCGTCCTCGAAGCGGGCGACACCGTCGCGCGCAGGCCTTCGCTCGCCGGCTACCTCAACACGATCTATCCCAACAAGGTACAGATCCTGGGCACCGAGGAATTGGCCTGGCTCGATTCGCTGGATTCGCGGCTGCGCTGGGAGATCATCGAAAAGCTGATGCGCTACCGGCCGCTGGCGCTGGTGATCAGCAAGGACCAGCGCTGCCCCGACGACCTGGCCGAGGCGGCCGAGGAATCGGAAACCCCGCTGTGGGGCTCGCCGCGGCGCGGCCATGAACTGCTCAACCACCTGCAATACCACCTCGCCCGCAAGCTGGCGCCGCGGATCACCCTGCACGGGGTGTTCATGGAGATCTATTCGATCGGGGTGCTGATCACCGGCGAATCGGGCTCGGGCAAGAGCGAGCTCGCGCTCGAACTGCTCTCGCGCGGCCACCGCCTGGTGGCGGACGACGCGCCCGAGTTCACCCAGATCGCCCCCGACGTGCTCGACGGCACCTGCCCGGAATTGCTGCAGGACCTGCTGGAGCTGCGCGGCCTGGGCGTGCTCAACATCCGCGAGATGTTCGGCGACACCGCGGTCAAGCGGAACAAGTACCTGCGCCTGGTCGTCCACCTGACCCGGCCGCAGCTGGAGCCGCGGCCCAGCAGCAGCGACGGCATGGAGCGGCTCACCGGCGACCTCGGCCTGCGCCGCGTGCTCGACCTGGACGTGCCGCTGATCACGCTCGAAGTGATGCCGGGCCGGAACCTCGCGGTGCTGACCGAGGCCGCCACCCGCATGCACATCCTGCGGGCAAAAGGCGTCGATCCGGCGGCGGCGTTCATGGCCCGGCATTCGCATTTCCTCGAGCGCGGCGTGCCATGAACGACGATACGAACGACGGCACGAATCAATCCCGCGGCCCCGCGGGCGACGCGATCGCGGGCGACAACAAGCCGGTCCTGCTGGTCGTCAGCGGGCTGTCGGGCAGCGGCAAGTCGGTCGCGCTCAAGACCTTCGAGGACCTCGAGTTCTACTGCGTCGACAACCTGCCGGCCGAACTGTTGGCCAGCTTCGTGCGCAGCGTCACCGAAGGCGACAGCGCGCCGCGCAAGCTCGCGGTCGGGATCGACGTGCGCAACCGCCACGGTGATCTGGCCAGCCTGCCGCAGTGGCTGTCCGAAGTGGGCGCGATGGGACTCGATCCGAAGCTGGTGTTCTTCGACACCCGCGACGAGGTCCTGCTCAAGCGCTACGCCGACACGCGCCGGCGCCATCCGCTGAGCCATCTCGGCCTCGCGCTCGCCGACGCCATCGCGCTGGAGCGGCAGGTGCTCAAGCCGCTGCGCGCGCTGGCAGATGTGATCATCGACACCAGCGACCTCAACGTCCACCAGCTGCGGCGCCGGGTCACCACCGACCTCAACCTCGGCCTGGATTCGTCGCTGTCGCTGCTTTTCGAATCGTTCGCCTATCGTCGCGGCGTGCCGTCGGATGCGGATTTCGTGTTCGATGCGCGGGTGCTGCCCAACCCGCACTGGGATCCCAGGTTGCGGCCGCTGTCGGGCCGCGACCGCGAAGTGGCCGAATACCTCGCCGCGCAGAACGACGTACGCGACTACGTGGCCCAGGTGACCGGCTTCCTCGATCACTGGCTGCCGCGGATGCGGTCGGACACGCGCAGCTATGTCACCGTCGCGATCGGCTGCACCGGCGGGCGCCACCGCTCGGTCTACCTGACCGAAACCCTGGCCGAACATGCGCGCGCCCAGGGGTGGCCCGACGTGGCGACCTACCACCGCGAACTGGACTGAGGCAGCTCGCCGCTGGCACGCGTCGCGTGCGAACATGATTGCGACGCCGGGAGGGGAAAGCCCGGGCGGCATCGCAACAGAACCACAGGGGAACCACATGGCGTATCGCAATTCCCGGCCGGCCGGCCGATGGACCGGCTGGAAGTGCCTGATCGCGCTTGCCTGCCTGACGGTCTCGTCCACGACATGGGCCGTGAGCCTGGCGCCCGAGCAACTGCCGGCCATCCAGGCGACGACCTTCGAGGTAGTTGCCGCAAAGCCCGCGCAGGATCCGCTGACTTACGAGAAGCCGCTGCCGCTCGACTTGCTGCCATTCCAGGAACGCAACGACACCTATTACTCTATCGGCACCGCCTTCGCGATCGGCGATGGGCGCTACGCCACCGCGGCGCACGTCCTGATGGCGGGCGCGGACAGCCTCTGGGGAGTACCTGCGCTGCGCGACAATGGCGGGAAGGTCTACGCGATCGACAAGGTCGTGAAGTTCTCGTTGCAGCAGGACTTCGCCGTCTTCACCCTGAAGCAGCAGCCGGGCGCATCCGCGCTGCCGGTCAACACCTCGGCCGCGGCGGGCCAAGCCGTGTACTCGGTCGGCAATGCCTACGGCACCGGCGTCGTGATCCGCGACGGCTTGTATACCTCCGACACGCCGGAACAGCAGGACGGTCGCTGGAAATGGATGCGCTTCTCGGCCGCGGCCTCACCGGGCAACAGCGGCGGTCCGCTGGTGGACCAGGAGGGCAAGGTCGTCGGCGTGGTCCTGGCCAAGTCCCCCAACGAGAACCTCAACTACGCGCTGCCGATCCGCATGCTGCTCGACGCACCCGAGGGGCAGGCCGACATCGACGTGCGCGGCGGTTACCAGTTCGACGTGTTCGACAGCACGGTCAGCGGCAACTTCCGCGAGCGCTTTGCGCTGCCGCTGGCACTCGACGCGTTCTACGCGACTTACATGTCGCGCCTGAATGCCTTCTACGACGGCCAGCTCAAAGCGCTGCTGGACGGCCAGTCGGAGCGGCTGTTTCCCAACGGCGAGGGCTCGCAGCGGCTGCTGCACGAGATCGCCGACATGGGCGACCTGCCGCGGATCGTCGCGCGCGACGGCAATGGCACCTGGGTGCTGGCCGGCAAGCAGGAAAACGACACGCGGTTGTCGGCTAACGGGTACATCACGCCCGGCTCGTTCGGCAAGAACATGCTGTTCCATCTCCGCAGGCCCGATGACGTACCCGCCGACAAGCTGTACGACGATCCGACGGTGCCGATGGACCTGCTGCTGCGAACCGGCTCGCTCAAGCGCACGGTCGGCACGGAGAACGTCACCGTCAAGTCGCTCGGCAAGCCGACGGTGGATGCCGTCCACGTCGACGCCTGGGGCCGTCGCTGGCAGGTCTGGATATGGCCGATCCCCTACGCCAATGCCAGGCTGATGACGATGGCGCTGCCGGTCCCCGATGGCTACGTCGGCATCTCGCGCTACGCGATGGCGATGCAGGAGCACGACCAGCTGATCAACCTGAAGGCGCTCACCGACTTCGCCTACGTCAACCTCGATGGCAACCTGGCGCAGTGGCGCGACTACCTGGCGCGCAAGGACCTGCGGCCGTCCGCGCTCGCCGGGGTGGACATCGAATTCGACTACGGCAAGCGGTTCCGCTATGCCTCGCAGCGGATGGAGCTATCCTTCACGCCCGAGCTGCAGTCAATCCAGCCCGACAGCGTGCTCACGCTGGGTTTCATGTTCTTCCCTGACGGCAACAAGGTGGTGTGGGACGTGGCCGAGCTGTGGCTGTCCGCCACGCGGAACGACCAGAACTACGTGATGGCGATCCGCGCCCAAGCCGCGACTTCCTCCATGGACGACGACGTTCGCGAGGACTGGGATCGCGTCCTGCACCGCCGCCACCCCAACGATGCCATTGCGCGCGACGGCGACGATCGCACACGGATCACCGCGGTGGTCGGCGCGCCGGCGGACCAGGCGCCTTCCGTGCTCTACACGGCCCATTACGTCGAAGAAGGCAAGCAGTCTCCGGAGGCGATGAAGGCAAAGCTCGAGCTGCTGCTCAAGGGGCTTGAGGTCCGGGAGCACTGAGCAGGGTCGGCCGGGGACGCGCCGGCGCAAGCCGGGCGTCGGGTTTCGGCCCGCGCCGGCCGACGCGCTATCAGGCAGTCGCCCGCGTCTGCTAAGTTTGCCGGCATGGCCGTCGGCATCCTCCTCGTCACCCACATCGGCATTGGCAGCGCGCTGGTTGCGGTGGCGTCGTCGCTGCTGCGCAACCTGCCGCTCGAGGTCGGTGCCTTCGAGGTGCCTTTCGACGGCGATCCCGAGACGCTGCTGCCCCAGGCCAGCGCGGCGTTGCGCAGGCTCGATTCCGGCGCCGGCGTGCTGGTGCTCACCGACCTGTACGGCGCCACCCCCAGCAACCTGGCAGCGAAGCTTGCGCACCTGGGCACGCCGGTGCGCCGCGTGTCGGCGCTGAACCTGCCGATGCTGCTGCGGGTGCTGAACTATCCCGAGCTTGCGCTCGACGAACTGCCCGCGGTGGCGACCGCCGGTGCCCGCAACGGCGTGGTGCTCGACGATGCCTGAGTCCCGCGCCGCCGTTGGGGCGGACGCGCGCCCCGCCTTGCCATACCCACCCTTCCCCGCGCCTGCACGTCGATGCGACGCGCAGGCGGAGACATCACGATGATCGAACGCCAACTCCTGGTCGACAACAAGCTCGGCCTGCACGCGCGCGCTACCGCGAAGCTGGTGCAGGCGCTGGCGCCGTATCGCTGCAACGCCACCCTCACCGCCAAGGGCCGCGAGGTCAACGCCAAGAGCATCATGGGGGTGATGCTGCTGGCGGCCGGGCACGGCACGCCGGTGGTGCTGCGGGTCGATGGCGAGGACGAGTCCGCCGCCGCACAGGCCGTCTCGGCGCTGTTCGAGCGACGGTTCGACGAGGAGAGCTGATGCGCCTGGTCCTGTCCGGTCATGGCGCCTCCAAGGGCAATGCGCTGGGTCAGGCCCGCCTGCGGCTGCCGCACGTGCTGGACGTGGCCGAAGACCGGATCGACGCGGCCGCGGTGGATGCAGAACTCGCGCGCCTGCACGCGGCGGTGGCCACCGTGCGCTCGGAGATGCTGGCCCTGCGCGACCGCCTGCACGGCGCGCTCGCGCATGAAGTCGGCGAGTTCATCGACATGCACACGCTGCTGCTCGACGACCCCGAGCTGCTGCGCGGCATCGAGGAGCTGATCCGCAAGGGCCTGTACGGCGCCAACTACGCCCTGCGCCTGCAGCGCGATCGCCTTGCGACCCTGTTCGCGGACATGGACGACGCCTATTTCCGCAACCGCATCGACGACATCGACCACGTCATCGGCCGGCTGCACGCCGCCTTGCACAAGCGCGACGTGGCCATGCGCGGCGTCGCCGGCGAGGTCCTGGTCACCGACAACGTCGCGCCATCGGAGCTGGCGCAGCTGCAGTCCCAGGGAGTGGTCGCGATCGTCACCACCGGCGGCAGCGCGCTTTCGCACAGCGCCATCCTCGCGCGCAGCCTGCACCTGCCGCTGGTGGTGGGCGCGGCGCAGGCCCTGCAACTGGTGAACGACGGCGACGTGCTGGCGGTCGACGGCAGCGGCGGCCAGGTGGTGGTCGAACCCGGCGCGGCGGACCTGCGCGCGTACCGGACCCGCGTGCGCGAGGAAAAGCGCGAACGCAAGCAGCTGCATCGGCTGCGGCGCGAGCCCTCGCGCACGCTCGACGGCGTCGACATCCGCGTCTATGCCAATGCCGAATCGCGCGCGGACGTCGCCGAGGCGCACGCGCTGGGCGCGGCCGGCGTCGGCCTGTACCGCACCGAGTTCCTGTTCATGGGTCCGCAACTGCCGGACGAGGACGCCCAGTTCCGCGCCTACCGCGACGTGGCGCTCGGGATGACCGGCCGCACCGTGACGATCCGCACGCTTGACATCGGCGCCGACAAGGCCGATCGCACCGGCCTGGCGCTGAGCGACGAACCCAACCCCGCCCTCGGCCTGCGCGGCGTACGCCTGTCGCTGGCGCGCGCGGGCATCTTCGAAGCCCAGATGCGGGCGATCGTGCGTGCTTCTGGCTACGGCCCGATCCGCGTGCTGGTCCCGATGGTCAGCAGCCGCGACGAGGTCGTCGCCGTGGCCGCGCTGCTCAGGCGCGTGCGCCGCGACCTGGTGAGCGAGGGCCACGAGATCGCCGAGCACATCCCGCTGGGGGCGATGATCGAGGTGCCGGCGGCGGCGATCGCGCTACCGGGCTTCATCGATGCGGTCGACTTCCTGTCCGTCGGCACCAACGACCTGATCCAGTACCTGCTGGCCGCTGATCGCAACAACGAGGCCCTGGGCGAGCTCTACACCCCGCTGCATCCCGCGCTGCTGCGCCTGCTCGAAAGCGTGATCCGCATCGCCAGGCGCCGCGGCAGGCCGGTGGCCGTGTGCGGCGAGATGGCCGGCGACGCCCGTTTCGCGCCGCTGCTGCTGGCGCTGGGCCTGGAAGAGTTCAGCCTGCACCCGGGCACGCTGCTGGAACTGCGCCATGCGATCCGCGCCTGCGACCTGGGAATCCTTCGCGCCCGGGCGCCCGCCCTGCTGCGCGCTCGCGACCGCGCCGGTATCGAGAAATGGTTGCGCGCCAACACGCCGGCCGATACCTAGGCCGCCCTCAGCTGTTGTGGGAGCGGCTTGAGCCGCGAGCTTTTGACTGGTCATCTGATTTTCGTGGAAGAGCTCGCGGCTGAAGCCGCTCCCACGGAAGACAAGATCGACGGGTGGGCAGAGCCGGGCTGCGCGGGCGATAATGCGCGCATGAACGCCTGATCCCTGTCGCGCAAGCACGTCGCGACGCAGCCTCGGAAGTTACCGCATGGCAGAAGCCGTCCGCCACGACAAGACCGCGCGCCAGCTGCGTCTGCTTTCCGACGCGCTCGACAGCGGTCGCCTCGGGCCCGTGCGGCGGCTGGTCAATACCCTTGCGCCCGCCGAGATCGGCAACCTGCTCGAATCGCTGCCGCCGGCCAAGCGCCAGGTGGTGTGGGGACTGGTCGATCCCGAGGACGACGGCGAGGTCCTGGTCCACGTTGGCGACGAGGTGCGCGAGAGCCTGCTCGCGGACATGGATCCTGACGAGATCGTCGCCGCGGTCGAGGACCTCGACATCGACGACCTCGCCGACCTGGTCGAGGACCTGCCGGACACGGTCATCGACGAAGTGCTCAAGTCGATGGACCGCGAGAACCGCGAGCGCCTCGAACAGGTGCTGTCCTACCAGGAAGACACCGCCGGCCGCCTGATGAACCCGGACGTGGTGACGGTGCGCGCCGACACCACGGTGGACGTTGTGCTGCGCTACCTGCGCCTGCGCGGCGAGCTGCCGGAACACACCGATCATCTTTACGTCGTCAGCCGACGCCACCAGTACCTGGGCCGGATCGCGCTGCAGGTGCTGCTGACGCATGAGGCCAACACGCCGATCAACCAGCTGATCGACGACGAGCAACCGGCGATCGACGTGGTCGAATCCGGGGACGAGGTCGCGCGCAAGTTCTCCGACCACGACTGGATCAGCGCGCCGGTGGTCGACGACGGCAACATCCTGCTCGGCCGCATCACCATCGACGACGTAGTCGACATCATCCGCGACCAGGCCGAACACCAGGCGCTGAGCGCCGCCGGCCTCGACGAGGACGAGGACATGTTCAGCCCGGTGCCGCGCGCGTTTCGCCGCCGCGTGGTATGGCTGGGCGTGAACCTGTGCACCGCGTTCCTCGCCGCCAGCGTGGTGGGCCGCTTCGAGGGCACGATCCAGCAGATCGTCGCGCTCGCGGTCCTGATGCCCATTGTTGCCGGCATGGGCGGCAACGCCGGCACCCAGGTGTTGACGCTGATGGTGCGCGGCCTGGCGCTCGGCCAGATCGGCAGCTCCAACTCGCGCACGTTGCTGTGGAAGGAAGTGCGCGTGGCGCTGATGAACGGGCTCACGCTGGGCACCCTGCTCGGGCTGATCGTCTGGGTCTGGTACCGCGACGTCGAGCTTTCGCTGGTGATCACCTCGGCGCTGACGATCAACCTTGCGTCGGCCGCGCTCGGCGGCGTCCTGGTGCCGCTCGCGCTCAAGCGCATGGGCTTCGATCCGGCGCTGGCCGGCGGCGTGATCCTCACCACGATCACCGACGTGATGGGCTTCCTGAGTTTCCTGGGCCTCGCGACGCTGATCCTGCTGCGCTGAGGCGCGTGAAGCCGGGGTTCATGGCCGTTTACCTAGATTTTCCCGGGGCCCGCGCGCGGGCGAATCGGAGGATGCAAGGATGAAGACCATGACAACCGCCCGCGTGCTGGCCGGCCTGCTCGCGATGGCGGGCGTTGCCCACGCGCAGGACAGGGCCCCCAGCGTGTACACCGACGGCAAGGTCGCCAACTTCGCCCTGCCCGGCCACGACTACAGTTCCGCCGGGTTCGAAAGCCTGTCGTTCTGGAGCGGCCCCAACGGCAAGGTCATCAACTACGAGTACGGCCTCAAGCACGATCGCGTGCGCCTGCGCAACATCGGCCCGGGCTCCGACGGCCAGGGCTTCGCGGTGCGCTTTCCCAACGGCCTGGTGCTGGACATCGTGCCAAAAGGCGACGCGCTGCAGGTCAGCGACCGCAAAGGCAACTACAGCAAGACCTTCCAGTGGCAGTACGATGGCCCGATCGACGGCCGCGGCACATTCTGCACGCCCTGCGTCGAAGAAGCCGACGCGATCGACTTCGTGCGCAGGCATTTCATGGAGTAGGCCGATGCGGCGACCGACCCTGCTGGCCACCGTTGCAATGATCGGGCTGGCAGGGTGCGGATCGCTGCCGCCCGCCGGCGAGACGGCACCACGCGAGGCCGGGTTCGCGCAGCGCGAGGTCGTCGTCGATGGCCGGGCGCATCGTTACCAGGTCTTCGTGCCCTCGTCCGCCGCCGGCGCGACCCCGCCGGTCATCCTGTTCCTGCACGGCTCGGGCGAGCGCGGCGACGACGGGGTGAAGCCGACGCTGGCCGGGCTCGGCCCCCACGTCCGCGCCAACCCGGACAGTTTCCCGGCCATCGTGGTGTTCCCGCAGGTGCCGGAGAACGGCGAGTGGCAAGGCGCCAGCGCGGACGTCGCCTTCGCGGCGCTGGACGCGGCAACCGCCGAGTTCAACGGCGATCGCGATCGCACCTACCTCACCGGCATGTCGATGGGCGGCTACGGCACTTGGGAGCTGGCGCTGGCGCAGTCGGAGCGCTTCGCCGCACTGGTGCCGGTATGTGGGGCCGTCCGGCGGATCAGCGACGAACGCGCGCTGTACGTCACCCAGGTCGCCGGCGATCCCGATCCTTACGCCACCATCGCCAAAGCGCTGCGCGACGTTCCGGTGTGGATCTTCCACGGAGCAAAGGACGACGTGGTGCCGCCGGACGACGACCGCCGGCTGATCGCGGCGTTCCGCCGCGTCGATGCACGCGATGCCCGGTACACCGAGTTCCCGGACGCGGACCACAACGCCTGGGATCCGGCCTACGCGCGCACCCCGGACCTCTGGCCCTGGCTGTTCTCCCAGAAACGTCGCTGAGCACGGCTTCCGCGCTGGTTCCGATCCCCTCGCCGCCCTGCGACCGCTGCAGCGTCAGCCCAGCAGCGCCTCCAGCGCCGCCATCCGCACCGCCACGCCGTTGGCGACCTGCCGCAGCACCAAAGACTGCGGGCCGTCGGCCACGTCGTCGTCGATCTCGACGCCGCGGTTCATGGGCCCGGGATGCATCACCACCGCATCGGGCGCGGCAAGGCGCAAACGCTGCGCCGTCAGGCCGTAGTCGCGGTGATAGTCCTCGAGCGACGACACCAGTCCTTCGGCCATGCGTTCGCGCTGCAGACGCAGCATCATCACCGCGTCGACGCCCTCGAGCGCCGCGTCGAAGTCGTCTTCGATCCGGCAGCCATCCAGCGTCTCGTCGTCGGGCAGCAGCGATCGCGGTCCGCAGATCCGGATCTCGCCCACGCCGAGCGTGCGCAGTGCCTGCAGGTCGGAGCGGGCGACGCGCGAATGGCGGATGTCACCCACGATCAGCACCTTGAGCCGGGAAAAATCCACGCCCTTGGCCTGGCGCAGGGTGAGCATGTCGAGCAGCCCCTGGGTGGGATGCGCACTGCGGCCGTCGCCGGCGTTGAGCAGCGCGGTCCCTGGCTGCGCCCGCGCCGCCAGCGCGGCGACGCCGCCATCCTCGGAATGGCGCACGACGAACCCGCGCACACCCATTGCCTCGATGTTTTTCATCGTGTCGAGCGCGGTCTCGCCCTTGCTGGTCGACGAGGTGGAGGCGTCGAAGTTGAGCACGTCGGCGCCGAGCCGCTGGGCGGCGCGCTGGAAGCTCAGCCGCGTGCGCGTCGATGGCTCGAAGAACAGCGTGCACACGGCGGTGCCGGCGAGCGGCCGGCCGGCTGCGCCATCGGCGAACGCCTGCGCGCGGTCGAGCAGCGCGACCAACCGTTCGCGGGGCAGCTCTTCGAGGGTCAGCAGGTGGCGCAGGCGGTCGCTGGCGTCGAGTTGCGGTGTCATGTGATTCCCGTGTGCATCGATTCTTGGGCGCGTCCCGACCGCTGCCACTCAATTCGTGCCTCGCGCAGCGCAGCGACACGCACCGCATCGCGTTCGGCCGCGCGCAGCTGCGAGACGGAGCTCACGTGCAGACAAATGCCGGACATCACGCCGGGAGGGTCGTGGCGTCGCCGGGTGCGGCGATCCAGCGTTCGACGATCACCGCCGCCGCCACCGCATCGAGCGCCGCGGCGTCGCGACGGCGCCGCCTGCCCGCGGAACGGTCGAGCGCGAAGCGCTGCGCCGCCTCGACCGAGCTGGAACGCTCGTCCATCAGCACCACCGGAAGCTGGTAGCGCGACCGGAGTTCGCGCGCGAAGGCATGGGCACGCTCGCGGATCGGCTGGTCGCCGCCATCGAGAGTCATCGGGTCGCCGACCACCAGGCCATCGGGTCGCCATTCCTTGTGCAGGCGATCGATCACCGGCCAGTCGATATGGCCGGAATGCACGTCGATCACGGCAAGCGCGCGCGCGCCGTGGCCGAAGGTACTGCCGACCGCGACCCCGATCCGGCGCACGCCGACGTCGAAGCCAAGCACCGTGCCGTCGGTCCTGATCGCCGGCGCGTTCACGCGTGACCGCTGTAGTCGGTCATCCGCGCCATGTCGACGCCGATGCGCCCGGCGGCCGCCTGCCAGCGCGCGTCCAGCGGCGTCGCGAACAGCAGTTCGGCGTCGGCGGGCACGGTCAGCCAGCTGTTCTCGGTCAGTTCGTATTCGAGCTGGCCGGCGCCCCAGCCGGCGCAGCCGAGCGCAACGGTCGCGCGTGCCGGCCCTTCCCCGCGGGCGATCGCTTCGAGCACGTCGCGCGAGGTGGTGACGAACAGGCCGTCGCCGATCGCCAGACTCGAATCCCACTCGCGTTTGCCGTCGTGCAGGACGAAACCGCGTTCGGGATGGACCGGCCCGCCGGCGAGCACCGGCTGTCCGACCAGTGCGGCGTCGCCGGTTTCGATTCCCATCTGCTCGAACACGTCGCCGAGCGTGTATTCCGAGGGGCGGTTCACCACCACGCCCATCGCGCCATCCTCGTCGTGCTGGCAGATCAGCGCCACCGAGCGCGCGAAATTCGGGTCGGCCAGCGAGGGCAGCGCAATCAGGAGCTGGTTGGCCAGCGGTGTGGACGTGGCAGGCATGGGCGCATTCTACCGGGGCGGGTCGGGGCGCGTGCCGCTTCTCAGCCGACGCCGAACTGGAGCTCTTCGGGTGAAGCCAGGCGGACGTCGACGACTTCGACCTGGGCCCGGAAAGGGCGCCCGGCCAGCGGATGGTTGCCGTCGACCGTGATCGTATCGGCGTCGACCGCGATCACCACCACGTCCAGCGGGCCGCGCTCGGTCTGCGCCTTCAGCCGTGTCCCGACCTGCAGCGGGCCGTCCGCGCCCAGCAGGCTGCGCGGCAGCGTCTGCACCAGCCCCTCGTGGCGCTTGCCGAACCCCTGTTCAGGCGCGACTTCCACCTCGAACCGGTCGCCCGCCTTCTTGCCCGACAGCGCCTCCTCCAGCCCGCGCACGATGCCGCCGGTGCCGTGCACATAGACCAGCGGGTCATGGCCGTGCGTAGTGGTGACCTGCCCGCCCTGCTGGTCGAGCAGGGTGAAGTGGACGGTGGCGACGCGCCGATCGGCGATTTCCATGGCGGACCTGTCGTTTCGGGGATGTCGGCATGGTCGCGCAGCGGCGAATCCCGGCGCAAGCCCGGGCGGGCCGCTGCGACACTCATTCGCTAGACTCCCAACATGGGCAGCTGCTATTGCGACATCGCACCCGGCCATCCGCTGCACGGGCCTTACCACGACCACGAATACGGCTTCCCGCAGCGGGATGAGCAGGTGCTCTTCGAGCGCCTGGTGCTGGAGATCAACCAGGCCGGCCTGAGCTGGGAAACGATCCTGCGCAAGCGCGAGGGTTTCCGCCGCGCGTACGACGGTTTCGACGTGGACACGGTCGCCGATTACGACGAACCCGACCGCCTGCGCCTGCTCGCGGATGCCGGCATCATCCGCAACCGGCTGAAGGTCGACGCGGCCATCCACAACGCCGGGGTGATCCGCGGCCTGCGCGACACGCACGGCGGTTTCGCGCAATGGCTCGACGCCCATGCGCGCGAAGGCGGCACGCCGCGGGACAAGGCGTCCTGGGTGAAACTTTTCAAGCGCACCTTCCGTTTTACCGGCGGCGAGATCACCGGCGAGTTCCTGATGAGCCTGGACTACCTGCCAGGCGCGCACCGTGCGGACTGCCCTGCCCTCGAAGGCATTGCCGAGGCGCGCAAGGCGGTCGTCATCTGACGCGCATCGATTCTGCCCATGGGTGCCCCCTGCTTGTGCTCGTTCTGGTGGCTGCTTCTTGTGCTTTTTCTTGTGCTTTTGCTAGTCCCTTTGACTTTGCTTAGACAACCAATCACATCGCAACTCCGCAGACCCGGAGGGCGGCGCACATTGATGTGCGACGTTTTTTCTATGAGGCAGGAAGCCGATTAGAAAAATCCTTGCGTCAGCGACTCACCCGGTTAGCTCTGTACGGGAAAGGGTTTTTCTTTGCTTCGGTCTCTTTGACTCGCGCCATCCATGGCGCTCGCCCCTTCGGGGCCAGCTTCGCTGTTCGCGCCCGCTCCTGCGTGCGCAGTGACGCTTATCAAAAGAAATGAAGCCGCCGAAGGCGGAAGCTTCTGACTTTGCCATTGACCTCAGCACCGGTTTCGATGTGCGTACATCCCGGAGCGAGAGCAAGGATCAAGAGCGTTTCGCCCGCTGAGCGGGCGAGTTCATTTCTTTGATAAGCGCCAAAGAAACGAACCAAAGAAAACGCTTTCCCCGTACACACCTCCCGCAGCGGCGTTGAGTAACGCAGGGATTTTTCTAATCGGCCTCCTGCCTCATAGAAAAACGCCGCACATCCTTGTGCGGCGCCCTTCGGGTCTGCCCACGATGTCGGTGATTTATTAGCAAGGCAGCGGCGAGGGCTAGGGCTAGGGCTAGGGCTAGGGCTAGGGCAAGGGCAGGGCGAGGCAAGGCAAGGCAAGGCAAACACGACCGCAACGGCAACAGCAACAGCAACAGCAACGGCAACGGCAACGGCAAGGTGGCAGCCCCGGGGCGACACGAGTCGCCAACGAAAAAGCCCGGCTTTCGCCGGGCCTCTTCCAATCATTACGCCGCCCGATCCGACGGGCCGCGTCGCGCTCAGCCCTTGACGGCATCCTGGTAGCGACGCTCGACTTCGTTCCAGTCGACCACGTTGTAGAACGCGCCGATGTAGTCCGGGCGGCGGTTCTGGTACTTCAGGTAATAGGCGTGTTCCCAGACGTCCAGGCCCAGGATCGGGGTGTTGCCCGAGCCAATCCCCTTCATCAGCGGGTTGTCCTGGTTGGCGCTGCTTTCCACCGCGAGCTTGCCGGACTTGTCCACGCTCAGCCACGCCCAGCCGCTGCCGAAGCGGGTCAGTGCGGCCTGGGTGAAGGCTTCCTTGAACTTGTCGAAGCCGCCCAGGTCGCTGTCGATGTGCTTGGCGACGTCGCCGTTCGGCTGGCCGCCGCCCTTGGGCGACATGACGGTCCAGAACAGCGAATGGTTGGCGTGGCCGCCACCGTTGTTGCGCACCGCGCCGCGGATCTTTTCGGGCAGCGCGTCGAGGTCGCGGATCAACTCCTCGGCCGGCTTGTCGGCGAACTCGGTGCCCTCGATCGCCTTGTCCAGGTTGTTGATGTAGGCCTGGTGGTGCTTGGTGTGGTGGATCTCCATGGTCTGCGCGTCGATATGCGGCTCGAGCGCGTCGTAGGCGTAGGGGAGCTGGGGAAGGGTATGGGCCACGTCGATCTCCTGTCTGGGAAGCTGAACAGGCATTGTCCTACGACGCGGGTAAAGAAGTCGAAAAGGAAAGGGCGCCGAAGCGCCCTTTCGCGTGCGTTGCCGACAACGCAGCGTTTCAGTTGGCCTCGGCCACCTCGACCCCGTCCAGCCCCTGGGACAGGGTGCGCGCATCGCCGCCCTGCGCCAGTTTGATCCGCAGCCGCACCTCGTTGGCCGAGTCGGCGTAGCGCAGGGCGTCCTCGTAGCTGATCTCGCCGGCCTGGTAGAGCTCGAACAGGCTCTGGTCGAAGGTTTTCATGCCGAGGTTGGTCGACTCCTTCATGATTTCCTTGAGCTTGTGGATCTCGCCGTCGCGGATGTAGTCCTGCACCAGCGGCGTGCCGAGCATGATTTCCATCGCCACGCGGCGGCTCTTGCCGTCGGGCGTCGGGATCAGCTGCTGCGCCACCACGCCCTTGAGGTTGAGCGACAGGTCCATCAGCAGCTGGCCGCGACGGTCCTCGGGGAAGAAGTTGATGATCCGGTCCATCGCCTGGTTGGCGTTGTTGGCGTGCAGCGTGCACAGCACCAGGTGGCCGGTTTCGGCAAAGGCGATGGCGTGGTCCATGCCCTCGCGCGTGCGCACCTCGCCGATCATGATCACGTCGGGCGCCTGGCGCAGGGTGTTCTTCAGCGCCGCGTCCCAGCTGTCGGTGTCGATGCCGACCTCGCGCTGGGTGATGATGCAGCCTTCGTGCTTGTGCACGAATTCGATCGGGTCCTCGATGGTGATGATGTGGCCGGTCGAGTTCTGGTTGCGATAGCCGATCATCGACGCCAGCGAGGTGGATTTACCCGTGCCGGTGGCGCCGACGAAGATGATGATGCCGCGCTTGGTCATCGCCAGCGTCTTGATGATCGCCGGCAGGTTGAGCTCCTCGATCGTCGGGATCCGGGTCTCGATCCGGCGCAGCACCATGCCCACCTGGTTGCGCTGGTAGAAGCACGAGACGCGGAAGCGGCCCACGCCCGACACGCCGATGGCGAAGTTGCACTCGTGGGTGCGCTCGAACTCCTCGCGCTGCGGCGGCGACATCACGTTGAGCACCAGCTCGCGCGCCTGCTGCGGCGTCAGCGGGTTCTGGGTGATCGGCGAGATCTTGCCGTTGACCTTCATCGACGGCGGCATGCCCGCGGTGATGAACAGGTCCGACGCCTTCTGGTGCGCCATCAGCTTGAGGAACGAGGTGAAATCTATGCTGCTCATGTGGAACTCCGGCGACCTCTGGAGGTGTCATTCCGGGCGCGGCGAGGCGCCTGTCCCGGAGGATGCCCGGCAGGGCGAGATGCCTCGCCTCGCCGGGGATGACGCTCTTACTCGAACAAGCGCTTGTCCTTGGC
>NZ_JBHRYF010000001.1:404947-405226 GCF_042648885.1 Luteimonas notoginsengisoli | reverse complement strand
CCTTGTCCTCGCGGATCAGGTTGCGGATCGCCGGGATGCCGACCATGATTTCCCAGGCCGCGGTGCGACCGCCGCCGACCTTCTTCAGCAGCGCCTGCGAGATCACCGCGCGCAGGCTTTCTGACAGCATCGAACGCACCATCGGCTTTTCGCCGGCGGGGAACACGTCGATGATGCGGTCGATGGTCTTGGCCGCCGACGAGGTGTGCAGGGTGCCGAATACCAGGTGGCCGGTTTCCGCGGCGGTCAGCGCCAGGCGGATGGTTTCCAGGTCGCGCA
>NZ_JBHRYF010000001.1:0-404867 GCF_042648885.1 Luteimonas notoginsengisoli | reverse complement strand
CGCGCTGGTTGATCAGGCACTTCTGCGCGGTATGCACGAACTCGATCGGATCCTCGATGGTGAGGATGTGCCCGTACTCGGTCTTGTTGACGTGGTCGACCATCGCCGCGAGCGTGGTCGACTTGCCCGAACCGGTCGGGCCGGTGACCAGGATCAGGCCCTGCGGCTGGTCAATCAGCTCCTTGAAGATCCGCGGCGTGGCCAGGTCCTCGAGCGTGAGCACCTCGGACGGAATCGTGCGGAACACCGCGCCCGCGCCGCGGTTCTGGTTGAACGCGTTGACGCGGAAGCGCGCCAGGCCGGCGATCTCGAACGAGAAGTCGACCTCGAGGAACTCCTCGTAGTCCCGGCGCTGCTTGTCCGACATGATGTCGTACACCAGCGCGTGCACCTGCTTGTGGTCCAGTGCCGGGATGTTGATCCGGCGCACGTCGCCGTCGACGCGGATCATCGGCGGCAGGCCTGCCGACAGGTGCAGGTCCGATGCCTTGTTCTTGACCGAAAACGCCAACAGTTCGGCGATATCCATGCATGCTCCCCTGGCACTGCGACTGGAATTGTGTAACCCCTGCGCGGCAGTATAGCCCCGGACCCGCGCCGGAAATCCAGTCCGCCCCCTGCCGGAACCGCATGGATACGCAAGCCCTGAACCACGTCCTCGAACGCCTTGCCGCGGCGGCCCGCGACGCCGGGCGCCCGCAGCCGCGCCTGCTCGCGGTGTCGAAGACGCAACCTGCGACGGCCGTCGCGGAAATGGCCGATGCCCTGCGTGCGGCCAGCGCATCCGGCGCGTTTCCCGACAGCGCTGCGTTCGCGCCGGCCTTCGGCGAGAACTACGTCCAGGAGGCGCTGGCGAAGCAGGCGGCACTGGCTGGGCAAACGCTCGAGTGGCACCTGATCGGCCACCTGCAGTCGAACAAGGCCCGCGAAGCGGCGCTCGCATTCGACTGGGTGCAGACCGTGGACCGCGACAAGCTGGTCGCCGCGCTCGCCCGCCATCGCGCGCCGGACCTGCGGCCACTGAACGTGCTGGTGCAGGTGAACATCGATGACGAGGCCAGCAAGCACGGCTGCGTGCCCGAACAGGTACCGGCCATCGCCGCCGCGATCGAAGCCCAACCCCGGCTACTGCTGCGCGGGCTGATGGCGATTCCCGCACCGCACCCCGACGCCACGCGGCGACGCGCGGCGTTCGGTCGCATGAAGGCGCTGTTCGATGCGCTGGCGGCGCGCCATCCGCAGGTCGACACGCTGTCGATGGGCATGAGCGACGACCTCGAGCTGGCCGTCGCCGAAGGGGCGACGATGGTGCGGGTGGGGACGGCGCTGTTCGGGCGCCGCGCTCCGGGGCCCGGCGACACGGGTTCGTAGGAGACATCGGCTTGTGCGACCTGTTGTTGCGGGTCGCTTGCGCGTGCGGTCAGGCCGGCCGCCTTGCACGCGACCGGCGGTTCGCGCGGATGCCCTACCATCGTAGTCCTGCCCGCACCGTGTCCGACCGCCGATGACCGCCTCCCCGAATCCCGAGTCCCGGATCCCGCCCCTTCCCCGCTCTTCGACTATCGCCCTCATCGGCGGCGGCAACATGGCCCGCAGCCTGATCTGCGGGCTGGTTGCGCGTGGCGTGCGGGGCGATTCGATCCGCGTGGCCGAACCGGTCGAGGCCGCGCGCACGGCGCTGACGGGCGACTTCGGCATCGAGGCCTTCGAGTCGGGGGCCGAGGCGGTCGAAGGCGCCGGCGTGTGGGTGCTTGCGACCAAGCCGCAGGTCCTGCGCCAGGTCTGCGAGGCGCTCGCGCCGCAGGCAAGGGCGCAGCGGCCGCTGGTGATCTCGATCGCCGCCGGCATCACTTCGGCCCAGATCGCGCGCTGGCTGGGCGGAAATGGCGACGATGCCCCGACACCGATCGTGCGCTGCATGCCCAACACCCCGGCCCTGCTCGGCGCGGGCGTGACCGGCCTGTTCGCCACGCCCCAGGTCGGCGCGCAGGGCCGCGCGCAGGCCGAGGAGCTGCTGTCGAGCGCCGGCGCGACGGTGTGGATCGACGACGAGGAGAAGATGGACGCGGTCACCGCAGTGTCCGGCAGCGGCCCGGCCTACGTCTTCCTGCTGGCCGAGGCGATGGAAGACGCGGCAAAACGGCAGGGCCTGCCCGACGACGCCGCCCGGACCCTGGTGCTGCAGACGGTGCTGGGCGCCGCACGCATGCTCACCGAATCGGACACATCGCCGGCCGAACTGCGCCGACGCGTCACCTCGCCCGGCGGCACCACCCAGGCGGCGGTCGAAACCTTCGAGGCCGGCGGCCTGCGCGAGCTGGTGGACCGGGCCATCGCCAGCGCCACCGCGCGCGGACACGCGCTGTCGGCCGCCAATGACTGACGCCCTGTTTCGCCGCGCCTTAACGCTCATCCTCACGGCAGCCCTCGCCGGCTGCGGCGGGAGCGCACCCGGCCCGGCCGCCAGCCAGGGGCAGGCGCGGCAGGACGCCAGCGCGCGGGTCGGCGATGTCGTCGTGCGCGCCAACGCGATCGCCACCGAAGGCCTGGGCGAAGCGGTCGCGCGCCAGTACGGCATCGAGCGCGATACCGGCACGGTGATGCTGCTGGTCGGCGTGCGCCGCGACGATGGCAATGGCAACGAAGTGGCGCTGCCGGCGCGCGTCACCGCCGTGGCCGTCGACCTGCTCGGCAAGCGCCAGGAGCTGGCGATGCGCGAAGTACGCAGCAGCGCTCCGGGATCAGGCCCTGGGCAGGGCTTCATCGATTACGTCGGCACCGCCCGCGTGATCGCGCCGGACACGCTGCGCTTCGACGTCACGGCGGCGCTCGAAGATGAGCCGCCGATGCGGCTCCGCTTCAATCGGGACTTCTTCCCGCGCTGAGGCGGATGGCTCCCGCTCCGGCTCGTCAGTTGCGGCCGAGGTAGCAAACCTTCGGGGATTCGAGAGGCCGCTGCGACTCGACCGGAGGCGACTTGCACGAGAGATGGACATGCTCGTAGCGCATCCTCCAGGTGGAGAACTCGCCTGCGAGCAGGCGGCCATTCGCACTCTGGAAGCAGAGAAAGTGCTGTTGGCCGATCCGGTCGCCATTCAGCAGATCCCGCCACCACACCCATTCCGTTTCCGGATCGACATGGAAGCTTCCGCTTGCGTCAGTCACGGCAACGCGCTCAAGCGCAGGGCACGGATTGCTCCCGTCGTGCGAGTATCCGAGGAAGACTTCGACTCCACGCGCTGGATGGCCGTCGAGCACATAGTTTCCCGAGATTTCCGGACGCGACCATTCCGTATGCGGAGCCGGGTAGCATCCGGCACAGGCCACGATCACCGAAGCGGCCATCCAGCCATGCCGCCACCCGGCCACGATCAGCGCTGGTTGATCGCGTAGCGCCCCGGACCGAGCAGCATGATCGCCACCGCGGTGATCAGGAACATGCCCTGCAGTTCAAGCGCCCAGCCGCCCTGGTCGTTGAGCTGGCCGAGCTGGCCCATGTGCGCCAGCCCGAAGGCGAACAGCATGTTGATCGCGACGATGGCCGCGCCGATGCGCGCGTACGCGCCGAACAGCAGCATCAGCGGCGCCAGTACCTCGCCGACCAGTGCGCCGTAGGCGAGGAAACCGGGAAGGCCGTTGGCGACCAGCATGCCCTCGATCGGGCCGAGCCCGTTCTTCAGTTTCGAAACGCCGTGCAGCAGGATCAGTGCGCCCAGCGCGATGCGCAGTACGAGCTTGCCGAAGTCCTGCATCGCTGCCTGGTTCATGGCCGTGTCCCCGTTTGATGGCGCGTGCATGATGGCAGAATCGGGGAGTCGGGCGTCCTTCGAGGCCGGTGGAGCCGGCGCCCCTTCACGGGCCGCTCTCTGGCGGCCCTCCGGCCCGCGCGGCGGCCGCCCTCCGACACTCCCCGGGACGAGGATCCCCGCTGCGCGGGAATGACGATATCGGGGCGGACGATGCCTTCCCTGCAAACCGGGCGTATCGGCGAATGAAGCGGGAAGGCGTTTGGATCCCATCTCCGCGAAGGCGGGAATCCGGTGACATATTTTCCCGGTGATCCCGCGGCCTCAGCCGTGGCGCCCGGCCCACTCCCGAATGATTCGGGCGATCTCGCGCACGCCGTCGGTCAGCGCCGCCGGCCCCGGCTGCAGGATGATCGGCGACTTGATCTCGTGCAGCTCGCCGTCGCGCACCGCGGGTATCGCGCTCCAGCCGGCGCGCGCGGCCACTTTCTCCGGGCGGAACTTCTTGCCGCACCACGAGCCGAGGATGATGTCCGGCGCACGGCGTACCACGTCCAAGGGATCGGCGAGGATGCGTTGCTTCGCCAAGGGCTCGGCCGCGCGTTCCGGGAACACGTCGTCGCCGCCGGCGATGCGCACCAGCTCGGCGACCCAGCGGATGCCGGTGATCGGCGGCTGGTCCCATTCCTCGAAGTACACCCGCGGGCGCCGCGACAGGCGCGCGGCGTCGGCGGCGATGGCGTCGAGCCCGCGCTGCAGCTCGTCGGCGTAGGCGTGGGCGGCGTCGCCCGCGCCGACCAGCGCACCCAGGCGCCGCACGTAGTCGATGATGCCGTCGACGCTGCGATGGTTGCTGATCCAGACCTCGACGCCATGGCGCACGAGTTCGGCCGCGATGTCGGCCTGGATGTCGGAGAAGCCGACCACGAAATCCGGCTCGAGCTTCAGGATCTCGTCGATCTTCGCGCTGGTGAACGCACTGACCTTCGGCTTCTCCCGCCGCGCCCGCGGTGGCCGCACGGTGAAGCCGCTGATGCCGACGATCCGATCCTCCTCGCCGAGCGCGTACAGCACCTCGGTCGGCTCCTCGGTCAGGCAGACAATGCGTTGCGGTCCGATCGCCTGCCGCGACCGGGAAGCCGGCAGCGGTGCGGGAATTCGGCAGCCGCGCCCTTCGGTGACCGCAGCATCGAACCCCGCCTCCTTGCTGGTCACGGATACAGCATCCGCTTCGTCCAGGCCCCCGTCACGTCGCCCTCGTACAACCAGCGTTCGTGCAGGCGCGAATCGCCGGCGTACCAGAACTCGATGCGATGCGGCTTCACGCGCAGGCCGGTCCAGCGCGGCGGGCGCGGCACGTCGCGGCCTTCGAACTCGCGCTCGGCGGCCTGCAGCGCGCGTTCGAACTGTTCGCGCGACTCCAGCGTTTCGGACTGCTTCGACACCCACGCACCGACCTGGCTGCCGCGCGGCCGCGTGGCGAAGTAGGCGTCGGCTTCCTCGTCGCTCACCAGTTCCACGTCGCCTTCGACGCGCACCTGCACGCCACTGCGCACGCGTGGCCAGTGGAACAGCAGCGCGGCGCGATGGTTGGCCTGCAGCTCGCGGCCCTTGCGGCCGTCGAGGTGGGTGTAGAAAACGAAGCCGCGTGCATCGAAGGCCTTGAGCAGCACCGTGCGTGCCGAGGGACAGGCATCGAGCGAGGCGGTGGCGACCACCATCGCGGTGCGGTCGGGTTCGCCGGCGGACAGGGCTTCGTCGAACAGCTGGTCGAACGTGGCGAGGGCTTCGGCGTGGAGGTCGGGCGGGTTCATTGCGGTATTGTGGCCCGATGTCCACCGCTCCGCATCCCGGCGACGCGCAGGGCTTTCCCGGCGATTTCGTCGCCTCCTGCCTCGACGCCGCGCTCGCGCGCGGAGGCGGCGTCCAAGGCATCACCGGCCTGCAGGGCAGCGGAAAATCCACCCTGGCCGCGCAGGTCGCCGCACTGGCCAGCCAGCGCGGGATCGCGGTCGCGGTGCTGTCGCTGGATGACGCCTATCTCGACCACGATGAACGCACCGCGCTTGCGCGGGACGTGCATCCGCTGCTGGCCACCCGCGGGCCGCCCGGGACGCACGACGTGGGCCTGGCCTGCCGCACGCTCGATGCCCTGCGCGCCGGCGAAACGGTCGCGCTGCCGCGATTCGACAAGCTCGGCGATCGCCGCCTGCCGGTGTCCGACTGGCCACGCGCCGGGCCGGTCGGGCTGGTGCTGTTCGAAGGCTGGTTCCTCGGCACCCCGGCGGAACCGGCCGCGGCGCTGGTCGAGCCAGTCAACGCCCTCGAAGGCGACGAGGATCGCGACGGCCGCTGGCGCCACTGGTGCAACGACGCGCTCGGCCGCGAGTACCCCACGCTGTGGCGGCGCATCGACCACCTGCTGTTCCTGCAGGGGCCCGGGTTGGACGTCGTGCCACGCTGGCGCTGGCAGCAGGAGCAGGCGCTCCAGGCCAGGCATCCCGACCGCCAGGCCATGCGCCGCGAACAGGTCGGGCGCTTCGTGCAGTTTTTCGAACGGACCAGCCGCCAGGCGATGCGGACGCTCCCGGGCATCGCCGATCGCGTCGTACGGCTGGATGCACAGCGGCGGCTGCTGTAGCGGCGCCGCGCGGCCAAAGAAGAAGACTGGACCAACAGGAGCGGCGTCAGCTGCGAGCTTTCGGATTCCTGGAAGGCCGCGAGCGCGCGGCCGAGGCCGCTCCTGCAAGATCTTCCGGTGCGACTTTCCCCTACTCCACCACGAACGTGATGCGCAGGTTGACCCGCCATTCGGTGATGTCGCCGGTATCGTTGGTGACGGCCTTGACCTCGTTCACCCATACGCCCTTGATGCCCTTGACCGTCTCCGACGTCTTCTTCAGGCCGTGCCGCACCGCGTCCTCCACGCTGGTGGTCGACGATGCATTGACTTCGATGACCTTGGCGACTGCCATTTCACTTCTCCTGTCGGGGCGGCGACGCCGCCGGAACCACGCAGGCTAGGCCGGCCGACGTTAAGCTGGCGACACGCGGTGCTAGCATCCGGCCATGAATCCGGCCCCCAACCTCGTCCTCGTCGGCCCGATGGGTTCGGGCAAGTCGTCGATCGGGCGGCGCCTGGCCCAGCGCTTCGGACTGGCGTTCTTCGATGCCGACCGCGAAATCGAGGCTCAGGCCGGCGCGAGCATCGCCACCATTTTCGAATGCACGGGCGAAGCGGATTTCCGCGCGCGCGAACAGATCGTCCTTGCCGGGCTGCTGGCCGGCGAGGGCGCGGTGATCGCGACCGGCGGCGGTTCGGTGCTGGACCCGCGCAGCCGCGAGCTGCTGCATGCGCGCGGTTTCGTGGTCCACCTGCACGTCGACATCGCGCAACAGCTGGCGAGGCTGGCGCGCGACCGCAGCCGCCCGCTGCTGGCCGGCGGCGACCGCGAAGCCGTCCTGCGCCGCCTCGCCGAGGTCCGCGAGCCGCTCTACGCCCAGGTCGCCGACCTGCGCTTCGACACCGCGGCGATGGGCGCGGCCGAAACCGCTGCGAAGCTGGGACACCTGCTCGACGCGCGCTGGCAGGCCACGGCCGCCGCGAAGACCGACGGCGTTCGCGCATGAGCCTGCGCCACGTCGAAGTCGGCGGCACCGCGCCCTACCGCATCACCATCGGTCGTGGCCTGCTGCGCGACGGCAACCTGCTCGCGCAATCGCTGCGTGGGCGCCACGTGCTGGTGGTCAGCGACGCGAACGTCGCTCCGCTGTATGCGCAGGCCGTCGTGGATGCCCTGCGCGCCGCGCGGCCGGACCTGCGGATCGCCACCCACGTGATGCCGGCGGGGGAGCGGGAAAAGACCTTGTCCCGCTTCGGCGAGGCGGTCGACGCGCTGGCCGCGCTCGGGGCCACCCGCGACGCCTGCGTCTACGCGCTCGGCGGGGGCGTGGTCGGCGACCTTGCCGGTTTCGCCGCCGCCTGCTGGATGCGCGGCATCGACTGCGTGCAACTGCCGACGACGCTGCTGGCGATGGTGGATTCCTCGGTCGGCGGCAAGACCGCAATCGACCTGCCGCAGGGCAAGAACCTCGTCGGGGCGTTCCACCCGCCGGTCGCGGTGGTGGCCGACACCGACGCGCTGCGGACGCTGCCCGCGCGCGAACTGCGGGCCGGGCTCGCGGAAGTGGTGAAGTACGGCGCGATCGTCGATGCCTCTTTCCTCGATTGGCTCGCCGCGCGTGCCGACGCCCTGCTCGGCGGCGACGGCGACGCGCTGGTCGACGCCATCGCCCGCAGCTGCGTGCACAAGGCCGCGATCGTCGAGCGCGATCCGTTCGAACGAGGCGAACGCGCGCTGCTCAATTTCGGCCATACCTTCGGCCACGCCATCGAGACCGCGCAGGACTACGGCACGCTCAACCACGGCGAATCCGTGGCCGTCGGCATGGTCCTGGCCGCGCGGCTGTCCTCCGCGCTGGGCCTGGCCACCGACACCGACGCGATGATCCTGCAGGCGCTGCTGCAGCGGTTCGGCCTGCCGACCGCGCTGCCCACGGGCCTCGATCCCGATGTCCTGCTCGCCCACATGCGCCTGGACAAGAAAGCGCAGGCCAGCGGCCTGCGGTTCGTGCTGTGGGAGGGCCTGGGGCGAGCGCGGGTGGTGGCGGACGTGCCCGGGGACGCGGTGCGCGACATCCTGGGCAGCACATAGGCACCCGTTTTCGCTGGAACATCGAGATCTTGGCTGCTGCCCTCCCCCTGCAAAGGCAGGGGGGAGGTTGGGAGGCGGTGTGCACGGTTCGCGGCGTTGCCAAAGGGCACCCCTCCCCGACCCTCCCCTGACTTCGCAGGGGAGGGGGCAAAAGCTCGCGGTTGAAGCCGTCCTGCAATGGCCGCTCCAGGCCACTGGCCCCCGCCGCCCCGTACAATGCCCGGCCCATGCGCCTGTTCCTGCAACAACACCCCGACGGCCACGACGCCCCCCGCTTCGTGCAACTGATGCTGCAACCCGACCTGCTGGGCGGCTGGGAGCTGGTGCGCGAAACCGGACAGATCGGCGGACGCAGTACCGTGCGCCGCGAACAGTTCCTCGACCAGGCCAGCGCCGTGAGCGCGCTGGAGCGCTCGCGCGACCAGCAGCTCAAGCGTGGTTTCCAGCTGACGTTCGCGCAAGGAACAGGCGCACCGAAATGAATCCTCTCCCTGCGAGGGCAGGGAGGCCGGCGATTGCGGCGGCGCCAGCGGAACTTGCCGAAGTTTCGCCCACGCCCATGCCCTCCCCGGGCTCTCCGGCCCCCGCTGGGGAGTGAAGTCGAGCCAATCCCCACCACTGCCGCAGAAGCACGATGCCCAACACGCCAGCCAATGATCGCTTCCTCCGCGCCCTGCGCCGCGAGCCCGTCGACCGCACGCCCGTCTGGCTCATGCGCCAGGCCGGTCGCTACCTGCCCGAGTACCGCGAAACGCGCAAGCGCGCCGGCAGCTTCCTGGCGATGGCCAAGAATCCGGAGATCGCCTGCGAGGTGACGCTGCAGCCGCTGGCGCGCTTCGACCTCGACGCCGCGATCCTGTTCTCCGACATCCTCACGATCCCCGACGCGATGGGCCTGGAGCTGTACTTCGTCGAAGGCGAAGGCCCCAAGTTCCGCCATCCGGTACGCGACGCCGCGGCGATCGCCAGGCTTGGCGTGCCGGACATGGAAACCGACCTGCGCTACGTGATGGACGCGGTGCGCACGATCCGCCGCGAGCTCGACGGCAAGGTGCCGCTGATCGGTTTCTCCGGCAGCCCGTGGACCCTGGCCTGCTACATGGTCGAGGGCGGCGGCAGCAAGGACTTCGCGCGCATCAAGGCGATGGCGCTCAACGACCCGAAGGCGCTGCACGCGCTGCTGTCGGTCAATACCGACGCGGTGATCGCCTACCTGTCGGCGCAGCGCGCGGCGGGCGCGCAGGCGCTGCAGGTGTTCGACACCTGGGGCGGCGTGCTGTCACCGGCGATGTACCGGGAATTCTCGCTGCCCTACCTCACCCGCATCGCGGGCGAGCTGGCGCGTGGCGAAGGCGCCGAACGCACGCGCCATGTCGGCGAAGCCGACGCGCGTACACCACTCATCCTGTTCGGCAAGGGCAACGCCACGCATCTGGAAGCGCTGGCCGCCAGCGGCGCCGATGGCGTCGGCGTGGACTGGCTGGTGGAACTGGGCGAAGCGGCGCGCCGCACGCAAGGCAAGGTCGCGCTGCAGGGCAACCTCGACCCGGCCACGCTGTACGGCTCGCCCGAGGCGATCCGCAGCGAAGTCCGCCGCGCGCTCGACAGCTACCGCGACGGCAACGGCGGCTCGCGCGATGGCCACGTGTTCAACCTCGGCCACGGCATGTCGCCCGACATGGATCCCGCGCACGTCGCGGTGCTGGTGGACGAGGTGCACGCCTACAGCGCGCGCTGATCGAGGGATCCGCCCGGCGCGCCGCGGGACAGGGCCATTGCGGCCCCTGGCTGCGGCGAAGGGTTTACCGCAGGGCGATCCACAACCATGCGGGGCTCGATGCTTCGATCCCCGCTGCGGAGCGGCCCGCCGGTTCGATGGACGTCCCCGGCCTCTGCGCTACTTGCGCAGCGCCTGCATCGCACCGCCGGTGAAATAGCCCTTCGACAGGCGCACGCGGAAGCCGGTGGCGGTGCGCGCGACCACGCTCATGCGCAGCGAAGTGCCGGGCAGGCGGAAGCTCTCGCCGACCTTGAACATCGAACCTTCGTTGTTCGAGCGCGTCGCCGGGGTCTGGTCACCGTCCTGGCTGCGCGCGGTGCCATAGCCCTCCAACTGGTGCACGATCACCGCGTCGCCCGCGAGCTCGCCCTCGAAGTCGCCCGTCGGGCGGCGCGCCTCGATGGTGTAAGCCACCTGCGCGGCCGGGTCGGCGGTTTCGGGCAGGGTCACCACGACCAGCTGGCGGTTGGACGCGGCCGCGAGCGAGGCGTAATCGAGGGCGATCTCCTGCGGCGCCTGCATCGTGGACGGAAGGCTGAGCTTGCGCGCATCGTCCACCCAGCCCATGCGCTCGCGCTGGTACATGTTCACGTGCTTGGGCAGGGTGCCGAAGGTGGCGTCGACGGTCGCATTCGACCAGTCGTCGCTCATGTTGTCCCACGGGTTGTCGTATGAGTCGCCGTCGCCGTCGGAGTTGTCGGAGTGGGGCATGCCAAAGCCATGCCCCATCTCGTGCGCGAACGGCGCGAGGCTCTCGTAGGCCCACGGCGGCAGGAAGGTGCCTGGCTTGCAGACCGACGGACCGCCATCGAACGGCGCGCAGCCGCTGCCGCCCCAGGCCATGCCGTCGAGCTCGCCGTTGTAGACCGTGTTGACGCCGTAGAACTGCGAGAAGTCGATGACCGCATCGGCCGCCGCCACGCAGTCGCGGAACAGCTGGTAGAGGTTGGTGCGCTTGCCTTCGGGCGTGTAGTACGCGCGCGGGTGCGGCAGGGTGAACCAGCCATGTGCCTGCGAGCCGGACAGGTCGACCTTGCCGTAGGAGACGTCCTTCCAGTAGCGGCCGAGCAGGCGCGGCGCGTCCGCGTACTGCTGCTCGAAGAACGCGGCGTTCTTCGGCTCGGCGGCCATGTCGCTGAACTTGCACATCACCGTGACCCAGCGCCGGTTGCCGGCCACCGGCAGGGCCGCGGCGGCCTGGAAGGAGGGAATCGCGGAAGACCTGGCCACGCGCACCGGCTGCACCGCCACCATCGCGTCGATGCGCGCGCGCTGCAGTCCGCGCGCCGGCGCGACCACGTTGACCGCCACGCGGCGATTGATCAGCGCATAGAGGTCGCCCGCGGCGCGGCGCGCCTGCGCCGGATCGAGGGCGACGCGCGTGCCGTCATCGCGCAACAGGTGGCTTTCGAACACATGCCGGCCGGGACCATCGCCCCACAGCAGTTCGAGCTTGCCCTGCACGACCTCGCCCGGAGCGGCCTCGGCGGCTTTGACGTCGCGCGCAGACAGCAGCGCCCCCGCGACGGCGAGCACGACGAAAAGGATCCTGGGCATCGCGGGTCTCCGATGTAAGCCGGCGCCGGAGTCCCGAAGTGCAACGGCCCACGCCTGCGCACCGCTGCGTCACGAGACAACGACCACGCAGAATGCGCGCGGCTCGCGTTCGTTATCGACGCGTACCCCACCTGCTTGAGTGACCTGCTACGCAGTTATCCAGCTAAATTCCGGATACGTGACGCGCCGCACAAGACATGCGTGCATGCACGGGACGACGCGCACGTTCGCGATGTGCGATGCACGACAGTCTTCCGCTGCGTCGAAGTGCTGGGTGCGGGCACGCTCCGTGTCGCACGGGTGGTTTCCGCGCGCAAATCACGTCTCCATGCGTCCTGTGGTGCGGAGCACCGGCACGTGGCCCGGGACATCGACGATCGATCTGCTCCGCCGCGGCCCCCATGCCGGCGTATTCCCCGCCTCGCGGCGGAACGACAGACGTTGCTCAGGCGCGTGTATCGACCGCCGCCACGCCCCGCGTCGGCGCGGGGGCGGCACCGAGCTTGAAGCGGCACACCTGTCCGCCGCGCACCATGCATTCCACGTGCTGGATACGCCGTCCGGTGGTGGCTTCCATGTAGGCGATGTCGAACTTGCAGACCTGCGCATGCTGCCTCGCCAAGCCGTGGAACACGCAGTTGAACGCCTCCACCTGCCAATCGTCGCCGTGCCGCGCCGGCACGGCTTCGTAGCCCAATGCGTCGAGTCGCTGTGCCAGCGCGCGCGCCAGCGCTTCGCCGCTTTCGGCCTGCAGCGAAGACTGGGTGGCCGCCACCGTGGCCCCGAGTTCCTGCAGCATCGCGCCGGTTTCGGCCTCGCCCACGCGCGCGAGCAGCTGCGAAATCAGCGCCGCGGCGATGGCGCCGTAGTTGCGCGGAAACAGCTCGCGTCCTTCGGCGCTCAGCGCATAACGCGCCTGCGGCCGGCCGCCGGTGGCGCGCGGCTGGACGCGTTCCACCAGTCCCCGCACGATCAGCGTGGTCAGGTGCTGGCGCACCGCGTTGTGGCTCAGGCGCAGGGCTTCGCACAGCGCCTCGACGCCCATCCCGTCGCGGGCCATCAGCAGCTGCCGCAGCAGCCGCTGGCGGGTGTCGCCGAATTGCGCGAGCCCCTGGGTCATCCCTCAGCTCGCCTTGTCCGGGAACTGCTTGGCGATCGCGGCGGCAAGCGCGTCGGCGATCATGTCCATGTGCGACTGCATCGCCGCCCACTCCTGCGCTTCGCCCGCGGTGTCGTCGGCCAGGATCAGGTTGATCTGCTGCGAATGATGTGCGCCGTGCGCGAGCATCAAACCGTGCACCGTGTCTTCCGGAAGGTTCGGATTGGCGCCCGCCAGGAACCTGGCGATGGCCGCGGCGTTGGCGTTGAGGTCGTCCATCGCCTTGGTCGCGCTGGCTTCGTCCTGGGCCGCGCGGGCGTCGGTCATCGCCTTGACCGCGCCCCAGTGGCCGCCGAGCAGGGTCAGCATCTGGTCGCCTCCGGCCTTGCCGTAGAAGCCGGCGACCGCGCCGCTGATCTGCCTAGCGTTCTCCACCACCTTGTCGGCGGCGGCGGTCGCGTCGGCCTGGTTGCCCGCATGCACGGCCAACGCGTAATCGCGGGCGTGGACGATATGCCCGTGCCACAGGTCGCGCATCGCCGCCTGCAGCTGCGGCGCCGGGACGGCGGCGGCTTCGGCCGCAGGCGCAGGGCCGGCGATGGCGGCCGGGGCCTCGGCCATGGTGTCGGCGGGCACGGCCGCGTCGGCGGTGTCGGCAGGCGGCACCTGGTTGCAGCCGGCCAGCGCCAGCGCGATGGCCAGGCCAAGGGGTTTGAATGAGGTGGACATCAGAGGGCTCCCGGAGACGTCGCGGCTTGCGACCAGTCCATCCTGGGCTTCTGCAAGCTATTCCACCCCGAATGCATGTGTAAAGCACGGATCTATTGATCTCATCCGGGCACGGGCGACCCGATATCTGAAATCGGGCAGCGTCGGACCGGCAGGCCTGCACTGCTGCACCCCAGGATTCCCGCCGCATTCGGCCTGGCAACTCCCGGCCAGGGAGCTGGAGGCGCATCAGCGCCGCTGGGTGCCGCCCCAAGCCGTGTTCCTGCATCGCCACACCGCGCTGCCCTCGACGGCGGCCGCTCGCGGAGCGAGGAGGATCCGCTTGGGCATTGCAGCGCGTTTGCCGCAGGTTCCGCCATCGGTCGAAGCAACGAGAACGTCCCGCAGCGAAAGGGATGCGCCGATACCACGTCGTTGTAAGCGATTACGCCCGCTCGCCGCTGAACACTCCCGATCACTCTCAGAGCCTATTCATGCCGGGCGCGCAAAGTGGACACCGGGGCGCCGCCATGGAGCGCGACAAAAGGTGATCGACATGAAAACTATTTCCTCCCGACAGTTCCTGGTCTCGATTTCGCTCGCCGCCGTCCTGGCCATGGGCGTCGCCGCGCCCGCCGTCGCCCGCGACAACCAGCGCAGCGAACGCGCCGACCAGGAAAAGCAGCACGACAAGGCGCGCGTCGAACATCAACAGCGGCCGCAGGCCGAACGCCGTGGCAACGACCGGCAGGACGCGCGGCAAGCCATGCGCCAGCAGGCGGAGCGCCGCGCCGGGGAACGACGCCAGCAGGCTCAGCGTCGTGCCGGCGAACAGCGCAGGGAATCCGAAGCGCGACAGCGGGCCGCGCAGCACCGCGCCAGCGAGCAGCGCCGCCAGACCGAAGCGCGCCGCGATGCCGGCCGCCAGCAAGCCGAACGGCGTGCCGACGCCCAGCGCGCCCGACAGCAGGCCGATGCCCGGCAGGCCGAACGCCGGCGGTCCCAGGCCCAGCAGGTCAGGCAGGCGCAGGCCCACCAGGAGCAGGCACGCCGCGACGAACAGCGCGTGAATCGCGAACGGACCGAACGGCGCGCGCAGTCGCATCGCAACGACGAGCGCGGGCGCACCGATGCGCGCGACCGCCTTGTCCGGGAGCAACAGGCCCGCGAGCAGCAGGCGCGCGAACGCGAGGCACGCACGGCGGGCCGGCACGAGCAGCAGCACCATGAAGCGCCGCGCGTGTCCGGCGGGATCCTGCCGCGCAACCGCAATGAGGAAACCCGCCGCCGCGACGATGACCGTCGCGCCCAGCAGCGCATCGAACAGCAGCAGCGTCTGAGCCGCGAACAGCAGGAGCGCCGCATCCGCGAAGAGCGCCAGCGCGCCGAGCGCTACCGCGACGAGCGCCGCGACTGGCAGCGACGCGCCGCACAGCGCGCCCAACGCCTGCAGCAACAGCGTCGGATGGCCCAGTACCGCTACCAGCAGCAGTACTACGACCGTCTGCGCGAGCAGCAGGTGCGCTGGAGCGCGCGCTCCTACGACTATCGCAACGACCCGTACTACTACACGCCCGACCGGTACCGCTATTCCTACCAGGGCAGCTGGCAGCGCACCAACCGCTACGGAGCCGACCTGATCCGGCAGGCCGTCAACTACGGCTACCGTGAAGGCCTGTCCGCCGGCCGCGCCGACCGCCAGGACGGCTGGCGCGCCGACTACCGCAACAGCTACGCCTACCAGGATGCCAACTACGGCTACAACGGCTATTACATCCCGCAGGACGAATACAACTACTACTTCCGCCAAGGCTTCGCGCGCGGCTACGACGACGGCTACAGCAGCCGCTACCGCTATGGCCAGCGCGACGACAACGGCAACTACGCGATTCTCGCCGCGATCCTCACTGCCGTGGTCGGGTTCGAACTATTGAACTGAGCTGGCCTGGCGTAGAGCCGTCCGTGGCTTCCGTCGAGCAATCGGCGGAAGCCATCAAGCGTGGCCCGTCCCACCTGTAAAACCGTCCTTGCCGCGACAGACCAAGCCCCCTACTCTTCCGGCGCAGGCTGCAGCTGGATCGCCAGCTCCTCGAAATCGGCAATCACGCTTTCCAGCGCATCGTGCAGCTCGCCCTGGCGGGTCATCAGGTCGTCGATCTTTGCAGTCTGGCCGAGCTTGGACAGTTCCCCGTCGAACAGCAGCCACGCCGCAGTCAGCGCTTCCACGTTGTTCTTGGAGTAGTGGCGCATCTCCTTGAGCTGGGTCAGGGTGTCATGGACGTGGTCGAGGTCGGTCTTGGCGTTGTCGTCGGACATTCGCGTGTTCCTTCCGATGGCGGTGCCGCGAAGATATCCGTGCCGTCGGCAGGACGATGTCACGAGCCGACCCGCGCTCCTGGAAACATTCATTTTCGCGCCAGCCCTCGGGAATCCCCGCCTTTGCTGGCGAAAGGAAATGTTCGGCCCTTTGCAGATGCGTCCGTTTTCGTAGCGGGCGTGCGCTGCGCGTCAGTCGCGCACCAAGCCCACCGCGCTTCGCGACCAGCGCAGCACCTTCAGAAGCGCGCGAGAAAGAATTCCCGCAGCGGATTGCCGGGTTCGGACAGCAACTTCGCCGTCAGCAGCAGCGACATCGTGACCAGCAGCGGCCGGATCACGCGGCTTCCCACCCGCACGGCCAGGTGCGCGCCCAGCCGGCCACCGGCGATGCTCGCAACGGCCATCGGCAGGCCGACCTTCCACAGCACGTGCCCGCCGATCACCAGAATCAGCAGCGCGGCCAGGTTGCTCGACAGGTTGAGGAACTTGGTGTGCGCTGTGGCCGACACCAGGCCGAGCCCGAACGCCGCGACCAGCACGGTGGTCATGAACGAGCCGGCACCCGGCCCGAAGAAACCGTCGTAGAAGCCGATCGCGGCGATCGCCCCGACCAGCGCCGCCGGCCCGAGCCGGCTGTGCCGGTCCTCCTCGGACGCCTTCGGCGCGACCAGGAAGTACACCACCATGAGCAGCAGCAGGCCGGGGACCAGCCCGCGCAGGAATCCCGGATCCACCCGCTGCAGCGTCCACGCCCCCAGCATCGAGCCGAGGAAGGCGCCCGCCGCGGGCTTGGCGAAGCGCCGGAAGTCGATGCGTCCCTGTCGCGCGAAACCGTAGACCGCGCTGGCCGTGCCGAAGCTCGACTGCAGCTTGTTGGTGGCGATCGCGGCGACCGGCGGGACACCGGCCGCCATGAGCGCGGGGATCGTCAGCAGGCCGCCGCCGCCGGCGAGCGCGTCGATCACGCCGGCAACGAAGGACACGCCCATGAGCAGCGCGATGACCTCGGCGGTGAGTTCCATGAAATCGATCCTCGGGTGGACGGCGTCAGGGCGGCGCGACCCTGAATTACGGCCTGCCCGCGCCCGGCGCATTGTCGCCGCCACGCAGCGCAGGGCCAAGGCGGAGGAATACGCGCCTGCCGGACCGCCACGCCATCGTCGCCGGGCACTCCGGGCAACGCATTGCCCCTGCGACCACAAGCCGTGCCAGCGATGGCTCGATCAGGACATCGGCTCTGGCTCGCGCAGCTCGCCGATCTTCGGCGGCAGCGGGATGAACTCATCGTGGTCGAGGTCGGGCAGCTTCATGCGGCCGGCCTTCCAGTCGTCGCGCGCCTGGTCGATGCGCGCCTTCGACGACGACACGAAGTTCCAGTCGATGTAGCGCGGCCCCACCGGCTCGCCGCCCAGGGCCATGACCGCGGCGTCGCCGACCGCGGCGAGGGTGGCAGCCTTGCCCGCTTCGAGGATCGCCATGCTGCCGGCGTCCACGCGCTGCCCCTCCACGTCCACCGCGCCGCTGGCGACATACACCGCGCGCTCGGAATACTCGGCTGGCAGCGACACCCGCGCGCCTGCGCGCAGCTGCCAGTGCACGTAGAACTGCGGCGAATCGACCCGCACCGGAGATTCCAGGCCCGACAGGCGCCCGGCGATCAGGCGCCCGACCACGCCGTCGTCGTCGAACACCGGCAGCGCCTCGCTGGCGTAGTGCCAGAAGCCTGGCGCCATTTCCTCGCGCTCTTCGGGCAGCGCCACCCAGGCCTGGATGCCGTCGAGCGGCCCGCCCTCGCGGCGCAGGCGTTCGAAGCGCTCGGAATGGGTGATGCCGCTGCCGGCCGTCATCCAGTTGACCTCGCCCGGCTGGATCGCCTGCTCCGACCCGAGGCTGTCGCGATGCATGATCTCGCCGTCGAACAGGTAGGTGATCGTCGACAGGCCGATGTGCGGATGCGGGCGCACGTCGGCCTCGCGCGGCAGTCCGGGCGCCAGCTCCTTCGGGCCCATGCGATCGAAGAAGATGTAGGGACCGACCATTCGGCGCTTCGCGAACGGCAGCACGCGGCCGACCTCGAAACTGCCCAGGTCGCGGCGACGCTGCTCGATGACGAGTTCGATCATGTCATGGCTCCCGGCGACGATGCGCCGGCGCCCGTTGTGCCACCTCGGGCGCCATGCCGCAACACCGGCCGGCTTTTCCCGACGATTGCCGGGGGACCTCCGAACGAAGCCGTCATCCCTGCGGCTTGCCCGCCTTCGCGCAATGGGGCCAAAAGCCGCGTTGTCGAGGTCCGAGCGCCAGCATTCCTGCCATTCCCGGCGCAGCGAAGGATCAGTTTCCATATGCAGGAGCAAAGCAGACCCCTCGCTGTACTCAGGACGACGACGAGTGATCCGGAGATCCGTCAGGCCGGCGGCATAGCGGCCGGATCCATCCAGAACGGACCCCAGATGTGGCCATCGGGGTCGGCCAGGTCGCGGCCGTACATGAAGCCAAGGTCCTGGACCGGATTGATGTTGGCGGTACCGCCGTGCGCCGCGGCCGCCGCGTTCATGGCATCCACCGTCTCGCGGCTGTCCATCGACAGCGCCAGCGACACTTCGCTCGAAGTCGGCGGCGGGATCGGGCGATCGGTGAAGCTGCGCCACTTGTCGCCCGTCAGCAGCATCACGTGGATCGCTTCGCTCCAGACCATGCAGGCCGCCGTGTCGTCGCTGAACTGCGGGTTGTTGGTGAAGCCCAAGGCTTCATAGAAGGCCATGGAGGCCGGCAGGTCGGACACGGGCAGGTTGACGAAGATCATGCGGGTCATGGCGGTCCTTTTTCGGAAGTCGTGCCAGTGCGACGAACGCGGGCGGCGCAGATCGACAAGCCTGCATCGGCAACCGCCACGCGCACGCGGTGCGCATGCCGGCGACGGACCCGGCCGCGCTGAAGGAGGTCCTGGCGCTGGAGGCGGCGAAGCGGTACGGCGATTGGGCTACGTGGAACTGCCGGTCTGCTGGCGTGGCTGCTTAAGGTCGAAGACGCGGCCGGTGGTGGGCAGCGCATCGGGCGCATCCGCGGCGCGGGTTCGGCCCGACGCCGCGGACGCCGGGATCACGTCCGGGCGCGAACCGGTTTCGCCCTGGGCGCGTTGCCGGGCCGCAGCTTGTGCCACAGCCAGCCCAGGACAGCGCCGTACGCGAGCCATTGCATCGCCGCGACCAGCGCCACGGCGCCGCCCGACGGTGCGCGGGCGCCGGGCAAGCCGGTCATGGCGAACAGCATCGTCGGCAGGTTCACCGCCGACGCGAGGTTGGTGGCCAGCGGCATGCTGGCCATGCGGTGGGACAGCGGCGAGTGGCCCGACAGCACCAGCCAGCTCAGCGCGCAACCCGCGGCGGCGATGCAGGCAGTCCGCAATACATGTCGCAACATGACGACGCTCCTGCCTTCAAGCCTGGGCCGGGTGGCGCCACGATAGCCGATGGCCCCCGCTGACCGCGACGCAACGACGGCCGGCGCAGCGCGCTACCAGAACCACCTGCCCAAGCGCATCAGCACGCTGCAGAGCCCGCCGACCACACCCGGCCCCAGGCGCGGCCAGGCGAAGGACAGCACGGCGAACCCCGCGATCGCCGCGCCCAGCCAGGAAAGCGGCAGCACGCTGTCCGACACCGGGGCGATCCAGCGGTTGAGCAGCAGCCAGAACAGGCCCAGCAGCGGCACGGAAAACAGCAGCGACACGAACGCGGCGGCGCAGCGTCCGCCGAGCGTCAGGTCCGGATCGGCGCTCCGACGGTCCCCCATCCGTGGCCCGGGATCTCGCGCCCGCCGGCTGCGCTCAACCACGAAACACCGCCTCGATGTTGTTTCCGTCCGGGTCGAGCACGAACGCAGCGTAGTAGATCGGCGTTGATTGATCCTGCCGCGCAGCCGGCGCGCCGTTGTCCGTTCCCCCCGCAGCCAGGGCAGCGGCGTGGAACGCATCGACCTCCGCGCGGCTGCGGGCAACGAAGGCCGTGTGCTGTCGGGTCGAGTGCGGATGGAACCGATCGATCCAGAAAACCGGGTATTCCACCCCGTACCCCACGCCATCGGTGCCTGCGTTTTCCGGCATCTGCATGGCGCGACGCATGCCAAGCGCGCCCAGCGCAGCGTCGTAGAAGATGGCGGAGACAGCGACGTCCGCAACCCCAATGCCAGTGTGATCGATCATGCGGTTCCTCCTTGCGGCTGGCTGATGCATCAAGCCGCTCGGCAACGCGGCTGCGATTCGAGCGGACGGTCAGGCGCCCCGTGGCTGCAGGAACCTGTGCATGACATACGAATCCACCAGACCCAGTCGCGCGTGCCGGAAAGCCTTCGGCAGCGTGCCGGCGACCGCGAATCCCAGCGACCTGTACAGCGCGACCGCCGGCGCGTTGGAGCTGACGACATAGTTGAACTGCATCGCGAGGAATCCCGCGTTCCGCGCCTGGACCAGGCTGTGCTGGACCAGGGCGCGACCAATGCCCCTGCCCTGGGCGGCAGGGTGCACGGCGTAGGTCGCACTGGCCACGTGCGCCCCCCGGCCCGGGTAGTTGGCGCCGTACTTGTACACGCCAAGGACGTCCGCATCGACCACCGCGACGTACGAGGCCTGGCCGCCCGACCAGTGCGACTCGAATGTCGCGCGATCGAAGTCGTCGGAGAACGGCAAAGCGTCGCCCGCGGCGATGACGGCCTGCAAGATGCCCCACATCGCATCGAGATCGGCGGTCGTGGCTGGTCGGATTTCCATGATCGTTGAAGAACTCCCTGGCGCCTGGATCGAACCGGGCCGCGTGCCCCGGGCCCCGGCGAACCTTCAAGGCGCGACCGCAGTGACACTGCCGCCGACCACCTTCCAGGCATCCCCGAGGCGTGCCCACATGCGGATGTACCGGAACCTGCCCGAGAAAGCTGCCCCATCCAGCGATCCCGACAGGGCTGCGGTGACCACCGATACCGCGCAATGCGCCCGCGCCTGGACGCTGACGGCCTCCCAGTCGGCCTGCGAGAGCTTCTGCCGCCTGGACCGATGAAGCTCGAGATCGTCCTGCTTGCCAAACGTTGCGCCTCCGGGACCAACAAACAGCAAGTCGTCCGAGACCAGTCGTTCGAGCGCTGCAACGTCGCTGCCGAGCATGGCCAGCCGAAGCTGTTCTTCCAGGTCCCGGATCGCGGATTCCATGATGTCCCTTGCACCCTGAGGCGTGAGTCAGGCCGCCACGCGCAGCGGCGGCATCGGTGAAATGTCAGCGTCACTGCGCGTCGCAGGCGCCATGCCACTCCAGGTCCGCAACCGCATCGGCAGGATCCATGAACCCCGCTGGCACGCAGTGGCGCACGGAAATTCTCGCTCACGGCCCGCGCCCCGGGTTGCCTGCCGTCGTATCGGCAATCGTGCGGGATAGTACCGCCTGGTTTCCCGCACTGCCGCACGCCCACCCGCCGAACAGGACAGGCCGGTGGAACGCGGTTTCGGCCTGCGGCCGCGGGCAGGACTTCCCCAAGCCGGTCTACCGCCACGAGTCGACAAAAAAAGCCCCGCAATGCGGGGCCTTCCGTGCATGGATCGCAGTGTCAGGGGAGGAACGTCGCGATCATGCAGCAGCGGGTTGCGGGGCCGGGTCGGGCTGGGCCGCGGCGGTGCGCGGGTTGCGGGAGAAGCGGGCGGACAACATCTGCCGCAGGCTTTCCAGGCCGGCGCCCTTGCCGGACACCTTGAGCACCGCGTAGCCCTCCAGCGAGTTCGCCATCAGGTCGCTGCCCAGCGCCGTCTCGGTGTCCTGCATGCGCTCGAACAGCCGGCCCATCTTCGACAGGCGCGGGCGCAGGGTGTCGAGCATGGCCAGGTCGCGGCGGTAGGCGTCCAGGTCGAAGTTGCGCGGCAGCACGTCGGGGTTCTCGGTGAAGGCGACCACCGCCTGCCGGCAGAACGCCTCGGACTTGTCGCCCATCCGGCTGAGCCCCTTGCGCTCGTCCGGGCTCAGTCCGACCAGCGGGGCGAGGTGTAGTTCCAGCACGCCCAGCGCGCCGTCGACGGCGGCCAGGGCCTCGGTGGAAAGTTCGAGATCGATGCGGTTCTGACTCATGTGTGCACTCCCTTGTCCTTGTCGGATCGCTGATGGCTGGAACCGGCCCGCTTGGCCGGCAGGGACAGTTCACCGCAGGCAGGCCCACCCCGGAATCGGCCAACCGCCCGGACCGGTGTAGGAAAACCCCGCATCGTTGGGTCGGAAGTCGGACCCCTGCCCCGCCGCGGGCAGGCGCCCCGCCCGCCGCTCCCGACCGCAAGCCCAGACCCTTGCGCGCAAACCCCGAACCCCCGCGCGCAAGCCGCCGAGCCTTGCGCGCGAACGAAATAGCGCCGGCCGCCGACCGATCCGGCCCGAACGCCGACCCGCAGGCTTGCGCGCAGCGCCGGCGACAGCCCGTTCGCAAGCCGCGTACCTGCGCGCGCAAAGTCCAAAGCCTTGCGCGCGAGGCGGAAAGCCTCGCGCGCGACGCTGGCAGCGCGCGTGCAAGCCCCGAAGCCTGCGATCCGCAAGCCTCCCGGCCTTGCGCGCGACGGTCGGACCCTTGCGCGCAAGGCGGACAGTTCGAAAGGAGACACTTCTCCGTTCGCGCGCAGCGCTCAAACGTCGGCGCGCGGCACCTTCACCACCGCGCGCGGGGCGAATGCGTCGGAACGGTGTGTCGGTCGAGACGCTGGCGGCGCTGGTTCGTCAGCGTCTCGCGGTGCTCTGTCCGCTTGCGGCGCCGAGCAGGAGGCGACTGGCCGCTTAGGGACGGAGTCGAGGTGCCACGAGGCCGCAGTTAAGTTCCGGCGAATTCAGCGTGACTGGCTGACCGACGCCCTACTGCAATCAGCAATCCACCGACCCGATCGTGACTGCCGGCAAGCGCCCCCGCTGCGATTGCACGTGCAGACTCATTCCCGAGGTCGGCCGGTTCAGCCAATGCGATGCCTGGCGACAGATCGTCGCCCTGCTTTCGGACAGCCCGGCATCCCCCATCCTCACGATGACAACCGGATCGTCCTGCGTCGTCATCGCACCCATGACCTACACATCGGTCACACGGCGCCGGTTCACGGCCGCCCGCTGTTGTACCTGATCGCGCTGCATCCGATCGGTCATCGCCTGCGTCTCGTCGCGCAGCTGCGCGCCCAACTCCCCCGCCGCCCTCTGGAAATCCCGCGCAAGCAGCTGCGTCTGCACCCAGTACGAGTACCAGGGATAAAGCAGCGCCACCGCGACGAACACCACCAGCCCGATCACGAAGCGGCTGTTGGCGTTGTCTTCAGGCGTGCCTTCGGCATAACGATTACGTCGTGAACTAAAGCGCAGGCTGCCAAAATCCCTGTCGCCGGATGACACTCCTCGTTCGGTCATCTGATTCCCCCACTCGAGTTCGCATGGAAATATGCGACCCGATTCCTACCTATCCACGAACTCGCAGACGGCTATGTCGAATGCGTTCGCAAAGCTCATGCGTCCAACTCGAATGTAAGTGGACCTGACCTCTTTACTCCGAAGCCCAGCAGCACTTTGTCCGGCGATCGACGAGCCTTCAGTCCAATCGGGATGACGACTGTCGGCTAGAAGAGGTCATAGCGCTTGCGACCCTACAGCCTGTTGTTTGACTTTGCCCAATGGCCAACCTCCGAGGTTGTCTACCAGTGCATCCAGCTCCACCTGAAGCTCTAGGGTGCGAGCAAGGGCAGCAACAATCTCATGGTAGTGCATGACGTCCTCAAAACTGAGCTGGCGGCCTTTGCGGCCCTTCAGCCACTTCTCGGCCACGCGGTAGCCGCCGATGTGGGTGTCCCACACGCACTGCGGCACGCCATCGAAGTGCTGTGCATCGTTGATGTATACGCGACCCTTGCCGCCATTGCCGGGGGCCCAGCGCACCTTCACCACCTCGTTGCTGCCGGTGACGTCGAAGCGGCTGATGCGTGGCTGCTTCTGTTCCATCGTGTGCAGCGCGATCAGCTCGCGGCCGATGGAGACGAAGCGGTCAAAAATGTCGCGCCCCGGCGGAAGCGGGATACGCGGGAAGTCGCTACGCAGGAAGTCCGCATAACGGCTTCTATAGGTTGGGGTGTACAGCACTGCGTAGATCCAAGCGAGGGTGTCTTCGGGGGCAGGATCGATACCAATGACCATTGAGAGGGCGGCCACAAAATCCCTTCCAACGTTCGCAACCCGTTGCACTTCATCTGACCCGAGTAGGTCTGAAGCTTGCTTCTTGTAGAGCCACAGCGGGAATACGCACGACTGAGTAGTTCGCTCACCACACTTCGTTTCCGGCATATTGGCTACTGCAAAGAAGTGGTCAACGGATTGTGATTTGTTCGATCGCGCGGTGACAAGGCCGACGTTTGGACCGGAAAGGAAGTGCCGCGTCACCTTCTCAACAGGCCAACCTACAAAACCTCTTGCATTTCCGGTGTAATACATAAATCTGTTATCGAACGGTCGATAGCAAACTTCAATTATTCTTTCTGCGACAGGCCCAGACTCACGAAGATCTTTTTGAGCCCGCTCGATTGACCAGTCGCGCACATCTTCAGGGAGATCATACTTGTGACGCGCTTCTAATTCTGGGAGATGGGAGAAATCGACCACACGATCCCATAGCTTGATTTTGTCCATGTCTATGGTTAGCGCATCACGCTTTGTGATAATGCCTACATTACTGACCGGCATGACGTCGAGTACGCTCCAACCCGGCGCATATTCGAGCCGCAAATCTGCGTCTTCTGGAACAAAGAAGTAGCTCGGGCTGACTGGGGCAAGTTCGCGCCATTGCGTGCTGCCGATATCACTTTCGTCCAACAAGGCGTACTTTTCGGCGCGGGTTCCATACATGTCGCCATGAAAGACCTTTGCTAAGCGGCCTTCGATAGGGTTAGCGCTTTCACGTCTAACGAAGATTCCAATCGCGACGCCTTGCTGAATGTCGAATACGTTGTCATCTTTTCCTCCTTGAGGCGTCTTTTCCTTCTTCTTGCTATTGCCATGCAGGTCCAGCAGGTAGATTTCGTCGAAGCAGCGCATCAGGCTTTCGCGCATACCTCGAAATGTTGGGTTGTTCAGATACCCATGATTGGTGACGAATGCGATGATGCCGTACCCAGTTTTCTCAATACGCCATTGCGCGAAGCGAATGAACTTCACGTAGTCGTCATTAATCCACCGCGGGTTCCTTTCTCCCAACGGCTTTCCATCTACATGAAAGTAGCTTTCGGTCTTTTCACTGCTAATGATGTCTCTTCCGCGCAGAAGATTGGCAATCCATGCTCCGGTATTTGCTGACGCTGCGGAATACGGCGGATTGCCGAGCACCACCATCACCGGCGCGTCGCGCTTCACGTTCGCCGCTGCGCGCGATTCCTCGGCCAGCCACTGGGTAAACAGCGGGAGGCCGGTCAGTTCGTGCGCTTCCTCCAGCGAATTAGTCAGGAACACGCCCAAGCGCTGGTCGCTGGCAAAGTCGTATCCGGACTGCTCCAGTTCCAGCCCCAGCTTCATGTGCGCCACGGCGTACGGCGCCATCAGCAGCTCAAAGCCGAACAGGCGCGGCAGCAGGTGTTCGGCCACGTAACCTGGCCACGCCCCCGCATTGCCGTCGAAGTGCTCGCGGATCTTCGCGATCACCGCATATAGGAAGGTGCCTGTGCCGGTGGCCGGGTCGAGGATCTGTAACCGGTGCGTTTCGTAGGTTTCCTCGCCCTTTCCGTGCACCTTCGGGCGCTTGAGTTTGATCTTCTTCGCGTGAGCCAGGCCTTCCTTCATGCCAAAGTCTCGCTTCAGCACGACATCGACGCTGCGCACGATGTACCCCACTACCGGCTCGGGTGTGTAGTACACACCGCGTGCCTCGCGCATCTTCGGGTCGTAGGCAGCGAGGAACGTCTCGTAGAAGTGCACCACGGGGTCTTCCTGGCGGGTGCGCTTGCCGAAGTCGGACAGGATCGCGGTCATGTCGGCGCGCGCCAGCAACTCGGCCAGCTGGTCCACGGCCCAGGCGATGCGCTCGTCTAGATCCGGTCCGGCGATGGAGTTGAACAGTTTGCGCAGGAAGGGATTGGTTTTTGGCAGCGCGCTGGCGGCGATCTGGCGGGTGAACCCCTTGGCGAGCGCGTTGCAGCGCGCCGCAAATAGGCCGTAGCACAGCGTCTGCGCGTACATGTCGGCGAACTGCTCGACGGTCAGCGATTCGATCAAGACTTTTCGGAAGGCCTGCAACTGGCCGTGCAGCTCGCCTTGCTCACCCTCGGCCTTGAAGGTCTGTCCGATCAGGCTGCGGATCAGCTTGCCTAGGCCCGCCATGCGGATGGCAAGGTCCTGTGGCGTGGACTTGAGCGGAATGTCGGCCAACAGGAACTGGTCCAGCAATTGCATGGTGGCGGCCGCCGCGTCGTCGCTCCAACGGATGCGGCCATTGGCGGCCGGGCGCGGCAGGTCGGCCGTCAGACGCAGTTCGCCGTCCAAGTACCAGCGAAAGGAAAGGTAATCGGTAAAGACTAGGTTGCCGAGCGATTCCCGATAGCGGGTGAGCTGCTCGCCGCGTTCCAGTTTGACGAGGTCCAGCCCGACGTCCTTGGCTTCGACGTGCCCCAGCGGCACCGTGCCGCGGACAATGATAAAGTCCGGCGCGCCGCACTTGATCTGGCGCGGCTCGTTGATCGCGTCCACTGCCGGCCCGCCGAGGGCTTCAAGCAGCGCTTCGAGCGCCGGACGGTGGGTGTGTTCGCCGGCCTGGCCGGTCTTAAGGGCCTGCTCCACCGAGGCCAGGTAGTTACGCATCGCTTCGAGCTTGCTCATCCGTCGTCCCTTCATCAGATGCCGATAGGGTACGTGAAGACTGCGAACTCCCAGCAGGGGCGCCGCGGAACCTGTCGGAAGTGCAGGCTTTCACCAGTACCAAGAGGGGGCTGTGTCGGCCAAGAGCGGACGTAGAATCCATATGCGGCCGCTAGGCATGGCATACGACCAGCACTTCAAGTAAGCAGGGCGAAGTCAATCCACTTCCAGCATGTATTTGTCTAAGTAGTCGAAGTACGCGCGTTGCTCGGCAGTTGGATTGAAAAGTAGCTCAGCAAACACTGCATGTAGCACTTGCATCATCAGCCGCTTGTCTTCGTAAGTGAACGCATTGAAATCGTGATCGACCGGCTGGCCAATCTCTTGAAGATGAACGCGGTTGCGTAGCGGCCTCAACCGCTTTAGCTTCCCGTACAGTGCCTGATCATTGCCAATCAGCCTCTTGGACTCTGCCTTTTTTAGCATTGCGTCAAATGTCATCGGAAGGGGCTTCGGGGCGTCCAATTTTTCCTTCACCACCGAGTCAATGCGATACAACTTGTTGTTGATCTTTTTGTTCACGCCCGTGAATTCCTGCGTCACCTCCCAGTCGATCGACGACTGATTGCCAGAAACTACGATGAGGTAGTGAAGCAGCGACTCGATGATTCCGCAGCCGACGATGATCTGAGTTTTCCAAGTCTGCGTCAGCAGTACGGTCGTCAGCTTGAGGTCTATGAGCGTTTGCTCAAGGTACTGAACGTGCTGGAGGTTGTAGGCGATGTTCCGACGGAGCGCGTAAATGTGACCATAACCATGACCGAAGATGACATTTGATAGCAAAGCATCCAGTCGATCGATTGACGTGGGAAGCCAATTGCCATCCTCTCCCTTGCGTTTTAGCGGCATGGACCACCTCCTGATGCTGCTCAGCGTACGTGAATAGCTCCCAGCAAAATCGACGACGTGTAGCGACCCCGACTATCCAGTTCGGGTCGCTTGCGGACATAGCATCCGAGCCTCGTTGCCGTCACTTCGCGCCTCACGCCCCCGCGCGGCAAATCCTCGAAAACGAAGCGCTCCCCGGCCGCGCGTTGTTGATCGTGTGCAGCGCGATCTTGCAGGCCTGCCCGCTGGCGCTGGTGTAGGTGATGGCTTCGCCGACGTTGAGGTTTTCGCGCACCGATGTCTCGGCGTCGCGCGAGGTGAGGTTGATGCTGACGTAGCCGTTGTTGACGCCGGCCAGGCCGATCGAGGTCTCGGGGTCGATCTGCCACGAGCCCGACTCGCCGACGATGAAGTCCGAGCCGCCTTCCATGCCGGTGCTGTCGCGCACGGCTTTGCGCAGGGTCTCGTTCTCGCGCTTGGCCAGGGCGAATTCCTCGATCAGGCGGGCGTTGGTGTGCTGCAGGGCTTCGGCGGCGGAGGCGACGTTGCGCAGGGCGGCATTGCCGTTGCCGTCGAGCGAGCCGCGGAGTTCGGACAGGCTGGTCTTGAGGGCATCGAAGTTCTGCTTCTGCTCGTCCTTCATCTGCACGAGGAAGGCGTCAGGCTTGCGGAAGTTCTGCATGACGCGGTCGGCGGCCTCGTTGCCGAGCACGCCCAGCACGAACAGCACGATGGCGAACACGGCGCCTTTCAAGGGGTGGTCCGTGATGGTTTTCCGCCAAGTCCTGAAGTCGCCCAGCTGGCGGGTGAGCCAACCCGGCTTGTCTGTCGTGTCCGGTGCTGGCTTGCCGGCGTCGGTCTGTGCTGCCATGTCGCGATCCCCTCGGTTGGCTTCAATGCGCGGCGGTGATCGCCGCCCTGACGTCAGTGGCACCCAATCGCATGCGGCCGTTCGTTGTCCTCGAGGGGCCGCAGCGGCAACCGCTGTCGGCGCCCAGCGAGTTCGTGCATGCGGCCGACGGCGTGGTCGAATTCGCCGGCGACGACGACGTTGCGGGTGGCGAAGACGTGGGCCAGCGACTGGTAGTAGCCCAGCGTGCCTTCGCAGCCGCCGTTGAAGCGGTCGAACACGGCCGGGCCGATCGCGGGGTTTTCGAGGTCCTGGATGATGGCGCGGGCGTTGTGGAGTTTTTCGCAGGCGCTGACGAGCAGGACGCTGTCGTCGGCGTCGATGGTGTTGGCGAGGTGGGCGCGCTTGCGGGCGTACCAGTTGCTGCGGGCGACTTCGGGGTTGGCGTCGGCGGCGCGGGCTTCGGCGGAGACGTCGGTGCAGGCGATGACGATGTCGACGACCGCTTCGCCGAACAGCGCGCGGATCATGCTTTCGTGGGCCTGGCCGCAGTCCTCGATGGTGTCGTGCAGCAGGGCGGCGATGGCCTGGTCTTCGTCGCCGCCAAATTCGATCACCAGCGCGGCCACGCCGAGCACGTGGCTCAGGTACGGCACGTCGGTGCCCTTGCGCCGCTGCCGCGCGTGGGCGATGCGGGCGTAGTCGACGGCGCGGCTGAAGCGGTCGCTGAGTGAGTTCACGAATCCCCCTGGTCTTGTCCGGTGCGCCGGGCCGGGATTCCGCGAGGGCGCGGGCGGCCGGGGCAACGCCGGGCAAGGTGGGAATGGTAGTCGCGGGCGACGGGGACGCGGGGGTGGGGGAGAAGTTTTCCTAGATGGAGGTTGTGCGGTGGTGTGTTGGGGATGGGCGTTCGGTTGCGCGGGGTGTGCCTGGGTCGCCGGGCCGCCGCGTTCGCGGGGTGACGCGAGGAACGGCACGCAGGATTCTGAGGGCACCCCTCCCCCTCCCCTGCCTTCGCAGGGGAGGGGGAGGCGCGCGGGTGAAGCCGCTGCCACGAGGGCGCGGGCGCGCGGGAGGGGTTGGCTTGCGGTGGCTGCTGGCGGCACTCCTCCCCGGCCCTCCCCTGCCTTCGCAGGGGAGGGGGGCGAAGGCTCGCGGGTGAAGCCGCTCCCACGAGGGCGGGGGCGCGCGCGAGGGGATTGGCTTGCGGTGGCTGCTGGCGGCACCCCTCCCCAACCCTCCCCTGCCTTCGCAGGGGAGGGGCAACGGCTTTTTGGCCGTGGGCGGTGCTAGGCGGGTGCGTGGTCGGGCTTTACGGGGCTGCGGGGCAGTAAGGCGGCCAGGGCGTTGGCGAGAATGTCGCCGGTGACGGGCTTGCGCAGGAAACCGTCGAAGCCGGCGGCGGTGGCCTGGGGCTCGGCATCGGGGTCGGCGCGGGCGGTGACGGCGAGCAGCGGTCGGGTGAAGCCGTTGGCACGCAGTTGCCTGGCCAAGGCGAGGCCGTCGAGGCCGGGCAGGTCGAGGTCGAGCAGGGCGAGGTCGAAGCGGTGGGCGGCGACTTCCGACAGCGCGGCCAGGCCGTGGGCGGCGTGGACCACGGCGTGGCCCTGGGCGCGCAGCAGGCCGCTGATCACCTCGGCCACGGTGGGATCGTCCTCGACCAGCAGCAACTGCAGCGGGCCGGGCGCGATGGCCTCGGACGCGGGACGCACGGCCGCTGCCGCGGGCCCGGCGGTGGCGGGCAGCGGCAGGTCGACGGTGAAGCGGGTGCCCTGCCCCGGCGCACTGTCGACCTCGATCCGGCCACCCATCGCGTCGGCCAGTTCCTGGCAGATCGCCAGGCCCAGGCCGCTACCGCCGTAGCGGGCGGCGGTGCGCGCGCCTTCGGCCTGTTCGAACCGGCGGAACAGGCGCTGCTTCTGTTCGTCGTTGAGGCCCGGGCCGGTGTCGCCGACCACCACCCGCAGGCCGTTGGCGTGCGGCTGCACGCGCAGCGAGACGTCGCCCTGGTCGGTGAATTTGATCGCGTTGCCCAGCAGGTTGAGCAGGATCTGGCGCAGGCGCACGGCGTCGCCACGCACCCAGCGCGGGGTGTCGACGGCCAGCGATTGCTCGAAACGCAGCCCGCGCTTGCGCGCCACCGGCGCCATCAGCGCAACCACGTCGCCGACCAGCGCATGCAGGTCGAACGGGCGCGCGTCGAGTTCGAGCTTGCCCGCTTCGATCCGGGCGAGATCGAGGGCGTCGTTGACCAGCCGCATCAGGTGGTCGCCGGCATTGCGGATCGACTCGGTGTAGCCGCGCTGACGGGCGTCCAGGCTGGTGCCCAGCAGCAGCTCGCTCATGCCCAGCACGCCGGTCATCGGCGTGCGCACTTCGTGGCCCAGGGTGGCGAGGAAGCGGCTCTTGGCCAGCGAGGCCTGTTCGGCGACTTCGCGCTGGTGCTCGGCCATCTGCCAGGCGCTGCGCCGGCGCAGGCGGTGGCGGTAGTCGGTGGCGGCCTTCCACAGCAGCAGCAGCGCGGCCAGCACGAACGCGGCGCGCGCCCAGGCGGTGCGCCACCACGGCGGCCGCACGGTGAGGGCCAGCACCTGTTCGCGCGCGGCGCCGCCCATGGCGTCGGCCGCGCGCATGCGCAACGTGTACTTGCCCGCGGGCAGGCCGCTGAAGCTGCGCTCGCCGCTGGCGCCCTGCTGCACCCAGTCGCTGTCGAAGCCTTCGAGCTTCGACCAGTAGCGGTTGGATTGGGGATCGTCGTAGGCCAGCAGGCGCGCACGCACGGTGAACTCGTGTTCGCTCGGCGACAGCGTCATCGCCGGCTGCAGCGGTACCGACTGCCAGCGACCGTCGCGGCGCACCGCGAACGAATCCAGACGCAGCGCAGGGGTCGCCGGCGCCGTCTCCGCGGCGAGCGTGTCGACCAGCACCACGCCGCCGTCGGCGGTCGCGGCGGCGAGCACGCCGTCGTCGGTCAGCGCGATGGCGCGATCGAGGAATTCCTGGCTGCCGATGCCCTGCTGCACGCCGTACTGGCGCAGGCGCTTGGTCGCCGGCGTCCAGCGGAACAGGCCGCGGGTGGTGGACATCCAGACGCGGTGCCGCGGGTCCACGCGCAGGCCGGCGGCGCCGACCGACGGCAGGCCGGCTTCGACCCCGACCCTGGCGGTGCGCTGCCACTGGCCTGCGTGGCGCTCGTAGCGCTCCAGCCCGGACAGGCGCTGCAGCCACAGCGCGTCGGGGCCGTCGAAGTCGAAGGCGAACACCTTGGCGCCTGCGGTGGCCGGCACCGGCACGAAGCGACCGCTGGCTGCCTCCAGGCGCGCAAGGCCCTGGGAGCCGGCGATCCACGGTTCGCCGCTGCCCGGCGCGAAGGCCAGCTCTTCGGTCTGGCCGTCGCCAACGCCTCCATCGCCACCCGCCGGCCAGGTCCGGATCACCGCGCCCGTGGCGGGGTCGCGCTGCTGGATGCCGCCGCCCTGGTTCGACAGCCAGACGCTGCCGTCGGCGGCGATGCGCAGCAGGTCGATGTAGCCCGGCAGGACGGCGTCGCCGTCGCGGCTGCGGTTCCACTCGTCGATGGCGCCGTCGGCCGACAGCCGCATCAGGCCGGTGGCGCCGAGCCACAGGTTGCCGTTGAGGTCCTGCGCAATGGCGTAAAGGCGCACGTCGCGCAGGCGGTCGCGCACGTCGTCGTCGAAACCGGAGATCTCGCCCTTCGCATCGATATGCTCGACCAGGCCGTTGTAGGCACCGAGCCACACGCCGCCGGCCTGCGCGGGCGCGACCGCGCGGTAGAACTCGCCCTCCAGCACGCCGCCGGCGCGCGAGAACTGCGCGACCGAGCGCCAGTCCGAACGCAGGTAGCCCAGGCCGGCGCCGGCGATCGGTATCCACAGCGCGCCGTCGTCGGTGCGCAGCAGCGCCGAGATCGTCTTGACGATGCCCGGCCCGCCCAGCGGCACCGGCACCGGCACCTGCCCCGGCTGGACGCGCCACAGGCCGCGCTGGCTGCCGAGCCAGTACGCGCCGGCGTCGTCACGCGCGACCTGGATCAGCGCGTTCGGGCGCTCGAACATCGGCGTCCAGTCCGGCTGCGACCAGCTGCCATCGGCGCCAAGCACGTACACGCCCTGCGCGGCGCCGACCCACAGGTCGTCGCCGACCCGGGTGGCCGAATACAGCAGCGGCGCTTCGTCCATCGGCATGGCGATGCGCCGGATGCGGCCGGCCTCGAACTTCGCCATGCCGGCGCGGGTGGCGATCCACAACGTGCCGTCGCGCGCGAACGCCAGCGACATGATGGTGTCCGACGGCAGGCTGTCGGGATCGGCGTCATCGTGCGCGTAGCGGGTGATGCGGCCGTCCGGTGCGAGGTGGTGCAGGCCGCCTTCGTAGTTGCCGAACCACAGGTCGTCGCCGCGGCTGGCAATGGCAAACACATCGTCGCTGCCCATCTGCGGATGGTCGGCCTTGCGGAGGTGGCGGAAGCCGCGGCGGTCGCGGTCGAGCACGCTCAAACCGCCGTTCTCGGTCGCCACCCAGACCCGGTCGCGGGCGTCGATGTGGACGAACTGGACGTTGTTGCCGGGCAGCGAGGCGGGATCGTCCGGCTCGTGGCGCCAGACGCGCATCTGCAGGCCGTCGTAGCGGGCCAGGCCGTCGCCGGTGGCGATCCAGATGTAGCCGTCGTGGTCGCGGGCGATGCCGAAGAAATCGGTGGATGGCAGGCCCTGGGCCGCGCCGATGATGCGGAAGCGCGGTGTTTCCGGCACTGCGGCGTTGATCCTACCGGCGAGCGGCAGCAGCGCGAGCAGCAAGACGAACGGCAGCACGATCACTGTGCGCAGCATGGTTCCCTCCCCGGCCTGCGCTCCCCGCGCCCGGGAATCCTCGCAACGCAGCGTTGCGCATGCAAGGCCGGTCCTGTTGCCGGATGAACGGCCACGGGGGGCGCATGGCCCTAGAATCGGCCCATGTCTTCGACGCCAGCCGCCATCGCTGCCATGTTCCGGCTCGCCTCCCCGCGCGCCTGTCCGGCTGCGCCATGCGCCCGGCGCATGCGGCTCGCGCTGCTGCTGGCGCTGCTCGCCGCGCCGGCGGCGGTGTTCGCGCAGGCGGCGCGCTACGCCATCGATCCGGTGCACACGCGCGTGATGTTCGAGCTCTCGCACGCGGGCTATTCGCAGGCGATCGGCACCGTGTCCGGCAGCACCGGAACGCTGGTGTTCGATCCGGCGGACTGGAGCCACGCGCGGGTCGAGGTCAGCGTGCCCGTGTCGCGGCTGGATCTCGGCGACGACAAGTGGAACCGCGCGGCGCTCGGGGGCAACCTGCTCGACGGCGACGACCATCCGGCGGCCAGCTTCGTCTCGACCCGCGTCGAGCCCGTGGATGCCACCCACGCAAGCGTGTTCGGCACCCTGACGCTGCGCGGAGTGGCGCGCGAGGTGAAGCTCGACGTGGCGTTCAACCAGGCCAGGCGCTATCCGCTGCCGCCGTTCCGCCGCACCATCGGTTTCTCGGCGACCACCACGATCAGCCGCAAGGCGTTCGGCATCGACGCCTGGCCGACCGTGATCGGCGACAGCGTGATGCTGCGCATCGAGGCCGAAGCGCAGCTGGTGCGCGGCGATGATCCCGCGCCGGCGCCCGCGGCGGCACCGGAACACGACGGCGCGGAAGCAACGACGCCGGCGAGCGACGCTTCCGATGAAGCGCCGACCGACCCCCCGGCGCAGGAGCCGACGCCATGAGCTGGAAGAACTCCGCCGAGCGCTGGGGTCCGGTCAGCCAGTTGCTGCACTGGCTGATCGTCTTGCTGGTGCTGGTGCTGGCGATCGTCGGCCTGACGATGGGCGAACTGCCGAAGACGCCGAAATATTTCTGGGTCTACACGCTGCACAAGTCGGTGGGCATCATCGTGCTGGCACTGGTGCTGGTGCGCATCGGCTGGCGACTGCACGCCGGCGCACCGCGCCCCGTTGCGGGCACGCCGGCCTGGCAGGCACGCATGGCCTCGTTGACCCATGCCCTGCTGTACGCACTGCTGCTGGCGATGCCGCTGTCGGGCTGGCTGTACGACTCGGCCAGCGGGCTGCGGCCGTTCCGCTGGTTCGGGCTGGTGGAGATGCCCAAGCTGTCGGCGCCGAACGAAAGCCTCAGCGCGCTGTCGAACGACGCGCACGAATTGCTGTTCTGGGTGCTGGTGGCGCTGGTCGCACTGCACGCCGCGGCGGCCCTCTACCACCACCTGTTCCAGCACGACGCCACGCTGACGCGCATGCTGCCGCGCCGGCGCGGTGGTCCCGGCGCCGGCTGAGCCGGCTGCGACACTTCGTGGGAGCGGCCATGGCCACTCCCACCGGTCCCCTCCACAGGAGCCACGTCATGTCCTCCAGACTCACCACCCCGGCCGCCGTTGCCGCCACCCTCGTCGCGCTGATGGCCGCCGCCCCCGCCTCGGCCGCCGACTACGTGCAGGACGCAGGTTCGACGCTGGTGTTTGCCACCAAGTACGACGGCGAAGTGTTCACCGGCACCTTCCCCGGCTTCTCGACCAGGCTCAGCTTCGATCCGGCGGACCTGCCTGCCGGCAGGCTCGACGTCACCATTCCGCTGGCGGGAGCGAGGACGGGCAACGACGACCGCGACACCACCCTGCGCGGCGCCGATTTCTTCAACGTGGCGAAATTCACGCAGGCGCGCTACCGCGCGACCGGGTTCCGCAGCCTGGGCGGCGACCGCTACGCCGCCGACGGCACCCTGGAGCTGCGCGGCGTAAGCAAGCCGGTGACGCTGACGTTCACCTGGACCCCCGGCGCCGCGCCGGTGCTGGCTGGCAAGGCAACCGTGAAGCGGCTGGACTTCGGCGTCGGCGGCGGCGACTGGTCGGACACCGGGACCATTCCCGACGAGGTGGCGATCAGCACGAAGGTGGTGCTGAAGCCGGCGCCATAACGCTTCGCCGGCCGGCGCGCAAGCCAGGCTGCGCATCGGCCTCAAAGCCGGCCACGCGCGGGGCTTTGGCGGCGCGCAGCACGATGACGACCCGAGCGCAGCGCACACGCGACGTCCTTTCGTCGCCAGTGCAGCCACCAACCTGCGCGTTCGCTCAACCTCGGACAAACCCTAGGTAGGGCACGCCCCGGATAGTTGAAGCGGCGGCGCGGTGTTGCAATCGATCCAGCTCGAGCGAGGGGGAGCTCAGGCCTCACATTCGCGAGCGCAAGGAGCATCGATGAGCATTTCGCCCGTCTCGTCCCAACACAACGCAGCTGCACCGAGCAGCCAGCCCAGTCACACCGTCCAGCACGGCGACACGCTGTCGGCCATCGCCCGGGAAAACGGGGTCTCGGTCTCGGCGCTGCTGGCGGCCAACCCGCAGATCCGCAATCCGGACGTCATCTACCCGGGCGACCGCCTCGAGATCCCCGGTGGCGGCAACGCGGCCGGTTCGACCGGCGCTGCGGGCAACGTCCAGGCCAGCGACGTCGCCTCGCCGGGCGGCAAGTTCGACTACAACCGGATTTCCGGCGTGCAGGGCAATCCCAACGTGACCCCGGCCTTCATCAAGGGCGTCGAGGACATGGCGGCGCGCCTGGGCACCAAGCCCGAATACCTGATGGCGGTGATGAGCTTCGAGACCGGCGGCAGCTTCTCGCCGGGCCAGAAGAACAACGCCGGCAGCGGTGCAACCGGACTGATCCAGTTCATGCCGGACACGGCGACCGGGCTGGGCACCAGCACCGCTGCGCTGGCACGCATGAGCTCGGTCGACCAGCTGCAGTACGTCGAGAAGTACTTCATGGAGCGCGCTGGCGCGCACAACGGCAAGCTGTCCACGCTCGAGGGCGTGTACACCTCGGTGCTGTACGGCTCGCCGAAGTCCGACCCCGCTTCGACCCTGTGGTCCAGCGGCAGCAGCGCCTACAAGTGGAACAGCGGACTGGACCGCAACAGCGATGGGCGCATCACCGCCGGCGAAGCGGCGAACGCCGTGCGCGGACGCGTGGACGGCAACATCGACGAAGGCGGTTCGGCCATCCCGGACAAGCCGGGGCAGACCGATCCAGGCAACGGCAATCCGGGTGGCAGCGACACGGGCGCGCGCGGCAGCTACACGGTGCGCCCGGGCGACACGCTGTCGCAGATCGCCGCCAGCAACGGCATGTCGCTCGACTCGCTGCTGGCCGCCAATCCCCGGATCAGCAATCCCAACCTCATCTATCCGGGCCAGACCGTGCAGCTCTCCGGCAGCGGCGGGGGCAGCTACAGCGTGAACAGCGGGGACACGATGTCGGGGATCGCGGCCCGCAACGGCGTGTCGCTGTCGGCCCTGATCGAAGCCAATCCCCAGGTCCGCAACCCGAACCTGATCTACCCGGGCCAGCAGCTGCACATCCCGGGCGGCGGCACGCCGGGCACGCAGGGTACGTCCGGAACTTCGGGGACGTCCGGCACGTCTGGAACCTCGGGCACACCGGGCGCCGGCGACGGCAACGTGGTCGACATCGCCCAGGCCTTCCTCGGTCGCAACGCATCGGACCTGAAGCGCAGCGGCGAACTGCCGATGGAATCGTGGGTGCCGAACAACGTCAACTGCGCCAACTTCGTCACCGCCGTGCTGCAGCAGGCCGGTGCGATCAACTGGCACGACAACACCGTGGCGGGCACGGCCAGCAAGCTCAAGGCCGAAGGCTGGACCGTGGTTCCGGCATCGCAGGCCAAGCCTGGCGACGTGTGCATCCTCAACTACGGTGGCCACGTGGAACTGGTGGCCAGCAACAACAACGGCGACATCAAGCTGATCGGTTCGAACAACATCAACCCCGACGGCTCGCAGCAGGTCAGCTACGGCAATCCCTACGGGAACGCCTACTACCTGTCGCCTCCCTGATCCCCCCAAGGGATGACAGGCAGCGACGGCCCCAATCGTCGCCACCTGTCCCGGCCCTGCCCCCCGGGCCATGGACGAACGGTCGCGAAAGCGGCCGTTCGTTCTTTTGGGTGCGTGGGATTGGCGTGGCCGTCGCGCTCGAGCGTGGGGCACACACATCAGCACGAGACACTGCACATGCAGGAGCGGCTTCAGCCGCGAGCTCTTTGGTCCGACGCAACGGTCGTGGAAGAGCTCGCGGCTGAAGCCGCTCCTACAAGGTTTGCGTGGGCATTCGCGCCAACATGCGAACGGCCGCATGCGCGGCCGTTGCTGTGCATCACCGCGCCTGCCGGCGCGCCGTCATTCTTCCTCGAACAGCGCGTGCGGGGCGCCGTACTTCTCCGGCCAGGCGAGCCACACCATGTCGGTCGGGCCGATCGCATCGGCGCGCAGCTCCCAGTGGCCGTCCACGCGCTGTAGCAGGGCAACGTAATCAGGCGAGACGTAGCCCTGCTTGGCGGCATCGGCGAGCGGCGTTCCGGCGTAATCGATCACCGTGCCGTCCTGGTCCTGCATCCGCGCATAGACAAATCCCCAACCCTCGCCGGCGCGTATCTGCTCGACCGCAAAACGCACGTCGCGGCCGAGCTTCTGCCGCACCGGCGCGCGCGCCGTATCCAGCAGCTGCTGGCGTTCGCTGCTGCCCTGTTCGGGAGTATGGATGGCGTCGGCGGCTTGGCTGTCGTTCATCAGGATCATGCCCAGGAAGAGGAAAGAAAGGAGGGGGCGCATCGGTGCGCGTGGCTTCGGCGTGCTTCGCATCGGTCTGTCTCCGGCGCGGCGATGGATTGCGGCGAACTGGACCAGTATCGCCACCACCGCGTTAACGATGCGACTAGGGCAAGCCCTTGCATGCGCGCCCTGTCGGCATGCCTGTCGCGCGAACTATTGCGTCCGGGACAGCCAGGCGCGCACGCCATCGACGTCGAAGGGCCAGTCCAGCTCTGCGCCACCGACCGTATCACGCAGCACCGGGACGCGCATGCCGTAGGCCGCTTCCAGCGCGTCCACGCCGTCGATCCAGACGCTTTCGAACTCCGGTGCGCGCGCCGCGGCCAGTACCGCCAGGGCCTGGTCGCACAGCGGACAGTCGTCGCGCTGGACCAGCTGCAGGGCGGGAATCGCGTCGGGCGCGGGAGGGCTCATGGCGTGCCAGCCTGGCGGGCGGTTGGCGGCTTAGAATACCCGGATGGCCGTCAGCACCTTCGACCTCTACAAGATCGGCATCGGGCCGAGCTCTTCGCATACCGTCGGGCCGATGCGCGCGGCGGCGCGCTTCGTCGAGCACTGGCTGCAGGACGCCGGCCGGCTGCAGGACGTGGCACGCATCCGCGCCGAGGTGTTCGGCTCGCTGGCGCTGACCGGTCGCGGCCACGGCACCGACAAGGCGGTGCTGATGGGCCTGGAAGGCCATTGGCCGAACCGCATCGACCCCGACGTCATTCCCGCCGCGCTCGAGCGCATCCGCGGCGAGAAGCGCGTGCTGCTGGGCGGCACGCATGCGGTCGCGTTCGACGAGAAGCGCGACCTGGTCATGAACAAGCGCCAGAAGCTGCCGTACCACACCAACGGCATGCGCTTCACCGCCTTCGACGCCAGTGACGAGGTCGTGGCCACGCGCGACTACTACTCGGTCGGCGGCGGCTTCGTGGTCAACCAGGACGAGGCCGCGGAAGACCGGATCGTTGCCGACACCACGTCGGTGCCCTACCCGTTCAACAGCGGCGACGAACTGCTGGCGCAGGCGCGCAACCACGGCCTGAGCATCGCCCAGCTGATGATGGAAAACGAGAAGTCGTGGCGCAGCGAGGACGAGGTCCGCGAGGGCCTGCGCGAGATCTGGCTGGCGATGCAGTCATGCATCAACCGCGGCATCGCCCAGGGCGGCACCCTCCCCGGCGGCCTGCACGTGTCGCGCCGCGCCCCGGCGCTGCACGCGGAGCTTGCGGCCAAGCCCGAGGCGGCGATCCGCGACCCGCTGACCACGCTCGACTGGGTGAACCTGTACGCGCTGGCGGTCAACGAGGAAAACGCGGCCGGCGGGCGCGTGGTGACCGCGCCAACCAACGGCGCGGCCGGCATCCTGCCCGCAGTGCTGCGCTATTACGACCGCTTCACCCCCGGGTCCAACGAGCAGGGCGTGTTCGACTTCCTGCTCACCGCTTCCGCCGTTGGCATCCTCTACAAGGAGAACGCCAGCATTTCCGGCGCCGAGGTCGGCTGCCAGGGCGAAGTCGGCGTGGCCTGCTCGATGGCCGCGGCCGGACTCACCGCGGCGCTGGGCGGCAATCCGAGCCAGATCGAGAACGCTGCCGAGATCGGCATGGAGCACAACCTCGGACTCACCTGCGATCCGATCGGCGGCCTGGTGCAGATTCCGTGCATCGAGCGCAACGCGATGGGGGCGGTGAAGGCGATCAATGCCTCGCGCATGGCGCTGCGCGGCGATGGCAAGCACAAGGTCTCGCTCGACAAGGTCATCAAGACCATGCGCGACACCGGCCGCGACATGCAGGACAAGTACAAGGAAACCTCGCGCGGTGGCCTGGCGGTGAACGTCATCGAGTGCTGAGGCGGCGCACGGTTTTCCGGAACACCTCGAAGAACTGAAGTCGCGAACGCCCTGCCCGCCCGCGACGGCAGCGGCCGCGCCGACGAGGAAAGCTGAAGGGTACGCACGCCTCCTGCTGACGGGAGTACACCCGGCCGGCCCCGCCACCACACCCGTGGGATAGCAGTGCGCGCGAGTGGCGATCGTGGCCCGGCGCGCTCGGCGCAGAGCAAGTGCTCGCGGTCCCCGCTCCTGCAGCATCCGACGCGCTTCGGTGGCTTTCACGGGAATCGCGCGCGTCGCTGCCTATGCTCGGATCCGGGTTGTCCACCGGATCCATCATGCGCACGCTCCTTCTCGCGCCGGCACTTGCAATCGCATTCGCCGCTGCGCCCGCCTTCGCTGAAAAACCCCCGTTCTACGGCCCTCAACTCGAAGGCTTCGACTATCCGCACCCGGTCAAACGCTTCGAGTTCGATTCGCAGCAGCAATCGCTTGCGATGGCCTACATGGACGTGGCGCCCGCCGCCGAACCCAACGGCCGCACGGTCCTCCTGCTGCACGGCAAGAATTTCTGCGCCGCAACCTGGGAGTCCGCGATCACGGCCCTCGCCGGGGCCGGCTTCCGCGTGGTGGCGGTCGACCAGGTCGGTTTCTGCAAGTCGAGCAAGCCGCGGCGCTACCAGTTTTCCCTGGGTCAACTGGCCGACAACACGCAGGCGCTGCTGTGGTCGCTCGATATCGGGCGCGCGGTGGTCGTCGGACATTCCATGGGCGGCATGCTGGCCGCGCGCTATGCGTTGCAGTATCCGGACGGCGTTGAACAGCTGGTGCTGGTCAATCCGATCGGACTCGAGGACTGGCGCGCCGAGGGCGTGCCGTGGCGCAACGTCGATGCCTGGTATGCGGGCGAGCTCAAGACCGGCTTCGAGAGCATCAAGGCCTACCAGCAGAAGGTCTACTACGGGGGCAAGTGGAAACCGGAATACGACCGCTGGGTGGCGATGCTAGCGGGCATGTACGCGGGCCCCGGCAAGGCGGCGGTCGCGTGGGACCAGGCGCTGGCCTCGGACATGATCTTCAACCAGCCGGTGGTGTACGAGTTTCCGCGTATCCGCGTACCGACCACGCTGATGATCGGCCAGCGCGACCGCACGGCGATCGGTCGTGACCTGGCTTCGCCGGAGCTGTCCGATCGGCTCGGCGACTATCCGGAACTCGGCAAGCGCGCGGCGCGGCTGATCCGCAACTCGCGGCTGGTGGAGTTCAAGGATCTCGGGCATTCGCCCCAGGTGGAGGCGCCGGAGCGCTTCAATGCGGCGCTGCTGGAGGCGCTCGAGTAACGGCGCCCGGCGTCGAGAGGGAGGAAGCGGGAGGCGGTGATCTGTTCTTCGGCTATCCGGTTCGCACCGTGGAGCAAACACCGCGGCGCGCACACTCCGCGCTGCAAGCTGATCCGATTTCCGAACGGAGGACGCAACGCTCGCACAACGCACGCCACGATCCGGACCAGATCGTCGCATTGCAGTGGAGTGGCAAGGCAGCCCCTGGGCAGGCGCTCGCGCTCGCGTCCAGGGTGATTTTCGCGGTGACTGCTACTTCGATCAGGATTCGCGCCCGGTGAAAAGCCGTCGCGGCCTGATCGATTCCCGGGGCTGGTTCGTCGCTGCGCCTGGACGACCGTCTAGTTGTCCGAAATTCCTATCCGGCGGCCACGACGCGCAACACGTCGTCCAGCAACGCGGCGGCGGTGACGCCAGCGCCCGCCCCTGGGCCCTGCACGACCAGCGGCTGGTCGCGGTAGCGGTCGGACCAGATGGCGACCCGATTGTCGGTGCCGCCGCTCGAGGCGAAGGGGTCGGTGGGGCCGAGGGCTTCCGGCCCCACGGTGGCCCGGATGCGGCCGTCGCCGTCGTACCGGAAACGGGCCATGAAGCGCAGCCGGGCGCCCTGGTCGCAGGCTCCGGCATGGCGTCTGCGCAGCGGTGCATCGAGCGTGGACAGCGTGGCGTCGACCTCCTCCGGCGCTGCCGCGGCCAGTTCGGGGGTGAGCAAGGATTCGACCGCGACCTCGTGCGCTTCCAGCGCGATGCCGGCCGTGCGCGCGAGGATCAACAGCTTGCGGCGCACGTCCTCGCCGGACAGGTCTTCGCGGGGATCGGGTTCGGTATAGCCGCCGTCGCGCGCGGTGCGCACAAGGTCGGCAAACGGCTGCCGGCCGTCGTAGCGATCGAACAGCCACGCCAGCGAACCCGACAGTACGCCGGCAATCGCGTGGATGCGGTCGCCGCCTGCATGCAGCTCGCGGATCGAGCGCAGCAGCGGCAACCCGGCGCCGACCGTGGCCGCATCGCCGTAGCGGGAATTGCCATCGCTACGCGCACGTGCGACGGCCTGCGCACGCAGCAGGTCGGCGCCGGTACCGAGCTTGTTGGCGGTGACGACGTGCACGCCGCGCGCCAGCCAGGGCGCGTGCCGCGCTGCGATCGCATCGCTCGCGGTAGCGTCGACGATGATGTCGCCGGGGCGTGGCGATGCGAAATCCCCCATGGGAGCAGCCACCGCCACGATCGGATCGGCGACAAGGGCATCGCAGCCATGGCCGTTTTGCCAAAAATTGGTCGCGGCGGCATCTCGAGGAGCGCGATTGGCCGCACGCAGCGCCTCGCCCGCATCCTCGCCGCAGCGGATGACGCCGCGCGAGTTCGCGAGCGCACCGAAGCGCGGCAATGCCAGCCCGCGTCGTGCCAGTTGCTGCCAGCGCTCGACGAAGGCGCTGCCGACGGTACCGGTGCCGAGCAGGAGCAGCCGCGGTTGTGGAACGGTCGCAGGCAATGCGCTCGCGGCCGTGCTGGCGCCGATCGCCACGCGATTCATGCGTCCACCAGCTGCGGCCGCTTGCGTCGGCAACCTTCGATCACCGCAAGGGCACGGCCGAGCGCGGCCTCAAGGTCGGCCTGCAGGTCGGCAAGCGCCTCGATGCCCACCGACAGCCGCAGCAGCCCGTTGGAAATGCCGGCTTCGGCGCGCGCCTCGGGCGACATCGCGGCGTGCGTCATGGTCGCGGGGTGCGCGACCAGACTCTCGACGCCACCCAGCGATTCGGCGAGGGTGAAACATCGCAGTCCGTCGAGGAATGCGCGGACCGCCTGTTCGCGGGTCGCGTCGTCGTCGCCACCCAGCTCGACCGACAGCATCCCGCCGAACCCCTTCTGCTGGCGCAAGGCCAGCGCATGGCCCGGGTGCGAAGCCAGCCCCGGGTAGTGCAATGCGGCCACTGCCGGATGCGCGTCGAGACGAGCGGCGATCGCGGTCGCGTTCTCCTGGTGCACGCGCAGGCGCGCGTCCAGCGTGCGCAGGCCGCGCAGGGTCAGGAAGCTGTCGAACGGCGCGCCGGTGATGCCCAGGCAGTTCGCCCACCAGGTGAACCGGTCGTGCAACTCCGGCGTGCGTGCCACCACCGCGCCGCCGACCACGTCGCTGTGGCCGTTGATGTACTTCGTGGTCGAATGCACCACCGCGTCGGCGCCGAAATCCGCGATCGGAGTCTGCAAGGCCGGCGACAGGAAGGTGTTGTCGACCACCGCCAGCGCGCCGGCGCGGTGCGCGGCGTCGATCACCAAGCGCAGGTCGGTGATGCGCAGCAGCGGGTTGGAGGGCGTCTCGATCCACACCAGCTTCGGCGCGGGCCGCCCGTCCACCGGTGCGAGCGCAACGGCCAGCGCGCGCGGATCGGTCAGGTCGGCGAGCACCAACTCGAACGCGCCCTTCGCCGCCAGCGCCTTGAACAGCCGCCAGCTGCCGCCGTAGCCGTCGTGCGGCACCACCAGCCGATCGCCCGGCTGCAACAGCGCGTGCAGCACCAGCGTGATCGCAGCCATGCCGGTCGCGGTGATGGTGCCGCCGGCACCGCCTTCGAGTTCGGCCAACGCGTCGCCGAGCAGGTCGCGGGTGGGATTGCCGCTGCGGGTGTAGTCGTAGCGGCGCTTGTCGTCGAAGCCGGCGAAGCTGAAGTTGCTCGACAGCACCAGCGGCGGCGTGACCGCGCCGAAGGCCTCGTCGCGATCGATGCCGGCGCGCACCGCGCGGGTCGCGGCGACAAGGCAAGCGCCGCCGATCGAAAGGTCACGGAAGCTCATGCGATGTCTCCGGTGTCGCGCAGCGCAGTGGCGAGGATCGCGTCGATGCGGTCGGTGTCCTTGAGGAAGGCGTCGTGGCCGTAGCGCGAGCGCAGCAGGCGCAGCTTGCCGAGCGTGCCCAATCCCTCGACCAGTGCGACGGCATCGGACAGCGGCACCAGCCGATCCCCTTCGACCGCCACCACCACGGTGGGGATGCGCACCTGCGCCGGATCCACGCGATGCAGGTCGATCGATTCGGACAGGCGACGGAACGCGGTGGCCGGCGTGCGCCCGACGTAGCGGGCACCGACCGCGTCGAGGTAGTCCTCGGCCGCCACGCGCACGCGTCCGTGCACGAGTTCGGGCGCGGCATCGAATCGCTGTTCGAACTCCTCCGGCGTGCGGTACGACAGCATCGCGAACTGCCGCGCCAGCGACAGGCCCTGCCCGTCCGCGCACTGGAGCTGGCCCAGGTCCACCGCCCTGCGCTGCAGCGCGCGCCACGCCGCCGCATACGGATGCGGCCGGTGCGCGCCGCTGACCGCGACCAGCTTCCGCACCCGGCGCGGATTCCGCACCGCCAGCTGCAGTCCCACCAGCGCGCCGTACGAATAGCCAACGACCGCGTGCAGCGTCTCGATGTCGAGCGCATCGAGCAGGCCGCGAATCGCGTCGGCTTGGTCGGCAGGATCGATCGGCGCGTCGAGCGTGCCGTCGGCACCCACGTAATCGAACGCGAGGATGCGCCAGCGCGCCGGATCCAGCGCGCGCCCGGGGCCGACCAGGTCGTTGGCCCAACCTGGCTCGGGGAACTGCGCGCTGGCCGCGACGTGCCGGTGCGCCGAGATTCCGCCGGCCACCAGCAGCACCGGCGCGTCCGCCGCGCCGATCGCCTCGAACGCGACCCGCAGGTTGCGCACCCCGGCGTGGCGCATCGGCAGGACAAGGTCGACGTGGCCGCGCGACGCGGACGCGACGGGCACTTCGGCCAGCGGCGCGCTGCGCGGCTGGGCATGCGGAAAAGGAGCGTGCGGGATGGGGTGTTGCCCGATGGGGCTTTCGACGAGGCTCATTGGCGCGTTCCGATGACAGGACGGGCCATCGCAGTGCGCGGGGCATGCCGGAAGCGGCCGCTGGGCGGCACGTGCGCACCCGCCTCGAGGGCGGATCCGCAACCATCTTCCGGTGGACCCACAGGTCCCCGCAGGACTTGGCACCGCGAAGGAGCACAGCCGCAAGGCCGCGCTCCATCAGGTTGCCCCGGCGTCTTCGGGCCTGTCCCTCAGCCGGTCTCGATGGAGCAGACAGCTTGCGCCCCGGCGCGGGGGATTGTCAATCGCTTTATCGGCATGAAGCGATGAAGATTCCCGAAGCGTGCCCGTCGACACGCTTCCGCCCTCTTGCACCTCTCCCGCATACTTTGCCGATGTCGAAACTCGTCCTGTCCAGTGTTGCCGCGGCGGTTTGCCTTGTTGGCTGCACCAGCCCCGCACCGCGCGCACTACCGCCCGCACCCATCGCGATCGCCGCGCCATCCATGGTGGTGCCGGAGCGCTACGTGTCTCCCGAGAGTCCGCGTGACGAACTCGACTCGCTGGCCACCTGGCCGGCAGAGGACGGTCGCACTTGGCTGATCGCCACCGCCAAGTCGACCCATTTGCTGGTGGTGTTCGACGCCGACACCGGCGAACGCCTGCGCAGCATCGGCCGCAAGGGCCAGGCGCCGGGCGAATTCCTGCGGCCCAACGGAGTCGCGATCCACGGCAACCACCTGTTCGTGGCAGAGCGCGACAACCATCGCGTGCAGGTGCTGTCGCTTCCGGACTTCACCCCGCTCGGCACGTTCGGCAGCGATCGCCTGCGCAGTCCGTACGGGCTGTGGATCCACGAGAGCGCGCCGGGCGAGTACGAGGTCTACGTCACCGACAGCTTCATGCAGGGCGAACACCACGACGTGGTGCCGCCGCTCGACCAGCTCGACCGCCGCGTGCGCCGCTACCGCATCGCATTCGACGACGACGGCACCCGCTTCAACGCGCGCGACGAGGGCGCATTCGGCGACACCGGCGAATCCAGCGCGCTGCGGATCGTCGAATCGATCGCGGGCGACCCGGCGCAGCAGCGGCTGCTGGTCGCCGACGAATTCACGTCCACCGAGGGTCTGCGGCGCGGCTCCAACCTGCGCGAGTACACCTTCGACGGCAAGCCGACCGGACGCGAGTTGCCCGCGGGGACGTTTGAGGCCCAAGCCGAAGGCGTTGCGCTGTGGAGCTGCACACCCGACACGGGCTACTGGGTCGCAGCCGACCAGCGCTACCCGCAGACCCATTTCCTGCTGTTCGACCGCGACACCCTGGCGCCGCGCGGCAGCTTCCGGGGCGAGGTCACGGCGCACACCGACGGCATCGCCCTGCATGCGGCGACCACGGCCACCTTCCCCGCCGGCGCGCTGTTCGCGGTGCACGATGACAAGGCGGTGGCAGCGTTCGACCTCGGCGAGGTGGCACGGGTCCTCGCACTGGATCCGGACTGCACGCGCTGAGGATACGCGTCGCTGCTTCCACTCCGTCTGGCGGATGCGGGTCCGCAGGAAAACAAGAATGCCGGCCATCCAGGATGACCGGCATTCCCTTCGCGTCGAATCTCCGGCGGACTCAGCCGCGCCCGATGGCCAGGTTGAAATTGAACTGGTTCCCGAACAACGGCAACGGCGTGGCTTCCACCTGCGGCGGCTCCTGCCCGACATCGATGTCGACCGCCAGCAGGGTGCCCACGAAAGCCAACGATACGATGCCGCTGAACTCCGTCAGGATGCTGCCCATCAGCTTGGCGAACTGGGCGCCCTGCTGCTTCACCTGGTCGGTGGCGTTGATGAACGCCTGGTCCACGCCACGCAGCTTCCCGTCCGCGCCGACCGCGACGAAACCGCTGCCGTTCGCGTTCTCCCGCAGCACGTTGCCCTCATCCACGAACACGTTGAGCGTGTCGCTTTGGCCAACGCGCACATCGGTGAAGGACAGGTCGCCGCGGGCATTGGAATCAATGCCCTCGATGTGGGCGACGTAATCACCGCCGCCGTCGACGATCGTAAGCTGCGACGCCACGGTGGCCCCGTTGTTGCCCGCGTCCCAGGGCGTGGTCGCGATGGTCAGGCGAGTGCCATCGTCCAGCACGAAGGTGGTCTGGCCCCAGAAATCGAACGCATGCTTGCCGTCGATCTCGACATGCGGGTCGCCCCAGATCCGGTAGGTCTCCCCCGTCGCCTTGTTGTGGATCATCACCTCGTTGTTGTCGTCGGCGGTGATGCGATAGTTGTCGTTCTCGAACTGCACCTTGCCGTCGGCCGTCCTGCTGGTGGAGGGACCCTCGCCGCGTCCGATGCAACCGCCCGCGGCGATCTGCTGGCTGGCGCCGAAGTTGAAGTTGCCGGTAATGAAGTCGCCCATCGCTGTCCTCCCGGAGTGCTTGTCCATGCATGATTCGTGCATGCATTGGAACGCCAACCCCCGCCTCGGCACATCTAGGGCCGACCCCACTGGGGGAAACCCGAGTGCGCGGATGCGTCGCTTTCTCCCGCTTGGCCCGGGTTCGCGCTTGCGCCATGCGCGGCTGGCCCTGCTGGCGGTGTTTGGACTGGCAACCTGCCTGTGGGCGCCTGCCGCCCCTCCCGCCGACGACGTGCGCCTTCGCATCGAAGCCGGCGACGGCGCCTACCTGGCGTGGGCCGACAACACGCTCGCCGGCCCTGTGGAAGTGATGCTGCATTCCGATCGCAGCGACGTGGCTGGCGAACCGGCCCTGCCCGCGCGCGCCACCGTGCCGGCCAACGCCAGCGTGCTGGTCGCACGCCTGCATCGCCGCGCCGGTGCGCAGGACGGCGGCCTCGGCCTGCGGCTGGATACGGTGCCGGGCAGCGTCAATGCCCGGCCGCGGGATTACGAATACCTGTTTCCGCTGCAGTTGCCCGAACCGCGGATCGAACAGGCCTGGGGCGGACACTACAGCCACGCGGACGTGGAGAACCGCCATGCCGTGGACTTCGCGGCACCGCCGGGCACGACCGTGTTCGCCGCGCGCGAGGGCGTGGTGATGCAAGTCGAAATGGCATCAGCTGCGGCGAACGGCCAGCACGGCGATGCGAACCTGATCCGCATCCTCCACCCCGACGGCAGCATGGCGGTCTATGCCCATCTGGCGCGCGATGGCGCGCTGGTCCGATCGGGTCAGCGGGTTCGCCGCGGGCAGCCGATCGGCCTGTCCGGCAACAGCGGCCAGAGCGCGGGGCCGCACCTGCACTTCGCAGTGCAGGCCAATCGCGGCATGCAGCTGGCATCGCTCCCGTTCCGGATGTTCGGGCCCGGCGGAATCCTGCGCTTCAGCGAACCGGCGATGGAAGGCGATTCCGATAGTTCCCTCTGACACGGTGCTTTGTGGAGCGAGCTAAGCACCTCCGTGGGATGCGGGACGCCGGGCACGGATGCCCTTGGCGCGAATGTCCTCCGGCGCCGGCCTGCGGCGGACGCCTCCCCCTTGATTTCGCACCCAAGGACATCCGCACCCGGCGCTCTGACCTGCGCGGTGGCTTTACAAGACAGGTAAAACAGCGATGCGCGCTGTCAGAAAGCCTGCAATCCTGCGCCCGGTGCGGCCGGCGAGCCTTCGGGGCGAAGTAAAGGAGGAGGCATCCGCCGCCAGGCGGATGCCGGAGGACATTCGCCCCGAAGGCCTGTTGGTCGCGCTGGCCCCCTTCAGGTCGCAGCGAAACTTGTGATCAACCGCATGGGACACGCGCCAACCATCCTGCCCGAATCGCCGCAGCCCGTATAATCCGCATCCTTCCCGCACCACCGCAGCGCCATGCAGGCGCCTTTCGCCATGCCTGACGTCGCCGCCGAAGCCGCCCGCCGCCGTACCTTCGCGATCATCTCGCACCCGGACGCCGGCAAGACCACGCTGACCGAGAAGCTGCTGCTGTTCGGCGGCGCGATCCAGATGGCCGGTTCGGTCAAGTCGCGCAAGACCACCCGCCACGCCACCTCCGACTGGATGGCGCTGGAGCAGGAGCGCGGGATCTCGGTCACCAGTTCGGTGATGCAGTTCCCGTACGAGGGCCGCATCGTCAACCTGCTCGATACACCCGGCCACGCCGACTTCGGCGAAGACACCTACCGCGTGCTGACCGCGGTCGACTCGGCGCTGATGGTCATCGACGTCGCCAAGGGCGTCGAGGAGCGCACGATCAAGCTGATGGAGGTGTGCCGCATGCGCGACACCCCGATCATGACCTTCATCAACAAGCTCGACCGCGAGGGCCGCGATCCGATCGACCTGCTCGACGAGGTCGAGAGCGTGCTCGGCATCCAGTGCGCGCCGGTGACCTGGCCGATCGGCATGGGCAAACGGCTCAGGGGCGTCGTGCACCTGGTGACCGGCGAGGTGCACCTGTACGAACCCGGGCGCAACTTCACCCGCCAGGATTCGACCATCTTCGCTTCGATCGACGACCCGCAGCTCGAGGCGCGGATCGGCGCCGACATGCTGGGTGAGCTGCGCGACGAGCTCGAGCTGGTACAGGGCGCCTCGCATCCCTTCGACCTCCAGGCCTACCTCGCCGGCCGGCAAACGCCGGTGTTCTTCGGCTCGGCGGTGAACAACTTCGGCGTGCAGCTGCTGCTGGACTTCTTCGTCCGCCACGCGCCGGCGCCGCGCCCGCGCGAAACCACTTCGCGCATGGTCGAGCCGGCGGAAACGAAGCTCAGTGGCTTCGTGTTCAAGATCCAGGCCAACATGGACCCGATGCACCGCGACCGCGTCGCGTTCATGCGCGTGTGCTCGGGCCGCTTCGCCGCGGGCATGAAGGCGCTGCACGTGCGCAGCGGCAAGGAAGTCAAGCTGGCCAACGCGCTGACCTTCATGGCCAGCGACCGCGAAATCGCCGTCGAGGCCTTTCCCGGCGATGTCATCGGCATCCACAACCACGGCACGATCTCCATCGGTGACACCTTTACCGAGGGCGAGCCGATCTCGTTCACCGGTATCCCCAACTTCGCGCCCGAGCTGTTCCGGCGCGCGCGCCTGCGCGATCCGCTCAGGCTCAAACAGCTGCAGAAGGGCCTGGCGCAGCTGAGCGAGGAAGGCGCCACGCAGTTCTTCCGGCCTCTGATGAGCAATGACCTGATCCTCGGCGCGGTCGGCGTGCTGCAGTTCGACGTCGCGGCCTACCGGCTCAAGGACGAATACGGGGTGGAGGCCGGATTCGAGCAGGTGCAGGTGGCGACCGCACGCTGGATCAAGTGCGCCGACGAGAAGAAGCTGGAGGAGTTCCGCGAGAAGAACGCGATGAACCTGGCCATCGATGGCGCCGGCGCGCTGGTCTACCTGGCGCCGACGCGCATCAACCTGCAGCTCGCGCAGGAGCGCGCGCCCGGGGTGGAATTCCTGGCCACGCGCGAACAGGCGCACGTGGTGGGCGCGCGCTGACGCGCGGCCCATCACCGCGCGCACGCATCGCAGCGGGCACACTCGCGGTTCCGCCCGTCCGGAACCCGTCCATGTCGCCCTGCCTGCCCGCCATCGCCGTCGTCATGCTGCTGGCCTGCAGCGCCTGCGGCCCGGCCGCACCGCCCACCGATCCCGCGCGGCCGGCCACTCCTCAGGCCAGCGAAGGATCCAGCCCGGCAGCGCCGGTGGATTCCTCTTTCTCCGCCGACCCCACGAAAGGCGAATCGCAGCGCTACGAATGCGACGACGGCAGCGTGGTCCGGGTGACCTACGGCGACGAAGAACAGGCCCGCATCGAACTTCCCGGCGGGCCCACGATATCGCTGCCGAAAGCGCAATCGGCCTCGAAGGGCGCCGGCGACGTATTCGTCGGGGAAACCATTTCGCTGCAGCGCAATGGCGACGAACTGCAGGTGGTGCGGACTGCCGGCAACACGCTGCGGTGCCGCGCCGCGGCGGTTACGGAGTAATTGCTCGGTGCGCGCGGCGCATGGTGGCCGGATGCAGGCCGTCACTCCTTCCGCTTCCGGTCCTCGTGGGCATGAATCCAGCGGGCACGACCCCCGCGGGCAGGAGCATCGCGGGCCTGGTCCGGGCACGCACGATCCACGCGAGGAATTCGCCAGCGCGCTGACCCACGGCGTCGGCGCCGCCGCGGCCCTTGCCGGCGGTGCGGTGCTGATCGCGCTGGCCGCGCTGAATGGTGACGGCTGGCAGCTGACGGCCGCGATCGTGTTCGGCATCTGCCTGCTGCTGCTGTACGTGGCCTCCACGCTGTACCACGCCGTCTCGCACCCCATCGCCAAGCCTCGGCTGAAGGTCTTCGACCACTGCGCGATCTATCTGCTGATCGCCGGCACCTACACGCCGTTCACGCTGGTGGGCCTGCGCGGCACCCTGGGCTGGACCCTGTTCGCGGCGATCTGGACCCTGGCGCTCGCCGGCGTGGTGTTCAAGCTGTTCTACACTGGCCGCTTCAAGCTGCTGTCCACGGCGATCTACGTGGCGATGGGTTGGGCGGTCATCGTGGCGATCAAGCCGGTGATGGCCGCGCTGGACAACTGGACCCTCGGCTGGATGCTCGCCGGCGGCCTGTTCTACACACTCGGTACGGTGTTCTACCATCGTGAATCGGTGCGCTATTCGCACGCCATCTGGCATCTGTTCTGCATCGGCGGCAGCGCCTGCCATTACGTCGCGGTGATGGCGCAGGTGCTGCCGCCGCGATGAACCGCCCGTGAGCGCGTTCACCTGCGCTTGATCGTCGCGCGGCGATGGTTGCGCCGTGTCCACTCCCCCATCACAAACCTTCGGCAAGCGTCTGCGCGATGCCGCCACCGGGCATCCGTGGCGCACCGTGTTGGCCGCGGTGGCGGTCGCACTGACCGTGCTGGTGTTGCTGTGGGACTGGAACTGGTTCAAGGGCCCGGTGGAACGCGCGGTGGAATCGCGCACCGGACGCAGTTTCGAGATCGGCGGGGACCTCGACGTCGACCTCGGGCGCATCACCATCGTCCGTGCCGATCGCCTGCAGCTGGGCAACGCCGCATGGTCGAAACAGGCCACGATGGCCAGCGCCGATCGCCTGGAACTGCGCATCGCGCCGCTCGCCCTGCTGCGCGGCGACATCCTCATCCCGGAAATCCGCCTCGCCAGACCCGACGTGCACCTGGAAACCGGTCCCGAAGGAGGGGGCAACTGGGATTTCGGCCTGGAGTCGGGAGACGGCGACCCGCCGCGCCTGGAGCGGATCTGGATCGAAGACGGCCACCTGCAGTTCGTCGATGCGCCCAACCGGACCGACATCAAGATCGATGTCGCCAGCCGCAAACCCGACAAGCGCGGCGGCGCCCCGCCGGTCGCACTCGAAGGCGGCGGCCGCTGGGCCGGGAATCGCTTCACGCTGGAGGGCGTGGCCGAATCGCCGCTCGAACTGCAGCAGACCGACCAGCCCTACCGCATCGACCTGCACGCGGCCGCAGGGGCCACCCGCGCCCACGCGCGCGGCACCCTGGTCAATCCTTTCCAGCTGCGCGACTTCGACCTGCGCATGGCGCTGTCGGGCAAGAACCTGGAGGACCTGTATCCCCTGCTCGGCATCTCGTTGCCGCCCACGCCGCCCTATGCACTCGACGGGCGCTTTACCCGCGACAACGACACCTGGCGCTACGAAGGCTTCACCGGCAAGGTCGGCGACAGCGACCTGTCGGGCACCGCCGCGGTGACCACTGGCGGTGCACGACCGTTCCTGCGCGCGGACCTGGTGTCCAAGCGCCTGGACTTCGACGACCTGGCGGGTTTCATCGGTGGAGCGCCGCAGGCCGGCGGCGACGAGTCGAGCAATCCCGAACTCGCCGCGCTCGCAGCGCAGCGCAAAGCAGACCCGAAACTGCTGCCGGACACGCCGTACAAGCTGGAGAAGCTGCGTGCGATGGACGCCGACGTGCGCCTGAAGGCGCATCGAATCAACGCGCCTTCGCTGCCGCTGGACGACATGGACGCGCACCTGACGCTGGACAACGGCCTGCTGCGCCTGGATCCCCTGAACTTCGGCGTCGCCGGCGGCGACATCCGCTCCACCATCCGCATGGACGCGCGCGAGAAGACCATCCACACCCGCGCCGACATCACGGCGAAGGGACTCAACTTGGGCGAACTGTTCCCCGGCGCCAAGCTGACCGACGACGCGATCGGCCGGATCGGCGGCCGCGTCGCGATTACCGGTACCGGTAATTCGATCGCGCGGATGCTGGGAAGCGCCGACGGCGACATCGCGCTCGGCATGGGCCGTGGACAGATCAGCAACCTGCTCATGGAACTGGCTGGGATCGACATCTACGAATCCCTGAAATTCCTCATCGGCAAGGACCACAAGGTGCCGATCCGCTGTGCGTTCGGTGACTTCGGCGTCAAGGACGGTCTGATGACATCGCGCGCGCTGGCATTCGACACCACCGACACGATCATCGTCGGCAAAGGCACGGTGAACCTGCGCGACGAGACCCTGGACCTGCTGCTCAAGCCGCGACCCAAGGATCGCAGCATCCTGACATTGCGGTCGCCGCTGATGGTGGACGGCACGTTCAAGGACCCGTCCTTCCGGCCGGACTTCAAGCGCCTGGGGCTGCGCGGGGCGATCGCGCTGGCCCTCGGCAGCATCGCACCGCCAGCCGCGCTTCTGGCCACCGTCGACCTGGGCGGCGGCGAGGACAGCGGCTGCGGCGGCCAGTACGCCAAATAACGGGCGACACGCAGCCGGTGGCGTCACTGGCGCTTGACCGTACGGCGCGGACAATGCGCGTTCCATCTCCCCGGATGATCGCCATGCGCGACCTCTTCGCCCTCGCAGCCACGGTGCTTGTTTGCGCTGCGGCTGCCGGCTGCGGTGACCGTCCCGCGGCCACGGCAGCCCAGACGACGGAGCCTGTTGCCACGGCCCCATCGCCGGCCGACGCGTCGAGCGCCGACGAACACGTGACGCGACGCTTCGGCTGCCAGGCCGGCACCGGGGTCGAGCTGCTCGACGACGGCACCGTCCGTGTGTCATTGCCCGGCGGCGAACGCCACGCGCTGACCCGGGTCGCCGGCAGTGAGCCGCAGGTCTACACCGGCGACTCGCTGTACTTCACGATCCAGGAAGGCGCGGCGCACCTGTCGCAGCAGGACGGCGCGCGCGAGCTGGCCTGCACAGACGCGACCAACGCCGGGTAGGAACGCGGCGCAATCGACCGGTATCGCGCGCAGGCATCACGACGAGGGTTGCGAGGCGCGTCTGCGTGTCGCGCCGCACTGGCGTCGATCGGAACCACGCGGGACGCGAGACGTCCTGCGCGACGCCGGGTCGCAACCCGGGGCCGCGCCATCGATCAGCTGGCGATGTAGCGCTGCAGCTGGTCCAGCTCGTTCTGCTGGTCCTCGATCACGGCCTTGACCAGGTCGCCGATCGACACCACGCCGAGCACGGCGTCGCGATCGAGCACCGGCAGGTGGCGGATGCGCCGCTCGGTCACGACCTGCATGCAATGTTCGGCGGTATCGTCCAGGCCGACGCTGATGACCTGCGACGTCATGATGTCGCGCACCGGCGTGGTCGAGGACGCGCGACCCTGCAGCACCACCTTGCGTGCGTAGTCGCGCTCGGACAGGATGCCGGCCAGCCGGCCCTCCTGCATCACCAGCAAAGCGCCGATGCCCTTCTCCGCCATCAGGCGCACCGCGTCGATCACCGGTGCGTCGGGACCGATCGCGAAGACCTCAGGCGCCTTGCCTTCCAACAGGTGTCGTACGGTCCGCATGGGTCTCTCCCTCGCCATGGACACGATCCGAGGATACCCCCAACCCCGGACGCCAGCTATCGACCAGGTACAGCGGGCGCTGCTTGGATTCCTCGTACAGGCGGCCGAGGTATTCGCCGATCATCCCCAACGCGACCAGTTGCACGCCGCCGAGGAACAGGATCACCGCCATCATGCTCGGATAGCCGGCCACCGCGTCGCCCCACAGCAACGCCTTGGCCACGATCCACAGCGCGTAGACGAACGCCGCCAGCGCGGTCAGCACGCCGAGATAGGTCGCCAGCCGCAGCGGCGCCGTGGAGAAACTGGTGATGCCCTCGAGGGCGAAGTTCCACAGCCGCCAGAAGCTGAACTTGCTCGTCCCGGCCAGCCGCGGCTCGCGCTGGTAGGCGATGGCGACCTGTTCGAAGCCGACCCAGCCGAACAGTCCCTTCATGAACCGGTGCCGCTCGCGCAGCTGCCGCAGCGCCGCGAGGGCGCGCGGCGACAACAGCCGGAAATCGCCGGTATCAGCCGGGATCGGCGTCTTCGACAGCCGCTGCATCACCCGATAGAAGGCGTGTGCGGTCGCCTTCTTCAGCCAGGTCTCGCCCTCACGGACGGTGCGCGTGCCGTAGACGTCGTCGTAACCCTCGCGCCACCTGGCCACGAACTGCGGAATCAACTCCGGCGGATCCTGGCCGTCAGCGTCGAGGATCATGGCCGCGCCACGCTCGACCTGGTCGAGGCCGGCGGTCAGCGCCGCCTCCTTGCCGAAGTTGCGCGACAGCCGGAGCAGCGATACCCGCGCGTCGCCGTTGGCGATGCCACGCAGCACATCCCAGGTGCCGTCGCGACTACCGTCGTCCACGTACAGCACGCGTCCTTCGACCCCGTCCAGCGCATCGAGCACGGCGGCGATGCGCGGGTGCAGCGATGGCAGCGACTCGGCTTCATTGAAGGCGGCGACGACGATGGTCAGGCGGTCATGGTCGGCGGCACGGCTGGTCATGCCGGCATGGTAGCCGACCCGGGGACCTGTCCAGAGGCCCTCGTCGGACGGCGAGCCGCGGGGCTTCAACCCGACATTCGCGCGGGAAGGAGAGGGGCCGCGGCAGCCACGCTTCACGCACGAGCGGTTCTGGTTGCCCTGCGGGATATGGCCGAGTCATGACCGCAACCTGGCCGTGCCCGCCCCTCAATCCAGCGCGTCGAGATAGCCCGTCCCGCCGATCCTGCGCACGTTGCGCTCGATCCAGCGCGCGCGTCGCTGTACGTACGGACCCGGCCGCGACGCGCTGTAGCGCTTCGGACTGGGCAGCACCGCAGCCAGCGTGGCGCTCTGCCCCGACGACAGCCGCGCGGCATCCTTGCGCCAGAAACTGCGTGCCGCGGCCTGCGCGCCATAGATGCCATCGTCGAACTCGGCGACGTTGGCGTACACCTCAAGGATCCTCGATTTCGGCCAGAGCGCCTCGATCAGCAGCGTGTACCAGGCCTCAATGCCCTTGCGCACCCAGCGCGACGCCGTGCCCTGGCCGCTCCACAGGAACAGGTTCTTTGCCAACTGCTGGCTGATCGTGCTGGCGCCGCGCACCTTGCGACCGCGCGCATTGCTTGCGTGGGCCTGCTCGATCGCGGCGAAGTCGAAACCGTTGTGGCGGGCGAAGTTCTGGTCCTCCGCCGCGACCAGCGACACCGGCAAGCTGGCGGCCATTTCATCGAGGTCGCGCCACTCGTAGGCGATGTGGAACGTCCAGTCGCCAGAGCGCCAGGCCTGCACCTGGCGCGCGGCCATGAACGCGGTGAACGGCGGGTCCACGAAGCGCAGCGCCAGCACCTGCAGCACGCTCAGCACGAGCAGCAGCAGCGGCAGCTTCCACAGCCAGCGCAACCAGCGGCGGCGTCGGGGTTCGGCATTCATGGAGGGGTTTTCCGCGCCCGGACAGCGGCCGGGGCCAACCCGCGCAATGGTAACCTTGAACATTCCACGATCGCATGGCTCCGCCCTTGGACGCGCCCGCGCAAACACGCATCAACCAACTGGTCGCGCAGGCCGAACAACTTTCGCAGCGCGGCCAACAGGATGCCGCCCTGTCGTGCTGGCGGCAGGTCCTCGCATTGCAGCCCGGCCACGCGGCGGCATCGAACCAGTTGGGCGCGCACGCCTTGGCGCAAGGCGACCTGGTGGCGGCCAGGCAGCTGCTGGACGATGCCATCGCGGCCGAGCCGGGGCTTGCGATCGCGCACGCCAACCTGTCGCGCGTGCATTCGGCACAGGGCAACGCCACCGCGGCGCTGGAGCAGATCGACTTGGCCATCCGCGCCGACCCCCTGGCCTGGGGCGCGCACATGGAGCGGGCCCGACTGCTGCAGGCGGCCGGGCGCCCGCGCGAAGCGGCGATGTCATGGAGCAACGCTCTTGGCTACATGCCCGAACCGGTGACGCGCGCGCCGCACATGCAGGCCTGGATCGAGCAGGCGCGCGCGGCGATCCGCGAGAACCAGGAGCAGCTGCACGCGCACCTGCGCGAACGCATGGAGGCGCTCCTGGGCAATAGCGAACGGCGCGAACTCCAGCGCTTCGAGCACTGCCTGGACATCGTCACCGGCCGGCGCCCGTTCGTCACCGCGCGGCCGCTGATGCTGCCGTTCCCCCGGCTGCCGGCGATCCCGTTCTTCGAACGCGAGGATTATCCGTGGGTCGCGGAGGTGGAGGCGGCGTTCCCGGCGATGCTCGAGGAACTGCAGGGCGTGCTCGCCAGCCACCAGGCGTTCGAACCGTACGTGAAGACCACGCCGGGCGAACCGCCGGCGCAGTTCGCCGCGCTCGACAACAACCTCGACTGGGGTGCGTACTTCCTGTGGAAGGACGGCGCGCGAATCGACGCGCACGCCGACCTGTGCCCGCGCACCGAGGCGGCGCTCGCGCACGCGCCGCAGAACACCGTGCCGGGCCGGGCACCGGTGGCGTTCTTCTCGGCGCTGAAGCCCGGCGTCCACATCCCGCCGCACAACGGCGCGACCAACACGCGCCTGACGGTGCACATGCCGCTGATCATCCCGCCGGACTGCGCGCTGCGCGTGGGCGACGAAACCCGCACCTGGGAGCCGGGCAAGCTGCTGATGTTCGACGACACGATCCGGCACGAGGCCTGGAACTTCAGCGACCGGCTTCGGGTGGTGCTGATTTTCGACGTCTGGCACCCGATGCTGACCGAACTGGAACGCGAGCTGGTGTCGCAGACCGTGCAGGGAATGCTGTCCTATTACGGCACCGGCGCCGACCTCGGCGAGCTTTGACGAATGACCCACGACAGCGACCGCCTGACCCGTTTCCTGCTCGATCGCGCCGGCGTACGCGGCGTGCGCGTGCACCTGCGCGACAGCTGGGCCCAGATCCGCGCCCGCGGCGACTATCCGCTGGCGGTGGCGGAACTGCTGGGCGAGGCCACGGCGGCGGCAGCGTTGTTTACCGGCCACGCCAAGATCGACGGTCGCCTGTCGGTGCAGCTGCGCGGCCAAGGGCGGCTGCGCACGCTGTTCGCGGAGTGCACGGCCGCTGGCACCTTGCGCGGCATCGCCCAGCTGGCCGAAGGCGACGACTCTCCCGTGTCCCGTGACCTGCGCGAACTCGGTCCCGGCGCGATGCTGGCGATCACCATCGAAAGCCGTGGCGCGCCCGGGCGCGAGCCCATGCGCTACCAGGGTGTCGTGGCGCTGGAATCCGACTCGCTGGCCGCCGCCTTCGAGCAGTATTTCCGGCAGTCCGAACAGCTGCCGACCCGCCTGCTGCTGGCGGCTGACGAGCACCAGGCCGCGGGCCTGATGCTGCAGAAGCTGCCCGGAGACGAAGGCGACGAGGACGGCTGGAATCGCGCCAGCGTGCTGTTCGACACCCTCCAGCCCGGCGAGCTGCTGGAGTGGCCGGCCGACACCCTGCTGGCGCGTTTGTTCCAGGAGGACGCGCCACGCCTGCTGGGCGACCGGCCACTGCGTTTCGCCTGCTCCTGCTCGCGCGAACGGGTGGCGGCGATGCTGGAGTCGCTGGGACCCGAAGAAGCCCGGGCCGCAGTCATCGACGGCGCCGCCCGCATCCGTTGCGAGTTCTGCGGCCAGGATTACCAGTTCAGCGGCGACGAGGTCGAAGCCCTGTTCCACCGGCCCGACGATGGGATCCGGACGCCCGGCACGCTTCAATGAACGGGACAGTCCCGGGGGATTGTTAAAGAAACATAAACCGGCTAGAGTCAAGAGCCCCGCCAAGGCGGGAACTTCGATCAGGGAAAAGGGTCGATTCCAAGCTCATGCGCCTGCGCCTCGTCCAACTGTCGTTCGTCCTGCTGCTCGCCCTTGGCGCGGCACCGGGCGCGTTCGCACAGTCGAAGGCGAACGATGCCAATAGGGCGATCCTGCCGGTCATCTACAGTGATTCGGACAACGGCAACAAGGTCGGCGCCTACCTGCTGCTGGAGCCCACCGACAACCCGCGCACCGGTGCGCGCTGGCGCTTCGGCGGCAAGAACGAGCTCGACGCCGCATTCGGGCTGGAGGCCGGCGATTCGCTGGCCCTGCTGTGCAGCGGCAAGAGCGGCCTGGGCGGCGCGCTGTCGAGCCTGGTCAACAACTGCCAGCTCGGCTCCATCAGCGACGATGGCGACGACGACAGCCACCACGCCAGCGCCACCGCCGCGCTGAGCCGGCCCGGTGGCAGTGTCGGCCTCACCGCCGGCAAGGGCAAGGCGAAGCTTCCCGCGTGGCTGACGCCGAACACTGCCCGGGCCAGCAACATCAACATCAACGACCTCACCGTGTTCGCGCAGAAGAACATCGGCCGCGAGGGCACGGTGTCGATCGCGGGCACCATGGCCAAGGCGCAGCTGATTCCCAGCGGCGACATCCCGGCGGGACTTGCCGACAACTGGGACAGCAAGACCCTGTCGATCGGCGGCGCCTACGGCGCGTTCGGCGCCAGCATCATCGGCCAGGTCGTCAGCACCCCCGGACAAGAGCAGTGGGAAGGTCTCGGCATCGGCCTGACGTGGCGCACGCCCTGGAGCGGACAACTCACGATCGGCGCCGACAACCTGGTGACCCGCGGCAAGAACCCGTTTTCCCCGAGCTCCGACGCCAAGCAGGACGAGGGCGCAATCCCCTACGTCCGCTACGAGCAGGATCTCTGATCGCGAGCGGGATGCTCCGCCCGAAGCGCGCAGCTTCTTTTCCCACGCACGGCGACATCGCAAGATAGGCATCCCGACTGCGGGCGGCTACCCTTCCCGGGATGACAGCACCGCACGCCTCCCTGCCCGTCCACGAAGCAGCAAACGCCTTGGAACTTGGCCGCCAGCAGGCTGCCCGGGGTGATTTCCAGGGCGCGAGGCGGAGCTTCGAATTCGCGACACGATGCGCTCCGGCGTCGTTCGATGCCTGGTTCCTGCTCGGCATTACCTATATGCGCGACGAGCGCCGGCTCGAGGCCCTGCCCGCCCTGCGCCAGGCCCACCGGCTGCAGCCAGACCAGCTGGACGCAATGCGTGCGCTGGCCGACGCCGAATTCCACGCAGGCCTGCCGGGGGACGCCCTGCCGCTGTGGCAATCGGTGGTCGCAGCGCGGCCGGCCGACGTCGACGCGCGCCTGAAGCTGGGCGAGACGCTCAATCGCCTGGGACTGCTCGACCGGGAGATCGCCAACTACCAGGACGCATTGGGATCGCTGCCGGAGTCGGCCGACATCTGGATGGCGCTTGCCCAAGCCCGCGAGGACGGCGGCGACCGCACGGGTGCGGCCGAGGCCTACGGGCAGGCAATGCGTTTCCGGCCCGGCTGGATCACGCCCCTGGGCGGGCTACTGTCGCTGCAGCGCAAAGACCCGCCCGCCGAGTTGGTCGAGCAGGCCCTGGCCCTGCAGGCGCGAGCGGATCTCGCCGACCGCGACCGCGCGCTGCTCGGCTACGCACTGGGCAAAATCCAGGACAGCCGCAGCCTGCACGCGGCGGCCATGGCGAGCTGGCACGACGCCAACGCCGCCAGGCGGCGGACGAGCGGCGAGTACGACCGGTCGCAGGCGCAGACCAGCATCCAGCGGCTGATGCATGTTTTCGACGCCGCATTCTTTGCGCGCGAGGCGGCTGCCATCGGCCACCTCGATGAACGACCGGTCTTCGTGGTCGGGATGCCGCGCAGCGGCACCACGCTCACCGAACAAATCGTCGCAATGCACTCGCAGGCGCACGGCTGCGGCGAATTGCCCGACATTCCGCTGCTCGTCAAGTCGATGGGCAATCGCTGGCCGGATAACGCGGCCGAACTCGGGCGCGAATACCTCGAGCAGGAAAGCGCCCGCTACCTCGCCGCTGCATCCAGGCATGCCCCGGCCAACGCGCTGCGGCTGGTCGACAAGTCGCCGCTGAACTACTTCAACCTCGGCCTGATCGCGCTGATGTTTCCGCGCGCCCGCGTCGTCTGGTGCAGGCGCGACCCGCGCGACATCGCACTGTCGATCTACAGCGAGAACTTCTCGCTCGACGCGCGGTTTGCCACGGATCTCGACGCCATCGCCCACTCCATTGCCTTGCAGACGCGACTGATGCGCCATTGGCAGTCCACGCTGCCGCTGCCGATCCACGAGCTGCAATACGAGGCCCTGGTCGAATCCCCGGAACCCCAGGCCAAGGCGCTGATCGCCTTCCTTGGCCTGCCCTGGGAAAGCGCTTGCCTGGAGTTCCACCGAAGCAACCGCCCCGTGCAGACACCGAGCCGCTGGCAGGTGCGCGAGCCGATCCATGCACGCTCCGCCGGCCGCTGGCGTCCCTATGCCGGCGAACTGCCGGACTTCGATCCGGAATCGTTTCCCGGCCCCGGAGCGGATCGCAGCGACTGATTGGCGGCCGACTGCACGGGAGATCGACGAGGGCAGCCTCCACTCCAAACACGTCGGGAAATTGCGGGGCAGCGACCGACATTCTTCGTCGGGCTGGAAATGAAGGCATTCCGCTGCAGGCCTGCCGGCAGCGAACCATGCAACCCTCTCGGCGACTGCCTTCCTCTCTGTCTGACGAGAAAGGGAATTGAGCGCATGCGCTCGGCGCTCCATACGGCTGCGTACTGAACGCCAACCGCCGTCCGCACGCCAATTTTCCTGTTTGTTAACGACACTTTAATTTTCCAGCGCGCGGGGCTACTATCGGCGACGGCCTTGCCGGCATTGGTGTCTTTCTTGACATCACCGGGGAGGTTCCCATGGGTTTTCCCGAGCACTCTACGTTTGGAGAGAGAGATGACGTTCAAGACCACCAAGCTCCGCGACGCGATCACCTTCGCGCTCGTTGCGGGCGCCACCGGTTTCGCCGGCACCGGTGTTGCGTTCGCGCAGGACCAGGACCAGAGCAGCACCACCGCTGCTTCCGACACCACCACCCTCGACCGCATCGAGGTCACCGGTTCGCGCCTGAAGCGCTCCGAGATCGAAGGCGCCATGCCGGTCACGGTCATCGACCGCGCCCAGATCGACGCCAGCGGCGAAGTGTCCGTTGCCGACTACCTGCGCACCACCAACTTCAACTCGGTCGGCCAGTTCCGCCCGCAGTCGGGCAGCTCGGCCCAGGCCGGCGCGTTCGCCGACCTGCGCGGCCTCGGCGGCCAGCGCACCCTGGTCCTGATCGACGGCCACCGCGCGCCGAAGGCGCCGTTCTCCGCCGGCTCGGGTACCGACCTCAACGCCATCCCGCTGGCGGCTGTCGAGCGCATCGAAGTGCTGACTGACGGCGCCTCGGCGGTGTACGGCGCCGACGCGGTCGGCGGCGTGATCAACCTGATCCTGCGCAAGGACTACAACGGCGCCCAGGTCACCGTCGGCCATTCGAGCCCGAAGTGGGGCCCGACCGACGAAGCCTCGATCCTGTTCGGCGTCAGCGGCGACCGCGGCCACATCGTCGGTGGCTTCTCGCACAACCGCCGCGCCATGATCTACACCAACAGCCGTCCGTGGGGCGGCACACCTGGCGCCAGCACCTACGGCAACAACTACGTTTCGGTGGACGCCGACGGCAATCTTGTCAACTCCAACTACGTCAACGGAATCGACACCTACAACCCGGTGCCGGGTGGCTGCACCAACGAGAACTTCTACATCCTGCCGGCGAACGGCCGCTGCGTGTACGACTTCAACGCCGTCGCCGCCGACGAAGCCAGCTACGGTAACAAGGCGTTCTTCCTCAACGGCGAAGTGCAGATCAACGACGACTGGTCGACCTACTTCAGCACCAACGTCACCAACGCCACCAGCTTCGGCCGCTACGCGCCGACGCCGGGCGTCGTGGCGATCGCTCCGAACACCGTGCAGAACGTTGGTCCGGCCGATTCCACGATGTATCTCTACCACCGCTTCGCCGCTGCGGGTAATCGCGACAACGAAACCGACGCAAATGTCTACGACATCATGCTCGGCTTCCGCGGCGCGGTGAACGACAGCGTCGACGTCGATGCAGGCGTGCGCTACAACACTTACCGCTACAACGAGTTCGGTCGCAACTACATCGTCGGCTCGCTGGCCGAACAGGCGATCAACGATGGCAGCTACAACATCTTTGATCCGGGCTCCACCCCGATCGATGTGCTGAATTCGATCAAGGCGACCATCACGCGCAACAGCGTGTTCACCACCAAGGAAGCGTTCGGTAGCGTCACGTTCAACGACGTGTTCGAAATGGGTGGCGGCAGCGCCGGCCTGGTCGTCGGCGGCGAGTTCCGCAAGGAAGACTATGCCGACATCTACGACTCGCTCTCGTCGGCGGGCGTGGTCCTCGGCAGCTCCGGCGCTTCGTCCGGCGGTGGTCGCGAGGTCAGCTCGGTCTACGCTGAAATGCTGCTTCCGTTCACCTCCACCCTCGAAGCCGATATCGCTGGCCGCTACGAGAAGTACTCGGACTACGGCAGCAACTTCGCCCCGAAGGTCGCGCTGCGCTGGCATCCGATCGACAGCTTGACCCTGCGTGGTTCGGTGGGCCGGGGCTTCGTCGCCCCGACCCTGGACGTCATCACCCAGGAAACGGCGTTCTCCGCCGATCCCGTGGTCGATCCGGCCACCTGCGCGTTCTACGGCCAACCCGATGTCAATCTGTGCGACCGCGCCGGTGGCAACCAGGTCGATGCCTATCGCGAGAAGGCGGAAGGCCTTGGCGCGGAAGAGTCGAGCCAGTACTCGCTGGGTCTGGTGTGGGACGCCACCGATTGGCTGAACTTCACGGTCGATTACTGGAACATCAAGATCGAGGATCGCATTGCCTACTTCAGCTCGCAGAAGCTGATCGACATCGACAACGGCGATGACCCGACTCCGGCGCCCGGCGCGCCTTGCTCGCTGACCCGCGATCCGAGGCGCGGCAATGCGGTAGTCGAGATCCACAACTGCTACTTCAACCAGGGCATCGTGAAGACCGACGGCGTCGACTTCGCCGCCCGTACCAACTTCGATCTGGGTGATGCCGGCAAGCTGACGAATGTGTTGCAGGCCAGCTGGCAGAACAAGTACACGATCGACGGTGGCGTTGACCAAGTTGGGCTGCAGGGCTTCCCGTCCACCCGTGCAACGCTGAATAACCAGTGGAGCCGTGGTGATTGGGGCGTGGGCTATGTGGCCCGCTACATTGGCTCCAACGGCACGGGATCCAGCAGCACCGACAGCTATCTCACGCATGACCTCCAGGCCAGCGTGGAACTGCCGTGGAACGCGAAGTTCACCGTTGGCGTGAACAACGTGACCGACAAGCTGCCGCAGCTGATCGGTTATGACGGTCGTCCGTTCAACTTCTACCTGTACGATGCCTACGGCCGCACTCCGTATGCGCGTTACGAACAGCGCTTCTGATCAGTTCGCTAACTTTGCAAATGATGGGAGGGGCCTTCGGGCCCCTCTTTTTTTGTCCGGATTCCCTGCCCGCTATACTCTGTCGATGCTGGATTTCGCCCCCTCCCACGAGCATCGCCGGACCGCTTGGTCGCGCTACTGGAAGCAGGACGTCCTGCATTCCCTGCCCGGTTCGTTCCAGGGCAACTACGCCGGCGAGATCGGCCGGTTCTGGCAGCGACAGCTGGTATCGCTGGACGCGTCGCATCGCGTGCTCGACATCGCCACCGGCAACGGCGCCATCCCGCAACTGGTTTGCCACGCGTGTGCGAATGACATGCCGCGCGTCGACGCGATCGACCTTGCCGAAGTGATGCCCGACTGGGTGGGCTCACAGCCAGCGCAATGCCGCGCGGCACTGCATTTCCACGCCGGCGTGTCTGCCGAGGCGCTTCCGTTCGCCGACGCGTCGTTCGACTTCGCCACCAGCCAGTACGGCATCGAGTACTGCGATGCCGCGCGCGCGATATCCGAAATCGTGCGGGTGCTCAAACCGGAAGGCCGCGTTGCGCTGTTGCTCCACCATCGCGGATCCCGACTGGCCGAAGTGGCGCGCGAAGAACTGCGCCTGACCGACTGGTTGCTGCGCGACCAGGGCTTCCTTGACCAGCTCGTCGCGATCGTTCCCTGGGTGGCGCAGGCTGCTTCGGCGGAGGGCCGCGAGCGGCTGCGCGCCGACGCCGCGGCCAATCGCGCCCGCGACGACTTCAACCACGCGATGCAGGCATTGGCCAGCGAAGCCGCCGCGAGTCCGTTCCCCGACCTGCTGGAGGAAGCCCGCGCGTTTTCCGCGCAGGCGCTGGGCGCGCTGCGGAGCGCCCCCCCGGCGGACGTCCTGTCGCATTGCCGCGCCCATCGCGAGGCGCTGTGCGACGCCAGGCTGCGCTATGCGGAGCTGTGCGAGCGCGCGTTGGACGAAGACATGATGGACGCATTCGCCGGGCGCTTGGCCACGCATGGCCTGGTCGATATCGTCCACGCGCCCATCAGCCACGAGAACGGCCTGCTCATGGGCTGGACGCTGACTGCGCGGGCTGCAAGCGCGTCGGCAGCGTAGCGTCGACCACCCACGCACGCCTTGGGTTTGGCGAGCCTCGCCCTGGCTTCGGCTTCGAGCCATTGGTGAATCGACCTTAGCCGCGCCCCCCCCCTGAAATGGAATGCTCAGCAACGACTGCCGGGCACGCCGCGCACGTGCACGCGCGCACTCAAGGGGAGTTCGCCACGGGACCCCGAAGCACGGAAGCGCCGACCAAGAAACCACCTTTGTTCATCATCCGCCGAGGCGAGGCCTTCAACAGACGGGCCGCTGGCCACCCGGTGACCTGGCTTCATTGGGCAACGTCAACGTCCCCGCTTTCGCGAGGACGACGAGGCGTGTACGTTGCCTTCAGTCCCGCAATGCCGCTGCAATGCGCTGCTGCTCGGCATGCAGCGCATCGGGCATGCGTGCGCCGAAGCCACCGAGGAATTCGCCGATCCCGTCGAACTCCCCCCGCCAGCCTTCGCGGTGGAAGCCGAACAGCTCCTCCACCGCTTCCTCGGAAAGCGACACACCTTCGAGATCGAGGTCCTCCGGCCGCGGCAGCGCGCCGATCGGCGTGTCGACCGCGCCGGCTTCGCCGCTTACGCGCCCGATCATCCATTCCAGCACGCGCAGGTTGTCGCCGAAGCCCGGCCACAGGAACTGGCCGTCGTCGCCCTTGCGGAACCAGTTGACGTGGAACACCTTCGGCAGCTTCGCGCCGGGCTGGTCAAACGAGAGCCAGTGGCTGAAGTAGTCGGCGAAGTTGTAGCCGCAGAACGGCTTCATCGCCATCGGATCGCGGCGCATCACGCCGACCTGCCCGGTCGCCGCGGCGGTGGTTTCCGAGCCCATCGAGGCGCCGACCAGCACGCCGTGGGTCCAGTCGCGCGCCTCGAACACCAGCGGCACCAGTGACGCGCGGCGGCCGCCGAAGACGATCGCCGAAATCGGCACGCCCTGCGGCGCCTCGGCCTGGGGCGAGTACGACGGGCACTGTTTCGCGCTGACCGTGAAGCGCGAGTTCGGATGCGCGGCCGGGCCGTTACCGGGCTGGAAATCCCGGCCCTGCCAGTCCTTGACCGGCACCCGGTCGTCGAGGCCTTCCCACCACGGCTGGTTGTCGTCGGTGACCGCCACGTTGGTGAAGATCGTGTTGCGCTGGATCGAGGCCAGCGCGTTGGGGTTCGACTTGTCCGACGTCCCCGGCGCCACGCCGAAATAGCCCGCCTCCGGGTTGATGGCGTAGAGCCGGCCGTCCTCGCCCGGGCGCATCCAGCAGATGTCGTCGCCCACCGTCCACACCTTCCAGCCCTTCTCGCGATAGGCGTCCGGCGGGATGAGCATCGACAGGTTGGTTTTGCCGCAGGCGCTCGGGAACGCGGCTGCGATGTAATGCGTCTCGCCCTGCGGGTTCTCGATGCCGACGATCAGCATGTGCTCGGCCAGCCAGCCCTCACTGCGGGCCTGGTGCGAGGCGATGCGCAGCGCATGGCACTTCTTGCCCAGCAGTGCGTTGCCACCGTAGCCGGAGCCATAGGACTTGATGCTCAGCTCGGCGGGGAAATGCATGATGTAGCGGCGGTTCGGATCCAGTTCGCCCGTCGAATGCAGGCCGCGCACGAACGTGCCTTCGCGCTCGATCCGGGCGAGCGCGGCCGCGCCCATGCGCGTCATCAGGCGCATGTTGGCGACCACGTACGGCGAGTCGGTGATCTCGACGCCGCAGCGCGAGAGCGCAGAATCGATCGGCCCCATGCAATACGGGATCACGTACATCGTGCGGCCGCGCATGCAGCCTTCGAACAGCGCGTCGATCTTCGCGTGCGCCTCGGCCGGCGCCATCCAGTGGTTGTTGGGGCCGGCATCCTCTTCCCGCTCGTGGCAGACGAAGGTCAGGTGCTCGACGCGCGCCACGTCGTCGGGGTCGGAACGGTGCAGCCAGCTTCCCGGATGGGTCTTGTCGTTGAGCGGCAACAGGGTGCCGTCGGCCTGCATTTGCGCGGTCAGCGCGTCGAACTCGGCGTCGCTGCCGTCGCACCACTGGATCCGTTCGGGCTGGGTGAGCAACGCGACTTCAGCGACCCACTCGTTCAGCGCCTCCAGCGCAGTGGGAGGCGGGGAAGGAAGGGAGTTCGCATTCATCAGTGGGTTTCCTGCCTTGGAAGGGGTGGAATCAGCGTCGCCATCATGTGTTCGACGTAGGCCTCGAACTCCTCGCGCGGCGGGCGTGACTGCTGCAACTGCAGTTGCAGCTGCAGGAATCCGACGTAGGCGGCATAGGCCAGCCGGGCGCGATGCTGGGCGTCGCTGCGGCCAAGGCCGGCTTGGCGGAACGAGGCGGTGAGGTATTCGAGCCGGCGCTGCGAGACGCGCTCCATCACCGGCTGCACGGCCGGATGATCGAGGGCCTTGAGCATCGCGCTGTAGATGACGTGCGACTTGGCTTCGTGCGCGACCAGCTGGAACAGGTTGCGCAGGCGCTCGCGCGGATCCGGGATCGCCTCCAGGGTACCGAACACGGCTTCCTGCTCGAAGCTTTCCCAGCGCTCCAGTGCGGCCTGCAGCAAGGCATCGCGGGACGGGAAATGCCAGTAGAAGCTGCCCTTGGTCACCCCCAGCCGACGCGCCAGCGGTTCGACCGCGACCGCCGCCACGCCCTGCTCGGCGATCAGGTCGAGCGCGGCCTGGGCCCAGTCCTCGGCGCTCAGGCGCCCCTTGCGTTCCGGCTTGTCGGATGCCGGTGCCGATTCGGTCGACGTCATGGCGACAGTGTATCCATACGCCACCCACCGGAACAGTATCGTCGCCCGCGAGCCGATCGCTGCAGCGCAGCACTGCTGGCCATTGCACACTTCCGTACTTATGCGTATGGTGAGCGGATCGCGTGATGGCAACATCGTGCGGGCTACCCTTCCTGTTCAGGCAGCTCACCGGAGTCCAGTGATGAGCATCTTGCTTCCCTTCCTTGCCTTCCTCCTCGCCGGTGCGGTCGCCGCCTACCATCGGTGGCGCCTCGCGTATTGGGCCGCCTTCACCGCGTCCCTGCTGGTTGCGTGCTGGTTCTTCGGCGCCAACCATGCCGCCGTCCTGGTCGCAGCCGCGCTGGTGGCGCTGATCGCGTTGCCGCTGCTGATCCCGGCGATCCGCAAGCCGCTGGTCACCGCGCCACTGCTGAAGTTCTACCGCAAGATCCTGCCGCCGCTCTCGCAGACCGAGCGGATCGCCCTCGAGTCGGGCTCGGTCGGGTTCGAAGGCGAACTGTTCTCCGGCGACCCGGACTGGAACCAGCTGCTGTCGCAGCCGGCGCCGCAGCTCACGGCCGAGGAACAGGCTTTCCTGGACGGCCCGGTCGAGGAGCTGTGCACGCAGATCAACGATTGGGAAATCACCCACGTCCATGCGGACCTGCCGCCGGAGATGTGGGATTTCATCAAGCAGCACAAGTTCTTCGGCATGATCATTCCGAAGCAGTACGGCGGCCTCGGCTTCTCCGCGCTGGCGCATCACAAGGTGATCCAGAAGATCTCCTCGATGTCGAGCGTGGTCAGTTCCACCGTCGGCGTGCCCAATTCGCTCGGCCCCGGCGAACTGCTGGTCCATTACGGCACCCAGGAACAGAAGGACTATTACCTGCCGCGCTTGGCCGACGGACGCGAGGTGCCGTGTTTCGGCCTGACCGGGCCGTTCGCAGGTTCCGATGCCACCTCCATCCCCGACTACGGCATCGTCTGCCAGGGCGAATGGAACGGCGCCAGCGTGCTCGGCATCAAGCTCACCTTCGACAAGCGCTACATCACCCTGGCGCCGGTCGCGACGCTCATCGGCCTCGCCTTCCGCCTGTACGATCCGGACGGCCTGATCGGCGACACCGAGGACATCGGCATCACCATCGCGCTCGTGCCGCGCGACGCCGAGGGCGTGGACATCGGCCGCCGCCATTTCCCGCTCAACTCGCCGTTCCAGAACGGCCCGATCCACGGCAAGGAAGTCTTCATCCCGCTGAGCCAGCTGCTCGGCGGCGAGGATTACGCCGGCAAGGGCTGGCAGATGCTGAACGAGCAGCTTTCGATCGGGCGCTCCATCACCCTGCCGTCGACGGCCAGCGGCGGCGCCAAGATGGGCGCGATCGCGACGGGCGCGTACGCGCGCATCCGCAAGCAGTTCGGCCTGTCGATCGGCCGCTTCGAGGGCGTCGAGGAGGCGCTGGCGCGCATCGCCGGCAAGGCCTACGCGATCAGCGCGCTGTCGCAGGCAACCGCAATGGCGGTGGATCGCGGCGAGACCCCGGCGGTGCCGTCGGCGATCGCCAAGTACCACTGCACCACGATGGCGCGCGAGGTCTCGAGCGACGTCATGGACGTACTCGGCGGCAAGGGCATCATCCTGGGGCCGCGCAACTTCGCCGGCCGCAGCTGGCAGGCCGCGCCGATCGCGATCACGGTCGAGGGTGCCAACATCATGACCCGCAGCCTGCTGATCTTCGGCCAGGGCGCGATCCTGTGCCATCCGTGGGTGCTCAAGGAAATGAAGGCGGCGCAGAACCCCGACGAGCAGGCGGGACTGGAAGAATTCGATCGCAACCTGTTCGGCCACGTTGGGTTCGCGATTTCCAACGCCGTGCGTTCGTTCTGGTTCGGCCTCACGGGCGCCCGGATCGGCACGGCCCCCGGCGACGCCTACACGCGGCGCTACTTCCGCAAGCTCGACCGCTATTCGGCGAACCTGGCGCTGATCGCCGACGCCTCGATGCTGCTGCTGGGCGGCAAGCTCAAGTTCAAGGAATCGCTGTCCGGCCGACTGGGCGATGTCCTGAGCCACCTCTACCTCACCAGCGCCATGCTCAAGCGCTACAAGGACGAAGGCTGCCCGGTCGGCGACCAGCCGCTGCTGGCATGGGCGTTCCACGACTCGGTGCACCGGATCGAGCTCGCACTTTCGGCAGCGCTGCGCAACTACCCGATCCGTCCGGTCGGCTGGCTGCTGTGGGCACTGGTGTTCCCGTGGGGCCGCCGCGCGCAGGCGCCAAGCGATCGCCTCGGCCACCGCGCCGCGGCGCTGCTGATGACGCCGAGCGAGGCACGCGACCGGCTCGCCAATGGCGTGTTCACCACGCCGTGCGAGAACAACCCGGCCGGCCGCATCGATAGCTACCTGGCCAAGGCGATCGCGGCTGAGCCGGTGGAGCGCAAGTTCCTCAAGGCACTGAAGAACAGTGACATCGAGGCGCTGGATTTCGCCTCGCAGTTGGACGAGGGCGTGCGCGAGGGCTGGATCACGGCCAGCGAGCGCGCCCAGCTCGAGGAACTGCGCGTGCTGACGCTCGACGCAATCACGGTCGACGACTTCGATGTCCATGAACTGCGCGCGGCGTCGTACTACGATCTGCCGCAGCACAAGCGCGCTTCGCGCGAGGCTGCGTGACCGGCCAGCGGCATCTTCTCGCGGCGTTGACGGGGCGGTCTCGGGTACAAGCCCCGCGCGACCCTCGCGAGCGCAGGGCGGATGCGGCTCCAGCGCATCCGGATCCAGGATGATCAGGACCGTGCGTTTCGCCCCATCGCCGGGGCGGAACGAACGGCAGGCCTGCGACTGAAGTGCCCGACCGGGCAGGGCCCCGCAGGGACGCGCGCCAACGGTCGGGATTCCCACGGCGCAAACGGATACCACCATGCCTGCATCCGTCCTCGAACTGTATCGCCGCGTCACCCGCTGGCCCGCCGGCCACTGGCTGTTCTCGCGCGCGGTGTGCCTGAAGGCACCTTACTTCGCCAGCATTGCGCCGCGCATCGAGGCGCTGGAGCCCGGCCGTTGCGTGGCCAGCCTGCGCCAACGCCGCAGCGTCACCAACCACATCGGCACCGTGCACGCGATCGCGCTGTGCAACCTGGCCGAACTCAGCGGCGGCCTGGCGATCGACGCCAGCCTGCCGCCATCGATGCGGTGGATCCCCAAGAGCATGACGGTCGAGTACCTGCGCAGGGCGGTCGGCACCATGCGCGCGGTCGCCACGCCGGCGCAACCGGCGATCGAAACGGACGCAGGCTATGAACTTCCGGTGGACGTGGAAATCACCGATCCTGCCGGCGAGGCGGTGTTCCGCGCCTGCATCCGGATGTGGATTTCACCGCGGCGCTGATACGGACCCGACTGCCCTGTCCTGATCTCGGGCTGCGAATGCAGGGCAACGCCCGCGGCCGGCATGGATCACGCACCGCGAAGGATCATTCCGGACGCGGCATCTATGCCAGCCAAAGCGCCGCCATCGCGGCCACCGCCGGCACGGCCTGGACGTGGAGGATGCGCCGGCTAACGGTGGCCGCACCATACAGGCCGGCAACCACCACGCAGCCGAGGAAGAACAGCGCGACGTCCCGCTGTGAAGTCGCGGCCGCCCACAACAGCCCGACCGCCAGGAAGCCGTTGTACAGCCCCTGGTTGGCCGCCAGCACGCGCGTGATCTCCGCCTTTTCCGGCGTGTTGCGGAACACCTTCATCCCGACGGGTCGCGTCCACAGGAACATCTCGAGCACCAGGAAGAACAGGTGCAACAGTGCGACCAGCACGATGAGGACAACGGCGACGATCGGCATGTTCCAGCTCCCGGGTTGTCAGCGGTGATGGCTGGTCTTCGCGATGGCAGACCGGCCGGCTTTCGTTGGCCGGCGGACGCCCCGGTTCAGAGCTCCACACCTTCCGCGGTGCCATTGCGTGTCCTGGCATCGTAGCGCCGATCCCGCATTTCGTACTTGAGCATGGTCTTGCGCAGCACGCGGCTGGCCATGCTCCTGGCCGAGCTGCAGTCCGGCTGTGGACCGATCGCGACGATGCGGACGCGCACCTCCTCTGCCGCCGCGCGCGCATTCGCGCGGTGCGTCGCCTCATGCCGTTCCAGCGCCGCCAGCGTCCGCTTCCATCGCGCATACTGCCAATCCGGCACAGCCTCCCCGGGCGCCCATTCCGGCAGCGTCACCACGATGTCGAGCCGCACCTCGAGGTGGCGCAGTCGGCATCCTGCAGCGCTGCCGTCGACTTCGTATGCGATCGCGATGTCGCTGCGGGTGCGCGCGTGCGTTCCCGCCTTGCCTCGCGGCAAGTGCAAGTCGTGGTGGAACTGCGAACGCAGGCCGTCGATCGACGTAGCGTCCAGCGTGTAACGCGTGATTGCTTCCGTGATCCGAACCGACGATACGTGCCTTGCCGGCCCCGACTGCGTCGCCCAGGCCACGCCGGAGAACCACGCTGGCAGCACGAGCGCGATCCATGCGACCAGACGCAGGCAACATGCCGGCGCATTCGCCTGTCCACGTGCCGTCATCGCTGCTCCGGAACGCAATCCGCGCGCCGGGCCAGCGGAGGACGTCGATCAGGCAACGCTGCCATCGGTCGCCCGAACTCCGCCGATTTCCACGCGCCTGGCCAAGCGCCAGCCGATGGTGGCCGCCGCAACCGCCGCCACCGCGCTCAGGCTGGCGAATCCGCCCGTCGCAACGCCCAGGGTGCGCAGGCCATTCATGCCAGAGGCGATGGCCACGTCGCCGAAGCGCCATACCGCAGTGTCGACCGCGTTCTGTCCCTTGTAACGCACGCTGCGCGGCACGCGCGAATACAGGCTGTGGCGCGCCGGTTCCGCCATGCCATAGGCCAGGCCCCGGCTGACGATCAGCGCGATCGCCACCGCCGGCATGCCGGCCAGCAACGGCGCGTGCGGATCCGGCGAGAACACCACCACCATCAGCACCGCGATGCTGGCCAGCGCCCAGACCAGGATCACCAGGGCCGGCCCCTTGCGCGGCAACAGCCAGCGGGTGACCAGCAGCTGCGTGGCCATCGTCAGCAGGTTGCCCGCGAGATCCACGTTGGCGGCGAAGCGCGTGCGCGCGACCGCATCGACGAAGGTCGCGCCGGAATAATCCGTCACCAGCGCATAGTTGACCGTGCCGATGCCGTCGGCGAGCAGCAACAGGATCGCCATGCCGCGCATGAACGGGTCGGAGAAGATCTGCTTCAGTCCGTCCCACATGCTGCCACCGACCGCATCCTCGTGGCCGGCCTCATGCCGGCGGGCGCCATGCACGCGCGCCCATTGCCCGAGCAGCACCACGCACACCAGCGCCACGCCGAGGAGCGTTGCGGAAACAACAAGCAGCGGCGCGACCCCGATTACCCCGACCAGCGTGCGCGTCAGCGCCGGCCCGGCCACCGCGCCGAGCGTGCCGGCCACCGCGATGATCGGAAACAGCCGCCGCGCCTGTTCGGCATCCCAGATGTCGGACATGAAGCTCCAGAACACGGACACCACGAACAGGTTGAAGACGCTCACCCAGACGAAGAACACGATTCCCAGCGTGCGCGGACTCAGCAGCTCCTGCCGGCCGAACAGGGGCACGAACGCCAGCAGGCACGCGATGAAGAAGACATAGACAACCGGCATCACGATGCGCCTGGGCCAGCGCGAAACCAGTGCGGCGAACACCGGGCTCAGCGCCAGGCTGACGACGAAGGTGGCGCCGTAGAACCAGGGCAGCTGGCTGGATCCCACCGCGGCCGAGAGTTGCTCGCGCACGGGCCGGATCACGTAGTACGCCGCCAGTATCGAGAAGAAATAGACGAACGACAGCAACACCGCGCGCCATTCGCCGCCCTGCACCCTGCCGCTTGCCTTGCTCATCCGGGTTCCGTCGCGCCGGCAGGCGCCGGTTGCGCGCACGTTAGCCGATGACCACGCCCGCGCGCCACCGCGCGCAGAGCATATGCTCTAGCGGCGCTGCCTAACTTGACCCGATGGCCGGCTCCCACGACAACGTGCGCGACACCTACGACTACATCATCGTCGGCGCGGGTTCTGCCGGCTGCGTGCTTGCCAACCGCCTGTCCGAAGACCCGGGATGCAGGGTGCTGCTGCTGGAAGCCGGCGGGCGCGACTGGCATCCCTTCATCCACATGCCGGCCGGACTGGCCAAGATCGCCGGCAACCGGCGCATCAACTGGGACTACAACACCGTTCCCGAACCCCAGCTCGGCAACCGGGTGATCTGGTGGCCGCGCGGCAAGGTGCTCGGCGGCTCCAGCTCGATCAATGCCATGTGCTACATCCGTGGTGTGGCCGAGGACTACGACCGCTGGGCGGCACAGGGCGCAGACGACTGGGACTGGGCGCACGTGCTGCCCTACTTCAGGCGTGCGGAAGGCAACACGCGCGGCAGCGATGCGCTGCACGCCGGCGACGGCCCGCTGACGGTCTCGGACCTGCGCAATGTCAATCCGCTTTCGCAGGTCTTCATCGAAGCCGCCCAGCAGGCAGGCTTGCCGCGCAACGACGACTTCAACGGCGCATCGCAGCTCGGCGTCGGCCTGTACCAGGTCACCCAGCGCGACGGCGCACGCTGTTCCGCCGCAGTGGCCTACCTCGATCCGGCAAGGCCGCGACCGAACCTGACCGTGCGCACCGGTGCGATGGTCGAGCGCCTCCTCTTCGACAGGCAGCGCGCCGTCGGCGTGGCCGGCTCGCAGCGGGGCACGGCGTTCCGCCATCGGGCCGCGCGCGAAGTGATCCTGAGCGGGGGCGCCATCAACTCGCCACAGCTGCTGATGCTGTCGGGCATCGGGCCGGAGGCCGAACTGCGCAGGCACGGGATCGACACGGTGGTGGCGAGCAGCGGCGTGGGCGCCAACCTGCAGGACCATCTCGATGTATGCACCCTGCAACACGAGACCCGGCGCACCAGCTACGACCGCGCCAACGAGCTTCGGCTGGCCTTCGACTACTTCCTGCGCGGCCGACGCGGTCCGGGCACCAGCAACATCGCCGAAGGCGGCGCCTTCCTGCGCTCGCCGCTGGCCGAAGACGGTCGCGCCGACATCCAGCTGCATTTCATCCCGGCGATGATCGACGACCACGGCCGCAACCGCCTGCCCGGCGACGGCTACACCATGCATGCCTGCAACCTGCATCCGCGCAGCCGCGGCCGGATCTCGCTGGTCAGCGCGCATGCCGGCGACAAGCCGCGGATCCAGGCCAATTACCTCAGCGACCCCGAGGGCCGCGACCTCAAGGTCATGGTCGAATGCGCGCGCATCTCGCTGGACATCCTCGGTCAGAAGGCATTCGACGATTACCGCGGAGCGCCGATCTTCCCGGCCCGCATGCCGCGCAACGATGCCGAGCTGGTGGAGTTCGTGCGCGCCAAGGCCGAGACCGTCTACCACCCGATCGGCACCTGCCGCATGGGCAGCGACGACGCAGCGGTGGTCGACCCGCAGCTGTGCGTGCGCGGCGTCGAGGGGCTGCGCGTGGTCGATGCCTCGGTCATGCCCACGCTGCCGACGGGCAACACCAACGCGCCGACGATCATGATCGCCGAGCGCGCAGCGGACCTGATCGGCCGCTGATCCGGGCACCCGCCCAGGATGGCCGCGCGCCCGGTGATGTTTCCACCGAAAACCTGCGCTCGGAGTCAGCTACGCGCGCTCCAGCATCGGTGGCAGCGGGCAGTGCAGCACGCCGCAGATGGTGCGCAGCAGTTCGGCCTCCTCGACGGAGATGCGACCGTCGTGGCTGGCCGCCGCGGTGATGGCTTCCACCATGACCTGCTTGGCGAGCGGGTCGAGCGCATCGAGCGGCTCCCACACGGCTTCCAGCGCGAGCACGCCGTTCGCCGGGGGCGCGTACGGCACGTGGTCGCGCGGCAGGACCCTCTGCATGCCGGCCAGGTAGGCGCGCTGCGCCTGGGCGGCGTCGTCGGAATTGCCGGCATGGGCGACCACCGCCAGCAGGGTGGCGAATTCCTGCTTCACGTTGCCCGGCTTGCGCCGGCCGAAGCGGGCGTAGCGCGCAGGGTCCAGAGACTCGCGCACCTGCACCTGCAGCAACCGCCCCAGGCAGTATTCGAACAGCGACACCTCGCCGTCCGCGTTGACCACCGCGAACACCGTGTCCATGAACGCGTCGAGTTCCGGCCGCGGCCGCAGTCGCAGCACCGGGAATGCCAGCGCCGCGAGCGGCAGCCGCTGCATCGGATGCAGCGACTGCGCCAGCGTCGTGCGGCAGGCGAACGCGGCGTCCGCCACAGGGGTTCCCAGGCGCGAGGCGATCTCGATCCGCTGCTTGCCCAGCACCGCAGGGTCGCGACCGAGCAGCATTCCGAGCAGCAGCGGGGTCACCTGGTCGCGCTGGCGGGCCCGTTCGCGCAGGTCATCGGGAATCGCGTGCACGATCGCGTCGGCGCGACGGTAGTCGTTGGCTTCCGGCAGCGCGACCTGCGAAGCCACCATCGCCGGCGTGACGTTGATCCGCGACGACGCCGCGGGCAGCGCATCGCGCGCCCCGGCCAGCCCCATGTGCGCGTCCTCTTCCAAGCCATTGGGCGGCGTGGCGCGCCACTGCGACTGCAGCCGTTCGAGGTTCTCGGCGCGGAACCCGGGCTCCAGCGCCTGGATGCGCTTCAGGATCGGCGGATGGGTGGCGAACAGTCCGCTGAATCCGAGCCCGTCGCCGAACAGCATGTGGCTGATTTCCTCGGTTTCGCCGCGCGCTCCCAGCCGCGAGCCCTCGTGCAGGCCGGCGATCTTCTTCAGCGCCCCGGCCAGGCCCGCGGTCTGGCGGGTGAACTGCACCGCCGACGCATCGGCGAGCGATTCGCGCGTGCGGCTGATGCCGGCCTTGATCATGCGGCCGAAGACCAGCCCGATGTAACCGATCACGATCGCCACCAGCGCCATCACCAGGAACATGGCCACGCCATCGCGGCTGTTACGGCTCATGCCACCGTGCAGCATCAGCCTGCGGCCGATGATGCCCATCACCATGATCCCGAACAGCACGCCGATCAGGCGGATGTTCAGGCGCATGTCGCCGTTGAGGATGTGGCTGAACTCGTGCGCGATCACGCCCTGCAGTTCGTCGCGATTGAGCTTTTCCAGCGCCCCGCGCGTGACCGCGATGGCCGCATCCGAAGGCGAGTAGCCGGCCGCGAAGGCGTTGATCGCGGACTCGTGCTCGAGCACGTACAGGCCCGGCATCGGCACGCCGGAGGCGATCGCGATTTCCTCGACCACGTTGCGCAGCCGCTGCAGGTACCGGTCGGTGCTGTCCTCTGGCACCGGCGTGCCGCCGAACTGCAGCGCCACCGACTCCCCGCCGCCGCGCAGCGACGCGATGCGGTACATCGACGCGCCGCCGATCACCGCCAGCGTTGCCAGCGTGGCGAACAGCAGCACCCCGGGCGAGCCGCCGACCACCGCCATCACCGCCAGGTCGACGCCAACCACGATGCCGATCACCGCCAGTGCGAACAGCACCACCAGTCGCGTCGAGGTGCGCCGCGCCGCGGCCTGGTGTTCGAAGAAGTTCATCGACGCGCAGCGAGTCGGGAGTCGAAGTCGGAGTCGGGGATTGGGACGCGCGTGGCGATAGGCAGTGAGGCGCGCGATCCAGGCAGGACGCGCTGATCGCCTCGCGACTCCCGGCGTCCCGTCGCCGATGCGCCGATCGTCAGAACTCCACCTTCGGCGCCGCACGCACCTGTGCCTGCTGTTCGGCCGGAATTTCCAGCAGCGCGGCCGGAGCGAAATTGAACATGCCGGCCACGAGGCTCGAGGGGAAGACCTCGCGCTTGTTGTTGTAGGCCATGACCGAGTCGTTGAAGGCCTGGCGCGCGAAGGCGACCTTGTTCTCGGTGCTGGTCAGCTCCTCGGTCAGTTGCATCATGTTCTGGCTGGCCTTGAGCTCGGGATAGGCTTCGACCGTGACCAGCAGCCGGCCCAGCGCGCCGTCGAGCATGCCCTGGCTGCGGGTGAGTTCGGCCATGGCCGCGGGGTCGCCTGGCGAAGCCTTGGCCGCTGCGAGCCCGGCCTGGGCGGCGTTGCGTGCGGCGGTCACCGCTTCCAGCGTGCCGCGCTCGTGCTCGAGGTAGCCCTTGGCGGTCTCGACGAGGTTGGGGATCAGGTCGAAGCGGCGCTGCAGCTGCACGTCGATCTGGGCAAAGGCATTCTTGTAAGCGTTGCGCGCGGTGATCAGCCCGTTGTAGATGCCCACGGCCCAAAGTGCGAACACCACCACAATTACGAGCAGGATCAACAAAGTAACCATCAAAGCTCCCCTTGTTCATGCAAGTTGGGAATCAGGCGTTATGATCGGCCCACTGGCAGCATACGCAGGGGGCAGGCCCGATGAAAGACAATAAAAGGGGGCGTCGGCTCACCTGGCGAAGCGGCCTGACCGGCGTATTGCTGCCGATGGCACTGGCCACTTCCGCGCAGACGCCGCTGCGCTGGAATACCCAACCGGTGCCTTCCATGCCCGCGGCCACCCTGCAGCCCGCCGCGCGGATCCTGCCGACCGCGCCCGCTTCGATCCCGGCCTACCTGCCGCCGGTCGAAGAGGTCATGGCACCGTCGTCCGATTTCAACGTGCGCCAGTTCGAGGCGATCGCCCAGGAACTGGTCGCCAACCAGCGCGTGCCCGGACTGGCCATGGCCATCGTCCAGGGCGGCCGCGTGCTCAGCGCGCGTGGCTACGGCATCACCGACGTCGGCAATGCCGAACCGGTCGACGCCCACACCGTGTTCCGCCTCGCCTCCCTGTCGAAGGCCTTCGCCGGCACCGTCACCGGTCTGCTGGTCAACGAGGGTTCGCTGCGCTGGGACAGCCGCGTCGCCGATTACATGCCCTCGCTGCAATTCTCCGATCCCGGCGCCGCGCAGCAGCTCACCGTCGCCGAGGTCCTGAGCCAGCGCGTCGGCCTGACCCACAATGCCTACGACCGCGAACTCGAGAGCAACGTCGACTACAACACCCTGGTGCAGAAGCTGGCCTACGCGCCGATGAAGTGCGCGCCGGGCGAGTGCTACAGCTACCAGAACGTCGCCTTCAGCCTGGTCGGCAACGTGGTGTACGGCGCCAGTGGGCAGTTTTTCAGCGAAGCGGTGACCCGCCGCATCTTCAAGCCGCTGGGCATGAACGACGCCAGCTACGGCCTCGAAGGCATTGAAGCCAGCCCGAGCTGGGCGCGACCGCACGTGCGCGCCGGTGGCGGTTGGCGCTCGCTGACACCGAAGCCGACCTACTACCGCGTAGCCCCGGCCGCCGGCGTCAACGCCAGCGCCAGCGACATGGCGCAGTGGCTGCTGGCGCAGAGCGGCCATCGCCCCGACGTGCTGCCGGCGCCGCTGCTGGCAACGCTGCACGCGCCGGTCGTCGCCACGCCCGGCGAAACCCGCGGCTCGTCATGGCGCCGCCAGCGCCTGAACGCCGCCGGCTACGGAATCGGCTGGCGCATCTACGATTACGCCGGCCATCGCGTGATCTTCCACGGCGGCGCGGTGCAGGGATACCGCGGCGCGATCGCCCTGCTTCCGCAGCGCGATCTCGGCGTGGCGATCCTGTGGAACGGCGAAAGCAGCCTGCCCTCCGGCCTGCTGCCGACCATTCTCGATCGCGCGATCGGACTGCCCGCGCAGCGCTGGCTCGACGTCGATCCGTTCCCGGACGTGCTCTACGCCGAAGGCGAGAGCAATGAACCTTCCCGCGCGCATCTGCCGCACGCCGACAAGCGCGGCGGCGCCCAGACCTCGTCGGCCAACGCGAACCCGCGCTGAGGGTTGCTGGCTGTTATCCGGGTTGGGCCCGGGGATCCGAGCTCACTGAGCGGACCGGGATCCTGATTGTGCGAGCTCAACGCCGCGTACCGAACGTCGCGCGAAACCGCTCACGTCGCTTGTCCTGCTGGATCCGGTAGCGGACATAAAAGTGCTTCGCCCTAAACGGGCGCAATCGCATCCCACTCGTAGGTGCGCCACGCCCTGCCCGCAAGCGCACACAAAAAAATAAAGCGTGGCAATCGATCGCCGGACAGGCGTGTCGGGCCCTGCTTGCGGGCGGCAGCCATGGATGCGCGCGGGCCGACTACGCGGAGATGCGTGTCGAGCGGGAAGCATGACGCGTCCGGAACGCCTCCTGCTTCCCAGGCCCGGCGCAAACCGGGCGCCCGGGCTTTCCATGGTGCCGGGCCAATACCAAAAAAAACTCCCTCTCCGCCTGGGCTGCGGAGAGAGAGTCCTGATGACGGCTGATCGGGTTTCTTGTTCTTACATCATCGGCGCAGGTGCGGACGGGATCGCCACGGAGGCGGCCTTCTTCGCACGCTTCGCCGGTCGCTTGGCCTTCTTGGCGGGCTTCTTCGCCGCCTTCTTGGCGGTCTTCTTGGAAGCCTTCTTTGCCGTCTTCTTGGCGGCAGCCTTCTTCGCCGGACGCTTCGCCGCCTTCTTGGCGGTCTTCTTGGCGGCCTTCTTGGCGGTCTTCTTGCCAGCCTTCTTGGCGGTCTTCTTCGCCGGACGCTTGGCGGCCTTCTTGGCAACCTTCTTCTTCGCTACCTTCTTCTTGGCAGCCTTCTTCGTTGTCTTCTTGGCGACCTTCTTCTTCGCTACCTTCCTGGTGGCCTTCTTGGCCGGCCGCTTCGTCGCCTTCTTGGCGACCTTGCGGGCGGACGACTTGCGAACTGCCTTCTTGGCGGTCTTGCGGACCGCCTTCTTCGCCGCCTTCTTGGCGGGGCGTTTCTTTGCTGCTTTCTTCGTGGCCATGAGATGGCTCTCCTCGTCAGTGGAACTATCGGGTGTAGCAGCCCAGTTCAAAACAGGATCTCGGGTATCGGACCCGCGACCAACCGCCAACGCGCGACGCGCGCCGGGACGGATTCGGATGCGGTCCGCGCCCGGGGCGCGGACCGTTTGCGTGCTGCGTGGAGACCACGCATGCCGGCGAGCCGGCGACACAAAAAACCCGCATCGCATGGCGACGCGGGTGGTGGTTCGGGAGACGTTGCGCTTTCGCAGCGGAGACGATGCCTGATTCCACCTTGAGGAATTTCCGGGCAGAGGGCTTCGTTGTGCTGCGCGTTTTCGCTTTGGTTCGACTCACTCTCTTCTGCGGCGACGTCTGTTGCAGCGAAACCTAATCACGGTTTTTTCAACTGTCAACACCCTTGCAAGGTTTTTTTTTGCCGACCGACCCCGGCCCGACCGCCGGCGCGCGGCCCGCATCCCGCCGATGCATGTCGCTTCCGCACGGCGTTGCAGGCAACACGCGCAGCGCACGATTGAAAAAGCACACGAAACAAGCTGTTTTATTCAAGCGCATCGCAACGCGAGTGCAACGGCGGCGATGCGCGACCTGCGTGACGGCCACGTCACGTGCGACGAAAGGAAGGCGCAGGAAGACCATCGAAGCACTTCGCCCGGCGGCGTGTTTCCGGCGCTGCACAAGCCCGAATGCGCAAAACTGCGCAAGAAATAAGGACCGCTTTGCGCACGTCCCGGACGCAATCCGAACCGGCGCGCGAACCCGCGGAGGAACAACGACGCATCGAAAGTCGCATCGATTGCACGGCGTCCGAAGTCGTTCGCACCGCCCCGCCGACAGTGGTCGCCGTCGTCGACCGCATGCTCGAACTTGCGGGGCAGCGTCGCCGGTTCGCGCATGCCGCCTCCGGCGCACGCCCTCAGGCAGGCGGCGATGAATGCGCTCGTGCCGGCGACCGCCAAGTTGTGGACCCGGGTACCGACATCGAGTCCGACTCCGAGTCCGACTCCGAGTTCGAGTTCGACTTCCGACTTCGGACTTCCGACTTCGATGCGACATCGGCCGTCAGCGTCGTCCGGCAACTGCCCCGCCAGCAAGCAAGCGCGGGTGCCCGGCTCGTGTAACGCTGCGCGCATTGCTGCCGCAGCGACGGCGTCTTCACATGTCTATCACGACAGCACCGACGAGCCGCAGCTTCCCGCGCCGGCGATGCTCATTGGCATGACGTGTCGAACCCGACACCGCGACGGACAGGACGCAGGCGCCGCAGCCGCCGGCTGCCGATCTGCAAGGAAAGGAAGCTGCCCGCTGATCCGCAGGCAGCGCAAACACGAAGCGCCCCGGCTGCTGTCCGGCAGGGGGCGCGGTGACGAATGAATGGAGTTCAGGCTTGTGCGGAGCAGTCAGTCCGCGCGCCATGGGCGATCGCGCCTGCGCGGCGCGACCGCCCGGGGGCCGCTCAGTGGTCTTCTTCTTCCAGCAGTTCGGCGTAGTCGTCCGGATCGAGCAGCTCGTTGAGCTGGTCCGGCTCGTCGATTTCGACCACGAAGATCCAGCCTTCGCCGAAGGCGTCTTCGTTGATGGTCTCGGGCTTGTCGGCCAGCGCGGTGTTGACCGCGGTGATGGTGCCCGACACCGGCGAGTAGACGTCGGACGCAGCCTTGACCGACTCGACCACCGCGCAGGCGGTACCGGCTTCGGCACGCTCGCCCACCGTCGGCAGGTCGACGTACACCAGGTCGCCGAGCAGTCCCTGCGCATGGTCGGAGATGCCGATGGTGACCTTGCCGTCGCCTTCGACGCGGGCCCACTCGTGGGATTTCATGAACTTCAGGTCGCCTGGGATCTCGCTCATGGGGTCGTGCTCCGGATGCGCTGCGGTCGGTGGAAAGGGAAGCTAGTTTAACGAAGGAAAGACAAGGTGGCAGGCGGCGTTCGCGGATGCGTCGAGGCGCTGCCGCCGCGGCGGGTCACACGCCGTCCTGCGCCTTGCCGTCACGCACGAACGGGAACCTGACCACGCGAACCGGGACCTCCCGGCCGCGGATGTCGACCCGCACGCCAGCGTCATCCATGTCGCCGGCCGGTACGCGGGCGAAGGCGATCGCCTTGCCCAGCGTCGGCGAGAACGTGCCCGACAGGATCTCGCCTTCCCCGTGCGTTGTGAGCACTTTCTGGCCGTGCCGCAGCACGCCCTTGTCGTCCATCAGCAGGCCGATCATGCGGCGCGCGTCGCCACGCTCCTTCTGCGCCTCGAGCGCCTGGCGACCGATGAAGTCGCGCCCCTCGTCCAGCGCCACGGTCCAGCCCAGCGCTGCTTCCCACGGCGAGACGGTCTCGTCCATGTCCTGGCCGTAAAGGTTCAGCCCGGCCTCCAGGCGCAGCGTGTCACGGGCGCCGAGACCGGCCGGCTTGACGCCAGCGGCAAGCAACGCATCCCACAGGGCGACGGCGTCGCCCTCGGCCACGATGACCTCGAAGCCGTCCTCTCCGGTGTAACCGGTGCGGGCGACGAAGAGCGACGCGCCATTGGCGGTCGCCGCCTCGATGCCGGCGAACTTGCCGAGCTTGCCGACGCGGGCGCGGTCACCTTCCGCGAGCAGGCCCAGCGTCTTGTCGCGCGCGTTCGGCCCCTGCACGGCGATCATCGACAGGTCGGCGCGCTCGCGGACGTCGACGTCGAACGCCTTCGCCTGCTGGTGGATCCACGCCATGTCCTTGTTGCGCGTGGCGGCGTTGACCACGAGACGGAACCACTCCTGCCCATCCTCGTGCGGCATGAGGTAGACGATGAGGTCGTCGATCACCCCGCCCTGCGCATCGAGCATGCAGGTGTACAGCGCCTTGCCTGGCTTCTGCAGCTTGTCGACCGAGTTGGCGACCAGCCTGCGCAGGAACTCGCGCACGCGCGCGCCGCGTAGGTCGACCACCGTCATGTGCGAGACGTCGAACATGCCCGCATCGCGCCGCACCTGGTGGTGCTCGTCGATCTGCGAGCCGTAGTGCAGCGGCATGTCCCAGCCACCGAAATCGACCATCTTCGCGCCCAGGGCGCGATGGGCTTGGTTGAGGATCGTCTTCTGGGTCATGGCGGGCTCGGTCCGGGACAAGGACGCCATTATCCCAGAGGTGCGCAACACCATGTGGGAGCGGTTCGTTGCGCAACCCTGATGCCGGCGAAGGCGCCCTTGTGTCGTACTCGCCCTCGGATGCTGCGCTGGCCTTGCCTCATTGGCCGCTTCGGCCACTCCATCTGGAAGGGCGCGGCTTTCTCCCGCAACCGGCGAAAAAGCTTGCGCCACCAACCTCAGGCCAGCGACTCGACCACCAGGGTCATGCCCTCGGCGCCAACGATGCGGACCTGCGTCCCCGCCGGCAGTTCCGGGCCGGTGACATCCCAGTAGGCATCGGCGATCTGCACCCGACCGCGGCCCTGCACGATGGCGCGTTCGAGCGGCACCGCGCGCCCCACCAGCGCCGCGGTCCGGCGATTGAGCGCGGGCCGGTCGCTCTGCGGTTCCCGGTTGCGGAACCATGTCCGGTAGACCTGGATCGAGATGAAGCTCAGCACGACGAACGCCGTGACCTGCGCCAGCAGCGGGATGCCGGGCACCAGCAGCGTGCCCAGGAACACCACTACCGCGGCGAACCCGAGCCAGAGCATGAACGCCCCGGGCGCCATCGTCTCGGCTGCGAACAGCAGCAGCGCGACCGCCGCCCAGGTGAAAACGTCCCAGCGCATGGCTCAGGCGCCCTGCCGCGGCATCGTCGGCGGCTGCGGCGCGCGCACGCCCTGCTGCCCGAACGCTTCCTTCGCCAGCTCGGCGATCCCGCCGAGCGAGCCGATCACGCCGGCCGATTCCATCGGCATCATCACGAACTTCTGGTTCGGCGCCTCGGCCAGCGCCTTGAACGCCTCGATGTATTTCTGCGCGACGAAATAGTTGATCGCGTTGACGTTGCCCCCGGCGATCGCGTCGGACACCATCTGCGTCGCCTTGGCCTCGGCCTCGGCCAGGCGCTCGCGGGCTTCGGCGGCGCGGAACGCGGCCTCGCGATCGCCCTCGGCTTCGAGGATCGTCGATTGCTTCTCGCCTTCGGCCTTCAGGATCGCCGCCTGCCGGAAGCCCTCGGCATCGAGGATGTTGGCGCGCTTCTCGCGCTCGGCCTTCATCTGGCGCGCCATCGCCTCGATCAGGTCGCGCGGCGGTGCGATGTCCTTGAGCTCGATGCGGTTGACCTTGATGCCCCACGGATGGGTGGCCTCGTCGACCGCCATCAGCACCTTGGTGTTGATCTCGTCGCGCTTGGACAGCGATTCGTCCAGGTCCATCGAGCCGATCGCGGTGCGGATGTTGGTCATCACCAGGTTCAGGACGGCGATCTCCAGGGTCGCCACCTCATAGGCCGCCTTGGCCGCGTCCAGCACCTGGAAGAACACGATGCCGTCGACCTTGACCACCGCGTTGTCCTTGGTGATCACGTCCTGGCTCGGCACCTCGAGCACCTGTTCCATCATGTTGATCTTGCGGCCGACGCTGTACATGATCGGAACCAGGAAGTGCAGGCCCGGCGTCATCGTGTAGGTGTAGCGGCCGAAGCGCTCGACGGTCCACTCGTAGCCCTGCGGCACCACGCGCACGGTCTTGAACAGGATGACCACGCCTGCGATGAGCAGGACGATGGCGAGCAACGATCCATTGAGCATGGCAACCCCCTTCGGTCTGATGGACCCAGTATAGGGTGGCAAGCGGCCGCCGAAGCGGCTGCGACGCTTTCGCGCGCCACGGCATCCATGCAGGGGAATGCTGATCGAAACCGCCCCGGCCCCGTCCCGACCCGCCCCGCCGCACGAGCGGCCGTCGAGCTTTGCGATCGACGTGCCGGAGGCGCTGCTGGTCCGCGCGCGCGCCGGCGAGCGGGCGGCCTTCGAGCAGGTCTATCGCCGTTTCGAGCGCCCCGTTTTCACGCTGGCACTGCGCATCTGTGGCGAACGCGAAGCGGCGTCCGACGTGCTGCAGGACACGATGCTGAAAGTGATCGCGCGGATCGGCGACTTCCGCGGCAACGGCAGCCCGTTCTGGGGCTGGCTGCGGCAGATCGCGGTCAACGAGGCGCTGATGCACCTGCGTCGCGGGCGTCGCCAGGCGGGCGAGCTGCCGGTGGACGGACACGAGCCGGCCGATGACAGCGCCCCGCCGCCTCCGGCGGCCGCCGACACCGCGCAGTTGCAGCGCGCGCTGGCGCAACTGCCGGCCGCCACCCGCGGCGTGCTGTGGCTGTACCACGCCGAGGGCTATACCCACGAGGAGATCGCCGCGCTGATGCAGCGCACGCCGAGCTTCTCGAAATCACAGCTGGCACGCGGCACGCGGCGATTGCGCGCGCTGCTGCAGATCGAGGAAAACGACCATGCCTGACTTCACTTCCCGTCCTGCCGATCCACCCGCGGGCTGGCACGAGGCGTTCGCCGCGCTGCCGCTGGAGGGTGCGCCCGCCGATGGCTGGGCCGCGGTCGCACGACGGCTCGACGCGCGCCGGCTCGACAAACGCCGCGGCATCCCGCGGTGGCTGCCGCTGGCCGCCGCAGCGGCGCTGGCGCTGGCCGTCGTGCCGGCGTGGCTGCCGCAGCCGGCCGACAACGCACCTTCGAGCATTCCGACACGTGCCGCCATGACCGCGCAGACACCCGATGCCGATGCCGGTCCAGTACCCGCCACCGCCACGCTCGAACACCTGTACGCCGAGTCCGCGCGCCTGGAGTCGCTGCTGCAGTACGCCCGCGAAAACCGGGTAGCCAGCGGCGCGGCCGCAATGATGGCCGCCGAACTTGATGCGCGACTCGGCACCATCGATGCCGCGCTGATGCAGCCGGGACTCGACCGATCACGACAGCGCCAACTGTGGAGCAAACGCGTACAGCTGCTGCGCGCCTTCGCCAGCTTCGAGAGCACGCGCCGCTGGCTGGCGGCAAACGGCGAGCGCTACGACGGCGCGCTGGTGCGCGTCGACTGATCGTCCCTGTCAACTTCCACGTCCATGGCTGTCATTTTTGAGATCCCGATGAAAACCTTCCTGCATGCATCCCTGACCGTGGCCGTCGCGCTCGCACTTGCCGGCCACGCCGATCCCTCCCGGGCTCAGGCGACCGCGCCACGTGCGGCGGCGGACGCCGACAAATTGCTGGCCGAAGCCAGGGCCGAACTCGCGCGCGCCGCGCGCAAGGTGGCCGAGCTCTCGCGCGACCAGGCCATGACCGCCGCCCGGACTGCGCACGGCGTGGCATCGAGACCGGTCCTTGGCGTGCTGCTTGTGCCGGACGAGGGCCGCGGCGTGCGCGTGGCCGGGGTCACTCCGGACAGCGGCGCCGCGGATGCCGGACTCAGGTCCGGCGACCGCATCGTCACCGTCGATGGCCGCCAAGTGCTGGGCAGCAACGGCGGACTGCGTGCGCAGAACCTGCGCACGCTGCTCGGTAAGCTTGAGGCAGGCAAGAAGACCCGGATCGGCTACGTCCGCGACGGCCGCACAGCCTCGGTCGACGTGACACCGTCTGCGGGCCGCAGCGTGTTCGCCTTCTCCACCGCGGATGGGCTTGGCGGCGACTTCGATTTCGATTTCCCCGACATGCCCGCGATTGCACCCGAGGTTCGCCGCGAGATCATCCGTATCGGCCCCGGCGCTGCATGCAAGGGCAACGACTGCGACATGCCCGCGCTGATGTCGGCGTTCCGCTGGAACGGCCTCAACCTGGCTTCGGTCGACAAACAGCTGGGCCGCTACTTCGGCACCGACCGGGGCGTGCTGGTGCTGTCGAACGGCGAACTGGCCGGACTGCAGGCCGGCGACGTGATCCAGCGCATCGACGGCAAGGCGGTATCCAGCCCGCGCGAGGCGATGGCGGCGATGGGCGACAAGCCCGGCGGTGCGAAGGTGACGGTGGATTACCTGCGCGACCGCAAGGCCGGCAAGGCGCAGGTCACGGTCCCGAAGCTGGCGCCCCTGCCGTTGCCGCCGGCGCCGCCCGCCCCGCCCGCCCCGCCCGCGCCTCCGGCTGCACCGAAGGCTCCGCCGCCGCCGGCGCCGAAAGCCGCGCGCACCGCGGTGCCACCAACCGCACCAACGCCGCCAGCGCCCCCGGCGGCGCCAACGTTGCCCAACGGAACGATGGCGCTGCTGTAGGTCGGGCCTACGCGCCCGACGCGCGGGCCCCTCCCCAACCATGCGCATCGAGCCATCTCGTAGGTGCGCACTGGGGCGCAACCCCGATCGGCGCAGGGAAGGCGGTCGCGCCCAGGTGCGCTCCTACGAAAGAAGCCCGGTTCATGCCGGAGGGATTCGCTGGCGTCGGGGGCGTAGCCCCGACCTACGCGATTTCTTCCGCGATGTCAGCGCCCAACCACCGCGGATGTGGATGCTGGCTCGACCCACTTTGCGAACACCTCGTCGATCGCGGCATCGTCGACCGCCTTGCCGCCCTGGATCGCCTCGGCCTGCTCGAACAGCGGGATGATCATCGCCATGCCGTCGATCTTCGTCTTCAGGTGCGCGCCCGGCGGCTGCGACAGGAAGTCGTCCCAGTGGGCCCGCACCCTGGCCCAGAAGCCCCTGGTGGCCTTCCAGTAATCGTAGGCGGGCTTGAAGTCGATGTCGGTGGTCTTCCGGTAGTCGTTGAAGCCGAACTCGCGCGCCAGTTCGACCTGGCTGCCATCGGGCTTGCGCAGGACCTTGGTGTTGAACTGCTCGTGGGTCCAGCCGTTGGGCGTGATGGTGTGGCGATTGATGCCGATCACCACGTTGTAGTCGTCGCGCCTGGTGTACTCGCGCCGCGGCAACGGGCGCGCGGTGGAATCGCTGGTCCAGGTGGCGATGCCGTTGTCATGGCGCCACTGGCCGGTACCGCAGTAGCGCGGCGCGTCGCTGACTTCGTACACGCACTGGGTCCAGGCGCCGCGGGTTTCTTCCGGCGACAGCGCGCGCACGGCCCAGGTCTGGTCGGCGCTGAACTCGAAACGCGTCGGCGCCTCATAGGTCCAGTCCTGGCGCCAGTGTTTGGTGACGTGGCCGCTCCTGGCGTCGACCAGGATGTGCTGCAGCACCACGCGCGTGGGCGTGTCCTCGACCACGATCACCACCTCGTCGCCGCCGCTGCGCATCGCCGGATGGCGCTCGTAGCCCGGCTGCAGCAGCACGGTTTCGTCGAACGCGAAGTCGACCATGTGCTCGCCGCGCATGGCGAGGATCGAATCGTGGTCGCGCGCCGGATCGGGCGTGGTCCCGGTCGAGTGCGGCGCCTGCGCGCCCGCGATGCCGGTGGCGAACGCCGAAAGTGCCAGCGTGGCTGTCAGGTGTAACTTCATGCGGGATTCCTTGGTGGGCGGATTGCGGGGTGAAACCTGGTTCAAATCCGGAACTTTCAGATAACAAAATCGTCATTCCCGCGAAGGCGGGAATCCATGGACGTTGAACCATAGAAAGCAAAGTCCATGGATCCCCGCCTGCGCGGGGATGACGGCAATCGTTCAGGCCTTCGTTGGGCAAGAAATTCTTTGCCAAACCATCACCAATCAAAAGCAAGGCTCAGCGACAGATTGCGGCCGGCAGCCGTGTAGCGGTCGAGCGTGTCGCTGTCGCGGCTCACCAGCCCCATGCCGCCGAGGTCGAAGTAGCGGCGGTCGGTGAGGTTGAAGATGCCGGCGTTGAGCTTCGCGCCGGGCGCGAATCGCCAGTGCGCCAGCAGGTCGAGCACGCCGTAGCCGGGCGTTTCGAAGTACTCGCCGCCATCGAGCGGCGGCAGGCGGTCGTTGCGGGCGGCGAAGCGTCCGGCCAGCTCCGCGCCCCAGGTGTCGTTGCCGTAGGCGACGCCGAGGGTCGCGGTGAGCGGGTCGACCGATTCCAGCGGCACGTCGTCGGTGCGGTTGTCGCCGCGCGCCCAGGCTGCGGCCGCGCGCAGCGACCAGCCGGCCATCGCATCGGACAGCGCGCCGAAGTCGACGCCGCCGCGGAACTCGACGCCGCGGATGCGCGCGTCGGACACGTTGCGCGACTGGAACACCATCAGCCCGGCGTCGTTGAAGCCGGCGAAGGCGAACGACTCGATGAAGTCGTGGTAGCGGTTGTCGTAGCCCGACAGGCTGGCGTACACCGCGTCGCCGACGTAGCGCACGCCCAGTTCCACGCCGTCGCTGGTTTCCGGCTTCAGGTCCGGGTTGGCGATCGCGGTGTAACCGAACATCAGATTGGTGAAGCCGATGTTGACGTCGCCGTAGGGCGGCGAACGGAAGCCGCGCGCGTAGCCGCCGAACAGCGACCAGTCCGGCGCGAAGTGCCAGACCGCGCCCAGCTTCGGCGAGACGCTGGTCTTGTCGAGCCCGGCCACCGCCACGCTCGGATTGTCCTCGGCGAAGATCGCATCCACGTCCGGACGCAGCTGGTAGCGATCCACGCGCACGGCCGGGATCAGGCGAAACGCGTCGTCCGCGAAGCTGATCTCGTCCTGCAGGTACAGCGCGGTGGTGGTGGTGCGGCTGATCGGGAAGTCGCGCACCGGGAACACGTCCGGCAGCATCGCGTTGCTCACGGTGCCGGTATCGATGTTGTGCACGCGCCCGTCGCGCTTCTGCCGGGTGTCGGCGCGGGAGACGTCGAGCCCGTAAGCCAGCGCGTGGCGCACGGAGCCGGCTTCGAACTCCTTGCGCAGGTTGAGCTGCAGGCCATGCAACCGCTGGTCGAAATTGAACTCGCGCTCGCGGCGCTCGTTGACGCCGCTGGCGGTGCGCCGCACCTCGACGGTGTCCTGCGTGGTTTCGCTGTCCTGGCGGTAGACATGCCAGTCGAGGCTGTCGGCGAAGCCCGCACCCACGGCATCCATCTCGTGGCCGAACGACACCCGCGCGCGCGTCTGGTGATCGGCGCCGGTCACCAGGAAGTTGGTCGCCCGGGTCAGCGCCTGGAAGCCGTACGAGGTCAACATCCGGGTATCCGCGCTGTCCTCGTTGCCCTCCACGGTCAGGCGGAAGCGCTGGTCGGCGCCGGGCGCGAACATCAGCTTGGCCAGCACGCTTCGACCATCGCGCTCCTGCGGATTGGGCCGGGTGCGATCGCCGCCCTCGCCGCCCACCATGCCCTGGTTTTCCGGCTCCTGCCCCTGGCGATGGTTGACCGCCGCCATGCCCGACCAGCGCTCGCCGCCGAAGGCCGCGGTGGCGCCGGCCGACAGTCCGTCCCAGCTGCCCTCATGACCGAAACGCAATCCGAAGTAGGCATCCTTGCCGGCCTCCAGATAGTCCGAAGGATCCTTGGTGATGAACGACACCACGCCGCCGAGCGCGTCGGAGCCGTAGAGCGAACTGGTCGGCCCGCGCACGACTTCGACCCGCTTGAGCGTGTCGAGGTCGACGAAGTTGCGGTTGGCGTCGGAGAAGCTGCCGATCAGGAAGGCATCCGACACCGGGATGCCGTCGGTCTGGATCCGCACGCGGTTGCCGTCGAGGCCGCGGATGCGGATGCCGCCGATGCCGAAGCGACCGAAGCCCGAGGTGACGGTGATGCCGGGCTCGTAGCGGAACAGGTCCTCGAGGTCGCGCGCGAGGAGTTCGTCCATGCGCTCGCGATCGATGACGTCGACGGTGCTGGGCACGTCGGCGATGGCGCGTTCGGTGCGCGTGGCGGTGACGACGACGCGGTCGAATTCGGTGACCGCGGCGTCGGCCGGGGTGGTGGGCATCGGTTCGGGGAGGGGCGATTCGCCATGGGCGAGGGCCATGCCCGGCAGCGCCAGGCACAGCGCGCACGACAACAGGTTGGGACGCATGAATGGACTCGTCGAAAGTGGAAAACGATCGGCGGGCTGGCGTCCGGGGTTGCCGGGGGCGGGCGGCCTGAAGAGGAGAGACATGAACGCTCCGGCGCGGGGCCGGAGCGGATGACCTGGGCGGAGGCCCTGCCGGGCCCGGAACCTACTTGGTCAGGATGAGCTTGTCGTTGCGGGTATGCCGCAGGCGATAGCACTCGCTGCCGTGGCGGATCAGCAGTTCGCGCTGCCCTTTCAGCAGGCGGTTGCTGTCGATTTCGATGGTTTCGGTGGCTGCGGGGCGGTCGTCGGCATGATGGACGGCGTGGGACGGGGTACATGCGTGCGGCTGGGCGACGAACATCGATCGGCTCCCTAGATTGGAGTCGTCAATGCTAATGATTCTCATTTGCCTGTCAAGCGGTTTCGCCTGGGTCCTCGCCCTCAGGCCATCGCCGCGTCGACCCGCGCCCAGTCCGCCTCGCCCATGCGCGCAGCCACGTCCAGCGCCTCGAGGTTCTGCAGCAGCTGCGCCACCTGGCTGGCGCCGAGGATCACGCTCGACACGCGTGGGTTGCGCAGGCACCACGCGATCGCCAGCGCCGCCGGCGCCACGCCCAATCCGGCGGCGAGCGCGGTGAAGGCGCGCGCGCGCGACAGGCGCCGCGATGCGTCGTCGCCGAGCACGTCGCGCTGCAGCCACGCGTAAGCGTCGCTGCCCAACCGCGAATCGGCCGGCACGCCGTCGTTGTACTTGCCGGTGAGCAGGCCCGAGGCCAGCGGCGACCAGGTTGTGGTGCCCATGCCGAAGTCGTCGCAGAGCGAGGCGTATTCGACCTCGACCCGCTCGCGGTGCAGCAGGTTGTACTGCGGCTGTTCCATCGTCGGCGCCTGGAAACCGCCCGCGCGCGCGGCTGCGTGCGCCTCGCGGATCCGTTCGGCCGGCCATTCCGAGGTGCCCCAGTACAGCACCTTGCCCTGGCGCACCAGCGCATCCATGGCGGCCACGGTTTCGGCCACCGGCGCATCCGGATCGGGACGATGGCAGTAGTACAGGTCGAGGTAATCGACGCGCAGGCGCTTCAGCGCCGCATGGCAAGCATCGTGCACGTGCTTGCGCGACAGGCCCTTCTGGGTCGGCCGCGGATCGTCGACCGCGCCGAAGAACACCTTGCTCGAGACCACGAAACCGTCGCGCGGCAGGCGCAGGTCGGCGATCACGTCGCCCATCACGCGCTCGGCAGCGCCGTTGGCATAAGTCTCGGCGTTGTCGAAGAAGTTGACACCGCGGTCCCACGCCGCAGCCACCAGGTTGCGCGCCTCGCCGCGCGCGACCCGGCCACCAAACGTGGCCCAGGCACCGAACGACAGCGCGGACAGCTGCAGTCCGGAGGAACCGAGGCGGCGGTATTGCATGGCAAGTCTCCTGCCGCGGCCATGGGCCGCGGCGCTGGAATGGGAAGCACACAGTCTAGCGGCCAGGACACGCTCGCCGCGCGCCCCGCGAAGCCCACGGTATGCTTCGCAGACGGAGGGACACATGCGCGGATCGATCCAGGGCATCAAGGACCTGGTGGCACGACTGCTGGCGCGCCCGGACGAGATCATGCTCTCGCTCGGCGCCGGCGGCGAGCTGCTGGTCGCGCGCCTGCGCGCACTGCTGTCGCTGCTGATCCTCGCCATGCCGCTGATCGCCGCACTCGGCGGCGCGAAATCCAGCGAAGTGCTGATCGGCCTGGGCCTGGCGGTGTTCGTCAACCTCATGGCACAGATCTGGCTCGCGCTCGCGCGCCGGCCGCTGCGTTACGGCTGGCTGCCCTACGCCACCGGCAGCTACGACATCACCATGACCTCCGTGGTGCTGGTGCTGCTCGCGCTGGGCGACCCGGTGGCGGCGACCAATTCCATCGTCGTGTGGTGCTTCTACCTGATCGCCATCGCCATGACCGCGCTGCGCAACGATGGCCGGCTCACCCTGTACGTCACCGCCCTGGCGCTGGGGCAGTACGCGATGCTCGTCGCCGCGATCTTCTCGCTCGCGCCGGCGCAGGAGAGCCTGGTCTCGATCGACTACGGCACGGCGGCGCTGTCCACGCAGGTCGAACGGCTGATCCTGGTCCTGATGATGGGCGTGCTGACGTCGGCGATCGTCTATCGCATGCAGCGGCTGGTGGAGATGTCGGGCAATGACGGCCTCACCGGGCTGCCCAACCGCGCCTGGCTGCTGCAGGGCATGCCGCGCATGTTCGAGACCATCCGCAACGATGGCGGCTCGCTCACGCTGGCCCTGCTCGACCTCGACCGCTTCAAGCGCATCAACGACGAGATCGGCCCGCGCAACGGCGACCGCGCGCTGCGCCACTTCGTGGCCGCGGTCAACGAGATCCTGCTGGAGAAGGAGCGGCTGGTGCGGATCGGCGGCCAGGAGTTCGTGGTACTCATGCACTGCCCGATCGGCAGCGCGTGGGAGCGCCTGGACCGGCTGCGGCGCTCGATGGGCGACCGGCCGTTCCTGCCCGAGTCCGGCCGCGACCCGCACGTGATCACCTTCAGCGGCGGCCTGGCCGCCTATCCTCAGGACGGCGGCGACGTTTCCGCGCTCCTGGGCAGTGCCGATCGCCGCCTCCAGGTGGCCAAGCGCGATGGCCGCAACCGCGTGGTCGCGCGCGACGCCTAGGCCGCGCTTCACTCGACCGCGGTTTGCCCTTACCCTGCCGCAGCGGTTGCCGCGCAGTGCGGCGCGAATGGGGAGAAACGCCGGGTGAGCCTGAAGCTGCGTCTGATCGTGATGAATTTCCTCCAGTTCTTCGTCTGGGGGGCGTGGCTGCTGACCATCGGCGCGTACTGGTTCCAGAACAAGCAGTGGTCGGGCACCAACTTCGGACTGGTGTTCTCGACGATGGGCTTCGCGTCCCTGTTCATGCCGGCGCTGATGGGCGTCGTGGCGGACAAGTGGATCAACGCTGAAAAGCTTTACGGGGCGCTGCATATCTGCGGCGCGGTGATGCTGTTCTGCGTCCCCATGGTCGACGATCCGATCGTGATGATCGCGGTCATGATGCTGACCATGATGTGTTACATGCCGACGATCGCGCTGGCGATCACGGTGGCCTACAACGCGCTCAAGCGCGATGGCCTGGACGTGGTCCGCGACTACCCGCCGATCCGGGTCTGGGGCACCATCGGCTTCATCGCCGCACTGTGGACGACGAGCCTGCTGCGCCTGGAGACCTCGTCCGGGCAGTTCTACGTGGCCTCGGCCGCGGCGCTGGCGCTGGGCCTGTACGCCTTCACCCTGCCGCCGGCGCCGCCGCAGATGGGTCACACTAAGAGCCGCGCGCTGGTCGACGTGCTCGGGCTGACCTCGTTCCGCCTGTTCAAGGACCGCAACATGGCGGTGTTCTTCGTCTTCGCGATGCTGCTGGGCGCGGCGCTGCAGCTGACGAATGCCTACGGAGACACCTTCCTGCACGACTTCGCCAACGTGCCGGCGTTCAAGGACGCGATCGCGGTGAAATACCCCGCGATCATCATGTCCATCTCGCAGATCTCCGAAACGCTGTTCATCCTCACCATTCCCTTCTTCCTGCGCCGCTTCGGGATCAAGGCGGTGATGACGATGAGCATGCTGGCGTGGTTCCTGCGCTTCGGCCTGTTCGCCTACGGCGACCCCGGCGACCGGCTGTGGATGATCGTGCTGTCGTGCATCGTCTACGGCATGGCGTTCGACTTCTTCAACATCTCCGGTTCGCTGTTCGTCGAGCAGCAGAGCGACTCGCGCATCCGGGCCAGCGCGCAGGGCCTGTTCATGGTGATGACCAACGGCGTGGGCGCGGTGTTCGGCAGCCTGGCCTCGGGATTCCTGATCGAGCACTTCTTCACCGCCGCCGACGGCAGCAAGGACTGGCACGGCATCTGGATGACGTTCGCGCTGTATGCGCTGGTGATGGCGGTCGTGTTCGTCCCGCTGTTCAAGCATCGGCACGATCCGGACGCGATGCGCCGGCCGCAGATCCCCGAAGGCGACCTGGTGCCCTGACCATGGCGTCGAATGGAGTCGTGCGGTGAGCCGCGTCGTCGTCGTCGGCTCGTTCAATGTCGACCATGTCTGGGCGACGGCGACGCTGCCCAATCCGGGAGAGACGCTTGCCGGGCGCTACAGCACCGGGCCCGGCGGCAAGGGCTTCAACCAGGCGGTCGCCTGCGCCCGCGCAGGGGCGGACACCTGCTTCGTCTGCGCGCTCGGCGACGATCCGGGCGGTGACCTGGCGCGTTCGCTCGCCGCAGACGACGGGATCGACCTGCGCGCGCTGCGATGCGACGCGCCGACCGGGACCGCCGGCATCTATGTCGACGGCGAAGGCCGCAACAGCATCGTGATCGGAGCCGGTGCCAACGGCGAGCTGTCGACCCCGCATGTCGAGGGCCAGACCGATGTCCTTGGCCGCGCCGCCGTGGTGCTTGCGCAACTCGAATCCCCGTGCGAGGCGGTCATCGCCGCGTTGCGCGCCGGGCGGGCGCAGGGGGCCACCACGATGCTCAATCCCGCCCCGGCCAACGCCGCGACCACGCGCGAGCTGCTGGCGTTGGCCGACATCATCACGCCCAACGAAACCGAGTTCGCGGGCATGGTCACCCGCCACGTCGGTGAACGCATCGACGGCGACGCCATCGCCGCGCTGGACCAGGCTCGCCTGCACGCGCTGTGCCGCGAACTGCTGCCGGCCGGCACCGTGGTCGTGACCCTCGGCGCCAGCGGTTGCTTCGTGTCGCATGCCGAGGAGGCGCGACGCGGCGACGACAAGGCCTTCCATCGCCTTGCCGCCGAACAGGTGCGCCCCATCGACACCACCGGCGCCGGCGATGCGTTCAACGGCGCCCTGGCCGCAGCGCTGGCGCGCGCGCCCGACGCGGCGTTCGCCGCGCACCTCCGGTTCGCTTCGCGCTATGCCGCGCTGTCCACGGAACATGAAGGCGCGGCGCTGGCGATGCCGCGCCACGGCGACGTCATCGCCCGGTTCGGGTCCTAGGACCGGCTGCCGCGCCACGCTCCACTCGCCGGAGCGACCTGCGGCGTACAAGCTCCTGCAGGATCGGTCCCGATTGTCGTTTCATCACCGGTCCGGCTTGCCGTCGCGGCTCGCGGCGGAACCTGCTCCCCGCGGGGGTGCGGGTCGGCGCCGGTACAATGGCCGCATGCGCATCGGCCGCCACGACATCGCACCGAACGTGATCCTTGCGCCCATGGCGGGGGTCACGGACAAGCCGTTCCGGCTGCTGTGCAAGCGGCTGGGCGCGGGACTGGCGATGTCGGAGATGACCACCAGCGATCCGCGCTTCTGGCACACCGAGAAATCGCTGCGACGGATGGACCACATCGACGAGCCGGACCCGGTGGGCGTCCAGATCGCGGGCACCGTGCCGGAGATCATGGCCGATGCGGCGCGCCACAACGTCGACCACGGCGCCCAGGTCATCGACATCAACATGGGCTGCCCGGCGAAGAAGGTGTGCAACGCATGGGCGGGCTCGGCGCTGATGCGTGACGAGGAGTTGGTCGCCCGCATCTGCAACGCGGTGGTGAGCGCGGTGGAAGTCCCGGTGACGCTGAAGATCCGCACCGGATGGGACGCCACGCACCGCAACGCGCCCGCCATCGCGCGCATCGCGCAGGACTGCGGCATCGCGGCGCTCGCGGTGCATGGCCGCACCCGCGACCAGCAGTACACCGGCCTGGCCGAGTACGACACCATCGCCGAGATCAAGTCGCGACTGGCGATCCCGGTGATCGCCAACGGCGACATCGATTCTCCGCAGCGCGCCGCGTTCGTGCTGCGCCATACCGGCGCCGACGCGGTGATGGTCGGGCGCGCGGCGCAGGGGCGACCGTGGATCTTCGGCGAGATCGCGCACTACCTGGCCACCGGCGAACTGCTGCCGCCGCCGTCACTGGCCGCGATCCGCGACATCCTGCTCGGCCACCTGCAGGCGCTGCACGACTTCTACGGCGAACCGGCCGGCGTGCGCATCGCGCGCAAGCACCTGGGCTGGTACGCGAAGGACCGGCCGGAGAACGGGCCGTTCCGCGCCGTGGTCAACCGTGCCGAAACCGCGGCGATGCAGGTCGCACTGACCCGCGACTATTTCGATGCATTGATCGCCGGCGAACCGCTGTCGCGGGCAGCCTGAAGGCGCCGCGCCGCGCCACGCGCAGCGCTTGAGGCTGCATCGCCGGCAAAGCGGTCGCAGCAACTGCATCGAGGGCGTCTCGCCGGGGCTGGATCGCCCCCGAGTGCTGGATCGCGCCGTGCGCCGGGTGGCAGACTCGACGCTGACAGCGCTACCGGGAGGGCGCCATGAGCGAGAACTTCGGCGCCATCGCCCGTCGCCCCGAGGGATACGCAGCCGCCCGCTTTCCGGATAAAGTCCACCGGTCATTCGCAGGGAAGCGCCACCATGATCGATCCAGGTCCGATCGCATCGAAGGCCGGCAACCGGCGCCCGATCGCCGCGCGCAGCAACGCGCTGGTCCAGCGCTTCAGCGCATGGCTCGCACGCGCCGGCGTGTCGCCCAATGCGATCTCGGTCGCAAGCATCGTATTCGCAGCGCTCGGCGCCGCGGCGCTGCTCCGGCTCGATCCGCCGTGGGGCGCGTGGTTGTGCGCACTGGCCATCGTGCTGCGACTGCTGTGCAACTTGTTCGACGGCCTGGTCGCCGTTGAACACGGCCGCAAGACGCCGACCGGCGTGCTCTACAACGAGGTCCCCGACCGCATTGCCGACAGCCTGTTCCTGGTGGCGCTCGGCCATGCGGCCGGACTGCCCTGGTGCGGCTGGCTGGCCGCCCTGCTCGCGGCACTGACCGCCTACATCCGGACGCTCGGCGGCACGGTGCTGCCATCGCAGGATTTCCGCGGCCCGATGGCCAAGCCGCACCGGATGTGGCTGATGGTCACCGCCTGCGTGCTGGCGCCGCTCGAGGTCGCGCTCGCCGGAACGGGCTATGTGCTGCGCGTGGCGGTGCTGGTGATCGCCGCGGGCTCGGCGTTGACCTGCTGGACGCGGCTGCGCGCGATCGCGCGGCAGTTGCGGGAGGGCGCGTGATCGATCGCGCCGCGGCGGCGGCGCTGGTCGGCACCACCCGCCTGCTGGTCGGCGCGCGCGCCCAGTGGCGAGCGGCCCCGCCTGCCGGTCAATGCCTGTACTTCGCCAACCACAGCAGCCACTTGGACACGATGGCGATCTGGTCGGCGCTGTCCCCGGCGCAGCGCGCGCGCACGCGCCCGGTCGCGGCTCGGGACTATTGGGCCAAGCCGGGCCTGCGCAGCTACGTCGCGGGTAGCGTGCTGCGCGCCGTGCTCATCGAACGCCGCCGAGAAGAACGCGACGGCGACCCGCTCGAACCGGCGATCGAGGCGCTGCAGGGCGGCGATTCCCTGATCCTGTTCCCCGAGGGCACTCGCACCGCCGAACGCTTGCCGCAGCGGTTCCGCGGCGGCCTGTTCCGGCTCGCGGACGTTTTCCCGCAGCTTCACCTGGTTCCCGCCTACCTCGACACCCTGCATCGCAGCATGCCCAAGGGCGCGCACATCCCGCTGCCGCTGTACTGCAACGTGCGTTTCGGCGAGGCGCTGCCGCGCATCAACGGTGAAGCGCGCGACCGATTCCTCGAACGCGCGCGCGATGCGGTGGTGGCGCTGGCATGAACGCACAACACAAGCTGCTCTGGGTCTTCGGCGGCATCATCGCCCTGCTTGCGCTGGCCTCGCTGGTCGGCTGGGTCCTGCAGCAGCGCAAGGGCCGAACCGAGGTCGTGGCCAACCTCAATGCCCGCGTGCGCGCGTGGTGGGGCATGGTCGCGGTGCTGGCGGTGTGCTTCTGGCTGGGTCCGGTGGCGAACCTGGTGGTGTTCGCGTTCATCTCGTTCTTCGCCCTGCGCGAGTTCATCACCCTCACGCCGACACGGCCCGGCGACCACCTGCCGCTGGTGGTCGCGTTCTACGTGCTGATCCCGGTGCAGTACTGGCTGATCGGCGACCACTGGTACGGCCTGTTCGCGATCTTCATCCCGGTCTACGCCTTCCTCGCGCTGCCGGCGCTGGCGGTGCTGGGCGGCGACACCAGCGATTTCCTCGAGCGCACCACCAAGATCCAGTGGGGCGTGATGATCGCGATCTACTGCATCAGCCATGCGCCGGCGCTATTGATCCTCGAACTGCGCGGTTACGAAGGCCAGGGCCCGCTGCTGTTGCTGTACCTGATGCTGGTGGTGCAGATCAGCGACGTGATGCAGTACGTGTTCGGCAAGCTGTTCGGCAAGCGCAAGCTCGCACCCACGGTCAGCCCTTCTAAGACGGTCGAAGGCCTGGTCGGCGGCGGGCTGGCCGCGGTCGCGATCGGCACCGCGCTGTGGTGGATCACGCCGTTCACGCCGCTGCAGTCGACGTTGATGTCGGCGCTGATCGTGGTCTGCGGCGTGTTCGGTGGCCTGGCGCTGTCGGCGGTCAAGCGCAGCCTCGGCGCCAAGGACTGGGGCCACATGATCGAAGGCCACGGCGGCATGATGGACCGGATGGACTCGGTGGTGTTCGCCGCGCCGATCTTCTTCCACATCACCCGGTATTTCTTCTCGGGTTGAATGGCCGGCGCCTTCTGGGCGGCGGCTCCGGTCGCGAGCTCCCTCGTGGGGACCAATCGGGGCTCGCGACTGAAAGCAGCCCCGGCAAGAGCCGGTCGTTCCGTGCAGCGCAGCGACCTCCTGATCGCCTGGATGCGTACGTCGGCCTCGCGCACGGCTGCGGGCGAAGCGCCGACGGGATCAGGGCTGGTTCCAGATCCTGTGCCAGGTCGCCCGCCACATCGGGCCGAAGTCGCGATGCGGATCGAGCTTGCGCGGCGGCGCGATTGCCTGCCAACCATCGCCCCCGCGTTGCGCCACGGCGTAGCTGAAGAAGTAGTCAGGTTCGGTTCCCATGCGCAGGTCGCTGAGGACCAGTTCGCCGTCGACTATCCGGGTGCGCATGAAGCCATGGTTGAACCAGGCCAGCTCCCGCACGGCGGCGATGTCGCGGGCTTCGGCAAGCGCCTGGCTGTTGGACGGATAGCCGCGGAACGCCATCGGCTGCCTGTCGGCCACCACCGACCTGAATCCCTCGACGTACCCGTTCGGCGTCATCGCCACCACCCGCCACAGCAGCGTGTTGAGCGGCATCGGCACCGAGAAGCGCGGCGCATCGCCCAGGCCCATCGCCGCGAGCGCGCGATCGGCTTGGCGATCGACGAGATGCTTGGCGACCAGCGACCAACCCAGGTAGCCCACACCCATCGCGATGCCTGCGGCCAGCGCATGTCGCCCGACCCGCTCTCGCGCGAACCACGCGACCACGAATGCCGCCAGCCACGGCAGCAGGAACAGCGGATCGATGATGAACAGGCTCGACCACATCAGCGGCCGCATCGGCAGCGGCCAGAACAGCTGGGTCCCGTAGACGGTGAACGCATCGAGCAACGGATGCGACATCAGGGTGACGAAGATCACCCAGAACCAGCGCGCGGGCGCTTCGGCCACGCGCCCGCCACGGCGCCTGAACCCCGCCCACAACGCCCACGCGATAAGCGGCAGCACCAGCCACGAATGCGTCGCCGCACGATGCCAGGTCAGCCGCACCACGGGGTCGTCGCACAGTGCCAACGGCAGCACGTCGAGGTCGGGCAAGGTGTTGAGGGCCATGCCCGCGAGCAGCGCCGCTCGCCGATGCGCGCGCGGCGCGATCGCCGCTGCGATGGCGCCGCCGTAGAACAGGTGGGTGATCGAATCCATCGAAGGATGCTAGCAGCCGCGGTTGCCCTTGCACTGCACGCCAACCGGCGTTGCCAAAGCGTCATCGCGCCGGTCCGATGCTGCAGGATCGGGCCGCACGCGGGGGAGCATCCTCGATCACGCCCCGTGTCATCTGCGCTGCATTTCAGTTGCAGCTGGCGCAGCGCATCGACGAAGGCGAACCCGCGCAGGTGCTTGCTCCCGGCCAGGAAGCTGTCGATGGCATCGAAGCGCGAGTATCGGCCACCATGCGCAACCGCGGTGGAGCGACACGGCCGCGCCAGCCGCGGAACCCGTCCGCAACGCGCTGCCGAAGATGTCGTTGGAGTTCGAGCAGGAGCTAGGTCCGGCCTACCCGATTGACTGGCACGTTGCGCCGGCTGCGCGACAGGCGTATGGCGCATTTGTGGCACGGCGGTGACAGGGGGAACCCCGCTGGGATCCGGATCGTTCCGATTAACCCCGGCCCAACCTGCCCGGCGGCACAATGCACGCCTGGCTGCGCCCGTGTATCATGCGCACCCATCTTTCCATCCGAATCAAGGGATATAAGGCCGATGTCCAGCTACCTCTTCACCTCCGAATCGGTCTCCGAAGGCCATCCGGACAAGGTTGCCGACCAGATTTCCGACGCCGTGCTGGACGCGATCCTGACCCAGGACAAGCGCGCCCGCGTGGCCTGCGAAACGATGGTCAAGACCGGCGTGGCGATCGTCGCCGGCGAGGTCACCACCTCGGCCTGGATCGACCTGGAGGCGCTGACCCGCAAGGTGATCCTGGACATCGGTTACGACTCCTCCGAAGTCGGCTTCGACGGCGCCACTTGCGGCGTGCTGAACCTGATCGGCAAGCAGTCGCCCGACATCGCCGCCGGCGTCGACGGCACCCGCAAGAAGCAGAAGAAGCCGGAAGAGCAGGGTGCGGGCGACCAGGGCCTGATGTTCGGCTACGCCTGCAACGAGGCGCCCGAGTTCATGCCGGCGCCGATCTACTACTCGCACCGCCTGGTCGAGCAGCAGGCCAAGGTGCGCAAGAACGGCAAGCTCAAGTGGCTGCGCCCGGACGCGAAGTCGCAGGTCACCCTGCGCTACGACAGCGCCGACAAGATCGTCGGCCTCGACGCGGTGGTGCTGTCGACCCAGCACGACCCGGGCATCAAGCAGAAGGACCTGGTCGAGGGCGTGTACGAGCACATCCTCAAGCCGGTGCTGCCCAAAGCGATGCTCGAGAAGTTGCCCAGGAACAAGGTGCACATCAACCCGACCGGGATCTTCGTGATCGGCGGCCCGGTGGGCGACTGCGGCCTGACCGGACGCAAGATCATCGTCGACACCTACGGCGGCATGGCCCGCCACGGCGGCGGCGCGTTCTCGGGCAAGGATCCGTCGAAGGTCGACCGCTCGGCCGCGTACGCCGCGCGCTACGTCGCCAAGAACATCGTCGCCGCCGGCATCGCCGACAAGTGCGAAGTGCAGGTGTCATACGCGATCGGCGTGGCAGAGCCGACCTCGATCTCGGTCACTACCTTCGGTACCGGCAAGGTCAGCGACGACAAGATCGAGAAGCTGATCCGCGCCCACTTCGACCTGCGGCCGTACGGCATCGTCAAGATGCTCGACCTGATCCACCCGGTCTACCAGGCCACTGCCGCTTACGGCCACTTCGGCCGAAAGCCGAAGGACGTGGTCTACACCGACGCCGCCGGCAAGTCGCACAAGGCAACCGCGTTCTCGTGGGAGAAGACCGACAAGGCCGAGGAACTGCGCAAGGCGGCCGGGCTGAAGTAGCCCACGCCAGCCGGCCCTTTCGCACAGGGACATGACAACGGGCCGCCAGCGGCCCGTTGTCGTTTTTCGCCGCCAGCGGCGGAGGGGATTCGGAACGCAGCCCGGTGCGCGGATGCGGGTGGCTCCACCCTCCCCAGGCTCCCTTATTTCAAGAAGGCAGGCAAGGCAACGCACCTCTGGTTGCCTCTCCTCACTGGCGGGAGGCACCGAGTGAAAGCCGAGCTCGCTGCTGCGACGCCGCTCCATGCGCAGTTCTTGCCGCCTCGCATTTCCATGGCGGTAGACCGCACCCGCATCACCAATACCGATTACCCTCCTCCCCCCAGCTTGCCGCCTTCCCATGGATACGCCCGATCCCAACCTGCCCGAACGCCTGCGCGCTGCGCTCGAAGTGCTCGAGTCCGTCGCCGCCGATCACTCGCTGCTCGACGCGTTGCCAGCCGACGAGCGCAAGCGCCTGCACCGGGCCGTGGCGGCGGTCTACCATCCCGACCCCCATGCGCGCCGGCAGCGACTGAAGACGCGCGAACGCGAGCGCAATGCCGAGAACATCCGCCGCGCCGAAGCCGTGCTCGACCAGACCGGGATCCGCGCCCTGCGCCGCAAGCCGGTGTTCACCACGCCTAACTATTTCGTCCCCGGCAGTTCCGCGTCGCCTGCCCTGGCGCACGGCGACGCCGGCAGCGCCGCGACGCCGGAAACGCCCGGTTTCCAGGATTCCCCCGAACTGCGCCACTGCTACGTCTGCAAGCAGAAGTACACCCGCGTCCACCACTTCTACGACCAGCTGTGCCCGTCCTGCGCGGAATTCAATTTCGCCAAGCGCACCGAGCTTGCGGACCTCCGCGGCCGCGTCGCGCTGCTCACCGGCGGCCGCGTCAAGATCGGCTACCAGGCCGGGCTGAAGCTGCTGCGCGCCGGCGCGCACCTGATCGTGACCACGCGCTTCCCGCGCGATTCCGCCGCGCGCTACGCGCAGGAACCGGACTTCGCGCAATGGAGCGATCGGCTCGAGGTGTTCGGCCTCGACCTGCGGCACACGCCGAGCGTCGAAGCGTTCTGTCGCGAGTTGTCGGCCCGGCTCCCGCGGCTGGATTTCATCATCAACAATGCCTGCCAGACCGTGCGTCGGCCGCCCGAGTTCTACGCGCACATGATGGAGGCCGAAACCGCGGCACTGCACGACGCGCCCGAAGCGGTGCGCAAGCTGCTGGGCAGTTACGAGGGCCTGCGCGGCTACGACATGCTTCCGGACGGCGGGCTTCCGGACGGCGGCCTTCCCGAAATCCGCCCCGGGCAAGGCGACGCCGCGACGATGCAGGTCGCGATCGGCCAGGGCATTTCCCGAACAGCCGGACTCACGCGCCCGGCCGAGCTGTCGCAGGTGCCGTTGCTGGCCGAGGAATTGCTCGGGCAGAAACACCTGTTCCCCGAAGGTCGCCTCGACCAGGACCTGCAGCAGGTCGACCTGCGCGGTCGCAACTCGTGGCGTCTGCTGATGGCCGAAGTGCCGTCGGTGGAGCTGCTGGAGACGCAGCTGGTCAACGCGATCGCGCCGTTCATCATCAACGCGCGGCTGAAGCCGCTGATGCTGCGCATGGACAACCGCGACAAGCACATCGTCAACGTGTCGGCGGTCGAGGGCCAGTTCTACCGCAACTTCAAGACCACCCGCCATCCGCACACCAACATGGCCAAGGCCGCGCTCAACATGATGACCCGCACCGCCGCGGCCGATTACCACGGCGACGGCATCCACATGAACAGCGTCGACACCGGCTGGGTCACCGACGAGGATCCGGCCGAACTCGCCGCGCGCAAGGTCGTCGAGGAACGCTTCCACCCGCCGCTGGACATCGTCGACGGCGCGGCGCGGATCGTCGACCCGATCATCGCCGGCCTGAATACGGGTGAGCATGTCTGGGGACAGTTCCTCAAGGACTACAAACCCACCGACTGGTGATCCGGCGCGGCGGAAGGCCCGCCCGCCTGAGCGGGGCCTGACGCGCCCCGCGGCAGCCGCTTGGCCGGGCATCGCTTCATCGCGAAGAAGCCATATAATCAAGTCCCTCTGCCGAGGGGCGCTGCATGCCGTCCGTCCACTGCGACGTGAAGAGGCTCAGGCTCGGCGAGCTGACATAGCGACAACGGCGCCCGTTCAATGCGAGTCCACCCATCGTGGCCGGGACTCACAAACAACGGAGCGACACCATGAACGCAGTGACCAAGCCTGTTGCCAGGCAATTCTCGACCGACGGCGACTACAAGATCGCCGACATCACCCTGGCCGACTGGGGCCGCAAGGAACTCGACATCGCCGAGCACGAGATGCCGGGCCTGATGTCGATCCGCCGCAAGTACGCCGCGCAGGCGCCGCTCAAGGGCGTGCGCGTGACCGGCTCGCTGCACATGACCATCCAGACCGCGGTGCTGATCGAGACGCTGAAGGACATCGGCGCCGACGTGCGCTGGGCCTCGTGCAACATCTTCTCGACCCAGGACCACGCCGCCGCGGCGATCGCCGCCACCGGCACGCCGGTGTTCGCCTGGAAGGGCGAGACGCTGGAGGAATACTGGGACTGCACGCTCGAAGCGCTGTCGTTCCCCGATGGCAAGGGCGGCTTCCTCGGCCCGCAACTGGTGGTCGACGATGGCGGCGACGTGACGCTGCTGATCCACAAAGGGTACGAGCTCGAACAGGGCGACCGCAGCTGGGTCGACAGCCCCGGCGCGAGCCACGAGGAGCAGGTGATCAAGAACCTGCTCAAGCGCGTCGCAACCGAGCGCCCGGGCTTCTGGACCATCGTGGTCCGCGACTGGAAGGGCGTCTCGGAAGAGACCACCACCGGCGTGCATCGCCTGTACCAGCTGGCCGAAGCGGGCAAGCTGCTGATCCCGGCGATCAACGTCAACGACTCTGTCACCAAGAGCAAGTTCGACAACCTGTACGGCTGTCGCGAATCGCTGGCCGACGGCCTGAAGCGCGCGATGGATGTGATGCTGGCCGGCAAGGTCGCGGTGGTCTGCGGCTACGGCGACGTCGGCAAGGGCTGCGCGCACTCGCTGCGTGCCTATGGCTCGCGCGTGGTGGTCACCGAGATCGACCCGATCAACGCCCTGCAGGCGGCGATGGAAGGCTTCGAGGTCAACACGGTCGAAAGCACGCTGGGCCGCGGCGACATCTACGTCACCACGACCGGCAACAAGGACGTGCTGACCCTCGAACACCTCAAGGGCATGAAGGACCAGGCGATCGTCTGCAACATCGGCCACTTCGACAACGAGATCCAGGTCGACGCGCTCAATGCGATGGCCGGCGTCCAGAAGATCAACATCAAGCCGCAGGTCGACAAGTACGTGTTCGCCGACGGCCACGCGCTGTTCCTGCTGGCCGAAGGCCGCCTGGTCAACCTGGGCTGCGCCACCGGCCATCCGAGCTTCGTGATGTCGAACTCGTTCTCCAACCAGACGCTCGCACAGATCGAACTGTGGGCGAACAAGGACGAGTACGAGAACAAGGTCTACATCCTGCCCAAGAAGCTCGACGAGGAAGTCGCGCGCCTGCACCTGGAGAAGATCGGCGTGAAGCTGACCACGCTGACCGGCGAACAGGCCGCCTACCTCGGCGTGCCGGTGGAAGGGCCGTACAAGCCGGAGCACTATCGCTACTGATCGGCTGCGGACATCCGCACGAAGAACGGGCGCCCAGGGCGCCCGCTTTTTTGCCATTGCGTTGGCCCGCCTTCCCGACGGCTGGTTGAGAGGGACCCCACTCCGACCCCAGTAGAGGAATCGGGCTCCGCCGGACTCAGGGCCGCCAGTTGGCGTTGTTTTCCCAGAACGCGACGCTGCGCCGGTAGGCCTCGTGGTCCAGCGGCACGCCCGAGCCGCCTTCCCCGACACCCAGAGCGTTGCGCATCATGGTGATCGGCGCCATTGGAATCTCTTCCGGCCCGGCGGTGTACAGGCAGCCCACCACGCCCCAGTCGACGTCGATGGACGTGCCCTCCTTCGCCAGCTGCTCGCGGCTGTAGACGATCACCACCAAGTAGCCGGCCACCGGCGGCTGCACGCCCTCGAACCACCGCACCAGCACCGGCAGCTCGTCGCGCGAGCGCGCTTCGTAAGCCGAGCGCAGCAGGTGCCGGTTGTCGTCGGTGACTGGCATCGTCAGGCAGCGGGTGGGCGTCCAGTTGCGGTGCACGTGCAGCTTGCAGAACGGCGCGTAGCCATCGAGGAGCTTCAGTGGCGACACGTCGTTGAGGTGACGCTCGAAGTCGCCCGGCGTGCAGTCGAGGATGGTGTTGGATCGTGGTTCGGCCGGGAACAGGCGCCTGCGGGCGAAGGGCGTGAGGACGATCGACATCGCGGCATCCGGCATGGGAAACGAAGAGAGTCTAGCCAACAGGCGGCAGCCAAGTGCACGGACGCGACATTCCGCGGCCGGCGACGGGTCCGGCGGCCGTTGAGTCAGTCGAATACGTTTTTACATTCATCGCGATAAAGAGATATTATTCGAATCCCTGCCGCGCAGACTAGTCCCCGATGATTCCGATTTCCTTCGAGTTCTATCCGCCGAAGACCGACGAACAGCGCACGCAGCTCGACCGCACCGCGCAGAAACTCAAGGCGCACGCGCCCGAGTACGTGTCGTGCACCTTCGGTGCCGGCGGATCGACGCTGGACTACACGCCGGAAACCATCGACCGACTGCAAGGTCACCACGGCCTCGACGCCGCGCCCCACATTTCCTGCGTCGGCGGTACGCGGTCAGAACTGGCGGCGTTGCTGCAGCGCTACCGCTCCATGGGCTGCCGGCGCCTCGTCGCCCTGCGCGGCGACCTGCCGTCCGGGATGGGACATCCCGGCGAGTTCCGCTACGCCAGCGACCTGGTCGCCTTCATCCGCAGCGAGCACGCCGACTACTTCCACATCGAGGTCGGCTGCTATCCCGAGATCCACCCGCAGGCCGAGCACGCGCTGGCCGACCTGAAGCACTTCAAGGCCAAGGTCGACGCCGGCGCCGACGGCGCGATTACCCAGTACTTCTACAACGCGGACGCCTATTTTCGTTTCGTGGACGACATACGCGCCCTGGGCGTCGACATCCCGGTGGTGCCGGGGATCATGCCCATCTCCAACTTCGCCCAGCTGCGCCGGTTCTCCGAGGCCTGCGGCGCCGAGATCCCGCGCTGGGTCGGCAAGCGCATGCAGGCCTTCGGCGACGATGCCGACGCGATCCGCGAGTTCGCCGCCGACCTGGTGGCGCGGATGTGCGAACGACTGGTCGACGGTGGCGCCCCCGCGCTGCACTTCTACACGCTCAATCTGTCGAAACCGACCCTGAACCTGTTGCAGAACCTGCGCTGAACTTCGCCGCGGTTAAGCCCGGACCGGCAAATCGCACGGCGCGTTGACGAGTCACGGCGGAGGATCCGCACACCCCGCCGATCGATCCGCCATGAATACGCTGCTCTCCTGCACTGCCGCCCTCGTCATCGCCGCCGCTGCATTGCCCGCTGCCGCGCCGGTGCATGCTTCCAGCAATCTCCAGCGCTGCATCGCCGCCGACGGCTCGGAGATGTACACCGACCAGGCGTGCGGTCGCCTGGGTGCCGATGCGCTGCCGCTTCCGCGCGAATTGATGGCGCGGATCGTCGAGGATCGGGCCGCCGCGCGACGCCACGATCCGCTTCGTGGCACGGTCGATGCTGCGCGGCCGCTGGACGTCGGCATGGTCCCGGTCGGACGCCGTTCTCCCGAGTCGGGGTGCGCCAAAAGCGCGACCCAGCTCGCCGCCGACCTGCGCGGCGCGCTCGCGCTCGGCGACGTCAATCGCGTCGCGGAGAGCTACCACTGGGCAGGCATGTCGGCCAAGGCGGGCAGGCCTGTCATGGATCGCCTGCAGGACCTGAGCACCAAGGAGATCCTCGATGGGCGCTACTACGGGGGCGGTCGCGGCGGGCTTTCCGACGCCGCTACCTCGATCGCCAGCGCCGATGGCGCAACGGACTCGGGGAGCACGGGCTTCCTGGAGCTCGTCGTCGACGGAGACCAGGCGCAGTCGGTCATCGACTTCGAGGTGTTCCGCTATCGCGGCTGCTATTTCGTCAGTTTCTGAGCGGCGCTATTTCCGATCACAAGCTCGTCCCCACGGCGGACCACTTCCCGTTGACGGTGCCCGCGGCTAGTCTTGGGCGATGCGTCTTGGCACTACCCTGCTCCTCGTACTGGCCTGCGCAACGGGCATGGTGTGGTCCGCATGCGCCGGGGCGCAGATCAGACGCTGCACCGCGCCCGACGGGCAGGTGATCTTTACCGATCGCGCTTGCAGCGATGTCGGCGGTGCCGAGCGCCCCGCTCCTTCCATGCACTCGCCTGCATACGGCGGCAAGGCGTGGGCGCGCGGTTGTTCGCGCAGCCTGCGCGACCTGATCTTCGAGGTGACGGCGGCAATCGACAGCCGCGACGTCAACCGCCTGGCCGGCGTCTACAACTGGACCGGCATGTCGAGCCGCAACGGCTACGCTGTGCTGGGACGACTGGATGCGATCGCCAATCGGCCACTGCTGGACGTCAGCGCCGTCCTGCCCGCGCCGCGCCTCAGCGTCGATGCCGATGGCGACATGACGGTCAGCGGCGCCGTGGACGCCCAGGCATACCCGGGCGCCACGATCGTGCGTCGCAGCCCCGTCGCGCTGCGGGTCGAACAGACCCTGGCCAACGGCTCGACGCCTGCGCGCACCGTGTTCGGGCTGCGGCGGCACATGGGCTGCTGGTGGATCGTGCTCTAGCGACGGCGTCGTTCAAGGATGAGACAGCTGGCGGAGGTGCAAAGCGAGCGTCGCTCCATGTCATCCCGAGGCAGGGCGACACTTGTCTTCCAGTGCCGGGCCCGCATGCTTGGCTGCGACCGGTGCCGGCAACGGCTCGACAACCCCATTCCACTTCCGCGGTTCCGATGCCGGCAGCCCGCGTCTGGCAAAATGCGCGTCTCTCCTCGCGCGAGTGGCTGCCATGCAATACCCCGAATGGATCTGGCAAAACGGCACCATCAAGCCCTGGGCCGAGGCGACCACGCATGTCATGTCGCACGCGCTGCACTACGGTTCGTCCGTGTTCGAGGGCATCCGCAGCTACGAGACGCCGCAAGGCCCGGCGATCTTCCGCCTGTCCGACCACAACCGGCGGCTGTTCGCCTCGGCGCGGATCTACGACATGGCGATTCCGTACTCGCTCGACGAGATCAACGCCGCCTGCCGCGCCGTGCTGCAGAAGAACGCGCTGGGCAAGGCTTACCTGCGCCCGGTGGCCTGGCGCGGGCTGGGCGGGTTCGGGCTGTCGGCGGAAACGCCCGTCGACGTCGCCGTCGCGGCCTGGCAGATGGGCGCCTATCTCGGAGACGGCGTGCTCGAGCAGGGCATCGATGCCTGCGTGTCGAGCTGGCAGCGCTTCGCGCCCAACACGATTCCGGCCGGGGCAAAGGCGGGCGGCAACTATCTTTCGGGCCAGCTGATCGCGCGCGAAGCCCGCCGGCTCGGCTTCGGCGAAGGCATCGCGCTGGCATCGACCGGCCTGCTCAGCGAAGGCGCCGGCGAGAACATCTTCCTGGTCTTCGACGGTGCGCTGCACACCACCCCGGTCAGCGCCGCGCTGCTCAACGGCATTACCCGCAACAGCCTCATCACGCTGGCGCGCGAGGCCGGTATCGAAGTGGTCGAGCGCGACATGCCGCGCGAATACCTCTACTTGTGCGACGAGCTGTTCATGTGCGGCACGGCGGCGGAAGTGACCCCGATCCGCTCGGTCGACGGCCGGCAGGTCGGCGCCGGTAAGGCCGGTCCGGTGACGCGGCGGATGCAGGCGCTGTTTTTCGGCTTGTTCGATGGCAGCACGCCCGACCGGCACGGATGGCTGGAACCCGTGCAGCCCTGATGCCTGCGTAGACACAGCTTTGCCCTCCCACAGCGACGGGAGGGATGAGCACGGCGCGGCTGCGAGCCATGGCTTCGTGCGCCGTCGAGCGCACGTCAACTGCGCTGGTGCGCCGGCCAGTTTGCGATGGATTCCTTCAGCGGCGCCGCGGACGCGGGCGCCGCTTCACAAGGTGCCGTTGCCCGCCGAAAACGTCAGCGTCGCCACCACGCCGCGCTCCTCGCCCGGCACCACGCGCACGCGCCATCCGTACAGCGCGCACAGCCGGCGCACGATCGACAGGCCGATGCCGCCGCCGAGCGAATGCTCGGCGTGGGTGCCGCGGTAGCCGCGTTCGAACAGGCGCGCCGCATCCTCGGCGGACAGACCGGGGCCGGAGTCGATGACCTCTACCGCGCCGTCGAGCAGGCGCACGATCACCTCGCCCTGGGTGGTGTACTTGACCGCATTGCCGATCAGGTTGCCCAGCGCGACGTTGACCGCCGATTCGGGCGCATCCACCACCAGCTCGCGACTGCCTTCGAGGCGCAGCGCCAGCGGCTTGCCGCCGAGCTGGGTGCGATGGGCGTCGAGCAGCTGCTCGGCGACGCGCTGCACATCGGTGGCGCCATGGCCGCGCTCGTTGCGCGACAGCAGCAGCAGCGCGCTGATCAGGTCGGTGCACTGCTGCTCGGCGCGCTGGATGCGCAGCAGCCGCGCCCGCGTCTTCTCGTCGAGGTCGGGCCTGGACAGCAACAGTTCGACCGCGCCCTTGACCACCGCCAGCGGCGTGCGCAGCTCGTGGCTGACATCGGCGTTGAACTCACGGTCGCGCTGCACCACTTCGGTCAGGCGCGCGGCGTAGTCGTCCAGCGCGGATGCGAGCTGGCCCACCTCGTCCTCGGGAAAGTGCGGGGCCAGCGGCTCGGGCTGGGTGCTGTCGCCGGAGGCCTGCAGGCGTCTGGCGAGTTCGGACACGGGGCTCATGACCCGCGCCGCCGACCACCAGCCGATCAGCGCCGAAAGCAGGGTGAAGATCCCGACGCTGCCGATCAGCGCACGATTGAGACGCTCCTGGCTTTCCCGTTCCTCGGCGATGTCGTAGGCGAGAAAGAACCAGTAATCCGGGTCCTTGCGCACGGCGAGTCGATAGACCCGCTCGTTGCCCGTCACCGGATCCTGTTCGGTCAGTTCATGCACTCCATTGGCCAGCGCGCGCCAGGCGTCCGGCACGCGGTCGAGCTTGCTTGTACTGAACTGCCGCCCCTGGATCTTCTCGAACGGCACGCCGATCGCATCCGGGTTGCGATAGAAGCCTTCGGCGAACACGTTGTTGTTCTTCGTAAGCGCTGCGCTGATGACCTGGTCTTCGACGCGGTTGCGCAGATAGACGGCAGTACTTGCGATCAGCGCCGTCAGGACGAAGCCGAAGATCACGAATGACAGGATGATGCGGCTGCGCAGCCGCCGCCGATATCGACGCTTGCGCGCCAGCGCGCGCTCAGGCGCTGGCATCGGGCGCAGCGATGCGGTATCCGATGCCATGGCGGGTCTGGATCAGCAGTACGGGGAACGGCTTGTCGACCACCGCGCGCAGGCCATGGATGTGCACGCGCAGGGAGTCCGAATCGGGCAGTTCCTCGCCCCATACGCGGGTTTCCAGTTCCTGCCGCGTCACCACCGCCGGCGAGGCTTCCATCAGCGCCTGCAGGATCTTCAGCGCGGTGGGATTGAGCTGCAGCAGCTTGCCGCCGCGGCGGACTTCCAGAGTGTCGAGGTTGTATTCGAGGTCGGCCACCTCGAGCACCCGCGTCTGCACGCCGCGACCGCGCCGCGACAACGCATTCAGGCGCACCTCGACTTCCTGCAGCGCGAACGGCTTGACCAGGTAGTCGTCGGCGCCGGAATCGAAACCGGCCAGCTTGTTGTCCAGGCTGTCGCGCGCGGTCAGCATCAGCACCGGCGTCTGCTTGCGCGCTTCGTTGCGCAGCTTGCGGCAGACCTCGAGGCCGTCGATGCCCGGCAGGTTCAGGTCGAGCACGATCGCGTCGAAGTCGTGCACGACGGCCAGGTGCAGCCCGGTCACGCCATCGGCGGCGAAGTCCACGGTGTGGCCGCGGTCTTCGAGATAATCGCCGAGGTTGGCGGCGATGTCCTGGTTGTCTTCGATGACGAGAATGCGCATGGGGTGGTCTAGAAACCTTCTTTTGGCATCTGGCGGGGCGGCGAGCGCCTGAGCATGTCCTGCGATTCTTCCGCCGCGCGGTTGCGCGCGGCAACGGTCATGCACTGGTTGCTGCTCATGTGCGAGCCGGTCTTCTTGGTTCGCTTGCAGACCAGGCGGCTGTCTTCGCCGGCCTTGGTCAGGATATTGTTGACAAGTTCCTGGTCGTTGAAGACCTCGAGCTTCTGCTGTTCCTTGAGCTGCTCCACGCCTCCGGCCTGGTCGAGCACCGTCGCGATACGCGCCAGCGCCGCCTTCACTTTTTCGCGGTCCGTGGCTTCGATCTCGCTGTAGGTCTTGCCATCGCCCAGCTCCCTGAGGATGCCGTCGCGCTGCGCCGCAAATCCATTGTCGACGTTCACGCGAGTACCGGTGTCGCCCGCCGCCGCGTTGCCCGCGGCCAGCATGCATGCGGCAATCAGAATCCACCTGAACATCGATTCGCCTCCTCGCAATCGGCCCGGCCACGTTGCCGGACGCATGGGCTTCGAAGTCTGGCACAAAACAAAAGGCCCAAGCGAGATGGTCGCTTGGGCCGAAAAGGTACTGCCCCGATAACCGTAATCCGCCGACTGGCCCGATGGACTGCCTGGAGAGAGCGCGCGATTGCGGTTCGGGAAACGTTACGACCGGGACGGTTAGTGGCCCGTTAAACGCAGGGTTATCTTTTCATTAAAGCGGCGCGCGGCGGCGATTTCGCCCGCCGCTTGGGCAGCGGGGGAGCCCCGGCCGCGACGTGGTCGATGATGCGACCGGCGATGTCGACGCCGGTGGCCTGCTCGATCCCCTCCAGCCCCGGCGACGAATTGACCTCCAGCACCAGCGGGCCGCGGCGGGCGCGGATCAGGTCGACGCCGGCAACGCCGAGTCCCAGCACCTGCGCCGCACGTACCGCGACCGCCTGCTCGGCAGCGCTCGCGCGCACGGCCTTGCCGATGCCGCCGCGGTGCAGGTTGGAGCGGAAGTCGCCCTGCGGCGCCTGCCGGCGCATGGCCGCGACCACCTGGTCGCCGACAACGAAGCAGCGCAGGTCCGCGCCCTTGGCTTCCTCGATGAACTCCTGCACCAGGAACGTGGCATAGAGCCCGCGCAGGGTCTCGATCACGCTGCGCGAGGCCGACAGCTTTTCGGTCAGCATGACCCCGCTGCCCTGGGTGCCCTCGTTGAGCTTGATCACGTGCGGCGGCGGCCCGAGCATCGCCAGCAGGTCGCCGGTGTCGTCCGGGTTGTCGCCGAACACCGTCACCGGCATGCCGATGCCCTGCGCCGCGAGCAATTGGTGGCAGCGCAGCTTGTCGCGCGCGCGCATGATCGCCACCGACGGATTGGGCGTGAAGCTGCCCATCAGTTCGAACTGGTGCAGCACCGCGTTGCCGTAGCGCGTGATCGAGGCGCCGATGCGCGGGATCACGGCGTTGTAGCCGGCGATCGGCCGGCCCTTGTAGCGCATGTCGAAGCCTTCGATGCTGATGCGCATGTAGCAGCGCAACGGGTCGAGCACGCGCACGGTGTGGCGGCGTTCGCGCGCGGCCTCGACCAGGCGCCGGGTCGAATACAGCTTGCTGTTGCGCGAAAGGATGGCGAGCTTCATGCGGGGGGCCCGGGTTGGTAACGCGGCGGCTTGCCGTGGAGCGAGGATCGTGCGGGGTCGACCGTGAACGCACCCGCGATGGCGGTGCGGCCGAGCAGCATCGGGAAGCGCATGCTGCGGCGATCGGCGAGGTTGATTTCGATGTCGCGTTCCATCCCTGCCAGCCACAGCCGCGTGGCGAGGAAGACCCGCAGGGTGCGCCGCCCGCCGGAGTCCACCACCTCGCGCTCGTCGAGGATCGGCGCGCAGGCGTCCACCACTTCGTGCCGCGCACGCGCAGGCGTGATGCGAAAGCCCACCCATGGCGCGCCGCCTTCGCTGAAGCGCCACTGCGCATCGACGTGCAGCGCCGAGGTGCGGGCGCCGGTATCCACCTTGGCCCGCAGCCGGGGGATGCCGAGCGTCGGCAACGCCACCCACTCGCGCCAGCCCAGCTCGACCATCGTTCGTCCTTCCCGCGCGCCATCGAAGGTGCGCCATATCAAAAACGGCGGCCCACCCGTGGGGCGCGCCGCCGTCCGAACCTGGAGCGGGTGAAGGGAATCGAACCCTCGTCAGTAGCTTGGGAAGCTACAGCTCTACCATTGAGCTACACCCGCGGAAGCCGCCAGTTTATGCCCGCCGCTCGCGCCGTGGCAATCCATCCCGGCACCGGACGCGGCCGAAAAAGAAGGGCCCGCGAGGGCCCTTCGCGTGTCGCCCAGACGCTGCAGGCGTCAGAAGCTGCTGCCTACCGTGGCGAACACGGTGGCGTTGTTGCCGCCGCCCTGCTGCACGGTGGCCATGGCGCCGACGTTGGCGTCCAGACCGAGCATGCGCGTGCGCGCGCCGATCACGATCGAGGTGTAGTTGCGGTCGTACGAAAGCCCCGGCACCGCGTATTCCAGCGAGCCTGGAATCGACTGCGCGCTGGCGAAGACCTGGGGGTCGCCCTCCTCGAACTCGTGGTCGTAGGTGAGCTTGGCGTACGGCACGAGGTGGTCGTTGATGGCGTAGCTGGCCTGCCAGCCGACGCTGCCGATCAGCGAATCGAAGCTCTGGTCGGCATAGGCCAGCGACGACGACAGCGTCGGCTGGCTTTCGCGGTAGCCGTCGACGTCGATCTGCTGCGACACCACGCTCAGTACCGGCCCGTGCTGCAGCGCGTCGCTGCCGAAGTTCCAGCCGGCGTTGATCGCGGCCGTGATGTTGTCGCCGTCGGCCGAACCGGTATGCACGCGGGTGGCCTGGCCGAGCTGGAGCTTGCGGTCGACGTCGAAGTTCAGCTGCGAATAGCTGAGCTGGCCGTTGACCCACGCGCCGCCTTCGCCGTACCAGCCGGCGAAACCGCCAATGGTCGCGTCGGACTGCTCGAACTTGCCGCCGTTGTGGCCGAAGTCGATGCGGCCGCGGCCGTAGCCGGCGAAGCCGCCGAACACCAGGTTGCCGCTGGTCCAGTCGACGCCGCCGGCGAGCGCCGGGATCACGCCGTCATAGTCGTCGCCGCTGCCGTAGCGCTGGAAGTCGCCGCGCAGGTTGGTCCACCAGTGCATGCCATCGGCCTCGGGCGCGCCCGACACGTGCGAGCCGACGATGTCGGCGCGCGCGCGGCCGGTGGTGGCGGCCGAACGCGGCAGCACCGCGATCTGGCGCGGGGCTTCGAGCATGTTGATCGCCAGCTGGCTGATGATCCGGTGCGCACCGGCGCTCGGATGCACACCGTCGGCGAACAGGTAGCTGTCCTGCACGTTCGGATCGACGTACGACGCCGGGTTGCAGAACAGCGACGAATCGCCGGCGGGCGCCGGCTGCATGCCGCAGCCGGCATCGGTCACGTTGACCAGGCCGTAGGCGGACGGGTCGGCGACCGCTTCCTGCAGGAAGTGGAACGTGTCGACCGGGATCACCTTCAAGCCGTTGCTGGCCAGGCCGGCGAACAGCGCGTTGTTGTAGGCGGTGGCGAGCGCGGTGCCCTGGCCCATCGCGACCGCGCCGCCGGCGCGCGAGGACGGGGTCAGGCCGATGTCGGGGATGGTCGGCACCAGCACGTACTGCGCGCCGGCCGCCTGCAGCGTGCCGACGATGCCGATCTGCGCGGTGACTGCGCCGCCGATGATCGCCTGCGCCTGCGACGGATCGGCCGCGACCGCGAACAGGTCGTTGGCCCCTCCCCAGACGGTGTACAGCGCGTTCGGATCGGCCTTGCCGCCGTTGGCGGCGAGATAGTTGTTCATCTGCGTCGCCAGCGACGGGATCGGGCCAAGGCCGCCGTTGACGTTGATGCCCACGCGCGCGCCGCCGGCGGCGTAGTTGTCGCCGTTCTGGCCGTTGCCGTTGGGCGAGGCGTCGGTGCCGTAGTAGTCGGCGAGGTATTCGGACCAGACCAGCCCCGGATTGGTGGTGAACTTGCCGATCAGCGCGCCCGAAGGACCGACCACCTGCAGCAGCACGGGGCGGAAATAGCCGCTGTCGGTGAGGCTGTCGCCGAAGAAGACGGTGTTGCTGTAAGGACTGTCGCCCTGCGCGAAGACCGGCGCGGCGGCGAGCGCCAGCGCGGCGGCAAGGGTGTTGCGGATGGGACGGGACAGCAACGCCATGAGCGAAATCTCCTTGGGAAACGGGCCGCTCCGACGTACGGGAGCGGATGGTGGGGCATGGTTCCACGAACGCCGGGCGCGCTCAAGGTGCGCCGCCGCATCGCGGGTGCAGGCGCCGATGCAAGCGGCCACAATACGCGCATGGACATCCTGCTCAACGGCGAACCCCTGCCCCTGGCCGCACACACCACCCTGGGCGAACTGCTCGAAAGCCAGCATCTGGCACAGCGCCGCGTCGCGGTGGAGATCAACGGCGAGATCGTGCCGCGCAGCCGCCATGGCGAACACGTGCTGCACGCCGGCGACCAGGTGGAGATCGTGCACGCGCTGGGCGGTGGGTGAGCGGCACCGCCCCAGGCAAATGTCGATCGCCAGCACGGCTACGCGCAGCCCACCCCACCCTGCGCTGACCAGGCCTGGTGAACGCGCTGAATCGCCGACGCACTTTGCGCGATAATTCCGCGATGGATACCCAAGCGCACCACGGCGATGCACTGGTCGTCGCCGGCAAGACCTATCGCTCGCGCCTGCTGACCGGCACCGGCAAGTTCAGGGACCTCGACGAAACCCGCGCCTCCACCGAGGCCGCGGGTTCGGAGATCGTCACCGTCGCCATCCGCCGCAGCAACATCGGCCAGAACCCCGGCGAGCCCAATCTGCTCGACGTGCTGCCGCCGGATCGCTACACCATCCTGCCCAACACCGCCGGCTGCTACACCGCCGAGGACGCGGTGCGCACCTGCAGGCTCGCGCGCGAGCTGCTCGACGGCCACGCGCTGGTCAAGCTCGAGGTGCTGGGCGACCAGAGGACGCTGTTCCCCGACGTGGTGCAGACGCTCAAGGCCGCCGAGCAGCTGGTCGCCGAGGGCTTCGATGTGATGGTCTACACCTCTGACGATCCGCTCCTGGCCAAGCGTCTCGAGGAGATCGGCTGCGTCGCGGTGATGCCGCTGGCCGCGCCGATCGGATCGGGCCTGGGCATCCAGAACAAATGGAACCTGGTGGAGATCGTCGAGAACGCGAAGGTGCCGATCATCGTCGACGCCGGCGTCGGCACTGCTTCGGACGCGGCGATCGCGATGGAGCTGGGCTGCGACGGCGTGCTGATGAACACCGCGATCGCCGGCGCGAAGGACCCGGTGTTGATGGCGCACGCGATGAAGCTGGCGATCGAGGCCGGGCGTTCCGCGTTCCGCGCCGGGCGGATCCCGCGCAAGCGCTACGCCAGCGCGTCCAGTCCGGTGGAAGGGCTGATCGGATAATGTCGCCAAGCCATTGCGTGTTCCTTCTGCCCATGGAAGAGGGTGGCGCAAGGCGCCCGGATGACGGTGCGGCGGTAGACACGAAGATGGGCTTTCGTGGATGTGGCCACCCCCTGCGCGTTTGCGCATTCCCGTTTCGCAGCGCCCCCGCCCGCCGCCGCACCCGCCGGAAACAGGGCTGAAGGCATGACCGACCCGTTCTCCAGCGACGGCGCCAAGGCCCCGCCCAAGCCGTTCACCGTCGAGGAGGGAAACCGCCGCGTGCGCAGCTTCGTGCTGCGGCAGGGGCGGTTCACGCCGGCGCAGCAGCGCGCGTTCGATGCGCTATGGCCGCGTTTTGGCCTGGATTTCATGCCGCCCGGAAGCAGCGGCCAGCCGCGCGATTTCGACGCCGTCTTCGGCCGGAGCGCCAGGCGCGTGCTGGAAATCGGCTTCGGCAATGGCGATGCGCTGCGCTACGCCGCCGCGCGCGACCGCGAGCGCGACTACATCGGCCTGGAGGTCCACGCCCCCGGCGTCGGCCGACTGCTCAACGCGCTGGCGCAGGACGACAGCGACCACGTCCGCCTCTACCACCATGACGCGGTCGAGGTGCTCGAGCACGAGGTCGCCGACAGCACGCTTGACGAGATCCGCATCTACTTCCCCGACCCGTGGCACAAGAAACGCCACAACAAGCGCCGCCTCCTGCAGCCGGCCTTCGCCGCGCTGCTGGTGAAGAAGCTCGCCTGCGGCGGTCGCCTGCACCTGGCCACCGACTGGCGGGACTACGCCGAACAGATGTGGGATGTGCTCGATGCCACGCCCGGCCTGCGCAACCGCGCTGGTCCACGCGGCCACGTGGCGCGCCCCGACTGGCGGCCCCAGACGCACTTCGAGACACGCGGCCAGCGGCTGGGGCATGGTGTGTGGGATCTGCTGTATGACCGGGAGCCGGGAATCGCGAATGGGGCATCGTAGGAGCATGGACATCCGGCTTCCCCGATTCACCGTCGAGGTTCGCGTTGCCGGCACGAACAACCGAACATGCCCGGGACCGGGTGCGCGCACTTTCGATTCCCGATTCCCGAGCCCCGAATCCCGGCCCTGATGGACACCGCCCTCACCCTCACCACCGACATGGCGCTCGTACTGGGCCTGGTCGTGCTGACGATGGTGTTGTTCCTGTTCGAACGCGTGCGCGCCGACGTGGTGGCGCTGGTGGTGCTGGTGCTGCTCGGCCTGACCGGGCTGGTCGCGCCGGAGGACATCTTCAATGGCTTCTCGTCGGACGCGGTGATGAACGTGATCGCGACGATGATCCTGGGCATGGGGCTGGACCGCACCGGCGCGCTCAACCGCCTGGCGAGCTGGCTGCTGCGGCGCTCGAACGGCGTCGAGCAGCGCTTGCTGCTGCTGTCGTCGGCGATTGCCGGGCTCAACTCGTCGATCATGCAGAACACCTCGGTGACCGCGCTCTACCTGCCGATCGTCTCGCGCCTGTCGGCGCGCACCGGGGTCAGCCTGTCGCGGCTGCTGATGCCGGTCTCGGCGTCGATCATCATGGGCGGCGGCCTGACGATGGTCGGCAACTCGCCGCTGATCCTGCTCAACGACCTGCTGGTCGCGGCCAACGCCAACCTTCCCTCGGGCGTCGGCACGCTCGAGCCTTTGCGCATGTTCGCGCCCATGCCGATTGGCCTGGCGCTGCTGGCCGCGGCGCTGGCCTACTTCCATTTCTTCGGCAACCGCCAGCTGCGCGACGACACCGACAAGGGCGTGACGCCGGCGCGCACCCAGAGCTATTTCGCCAAGTCCTACGGCATCGAGGGCGAGGTGTTCGAACTGGTGGTCAGCGCCGACAGTCCGCTGGTGGGCATGGCGCTGGGCGAGGCCGAGGCGCTGCACGGCGCGCCGCTGCTGCTTGCGCTGAAGACCGGCAACGAGTCGCGGCTGGCGCCGCCGGGCGATGCGCGGATCTGGGTTGGCAGCGTGATCGGCGCGATGGGTTCGCGACAGCAGGTGGCCGATTTCGCGCAGAACCAGTTCCTGCGCATGAGCACGCGGCTGCGTGAGTTCGGCGACCTGTTCAACCCCAGCCGCGCCGGCATTTCCGAGGCGGTGGTGCCGCCGACCTCGAAGTTCATCGGCAAGACGCCCGCCGACCTGCACCTGCGCAAGAGCTACGGCATCAGCCTGCTGGCGATCAACCGCGACAAGGACGTGCTGCGCGAGAACGCGCGCAATGTCCCGCTGCGCGCCGGCGACATGCTGGTCCTGCACAGCATCTGGCAGGACCTCGCGCAGACCGCGGCCAATCGCGACTTCGTGGTCGTCACCGATTACCCGAAGGGCGAACAGCGCCCGCACAAGTTCAAGATCGCGATGGTGATCTTCGCGGTCACCATGCTGATCGCGCTGTCGTCCAGGATCCCGACCTCGATCGCGCTGATGGCCGGCGTGGCCGGCATGCTGGTCAGCGGCGTGCTGAAGATGGACGAGGCCTACGCGGCGATCAACTGGAAGACGGTCTTCCTGATGGCTTGCCTGATCCCGCTGGGCTGGGCGATGGATTCCAGCGGCGCGGCGGCGTGGGTCGCCGGCCACAGCATCGAGCGCTTGCCGGAGGGCCTGCCGGTGTGGCTGATCCAGCTGGCGCTGGCGCTGCTGACCACTTTGTTTTCGCTGGTGATCAGCCACGTCGGCGCGACCATCGTGATGGTGCCGCTGGCAATCAATTTGGCGCTGGCCGTAGGCGGCAATCCGACCGCGTTCGCGCTGATCGTCGCGCTGTCGGCATCGAACAACTTCATGACCGCGTCGAACCCGTCGATTTCGATGATCACCGGCCCCGCCGGCTACACGGCGCGCGACATGTGGCGCGTGGGCGGGCCGCTGTCGCTGGTCTACACCACGATCGTGGTGCTGATGGTCAACCTGATGTTCTAGGTGCCCCGGTCGTAGCTGGGCCGGACGCGAGCGACCCGCGCCGATCGTTGTGGGAGCGGCTTCAGCCGCGAGCTTTTGAAGGGCGCAATGTCCGCCCAGCCCATTTGCATGGCATCGCCCGAGAGCTCGCGGCTGAAGCCGCTCCTACAAAGACGGGTGCAATCTGCAGGCTCCGCCTTCGAGTGCCCTAGGTTCTGTCGAGCACCACGTCGCCGTTCCGCACGACCACCGCGACCGCGCGCAGCGCTTCGCCGCGGCAGGGGCCTGCCACGCAGACGCCACCGCTCAGTTCGAACGTCGCGCCGTGCACTGCGCAGACCAGGTGGCCTTCGCGACTCTTGAGGAACTGGCCGGGCGCCCAGTCCAGCCGCCGCCCCGCGTGCGGACAGATGTTGAGCCAGGCGCGGACGCGATCGCCGTCGCGATGCAGGATCAGCGATTCGGCATCGCCGTCGATCGTGGCTTCCGCCTCGGCGAAGCCGCCGTCCTCGATCTGGGTCAATGGCAGGAGCCGCAGGCCGTCTTCACCCGTGTTTAACAAACTCCTTACATCTTCACTCATTGCCCGGCCGATACTCCGTCACCTGTCCGTCATCGTAACGCCCCGACCGCACCATGTCCGATCGCCTGTTCCGCTCCTTCCAGACCCGTTTCTCCACCGTCGGCCTGTCGGCGATGTTCGCGCCGCGCAAGCCGCGGCATCCGCTGCTGCGCGTGCTGCTCGGCATGGTCGGCGTGCTGCTGCTGGCGGGACTGCTGGTGATCGGCCTGGTCGTGGGCACCGCGATGCTCGCTGGCGGGCTGCTGGTTCGGCTGCTGCGCGGGCGCGGCAAGCCGGTGGCCGCGCGCACGCGCGTGGTGGACGCCGAATACCACGTCGTCAAACCCGGCCAGCCGCTGCTGCGCTGAACGCGCCCGCGTCACGCGACGCGCGGCCCGCCGCATCCTCCAGGAATCTCCATGACCGACGAGCCCCGCGATGTCGTCCCCGCCCTGCCGTGCCCGCGGGTGCCGGTTCGCGGCGGCGGCAGCTTCCCCGTGCACCGGATCTACTGCGTCGGCCGCAACTTCGCCGACCACGCCCGCGAGATGGGCGCCGCCGCGCCGGCGTCCCGGGCCGAGCGCGGGCAGCCGGTGCTCTTCCTCAAGCCGGCCGATGCGATCGTCGTCGACGGACAGGCCACGTACCCGCCAGGCACCACGGACCTGCAGCACGAGATCGAGCTGGTCGTCGCGCTGGGCCGCGACGCCCCTGATGGCGTGCTCGACCGCAACACCGCCCAGCGCCTCGTCTACGGTTACGGCCTCGGCCTGGACCTGACCCGCCGCGACCTGCAGGCCGCCGCCAAGGCCAAGGGCCTGCCCTGGGACACCGGCAAGGCCTTCGACCAGTCCGCCCCCGTCAGCGAGCTGCTGCCGGCCGGCGCCGTCGGCGAACTTGCCGCGCGCACCCTGTCGCTGACGGTGAACGGCGAGCTGCGCCAGCAGTCGCGACTGGACCAGTTCATCTGGGACGTGCCCGACATCCTCATCGCGCTGTCCGCGCTGTACGCCCTGCGCGCCGGCGACCTGGTCTTCATGGGCACGCCGGCTGGCGTCGCCGCGCTCCACTCCGGCGATCGCTGCGTGGGCCGGCTCGACAACCTGCTCGAACTGCAGTGCCGCATCGCGCCGCCGCGCGTGTAGGCTGGACCCGACACCCCAAGCGAGGAAAGCACATGGGCATGATGAGTGAGTTCAAGGAATTCGCGATGCGCGGCAGCGTCGTCGACCTCGCGGTCGGCGTCGTGATCGGCGCGGCCTTCGGCAAGATCGTCACCGCGCTGGTCGACAAGGTGATCATGCCGCCGATCGGGCTGCTGATCGGCGGCGTGGATTTCTCCAAGTGGGTGATCACGCTGAAGCAGGCCACGGTGGATGCGGCCGGCGAGGCGGTGCCGGCGGTGGTCATCGGCATTGGCGAATTCCTCAACGCGGTGATCCAGTTCGTCATCCTCGCGTTCGCGATCTTCCTGGTGGTCAAGGCGATCAACCGCTTCCATCGCAAGCCCGATGCCGCCCCCGCCGCGACGCCGGAGGACGTGCTGCTGCTGCGCGAGATCCGCGATGAGCTGAAAGGCCGGACCTCGCCGACGCCGTGATGCGACCGCCGCCACGCGCGGCATGACTTGTGCCACAGGCCGCGAAGCCGCAGGGGCTGCCACCCTCGCGGCTTCGTCTTTTTTCCCGACCCACGCGCTCTGCCGCGCGTCGCGTCCATCCCCGCCGGAGACCGCCATGCGCCTCGCCCCGTTGCTGCTTGCCCTCGCCCTCGCGCTGCCCGCCGCCGCGAATCACGCCGCTACCCGCATCCCGGACGCGGCGATCGAGCGGGCCGCGCAGCTGCGCGAGCAGGCATTGGCCAGTGACCTGGGCTGGAAGATCACCGAATCGCTGACCACCGAGGTCGGCCCGCGGCTGGCCGGCAGCGAAGCCGACGCGCGCGCGGTGGCGTGGGCCAAAGCCAAGTTCGAACAGCTCGGCTACGACAAGGTCTGGACTGAACCGGTCACGTTTCCGAAGTGGGTGCGCCGCAGCGAGCACGCCGAGGTGCTGGGCACGCATGCGCAGTCGCTGCTGCTGACCGCGCTGGGCGGCAGCCCCGGCGGCACGGTCGAAGGCGAAGTCGTGCGCTTCGCCGACCTGGACGCGCTGAAGGCGGCCCCGGACGGATCGCTGGTCGGCAAGATCGCCTTCGTCGATTATCGGATGAAGAAGCAGCGCGACGGCGGCGATTACCGCAACGGCGGCGGCATCCGCGGGCGCGGGCCGTCGGTCGCGATCCACAAGGGCGCGGCGGCATTCCTGATGCGCTCGGCCGGCACCGATTCCTCGCGCGCGCCGCATACCGGCAACACGCGCTTCGAAGACGGCCTCGAACCGATTCCATCGGCGGCGCTGTCGATGGTCGACGCCGACCAGCTCGCGCGCCTGGCGGCGCTCGGGCCGACCCGGGTGCGGGTAGCGCTCGATTGTGGCTGGGACGGCAAGTACACCTCGCAGAACGTGATCGGCGAGATCACCGGCAGCACGCGCCCCGACGAGATCGTGCTGATCGGCGGCCACCTGGATTCCTGGGACCACGGCACCGGCGCGATCGACGACGCGGCCGGCATCGGCATCACAATGGCCACCGGCGCGCTGCTCAAGCCGCTCAAGCCAAAGCGCACGATCCGCGTGGTCGCGTTCGCGAACGAGGAGCAGGGCCTGCACGGCGGGTTCGCCTATCGGGACGCGCATGCGAAGGATGTCGCGAAGCATGTCATCGCCGCCGAAAGCGACTTCGGCGCCGGCCGCATCTACGGCTTCGACAGCAGCGCGCGCGCGAGCGAGAAGGCCGCGTTCGAACAGATCGCGGCATCGCTCGCGCCGCTGGGCATCGAGACGATGCCAGGCCAGGGCGACCCCGAATCCGACATCGGCCCGCTGACCGAGCGCGGCATGGCCTGGGCCTGGCTGGGCCACGACGGCACCGACTACTTCGACCTGCACCACAACGCCGAGGACACCCTGGACAAGATCGAGCCGAAGGCGCTGGCGCAGAACGTCGCCGCGTACGCGGTGTTCACCTGGCTGGCGGCGCAGGCCGACGGCGGCTTCGGCAGCGCGCCGAAGGCGGCGGGCGCCACGCGCTGACCTCGGCGACGCGTCGCATCCACCGGACGATCATCACGCGCTCCCATGTCTCCCGCATCCTTCTTCGTCCGCACGCTTGGTTCCGAAGAGGATGCAACGATGCGCGCCATGCTGGCGATGTTCGGCGAGGCGTTCGGTGACGTGCCGACCTTCAGCGAAGCGCCACCAGGCCAGGCCTACCTCCGGCGGCTGGGCAGCGACGCCTTCATCGCGCTCGCTGCGCTGAAGGACGGCGCGGTCGTCGGCGGACTCGCGGCCTACGTACTGTCCAAGTTCGAGCAGGAACGCAGCGAAATCTGCATCTACGACCTGGCGGTGTCGGAAGCCCGTCGCAGGCAGGGCATCGCGACCGCCCTGCTCATGGAACTGCGGAGGGTGGCGGCGCGTACGTGATCTTCGTGCAGGCCGACCACGGCGACGAGCCCGCCATCGCGCTGTACACGAAACTTGGTATCCGAGGACGTGCTGCACTTCGACATCGCGGTGCCGCGGCGCGCCATCCACATCGAAGCCGCGCGGCGTGGCCTAGCCCAACCGTTCGAACAAGCGGTCCCGACGCAGCTTGTGGCAGCGGCTTCAGCCGCGAGCTTTTCGCCCTTTTGCAGAAAGTAAAAGCTCGCGGCTGAAGCCGCTCCCACATGTCATTGCCATGGACCTACCGGCCAGCGGTAGCGGCCACACGTGGTGCGATGCCATCGGCCACCCCCGGTCCGCGCATCCAGCCGATCCAGCAGCCTCGTTCGCGGTCGCGCATCGCGAGGCCGCGCACCATGCCGTCGCCGTCGAGCAGCAGCACGCGTTCGCCCGGCGCGTCATCGAGGACGAAGCGGACCCGGCGGCCACGCGCACCCGGATCAAGGCGGTTGTCGACGACCGCCACCTCGACATCTCGCGCATCGAGCGGGTGCATCGCATCGGCTTCCGGCCGGTGCCCGAGCCACTGTGTTTCCGGCCACGCGAACACCGCCACCCGCGCCGCACGCGCGGACGGCAGCGCGGCTGCGAGCTCTTCCGGCACGGTTTCGCCCAGCGGCAGCGATGGTTCGACGACGCCGACCGCCGCGGCCAGTCCCGTCTGCCCGGCAACGGCCTGCATGCCGCCGCCGAGCTTCGCCATCCACAGCTGGCTGGGCAGCAGCGTAATGGCCACCAGCACGACCAGCGCCAGCGCGCGTGCCGGGCGGCGCGCCTGCGCGGCCGTCGCCAGCAGCAGGCCGGCCCAGAACAGGCTCGACCAGACCACGTAGCGCGGCGCCAACAGTTGCCCTGGGTGCACGCTGAAATAGTCGATGCGCACCAGCGCGATCATCGCGCCGACCGCGGCGGCGAAGCACGCCAGGCCAATGCCGGCCAGCCCAATGCCCGCCATCGCGGCGGACGCGCGGTCGCGCCATGCCCGCCAGGCGAGCACGGCAAGCCAAGCGAGCCCCGCCAGACCGAACAGCAGGTGCGGCCAGCGCGCGAGCAGCACCGGTCCGAACGCGCCTTCGTAGGCGTGGGCGATCGCCTGCGCGGGCACTCGCGCCGCGGTCACCGGAACCTGCGCCGCCAGCTGCGTATCCAGCAGCGGCCACGCGGCATACACGAACGGCCCGGCCAGCCAGCGCAGCAGCGTTTCGCCTTGGCGCAATGGCGCCAGGGCGGGCAGCGCCCCGCTGCCGCCGTCGAAGTGCAGCAGCACCAGCGCGAGCAGCAGCCCGGCGGCAAGCGCGATCCACTGCGGCCACGGCGCCCGTCGCAATGCGAGCACCGCCGCGAACCCGGCGAAACAGGCGATGCCGCTGCCGAAGGAGAACGCCGCGGCAAGTCCGCACGCGGCTGCAAGTGCGGCGTCGACCACGCCGTCGCGCCCGCCTCGCTCCCGCGACAGCACGTGCAGGCCGATCGCAAGGAACAGCGTGACGCAGTACGCGTGCACCGATTCGTTGCCGTGCGCGAGCGCGCGGATGTTGCCCAGCCAGAACACGCCCAGCACCACGGCCAGCAGTGCGGCGCTCCGCGCCGGTGCCGCTGCGAGCCCGCGGATGCCACGCCAGAACACCAGTACCGTCGTCAGTGCCAACGCGATCCCGACCACGACCTGCAGCCACTGCTGCGCGGCGAACGCGTGCAGCTCGATCACCCGCACCGCGTTGGGCAGCACTTCGTGGTGGCCGTTGTCGGGCGCGAGGATGTCTTGTGGGAACGGTGCCTGCAGGAAATGGCCGAGCAAGCGCCAGCCGTCCGCGTAGGGCACGCGCGGCGCCAGCCACCACATCGCGGCGACGCCGGCGAGCAGGTAGAACAGCGCGAGTGCGCGCGCCAGCGGCACCAGGTGGCGCCGGGCGTCGTCCGGCGGTGGTGCCATCAGGAGTGCACTCCTTGCATCACCGCGATCGGGCTGCGCCACTCGCAAGAACAGCCTCCTGCATGAGCGGTTTCAGCCACGAGTTCCCGGCCTCCGGCATTCCAGCGAAGAGCTCGCGACTGTAGTCGCTCCCACGCGTTCCACAAGTCATCGCGCGCGCGCCCACTGTGCCAGCAACACCGCGGTGGCGGCGGCGACGTTGAGGCTCTCGACCGCGCCGCTGCCGGGGATCGACAGGCGCAGGTCGCAGGCGGCGGCCAGGCTCGCGTCCATGCCCTCGCCTTCGGCGCCGAGCACGTACACCAGCCGCTGCGGCAGGGGCGTGGCGAACAGGTCCTGGCCCCCGCGCACCACGGTGGCGGCGAGCGTGAAGCCGGCCCCACGGAGCTGCGCGATGGCGTTGTCCTCACGTCCCAGGCGCACGAACGGCACCGCTTCGGCACCGCCTTCGGCCACGCGCGCCGCCGCGCCCGAGAGCGCCAGCGGCGAAGCCTTCGGCAGCAGCAGCGCCCGGATCCCGAAGTGCGCGGCCGAGCGCAGGATCGCTCCGAGATTGTGTGGGTTGCCGACGCCATCGAGCCACAGCGCGCAGCACGGTCCGGCCGGCAGCGCCTCCAGCCACGTGGCCAGCGATTGCGGCGGCTCGCGCAGCACCTCGGCCACCACGCCTTCGTGGTGCTTGCTGGCGGCGAGCTTGTGCAGGTCGGCCTCGTCGACCACGCGGTAGCCGACCCGATGGGCGACGCACCATTTCAGCAGCGGCTGCAGCTGCGGGATGCGGGCTTCGGCCAAGTAGATCTTGCGGATCGCCGCAGGCCGGCGCGCGAACACCGCCTGCACGGCGTTGAGCCCGTACAGCCGCAATTCCTCGTCGCGCTGGCGGCGCGGCGGCGCGGCGTCATCCGCACCGGCCTGCGGCGGGGGGCGCTTCCACGGCGATGGCGGGCGGTCAGTCGGCATCGTCCAGCGTGTCCCGGGTCCTGGCGAAGCTGCGCAGGTCGTGCAGCTTGCCACGCGTGAGCACGGCGCGCCGCTGCGTGCCTTCCTCGAGGAAACCGTTCTTCAGCAAGACCCGCGCCGACGCGGTGTTGAAGTCGAGCACCGTCGCATGCAGCCGGTACAGCGACAGCGTGCGCATCACCCACGGCGCGAACACGCCGACGACGCGCGTCATGTGCCCGCGGCTCCAGTGACGCCGCCCCAGCCAGTAGCCGAGTTCGGCGCCGTGGCGGCGCTCGCCCTGGCCGGCGCGCACGCCGATGCCGCCGCAGGCCTGGCCGTCGATCTCGATCGCGAACACCGGCGCGCTGAAGTCGACCACGCGTCCGGACAGGAAGGCTTCGCCGTCGGCGCGCGTGTAGGGATTCGGAAAGCGGTCGCTGGTGCCGCGCGCGACCTGCGCGTCGTCGGCATGCAGCAGCAGCGATTCGAGGTCGTCGTCGCGCCATGCGCGCAGGCTGACGGCGGCCTCGACGGGGGCGCCGCCGACCAGGAGCGTCGTTGTCTTCCAGTCCGCGTCGGTCATCGTGCGAAGGATACGCGAGCGCGCAGCGTGGCCTGTGGATCGTGGTGGCGGCGGTGCTTCCGCAAGCGACCGGTCCATGCACAGGCATGCCACTTCCACGACTGCACGAATCACGCGCGACGCAGGTTCCGCGCGCCTTTCGCCGCCGGGATTACGCGTGCCCGCCCACCGACGGCGTCTTCGCCTCCTGCGCTTCCAGTTCCTGCGCCACCGCATCGGGCGAGCGCGTGTACGGCGCCAGCAGCGCGTAGAACGCCGGCACCACGAACAGCGACAGCAGGGTCGAGAACGACACGCCGAAGATCACCACCACGCCGATCGTCGCGCGGCTGGCCGAGCCCGGACCGCCGGCGACCACCAGCGGAATCGCGCCGACCGCCGTCGCAATCGAGGTCATCAGGATCGGGCGCAGGCGCACCACCGAAGACTCCACGATCGCCTCGGCCACGCTGCGGCCGGCATCGCGCAGCTGGTTGGCGAACTCGACGATCAGGATGCCGTTCTTCGCCGCCAGTCCCACCAGCATCACGATGCCGATCTGGCTGAACAGGTTGAGCGTGCCGCCGGTGATGGCCAGGCCGATCAGCGCGCCGAGCACGCCGAGCGGCACCGTCAGCATGATCACGAACGGATGGATGAAGCTCTCGAACTGCGCCGCCAGCACGAGGTACACCACCAGCAGCGCCAGGGTGAAAGTGAGCAGCACGGCGCCGCCTGCCTTCTGGTATTCGCGCGACTCGCCCTTCCAGTCGATCTGCGCGTAGTCGGGCAGCTCGCTGCGGGTGACCTCGTCGAGGAACGCCAGCGCTTCGCCCATGCTGTAGCCCGGGGCGAGACCGGCGCTGATCGTGATCGCACGCAGGCGGTTGAAGCGGTTGAGGCTGCCCGGCTCGGCCAGCTCGCCGAGCGTGACCAGGTTCGACAGCGGCACCAGGTCGCCGTTGCGCGCGCGCACGCGGATCGCGTCGAGGTCGGCCGGCGCCGCGCGTCCCGCGCGCCCGGCCTGCACCAGCACGTCGTATTCCTCGCCCTCCTGCACGAAGGTGGTGACCTGCCGGCTGCCCATCATCGTTTCCAGCGCGCGGCCGATGTCGGTCACGCTCACGCCGAGGTCCGACGCGCGCGCGCGGTCGATCTGCACGCGCATCTGCGGCCGGGTTTCCTTGTAGTCGGAGTCGACCGAGAAGAAGCCGGGGTTGGCCTCCATCCGCTGCATCAGGATGTCGCGCCAACCGGCGATTTCCCTGTATTCCGGGCCGCCGAGCACGATCTGGATCGGCTGCCCGCGGCTGCCGACCAGGCCGCCGCCCACGCGCGGCTGCGCGCGTACGCCGCTGAGCGCGCCCAGGTCCTTGCGCAGCGAGTCGGCGACTTCCGCCGTGGACTGGTCGCGCTTCTGCCAGTCCTCGAGAAACACGATCACGTTGCCGGTGTGCATTTCCTCGCTGGCGCCCCAGCCGCCGGGCACGCGGGTGTTGTAGCGACGGATCACCGGGTCGTCGCCCTTGACCCGTTCGGCGAAGATCGATTCGACCTGCTTGATCTGGCCCACGGTGTAGTCGAAGCCGGCGCCCTCGGGGCCGACGATCGAAACGAAGAACGCGCCACGGTCCTCGGCCGGCGCCAGTTCGGACGGCACGAACCTGGCCAGACCGTAGATCGCCGCGACGCAGGCCAGCATCGTCAGCACGACGCCCAGCCCGATCCGCCGCGGCCGCGCCGCCACGAGTCGCACGAGCGCGCCGCGATAGACGCCCGCCACCCGGTCCAGGCCGCGGTTGAACCCGCGATTGACCGGATTGGATTTCTCCTGCGCATGCGGGCGCACCATCTTCGAGGCCATCATCGGCGTCAGCGTCAGCGCCACGAACGCCGACAGCGCCACCGCGCCGGCCAGCGCCACCGACAGCTCGCGGAACAGCCGCCCGGTGTTGCCCTCCATGAAACCCACCGGCAGGAACACCGCCACCAGCACGGTGGTGGTGGCGATCACCGCGAACGCCACCTGCCGGGTGCCGCGCACCGAGGCCACCAGGCGCGGCTCGCCCAGGTCGACCCGGCGCTGGATGTTCTCGAGCACCACGATCGCATCGTCCACCACCAGGCCGATCGACAGCACCAGCGCCAGCAGCGTGAGCAGGTTGATCGAATAGCCGAACAGGTACAGCGGGATGAACGCCGCCAGCAGGCACACCGGCACCGTCACCGCCGGGATCATCGCCGCGCGGAAACTGCCGAGGAACAGCCAGATCACCAGCAGCACCAGCGCGATTGCCTCGCCCAGCGTGGCGTAGACGCGTTCGATCGAGGCTTCGATGAAGACCGTGTCGTCGAAGGCGACGAAGATGTTGGTGCCTTCGGGCAGCGACTTCTGGATTTCCACCGCCATCGCGCGCGCCGCGCGGGTGACGTCGAGCGCGTTGGCGGTCGAGGTCTTGATGATGCCCAGGCCGATGTTGGGCTGGCCGTTGCTCTGGTAATACGCGCGGCGCTCGGCCGAGGCCAGTTCCACCTGCGCCACGTCGCCCAGCCGCACCACGTAGCCGTCAGCGCCCTTGCGCAGCGGGATCGCGGCGAAGTCGGCCGGCGTCGTGTAGCCGCGCGCCACGCGCAGGGTGAAGTCGCGGGTTTCCGACTCGATCCGCCCGGCGGGCAGTTCGACGTTCTCGGCGCGCAGCGCGGCTTCGACGTCGTTGGCGGTGATGTCGCGCGCGGCCATCGCCGCCGCGTCGAGCCAGATGCGCATGGCGTAGCGCTGGCGGCCGCCGATACGCACCTGCGCCACGCCATCCAGGCTCGACAGGCGGTCGACGATGTAGCGGTCGGCATAGTCCGACAGCTCCAGCGTGTCCATCGTGGTCGAGCTCATGTTGAGCCAGATGATGGTGTCCGAGTCGCTGTCGGCCTTCTCCACCTCGGGCGGATCGGCTTCGTCGGGCAGGCGGTCGGCGACGCCGCTGATCGCGTCGCGGACGTCGTTGGCCGCGGCCTCGATGTCGCGCTTGAGGGTGAACTCCAGGGTCACCGCGGAGCGGCCGTTGACGCTGCGCGACTGGATGGTCTCGATGCCCTCGATGCCCGACAGCGCGTCCTCGAGGACCTGGGTGATGCGGGTCTCGACCACCGCCGACGACGCTCCCGGGTAGTTGACGTCGACCGAGACGATCGGCGGATCGATCGCCGGCAGCTCGCGCAACGTCAGGCGCGAGAACGCCATCACGCCGAGCACCATCAGCAGCAGGCTCACCACGGTGGCGAACACCGGGCGGCGGATGGAGACGTCGGACAGCAGCATCGGTCAGCCTCCCGCGGCGGGCGCGGCGGCGGGAGCGAGGTCGGATGTGGCTGCCGGCGTTTCGTCGCCAGCGCCAGGCTTGCGAGCGGTGGGTTTCGGCGACGGCGCGGCGACCTCGCGGATCTTCGAACCGGCGCGCAGCTTGCCGGTGCCATCGACGACGATGCGGTCGCCGGGCGCCAGGCCGTCGAGCACTTCGGCCTGCCCGCCGGCGCGTGCGCCGATCTTCACCGGCGCCTGTTCGACGGTGTCGCCGCGCACGCGGTAGACGAACGAATCGCGGCCGACCTGGACGATGGAAATCTCGGGCACCAGCAGCGCCTGCCGCTCCGGCCGCTCCAGTTCGACCTGCAGCAGCATGCCCGGCCGCAGCGCGCGGTCGGGGTTGGGGAAATCGCCGCGCACCACGACCGCGCGCGTGGCCGGATCCAGGCGCACGTCGACCACCGACACCGTGCCCTCGAAGACCCGCCCGGGAAACGCGCCGGTGGTGCCGGCCAGACGCTGGCCCACTTCCGCCAGCGCCATCTGCACCTCGGGCACCGGAAAATCGACGTGCACGCGGGCGATGTCGTCGAGCGAGGCGATCACCGTGCCCGGCGTCACCAGCGCGCCGGGGCTGACCTGGCGGATGCCGAGCCGCCCGGCGAACGGCGCGCGGACCACCCGGTCGTGCAGGTTGGCGCGGATCTGCGCGACCTGCGCGCGCGCGGCGTCGCGGGTGGCACGCTGGGTATCGAGCGCGGCGCGTGCGATCAGCTGCTGCGCGGCGAGTTCGTCCTGGCGCTTGTACAAGCGTTCGGCCTCGGTCGCCGCAGCCTGCGCGGCGGCCAGCGCGGCCTGCTGCTGCTGTCCGCTCAGGGTCACCAGCGGCGTGCCCTTTGCGACCTCTTCGCCGCTGTCGAAATGCACCTGCTGCACCGTCTCGCTGACCTTGGCGGTAACGTCCACCGACTCGCGCGCCTTCACGGTTCCCAGCGCGCGGATGCGGTCGTGCCAGGGCTGCATCGCCACCGTCGTGGTGGTGACCGTTTCCACCGGCGCCGCGCCCGGTGCGACGGCCGCCTGGTCGTCACACGCGGCAAGGCCGAGGCACAACAGGGCGCACAGGAGCAGGCGGGGCATCGCGGAGGGGCTGGATCGGGGCATGCGGCAGGCAATGACAAGGGAAAACCGCTCGATTCTATCGGCTCGATGCGACGGTCACGTGTGCCATCAGGCCCGCCGCCAAAAGCGGGGTGGGCGTCAACCATCGGCCTGCCCGCGCGTTACGCGAGGTGTGACAGGACGTGTTCGATGCCGGGGCGGCGCCGGTCCCGGTGTTCCATTGGCCGATTCACCGCGTGTCATCCGTAGGCGTGCGCGCCGGCGCGAGCGGGCGTAACGTCGGCGTTTCCCCGCCACGCAAGGCCGCCCCCATGATCCACGACAGCATCCTCGGCACCATCGGCCGCACGCCGGTCGTGCGCCTGAACCGCATTGCGCCCGCCAACGTCGCCCTCTACGCCAAGGTCGAGGCATTCAATCCCGGCGGGTCGGTCAAGGACCGGCTCGCGATCGCGATCATCCTCGACGCGGAAGCGCGCGGCCTGCTCAAGCCCGGCGACACCGTGATCGAAGCGACGTCCGGCAACACCGGCGTGGCGCTGGCGATGGTCTGCGCCGCGCGCGGCTACAAGTTCGTCGCGGTGATGACCGAAACCTTCTCGATCGAACGCCGCAAGCTGATGCGCGCCTATGGCGCGAAGGTGATCCTCACCACCGCCGCCGAACGCGGCACCGGGATGGTGCGCAAGGCGGAAGAACTCGCAGCGAAACACGGCTGGTTCCTCGCCCGCCAGTTCGAGAATCCCGCCAACCCCGCCTACCACCGGCAGACCACGGCGGCCGAGATCCTGCGCGACTTCGCCGGCAGGCGGCTGGACCACTTCGTCAGCGGCTGGGGCACCGGCGGCACGCTCACCGGCGTGGCTGACGTGCTGCGCGTGGCGCGCCCGGAAGTGAAGGTGACCGCGGCCGAGCCGGCCGGGGCTTCGCTGCTCGCGGGCAAGGACTGGGCGCCGCACAAGATCCAGGGCTGGACGCCGGACTTCGTTCCCGCGGTGCTCGACCGCAAGGCCGCATCGCGCATCCTTACCGTCGACGACGCGACCGCGCGCGACACCGCGTTGCGGCTGGCGCGGGAGGAAGGGATCTTCGTGGGCCTCTCCGCCGGCGCCACGGTCGCCGCGGCGCTGGAGGTGGCGCAGTCGGCGAGCGACGGCGAAGTGATCCTGGCGATGCTGCCCGACACCGGCGAGCGCTACCTGTCGACATTCCTGCTCGAGGGCGTGGAAGAAGGCTCCGACGACGCCTGGCTGGCTTCGCTCGACTGAGTCGCGGCGACGCAGGTGCGCATCGAAGGCGTCGAGGGCGACATCACCACGCTGGCGGTCGACGCGATCGTCAATGCGGCCAACGAGTCGCTGCTCGGCGGCGGCGGGGTGGACGGCGCCATCCACCGCGCGGCGGGCCCGGGCCTGCTGCAAGAATGCCGCGCGCTGCCGGAAGTGCGGCCCGGCGTGCGCTGCCCGACCGGCGAGGCGCGGATCACCGGCGGCCATCGGCTGCCGGCGCGCTGGGTGATCCATACCGTCGGGCCGGTCTGGCGCGGCGGCGACCTGCACGAGCCGGAGCTACTGGCCGCCTGCTACCGGAACTCGCTGCGGCTGGCTGCCGATCGCGGGATTGCCACGATCGCGTTCCCGGCGATCAGCTGCGGGGTGTACGGCTATCCGCTCGCGCTGGCGGCGGCGATCGCCGTCGGGCAATTGCGCAGCTGGTCGGCGCACCTGCCGGAACGCGCCTTGCTGTGCAGCTTCGGCAGCGGGCCCGCCGCCGAATACCGGCGGCTGCTCGCGGCTTGATCCGGCCGTTGGCCGGAAAGCGCGTGGTCCACATGCCAAGGAAGGGCGGCCACGGCCGCGACGCCTTTCGGCTGGGAATCGCCGAGAAGCCCCTCCACGTGGGCGGCCGTCGACGCGCAGGGATACCTGCCAGCCAGTCCATCGTCGACCGGTCCAAGGCCCGTGACGTGCGAAGCGCGGCAGCCGCGGATGGGGTCGCCGCGGATCGCCGCCCGACCTCATACATAATCGCGCCATGAGCGACTTCATCGTTGGGCTCACCGGTGGCGTGGCCTCGGGCAAGAGCGAAATCACCCGCCGCTTCGCCGCGCTGGGCATTGCCGTGGCGGACGCGGACCTCGCCGCACGCGACGCGGTGGCCGCGGGTTCCACGGGACTGGCCGAAGTGGTCGCGGCGTTCGGCCCCGATGTTCTGGCAGACGACGGCGAACTGGACCGGGCCTCGATGCGCAGGCGCGTGTTCGCAGATCCCGATGCGCGCACGCGGCTGGAGGCGATCGTGCATCCGCGCGTGCGCGCCGCGCTGCAGCTCGCCTGCGCCGCCGCGCCGGGACCGTACGTCATCGCGGCCATTCCGCTGCTAGCCGAAGGCGGGGGCCGCGACGCTTATCCGTGGCTCGATCGCATCCTGGTGATCGACGTGCCGCAGGCCGTGCAGCACGCGCGCCTGCTGGCGCGCGACGGCATCGACCATGACCTCGCCGACCGCATGATCGGTGCCCAGGCCACGCGCCGGCAACGCCTCGCGATCGCCGACGACGTGATCGTCAACGACGGCGCCATCGAGGCGCTGGGCGCGCACGTCGCGGCGCTCGACAGGCGCTATCGCAGCCTGGCCGCGCAGGCACCTGCGACGTAGATCCACCGCGTCCGGCGGGCAACCGGGGGCCGGTCGCGCGTCGCGTGGCCGGCGAGCCTAGGACCACAGGCCGCGAATCGCGGCGATCCCCTGGGCGCCATGCTGGCGGGCAATGGCAACGTCGTCGGGACCGAGACCGCCGATGGCGTAGAGCGGCAGCGATGCCTGTTCCCGCAGTGCTTCGAAGGCGGGCCAGCCAATGCCCGGGGCTCCCGGGTGGGTCGGCGTGCGGGCGACCGGGCCGACGATGGCGAAGTCGCAGCCGAGCGCTTCGGCCAGGCCCAGCTCCGCGACGTCGTGGCAGGAAGCGGACAGGCGGGTGCCGGCCGGAACGGGGCGCGTGGCCAAGGAACGCAGCTGCGCGGCCGGCAGGTGCAGGCCAAGGCCGAGCTCGCGCGCGAGATTGGCGTCGCCGTTGACCAGCAGTTCGGCGCCGGCCCCGGCGCAGTGACCAGCGGCGGCGGTGACCAGCGCGATGCGCCGGGCCGGGTCCATTCCCGGCAGGCGCGCCTGGATGCGGCGGACACCGGCGGCCAGCGCGCGCTGCAGGGCGTCCAGCCAAGCGCCATCCTCCGCCGGCGAAGCGGGCACCGGAGTGACCAGGCATCGGTCCGGCTGCAGCAGGGCGGCGACCACGGGGCGGTCGGCGGGCGGCATGGCGTAACCGGGGAGCTTGTCGGGCGGCACCCATGCCAGCGCCTGGCCTTCATGGCCGCGCGGGATGCCGTGCCAGCGCATCACGCGGCGCACGTCCAGGCGCAGGCGCTTGTGCGGGTATTGCTGGGCGACGGCGATCAGCGGCGGGCCGACTTCGACTTCGATGCCCAGCTCTTCAAGCAGCTCGCGCACCAGGGCCTGTTCCGACGATTCGCCGGGCTCGCGCTTGCCGCCCGGGAACTCCCACAGGCCGGCAAGGTCCCGGCCCTCGGTGCGGCGCGCCAGCAGCACGCGGCCGCGGGCGTCGGTGATCGCGGCGGCGACGACTTCGACCCGCGGGGCATCGGAGATCGATCGAGAACTGGTCACGAGCGCGCGGCGTATTCCCAAGCGGGTGGATCCGGACGACGGCTTGGACGCCCGCGAAACCCGGAGCGCTCCCGGCCGCACGGACTCGCCGCGGGACAATCGCAGGCGAGTGCCGGTGCCGACGTGAAACAGCGGGGCCGGGCGTTCGCCTTGGACGATGCCCCCTTCCCCGCTCCCTGGCTCCTACGCCAGCTGCCCATGGCAGTGCTTGTACTTCTTGCCGCTGCCGCAGGGGCATGCATCGTTGCGGCCGACCTTGGGGCCCTCGCGGGTCGCAGGAACGTGGGCCGCGGCGTCCTGCGCGAGACGGGCCTGCTCGGCCTCCTCGTCGGCGCCGAGGCCACCGGATTCGGCATGCTGGAACTGCATCTGGCGCGCGGCAGCTTCGGCCTGCGCGCGTTCCTGCGCTTCCAGCTCGGCCACTTCCTCCTCGCTGCGGATGCGCACCCGCGCCAGCAGCGAAACCACTTCGCGCTTGACCTTCGACAGCATCTCGCTGAACAGCTCGAAAGCCTCGCGCTTGTACTCCTGCTTGGGCTGCTTCTGCGCGTAGCTGCGCAGGTGGATGCCTTGGCGCAGGTAATCCATGCGCGCCAGGTGCTCCTTCCAGTTCTGGTCGACGACGTTGAGCATGATGTGCTTTTCCAGCATGCGCATCGTCTCGGGCCCGACCGAGGCTTCCTTGTCGGCGAACAGCCGGTCGAGCGTCTCCTGCACGTGGCCCTGAATGACCTCGACGTCGACTTCCTCGCGGCTGCGCACCATCTGCTCGACCCCCACCTGCACCCCGAACTCCTCGGCCAGCGTGGCCTCCAGGCCCGGCAGGTCCCACTGTTCGTCGATCGAGTCGGGCGGCGCGAAGCGGTCGACGATGTCGGCCACCACGTCGGCGCGGATGCCGGCGATGTTCTCGTGCACGCTCTCGGCTTCCAGCAGCTCGTTGCGCTGGGCGTATACGACCTTGCGCTGGTCGTTGTTGACGTCGTCGAACTCGAGCAGGTTCTTGCGGATGTCGAAGTTGTGCGCTTCGACCTTGCGCTGCGCGTTGGCGATCTGCTTCGACACCAGCGGGCTTTCGATGATGTCGTCTTCCTTCAGGCCCATCCGGGCCATGACCCGCTGCACCCAGTCGGCGGCGAAGATGCGCATCAAGTTGTCTTCGAGCGACAGGTAGAAGCGGCTGGAACCCGGATCGCCCTGGCGACCGGAACGGCCGCGCAGCTGGTTGTCGATGCGGCGCGATTCATGGCGCTCGGTGCCGACGATGTGCAGGCCGCCGGCGGCCTTGACCGCGTCGTGGCGCTTCTGCCATTCGGACTTCAGGCGTGCACGGGTGACCTCGTCGACCGGCTCGCCGCGTTCGGCCTCCAGTTCGGCCAGCTCGGCTTCGAGCGAACCGCCCAGCACGATGTCGGTGCCGCGGCCGGCCATGTTGGTGGCGATGGTGACCGCGCCCGGGCGGCCGGCCTGGGCGACGATGGTCGCCTCGCGCTCGTGCTGCTTGGCGTTGAGCACCTCGTGCGGGATGCCGGCCTCGCGCAGCTGGTCGCTGAGCATTTCCGAGACCTCGATCGAGGTCGTGCCGACCAGCACCGGCTGCTGGCGCGCATGGGCGTCCTTGAGTTCGGCGATCACCGCGCGGTACTTGCCGGCGCGGTTGAGGAATACCGCGTCGGGGTTGTCGATGCGGATCATCGGGCGGTTGGTGGGGATCACCACAACTTCCAGGCCGTAGATGCTCTGGAACTCGTAGGCCTCGGTGTCGGCGGTGCCGGTCATGCCGGCGAGCTTGCCGTACATGCGGAACAGGTTCTGGAAAGTGATGCTGGCCAGCGTCTGGTTCTCGCGCTGCACCGGCACGCCTTCCTTGGCCTCGACCGCCTGGTGCAGGCCATCGGACCAGCGGCGCCCGGTCAGGGTGCGGCCGGTGAACTCGTCGACGATGATCACCTCGCCGTCGCGCACGATGTAATCGACGTCGCGCTGGTAGATGCCGTGGGCGCGCAGGCCGGCGTTGAGGTGGTGGACGACGTGGATGTTCTGCGGCGCGTACAGGCTCTCGTCGGCGTCGAGGATCCCGGCCTCGCGCAGCAACGCCTCGGCGTGTTCCTGGCCGTCTTCCGACAGGTGCACCTGCTTGGCCTTTTCGTCGACCCAGTAGTCGCCCTCGCCTTCCTCTTCGGTCTGCCGCACGAGCTTGGGCACGACGCGGTTGACCTTGATGTACAGCTCCGGCGACTCGTCGGCAGGGCCGGAAATGATCAGCGGCGTGCGCGCTTCGTCGATCAGGATCGAATCGACCTCGTCGATGATCGCGAAGTTGAGGCTGCGCTGGAAGCGGTCGTCCTTCGACAGCGCCATGTTGTCGCGCAGGTAGTCGAAGCCGATCTCGTTGTTGGTGGCGTAGGTGATGTCGGCGGCGTACGCAGCGTGCTTGTCCGAATGCGGCATGCCGGGATAGACGACGTCGGTCTTCAGGCCGAGCCAGCCATACAGCTTGCCCATCTGCGCCGCGTCGCGACGGGCCAGGTAGTCATTGACGGTGACCACGTGCACGCCCTTGCCTTCCAGCGCGTTGAGGTACACGGCCAGGGTGGCGGTCAGGGTCTTGCCCTCGCCGGTGCGCATCTCGGCGATCTTGCCCATGTGCAGGACCATGCCGCCGACCAGCTGCACGTCGAAATGACGCATGCCGAACACCCGAACCGAGGCCTCGCGGCAGACGGCGAAGGCTTCGGGCAGCAACTTGTCGAGCGACTCGCCCTTGCTGACACGCTCGCGGAACTCGGGGGTCTTCGCCTGCAGTTCGGCGTCCGAAAGGGCCTGCATGTCAGGTTCGAGCGCGTTGATCTTGGTGACGATGCGCTGGAGCTGTTTGATCAGGCGTTCATTGCGGCTGCCGAAGACGCCGGTGAGCAAGCGATTGAGCATGGGTGTACCGGTTGGGGAACTTGAGGTGGAAGCGCGGGGTGGATGCGCGGAATGGATCATCGGACCCGGAGGTCGCAGCGAGCCTGACCAATCCCCGCAAATGCAAAAAGGGCGCCGGGCGCCCTTTTTTGGCAACGGGACATTGTACGTGGAGACACCCGAGGGGGGTATCAAGCCCGCTTCCGGGCTCGCCAACCGGCATCACGCTCCGGTGATCCCCTGGCGCCTGTCGCCACGCGCCGGTGTCCGACCGCGCCGTGCCCCCAAAGTTTCCGGGTCATCCTATCCGGAGCCAGCGGCCCAGCGCCACGGCTGGAGCGTCGATCACCGGCCGTAGCTGCCGCCGCCGGGGCACCCGCACCGCAGGTCCTACATGCGCTCGCGCTGGCCGCCCTGCTCGCCCAGGAACTTGCGCGGGTTGAGCACCCGACCGTCCTGCCAGACTTCGAAATGCACGTGCGCGCCGGTGGAGCGCCCGGTCGAGCCGGCCTTTGCGATCCGCTGGCCGCTGCGCACGAGGTCGCCGACCTGCACCACCAGCCGCGAGTTGTGCGCGTAACGGGTCACGTAGCCATTGCCGTGGTCGACCTCGACCACCTTGCCGTAGCCCGAACGCACGCCGGCGTAGCTGACCACGCCATCGGCAACGGCCAGGACCGGATCGCCGGTGCTTGCGTGGAAATCGATGCCCTTGTGGAACCCCCGGCCACCGCCGAACGGATCGGCACGGCCACCGTAGCCGGAGGTGATGTAGGTATTGAGGATCGGCATCCGCGACGGGGTCGCGCTGCGGTCGAGCTCGCGGTTGAACAGCAGCGACTCGAGCACCGACAGCTGCTTGCCCGAATCGGTCAGCTGGGCGCCGAGCCGGTCCATGCCGCCGCGCAGTTCGCCGGCGGCCATGTCGCGCACCGGGCCTTCGCCGCCGACGCCCACCGGCTTGTTGAAGTCGAACTCGCCGTCGCCGAGCTGGCCGATGCGAGTCAGGCGCTCGCCGAGCGCGTTGAGACGGTTGGCCTCGGCCTGCAGTTCGCCCAGGCGCGCGGCCAGGGCGTTGACCTCGTGCTGCGCCTCGCGACGGGTGCTGGCAAGCAAGGTGCGCTGCGCGTCGTTGCGGGCTTCCAGGTGTGCCGTGCGCGCCGCGCTGATGCCCTGGGTGGCGCCCGCGCCGAGCGCCACGCCGCCAATCAGCAGCGCCGCGATGGCCGCGGCCGGCCGGCCTGCACTGTAGGCGTGCAGTCGAGCGGCGCCCGCATGCGTGCGGGCCGAGAAGGAAGCAGCCAATGCGTGGCCGTGGCGGCGCGTCCATCGCCAGGAGCTGGCGGAAAGATCACGCGCCGATGTCAGGAAGCTGTGTAAAGTCATGTTCTGCCAATGTCTGATTCGAGATCCCGGTCGTCCTCCCCGGTCCCGCGCGCTGCGCTCGAAGCGCTGCTGGGCGATGCCGTGGGCGGCAATCCGATCCGCCGCGCGATGTGGCTGGATGAACTGGACCGTCGTTTGAGCCCCTTCCTGCCGCCTTCACTGGCCGCGCATGCGCGGCTGGCGAATGTCGATGGCGACAGGCTCGTCTACCTTGTCGATTCGCCCGTCTGGCACGCCAGGCTGCGCCTGGCTTCCACTGGACTGATCGACGCCGCCCGCTCCCTCGGGCTGGATGTCACCCGCTTCGTCGTCCGAACGACGAGGCAAACGCCCGGTTCGCAAGCGCCATCGGCGCCGGCAACCGTGCCTGTGTCGGCCACCGCGCGTGCCGCCGTGCGTGATGCCCTGGCGTCTATTCGCGGGTCCGGGAACGAACCTGCGAAAGACGGATCCTGAAATGTCCGGTGGGGGTGCCTGGCCACGTTTTCGTGAAGCCAGACCGCGACGGACGAGGCATGCTAACGGCCGGAAGCCCGCAGGACGTTAATCACCCGCTAATTTTTTAGAAACTTCGGGTTAAATTATCGTTAAAGTTCACGCGGCGCTCACTTCTGTGAGCACGGTCCGGCACTGCGGACGGCCCCTTGCGGAGCTGAGGCCGGCCTAACGCGGTTCGGTCACGCGTCGCCGGCAGCATCGAAACCTGTCAGGCCGGCAGCGGCTCGACGTAGGCCAGCGGCACGATGGCCGGGTCGGGAAACGTCACTTCTTCCCACGCCGAGCGTTCGGCCAGCAGCGCGCGCACCAGCTTGTTGTTGAGCGCATGGCCGGACTTGTAGCCCTCGAAGGCGCCGATGACGGCGTGGCCGGCCAGGTACAGGTCGCCAACCGCGTCGAGGATCTTGTGGCGCACGAACTCGTCGCCGTAGCGCAGCCCGTCGTCGTTGAGCACGCGGAATTCGTCCAGGACGATCGCGTTGTCCATCGAGCCGCCGAGGCCGAGGTTGCGCTCGCGCATGTATTCCAGGTCGCGCATGAAGCCGAACGTGCGCGCGCGGCTCACTTCGCGGATGTAGTTCTCGGTGGAGAACTCGATCACCGCGCGCGACTGCGCGCTGGGGATCGCCGGGTGGTTGAAATCGATGGTGAAGCCCAGGCGGAAGCCTTCATACGGCTCGAAACGCGCGACCTTGTCGCCGTCGCGCACTTCCACCGGACGCTTGATGCGGATGAAACGCTTGGCCGCGCCCTGCTCGACGATGCCGCCGGACTGCAGCAGGAACACGAACGGACCGGCCGAGCCGTCCATGATCGGCACTTCGGCGGCGGACAGGTCGACATACAGGTTGTCGAGCCCCAGGCCGGCCAGTGCCGACATCAGGTGTTCGACGGTCTGCACCTTGGCGCCGTCGCGCGACAGGCCGGTGCACAGCGTGGTCTCGCTGACCAGCTCGGCATCGGCGGGGATCTCCACCGCCGGCTCGACGTCGACGCGGCGGAAGACGATGCCGGTATCGATTGGGGCCGGACGCAGGGTGAGGTAGACCTTCTCGCCGCTGTGCAGCCCCACGCCGGTGGCGCGGATCACATTCTTGATGGTGCGCTGCTGCATGGGCGGGGGCGGGATCCGGTGTGTCGCCGCGGGGGCGGAAACGGCAGAAGATTAGCACGCAAGACTGAACCTGAACGAAGCACCGATCGACCATCGGACGCGTCGTGCGCCGGTCTCATTCGCCGTGCCGCGCACGCCGGGAGCGGGAAAAAACCACCGGGCCGGCGCAGGCCCGGTGGGTTGAACAAGGACATCTTTCACCGCGGGAACATCGCGCGCCAGGGTCCGGCTCCGGCACCGTTATACGCCTTGGCGTTCCCACGCGGGCCGAAGGCTCTCGCCGCCGACCATCACACTTTCAGTTGCCCGCCGGCGCGCGATGAGCTGGCGCGCTGGCGATGCACTGCCACGCGTGCCGCCGAACGCCCGGTCACGGATGGCCGAGCCGGATCGTCCGGACCTGCACCGCACCGCCTGCAACGATCAGTCGGCCTGGCGGCGCAGGAACGCCGGAATGTCCAGGTAGCTGTCGCTGCCGAAGTCGGCCGTCGCCGGTGCCGGCGCCGCGGACGGTTCGCTGGCAACGGAGCGACCACGCAGGCTCGACGCGATGCTCTGTCCCGAGCCGAACGCGGTGGCGTCTTCCTCGATCAGCATGCCGGTGGTGCCGTCGCGGCGGGCCTGGCTGCGGACCAGCTCGACCTGCGGCTTGCGCACGATGTCGTGGCCGAAGCCGCGGTCTTCGTGGCGGCCGACCTGGCGGCCGGCGTTGCGGTTCAGGCCGGTGGCGACCACGGTGACGCGGACCTCGTCCTGCATGTCCGGGTCGAGCACGGTGCCGATGACGATGGTCGCGTCCTCGCTGCCGAAGTTCTCCACGGTGCGGCCGACCTCGTCGAACTCCGCCATGGTGAAGTCCGCGCCGGCGGTGATGTTGACCAGGATGCCGTTGGCGCCGGCGAGGTTGACGTCGTCGAGCAGCGGGTTCTGGATCGCGGCTTCGGCGGCGGCCTGCGCGCGATCGTCGCCGCGGGCGGTGCCGGTGCCCATCATCGCCAGGCCCATCTCGCTCATCACGGTGCGCACGTCGGCGAAGTCGACGTTGATCAGTCCCGGGCGCACGATCAGGTCGGCGATGCCTTGCACGGCGCCGAGCAGCACGTCGTTGGCGGCGCGGAAGGCCTGGATCATGGTCGCGTTGCGACCGAGCACGGTGATCAGCTTTTCGTTGGGGATGGTGATCAGCGAATCGCAGTGCTGGCTCAGTTCGTCGATGCCCTTGAGCGCCACCTGCATGCGGCGACGGCCCTCGAACGGGAACGGCTTGGTGACCACGGCGACGGTCAGGATGCCCATTTCCTTGGCCAACTGCGCGACCACGGGCGCGGCGCCGGTGCCGGTGCCGCCGCCCATGCCAGCGGTGATGAACACCATGTCCGCGCCCTGCAGCGCGTCCATGATCTGTTCGCGGTCCTCGAGCGCGGCCTGGCGGCCGACTTCGGGGTTGGCGCCGGCGCCCAGGCCCTTGGTGACGTTGCTGCCAAGCTGCAGCTGCAGCTTCGCGCCGCAGTTCTTGATCGCCTGCGAGTCGGTGTTGGCGGTGATGAATTCCACCCCGTCCACGCTGCTGTTGACCATGTGCGCGACCGCGTTGCCGCCGCCGCCGCCGACGCCCACCACCTTGATGTTGGCGTTGGGAGCCATCTTTTCCACCAGTTCGAAATGCGCCATGTCCGTGTCCTCGTTTTTAAGTGCCGGGTCCGGGGTGGGATTCGGAAGCTGTTCGGCTGCCGCGCCCGCCGCCTGTCGCCCGGCGTTTATGTGGTTTTTCGTGTCGCTCTACTGCAATCGTTTGCCTGTCGCCTGCCGCTCTTTGCCGCCCTGTTCCGTTCTTTCCCGCACCGATTTGCCCGCCGTTGCCCTTCCCATCCCGGTGATCACCAGCCCAAAGGCCGTTTTCCGCATCCACTTGCCGACGGCTCAGAATTCACCGCGATACCAGTTCTTCAACTTGTTGAAGAGCGATCCCGCGCGGCCGGTGGGGATCACCGGGCGCCGCGGATGCTCGATCTGGCTGCCCATCAGCAGCAGCCCCACGCCGCTGGCGTGCACCGGGTTGTTGACCACTTCGCCCAGGCCCGTCACGTGCTGCGGAATGCCCACGCGCACCGGCATCTGCAGCATTTCCTCGGCGAGTTCGACCACGCCTTCCATCTTCGCGGCGCCGCCGGTGAGCACCATCCCGGCGCGCACGTGCTGCTCGAAGCCCGAGCGGCGCAGTTCGGCCTGCACCATCTCGAAGATCTCCTCGTAGCGGGCCTGCACCGCCTGCGCCAGCGACTGCCGCGGCAGCCGGCGCGGCGCGCGATCGCCGACGCTGGGCACCTGGATCGACTCTTCCGAAGTTGCCAGCTGCGCCAGCGCGCAGGCGTAGCGCACCTTGATCTGCTCCGCTTCAGGCGTGGGCGTGCGCAGCATGTGCGCGATGTCCTCGGTGACCTTGTCGCCGGCGATCGGCAGGCTCGCGGTGTGGCAGATCGCGCCCTGCACGAACACCGCGAGATCCGTGGTGCCTGCGCCGATATCGACCAGCACCACGCCAAGCTCGCGCTCGTCGCCGGTGAGCACCGCCGTGCTTGAGGCCAGCGACGACAGGATCAGGTCGTCGATCTGCAGGCCGCAGCGCTGCACGCACTTGCTGATGTTGGCCGCCGCCGACTGCGCGCACACCACCAGGTGCGCGTGCACCTCCAGGCGCACGCCGGTCATGCCGACCGGGTTGCGGATGCCTTCCTGCGAGTCGTCGAGCACGTACTCGCGCGGGATGGCGTGCAGGATCTTCTGGTCGGCCGGGATCGCCACCGCCTTGGCCGCTTCCAGCACACGGTCGAGGTCGGAATACGTCACCTCGCCGTCGCGGATCGGCACGATGCCCGGCGAATTGCGGCACTGCACGTGGTTGCCGGAAATCGATGCATAGACCGAGCGGATCTCGCAGCCGGCCATCAGCTCGGCTTCCTCCACCGCGCGCTGGATCGACTGCACGGTGGACTCGATGTCCACCACCACGCCGCGCTTGAGGCCGCGCGATTCGTGCGAGCCGATGCCGATCACCTCGATCGGGTTGCCGGGCGAGTATTCGCCCACCAGCGCCACCACCTTGGAGGTGCCGATGTCGAGGCCGACGATGAGGGCCTTGTCGCCTTTGCGGTTCATGTCATGGCACCGTGATTCGTGATTCGTGATGACCGGCCGTCCGGCCGTTCGAAGCCGCGGCCGCCGAGCGCGATGCGCCTCGCCGGTGTCCTCGCTCGCGCCATGGCCGTCGGCGCGGGCGTTACGGCCACCGCCTCTTCGCCCCAGGTCAGCGCAAACCCGTTGGTGTAGCGCAGGTCGGCGCGGGCCAGAGGCTGCGGGTTCTGCGCCAGCAATCCGGGAAGCAGGCGCGCGAACCGCGCCAGGCGCAGGCGCGCCTCCTGGCTGCCGACCACGACGCGGACGCCGTTGGACAGCAGCAGCGACCAGCTGCCGCGGCGATCAAGCGACACCTCGCGCACGCGGACGCCCTCTGGCGCGAACAGTTCGCTGGCCTCGTTGTAGAGCGCGACCACGTCCGCAATGCGCGCGGCGGGCGCGTCGACGTCGAAGCGCGGCAGGCTGCCGGGCACTTCCGCGCCAGCGAGCGGGAACAGGTCGCCGTCCTCGGACAGCAGCTGGTCCTTGCCCCAGCGCGCGAACGGCCGGTGCTCGACGATGCGCACCTCGACCACGTCCGGCCAGCGCTTGCGGACTTCGGCGCGCTCGACCCACGGCAGCTTCGCCACCGCGGCCTGCGCGTCCTCGAGCCGGATCGCGAAGAAGCCGTTGCGCGCGTACGGCAATACCGCGGCGCGCAGCTTCTGCTCATCGACTCGTTCCAGGTCGCCGCCGATGCGCAGCGTGCGCAGCGGCCAGCGCTCGGCGCCGATCCAGCCCTGCAGCACCGCGATCACCGGCAGCACGACCAGCGCCACGGCGATCATCCAGGCAGCGATCCGCAGGAATGCGCTCATCCCGCCGCCCCCGGCATCGAGGTTTCCAGGATCCGCCAGCACAGTTCCTCGAACGGCACGCCCAGCGCCGCCGCGGACTTCGGCATCAGTGAATGGCTGGTCATGCCCGGCGCGGTGTTCGCCTCGAGCAGCCAGTTGCGGCCGTCGCGGTCGCGCATGAAGTCCACGCGCGCCCAGCCGCGCAGGCCGAGTGCGGCGAAGGCGCGTTCAGCCTGGTCGCGCGCTTCTGCTTCGCCGGCCTCATCCAGGCCCGGGCACAGGTACTGCGTGTCGTCGGCCACGTACTTGGCGTGGTAGTCGTAGTACTCGCCCGCCGGCACGATGCGGATGCTGGCCAGCGCGCGGCCATCGAGCACACCGATGGTGTATTCGCCGCCGGTGGCGCCGCCGGGCTCGATCAGCTGTTCCATCAGCAGTTCGCCGGGGTAGCGCGCGGCCAGCTCCACCGCGGCGTCGAGGTCGGCCTCGTCGAACACGCGGCTGACGCCCACGCTCGAGCCTTCCAGCGACGGCTTGACGATCACCGGCAGTCCCAGCTCGCGCGCGGCGGCGTGCACCGCTTCGGCGCCGGCTTCCTTGGGGATGCGCACATAGCGCGGGGTCGGCAAACCGATCGCGCTCCATACCTGCTTGGCACGCACCTTGTCCAGCGCCAGCGCGCTGCCCAGCACGCCCGAACCGGTGTACGGCACGCGCAGTGATTCGAGCAGGCCCTGCAGCACGCCGCTTTCGCCGTCGCCGCCGTGGAGGATGTTGAAGACGCGATCGAAGTGCCTGTCCTGCAGCTCGCGCACCAGGTTGGGGATGCCGTCGACGCCGTTGGCGTCGACGCCACGCGCACGCAGCGCTTCCAGCACGTTGCGGCCGGAATCCAGCGACACTTCGCGCTCGGACGTGGTGCCGCCCATCAGCACGGCGACGCGGCCGAACACCGAGGGGGCGTCGAAGCGCGGCGGCGGCAGGCTGCGGCTCATCGGCTGCCTCCTTCGAATCCGTTCGCGGCCAGCTGCTGCGCGGCGTGGCCGATGTCGCCGGCGCCCATCATCAGCAGCAGGTCGCCATCGCGCAGCACGTCGGGCAGCACCTCGCCCAGTTCCTTCGCGCTGTTGACCACCACCGGATCGATGCGCCCGCGGGCGCGGATCGCGCGCGCAAGCGAGCGCGCGTCGGCGCCCGCGATCGGCGCTTCGCCTGCCGGATAGACCTCGGTCAGCACCAGCGCGTCGACGTCGGACAGCACGCCGGCGAAGTCGTCGAACAGGTCGCGCGTGCGGCTGTAGCGATGCGGCTGGAACGCGACCACCAGGCGCTTGTCCGGCCAGCCGCCGCGGGCCGCGGCGAATACCGCGGCCAGCTCCTTGGGATGGTGGCCGTAGTCGTCGACCAGCTGCACGGTCGCGCCCTGCCCGGTGGTGAGCTGCGCGAGCAGGTTGAAGCGGCGGCCGATGCCCTGGAACTTCTCCAGCGCCGAGGCGATGGCGTCGGCCTGGACGCCGAGCTGCCAGGCGACCGCGGCCGCGGCCAGCGCGTTCTGCACGTTGTGGCGGCCCGGCAGCGCGAGCGTGACCGGCGTGCAGGTGCCGTCGGGCAGGCACAGCTCGAAGCGCATGCGCGCGCCTTCCTGGACCACGGCCTCGGCGCGCACTTCGGCGTTGTCGTCGAAACCGTAGGTCATCACGTGGCGCGGCGTGTTGCTGGCCAGTTCGGCGACTTCGGGATCGTCGATGCACAGCACCGCGACGCCGTAGAACGGCAGGCGGTGCAGGAACTCGGAGAACGCCGCCTTGACCCGTGCGAAATCGCCGCCGTAGTTCTCCAGGTGGTCGGCGTCGATGTTGGTGACGATCGCCACCAGCGGGTTCAGGCGCAGGAAGCTGCCATCGCTTTCGTCGGCCTCGGCCACCAGCCAGTCGCCACCGCCCAGGCGCGCATTGGCGCCGGCGGCGAGCAGCTGCCCACCGATCACGAAGGTCGGATCCAGGCCGCCTTCGGCCAGCACGCTGGCCAGCAGCGAGGTCGTGGTGGTCTTGCCGTGGGTGCCGGCGACCGCGATGCCGCGGCGGAAGCGCATCAGTTCGGCCAGCATCTCCGCGCGCGGCACCACCGGGATGCGCTGCGCGCGCGCTTCCAGCAGTTCCGGGTTGTCGGGCCTGATCGCGCTGGACACGACCACGCAGTCGGTGCCCAGCACGTTGGACGCGGCGTGGCCGCGATGCACGTTGGCGCCGAGGCCCGTCAGGCGGCGCGTCACCGCGTTGTCGGCGGTGTCCGAACCGGACACGTGGTAGCCCAGCGTGCACAGCACCTCGGCGATGCCGCTCATGCCCACGCCGCCGATGCCGACGAAGTGGACGCGCGAGTAGCGCCTGGCGAAGTCGCCGGGAGCGGCGGCGCCGGGCGCCGCGTCGCGGCTGTCGAGCATCCTGCGGATCATGCAATGCGTCCCATGGTGGGTTCGACGCGCTGGCGCAGGCGGCTGGTGCCGCGCGCAGCCGCGGGATTGGCGTTGGTGGGAGCGGGCTGCGCGGTCGCAGGCACCTTGCTTCGCGCCGGCTTGTCGCGCGGCGGCATGGGTTCGGGCGCCGGCGCGCTCTCGCCGCGCAAGCGTGCGACCTGGCGTTCGGCGCGATCGAGTTCGTAGGACACCCGCAGCAGCAGGCCGAGCGCGGCGCAGGTCATCAGCACGCTCGATCCGCCCGACGAGATCAGCGGCAGGGTCAGGCCCTTGGTCGGCAGGATGCCGAGGTTGACGCCGATCGAGACGAAGGCCTGCAGGCTGATCGCCAGCGCCACGCCGAACGCGCAATAGCCGGCGAAATGGCGACGCATGCCGACGCAGCGATAGCCGATCCAGAACGCGCGCCCGACCAGCAGCGCGTACAGGCCCACCACCAGGCAGACGCCGGCGAAGCCGAGCTCCTCGGCGATCACCGAGAAGATGAAATCGGTATGCGCCTCGGGCAGGTACGAAAGCTTCTGCACCGATGCGCCCAGGCCTACGCCGAACCATTCGCCGCGACCCACCGCCATCAGCGCATTGCTGAGCTGGTATCCGGAGCCCAGCTGGTCGGCCCACGGATCGAGGAACGAGGTGAAGCGGCGCACGCGATAGGGTTCGAGGATCGCGATGAAGGCGAACACCGGCAGGCCGATCACGATCGGCAGCGACATCCGCGGCAGGTTGACGCCGCCGAGCACCAGCATGCCGGCGGTGATCGCCAGCAGCAGCGACGAAGAACCGAAGTCAGGCTGCAGCAGCAGCAGGCCGACCAGCAGCACCGCCACGCCCAGCGGCTTGAGCATCGCCGGCCAGGTCGCGTTGACCTCGTCGCGGAACCGCACCAGGTAGCTCGACAGCCAGACGATGTAGAGCAGCTTCACCGCCTCGACCGCCTGGAAGTTGGACACGCCCAGGTTGATCCAGCGCCGCGCGCCGTTGACCGAATCGCCCAGGCCCGGCACGAACACCGCCAGCAGCAGCAGCACGCAGCCGATCAGCAGCAGCTGGTTGTACTGTTCGACCGTCTTGAGCTCGGTGCGCATCGCCCACACCGCGAGTCCCACGCCAAGTGCCAGGAACATCAGGTGCCGGTTGAGGAAATAGAACGGCCCGACATCGAGGCCCTCGCCGATCGCGATCGAGCTCGATGCGACCATCACCACGCCGAGTCCGGCCAGCGCGACGCAAGCGCCGAGCAGCCAGCCGTCATAGCGACCGGTGATCGCTTCCAGGCGCGTGGCCTGGGCGTGGCTGGCATCCAACCGGGACTGGCGGGCGGCGCTGGCGTGCATGTCCATCAGCGCACCTTCAACGTCGCGAGGCCGACCAGCACCAGCACCACCGAGATGATCCAGAAGCGCACGATGACGCGCGGCTCCGGCCAGCCCTTGAGTTCGAAGTGGTGGTGGATCGGCGCCATCCGGAACACGCGCTTGCCGGTGAGCTTGAACGACGCCACCTGGATCATCACCGACAGCGTTTCGACCACGAACACGCCGCCCATGATCACCAGCACCAGCTCCTGGCGCACGATCACGGCGATGGTGCCGAGCACCGCGCCCAGCGCCAGCGCGCCGATGTCGCCCATGAACACCATGGCCGGATAGGTGTTGAACCACAGGAAACCGAGTCCAGCGCCGGCGATCGCCGCGCAGATGATCACCAGTTCACCCGCCCCGGGAATCTGCGGGATCTGCAGGTAGGTCGAGAACACCGCGTTCCCCGACGCGTAGGCGAACACGCCCAGCGCGCAGGCCACCAGCACCGTGGGCATGATCGCCAGGCCGTCGAGGCCATCGGTGAGGTTGACCGCGTTGGAGAAGCCGACGATCCAGAAGTAGGCGACCACGACGAAGAACACGCCCAGCGGGATCGCGACCTGCTTGAGCAGCGGCACGAAGAACGTGGTGGCGGCCGGCACCGTCGGGTCGGCGGTGAAGTACAGGAACAGCCCGGCCGCCAGGCCGAACAGCGACTGCAGCAGGTATTTCCAGCGCGACTTGAGCCCGTTGGGGTCGCGGCGCACGATCTTGATCCAGTCGTCGTACCAGCCGATCGCGCCAAACGCGAGCATCACTACCAGGACCAGCCACACGTAGCGGTTGCGCAGGTCGCCCCACAGCAGCACCGAGGCCAGCACCGTGGTCAGGATCAGCGCGCCGCCCATGGTCGGCGTGCCGGCCTTGGAGAAGTGCGTCTGGGGGCCGTCCTGGCGGATCGGCTGGCCGCCCTTGTACTGCGCCAGCTTGCGGATCATCGCCGGCCCCCACCACAACGACAGCGCCAGCGCGGTCAGCGCGCTGAGGATGCCGCGGAAGGTGAGATAGGCGAACAGTCCGAACAGGTCGTCGAGCTGCTGCAGCCAGCGTGTAAGTTCAAGCAGCATGCGCGGCTTCCACGTTCGTGAGCAGCGCCGTCACGACGCGATCCATCGCGCTGCCGCGCGATCCCTTGACCAGCACCTGAAGCCGCGCTGCGTGTGCGGTAGCGGCTTCAGCCGCGACCTTTTCGTCCCTGGACGCAATGCTCGGAGCCGCGAACACGGCGATGTCGGCGCGCAGCGCGTCGGCGAGCACGGCGTGCGAGTCGAACACCCGGCCGCCTTCGCCGAACGCCGTCGCGGCCGCGGCACTCAGCGCGCCCAGGGCGTACAGCCGCGCGATGCCCGCTTCCTTCGCACGGCGCCCCGCCTGCTCGTGCAGCGACTGCGCGTCGGCGCCCAGCTCGCGCATGTCGCCCAATACCAGCCAGGCTTCGCCGGCGGCGGCCGCCAGGGTGTCGACCGCGGCGTTGAGCGAACCGGGGTTGGCGTTGTAGCTGTCGTCGACCAGCAGCACGTCGCCCGGCAGGCGGTGCCGCACCAGCCGACCGGCCACCGGCTGCGCGTCGCGCAGTCCGGCGACGATGTCTTCCAGGCCGACGCCGCAGGCCAGCGCCAGCGATGCGGCGGCCAGCGCATTGGCGACGCTGTGGCGACCGGGCATCGGCACCATCGCCTCGCGCTCGCCTTCCGGCGCGGTCAGCACGAACCGCATGCCGTCCTCGGCGAAGCGCAGGTCGCGCGCGCTGACGTCGGCCTGCGCGTCCAGGCCGAAGCGCAGCAGGCGCCGTCCGTGCGCGCGCTCGGCGAAGTACGGTGCAAACGCATCGTCGGCGTTGATCACCGCTACGCCATCGGCGGGCAGCGCGTCGTAGATCGCGGCCTTGGTGTCAGCCACGCCGAGCAGGCTGCCCATGCGCTCCAGGTGCGCGGGGGCGACGTTGTTGACCAGCGCCACGTCCGGCCGCGCCACCGCGGTGAGGTAGGCGATGTCGCCCGGCTTGCCGGCGCCCATCTCATAGACCGCGAAGTCGGCATCGTCCGGCGCGTCGATCACCGCCAGCGGCAGGCCGATCTCGTTGTTGCGGTTGCCCGGGTTCGCATAGGCCTTGCCGGCGCGCTGCAGGATCGACAGCAGCAGCGTCTTGACGCTGGTCTTGCCGTTGCTGCCGGTGACTGCGACGACCTTGCCGGTGCGCGCGTGCTGCATCGCCGCGGCAAGCGAGGCGAGTGCGCGCTGGGTGTCGGCGACCAGCACCTGCGGCAGCGGGGAGTCGACCAGGCGGGACACCAGCGCGGCACGCACGCCGAGTTCGCCGGCATGGGCCACGTGGTCGTGGCCGTCGAAACGCTCGCCCTTCAATGCGACGAACAGCGCCGAGCGGCCGTCACCGGGCGCGATCGCCCGCGTGTCGGTCACGACCGTGTCGATCGGCATGTCGCCGCCCTGCAGGTGGCCGCCGGACCACTGGGCGATGCGCGCGAGCGGAAGCGGGTTCATGCCCTGCCCTCCAGCAGTTCGCGCGCGACCTGGCGGTCGTCGAACGGGTGCTTCACCCCGGCCACTTCCTGGTAGGATTCGTGGCCCTTGCCGGCGATGAGCACGATGTCGTCCGCGCCGGCTTCGCCGATCGCCCGGGCGATGGCCCTGCGGCGATCGCGTTCGACCACGACCGCCTGAGGATCGGAGAACCCGGCGACGATGTCGGCCACGATCGCGTCGCCGTCCTCGCCGCGCGGGTTGTCGTCGGTGACGATCACCAGGTCCGCTCCGGCCTCGGCGATCGCCGCCATCTGCGGGCGCTTGCCGCGGTCCCGCTCGCCGCCGCAGCCGAACACGCAGATCAGCCGGCCGCGCAGGTGGCCGCGCAGCGACGCCAGCGCCTGCTGCAGCGGATCGGGCTTGTGCGAGTAATCGACCACCACCAGCGGCAGTTCGCGGCCATCGGCGGCCGGGTGGCCGCCGAGCCGGTTCATGCGGCCGGGAATCGGCTGCAGCTGCGACAGCACGCTGGCGATCGCGTCGGCTGCCACGTCCTGGAACGACAGCACGCCGGCCACGACCAGCAGGTTGGCGACATTGAAGCTGCCCAGCAGCGCGGATCGCACCTGCACGCGCGTCTCGTCGATCACCAGGTCGAAGGCGATGCCGGACGCATCGAGCGCCAGCCGTTCGGCGCGCACCCGCGCGGCCGTATCGCCGCGCGCGCTGGTGCCGATCTTCTGCACGCCCTCGGGGATGCGTTCGAACAGCGCGCGCCCGAAGGCGTCGTCCAGGTTGACCACGGCGGCGCGCAAGCCCCCGCGCGAGAACAGACGCTCCTTGGCCGCGCCGTAGGTTTCCATGTCGCCGTGGTAGTCGAGGTGGTCGCGGGTGAGGTTGGTGAACACCGCCACGTCGTAATGCACTGCGTCCACGCGACCCTGGTCGAGCGCATGAGAACTGACTTCCATCGCCACCGACGCCGCGCCGGCCTCGCGCAGGTCCGCCAGCAGCGCATGCATCTGCAGCACCAGCGGAGTGGTGAAACCGGTCGCTACCGCCTCGCCGTAAAGCCCCGCGCCGAGTGTGCCGATGGTGCCGCTGCGGGTGCCGAGCAGCGTCCACGCCTGCGCCAGCAACTGCACGGTGGACGTCTTGCCGCTGGTGCCGGTGACGCCGACCATCGCCATCGCGCGCGAGGGCTGGCCGTGGAAAGTGTCCGCCATCGCCCCCATGCGCGCACGCAGGCCGGGCACGGCGATCGCGTCGTCCGGCGGCGCCGGCACGTCGCCCGGCACCGGCGGTTCGAACAGGATCGCGCCGGCGTTGGCCGCGCGCGCCTGTTCGACGAAATGCAGGCCATGGGTGCCGAACCCGCCGATCGCGACGAACGCGTCGCCCGGCGCGATCGCGCGGCTGTCGAGCACCAGCCCGGTGATCGCCAGCGTCGGCGGCACCGCGGCCACGTCGGGCAGCAGTTCGGACAGCAGCATGGCGCGGGTCATCGGGCGCCTCCCAGCGGCGCCGCCGGGATCGGTGAAGGCAAGGCGCTCGCTGCAGCCCGGCCGCCTGTCGCCCGCGGTGCCGCCCCGGCTTCCGCCGCAGGTGCGCCCGCTGCGTTGCCGGATCCCGAACCGAGACTGCCGATTCCCTGCTTCTTCTGTGCCTTGGCCTGCGCCGCCAGCCAGGTTTCGATGTCGTCCGGCGGCACGTCCATCAGCCGCAGCGAGCCTTCCATGACGTTGTGGAACACCGGGCCGGCAACGCGGCCGCCGTAGTAGCCGCGGCGGCTGGGATCGGGATCCATCACCACCACCGCCATCGAAAAGCGCGGGTTGTCGACCGGCACCACGCCAGCGAAGAATGCAGCGTAGCGGCGCGAATAGCCGCCGCCGCTGGCGATGCGCGCGGTGCCGGTCTTGCCGGCGACGTGGTAGCCCAGGATCGCGGCGTCCTTGGCGGTGCCACCGGGCTCGGTCACCGTCTGCATCATCTTCATCACTTCGTGCGCGATCTTCGGATCGAGTACCTGGCGCGTTTCCTGCGGCTGGCCCTTGACGAAGGTCGGCTCGATCATCCTGCCGCCGTTGGCGAGCGCGGCATAGGCGTGGGCGATCTGCAGCGGCGTGACCGAAATGCCGTAGCCGTACGACATCGTCTGCTTGGTGGTGCCGCTCCAGCGCGACGGGGGCGGGAACAGGCCCGCGGCTTCGCCGGGGAATCCGCTTTCGGTGCTCTGCCCGTAGCCGAACCTGCGCAGGAACTCGTAGAAGTCCTGGTCGTCGAGCTTGGCCACGATCTTCGACACGCCCACGTTCGAGCTCTTGGTGATCACGCCGGTGACGGTGAGCACGCCGTGGTTGCTGGTGTCCGTGGTGCGGTAGCGGCCGTTGGGCATCCAGCCCGGGTTGGTGTCGATCAGCGTGCCGGGCGTCACCACGCCGGCTTCCAGCGCCGCGGCCACGGTCAGCGGCTTCATCGTCGAACCCGGCTCGATCAGGTCGGTCACGGCACGGTTGCGATGCGATTCGCGCTGGCCGGATTCGACCGCGTTGGGATTGAACGAAGGCAGGTTCGCCATCGCCAGCACCTCGCCGGTGCTGATGTCGAGCACCACCGCCGACGCGCTGCTGGCGCCGCTCTCGAGCAGCGCGTGCTTGAGTTCGCGGTAGGTCAGGTACTGGATGCGGCGGTCGATGCTGAGGGTGAGGTCCTTGCCCGGTTCGGCGGCGCGCACCAGGTCCACGTTCTCGACGATGCGCCCGCGGCGGTCGCGGATCACCTTCTCCGCGCCGGGCTTGCCGCGCAGCCAGTCGTCGAAGGCCAGCTCGACGCCTTCCTGTCCCTCGTCATCGATGTTGGTGAACCCGAGGATGTGCGCCATCGCCTCGCCCTGCGGGTAGAAACGGCGGTATTCGCGCTGCGAGAACACGCCCGGGATGTTGAGCGCGAGGATCCTGCGCGCGGCGCCGGGGCTGATCCGGCGGTGGCGCGGGATGTACATGAACTCCTTGTCCGCGCGCTGCGACACGTAGCGCGTCAGGTAGTCCAATGGGAGGTCGGTGGCCTCGGCCAGTTGCGGCAGGCGGTCTGGATACTTGCTCAGCTCCTGCGGGTTGGCCCACAGCGATGCGACCGGGGTCGAGACCGCGAGCGGTTCGCCGTTGCGGTCGGTGATCATGCCGCGCGAGGTCGGGATCGGGATCTCGCGCAGGATCCGTGCGTCGGCCTTCTGCTGATAGAAGGCGTTGTCGACCAGCTGCAGGTCGACCGCCCGCACCAGCAGCGCCACCGCGCACGCCGCCAGCGTGCCGACCACGAGCTTCAGCCGGCCGCGCAGGTTGAACTGCGCGCGGTTGCGCCGCGAGGGCCGCGGTTCGTGATCGGCGGCGCGTGCTCTGAAGAGCCCGAGCAAGCGGACCAGCGCGCTTTCGCGCTTGCCCGATTCCCGGCTGCCAGCGGTCGAACGGCCAGACTTCCCGATGCCCGATTCCCGGTTTCTCATGGCCTGATCACCACGATGTCCGCGGTTTCGGGGAACTTCATCCCGAGCCGGTTGCGCGCGATCTGGTCGATGCGATTGGCCTCGGCCCAGGTCGCCTGCTCGAGCTGCAGGCGGCCGAAGTCGATGTTGAGTTCGTCGCGCGCGTGCTCCAGACGGGTGAGCTGCACGAACAGCTGCCGGTGCTGGTGGCGCGCGTTGACCACACCGATCGCGGTGACGATGTTGGCCAGCACCAGGACGGCGACGATGATGCGGGTCATCGGGTGCCTCCTGCGCAGGCTGCCGGGTTCTCACCCAGCTTCTCAGCCACCCGCAGCACCGCGCTGCGCGCGCGGGGGTTGCCGGCCAGTTCCGTGGAATCGGCCTTCCGGGCGTCGCCGATCGCGCGCAGCGTCGGCACGAAGTCTTCCGCCGCCGGCAGGCGGCGATTGCCCGCGGGCGCCTTCGCGTGCCTGGCGATGAAGCGCTTGACGATGCGGTCTTCCAGCGAATGGAAGCTGATCACCGCCAGCCGCCCGCCCGGCCTGAGCGCGGCGTGGGCGGCATCGAGGCCCGCTTCGAGATCCGACAGTTCGCGGTTGACGTGGATGCGGATTGCCTGGAACGAACGCGTCGCCGGATGGATCTCCTTCTGCCCCGGCTTGCCACGCGGCATCACCGAGGCGACCAGCTCGGCCAGCTGCGCGGTACGGGTGATCGGCTGCTCGGCGCGGCGCGCGACGATCGTGCGGGCGATGCGGCGGCTCATGCGCTCCTCGCCGTAGTTCCACAGCACGTCGGCGATCTCGGCTTCGCCGGCGCGAGCCAGCCACTGCGCCGCGCTTTCGCCGCTGTCGGGGTCCATGCGCATGTCGAGCGGGCCGTCCTTTCCGAAACTGAAACCGCGCCCGGCAACGTCGAGCTGCGGCGAAGACACGCCCAGGTCCAGGAGCACGCCGTCCAGGCCGTGCTGCGCCGTGCTCCAGTGCGCGAGGTCGGTGAAGCTGCCGCGATGGATCGCCACGCGCGGGTCGGCGCCAAACTCGTGTTCGGCAACCGCGATCGCTTCGGGATCCTTGTCCATCAGCAGCAGCCGGCCTCCGGTGCCCAGGCGTTGCAGCACGCCACGCGCATGTCCGCCCCGCCCGAACGTGCCATCGAGATAGATTCCGTCTTCCAGGATCCGCAGCCCTTCCATGACCTGCGCGTACATCACCGGCAAATGCCGCACAGGAAGGTGGGCGGACCGGGCGTCCGCGCCACCGCCCGTCACAACTGCAAATCGAGCAGCTCTTCACCCAGATCGGCATCGCCCAGCGTCTGCCTGATCTGCGCGAGATGCGCCTGCTCGCTCCACAACTCGAACTTGTCGCCCATGCCCACCAGCACGGCCTTTTTCTCGATGCCGATCGCGTTGCGCTGGCTGGCCGGGATGCTGATGCGGCCATTACCGTCGGGTTCGGCGAAGGTCGCCGCGCCGACCAGCTTCAGCTGCAGCAGGCGGCTGTTTTTCTTGGTCCGCGGCAGCTTGTTGACCTGGTCGCGCACGCCTTCCCAGACCGGCTGCGGGTAGACGTACAGGCAACCGGACTCGAAGGGGTTGTAGGTAATGACCAGGCGGTTGCCGCATTCGCGCGCGACGACATCACGGTAGCCGGTCGGGATCGCCAGCCGGCCCTTGTCGTCGATCGTGATGGCAGTCTCACCCTGAAACACAACAACCCTGGCCCGTCATGTCCGTCTTCGGCGGACTTCAGCGCGCGAAAACCACTAATTTCCCGGTTTCCCCACGAGTCGCCACCTTAGGGTCGCCCCACAGGGTTGTCAACAGGCCAAACGCGCTTTTTCGCCAATGCCGTCAATGACTTGCGCGACACTTGAGAGACTTGTTCAAGCTTTATCCACAAGCGGCTGATTCGTCTCAAATTTTGAGATTTGGGCGTTTCGTCTCAATCTGAACGAGGTCTCGACATTGCTGAAGGAAGCAAAGTCCGGATCGTCGCAGGCGATGATCAAGTGCGCATTGTCCTGTCTTCAGACCTAACCGGGCGTTCATCGCCGGATTGTCGCGAATTCAGGGGTCGAGGGGCGCCGCCCAGATTCCGGATTCTCGTAGGAGCGGCTTCAGCCGCGAGCTTTTTGCCGGGAACCGTCTGTACGAGTTGAGTTGCGGCATAGAACGGCAGCGACAGGAAGCTTGGTGACCGCGACAGGCGGAGCCAGATCTGCGATTAGCCAATGGAACTGCCGCGATGCCGTGCCCATCGACCTCAGCAGGAGCCACTGGCGCGCTTCACCCACACGCTGTTGCACAGGCGAGGCGGCCGGAGACACGTTCCGGCTCAAGCCGCTACTGCACTTACCGGGCCTAACGGACTCACGGTCATCTGAGGAAAGTGGCGGAGCCGGCCGATAAGCCGGGTCCTGTCTTGGACAGTCATTCCTCTAGGCGCAGCGTCGCCGCTACGCTCAAGCAGCCTACCCGGACCCGACGCGGGCCACGTCATGAGGTCCCTATTTGGCCTTGCTCCCGGTGGGGTTTGCCGTGCCGGCCTGTTGCCAGGCTCGCGGTGCGCTCTTACCGCACCATTTCACCCTTGCCACACCTCCTGCCTCCGCCTTTCGGCGGTCCGGGAACACTTGGCCGGACATTCGTCCGGCAAGTGCCCCGGAGCGGCAGGAGCGTTCGGCGGTATCTTTCTGTTGCACTTTCCGTCGGCTCGCGCCGCCCAGGCGTTACCTGGCACCGTGCCCTGTGGAGCCCGGACTTTCCTCGGCATTCTTTCGAATGACGCGACTGTCTGGCCGACTCCGCCACGGCCATTGTCTCACGACACCCCTCTCACACGGCGAACCTTGGCCGCCCAGGTCTCTACTGGACGCGTCGCGGCCCGGCGGCGACGCGGCGACGCTGTTGGCTGTGGCTGTGGCTGTGGCTGTGGCTGTGGCTGTGGCTGTGGCTGTGGCTGTGGCTGTGGCTGTGGCTGTGGCTGTGGCTGTGGCTGTGGCTGTGGCTTGGCTGTTGCTGTCAGATCTGATCTTGACCTTCGGGGCCCCTCCGCAGCGGCGGAGCCGGCGGGCAAAACCCGCAGGGCGCCGCACAGGGATGTGCTTTCTTTGCGCCAGGTTTCTTTGCACAAGCAAAGAAAGGTGGCTCGCGCCGTCACGGCGCGAAAGCCCTTGATCTTGCTGCCCCTGCCGCTATTGCTGCAGCCCTCCTGGAAAAGAGCAGAAACAGTTGCTGCGCTCGCGCCTCGATGTCCCCGGGCACCTCACTCCGCCCCCGCCCCGCGCAGCGCGCAGAGGCATCCAGGCGTGCGCGAGCCAAATCGCTCGCAAGCAGCACGCCTTCACCTCGGCACGTGAGGAGAAACGCTGAGCGATCAGCCTCCCACACCCGGGAGAAAAGACTTCGTCGGCGGTGAAAAGCCGGCCCTAGGACCCGTACAGCGCCTTCCGCGGCGCCCCCGTGATCTCCGCCGCCAGCTTCGCCGCGGTCGACGGCGGCAGGTGCTCGCCGAGCTTCGCGTACACCCGCCGACCCTCGGCAACGCGCGCATCGGCATCCTCGCCGGCGCCGTGCACCAGCAGCACGAACTCGCCCTTGCGCTGATTGGCGTCGGCCGCCACGCGTGCGTGCAGTTCGGCCAGCGTGCCATCGAGCACCGTCTCGAACAGCTTGGTCAGCTCGCGCGCCACCACGGCCTGGCGTTCGCCGCCGAAGGCGGCCACGCAGTCGGCCAGCGTGTCCTCGATGCGATGCGAGGATTCATAGAAAAGCAGCGTGCGCGGCTCGCCGACCAGCGCGTCCAGGCGTGCGCGGCGCGCCCCCGCCTTGGCCGGCAGGAAGCCCTCGAACACGAACCGGTCGCTGGGCAGCCCGGCCACGCTCAGCGCAGTCACCAGCGCGCTGGCGCCCGGCACGGGGCTGACGCGCACACCGGCGGCCCGCGCCGCGCGCACCAGGCGGAAACCGGGGTCGCTGACCAGCGGCGTTCCGGCGTCCGACACCAGCGCCAGCGATTCACCAGCCAGCAGCCGCGCCACCAGCCGGCCGGCCACCTCGTCCTCGTTGTGTTCGTGCAGCGCGACCAGCGACTGCTCGATGCCGAAATGCGCCAGCAGCTGGCGGGTGTGCCGGGTGTCCTCGGCGCAGATCGCCGCCACTGCGCGCAGCGTTTCCAGCGCGCGCGGCGACAGGTCGGCGAGGTTGCCGATCGGCGTGGCGACGACGTGCAGCGTGCCGCTGACCCCGCGGGCGGCGCGATCGCCTGCCTGGGCATGATCCTGGGTGGACATCTCTCTCCTTGGCTGCGGCGCTGCGAGCGGCCTACGGTATCGGGACCAACGCGGCTCCGGGCTGCCTGCCCCGGCGACCTGCACGGAACGGTAGAATCCTAGCCGTTCTCGCTTCCAGGCCGGCATATGCGTCATTCATCGAAACGGATCTTCGCCATCGCGCTGCTTGCCGCGTTGGCCGCCGGCTGCTCCACGGTGCAGGTTGCGCCGACCGCGCCAAAGCCCGAGGCCCCGGAAGACACCAGCCAGCGCAACGCACACTGGCAGTTCGACGCCGGCACCCGCCCGCCCGCCGAACGCGATGGCTATCGGCCGCCGACGAAGCTGGCGGTGCTGCTGCCGCTGGGCGGCGACCTGGCCACCGCCGCGGCCTCGGTGCGCGACGGCCTGCTCGCCGGCTACTACGGCGAGCGCCGCAGCCGGCCCGAGATCCGCTTCTACGACACCGCCAACAGCAGCGGCGGCGCCATCGCTGCGTACCACCGCGCGGTTGCCGACGGCGCCGACCAGGTGCTCGGGCCGCTGGGGCGCGACAGCGTGGACGCGGTGTTCCGCAACGTGCAGCCGGGCGTGCCGGTGCTGGCGCTCAACCGCGGCACGGTCGCGCCGCCTGCCAACAGCGCGAGCTTTTCGCTGGCGCCGGAAGACGAGGGCAGCAGCGCGGCGGATTACCTGGCATCGCTGAACGTGAAGAATGTCCTCGTGCTGAGCTCGGGTGACGACTACGCGCGGCGCAGCACCGAAGCGTTCGGCAAACAGCTGGTGACCCACGGCGGCGCGATGCAGGTCATGGCAGTGGTGGGCGAAAAGCCCGACGTGTTGCCATTGCTCCAGTCCAGGGCAAACGGGCCCGGCGTCGATGCGATCTTCATCGCGCTGCGCGGCAGCCAGGCGCGCGCGATCGCGCCGCAGCTCGCCGCCGCGGGGCTGGCCGGCAAGCCGCGCGTAGCGACTTCGCAACTGCTGTCGGGCACCGGCAAGGCGGAAGAAGACCGCGTCCTCGACGGCATCAAGTTCCCCGCCGAGCGCTGGGGGCTGGTGCAGGTCAATGGCCTGCCGAATGCCGCCGAAACGCAGAAGACGCTGCCCACCGCGCACGGCCCGGCGGCGAAGCTGTTCGCGTTCGGCTTCGATGCCTGGCTGCTGACCGCCTACCTCGAACACCTTGCGCTGACCCCAGACGGCAGCGTGCAGGGCGCGACCGGCGTGCTGCGCGTAGGCCCCGAGGGCAACGTGCTGCGCACGCCGCTGTGGTCCACCTTCAGCAACGGCTACGTCGTGTCGCTGGGCAGCGGCGGTTGACCGACACCCGCGCGCGCGGGGCCGTAATCGAGGCCGCGGCGCGCGACTTCCTGCTGAGCCAGGGACTGGACGCGATCGCGGCCAACGCCAACTACCGCTTCGGCGAACTCGACCTGGTCATGCTCGACCGCGACGTCGTGGTGTTCGTGGAGGTGCGCTATCGCCGCAACGCGAGCTTCGGCGGCGGCGCGGCGTCGGTCGATGCAGGCAAGCGCCGCAAGCTGGTGAAGGCGGCGCAGGCCTTCCTCGTCGCGCACCGCCGCTTCGCCGACGCGCCCTGTCGTTTCGACGTGGTCGATGCCAGCGGCGACCCCGCTTCGCCGGCGTTCGTCTGGCTGCGCGACGCGTTCCGCGCCGACGATTGAGCGGTCCCGTGCGCGGCCCCGGCGATTCCACGTCGTGAACCCCGAATCTTGGAACCGCGCCGGCGATCGCGACGCCGCAGCCCCTCTACAATGACGACCGTGGACACCTCCCTTCCCGCATCCCTCGACGCCACGTTGCGCGCGCGATTGGGCGATGGCTGGCAGGTGGCCGGCGACCTGCGCCGCTACGGCGAAGACAGTTCGAAGCGCTGGGCGATGCCGTCGGCCATCGCGCTGCCGGACTGCGTCGAGGACGTGGTGGCGATTGTCGACGCGTGTCGCGAGCATCGGATCCCGATCGTCGCCCGCGGCGCGGGCACCAGCAGCACCGGCGCGGCGATCCCGTATTCGGGCGGCGTGGTGGTGTCGTTCGAACGCATGGCGCGCATCCTCGAGGTCCGCCCCGACGACCGGCAGGCGGTGGTCGAGCCCGGCGTGCTCAACGGCGACCTGCAGCGCGCACTTTCGCCGCATCGCCTGTTCTGGCCGCCCGACCCGGCGAGCGCCGACCAGTGCACGGTCGGCGGCAACCTCGCCTGCAACGCCGGCGGCCCGCACGCGGTGAAGTACGGCGCGACGCGCGACAACGTGCTGGGGCTGGTTGCCGTGACCGGCCGCGGCGAAGTCATCCGCGTCGGCAGCAACACCACCAAGAACGCCACCGGCTACGACCTGACGCGCCTGCTGGTCGGCAGCGAGGGCACGCTGGCGCTGATCGTCGAGGCGACGTTGAAACTTGCGCCCGTGCCGGCGCAGCGCGCCGGCCTGCGCGCGTCGTACGTCGACGTCGCCAGCGCCGGCGCCGCCGTGGCGCGGATCATGGCGCAGCCGGAAACCCCGGCGATGATCGAATTCATGGACGCGGCCTGCGTCCGGCTGGTGCGCGAAGTGGGGGGCGCCGACATCCCCGATGCCGGGGCGCTGCTGATGATCGAGGCGGACGGCGATCGCGAGACCTTGCCGCACGTGGTCGCCGCCCTCGAACGCGCGGCGCGCGGGGCCGGCCTGCTCGATCTCGCCGCGGCCACCGACCCGGCCGCGAACGCAGCGCTGTGGGCAGCGCGCAAGGCGCTGTCTCCCGCTCTGCGCACGATCGCCGCGGGCAAGATCAACGAGGACGTCGTGGTGCCGGTGTCGCGCATCCCCGCGCTGGTCGCCGGCATCGAAGCGCTGGCCCGCGAGTTCGACCTGCCGATCGTTGCGTTCGGCCACGCCGGCAACGGCAACCTGCACGCCAACATCCTGTTCGACCCCGACGATGCCGCGCAGTCGGCGCGCGCGAATGCAGCGCTGCCGCGGCTGTTCGCGCTGACGCTGTCGCTGGGCGGCACGCTGTCGGGCGAGCACGGCATCGGGGTGGCCAAGCGCGATTTCATGGACCGGGCCTTCGACGCCCCGACGCTGGCGGCGATGCGTGCGGTCAAGGCCGCCTTCGATCCCGACGGCATCCTCAATCCCGGGAAGGTGTTGCCGCCGTGAGCGGTGCGCTGGACGGACTGCTGCGCGAGCTCCGCGCATGTCGCGCCTGCGCGGCATCGCTGCCGCTGGGACCGCGTCCGGTGCTGCAGGCCGCACCCGGTGCGCGCATCCTGATCGCATCGCAGGCGCCCGGTGCGCGCGTGCATGCGTCCGGCATTCCGTGGAGCGACGCCAGCGGCATGCGCCTGCGCGAGTGGATGCAGGTCGACGACGCCACGTTCTACGATCCGCGGTGCGTGGCCATCGTGCCGATGGGATTCTGCTATCCCGGCAAGGCGGGTTCCGGAGACGCCCCGCCCCGTCCCGAGTGCCGGGCGACCTGGCATCCGCGCTTGCTGCCGCTGCTTCCCGACGTGCAGCTGACGCTGCTGGTAGGCCAGTACGCGCAGGCGTATTTCCTCGGCCCACGGCGACAGGACAGCCTTACGGCAACGATGCGCGCGTGGCGCAGCTACATGCCGACCATCCTGCCGCTACCCCACCCGAGCCCGCGCAACGTGCGCTGGTTCAAGGACAATCCGTGGTTCGAGGGCGAGGTGCTGCCGACGTTGCGCGCCCGGGTTCAAGCGGTGCTCGCGCAAGCATCCATGCCCATGCAGGAATGAAAGGGGAATACCGGGTCCGCGGGGGCGGCTTCGGCCGCGAGCTATTTTTTCCGGGTGACGAGGTGGGGAGCTCGCGGCTGAAGCCGCCCCCTACATCGGCTCGAAATGATCGAAGCCGCGGCGTGGCGATCGCCACGGATTGCCCTCTTCGTCGACCACGGACACCGCCTCGCCGGCCACGATTCGACCGACTCGCGTCATCGCGACGCCGGCCCCGGTCGCCGCAATGTCGTCGCGGCGTTCGCGCGCGGCCGTGAAGCACAGCTCGTAATCGTCTCCGCCGCTGCACTGCAGGGCGCGATGCTGTCCCTGGTCGAAGGCAGCGGCGAGCGCCGGCGATAGCGGCAGCATGCCGACTGCGATCTCGGCGCCGACACGACTGGCCGAACACACGTGATCCAGGTCGGCGAGCAGGCCGTCGGACACGTCGATCGCCGCGTGGGCAAGACCTGCCAGCGCAAGCCCGGACTCCACGCGAGGCTCGGGCCGGTCCAGCCGCTCGCGCAGCGCAGGGTCGCGATCGCCACCGGCGCGCCACTGCGCCAGTGCGCCCGCGGCATCGCCGAGCGTACCGGTCACCCAGACGTCGTCACCGATACGCGCGCCGTCGCGCCGCAGCGACCGACCCGGCTCGACCAGACCATGTGCGGTCACGCAGACCGACAGCGGCCCGCGCGTCGTGTCGCCGCCCACCAGAGCGACGCCGTGGCGCGCGGCCAGCGCGAGAAAACCGTCGAGGAAACCTTCGAGCCAGCGCGAGTCCGAAGCGGGCAACGACAGCGACAGCGTGCACCACGCCGGTCGCGCGCCCATCGCGGCGAGGTCGGACAGATTCACCGCCAGCACCTTCCAGCCGATGTCGGCTGGCAGGGAATCTTCCGGAAAATGCACGCCGGCATTGAGGGTATCCATTGCCACGACCAGCTGCCGGTCCGCGGGCACGGAAAGGATCGCGGCATCGTCGCCGATGCCGAGCACCACGTCGTCGCGCGCGGCGGCGCGGCGGGCGATGGCATCGATCAGGGCGAACTCGGTGGGCATGCGTTTCAGGCCGCTCCCTGCGGGATCCACAACAGCGCGGCCACCGGTAACGTCCAAGCCAGGGTGTCCGCGCGCGGGCCGCACGAGCGCGACGGCAGCATCAGCGGGGGATGGGCGGCACCGGGCATCGACTCGCGCTGCGTGCATTCGCGGCAACGCGCCACGGCCACTCAGCGATCCCGCGCAGCCTGCATTTCCAGCGCCCGCCATTCGGCGGCGGCACGGTCGAGCACGCCGTTGACGTAGGTATGGCCGTGTTCGGAGCCGAAGCGTTTCACCGCCTTGAGCGCCTCGTCGATGATCACCCGGTATGGCACGTCGAGCCGGTGCTGCAGCTCGTAGGCCGCGATGCGCAGCATCGCGCGCTCGATCGGGTCGACTTCCTCGATGCCGCGGTCGAGGAACGGCTGCAGCGACGCATCGAGCGCGCGGCGGTGCTGTTCGACGCCGCGCACCAGGTCTTCGAAATACTCGAGGTCGGCGACTTCGTGCGCCTGTTCGTGCGCGAACTGCGCGATCGCGTTCTTCGCATCGGCGCCGGACAGCTGCATGGCGTAGACGGCCTGCAGCGCGCGCCTGCGCGAACGCGAGCGCCGGGCCGGGTCGATGCCGTCGCGGCGGCGATGCGGATGGCCGCTCACGACAGCTTCTCCGCCAGGCTGGCCATCTCGATCGCGACCAGCGCGCATTCCTCGCCCTTGTTGCCGTGGCTGCCACCGGCGCGGCGCTCGGCGTCTTCCTGCGCGTCGACCGCGAGCACGCCATTGGCGACCGGCACGCCGTGGTCGAGCGCCACGCGCATCAGGCCGTCGGCACAGCCATCGGCCACGTGTTCGAAATGGCGGGTGTCGCCGCGGATCACGCAGCCCAGCGCGATGATGCCGGCGTGCGCGCCCGCGGCGGCGATGCGCGCCGCGGCGGCCGGGATCTCCCATGCGCCGGGCACGCGCACCACGTCGACTGCGTCCTCGGCGACGCCGTGGGCGGCGAACGTCGCGCGCGCACCGGCGACCAGCGTGTCGCTGATGCGCGGATTCCAGCGGCTGGCGATGATCGCGAAGCGCGCGCCGTCGGGGGCGCGCAGGTCGCCTTCGTAGTGGGACATGCAGGAAACCGGGGGCAGGAGGAACGACAGTTTAGCGCGCCGCAGCGGGGCGAATCCGCTGCGACGCGATGCGCGACGCGGCCCCAGGCCCGGCTACGGCGCTTCCAGGTATTCGACGACCTCCAGGCCGTAGCCGGCCAGGCCCACCTGCTTGCGCGGCGTGCCCAGCACGCGCAGCTTGCCCAGCCCGAGGTCGGCGAGGATCTGGCTCCCGGCGCCGTTCCTGCGCCATTCGGCCAGCGCGCCGGCGCGCGTGGCCTGCGCCTGCGGCTGCTCGCGGATGCGTGCCAGCAGCGCCTCGGCCTGTTCGACCTCGCTGCGATGCGCTTCGCCCAGCAGCACCAGCGCGCCGCGCCCTTCGCGGTCGATCATCGCCAGCACGTCGCCAACCAGCGGGCCGAAGTCCGCGCGCCGCCAGTGCAGGCCGTCGGCGAGCCGGTTCTGCATGTGCACGCGCACCAGGGTCGGCGTGGCCGGGTCCGGTTCGCCGCGCAGCAGGGCGAAGTGCAGCGCGTGGCTCAGCCGGTCGCGATAGGTGTGCAGGCGGAACGTGCCGTGCTCGGTGTCGATCTCGCGCACGTCGACGCGTTCGACTGTGTGCTCGGTTTCCAGTCGGTAGCGGATCAGGTCCTCGATCGAGCCGATCTTGAGGCCATGTTCGCGCGCGAACACTTCCAGTTGCGGGCGCCGCGCCATGCTGCCGTCGGCGTTGAGGATCTCGACCAGTACCCCGGCCGGCTCCAGCCCGGCGAGCATTGCCAGGTCGGCCGCCGCTTCGGTGTGGCCGGCGCGGCCGAGCACGCCGCCGGGCTGCGCGGCCAGCGGGAAGATGTGGCCGGGCTGGGCGAGGTCGCGCGGCTGCGCGTCTGGCCGCACCGCGGTGCGGACGGTGTGCGCGCGGTCGTAGGCGGAGATGCCGGTGGTGACGCCCTCCGCGGCCTCGATGCTGACGGTGAAGTTGGTGTGGTGCGAGGAGGTGTTGTCGCGCACCATCGGCGACAGCCCCAGCTGGGCGCAACGCTCGCGGGTCAGCGACAGGCACACCAGGCCGCGTGCGTGGGTGACCATGAAGTTGATGTCGGAGGGCTTGACCAGTTCGGCGGCCATGATCAGGTCGCCTTCGTTCTCGCGGTCCTCGTCGTCGACGACCACGACCATGCGCCCGGCGCGCAGCTCTTCCAGCAGTTCCGGGATCGGGGCGAAGCTCATGCGCCCGCTCCCGCCGGACCCGCGTCGATCGAATCCGCAACCGCGGAATCGGTTCGCGCCGAAAGCAGCCGTTCGACGTAGCGCGCGACCAGGTCGATTTCCAGGTTCACCGCGGTGCCCACGCCCGCCTGCGAGAACGCGGTGTGCGCGACCGTGTGCGGAATCAGCGCGACCTCGAAGCCGGTGTCGTCGACCGCGTTGACCGTCAGGCTGACGCCGTCGACGCAGATCGAACCCTTGCGCGCGATGTACTTGCGCAGCGACGCCGGCGCATCGAAGACCCAGCGCTGCGCGCGCGCGTCGTCGGCGACGCTGCGCACGCGCCCCACCCCGTCAACGTGGCCGCTGACCAGGTGCCCGCCGAGGCGGTCGTCGGCGCGCATCGCGCGTTCCAGGTTCAGCGCGGTCCCAACGGGCAGTTCGCCCAGGGTCGTCAGCGCCAGCGTTTCGGTGGAGGCGTCGACGTCAAAGTGCGCGTCGTCGAACGCGACCACGGTCAGGCAGGCGCCGTTGACGCTGATGCTTTCACCCAGCGCCACGCGTTCCGCGTGCACGTTCCATGGCAGCGTGCCGACAGCGATCCGCAGCCGCGCATCGCCGCCGCGCGTTTCGCGCGAGGCAAGCCGGCCGACACCTTCGATGAGTCCTGTGAACATGAAACGTTTTCCTCGCGCTGGGCAATGAAAAACGTCCCGGGGCATGCGGCGGCGCGCGACCCGAGGGCCGCGCGCTGCTGTCTTCTTTCATCCGGACTGTGAGGAAGCTTGCGGCTTCCAACCGTCGGCTCCGGCATTGGACCGGATCTGCTGACCTTCCGCGGGATCGAAGCGGCACAGTGAAGTGCGCGCTGCCGATGCCACCGAAGCGCTCGCGGGCTCGCGCGTGGCCTCGTGGGAAGCGCCGCGCCTACCGCCGGTGGGGAATTTCGCCCCGCCCTGAAGACGTCTGGTTCTGGTGATCGCCGGGGTCATCCCGACGCGGCGATTCTAGCATCGGGCACCCGCGGGCTCCGCCGGACGCAGCATTCCGCTGGCGTCCCGGTTGACGCGCCGGACGCCGGGTTTCATCGCCGAAGTTGTGTGGACGCGTCTTCCTGCCGGCTGGCGACATGCGCGCCGTCGCTAGCCGGCCTTGCGGCGCGCATGGACGAACAGCGGCCAGCGCACCCGCTGCGTCGTGTCCGGATCTCCCCAGGCCTCGATGAAATCCGCGGCGCAGGCGGCGACCGCATCCCGGCCGGTGGCCTCGAGGTACCGCCTGCTGGCCGAATAGCTGGCGAAATAGCCCAGCAGCCGGGACACGGGCCAATCGGCAACCAGGTCGAATCCGGGCCCCTGCACCGGCTCGAACGGCCAGGCGTAGCCTGCGTACCCGGCATCGATATCCGCGCGCTCCGGCGGCCAGTACGGCCAGATCCGGCCCTGCAGCTCGGCATTGGCCGCAGCGATGCGGGCCGGGACCTCGATGTCTTGGTAGCCCCACACCACCAGCACCCCACCAGGCCGCAGCACGCGGGCGCATTCGGCGAAGAAGGCCGGCCGGTCGAACCAGTGAAGCGCTTGCGCCACGCAGACCGCATCCACGCTGGAACTGCCCAGGCTGCAGCGCTCGCCGGGCTCGACGGCGAAGTGCACGTTCGCGATCGCGGGCGCGCGGGCGACCTGCGCCGCGCTGGGGTCGGTGGCGTGCACGCGATCGAAGCGGACAGCCAGATCACGACTGGCCTGGCCGCTGCCGCAGCCGGCTTCCCACGCCAGGTCGCGTGCCGGCGCGATGGCAGCGATCCAGTCGAACAGCACCTGCGGGTAGGTCGGGCGCGCCAGTGCGTATGCCTCGGCGCTGGCGGAGAAATGGTCCTTGAACAGCGCAGGCGTTGCATTGCTCATCGTGTTCTCCATTTGTCCACACCCCGATAACGCATACATCGGCGGTGGGGAGCCCCGCAGACGGGCGATGCCGCAGCCCCTCCGCAACGTCGCAATGCCTACACCTGCCTACGGACGACGCTTACCGGACAGAGCTCTTGTGGGAGCGGCTTCAGCCGCGAGCTTTGGGGCCGTAGCGGGTGCAAAAATCCAGAGCTCGCGGCTGAAGCCGCTCCCACCAAAGCGCCTGGTGGACACAGTTACGCGGAGCCGGCCCCGGACTGTTGCGGGCGCAGCAGCAGGCGCAGGTCATCGCCTACGTGCCTGGTTTCCACCAGCCGCAGCTGCAGCCGCTGTGTCATCTGGTCGATGCGCAGCCCGTCGAACAGCGGCCGGGCGCGTTCGCCCAGCAGCACCGGCGCCATGTACACCAGCAGCTCGTCGACCAGCCCAGCCTTGAGGAATGCGCCCGCCAGGGTGGCGCCAGTCTCGACCTGGATCTCGTTGATGCCGCGGGCCGCCAGCAGCCCGAGCACCGCGTCGAGGTCCAGTTCGCCGTCGCGCAGCGGCACGGCCACGCGCTCGGCGGCGAAGTCACGCGGTGGCTTCACGTCGGGCGCATGCAGGTAGAGCGTCGGCGCATCGCCTGCGCGGACCTTGCCGCGCGCGATCGTGGCCAGGCCGGTGTCCAGCACGACCCGCAGCGGTGGCTCGAAGTCGGTGTCGTCGTGGAAGCGCACGGTGAGCTGCGGGTCGTCCGCCAGTACCGTGCCCGAGCCGGTGAGGATCGCACCGCTGCGCGCCCGCCAGTGCATCACGTCGGCCCGCGCCTGCGTGCCTGTGATCCACTTCGAGTCGCCGCCGGCCATCGCGGTGCGGCCATCGAGGCTGCTGCCCAACTTGATCCGCAGCCACGGCCGGCCGCGTTCGAGCCGCGACAGGAAGCCCTTGTTGAGCGCCCTGGCCTGCGTTTCCAGGAGCCCGGACTCGACCGCAATGCAGGCCTCGCGCAGGCGTTCAAAGCCCTTGCCGTCGACCGCCTCGAACGGGTCGCGCATCGCCGCCACCACGCGCGCGACGCCGGCGGCCACCAGCGCTTCCGTGCACGGCCCGGTGCTGCCGGTGTGCGCGCAGGGTTCGAGCGTCACGTAGGCGGTCGCGCCCCTCGCCCGTTCGCCGGCCTGCTGCAGCGCGAACACTTCGGCATGCGGCCCGCCCTTGCGCCGGTGCCAGCCCTCGCCGACGACCTCGTCGCCGTGCGCGACCACGCAGCCGACCATCGGATTGGGCCGCGTGGTGTAAGCGCCGCGTTCGGCAAGGCGCAGCGCGCGCGCCATCATCGCGTGATCGGTGGCCGTGAACCCGCTCATCGTGTCTCCGGTGGTGGTGGCAGGGGGCTTACCGTGCGGAACGTACCGCCGATCAGGGGGCCGGGCGAATGCGCCTGGCCGCCACGATTCAGCGCTTGCGTCCCTTGTCGGCGTTCTTGTCCGCGTGCCGATCGAACGGGACGACGTCGGCACCGAGCAGCGGCAGCTGGCCCTCGCCGGGCAGGTCGCGTTCGAGCCGGTCGAGCTCCTCGCGGAAATCGGCGACATCCTCGAACGATCGGTACACCGAAGCGAAGCGCACGTAGCCGACATGGTCGAGCTTGCGCAGTTCGGCCATCACGAACTCGCCGACGCGGCGGGATGCCAGCTCGCGCTCGGTGGTCATGCGCAGCTGGTGGATCACCGCGCGCACCGCGGCCTCGATCTGCTCTTCCGAGACGGGCCGCTTGTGCAGCGCGCGGTCGAAACTCTGGCGCAGCTTGCGCGCATCGAAGGTGTCGCGTCGCCCGTCGGACTTGATGATCGCCGGCAGCTTCAGTTCGATCGTTTCCAGCGTGCTGAAACGCTCCCCGCAGGCTTCGCACTCGCGCCGGCGCCGGATCGTGGCGCCGTCATCGCTGACGCGCGAATCGATGACGCGGGTGTCGACGTGCTGGCAGAAGGGGCAATGCATCAGGCTTGCGGGTCGGTGATTCGCGCATCGCGACTTGTGATAGCGGGTCCGGGACGCGCCTCAGCGAACATCCGGTCCCCGCCCTGGACGGTCGAACGGCTGGTGGCCACGAATCGCGTCTTCTCAGCCATACACCGGAAACTGCGCGCACTGCTTCGTCACGTTCTCGCGCACGCCGGCGATGACCTTCTCGTCCTTCGGATTGTCCAGCACGTCGCAGATCCAGTTCGCCAGCGCGACGCAATCGTCTTCCCTGTAACCGCGCGTGGTCACGGCCGGGGTGCCGATGCGAAGCCCGGAAGTCACGAAGGGCTTCTGCGGGTCGTTGGGCACCGCGTTCTTGTTGACCGTGATGTGCGCCTCGCCCAGCGCGGCCTCCGCGTCCTTGCCGGTGATCCCCTTGCCGATCATGTCGACCAGCATCAGGTGGTTTTCGGTGCCGCCGGAGACGATCTTGTAGCCGCGCTCGATGATGGTCTTCGCCATTGCCTGCGCGTTCTTCACCACCTGCGCCTGGTAGGCCTTGAAATCGGGTTCCAGCGCTTCCTTGAACGCAACGGCCTTGGCCGCGATCACGTGCATCAGCGGGCCGCCCTGGATGCCGGGGAACACGATCGACTGCAGCTTCTTCTCGATCTCGTCGGCCGCATCGCCCATTGCCGCGCGGCTGGCGACGATGATGCCCCCGCGCGGGCCGCGCAGCGTCTTGTGGGTGGTGGACGTGACGATGTGCGCGTGCGGCACCGGGTTGGGATAGACGCCGGCGGCGACCAGGCCCGCGACGTGGGCCATGTCGACGAACAGGTAGGCGCCGATCTTGTCGGCGATGGCGCGGAAGCGCGCCCAGTCGACCACCTGCGAATACGCACTGAAGCCGGAGACGACCATCCTCGGCTTGTGCTCCAGCGCCAGGCGTTCGACCTCGTCGTAATCGATCAGGCCTTCGTCGTTGACGCCGTACTGCACGGCGTTGAACAGCTTGCCGCTGATGTTGGGCTTCGCGCCGTGGGTGAGATGGCCGCCGTGGGCCAACGACATGCCGAGGATCGTGTCGCCCGGCTGCAGCAGCGCCAGGTACACCGCCTGGTTGGCCTGCGAGCCCGAATGCGGCTGCACGTTCGCATAGTCGGCGCCGAACAACGCCTTGACCCGGTCGAGGGCCAGGCGCTCGGCGATGTCCACGTATTCGCAGCCGCCGTAGTAGCGCTTGCCGGGATAGCCCTCGGCGTACTTGTTGGTCAGCTGGCTGCCCTGGGCTTCCATCACCCGCGGGCTGGCGTAGTTCTCGCTCGCGATCAGTTCGACGTGGTCTTCCTGGCGGCGGTTCTCGGACGCGATCGCCGCGGCCAGTTCGGGATCGTAACCTTCGATGCGGGCGTCGCGCGAAAACATCGTCTCTCCAGGGCAGCACGGGAATGGGCCAATTGTAGCCCGCGGCCCTTGCGGGAGCGGCCGGGGCCGTAACGGCGCGCCCGGCCTCCGATCGCGGCTGCCGCCGCCATGAGAGAAAAAAAGGGCGCGCCAGCCGGCGCGCCCTCTGTCGATCCGCCCCGGCCTGCTTACCGGTGCAGGATCAGGTCGGTGATGATGCCGGTCGCCACGGCCACCAGCAGGAAGTCGCCGGAGTCGCTGCGGCGCCAGTAATGGCCCCGCGGCGGCTGGCGCAGGCCGTAGCCGTAGTAGTCATTGACCACGTAGGTCCGGCCGTAGCCGGGATCGTAGTAGCGATGGCCGCGGCTCCACCGCGGCGGGCCGCGATGCACGATGACCGGCCGCGGGGCGTAGTAGCGCTCGCGGTAGATCACGCGGGGCGCGGGGCGATAGACCACCCGGCGGTCGTGGCGGCGGTCATGCCGGTAGTCGCGGCGGTCCGCGCGCCGATCATGCCGATAATCGCGCCGGTCCGCGCGGCGCTCGTGGCGGTTCCAGTCGTTGCGATCACCACGATGCCGGTCGTACTGGCCGTGATTGTCGCGATCGCGGTGGCCACGATCGTGGTCGCGGCCCGCGGCCGACGCGGGCATCGCCACCGCGGCGAAGGCGAGCAACAGGGCGGCGAATTTCAGGGGGGCGTGCATGCGGGCGGTCTCCACGTGTTTGCGTGATGTGAGCATGAGCGAGCGAGGCTGAATCCAGTCCTCCCGGATCGGGCGCGCGCAAGCCGCGTTCAGCCACCGGCAAGCGGCCCGACGGGCGGCGGCAGCCCGTATAATCGGGGTTCCCCGATGTCTCTCCCGCCAGCGCGAACCGCGCGGGCGCGGCCTGTCTTACCCGGAGCCCCCATGTCGCAATACATCTACACCATGAACGGCGTCAGCAAGACCGTGCCGCCGAAGCGCCAGATCATCAAGGACATCTCGCTGTCGTTCTTCCCCGGCGCCAAGATCGGCCTGCTGGGCCTGAACGGCGCCGGCAAGTCGACGGTGCTGAAGATCATGGCCGGCGTGGACACCGATTTCTCGGGCGAGGCGCGGCCACAGGCGGGGATCAAGGTCGGCTACCTGGCGCAGGAGCCGCAGCTGGATCCGGAAAAGACCGTGCGCGAGTCGGTCGAGGAAGGCGTGGGGGAGGTCCTGCAGGCCCAGGCCGCTCTCGAACAGGTCTACGCCGCCTACGCCGAGGAAGGCGCCGACTTCGACAAGCTGGCCAAGGAACAGGAGCGGCTCGAGGCGATCCTCGCCGCCGGCGACGCGCATACCCTCGAAAACCAGCTGGAAGTGGCCGCCGACGCGCTGCGCCTGCCGCCGTGGGAAGCGATCATCGGCAAGCTGTCCGGCGGCGAGAAGCGCCGCGTTGCGCTGTGCCGACTGCTGCTGCAGAAGCCGGACATGCTGCTGCTCGACGAACCCACCAACCATCTCGACGCCGAATCGGTCGAATGGCTGGAGCAGTTCCTCGCCCGCTACACCGGCACCGTGGTGGCGGTGACCCATGACCGCTACTTCCTCGACAACGCCGCCGAGTGGATCCTCGAGCTGGATCGCGGCCGCGGCATCCCGTGGAAGGGCAACTACACCGACTGGCTGGTGCAGAAGGAAGACCGGCTCAAGCGCGAGGAGTCCGGCGAGAAGGCGCGGCAGAAGGCGATCCAGAAGGAACTCGAATGGGCCCGCAGCAACGCCAAGGGCGGCCGCTCGAAAGGCAAGGCGCGCCTGGCGCGGATCGAGGAACTGCAGGCGGTCGATTACCAGAAGCGGCAGGAAACCAACGAGATCTTCATTCCGCCAGGCGAGCGCCTGGGCAGCAAGGTGATCGAGTTCAAGAACGTCTCCAAGAGTTTCGGCGACCGCCTGCTGATCGACGACCTGAGCTTCATCGCGCCGCCGGGCGCGATCATCGGCATCATCGGCCCCAACGGCGCCGGCAAGTCGACGCTGTTCAAGATGATCACCGGGCAGGAGAAGCCGGACTCCGGTTCGATCGACATGGGGCCGACGGTCAACATCGCCTACGTCGACCAGAGCCGCGACAAGCTCGAGGGCAACCACAACGTGTTCCAGGAGGTGTCCGGCGGCGCCGACATCCTCAACATCAACGGCATCGAGATCCAGTCGCGCGCCTACATCGGCCGCTTCAACTTCAAGGGCCAGGACCAGCAGAAGCTGGTCGGCACGCTGTCGGGCGGCGAACGCGGCCGCCTGCACCTGGCCAAGACCCTGCTGCAGGGCGGCAACGTGCTGCTGCTCGACGAGCCGTCCAACGACCTCGACATCGAGACCCTGCGCGCGCTGGAAGACGCACTGCTGGAGTTCCCGGGCAACACGTTCGTGATTTCGCATGACCGCTGGTTCCTGGACCGCATCGCGACCCACATCCTGGCCTTCGAGGGCAACTCGCACGTCGAGTTCTTCCAGGGCAACTATCGCGAGTACGAGGAAGACAAGAAGCGTCGCCTCGGCGAGGACGCGGGCCCGCACCGGCTGCGGTTCAAGGCGCTGAAATAGCGGCAGCTGCTCTTGTGGGAGCGGCTTCAGCCGCGAGCTTTCCGCCCGCCCGGCGTGGAGCAGAAGCTCGCGGCTGGAGCCGCTCGCACGGGACACTCCGCTTCGACGCGGGCTTCAACGCCAAGGAGACGACGACCATGGATTTCATGCAGGCACTGCGGCAGCGCTGGAGCGAGTCGGACTCGCTGGTCTGCGTCGGCCTCGATCCCGAGCCGGCGAAGTTTCCGCCAAAGTTCACCGACGAACCCGACGCGATATTCGCCTTCTGCCGCGACGTCGTGGACGCCACCGCGGAGTTCGCCTGCGCGTTCAAGCCGCAGATCGCGCACTTCGCCGCGCGCGGAGCCGAAGACGCGCTTGGCCGGCTCATCGCGCACGTCCACGCCGCGCATCCCGGCATCCCGGTGATCCTGGACGCCAAGCGCGGCGACATCGGCAGCACCGCGCAGCACTACGCCGCCGAAGCCTTCGACCGCTTCCAGGCTGACGCAGTCACCGCCAATCCCTACCTCGGCCGCGACTCCGTGCAGCCGTTCCTGGATCGCGCCGACCGGGGCGTGGTGATCCTGTGCCACACCTCCAACCCGGGCGCCGGCCACTTCCAGGACCTGGACGTGGGCGGCCGCCCGCTCTACCAGCACGTCGCCGAGCGGGTCGCGCGCGACTGGAACGGCCACGGCAACTGCGCGCTGGTCGTCGGCGCGACCTGGCCGGCACAGCTGCGCGAAGTGCGCGCGATCGTCGGCGACATGCCGCTGCTGATTCCCGGCGTCGGCGCGCAGGGCGGCGACGTCGAAGCCGTGGTCAGGAACGGCCTTGCCGCCGATGGCGCCGGCCTGCTGGTCAGCTCCTCGCGCGCGATCCTGTATGCGTCCGGCGGCGACGATTACGACGAAGCCGCGGCGTTGGCTGCGAAGGCGCTGCGCGACGGGATCAACCGGCACCGCTGAAAGTCGTCCGGTGCTTGCATGTAGGAGCGAAGGAAGTCGCGAAGCCTTCCGTCCGCCTCCTGCGGCCCTCGCGGATCCCGGTCGCGACTTCCGTCGCTCCTACGAGCCAGGCCAAGTCCGCGAGGGCCGGTCAGCCTTCGGCCGGCAGCCCGAAGACCTGCCGCAGGTAGGCCAGGTAGCCGGGGTCGTCGCACATGCCCTTGCCGGGCGCGTCGCTGACCTTGGCCACGGGCTGGCCGTTGCAGCGGACCATCTTCATCACGATGTTCAGCGGCCTCGGTCCGAGGTCGTTGGTCAGGTTGGTCCCGACGCCGAACGCGACCCTGCAGCGATCGTGGAAATGCGCGTGCAGGCGCAGCACCTTGTCGATGTCGAGGCTGTCGCTGAACACCAGGGTCTTGGTCCGCGGGTCGATCCTGAGCCCTTCCAGGTGGGCGATCACGCGCTCGCCCCAGGCGAACGGATCGCCGGAGTCATGGCGGATGCCGTCGAACAGCTTGCAGAAGTACAGGTCGAAGTCGCGCAAGAAGGCTTCGATCCCGACCACGTCCGACAGCGCCACGCCCAGGTCGCCGCGGTACTCCTGCGCCCAGGCCTCGAACGCCGCCTTCTGCGAATCCACCAGCCGCGGCCCCAGCGCCTGGAACGCCTGCAGGAACTCGTGCGCCATCGTCCCGTGCGGGACGAGGTCGTACTCGCGCGCGAAGAAGACGTTGCTGGTGCCCGCGAACTGCGGTCCGAGCGCGTCGCGCAGGCGCGGCAGGATCCGCGCGTGCCAGTCGCGCGAATAGCGCCGGCGCGTCCCGAAGTCGCTGATGCTGCAGTCGGGAACCTCGCGCAGGCGCGCGATCTTGGCATCGAGCCGCCGCAGCCCCTCGGCCTCGTCGGCGGGCGGCTGGTGGCGGAACCAGACCTCGTTGACGATCGCCAGCAGCGGCACCTCGAACGGGATCGTGTGCAGCCATGGCCCCTCGACCTCCAGCACGATCTCGCCCGGCACGTCGGCGGACGGGCGCAAGGTGACGTACTTGCGATCGAGGTGGAACAGGCCAAGGAAATCGACGAAGTCCGGCTTGAAATAGCGCAGCCCGCGCAGCCACGCCAGCTCGCCGGCATCCAGCCGCAGCGTGCACAGCGCTTCGATCTCGGCGTGGATTTCGTCGACATGGCGCGCCAGGTCGATCCCCGGCGTCCGGCAGCGGAAACGATATTTCACCTGCGCCGCCGGATGCTGGTGCAGCACCGCCTGCATCATCGTGAGCTTGTACAGGTCGGTGTCGAGCAACGACTGGATGATCACGGTGCGCTGCCCTCCCGGGCCGCGAACACGATGCCCGGAAGCCGGGACGCCCAGTGCAGCCAGATCGCCAGCCACGCGCCCGCGCGCACCATGACGCTGCGGCGCGACGCCTCGAACTTGCGGAAATAGCGCCACAGGCCGCGGTGCTTGTGCCATTCCGAGAAGCCCGGACGCGACCGGCTGGAAACGCCGCGCACATGCACCACGCGCACATCGTTGGCCACCGCCACCACGGCGCCGGCCAGGCGCGCGCGACGGCACAGGTCCAGGTCTTCCACGTGCAGCCGGTAGCCCTCATCGAATCCGCCGATGCGATCGAACAGCATGCGCGGCAGCAGCATCAGCGCGCCGGAGACCGCCTCGACCTGCTGCAACAGCTGCGCGTCATCGACCTCGACGTCCAGCGGTCGGCCGCTGCTGCTGCGCAGCGGTCCGCGCAGCATCGCGGCGAAGTCGGGATCGTTGCGCCGCGCGGCGCCGTCGCGCACGCCGGCGACATCGACAAGGTCGGCGCCGAGCAGAACCTCGCCGCCGGCCGCCCGCGCATGCCGCAGCAGCCGCGCAAGCGTGTCGCGTCCCACCAGGCAGTCGGGATTGACGAACGCCAGCCACGGCGCGTCGCTGTCGCGCGCGCCCTGGTTGCAGGCCACGGCGAACCCCGGGTTGTCGGGGTTGCCGATGAAACGCAGGCGTGGATCCACGGCCGCGTGGCGCTGGACGATCGCCAGCGTGGCGTCGCGCGAATCATTGTCCACCACGCGGATCTGCACCACTCCGGTCGCGGCGCGCAGGCGCGACAGGCAGTCGTCGATCGTCCCGGCGCTCTGGTAGGTGACGACGATCGCGACGATGCCCTCGCCGGTCGTTGCGGCCGTCACAGGCGTGCCCCCACCGGGTCCTCGCCGGCATGCGGATGCGGCGAATCCGCATCAGCGTCAGCGTGCGGCGCCGGCGGATGCGCCGATGCCGTCGATGCCGCCGTTGCGGTGTCGCTCGCACCCAGCGGGGGCTCGGGCGGTCCATCCGCGATCACCGGCACCTGGGTTCCATCGCCACGGAACAGGTCGCGTTGCGCCTGCGGTTCCGCGACGTCGCGTTCCATCCTCGACAGCGCTTCGCGCATCCCGGCCAGCGGATCGTGCATCAGGAAGTTCGCCAGCCGCGAGTGCCACGCCGGCCAGCGCGCGGCGAGCGCGTCGAGGTCGCCATCGGCCGGACCTCCCTCGCCGCCACGGGCGACGAAGGCCGTCTCGCACAGCGCGTTGCGCCAGCCCAGACCGGACAGGCGCAGCGACAGGTCGATGAGCGCGGCGTACCACGACGCATAGCTGGCCGCGTCGAGGCCGCCGGCCTTGCATCGGGCGCTGCCGCGCAGCATCACCGCGTGGTCAACCGCGGCCGGCAGCTCCAGGTGTCGCGGCGGCATCGACGCGGCGGCCTCGGCAATGCGTCCGAGATCGGCCGGAATCAGCGCAACTTCGCCGCAACGAGGCCAGGCGGCGGTTTCGCCGGCGTTGCACCACGGCGTGGCGGTCGCGATCGCCGCGTCGCGTGCGAAGCACGCGGACAGCTGCGTCGCCCATCCGGGCGCGGGGATCGCGTCAGGCGCCAGCACGATCACGTCCGCGTCGCCGCAGGCCTTGAGCATTTCATCCAGGTGGGCCACCTGCCCGATCGCGCGCGGGCGCCGGGTGTAGTCGGCACGCAGCGGCGTGCGCGCGATCCATCGCTCGATGATCGCGTAGCCGCGCGGTCCCGACTGCGCGTCGTCGGCCAGCCACACGCGCGTCCCCGCCGGCGTGCCGGCGTCGAGCGCCGCCAGGCAGGCGTCGAGCGCGTCATCATCGACGCCGACCTGCAGCAGGACGACCGGAAGTCCGGTCATGCGTCCGCGTCCCGCGCGTGCATCACTTCTTCCGTTTCGGGTTCAACGGTTCCATGGCGCGGAAGCGGCGGCTGTACTCGTCGGTCAGGTCCACGGCTTCCTGCGCATTGCGGATGATCACCGGCGTCAGCAGGATGATGACCTCGCTGCGACCGGTGCTGGATTTCTGCTGCCCGAACAGACCGCCGATGATCGGGATCCGGCTCAGTCCGGGGAAACCGCTGGAACCCCGTCCCACCTCGTCTCGGATCAAACCTGCAAGCATCACCGTGTCACCGCTGCGCACCGCCGCCTCGGTCTTGAGCTTGCGCGTGTCGATGCGGACGTTGCCGTTCTTGTCGGCGGTGGCCTGCGGCCCCGGGCTGCTGACTTCCTGGACGATGTCGAGGAACACCATGCCGTCGCGGGTGACGCGCGGGCGCACGTTGAGGATGGTGCCGGTCTCGATGTACTGCACGTTGCTGTAGGTACCCGTGCTGCCCGTACCGGGATCGAACGACACCGACGAAATCGGAATGCGGCTGCCGACGTTGAAGGTCGCCTCCGCGTTGTTGCGCACCACCACCGACGGCGACTGCAGGATCTGCACGTCCGTCACCTTGTCCAGGGCGCTGATGACGGCCGCCGCGTTGCGTCCGAGGAAAGTCCAGGACAAACCGCCGCCGGTGTCGCTTCCCGGCAGGATGCTCCCGGCGAGGGTGCTCCAGGTGGTCCGGTCGACCGCGTTGGGCAGGCCGGCATCGGTGACGGCGCGCTCGAAGAACCAGTTGACACCGTACTGCAGGTCGCCCCCCAGCGTGACCTCCGCGATCTGCGCCTCGATGTGCACCTGCATCGGCATCACGTCGAGCTTCTCGACCACGTCGCGGATCGACTTCCACGCGCGCGAGGTAGTGCGTACCAGCAGCGTGTTGGTCTCGTCGACCGCCGACACGCCCACGCGATCGCCCTCCACTTCCAGGGTCACGCTGGCGTTGCCGTCCTGGCGCGGGTTCAGTCGCAGCGAGCCGTCGCCGAGGCCACCGCCGCTGCCGCCGTCCATCCCGCCGGCCATGCCCGAATCGGTGCCGCCCGCGTCACCCAGCGACGAACCGTCCTTGCTGCCGCTGCCATTGATCGAGTACGGATCGGATCCGGGCATCAGGCTCACGTTGCCGTCGCCGCCCGCGCCGCGGCCACCGCCGCTGCTGCCGCCGCCGAACACCTCGGACAGGCGATCGGCCAGGTCCTTGGCCTTGATGTACTTGAGCTCGTACGAGAACAGCTGCACGCCGGCGCCGGCGCCGTCGATGCGCTCGAGCCACTGCTGGATCTGGTCCAGGTACGACGCCTGCGGCGTGATCACCAGCACCGCGTTCGCGCCTTCCAGCGGCATGAAGCGGAACATCCCGGCGACCGGCGTCTTGCTCTGCTCGCCGAACACCTTCTCCAGGTCCTGCACCACCTTGCTGGCCTTGCCGTTCTGCAGCGGGAACACGCCCACCGACATGCTCGACATCCAGTCGACGTCGAAGATCTGGATGGTGCGTAGGTAGTTTTCCAGCTCGGTGCGGCTGCCCGCCACGGTGATGACGTTGCGGCCGGAATCGACGTTGACGATCGCGTTGGGACGCGCGTAAGGCTTGAGGATCTTTTCCATCTCGGTGGCCGAGATGTAGCGCAGCTGCACCACCCGCGATTCGAAGCCGCGCGCCGCGGCGGTCGAACCGGTCCGCGGCGCCACCGCGCCGGTGGCCATCGCGGTGTCGGCCGGCACGATGTTGTAGCGGCCGTCGCTGTAGATCATGCGGGCGTTGTTCCAGCCCAGCACCATCTCCAGCAGGCTCAGGGCCTGCGCGGGACTCACCGACTTGGGCGTCGCCAGCGTCACGGTGCCCTGCACGCCCGGGGCGATGACGTAGTTCTGTCCGAGCATGTCGCCGAGGATCGCCTTGACCACGGCCTGCAGCGATTCGCCTTCGAAGTTGAACGTGGTTTCGCCGGTGGTGCCGACCATGTTGGGTGGCGCCGACGCGGCGACGGCGCTGTTGATCGTCTGTCCGGTGCCACGGCGGATCTGCGCCTGCGGCAGGCCGGCTTCGGCATCGGGCAGGGCCTGCGCCGTGACCGGCCCGGCCGCGGTGGCGCCCGGCTGCCCGGCATCGGCGCCGGCGACCGCGGTGCGCGCGCCGTCGCGGCTGACCTGCGGCGCGGGCATCGTGGAACAGGCGGCCAGCAGCGTGGCGACGAGGGCGGCGGCGAACGCCTGGATCGGGAAGCGTTGATTCATGCGTGCACTCTACGGTTTGTTGCCCGGCGTTGAAGATGTCATCTCTTCCTGCCGCAGCTTGGCGCGCCGGGCCTCGATGCGCTTGCGGATGGCTTCGATCTGGTCCGACGACTTCCGGTTGTCCGGCTGGTCCGCCCCGGGGGGCGAACCCGGGCGCTGCGTGCCGGGATCCCGCGTGCTGTTTCCTGCGGGGGCAGGCTCGGAGGGCACGGGGCCCATGTCGTCGGGCGCGGCCGCTGCGCCGGGCACCGGCGTGGCGGCGTCTGCATCGGTCACCGACATCGGCGTGGACACCGGCGTCGGCGGTGCGCCACCTTCGCCATCGAAGACCCGCAGGTCGAGCTTGCGCTCGCCGTCCGGGCCTTCGAACACGGCCTTGCGCGGTTCGAGCGTGACCAGGCGCCAGCCCGGCGACGCGTCCGGCGCCGCGCCGACCCGGACCCGGACCGAATCGCCGCCTTCGCTGGGCTGCAGGATCGCCATCCGGAAATCGGGGGCGATCAACACGCTGGTCAGTACGTAGTCGAAGCCGCGCTTGCCGTCGTCCTCGCCGTCGGGATTGATCACGAACGGCTGCGGGCGACGGTTCTCCGAGAACAACGGCCGGCGGCCGATCTCGGCGTACTGCGGCAACGGGCCGAGCCGTTCGGGCAGCAGCGGGGCGGCCTGCGGCAACGGTTGCAGCAATGCCGGATCCTCGGGCAGCGACGTCACGCTGCCGCCCATGCCCAGCAGCGCCAGCAGCCAGGCGCACACGGCCCACGCCGCAACCGCCCCAAGCAGCCAGGTCTTCGCGCCGGCGGTGTCAGCGCGCATCGGCGGGCGCTCCCGGCGGCGGCTGCAGGTATCCGTACAGATCGAAGCTGACGTCGAGCCCGCCGCCGCCCTGCGCCTCCCGGTCGCCGCGCGAACGGAAATTGCCCAGGGTCAGTACGTTGAGGTTGTCGATGAACAGCCGCGGCGATCCGCTCTCCAGCGAATGCAGCACCGCGGCCAGTTCGGGATTGCCGCAGCGCAATCGCACCTGGACCGCCACGCGGGGGAAGCGCTGCTGGCGCGCTTCGGTCAACGGCGAGCGGTTGATGATCGCGCAACTGCGGTTGCCGGGGCTCGCTTCCAGCACCGCGGTTTCGAGGCGCTGCACCAGCGCCGAGGTCGCCAGCTCCGGGCTGCGCTGGGGCATGAAGCCCGGAACGCTGTCCGCCTGCGCACGCAGCGCCTGCAGGCGGTTGCGCACTTCCGGCGCCTGGCGCAGCTCCATCCGCGCGCGCAGGTCGCGCTGCTGCAGGTCGCCGATACGGTCATCGACTTCCAGCATGGGCGCAGTCCACCAAGGATGCACCAGCAACAGGTACGCCACGCCCAGCAGCAGGGCGAGGATGCCCAGCGCGAGCCAGCGGTCGCGGTCAGGGCTGGCTGCGCGCATCGGCCTTCCCTCCGTTGCCGGGCGTCGCTGCGATGGCGAGCTGCGCGGTCATCGTGAAGCGGTCGCGGTGCGTGCGCGGATCGGGCTGCAGTGCGCCGGTCAGCGCCGGCGAACGCCACAGCTTCGAGCTTTCGAGCTGGCCGACCAGCGCCGAGGCCTCGCTGCTCTGGCCGATCAGCAGGATCTGGTCGCCCTCGATCGAGAGTTTCTCCAGGTAGGTCGAATCGGGCAGGCGCCGGCCGAGCTCGTCGAGCACCTCCACCGTCGTCGGCCGCGCCGCGCGGGTGCTCTGCAGGAACGCCATGCCTTCGACCAGGTCCACGAGTTGGCGTTTTTCGACCGCCACCTGGCGCGCCTGCCGGGCGCGTGCGTTCGCGGTGTCGGCGAAGGCGTCGGCCGCGGCGCGACGGTTGGCGAGCAGTTGCCACATCGCCAGCGCGAGGGCGAACACGGCCAGTGCGGCGAACGCCCAGTTCCATGCGCGCCAGGGATCGGCGCGACGATGGCGCCGGGCATCGGCGAGCAGGTTGATGCCCAGCGGCGCACCGTCGTCGCCCGCCATGTCAACGCCGGCGACGGTGCCGCCCAGCGCGCCGAGCGATGCCAGCGCCGCGTCGAGCGTGGCCCGAGGCACGGCAACGAGCTCGGCTTCGATCTGATCGCCGCTGCGCGCGACCACGCGCGCATCGAAGTGCACGTCTGCCGCGGCGAACGGCGTCTGGCGGTCGATCTCGAACGCCACGACGTCGCGCAGGCGTTCGGCCGCCGCGGCGGGAAACGCGAGTCGCCGGCGCAGTCCGGCACTGGCGGGCAGCAGCAACCAGCGCGGCATGTCGGCCACGCGCGGCACCAGCAGCGAGGCAAGCAAGTCGTCGCCCCGCGCCGCTTCCTGCGCGCTCCACGGCAGCTGCGCGATGTCCTGCACGCCGTCGCCGCGCTCCAGCGCCAGCCGCAACTCGCTGCCGGCGAGCTGCAGCAGTACGCGTTCGTGGTCGAGGCCGAACAGCGTCCGCAGGCGCGGCGACAGCCAGCTGGCCAGCGCCTGGGTCCACCAGCGCCAGAATCCGCCGATGCCCGGGCGCAGCCGGCCGCCCGCGCGCCCGAGGCGCTGCCGGAGCGAAGGAGTCGCAGACTGGTTGTCGACCGCGGCCGTCATCGTGGTGCAGTGGCTCCCTGTTCCCATCGCAGTGCCGTGTAGGCCGAACCGGGCACGGTGCCGATCCCCGCGCGCACGACGACCCTCAAGATTGCCTGACGGCCGTTCGGGAGCCGCGCACGGCTGTCGATACTATACGTGCCGCTGCCACCGCCCAAGAGCGCGTCTTCCGGCGACGGCGTGCGGGCATTGCGGCGGGCGAGGATCGGCGCCGGATCCTCGCCCAGCGCCTGCAGCACTTCGGCCGCGGCGAACTGCGGATCGGGCCGCCCCTGGCCGCTATAGATGGTCAGCAGCGGCGCGACCCTGGCGTAGATCGCCGGCGTCATGCCGAGCACCTGTTCGACTTCGGCCACCGTGTCGAACGGCGCATCCTTCGCGCCCCAGGGCAATCCGGCGCTGGCGTAGGCGGGATCCTCCGCGCCGCCCTGGGGCTGGGTGAGATCGTCGCTGTCGCGCCAGTCGGCGATCGCGGCGGCGATCGACCCGGCCTCGGCCTGGTCCACGCCGAGCACGGCGAACAGCCGCGTGAGCAGGTCGACGTCGGCGGCGTTGAGGTCGACCTTGCCCGATTCGTCGACCACCTCGATGCGCACGCGCGCGCCGCCGAAGAGCCAGTCGTAGCGGCGGCCGTCGGGCTGCCAGCGCAGCCTGGGATCGGATTCGGTGAGCCGGGTCAGCGCGTACTCGACGCCGGCACGCGCGGCCTGTTCGGCGACCACGCCGCGACTGAGCGTGCGGCCCTGCAGCTTTTCCATTTGCGCGGTCAGCGCGAATGCCCCCACCACGCCGGCCAGCAGCATGGTCAGCCACAGCACCAGCAGCAGAGCGACGCCGCGTTCGCGCCTCACTGGAACAGCCCTCCGCTGCCGGCGCCGGCCTGCGGCAGCGCGATCACCAGCGACGGCCACGCGCGGCCCTCGGCATCGACGATGTCGATCGCCACCTGCAGCGGCAATTGGCCGGGCGACTCCCATTGGTCCTGCCATTCGCCCGGCGCGTTCTCCTGGTCCAGGCCGCGATAGCGGAAGCGCACCTCGGACAGGTCCGCGGCCAGCGTTTCGGGTGGACGTGGGGTGCGTTCGGGCAGCGTCCGCGCGCCGGCGACCATCGTGAAGGACACCGCCAGCCGACTGGCATCGCCGTCGTCGAACAGTTCCACGTCATGCAGGTACGGGCCGCCGCGGCCGAGGTAGTCCGGCAGGTCGGCGACGAAGCGCATGCGCGTGGGTTCGCCGGTGAAGCGGATCTGCTCGCCGGTGTCCGGGAGGGTTTCGAAGCCGATCGGCAGCGCCGAGGCGATGCGCCGGCGCAGGAAACCTTCGACTGCGCGCATGCGCTCGCTGCGCTGCGACAGCTGTTCGCCTCGCTGCGCGGTGGCGGTCGCGGCTCGCACGGTGGCGAAGCCCACTGCCAGGCCCGCGGCGAGCAGCGCGGTCGCCAGGAGCACTTCGATCAGGGTGAAACCGCGCTGCCGCGTACCCGCCGGCGCGACATCGATGATGCCCCGATCCGGCGAACCGTCCGGCAAGACATCAATGATGCCCCGCCCCCGCGAACCGTCCGGCAAGACATCAAGGATGCCCCGCCCCCGCGAACCGACCGGCAAGACATCAATGATGCCGTCGGGACGGCTTGCACCGATGAACAGCCTGCGCTTTGCCACGCACGGACGAATGCCATTCCGAAAAACGGTTCCCGACCCGCCGCGATCGCGCGGCGATGATCCCCTGCGGCGAACCGACACCCGTCCAGTGTCCACGGGCCCGGGCACGCTCACAGCGACGCTCCCGCTGGATCGGGCTGCGCCAGCCGCAGCGACTGCAGGTCCAGGCGCTCGCGCGGGCCGCCCTCGCCCCACTCGACGTGCAAGGCCAGCAGCAGCAGCTGCGGCGCGCCGGGCTCGATGGTGTCGCGCGCGCGCCGGGTGGGATCGACGTAGCGACCGATGCTCAGGTTCCACCGGTAGCGGCCATTTTCGAACTCGCCATCCCGGCTGCCCGGTCGCAGCGCTTCACCGACGCCGACCTGGTCGAGCAGCGACTGCGCGTGCATCGCTGCGCGTCCGGCATCCGCGGACGCCCGCACCTCGCGCGCCGAACCCGACAGCGTGCCCAGCAGCAAGGTCAACGCCAGCGCCAGCACCGCGAACGCGATGATGACTTCGAGCAGGGTGAAGCCGCGCTGCCGGACTATCCCCGGCGCTGCAACAACAGTGCCGTCGCCACGGCGTGCGTCAACGAATAGCCGGGGCTTTTCCGCGCGGCGGCCAGCTACCCCGAATTGCGGGTGAGGATTCGTGTACATACGCGAATACAGTTCGATCCCCCCGGTCACTGCCCCGCCTCCGCCCGCTTCAACGTCACTTCGCCGGTCAGCCACGCGACGTCGACATTCCACGCCGCACGCCCGCTGGCCAGCTGCACGCGACCACCGGTGGAGGCCCCGTCGTCGAAGAACAGGATCGCGCCCACGCCTGCTTCCGGCTGGGCCTGGCGCGCGCCGGTGAAGTTGACGTCCAGCGCGGCGGGGATCTTGCCGTGGCGCCCGTTCGGCGCCTGCCACGCGTGGCCGCGCGGGTCGATTGTGAAGCGCTGCGGCACGCCGGTGGCGATCGCCTGCGCGCGGGTATAGCGCAGGTTCGCGGCGATCTGCTTGGTGCTCGAATGCAGCTGCATGCGCTGCGTACCGCCGGTGGTCGCCATCGCGCCCAGCAGCACCGCGGCGGCAATGATCACCATCACCACCACCATTTCCAGCAGCGTGAAGCCGCGCTGCGACGAACGCTCCGGTGCAGCGACAGTGATGCCGTCGCCACGGCTTGCGCAATTGAATCGCCGGCTCCGTACAGGCAGACCGGCAGACGGTCGCACGGCGCGACGCGGACGCATCATCCTGGATTCAACGTCCCGCGAATGCATTTCACTTCCGCGCAAGACCCGCGCATCACTCGTACCTGATATCGGCATCGACGCTGGTGCCGCCGTCCTTGCGGTCGGCGCCGAGGCTGACCAGGTCGAAGCCGCCGTTCTCGCCCGGCACACGATAGACGTAGGGCGTACCCCACGGATCCTTGAGGTCGGCCTCCTTGGCATAGGGGCCGAGCCAGCCGGTGGCGCTGCCGGGCTGGCGCACCAGGTCCTCCAGCGACCCTGGCAGGCTGCCGGTGTCCATCTGGTAGGACTGGATCTTCTCGGCCATGGTCTGCACGGTCGACTGCGCCAGCTTGTAGCGTGCGTTGTCGCCGCCACCGAGGACTCGCGTCGCGGCGAACGCCACGATGCCGCCGATCAGGACGGTGACGATGATGATCTCGATCAGGCTGAAGCCCGCCTGCGCGGAGGGGCGCGGGGAGCGGGTGATGGAGCGATTGCGTCGCATGTGTTGTTCCTCTTTTACCGATGGATCGGAAGTCATTCTGGACGATCGGGCAAATGCGCGACCGTCCGGATCTTGCAGGAGCGGCTTCAGCCGCGAGCCCTTGAACAACCGTGGCTTATTGAAAAGCTCGCGGCTGAAGCCGCTCCTACAGACACAGGGGGCGCGGTCCCACTAGGAAATCGAACTGGTCAGGTCATAGATCGGAATCAGCACCGCCAGGATCACCGCACCGACGATGCCGGCCAGCAGCAGCGTGATCACCGGCACCAGCGCGGCGAGCATGCGATCCAGCGCCTGCCCGGTTTCCTGCTCGAAGGTGTCCGCGGTCTTGAGCAGCATGGTGTCGAGCGCGCCGGACTCCTCGCCCACCTGGATCATCTGCAGCGCCAGCCGCGGGAAGCGCTTGCCCTTGGCCAGCGCGGCCGACAGGCCGACGCCGTTCTTGACGTCCTCGGCAGCCGCGGCCACGTCGCTGGCCAGCGAACGGTTGAGCAGGACGTTCCTTCCGATGCCGATCGCCGTGAGCAGCGGCACGCCGTTCTTCAGCAGCGTGCCGAGGGTGCGCATCAGCCGGGCGGTGTCGAGCTTGGCGACCAGCGACCCGGCCAGCTTGCGACCCAGGATCCACTCGTCCAGCCGCGCCCGGAACGCGGGATCGCGCCGCTTGCGATCGAGCCACCAGGCCAGCAGCGCCGGCACCACCAGCACCACGATCCACCAGTCGCGCACGAACAGGCCCAGGCCCAGCACCAGCTGGGTGAACCACGGCATCTGAGCGTCGAGGCTCTCGTACATGCCGGCGAACTGCGGCACGACGTAGCCGAGCAGGAAAAGCAGCGATCCGCCGACCATCACCAGCAGGATGGCCGGATAGATCAGCGCATTGATCACGCGCCCGCGCAGCGCGTTCGTGCGCTCGTAGTAATCGGCCAGCCGCTGCAGCGTGTCGTGCAGGCTGCCGCCGGCCTCGCCCGCACGCACCATGTTGATGTACAGGCGCGAGAACGCGCCGTGCTGGCGCTCCAGCGCCGTGGACAGCGAAGCGCCCCCGCGCACGGCGTCGCGGATGTCGGTCACGGTGCGCCGGGCGGCTTCGTCTTCCGGCAGTTCGAGCAGGATCGTGAGCGCGCGGTCCAGCGGCTGCCCCGCGCCGAGCAGCGTCGCCAGCTGCTGGGTGAATTGCACCAGCCGTTCGCCGGCGAACGGTTTGGCCTTGAACAGCGCACGCCACGCCGGCTCGCCCCCGCCTTCGCTGGCGGGCCTGGCCTCGATCGGCAGATGTCCCTGTTCCTGCAGCCGCAGCACCACCTCGGCGTCGCTGCCGGCTTCCATCTGGCCGTTGAGCGTCTCGCCGCGGGTGTTGAGGGCCTTATAGTGGTAGAGGGGCATTCGCTGGGATCGGCGGTCAGTTAGTCAGGAAAGGCCATCGCGGTTTGCCGCCCGCGCTCGGAAGGCGGCACCGCCCGGCGCGCTGCGAGTTCCTGCACGCGCGGCTGGCTCGCCTCACGCATCTTCGGTCACCCGCAACACTTCCTCGATCGTCGTCTGCCCCGCCAGTGCCTTGGCGATGCCGTCCTCGTACATCGTGCGCATGCCGGCCTGGCGGGCGATCTGTTCGAGTTCGCCCATGCCCGCGTGGCGCATCACCGCGCGGCGCAGTTCGTCGTTCATCACCAGGAATTCCATGATCGTGGTGCGGCCGAGGTAGCCCGTGGGCGCGATCGCCGAGCCGCCGGGCCGGTACAGGAAGATCTCGCCCTCGGGCTGGTAGCGGCGCAGGCTGAACTTGTCGATTTCCTCGGGCGAGGCCGGGTAGCGCTCGGCGTGCGTGGGCTCCAGGCGACGCACCAGGCGCTGGGCGAGGATGCCGTTGATCGTCGATGTCAGCAGGTAGTCCTCGACGCCCATGTCGAGCATGCGCGTGATGCCGCCGGCGGCATTGTTGGTGTGCAGCGTGCTGAGCACCAGGTGACCGGTGAGCGCGGACTGGATTGCGATGCGCGCGGTTTCCAGGTCGCGCATTTCGCCGATCATGATGATGTCCGGGTCCTGGCGCACGATGCTGCGCAGCGCATTGGCGAAATCCAGCCCGATCTGCGGCTTGGCCTGGATCTGGTTGATGCCCTCGATCTGGTATTCGACCGGATCCTCGACGGTGATGATCTTGACGTCGCTGGTGTTGAGCTTGCTCAGCGCGGTGTACAGCGTCGTGGTCTTGCCCGAACCGGTCGGCCCGGTGACCAGCAGGATGCCGTGCGGCTGCTGCAGCACGTGCTCGAACTGCGGCAGGAAGTTGTCGGTGAAGCCGAGCCGGTGGAAATCGAACACCACCGTCTCGCGGTCCAGCAGGCGCATCACCACGCTCTCGCCATGCGCGGTGGGCACCGTGCTCACGCGCAGATCGAGTTCCTTGCCCTGCACGCGCAGCATGATGCGGCCGTCCTGCGGCAGGCGTCGCTCGGCGATGTTGAGCCGCGCCATGATCTTGATGCGGCTGATCACCGCAGCGGTGAGGTTGGTCGGCGGGCTTTCGCCCTCCTCGAGCACGCCGTCGACGCGGTAGCGCACCTTCAGGCGATTCTCGAACGGTTCGATGTGGATGTCGGACGCGCGCATCTCGACCGCGCGCTGGATGACCAGGTTCACCAGGCGGATGACCGGCGCTTCGGAGGCGAGGTCGCGCAGGTGCTCGACATCGTCCATGTCGCCCGATGTCTCGCCGTCGGCGGTTTCGATGATGGTGCCCATCGCGCTGCGCCCCTGCCCGTGCCAGCGCTCGATCAGGTCGTCGATCTCCGAACGCAGGCCGACGCACAGCGCCAGGTCGCGTCCGGTCGCCAAGCGCACCGCGTCGATCGCATAGCGGTCGTAGGGATCGGCCATCCACAGCAGCAGGCGATCGTCGTGGTCGCCCAGCGGGCACAGGTGGAACTGCTTGAGGAAGCGCAACGACAGCGGCTGCATCTCGGCAATCAGCTCGGGCGGCGCATCCGGCGTTTCCCTGCCGGCCAGCAGCGGCAACTGCATCGCCTCGGCGCAGGTTTCGGCATGGTCGCGCTCGGACACCAGGCCCAGGCGGCCCAGGAGCGACAGCAGGTCGCCGCCGGTCTCGTCCTGCAGGCGCCTTGCACGGACCAGGTCCGCTTCCTTCAGGCGGCCCTTCGCGAGCAGGGCGGCGACGATGCGTTCGTCCATCCCGCTGTCGAGGCTCCGCTCGTTTGCAATGGTGTCGGCTGCCGCGTTCACGTTGCGCTCCGGCATGGGGGCTCGACTTTAGCAGCTTGCGAAACACGCGGACCGGCCTCCCGCCGGCGCGGGGAGTCGCGGTTCACGGACGAAAAAAAAGACCCCGGCCGAAGCCGGGGTCGTGGTAACACTGTCGGGAAACCGGTCGCTTACTGGCGCGCGACCAGCGTCAGGCCGCTGTAGCTCCCGGTCAGCTTGATGTAGTACGTCCCCGCCTGCGGAGCGGTGAAACGCACGGTCTCGCTGTTGCCGGCGCGCGTCGACTTGCTGTCGTAGGCGTCGGCACTGGGCTCCTCGCCGAAGCTGACGTACATCGACGCGTTGCCGCTGCCGCCGTAGGTCATGAAGCTCAACACCGCACCGGCCTGCGCTTCGAAGCTGTAGAGCACGTCGTTGCCGGCGGTACCGGCCAGGCCCGTCACCGGCACCTTGTTGGTCAGCGGCGTGGCGGTGGGGCCCGGCGGCTCGCACTCCTCGGTATCCGGATCGCAGGGCACTTCGACGGCCTGCATCACGGCAGCGAGCGCGTCGACGATGCCCGCACCGATCGGCTGGGTGGGGCTCGGGGTCACGGTCGGCGTGTGAGCGGTGCTCTGCAGGTTCGCCAGCACTTCAGCCGGCGTGTACAGGGGAAGGCCGGCGTCGATACGTGCGCCCTGGATCATCGCGACCACGCCTGCAACATGCGGTGCGGCCTGCGAGGTGCCAGCGTAGCCACCGTAGTCCGGACCCTCCGGGCCCTTCAGCCCGGCATCGAGCGCCTGCCACACGAAACCGTCGTTGCCGGGCGTGCCGGACGAGCCGTCGTTGGGATAGACGCCGCCGCCCGGCGCCGCGATTTCCACCGCTGCGCCGTAGTTCGAATAGTAAGCGCGCTTGCTGGTGATGCCGGTCGCGGCGACCGTGATCACGCCCGGGCAGCTGGCCGGCGAATAGTTGGCCGCGTCGGCGCCGCTGTTGCCCGCGGAGACGACGACGACCGCGCCGAGCGCGTTCGCCTGCGCCACGGCCAGGCCGGTGACGCTGCTGGCCGAACAGGCTCCGCTGCCACCCAGGCTCATGTTGATGACCTGGGCCGGATTGGCATTGGCCGGAACCCCGGCGACCGTGCCGCCGGCCGCCCAGACGATACCGTCGGCGATGTCGCTGGTGTAGCCGCCGCAGTGGCCGAGCACGCGCACCGGCAGGATCTTCGCGCCATACGCGACGCCAGACATGCCCCTGGCGTTGTTGGTGATTTCCGCACCGGCGGTGCCGGCGACATGGGTGCCGTGCCAGGAGCTGGCGGACGGCGGGTTGCTGGCGTCGGTGCACTCGGACATCCACGGCTCTTCGTTGGTCCAGTCGCCGATGTCATAGCCGCCGGCAACGCGCCCGTCGGTGGCGCGGCCGGACACGAACGAGTCGCCGATGAAATCGTAGCCCGCGGCGATCAGGCTGCTGTCGATGTCCTCATGGACGACCAGGCCGGTGTCGAGCACGGCGATGACGATGCCATTGCCGTCGGCCAGGTCCCAGCCGTTGTTGACGTTGGCGCCGCCACGGTTGGCGACGTTGCCCTGGGTGAGGGTGCCGTCCGGAGCCTTCAGATGCCACTGGTACTTGGCGTAATAGGTGTCGTCCGGGGTGAAGGTCTGGGCCTTCAGGGAAGCGGGCGCCTTGATGTCGCGCACCGCGCGCATCATCACGTCCGGTTCGACGTGCGACACGGCGGGATTCGCCGCGATCTGGCGCATCAGCGCTTCGGCCTCGACGCGATCGAGCTTGCGACCTGTCTTGATCAGGTTCGAGCCCACCGCCAGTTTGCGCAGCTGCTTCACGGCAAGTGCCTGCGCGCCCACACCCTTGGCGCCGCTCCTGGAGGTCAGGCCGGCGCGCTGCGCGGCAGCGGCAACGCTGCGCTCCGCTGCGGAGCGATTGGACGCCTCGGGGGTGCCGGCCCGATAGGTCACGATGAACCGATCGAAGGTCTTCTGGCTCGCCATCGCGCTGGTGTCCACGCGCGGGGCGTCGCCGCGGTGCGGGACGCGCTGGGCAGCGTTCGCGCCAGACGTTGCCAGCACACCGGCAATGACGGTTGCGAGCAGGGTGATCGTGGTGTGTCGATGCGTCATGTAAAGCCTCTCCTGTGGAATGTCATGCACGTGTTGCTGTCGTTTGAAACACTTTCCTGGCCAAGCCCGCGGGACACGGCGCGATCGTGCCGATCGCCACCGTGGCTGGAGCCTTGCACCGCGTCAAATCGAAACTCCTGTAGCGCGCTGCCCGCTCATCCGGTGCAGACATCCAGGCCTGGTCGCGTTGCCTGGTTGTCACCTCGCTGCGGCATCCCGCCGCCATCCTGATCCCGGTCGTCTGCCGTGGCGGCCGTCCAGCGGCAGTAGGCGTGTTACCGGCGCAGCCGCGCCTCTCCGGCGCGGCTGCGAACCCCGTTGCCTACCAGCCGAAACCGGCGCCCAGGCCGACCGACGTCTCATCGCCGCTGAACGCACCGCCGAAGGTGATCACCGCGCGATCGCTGATCGCACGCTGGTACCCGACCGAAAGCGCGCTTTCGCCGTTCTGAAAGCCGACGCCGACGCCGACGCGATTCTGCGTGCGGATGCCCGCGGCGCTGGTGGCCATGTTGAGCATGGCGGCACCCATCGCGCCCTGGCGGTCGATGCGGCGATCCTGGTCACGGAAGCGATGGTCGATCTCACCCTGGAACGCGGTGAACGTGTCGTCCCATGCGGCGAACTTCGCATCCGTGTAGGCGTTGGCCGAAGTCAGCGTCTTGGTCGCGGTGGTGTCGGTGTAGGTCTTCGCCTCCGCGATGCCGGTGTCGAGCTGGCCCTTGTTCACCGCGTCCGTCGCCAGGGTGCCGTCGGCGACGTTGGTGACCTGCCGCTCGTTGCCGACGCTGCCCACCGAAACGGTGTTGTCGCGGTCGGCGACCGAACCCTGGCCCAGCGCCACGCTGTTGGTCCCGGTAACCGATGCGCCCTGCCCGATCGCGGTGCCGGACGCGGCATCCACGCTCGCGCCTTCGCCGATCGCAACCGAATTGGTGGACGTGGAGGTAATGACGGAGTTGGCGCCCACCGCCGTGCTGCCGTCGGCGCCAACCGAGGCATTCCCGCCGATCGCGGTGTCGTTGGGGCCGGCCGCATAGGCGCCGCCGCCGATGGCGACTCCGTTTTCGCCGCTGGCGTCCGCATCGGAGCCGATCGCCACGCCATTGGTGCCGTCGCCCACCGTCGCCTCCTTGCCACCATCGATCTGGACCCGGTCATCTGTCGTGGTCGTCGGTGTGCCGCTGCCGGCGTTCTCGACCACCGTCAGGCGCTGGTCGATCTGCGACAGCGACGCATCCAGCGCGCCGAGAGCGTCGCCGACACTGAAGTAGTTGCTGCCCTGGACGATGTAGGTCGGCGCGGAAATGGTGCCGAACGCGGTGACCCCGGCACCACCACCTAGCATCGCCGCGGTGCTGTCGAGCGCGCCGTACAGCTGGCTGCCATTGATCGCTTCGGTGCTGGTGGAACTGACCGAACCGGCCGCGAGGTTGCCGATCACCGTGCCCTCTTCGCCGGCAAGCGTGGCCGTGGCCTTGCTGTCGTCGTCGTACTGCACCGCATTGGCGACGCCGCCTTCGATGTCGTCCACGCGACCGTCCAGGTCGTCGACGCGTCCTTCGACCACGCCCACCCGCTCGTTGGTTTCGAACAGCTGGCTGCCGTTCACCGCGTCGCTGCTGTCCGCGGACAGTTCGCCAGCCGCGACGTTGCTGATCACCGTGCCCTGTTCGCCGGCCAGCGTGATCGTGCCCTTGCTGTCGTCGTCGTACAGGACCGCGGTGTCGGCGAGTTCGCCGACGCTGCCGGCGACTTCGTCCAGCTGCGCCTTGTTGACCGCGTCGGTGTTCTCGGTACCGGCCGCGACATTGGTGATCTGGCGTTCGTTGCCCGCGCTGCCCACCGACACGCTGTAATCACGATCGGCAAGGGATCCGGCACCGAGCGCGACCGCGTTGTTGCCGGTCGCCTCGCTTCCCGCGCCGATCGCGATCGCGCTTTCTGCGTCGGCCAGCGAGTTGGTACCGATGGCGATGGTGTTGATCTGGTTGCCCAGCGCCTGGTAGCCCACGGCCACGCTGTAGTCCTCGTATGCGAAGGCGCCGCGACCCACGGCCGTTGCGCTGCTGCCCGGCGCCCAGCTGTTGTAGCCGATGGACGTCGCGCCCGATCCGCTGGCCCAGGCCGCTTCGCCGAAGGCCGACGAGTCGGTGCCGGTTGCCCAGGCGTTCGCGCCGAAGGCGGTTGCGCCTTCTTCCGTGGCCCAGGACAGCCAGCCCACCGCGGTGGACAGGTATCCGCTGGCCAGCGAATCCTGGCCGATCGCGACGCTGTAATCGCCGGTCGCGCGCGACTTGTAGCCGCCCGCGAACGAGTTGTTGCCCAGCGCCTGTGCACCGTAACCCAGCGCGGTGCTGACCTCGCCCGTGGCCTGGGCGCCCGCACCGAGGGCGGTGGAACCCGCCACGGCCTGAGTGCCGATCAGGACCGGGTTGCCGTCCTCATCGTAGATCGGAGAGTTGTACTGGTCGTAGGCCTGGCCCATTCCGCCGACGGCGACGCTGCCGTCCCCGTCCGAGCTGCTGTTCTGGCCCACGGCGACCGTATTCGCACCGATCGCATTGGCGCCGCTGCCATAGGCCGATGCGCCGTCGCCGATGGCGTTGGTCGCTTCGCCCGCCGCCGTGGCGTTGATGCCCTCGACGTACGAGCCGACGCTGGTCTCGTCCGGATCGTCCGTGGCCTTGAAGAAGTGGTCGGTGTTGCTCGCCGTCTTGCCCACTTCGTCGAGCTGCGCCTTGTTCACCGCATCGGTGTCCTCGGTGCCCGCCGCCACGTTGGTGATCTGGCGCTCCTCGCCTGCTCCGCCCACCGACACGGTGTTGTCGCGATCGGCGACAGAACCCGCGCCCAGCGCCACGCTGTTATCCGCTCCGGCGTACGCGCCATAGCCGACTGCCGTTGCATCGTCCATTTCCGCCCAGGAGGCGGCGCCCAGCGTGGTCGAGTTGGTGCCATCGGCGCTGCTCATCCAGCCGATCGCCGTGCTCTGGTCGCCGGATGCCCAGGCGCCGTTGCCGAACGCGGAAGCACCCGCACCGGCCGCTTCGGTGGCGAAGAAGCCATAGGCGGTGCCACCCACCGCGGTGCTTTCCTCGCCCGTGGCCTGGGCCGATTCGCCGACCGCCGTGCTGCTGGTGCCGCCGGCCACGGACATGGTGCCCATGGCCGTGCTGTAGTCGCCGATGGCATTGGCCACCGCGCCGAACGCCGAGGACTGCGCACCTGCCGCATACGCACCGACGCCCGCTGCCGTCGAGGCGAACCCTTCGGCGTTGGCGCTTGCGCCCAGCGCCGTGCCGCCCAGGCCGGCGCTGGTCGCGCCCGTGGTCACCGGTTCGCCGTTCATGGTGATCAGCGGATCGCCGTTCTCGTCCACCGCGTTGCCGCCCACCGCCACTGCTCCGGGGCCGGTCGCCTGCGCGTTCTGGCCGAACGCCGCGCTGTTCTGGCCCGCGGCCAGGGCGTTGTAGCCCACCGCCGTCGCGCCTTCAGCCACTGCGTTCGCGCCGCTGCCGTAGGCCGATGCGCCCTCGCCGATCGCGTTGGTCGCCTCGCCCGCCGCCGTGGCGTTGATGCCTTCGACGTACGAACCCACGCTGTCGTTGTCCGGGTCGTCCGTGGCCTTGAAGAAGTGGTCCGTGTTGCTCGCCGTCTTGCCCACTTCATCGAGCTGCGCCTTGTTCACCGCATCGGTGTCCTCGGTGCCCGCCGCCACGTTGGTGATCTGGCGCTCTTCGCCCGCCGCGCCCACCGACACGCTGTTGTCGCGGTCGGCCACCGAGCCTGCACCCAGCGCCACGCTGTTCAACGCGTCGGCGTTCGCACCCGCGCCCAGCGCCGTCGCGCCGTCCGCCGTGGCAAACGCGCTCTCGCCCAGCGACGTGCTGCTCTCGCCGCTCGACCAGCTGTTCCAGCCGATCGCCGTGGCGTACTCGCCCGTCGCCCATGCGCCGTTGCCGAATGCCGACGAACCGGTGCCGCTGGCTTCGGTCGGGATCAGACCAAAGAACGTCGCACCACCCACTGCCGTGCTCTCTTCGCCGGTCGCCTGCGACGACTCGCCCACCGCCGTGCTGCTGGTGCCCGTGGCACCTGCGCCGTAGCCGAAGGCCGATGCGAAATCGCCGGTCGCCGTGGTGTAGCCGCCCGACGCCGTGGACGCCAGGCCGGACGCTTCGCTGCGGAAGCCGTTCGCGGTCGCCTGCGTGTTGGACGCGATCGACTCGCTGCCGGTCGCCGTGCTGTAGGCGCCTGACGCCGAAGCCCCTTCGCCGAAGGCACTCGCCCCGATTTCGCTCGCCGTCGACGCAAAGCCGACCGCGGTCGAGTCTTCGCCACTGGCGATGGACTCCGCACCCAGCGCGGTCGCGCCATCGGCGCTTGCGGTGCTGAAGTAACCCACCGCCGTCGACTCGATGCCGCTGGCTTCACTCAGGGTGCCGTTTGCCGTGCTGCCGTCGCCGGTCGCATAGGCCGCCGCACCGGTCGCGGTGCTCTGCTCGCCCAGTGCCGCGCTTTCGGCGCCCACCGCGGTGGCGTATTCGCCGGCCGCCTGTGCCATCGCACCGACAGCAGCGCTGTTGGCACCGTTGGCCGTGGCGTTGAAGCCGATCGCCGTTGCATTGAGCTCCATCGCCATCGCGCCGCTGCCGTAAGCCGACGCGCCGTCGCCGATGGCGTTGGAAGCTTCGCCGGCTGCCGTGGCGTTTTCGCCATCGACGAGCGCACCGACATCCAGGCTCGCATCCTCGTTGCCGCTGGCCTTGAAGTACTTGCCCGCGAGCAACGCACCGTCGGCGGCTTCGTTGAGCTGATTGAGGTTCACCGCATCGGTGCCCTGCGTACCCGCGGCGACGTTGGTGATCTGGCGCTCTTCGCCGACGTCACCCACCGAAACGGTGTTGTCGCGATCGGCGACCGAGCCGTTGCCCAGCGCCACGCTGTTGGCCGATTCGGCCCAGGAGTTCGCGCCCAGCGCAACGCTGTCGTCGCCCAGCACCGTGCTGTAGTAGCCCAGCGCCGTGCTGTGGTCGCCGGCCGCCCAGGCTTCGGCGCCTGTGGCAGTGGCGTAGTCGGCCTGCGCATAGGCGAAGTAACCCAGCGCCGTGCTTTCGACACCGTCGGCCTGCGCGAGCGCGCCGGTCGCGGTGCTGTAGTCGCCCCACGCCCCTGCACCCGCACCGAAGGCCGATGCGGCCTCACCGGTGGCCTGGGTCGAAACGTAGAAGCCCAGTCCGGGAACCAGGTCCGCCAGGCCGCCGACCGCCGTGCTGCCGTTGCCGGCGGCGTAGCTCTGTGAACCGATCGCGGTGCTGTAATCGCCGAGGGCATTGGCGACGGAACCGAACGCGGAGGACTGGGTACCCGCCGCGTACGCACCCACGCCGGCTGCCGTGGAGATGAATCCTTCGGCATTGGCGCTTGCGCCCAGCGCCGTGCCGCCCACGCCCGCGCTGGTCGCGCCCGTGGTCACCGGCTCGCCGTTCATGGTGATCAGCGGATCGCCGTTCTCGTCGACCGCGTTGCCGCCCACCGCCACCGCGGCCGGGCCCGTGGCCTGCGCGTTCTGGCCGAACGCCGCGCTGTTCTGGCCCGCGGCCAGGGCGTTGTAGCCCACCGCCGTCGCGCCTTCAGCCACTGCGTTCGCGCCGCTGCCGTAGGCCGATGCGCCTTCGCCAATCGCGTTGGTCGCCTCGCCCGCCGCCGTGGCGTTGATGCCTTCGACGTACGAGCCCACGCTGTCGTTGTCCGGGTCGTCCGTGGCCTTGAAGAAGTGGTCCGTGTTGCTCGCCGTCTTGCCCACTTCATCGAGCTGCGCCTTGTTCACCGCATCGGTGTCCTCGGTGCCCGCCGCCACGTTGGTGATCTGGCGCTCTTCGCCCGCCGCGCCCACCGACACGCTGTTGTCGCGGTCGGCCACCGAGCCTGCACCCAGCGCCACGCTGTTCAACGCGTCGGCGTTCGCACCCGCGCCCAGCGCCGTCGCGCCGTCGGCGGTCGCAAACGCGCTCTCGCCCAGCGACGTACTGCTCTCGCCGCTCGACCAGCTGTTCCAGCCGATCGCCGTGGCGTACTCGCCCGTCGCCCATGCGCCGTTGCCGAACGCCGCCGAACCGGTGCCCGAGGCTTCGGTCGAGATCAGGCCGAAGAACGTCGAGCCGCCCACCGCCGTGGCTTCCTCGCCCGTCGCCAGGCTGTACTCGCCCACCGCCGTGCTGCTGGTCCCGCCGGCGGTTGCGCCGGTGCCCACCGCCGTGGCGAAGTCGCCCACCGCGTTGGCCACCGCGCCGAACGCCGAGGACTGCGCGCCTGCCGCATACGCACCCACGCCCGCTGCCGTCGAGGCGAACCCTTCGGCGTTGGCGCTTGCGCCCAGCGCCGTGCCGCCCACGCCGGCGCTGGTCGCGCCCGTGGTCACCGGCTCGCCGTTCATCGTGATCAGCGGATCGCCGTTCTCGTCGACCGCATTGCCGCCCACCGCTACCGCGGCCGGGCCGGTCGCCTGCGCGTTCTGGCCGAACGCCGCGCTGTTCTGGCCGCTGGCCACCGAGTTGTAGCCCACCGCCGTCGCCCCATCGGCCAGCGCGTTGGAGCCGCTGCCGTAGGCCGAAGCGCCTTCGCCAATCGCGTTGCTCGACTCGCCCGCCGCCGTGGCGTTCACGCCTTCGACGTAGGAGCCCATGCCGTCGGCATCCGGGTCGTCCGTGGCCTTGAAGAAGTGCTCGGTGTTGTCCGCGGTCTTGGCGACCTCGTTCACCTGCCCCACGGTCGCCGCATCGGTGTCCTCGATGCCGTCGCTGACGTTGGTGATCCGGCGCGTGGCCGGATAGCCGCCGTTGCCGGTGCCGTTACCCACCGACACCACGTTGTCCTCGCTTGCGCGCGAGCCCGAACCCAGCGCCACGCTGTTCTCGCCGTTGCTCCACGCGCTCGCACCGATCGCGGTCGCGCCATCGGCGTAGGCGAAGGTGTCCTGGCCCAGCGCGGTCGCCCCGTCGCTGGTGGCCCACGCGAACTGGCCGAGCGCCGTGCTCTGCTCGCCCGTGGCCCAGGCCGTGCCGCCCACCGCCGTGCTGTCCTCGCCGGTCGCCTGCGCGCCCGAGCCCACGCCGACCGAGGCATAACCGCTGGCCTCGGAAGACTCGCCGACGGCCGTGCTGCCGTCGCCCAGGGCCAGCGCCTGCGTTCCCACCGCCGTGCTGTAGTCGCCGATCGCATTGGCCACCGCGCCGAACGCCGACGACTGCGCGCCGGACGCATAGGCGCCAACGCCGGCGGCCGTGGCCGCGAAGCCGGTCGCCTGCGCACTCGCGCCCAGCGCCGTGCCGCCCACGCCAGCGCTGGTCGCGCCGGTGTCGATCGGGTTGCCGTCCGCGTCCACGATCAGCGCGTCACCGTTCTCGTCCACCGCGTTGCCGCCCACCGCCACTGCTCCGGGGCCGGTCGCCTGCGCGTTCTGGCCGAACGCCGCGCTGTTCTGGCCCGCGGCCAGGGCGTTGTAGCCCACCGCCGTCGCGCCTTCAGCCACTGCGTTCGCCCCGCTGCCGTAGGCCGATGCGCCTTCGCCAATCGCGTTGGTCGCCTCGCCCGCCGCCGTGGCGTTGATGCCTTCGACGTACGAGCCCACGCTGTCGTTGTCCGGGTCGTCCGTGGCCTTGAAGAAGTGGTCCGTGTTGCTCGCCGTCTTGCCCACTTCATCGAGCTGCGCCTTGTTCACCGCATCGGTGTCCTCGGTGCCCGCCGCCACGTTGGTGATCTGGCGCTCGCCACCGACGGTTCCCACTGAAATGCTGTTATCGCGGTCGGCCTCGGACAACGCGCCGATCGCCACGCTGTTGCTGCCGGCGGCGTAGGCGCCGTAACCGAAGGCGGACGAATCGTCGCCGTCGGCCCACGACAGGCTGCCCACCGCGGTGCTGTACTCGCCGGTCGCACCCGCGCCCGCGCCGAACGCGGAGGAGTTGGTGCCGGACGCTTCGGCCGAGATCAGGCCGAAGAACGAGGTGCCGCCGACGGCGGTGGATTCCTCGCCCGTGGCCAGGCTGTACTCGCCCACGGCCGTCCCACTGGTGCCGCTCGCGGTCGCGGCGACGCCCACGGCAGTGGCGTAGTCGCCGGCCGCTTCAGCGCCGTAGCCGAGCGCCGAAGCCAGCTGACCGGTGGCCACGGTGTAGCTGCCAAGCGCGGTCGCGCCGAGTCCCGAGGCCTCGCTGCGGAAGCCGTTCGCGGTCGCCTGCGTGTTCGAAGCAATGGACTCGCTGCCGGTCGCGGTGCTGAAAGCGCCCGATGCATCCGAACCTTCGCCGAACGCGCTTGCGCTTTCGCCGCTTGCATTCGAACCAAAGCCGACCGCCGTCGCGTCGATGCCCGCGGCGATGCTTTCGGCGCCCAGCGCGGTCGCGCCGTCGGCCGAAGCCGTGCTGAAATAGCCGACCGCGGTGGACTCCACGCCGTCGGCTTCGCTCAGCGCACCGGTCGCGACACTGCCGTCGCCCAGAGCCACGGATGCGGCGCCGGTCGCGGTGCTCTGCAGGCCGCTGGCATCACTTTCCGCGCCGGTCGCGGTGGCGTATTCGCCGCTGGCGTTGGCACCCGAGCCGGAGGCGGTCGCAGACGCGCCGGTGGCCGACGCGGCGAGGTCGCCGGTGGCCTGGAAATACTGCGCGGTTTCGCTGGCGACGTCGGCCACGGCGTTGAGCTGGCCCATGGTGGCCGCATCGCTGTCGGCGATGCCGTCGCTGACGTTGGTGATGCGGCGGGTCGCGGGGCCGACCGTGCCGGCGCCGCCGCCGTTGCCGACCGAGAACACGTCGGCTTCCAGCGCGCGGGCGCCGTAACCGATTGCCACGCTGCCGGTCGCGGTCGGGGCGACGTAGCTGTTGAAGCCCATCGCGACCGCGCCTTCGGCATTGGCCTGAGCGTTCATGCCCACTGCCGTGCCGCGGAAGCCGGCGCGCGAGTTGGAGCCCGTCGCGGTGGAGGCCGCGCCTGTCGCCCAGGCATTGGAGCCGGTTGCGGTTGCGTTCGCGGCCTGCGCGCGGGCGTTGTTGCCGATCGCCGTGGCGCTGGTGGAGGTGGCCTGCGCTGCGCTGCCCAGCGCCGTGGATCCCGCACCGCTGGCGACCGCGCCGCTGCCGCATGCCAGCGAGCCGGGCTGCGTGGCAGAGGGCGGCGTTACGCCGTCGCCGACCTGTTCGCAGGTATCGCCCGCCATCGCCGGCGAGGAGGCCAGCGCACCGGCGACGAGCACCGCCTGAAGCAGCCTTGCCCCCTTGCCCTTGCCCTTCGCCTTGGCCAGTTCCGATGCAACGACGACACCACGCTCGACACTCCAGATCTTGCGGTAAATGCGGTTCATTGACTCTTATCCCCTACTAATTTGATGGCGAAGAACGCGCGGGCTGCGGCGCATGCGCGCGGCCCTGATCGACGTGCTGGTACGACTCCGATGGATACGCAAGACACGGGAGTGGCAGGCCGCTTCCCGCAAAACGGCGGCTGGGCAGTTGGCTGAACGTCCCCCAAATCCCCTTGGCTCGTACCCGATACTTACCCAGGTCGATTTTGTGAGTCAAGTCACGCGGTTGGCGTCGGCCCGACCGAGGCCGTTTAACAAAACGACAAAATTTGTCATCGATTCCGATAGGAATCAACAACTTGGGCCGTTAAGCCAAAGTGCCGCAAAACGTCACTTTATTCCGCGGTCGGGCATAAGAAAACGGCCCGCCATTTGTGATGGCGGGCCGCTTCGGACTTCTATGGACTTCGCGTTGCGCGGATCAGCTCATGCGCTTGCGCACGTTCCGGAACATGCGCAGCCACGGCGAGTCGTCTGGCCAGTCCGCCGGGGCCCAGCTGAGGTTGGCGGTGCGCGGGGTGCGCTCCGGATGGGGCATGACGATCGTGGCGCGGCCGTCGCTGCTGCACAGCCCGGCGATGGCGTCGGTGGAGCCGTTGGGGTTGGCCGGATACGCGATCGCCGGGCTGCCATCGCCCTGCACGTAGCGCAGCGAAGCGTGCGCGGCGGCACGGTCGGACTCGACGGCGAAGGCGGCGCGGCCTTCGCCGTGGGCGATCGCCACCGGGATCCGCGAGCCGGCCATGCCGCCGAAGAACAGCGACGGCGACTCGACCACCTCGAGCATCCCGAAGCGGGCCTCGAACTGCTCGCTGCGGTTGCGCAGGAACTGCGGCCAGTGCGCGGCGCCGGGGATGATGTCCCTGAGCTGCGACATCATCTGGCAGCCGTTGCACACGCCGAGCGAGAACGTGTCGCCGCGCGCGAAGAAGCGTTCGAACGCCTCGCGCAGCGCTGCGCGCTCCAGGATCGAAGTGGCCCAGCCGCGGCCCGCGCCGAGCACGTCGCCGTAGCTGAAACCGCCGCAGGCCACCAGCCCGGCGAACGTCGACAGGTCGGCGCGGCCGGCGATCAGGTCGCTCATGTGCACGTCGACTGCTTCGAAGCCGCTGCGCACGAACGCGGAGGCCATCTCGACCTGGCCGTTGACGCCCTGCTCGCGCAGGATCGCCACGCGCGGCGCGGCGCCGGCGTTCACCGACGGGGCGCCCGCCACCGTGGACGTGGACGCGGGCGTGGACTGCGCGGCGACATCCTCCGCCGGGTCGAACGTCAGCTTCGGCTGCAGTCCCGGCGCGTCGAAACGACGCGCGGCGGCGCACTCCTCGTCTGCGCAGGCGGGATCGTCGCGCAGTCGCTGCATCGCGTGGCTGGTCGACCACCAGGCGTCGAACAGCGCTTCCCAGTGCCATTCCACCAGGGTCTTGCCGTCGTCGATGACGCGGATCGAGGGCGCGGTGCTGGGCCGGGCGATGCGCTGGGCGCATTCGATCAGGCCGTGGCGCGCCACCAGGTCGGCGAACTCGGCGCGATCGGCGCCGTTGATCTGGACGATCGCGCCCAGCTCCTCGTTGAACAGCGTGCGGCAGACGTCGTCGGCGCGGTCGCCGCCCCAGCCTTCCAGCGAGATGTCGAGCCCCAGGTGCGAACAGAACGCCATCTCGCACAGCGCGGTGAAGGCGCCGCCGTCGGAACGGTCGTGGTACGCCAGCAGCAGTCCCGCCTCGCGCGCATCGCGCACCAGTTCGAACAGGCTGAGCAGGCGCTGCGGATCGTCCAGGTCGGGCGCCGCGCCGCCGAAGGCGTCGAAGCACTGCGACAGGATCGAACCGCCCAGCCGCTGTCGCCCCGCGCCCAGGCCGATGAGCCAGATTTCGGTGTCCGCCTCGCGCGACAGCAGCGGCGTGAGCTGGGCGCGCACGTCGGGCACCGGCGCGAACGCGGTGACGACCAGCGACACGGGCGAGACGCTTGTGTGCATTTCGCCGGGCTTGGAGGCCGCGGATTGGGATGCGGGATCGGCGGAACCCTGGTCTTCGCCTTGGCGAGTGCCGACTGCCGTTTCCCCGATCCCGGCCCCATGCCACTGCGCCTGCATCGAGAGCGAATCCTTGCCGACGGGAATCGACAGCTCGAGCTCCGGGCACAGCGCCATGCCGACCGCCTCGACCGCATCGAACAGGCGCGCGTCCTCGCCCGGATGGCCGGCGGCGGCCATCCAGTTCGCCGAGAGCTTGACCCGGTCCAGCGAGGCCACCGGCGCGGCGCACAGGTTGGTGATCGCCTCGCCCACGGCCATGCGCGCGGCGGCGGCCGAATCGATCAGCGCGACCGGCGCGCGTTCGCCCATCGCCATCGCTTCGCCGGCGTGGCCTTCGAAATCCGACAGCGTGATCGCGCAGTCGGCCACCGGCAATTGCCACGGTCCGACCATCTGGTCGCGCGCGGTGAGGCCGCCGACGCTGCGGTCGCCGATGGTGACCAGGAAGCTCTTCGACGCCACGGTCGGATGCGAGAGCACGCGCAGGCCGGCCTCGTGCAGGTCGAGCGTGTCGGTCGACAGCGACGTCCAGCGCGAGTGGCGCGGGCGCCGCGCGTCGCGGTGCATCTTCGGCGCCTTGCCGAAGAGCACGTCCATGGGCAGGTCGATGGGCAGACCGGAATCGTGGTTCGGCACCGGCGATTCCAGGGCGGCTTTTCCGTCCCCTTCCGGGAGACGGAAAACGCCATGCCCCACCACCAGCCGCTCCTCCGCCGTTACCGTGCCGACCACCGCGAACGGGCAGCGCTCGCGTTCGCACAGCGCCGCGAATTGGGCGAGCTGCGACTGCGCCACGCCGAGCACGTAGCGTTCCTGCGATTCGTTGCACCACAGCTGCAGCGGCGACAGCGAAGGGTCGTCGCTGGGAATCCTGTCGAGGTCGATCACCCCGCCCACGCCGGAGTCGTGCAGCAGCTCCGGGATCGCGTTCGACAGGCCGCCGGCGCCGACGTCGTGGCACCACAGGATCGGGTTGTCGTCGCCGAGCGCGACGCAGCGGTCGATCACTTCCTGGCAGCGGCGCTCCATCTCCGGGTTGTCGCGCTGCACGGAGGCGAAATCGAGGTCCTGCGCACTTTCACCCGAGGCCACCGAACTCGCCGCGCCGCCACCCAGGCCGATCAGCATCGCCGGGCCGCCGAGCACGATCACCGCGTCGCCGGGCGACAGCAGGGTCTTTTCGACCATCGCGCGGTCGATCGCGCCCAGGCCGCCGGCGAGCATGATCGGCTTGTCGTAGGCCCGCATCAGCGCAGCGGTGTCGCCATGCGCGGGCTGCTCCAGCTCGAACGAGCGGAAGTAGCCCAGCAGGTTCGGCCGGCCGAATTCGTTGTTGAACGCGGCCGCGCCGAGCGGGCCATCGAGCATGATTTCCAGCGCCGGCGCCATTCGCGGGTTCAGCGCGCGCGGGTGTTCCCACGGCTGCGGCAGCGCAGGGATGCGCAGGTGCGAGACCGAGAAACCGCATAGCCCCGCCTTGGGCTTGCCGCCGCGGCCGGTCGCCCCCTCATCGCGGATCTCGCCGCCGGCGCCGGTGGATGCGCCGGGGAACGGTGCGATCGCGGTCGGATGGTTGTGGGTTTCAACCTTGATGCAGAACGCGCTGTCGCGCAGCGGTTCGGCGCGATATGCCTGCGTCTGCGGATCGGGCCGGAAGCGCCGCGCCGGATACCCTTCCACCACCGCGGCGTTGTCACTGTACGCGGACAGCGTGTACTGCGGCGTGCGCGCGTGGGTGTGCTTGATCATCCGGAACAGCGACGCCGGCGTGCCGTCGTCGTGCGGTCCGCCGTCCAGGCGCATGTCCTGCCCGTCGATGGTCCACGAGGCGTTGAAGATCTTGTGCCTGCAGTGCTCGGAGTTGGCCTGCGCGAACATCATCAGTTCGACGTCGCTGGGGTCGCGCCCGAGTTCGCCGAAGCGCTGGCGCAGGTATTGGATCTCGTCGTCGGCCAGCGCCAGGCCGAGGCGGACGTTGGCGGCTTCCAGGTCGGCCAGCGCGATGCGCTCCGTGTCGCCCCGGGCGGGCACGCGGAACAGCGCGCCGGCTTCTTCGTGCGAGGCAAGCAGCGACTGCGTCATCGGATCGTGCAGCAGGTTGGCCAGCGCGGCTGCCGCCTCTGCCTCCCGCGGCCAGCCGGCGATGTCGAGGCGCAGGCCGCGTTCGACCCGCTTCACCGCCAGTCCGGCGCCGTGCAGCAGCTCGGTGGCCTTGCTGGCCCACGGCGAAATCGTGCCCAGGCGCGGCGCGACGTAGCGCGAGACCGCGTCGTCCGGGCGCGCGGACACGGTGTCGCCGGCCTGCAGGATGCGGTGCAGGGCGGCGCGGTCGACGGCCGTGTCGCCGGCGTCGGGCTCGACCCAGTAGACGTGCCATGCGCCGGCCACGCGGACGCCCGGCGACAGGGCCTGGAGGCGGGATTCGAGGCGTTCGCGGCGGAACGGCGACAGGGCCGGCTGGCCCTCGAGGACGATCATGTCCGGAGGCTGTCGGGAGCTGCGGGGGGCGTCATTGTAGCGGCTGCCGGGACCAGGATCGGGAATCGGTGGGTAGCACTCGGAACGCAGCGAAAACCGGAGCGAAGAAGCGCAGGCCCCGCCGCCCACCGGGCGGCGGCTGCCGGCCGCGTTACCTGCTGCCCGCGGCGCCCGCGCCGCCCTTGGCCTCCGCGGCCAGCTTCTCGAGCGCGGCGCGCAATTCCTTGGGCGGCATGTACCCCGGCATCGCGGTGCCGTCGGCGGCCACGATCAGCGGGGTCCCCGCCAGGCCGACCCGCTGGCCGACGTCGTATTCCATCGTCACCGGGTTCTTGCAGTTGCGCGTCGGCACGTCGCGCCCGTTCTTGGCATCGGTCAGGGCCTGCTTGCGGTCGGCCGCGCACCACACGTTGACCATCTTCTGGAAGTCGGGGCTGCCCAATCCCATGCGCGGGAAGGCCAGGTACTGCACCTCGATGCCCTCGCGGTTGTAGTCGGCGATCTGCGAATGCAGCTTGCGGCAGAAGCCGCATTCGACGTCGGTGAACACCGAAACGGTGTACTTCGGATTGGCGGGCGCGAACACGATGCGGTCCTTGACCGGGATCGTCTTGAGCAGCTCGCGGCGCAGTTTCGCCAGGCTGGCTTCGCTCATGTCGCGCTTGGCGTCCAGGTCGTAGAGGCTGCCCTGCAGCATGTAGCGGCCGTCATCGCTGACGTACAGGGTCTGCCCGCCGACGATCGCCTCGCGGAAGCCGGGAATCGGGGCCACGCCGATCCGGTCCACCCGGATCTGGCTATTGAGCTTGCGGATCGCATCGAGCGCGCGCGCGTCCGCCGATCCGGGTTCGACCTTCGGCGCGCTGGCGACCGCTGCCTGCGCAGCCAACGGGGCTGGCGCCTTGGTGGCGTCGGCCTGGGGGCTGTCGGTCTGGGCGCACGCGGTCAGGCTGAAGGCGCCGAGCACGGCGAGGAGATACGGTTTCATGGAATTCCAGGGCGGGAACGCGAATGGCGCATTGTCGCATGCGCCCCGCCACGACGACCCCGTGCCGAAGGTCGCGTTCAGGCGCCGGGCATGGATCGTCAGGCGCGCGGATGGTGCCTGGCGTGCAGCTGCTTGAGGTGCTCGCGCGCGACCAGGGTGTAGATCTGGGTGGTGGACAGCGAGCTGTGCCCGAGCAGCATCTGCAGCGCGCGCAGGTCGGCGCCGTGGTTGAGCAGGTGGGTGGCGAAGCTGTGGCGCAAGCCGTGCGGGCTCACCTTGCCGGGATCGATCCCGGCGGCGGCGGCGTAGCGCTTGACCAGGCCCCAGAACTGCTGGCGGCTCGGCGCGTCTCCGCGAGTGCCCAGGAACAGCGGCAGCACGCTGCGCTTGCCGGCAAGCTGCGGCCGTGCTTCGGCGAGGTAGCGCTCCAGCCAGTGCTGCGATTCCTCGCCCAGCGGCACCAGCCGCTCCTTGCTGCCCTTGCCGGTGACCCGCAGCACGCCCTGGCGCAGGTTGACCGCGGTGGCCGGCAGCCCGACCAGCTCGCTTACGCGCAGGCCAGCGGCGTACATCAGCTCCAGCATCGCCCGGTCGCGCAGGCCCAGCGGCGTGCCCACGTCGGGGGTCGCGAGCATGGCGTCGATCTGGCTCTCGGCCAGCGCCTTGGGGAGCGAGCGCGGGAGTTTGGGCGGTTCGAGCAGCGCGGTCGGATCGTCCTGGCGCTGGCCATGCCGGACCCGATGGCCGAAAAACGCCCGCAGGGCCGACAGCAGGCGCGCGTTGCTGCGCGGCGACCAGGCATGCCGGGTGCGCCAGGCGAGGTATTCGAACAGCGCCGTGCGATCGGCCCCGGCCAGCCCGCCGCCGGCCCCGTCGCGCCAGCGGGCGAAGCCTTCGAGGTCGCGCCGATAGCTGTCCAGCGACTGCCGCGCCAGCCCGCTCTCGGCCCAGATCGCATCGAGGAACGCCTCGATCGCGCGCGCGTCGGCCTCGCGCAGCGGCGGCAGGCTTGCTGTGAGTGCGCGGCGGTCGGCGGGCGTAGACATGACGGCGATCGAGGACGGACGTGGAAGCGTAGCGCGGACGCCGGATGCCGGCTTCGGACGCGTGGCGCAGCCGGTAACTGCCGCTTGCGGGAGCGACCTCAGCCGCGATCCTTCAATCATGTCGGCGAGGGGAAAGTTCGCGGCTGAAGCCGCTCCTACTGGTTCGCGGAACCGGGCCAGTGACTGGGACCGCTCGCATCGGACCGACCGGTATCCTGTCGCGCATGACCGCCGCCGCTCCCGAAGCAGGAACTTCCACGCCCGACTCCGCCCCGCCGCGCCCGCTGGTCGGCTGGCGCCTGCTGGCGCTGTTCTACGATTTCTGGCCGTCGCTGGCGCTGTGGATGCTCGCCTCGCTGTGCTTCACCCTCGCCTACACGGTGGCCGGCCACCACGATCCGCACGACAACATCGCACCGCTCAGCGGACTGCAGTGGCTGCTGTGGCTGGTGTGCTGGCTGCTCAGCGGCGTGTATGCGGTGGTCAGCTGGCGGCGCGGCGGGCAGACGCTGGGCATGCGGCCGTGGCGGCTGCGGGTGGCGGGCGCCGACGGCGGCGCGCCTTCTTGGCGGGCGCTGTGCCTGCGTTATCTCGTCGGCACGGTGTCGCTGCTGGTCGCCGGACTGGGATTCTGGTGGGCCTGGATCGATCGCGACCGCCTGGCCTGGCATGACCGGGCCAGCGGGACGCGGATGATGCGAATGGAGAAGGCCCAGCGGTAACGCGCTGGATCCTTCCGGCTCCCGGGCATGCGGATGTCCGATCCCGGTGCCCGGCGCCGCATCCGCCATCTGCCGCAAGCCCGGAACGGGCTCGATTCATGCGCTCCCGTGCCGTCCCTGTGACCTCGACCGCGCGTCCGCTCACCCGCTCCGGCGCCGGAACAGCGCGGCGGAGACGGCCAGCATCACCAGCGGTGGCATCAGGTAGGCGATGCGGTAGTCGAAGCGATAAACGCCCGCCAGCTTGACGAACTGCATCTGCAGCAGCCAGAACCCCAGCGCGAAGACGATGCCGATGAACAGCCGCTTGCCTGCGCCGCCGCTGCGCAGGCTGCCGAAGGCGAACGGGATCGCCGCCAGGCACAGCGCCAGCACGTTGAGCGGATAGAACCAGCGGCCCCAGTAGTGCTCCTCGAACTCGCTGGCGTCGAGGCTGTTGCGCTTGCGATAGGTGATGCCGCTGCGCAGGTCGTGCGCCGACATGTAGCGCGGACGCCAGATATTGCTGGCGCTGGCCGCCAGGGCCGCGGCGTCGAGTTGCGAGGACCAGCGCTCTTCCATCACCTCGGTCTGGGTGACCGCGTTGTCCTCGAAATAGGTGCGCTTGACGCCGCGCAGCAGCCAGCCGCTCTTGCGGTGCTCGGCGGTGGCAACGCGGGCGATCGATTCAAGGCGCCCGTCCTTGGCGAACTCGAACAGGCGCACGTCGTCGAGCTGCAGCCAGGTGTCGCCTTTGCTGGCGTGCTCCTGCCCGTTCTGCGCGTTGAGAAACGTATTGCCCTCGCGCGCCCAGAGCCCGGAATACTGGGCCACGGTCATGTCCTTGGACTTGGCGGACGATTTGAGGGTGTCGCCGCTGCGCTGTGCCCACGGCGCCAGGCTTTCGCCGTTGACCACCATCAGCGCGGTCAGCACCAGCAGCGGCGCGGCCACCGACAGGCTGAGCCGGCGACGCGACAGCCCCAGCGCGCGCAGCGCTGTCAGCTCGGAGCTCGCGGCGAGCTGGCCCAGCGCCATCAGCGCACCGATCACCGCCACGGTGGGAAACATGGTGTAGGCGCGGCGCGGCACGGTGTACGCGATGTAGGTCAGCGACTGCATGAAGCCGTAGTTGCCTTTCCCGATGTCGCTGAACTCGCTGACCATGGCGTTCACCACGTCCAGCCCCACCAGCACCGTCCAGGTCAGCAGCACGGTGGTGACCACCATGCGACTGACGTACAGGTCGTGGATCTTCGGGAACGGCGTCATCGCGGCGTCCTCGCCACCAGCCGCGGCAACCGCGCCTTGCGCATGCGTCCGTCGCGCAGGTACGCCCAAGTCGCGAACGCCAGCAGCGGCAGCAGCAGCCACCACAGCCCGGCGGCCAGCGGGATCTTGCCCTTGGCCAGCCAGTCGGTGCCCATCCACATCAGGTTCATGCCCACCATGTAGGCGAGAAAACCGAGCATCACCCGGCCGTAGCGCGTCTGCCGCGGCGAGCTGCGGCCCAGCGGGACCGCCAGCAGCGCAAAGGCCAGCGCCAGCAGCGGCGGCCCAAGCCGGAAATGCAGCTGCGCGGTGGCCTCGGGGCGCGGATCGCCGAGCAGGGCGCGCGTCGGCAGGCGCTCGGGATCGTTCTCGTCGGATTTCCCCTTGGCATCGGGCAGCCGCAGGTCGTTGCTGGCGTAGCGCATCAGGCGGTAGTCGCGCCCGGCGCCCAGCGGTCCCTCAACCTCGAAGCCCTGCCCGAGGGTCAGGAAGCGCTGCTCGCCGTCGACGTTGAGCTTGCCGGTGCGCGCGGTGGTGACGTCGAGCCGTTCGTCGTTCTGGCGGTAGACGAAGACGCGGGTCAGCGCGGTGCCGTCGTTGGACATCGAGCCGACGTAGACCACGCCGCCGCCGCCGGGCAGTTCGATGAAGCGCCCCGGCTCCAGTCCCGCCACAAGCAGGCTGCGGTTGCCGGTGTCGATCATTTTCTGCGAGTGATCCCGCGCCCATGGCCCGAGCCACAGCGAGCACAGCGCGATCACGCCCACCACCGGCAGGGCCAGCATCAGCACCGGCCGCAGCAGGCGTCGCGGGCCGACGCCGATGGCGGTCAGCACCGGCATTTCCGAATCGCGGTACAGCCGCCCGACCGCCAGCAGCAGGCCCAGCATCAGGCCCAGCGGCAGGATCAGCGGCAGGTAATTGAGGATCTGCAGGCCCAGCTGGGCCAGCATCATTCCTGCTGGCACCCGGCCGCGCGCGACGTCGCCCAGCACGTCGGCGAACACGCCGCCGAGGCTGACGATCATCAGCACCACCAGGGTGGCGAACGTGGCCTGGGCGAATTCGCGGAACAGGTAGGCGTCGAGCTTTTTCGGCATCAGGCGGGGGTTGCCTTAGAATTGGGGGTCCAACCGCGTCATGTCGGCCGCAGCACCAGCAGCCATGGCTGCCTTGCTGAACGGTCAATTGTAAGGAACACGCCACGGGTTCTGTGAGGAAGCGTTCATGCCGGCCATGAGCGACCACGGTCCCCGGCCTTTCCGTTGCGCCCGCCGCCGACACGGCCAATCGCACTCCTAGAGACACAAGAGACCCCATGACCCTCGAATTCACCCTGAACCAGTCCGCTCCCGCATCTGCCACCACCGACTGCGTCATCGTCGGCGTGTTCGCCGACAAGTCGCTGTCCCCGGCGGCGGAAGCCCTCGACGCCGCCAGCGGCGGCCGCCTCGCGGCACTGCTCGAGCGCGGCGACCTGTCCGGCAAGACCGGCCGCACCGCGCTGCTGCACGACCTGCCCGGCGTGGCCGCGCCGCGGGTGCTGGTGGTCGGCCTGGGCGAAAAGCCCAAGTTCGCGGTGCCGCAGTACCTCAAGGCCGTGGGCGACGCCGCGCGCGCGCTCAAGGGCGGCGCCGGCGACGGCGCGCTGTTCACGCTGTCCGAGCTCCAGGTGCCCGGCCGCGACGCGGCCTGGAACATCCGCCAGGCGGTCATCGCCGCCGCGCACGCCTGCTATCGCTACACCGCCACCCTGGGCGATGCGAACAAGGCCAAGCAGGACGACAGCGGGCTGAAGTCGCTGGCGATCGCCGGCGACGACGACACCGCGCTGGCGCAAGGCATCGCGATCGCCGAGGGCGTGGAATTCGCACGCAACCTGGGCAACCTGCCGCCCAACATCTGCAACCCGGCCTACATCGCCGAACAGGCGCGCGCGTTCGCCGCCGCCAACGGCGCCGAGTCCGAGATCCTCGACGAGAGGCAAATGGAGGCGCTGGGCATGGGCTCGCTGCTCGCCGTCGCACGCGGCTCGGCCAACCGCCCGCACCTGGTGGTGCTGAAATGGAACGGCGCGACGAAGGCGGGCGCCGTCGACGCCAAGCCGTTCGCGCTGGTGGGCAAGGGCATCACCTTCGACACCGGCGGCGTCAACCTCAAGACCCAGGGCGGCATCGAGGAGATGAAGTTCGACATGTGCGGCGGCGCCACGGTCATCGGCACGTTCGTCGCGGCGGTGAAGATGAAGCTGCCGATCAACCTGGTCGTGGTGGTGCCGGCGGTCGAGAATGCAATCGACGGCAACGCCTATCGCCCGTCCGACGTGATCACCAGCATGTCCGGCAAGACCATCGAGGTCGGCAACACCGATGCCGAGGGCCGCCTGATCCTGTGCGACGCGCTGACCTACGTGCAGAAGTTCGAGCCGCAGGCGACCGTTGACGTCGCCACGCTCACCGGCGCCTGCATGGTCGCGCTGGGCCGCTTCGCCTCGGGCCTGATGACCAAGCACGACGACCTCGGCGCGGAGCTGCTCGACGCCGGCGAGAACGTGTTCGATCGCGCCTGGCGCCTGCCGCTGTGGGACGAGTACCAGGGGATGCTCGATTCGAGCTTCGCCGACGTCTACAACATCGGCGGCCGCTGGGCCGGCGCGGTCACCGCGGGGTGCTTCCTGTCCCGGTTCACCGAAGGCCAGCGCTGGGCGCACCTGGACGTGGCCGGCACCGCCAGTGGCGAAGGCAAGCGCGGCATGGCCACCGGCCGTCCGGTGGGGCTGTTGAGCCAGTGGCTGCTGGACCGCGCCTCCGGCGCTGCCTGATTCGGCGTGCTGATCCAGGGCGCGGGATCCGTGATTGGCAAGCGCTCGTCGTTGCCACCGGCTCCCGCGTCCCGCGCCATCGAATTCCAAATCCCTGATCCCGGCTTCCATCCATGCGCGCCGACTTCTACCTGATCGCCAAGCCGCGCTTCCGCGAGGAGCCGCTGAGACTCGTCTGCGAGCTGGCGCGCAAGGCACACGATGCCAACCTGTGGACGCTGGTGCTTGCGCGCGACGCGGCCCAGGCCGAGGCGCTGGACGACCTGCTGTGGGACATGGGCGAGGACGTCTTCATCCCGCACCAGATCGCCGGCGTCGACGTCGACGAGGACGAAGCGGCGGTGCTGATCGCGCCGCCCGAAGTGGACGCGCCACTGCGTCCACTGGTGATCAACCTGCGCGACGCGGCGGTCGAGGGCAGCTTCGAGCGGGTGCTGGAAGTGGTGCCCGCCGACGATTCGGCCCGCGGTCCGCTGCGCGAGCGCTGGAAGCAGTACAAGGCGCGCGGGCTGGAAGTGAACAAGTACGACATGTAGACCGCGTCCTCCTCTTATTGAAAAAAAGGGGGGGGGAAGCAGGTTACAAAGCCAGATCGAATTGCACGCACCCTCGCCCCTCCACTCTCGCTGCCCACCATGACCCTCTCCACCGGCTACGACCCCAAAACCTTCGAAACCCGCCTCTATGCGCAGTGGGAGGCCAGTGGCGTGTTCGCGCCGCAGGGCGACGGGCCGGCGTACACCATCCTGCTGCCGCCGCCGAACGTCACCGGCACCCTGCACATGGGCCATGCGTTCCAGCACACGCTGATGGACGCGCTGGTGCGCTACCACCGCATGCGCGGCTTCCGCACCCTGTGGCAGATGGGCACCGACCACGCCGGCATCGCGACCGAGATGGTGGTGGGCCGCAACCTCGCGCTCGAAGGCAAGGGCGAAACCCGCGACTCGCTCGGCCGCGAAAAATTCATCGAGAAGGTCTGGGAGTGGAAGCAGCAGTCGGGCGACACCATCGAGCGCCAGATGCGCCGGCTCGGCGCGAGCGGCGACTGGTCGCGCAGCGTGTTCACCATGGATCCGCTGGCGTCTGACGCGGTCACCGAGGCGTTCGTGCGCCTGTTCGAGGCGGGCCTGGTCTACCGCGGCAAGCGCCTGGTCAACTGGGACCCGGTGCTGAAGACCGCGATCTCGGACCTGGAGGTCGAGAACCGCGAGGTGCCCGGCCACATGTGGCACTTCAAGTATCCGCTGGCCGGCGGCGAGACCTACGAGTACATCGAGCGCGACGCCGACGGCAACGTCACCCTGCGCGAGACCCGCGACTACATCGCCATCGCCACCACGCGCCCGGAAACCATGCTCGGCGACGGCGCCGTGGCGGTGCATCCGTCGGACGCGCGCTACGCGCCGATCGTCGGCAAGCTGTGCGAGATCCCGGTCGGACCGAAGGCGCATCGCCGCCAGGTCCCGATCATCGCCGACGAATACCCCGACCCGGAGTTCGGTTCGGGCGCGGTGAAGATCACCGGCGCGCACGACTTCAACGACTACCAGGTCGCGAAGCGCCACGGCATCCCGCTTTACGCGCTGATGGACGAACAGGCGCGGATGCGCGCCGACGGACTGTCGTACGAGGACAGCGCGGCCGTCGCCGGCCGGGCGGCGCGCGGCGAGGACGTCGGCGATGTCTCGGCGGTCAACCTGGTGCCCGCGGAGCTGCGCGGCCTCGACCGCTACGAGGCGCGTGCGCGCGTCGTGGCCGAAATCACCGCCGAAGGCCTGGCGGTCACCGATGCAGACGGTGAGCCGCTGGTCGAATCGAAGCCGATCATGCAGCCCTTCGGCGACCGCAGCGGCCAGGTGATCGAGCCGTTCCTGACCGACCAGTGGTTCGTGGAGATGGAGGGGCTGGCGAAGCGCGGCCTGGAGCTCGTCGAGTCCGGCGAGGTGAAACTCGTCCCGCCGAACTGGATCAACACCTACCGCCACTGGCTGGAGAACATCCAGGACTGGACCATCAGCCGCCAGCTCTGGTGGGGACATCGCATCCCCGCCTGGTTCGACGAGGCCGGCAACGTGTACGTGGCGCGCAGCGAAAGCGATGCGCGCGTGCAGGCGGCCGCCCGCAACGGCGGCGTCGAGCCCGCCCTGCGCCAGGATCCCGACGTGCTGGAGACGTGGTTCTCCTCGGCGATGTTCCCGTTCTCGACCCAGGGCTGGCCCGACGAGGACGCCATGGGCGAACTGGGCTTCGACGTCGCGCTGCCGACCAGCGTGCTGGTCACCGGCTTCGACATCATCTTCTTCTGGGTCGCGCGGATGATCATGATGACCGACCGCCTGGTCGGCCGCGTGCCGTTCCGCGACGTGTACATCACCGGACTGGTGCGCGATGCGCACGGCCAGAAGATGTCCAAGTCCAAGGGCAACGTGCTCGATCCGATCGACATCATCGACGGCATCGACATCGACGCGCTGGTCGCCAAGCGCACCAGCGGCCTGATGAAGCCACAGGATGCGCCGCGGATCGAAAAGGCCACGCGCAAGGAGTTCCCGCAGGGCATCAACGCCCACGGCGCCGATGCGCTGCGCTTCACCATGGCCGCGCTGGCCGGCCCGGGACGCGACATCAAGTTCGACCTGGCGCGCGCCGAGGGCTACAAGAACTTCTGCAACAAGCTGTGGAACGCGACCCGCTTCGCGCTGATGAACGTCGGCGACGACGTGGTGTTCGAAGGCGCGCCGCAGCCCACGACCGATGCGGAACGATGGATCCTGGCGCAGCTTGACCGCGCCTGCGCCGAGGCCGCCGCGCACTTGGACGCGTACCGCTTCGACCTGCTGGCGCAGGGGCTGTACGAGTTCGCCTGGAACCAGCTGTGCGACTGGTTCCTGGAACTGGCCAAGCCCGCGCTCAGCGGTGACGACGCCGCGGCCGCCAACACCACGCGCCACACCTTGTTCCATGTGCTCGAAGCGGTGCTGCGCCTGCTGCACCCCCTGGTGCCGTTCGTCACCGAAGAGCTCTGGCAGGCGGTGGCGCCGAAGCTCGGCAAGACCGGCGACACGATCATGACCGAGGCCTATCCGCAGGCCGGGGAAATCGACGCTGCCGCTTTCGCCCGCGCCGAGGCCGACGTCGAATGGCTCAAGGACGTCATCTCCGCGCTGCGGCGCATCCGCAGTGAACTGGGCGTGTCGCCGGCCAGGCAGGTCTCGCTGCTGGTGCGCGGCAGCACGACGGACGACGCGCGAATCGCCCGCTTCGACGCGCAGCTGCGCTTCCTGTGCCGGCTCGAGCGCATCGAGTCGCTGGCAGGCGAACCGCCGGCGGCAGCGCCTGCCGTGGTTGGCGACCTGCAGCTGTTCGTGCCGCTGGAAGGCCTGGTGGATCTCGGCGCCGAACGCGTGCGGCTGGACAAGGAACTGGCCCGCGTCGTCGCCGAGAAAGGCAAGAGCGAGGCAAAGCTGGCGAAGTTCGGCGGCAGCGTGCCGCCGGCCGTGGTCGAGCAGGAGCGCCAGCGCCTGGCCGACTGGAGCGCCAAGCTCGAAGCGCTCACCGCGCAGCGCACGCGGCTGGGCTGACCGCCCCACGTCGCTCGCGAAGTATTGCCGGGATCGCAGCCAAGAACCCCTGCCCTGCGCCAGTCGCCGGCGACGTTGCACTGGTGCGCCCCGCCGTCGCGCCTACGGCACTCTCGCGTGCCATGGGCGACGGCCGGAACGACGGCGCTCAGGGATCCAGCAGTTCCTTGGCCATCACGATCGCATCCTCGCGCCCGACGTGCGCCGGGTAATAGCGCGGCCGGCGTCCGATCTCGTTGAAGCCTTCCTTGTCGTACAGCGCGATCGCATGCGGGTTCGATGGCCGTACCTCGAGGAACACGCGCCGCGCGCCGTGCCCGGCGGCCAGCCGCAGCAGCGCGCGCAGCAGCCGCCGGCCCACGCCCCGGCCCTGCTCGCGCGGCTCGATGCACAGGTTGAGCACGTGCGCCTCGTCGGCGGCCACGCTGAGCACGCCATAGCCGAGCACGCGCCGGTCGTCGTGCAGGATCCACGCCGGATAGCCCGCTCGCAGGCAGTCGCGGAAGATGCCGTGGGTCCAGGGGAACGGATACGCGCGACGCTCGATCTCCATCACCGTGTCGAGGTCGCCCTCGCGCATCGGTCGCAGGCGGCCCAGCGCCGTCTCGGCCCGGTCGGAAGCGGTCGCGCCCATGGCCCTGCGCCCCCTCAGCGCGGAGGGGTCGACGCCCGCAGCGCGCGCAGCCGCGGCCACAACGCACGCTTCGCCGAGGGCGCGCGCAGGCGCGCGGTCGGCATCCATTCACGGCACAGCACCGCCGCATCGGGCGCTTCGGCGTCGCGACCGGCCGCGCGCAGCAGCGCGTGCAGCAGCGGATCGTCGGGCAGCGCCACCGTCGTGGCCGCGGCGGTGCGGTACACGGTGTGGCCGAGGGCGGCGAGGATCTCGCGCTGCAGCGGATCCCAGGTCACGCCGGCGGCTCCGCCTCGACGTCGGTCGACAGCCTGCGCCGCTTGAACCACAGCGCCGGCCCGGACATCGCATACAACACCCCGGCGGCGAGCAGCGTCTTCGCCGGGTCGATCACCAGCGCGATGATCACCGCCACCGCGATCAGCAGGGCGAAGAACGGCACCTTGTCCGACTTGGGCCCGCGCCCACCCTTGAAGCTGTTGTAGCGCAGCCCGCTGACCATCAGCAGGCCGCTGACGATGGTGACCGCCAGCGCGGCGTAGCGCAGCTCGTCGCCGCTCCAGTCCAGGCCGTGGAAGGTCCAGACGAAGCTGGCCATCAGGCCCGCCGCCGCCGGGCTGGCCAGGCCGATGAACCAGCGCTTGTCCACCTTGCCGACCTGGCTGTTGAAGCGCGCCAGCCGCAGCGCCGCGCAGGCCGCGTAGAGGAAAGCCGCCAGCCAGCCGATCTTGCCCGCCGTGCTGCCGTCGAGCTTCAGCGAGACCAGCGCCCAGTGGTACATCACCAGCGCCGGTGCCATGCCGAAGCTGATCAGGTCGGCCAGCGAGTCGTACTGCACGCCGAACTCGCTCTGGGTGTTGGTCAGCCGGGCCACGCGCCCATCGAGCCCGTCGAGGATCGCGGCGATGAAGATCGCCACGCAGGCGGCCTCGAAGCGGCCCTGCGAGGCGGCGATGATCGCGAAGAAACCGCCGAACAGGCCGCCGGTGGTGAACAGGTTGGGCAGCAGGTAGATGCCGCGGCCGCGCGGGCGTTGCAGGGGCTGGTCGTCCATGGGCGCGAGTGTATCCGCCCCGGCGTCGCGACGGCAGGCCGTTGGCTCGGTCACGATTCGATGCGCCGTGGCTTGCGCCGGCGCGCCCGCGGTGCTGCAATCGCCGCGCGAACCGCCTCCTGCAGGATCTACCGATGCCCCGCCACGCGCTTGTCTCCCTTTTCGGCCTGTCCCTGCTCCTCGCGGCGGGGGCGGTTTCCGCCGGCGAGCTTTACCAGTGGAAGGACGCCAGCGGCGTCACCCACTACTCGCAGACCCCGCCGGCCAGCGGCCGCTACAGCGAACGCACCGAGAGCGGCCGCGGCAACGCCAGGCCGATCGAAGCAGTCGCCGCCAAGCCGGCCGAATCGCCGCAATGCACCACCTCGCGCGCGAACATCGCCCTGCTCGAGAGCAAGAATCCCGTGCAGCAGGACGTCGACGGCGATGGCAAGGCCGACAAGACCCTGGACGACAGCGAGCGCGTCAGCCAGCTCGAACTCGCGCGCGCCCTGCTCAAGGCCAACTGCGCCGCAGGCAGTCCGCCCACCGCGGCCGGGTAGCCAACGCGATGGCCGTCGGGAACGGCTGATGCGACTGGCGTGGGCGCTCGTGCTGGGCGTGGCCGCCGGCGTCGCGATGGCCTGGTGGCTGTCGCGCGACCCGCCCAACCTGGCCCGCGAAAAGCAGGCTCGCGCCGAGCAGGCGGCCGCGGCCAACTTCGAGGAATCGCGGCCGGTGCTGTACCGCTGGCGCGACGACCACGGCGCCCTGCACGTGACCGACACCGCGCCCAAGGGACGTCGCTACGAGCGGATCCCGATCGAACCCGATCCGGCGATCGAGCTCAGCGGCGACCGCTAGCTTCCTGTGGCCGGCGGCGGCTGGCATTGCAAACCGCGCTACAGGACGGGCGGCGATGGCAGGCGTCCAGTCCTGCTGCACTGCCGCATGGCAGAATGCCCCTTCTTCCGCCATCGCCACGCCCCCATGCGCCTGTCGCAATTCCACCTGCATACCGTCAAGGAAACCCCGGCCGAGGCCGAGATCGTCAGCCACAAGCTGATGCTCAAGGCGGGCATGCTGCGCAAGCTCGCCGCTGGCCTGTACACCTGGTCGCCGCTGGGCCTGCGCGTGCTGCGCAAGGTCGAGGCGATCGTGCGCGAGGAAATGGATCGCGCCGGCGCGATCGAGCTGCTGATGCCGACCGTGCAGCCCAGGGAACTGTGGGAGGAGACCGGCCGCTGGGAGAAGTTCGGCAACCAGTTGCTGAAGATCACCGACCGCAAGGAGGCCGACTACTGCTACGCGCCGACGGCGGAAGAAGTGGTCACCGACTTCGCCCGCAGCGAACTGGCCAGCTACAAGCAGCTGCCGCTGAATTTCTACCAGATCCAGACCAAGTTCCGCGACGAGATCCGGCCGCGCTTCGGGGTGATGCGCTCGCGCGAGTTCCTGATGAAGGACGCCTATTCGTTCGACCTCGACGACGACGGCATGCGCCGCTCGTACGAGGCGATGCACGCGGCGTACGTGCGCATCTTCACCCGCCTGGGGCTGCGTTTCCGCGCCGTGCAGGCCGACAGCGGCGCGATCGGCGGCGATGCCTCGCAGGAATTCCACGTGCTCGCCGATTCAGGCGAGGACGCGATCGCCTTCTCCACCGGTTCCGATTACGCCGCCAACATCGAGACTGCGCAGGCCGCCCTGCCCGGTCCGCGTCCCTCTCCGGGCGAGGCGATGCGCAAGCTCGATACCCCCACGCAGAAGACCTGCGAGGACGTCGCCGCACTGCTGGGCATCGACCTGCAGCGTACCGTCAAGTCGATCGCGGTCATCGGCGCGGACGCCGACGGCAAGGAGCAGTTTGTGCTCGCGCTGGTGCGCGGCGACCACGACGCCAACGAGATCAAGCTGGCCAAGGTCGAGGGCCTGGCCAACTACCGGATGGCGACCGAGGCCGAGATCCTCGCGCACCTGGGCAGCGAGCCGGGTTTCCTCGGCCCGGTCATCGCCGATGGCGCTGCCGCGCAGGGCGCCCGCGCGCCGAAACCGCCGATCCGCGTGGTCGCCGACCGCGAAGTCGCGGCAATGGCCGATTTCGTCGTCGGCGCCAACGAGGCGGGTTTTCACCTGGCCGGCGTGAACTGGGGCCGCGACCTGTCCGAGCCCGACAGCGTCGCCGACCTGCGGAGCGTGGTCGAAGGTGACCGTGCCGCCGACGGCGGCGAGCTGCGCATCGTGCGCGGCATCGAGGTCGGCCATGTATTCCAGCTCGGCGACAAGTACGCGCAGGCGATGGGCTGCACCGTGCTCGACGAACACGGCAAGCCGCGGGTGCTGAAGATGGGCTGCTATGGCATCGGCATCTCGCGCATCGTTGCCGCGGCGATCGAGCAGAACTTCGATGCCAACGGCATCCTCTGGCCCGACGCGATGGCGCCATGGCGGGTGGCGGTGTGCGTGATCAATCCCAAGCGCGATGAAACCGTGGCGGCCGCGGCCAAAGCGCTGTATCGGGAACTCGTCGATGCCGGCATCGAAACCGTGCTCGACGACCGCGGCCTGCGCCCCGGCCAGATGTTCGCCGACATCGAACTGATCGGCATCCCGCATCGCGTGGTGGTGTCCGACCGCGGCCTGGCGGCGGGCACGTTCGAATATCGCGCGCGCAGCGCGGAAGGGCCCGAGAACCTCGACCGCGAGGCGCTGTTCGCGCGCCTTCGCTGACCGAAGCGGCGCGTTGTGCATGCAGGCCATGCAGCGTGGTCCAGGTCGCGGGTTTCCCCTGGCGTTTCCAGTGGCAAGGGCTCGCGGCCGATGCCTTTCTTTCAGAAGGCGTGATTGCAGACCGCGGGAATATGCACTTCATTTCCGCCGAAAACATCCAATCGCCCGGTGTCTTTCGGCTCGCCGCTGAAATCCTGGGGTTTGGGATAATCAGGTTTTGCGATTACCATCGCGAAACCGCCACGGATTGGCTTCAATCCCCCAGATAATCCCGGAGCATTCGATGTCGATCGACTTGAACAGCCTGTCCGCCAAAGAACTCGATTCGCTGATCACCAAGGCCAAGGCGCGCAAGACCACGCTCAAGAAGCGCAAGCCCGTCGCCACCGTACGCAGCAAGCTGCGCCAGCTGGCCGAGGCGGAGGGCTACACCATCGCCGAACTGTTCGGCGGCCGCGCCACCAAGTCGACCGCGACGGCGACGCGCAAGGTCGCGAAAAAGGGCCGCAAGCTGGGCAAGGTGGCGCCGAAGTACCGCAACCCGGCCAACGCGAAGGAAACCTGGACCGGCCGCGGCAAGCAGCCGCGCTGGATGGCCGCGCTGACCAAGAAGGGCAAGAAGGTCGAGGATTTCCTGATCAAGAAATGATCCGATCCGCTTGAATGGAAACGCCGGCTCATGCCGGCGTTCTTCTTTCTGCAGGAGCGGCTTGGGCCGCGAGCCTTACCCGGACATTCAGCCTGGACCAGAAGCTCGCGGCTGAAGCCCCTCCTACAGAGCCACGCAAGCCGGCAATCAGAGATTCCGCCGGGTCGGCAGCAGCAGGTTGCCGAACAACAGCCCCGCGATCAGCGCCAGCAGAATGTTCAGCACCGCCATCGCCGCCTGCTGGCCAGCGGCGAAATCCTGCTGCTGGATCAGCGTGAGCAGGCTGCGCACGCTGTTGCTGCCGGGCACCATGAGGATGATGCCGGGCACGCGGACCAGCGCGCCCGGACGCTTGGCCCAGCGCGCGTAGCCGTTGCCCGCCGCGGTGAGCAGCAGCGCCGACAGGAAGATGCCAGCCGTGCTACCCCACGAATCCCCGACCAGCCGCGGGATCAGGTAGCCCGCCACCGCCGACAACATCACCAGCGGATAGTCGCGGCGGGCGGCGCGGAACAGCACCGCGAATGCCAGCACGCCGGTGAACAACGCGCCCCACTCCACCCAGTCCGGCTGCGGGCGCAGCGCGCGCACCTGCGGTTCGACGCCGAGGATCTGGGCCGCGGTCAGCGCGATCATCGTGCCGACGGTCAGCTTGAGCATGGTGCTGATCGCACCGGCAAAGCGCGCCGTGCCCGACATCAGGTGCTGGCTGGTCAACTCGTTGACGGCGTTGGTCAGGGTCATGCCGGGCACCAGCACGATCAGCGCGGCGATCACGACGGTATTGAGGTTCAGCGGTCCGACGAAGCTGGCCACGACGATCGCCACGGTCGCCGCGACCATCGCCGAGATCGCCTCGCCCGCTTCGCGCAGGCGCGGGCGCGGACCGGACACCCAGTCGACCAGGCCGACCAGCAGGCCGATCAGTCCGGCTGTGGCGATGTCCAGCCACGGCAGCCGCAGCAGGCCGGCCACGCTCGCCGAGGCGAGGCCGAACGCCAGCGCCACCTCCACCCGGTCGAGGCGGCTTGGCGGCCGGTCGAGCGCACGCAGCGCGGCGTAGCCTTCCGCCAGCCCCACCTGGCCGGCCACGACGTCTTCGGCGATGCGGTCGGCCTCGCACAGTTTGGCCAGGTCGTTGTCGCCCGGGGGCACGCGGATCACCCGGGTCGTGTCGCTTTCGCCCGGGGGCCGTGTCGGGTCGCTGAAGGACAGCATGATCCCGGTCGGGTTCGCCATCGGCTCGCACTCGAGCCCCAGCTTCTGGGACACCGACACCAGGGCGCCCTCGAGCCGCTGCGCGGTGGTGCCGTAGGCGTGCAGCCGTTCGGCTAGCTCCACCACGAAGGCGATGCGGGCCGCGTAGCCGATGGTGTGGGGAAAGGCCGGTGACATCGGCACAGGATCGCACGCGCGCCCGCACGTTGGCACCCGTCGTTGCATGCGCATCATGCAGTCTTGGTAGCCTGTATGCTCGCCGTCGCGCCACCGCGGGCGGATCCCCGCTGGACATGAGGACGCAACCGCGCATGAGCGTCACCCGCGGCAACGCACCGACCATCGACGTCGACCCGCAAGGCAGCGGCCAGCTGCGCCTGCGCGGACGCTGGACGCTGGAACACGCGCTTGCGATCGGCACGGCCTTGCGCAGCGACCTGGGCGAAGTGAAGTCCGTCGACGCCACCGCCGTCGAACGACTGGATTCGGCCGGCGTGCTGCAGCTGCTGCGCTTCGCGCGCCGGCACGGCATCGACTACGACGTGTTCTCGTTCCGCGACGACCACCGCGCGCTGGTCGCGGCAATCGAGGACGTCGCCGATGAACGACCCAAGCGCAAGCGCGACTACGGCTTCCAGGCCGCGCTCGCGCGGCTGGGGTTCGCGGTCGCCGACAACTGGAAGGAAGTGATCGCGCTGGTCAGCTTCCTGGGCGAGAACCTGGTCAAGCTCGGCCGCACGGTCGTGCAGCCGCGGCGCCTGCGGATCACCGCGGTCGTGCATCACATGGAGCAGGTCGGCCTGGACGCGATGCCGCTGGTGGCGCTGCTGTCGTACCTGGTCGGCGCGGTGATCGCCTTCCTGGGGTCCACCATCCTCGCCGACTTCGGCGCCACGATCCTGGTGGTGGAACTGGTCAACATCGCCTTCCTTCGCGAGTTCGGCGTGTTGCTGACCGCGATCCTGCTCGCCGGGCGCACCGCCAGCGCCTTTACCGCGCAGATCGGGGCGATGGTCAGCCGCGAGGAAGTCGACGCCATCCGCACGCTCGGGCTCGATCCGATCGACCTGCTGGTGATCCCGCGCGTGCTGGCGCTGCTGGTGATGCTGCCGCTGCTGACCTTCATCGCAATGGTCGCCGGCCTGCTCGGCGGCATGTCGGTGGGCGCGTTCAGCCTCGACATCCCGCCGCAGGCCTACTACGCGCGCATGCACGACACCATCGAGCTGCGGCATTTCCTGGTCGGGATGTCGAAGGCGCCGGTGTTTGCGGTGGTGATCGGCCTGATCGGCTGCCTGGAAGGCCTGCAGGTGCAGGGCACGGCGCAGTCGGTTGGCGAACGCACCACCTCCAGCGTGGTGCAGACGATTTCGCTGGTCATCATCATCGACGCGCTGGCGGCGATCTGGTTCATGCACATGGGGTGGTGACGATGGAACCGGGAGTGGGGATCGGAAGTTGGAGCCGGGGTATGGAAAACGCGCTCGCCGCACGGGCCGCGGGAGCCTTGCCTTGACCAGTCCCGAGACCAGCGCCCCCGGTCCCGACGATGGCGAAGCGATCATTTCGGTCCGCGGCCTGGCCAACCGTTTCGGCGAACAGGTCGTCCACGAAGGACTCGATCTCGATGTGCGCCGGGGGGAGATCCTTGGCGTCGTCGGCGGCTCGGGCACCGGAAAGTCGGTGCTGATGCGCTCGATCCTCGGCCTGCGCAGGCCCGATGCCGGCCAGATCGAGGTGCTCGGTGTCGACGCCCGCTCCGATGACCCGCGGGACCGCCTGCACATCGAGCGCAATACCGGGGTGCTGTTCCAGGACGGCGCGCTGTTCTCCTCGCTCACGGTCGGCGAGAACGTGCAGGTGCCGCTGAAGGAACACAGCGCCGACCTTCCCGACAGCTGGCGCTACGAGCTGGCGCTGCTGAAGGTCAAGCTGGCAGGGCTGCCGGCCGACGCCATCGACAAGCTGCCCTCGCAGCTGTCGGGCGGCATGCGCAAGCGCGCGGGACTGGCACGCGCGCTGGCGCTGGACCCGCCGCTGCTGTTCCTCGACGAACCCACCGCCGGCCTGGACCCGATCGGCGCCAACGCCTTCGACCACCTGATCCGCACGCTGCAGCAGGCGCTCGGACTGACCGTGTTCCTCATCACCCACGACCTCGACACCCTGTACGCTATCTGCGACCGCGTAGCGGTGCTGGCGGACAGGAAGGTGGTGGCGGTCGGCCCGCTGTCGGAGATCGAGAACCTCGACCATCCCTGGACCCGCGAATATTTCAACGGCCCCCGCGGACGAGCCGCACGCGATGCGAAGGCCGGTACCGCACAGGAAACCTGATCGATGGAAACCAAGGCCAACTACGTCCTGATCGGCGCCTTCACCATCCTGGTGACGCTGTTCCTGCTCGGCTTCGGTTTGTGGGCGGCCAAGTACTCCTCGGACAAGAGCTGGCGCGAGTACGATGTGGTCTTCCGCGAACCGGTGACCGGCCTGACCGACGGCAGCAGCGTGCAGTACAACGGCATCGCCATCGGCACCATCGACAGCCTCAAGCTGGCTCCCAACGACCCGCGCGCGGTGATCGCGCGGCTCAAGCTGCAGGCCGACGCCCCGGTCAAGACCGACACCCGTGCCAAGCTGTCGATGACCAGCCTCACCGGCAGCCCGATCATCCAGCTCACCGGGGGCGACCCGAACAGCCCGCGCCTGCTGGAGACTCCCGGCAACGAAGTGCCGATCATCCTGACCGAACCCTCGGCGCTTCAGAACATCGCCGACACCGCCAACCGGCTGGTGGAGCGACTCGACAAGGTGCTAAGCGAGGAAAACGTCGCGCGCATCGCCGGCACGCTGGAGAACATCGAATCGCTGACCGGCTCGATCGCGGACCAGCGCGAAGACCTGTCCGTGCTGATCGCCAACGCACGGCAGGCCAGCACGCAGCTCAACACCACCCTGGACAGCACCAACCGTGCAATCAGCGACGTCGACCGCGAGTTCGTGCAGAAGCTGCCCGGTCTGGTCAGTCGCCTCGACAGCACTCTGACCAAGCTGGACTCGGCCGCCGGCGGCGCGAACGACATCCTCAACGAGAACCGCAGCGCGATCCACAGCTTCGCCAACGATGGCCTGTCGCAGCTCGGGCCGACGCTGGCCGAACTGCGGACCCTGATCCGCGACCTGCGCCGCATCAGCGACCGCCTCGAGGGCAATCCTTCGCGGTTCCTGCTCGGTCGCGACGCGCCCAAGGAGTTCGAACCCAAATGAAGCCGGAACATCCAGCCCTGCCGCCGCCGCATCCCGTGCCGCGCCTCGCCTCGATCGTGGCGGGCCGTCGAGCGAACATCCGCGGACGCGCGCGCCAGTTCGCCATCGCCGTCGCCGGCGCGCTCCTGTGCGGCTGCTCCCTGCTTGGCGGCGGGACGCGCGAACGCGCCACCATCTATGCGCCCGACCCGCGCATCAGCGCCGAGCCCTCATGGCCGACGGTGCAATGGCAGTTGACGCTCAGTCCCGCCACGGCCGCACGCATGATCGACAGCCTGCGCATCGCCGTCCGTCCGACGCCCGCCGAGTTGCAGGTCTACAAGGGCGCCAGCTGGGCGAAGCCGCCGACGCAGATGCTGGAAGATGCGGTGCTTCGCGGGCTGGAAGATTCCGGCAGGATCGGCGCCGTCGCCCGCCAGGGCAGCGGCGTCGATGGCGACTACAAGCTGGTCATGGACCTGCGCAGGTTCGAGGCCGACTATGCGGGCAAGGCGCTGCCGGCGGCGACGATCGAGGTCAACGCCAAGCTGCTGCATGCCAGCGAACGCGGCGTCGTGGCCTCGCGCACCTTCCTGGGGACGCACCAGGCCGCCAGCACCGGGATCGCGGACGTGGCCGATGCGTTCGACGCGGCGCTGGCCGATACCGCGCGACAGATCGATGGCTGGGTGCTCGCATCCGGCCAGCAGCACGAGCAGCAGCAACCGCGCTGACCGCCCGCGACCACGTCTGGCGCCGCATCGATGCGGCGCAGCGCTGGACGACCGCCGCAACGGCGGAAGACGTCGCGATTTGCCGCCCCTGCCGCAAACCCGCGACAATCACGGCATGGAAATCCAGGCCGCCCACATGAGCGAACCCACCGAACAGCCGCGCAACGCCACGCCCGAGATCGAGCGCGACGTCATGGAATATGACGTGGTCACCGTGGGCGCGGGTCCTGCGGGACTCTCGCTGGCGATCCGCCTCAAGCAGCTCAACCCGGAACTCTCGGTCTGCGTGATCGAGAAGTCGAGCACCATCGGCGCGCATATCCTGTCGGGTGCGGTCATCGAACCGGGTCCCCTCGACGCGCTGCTGCCCGGCTGGCGCGAGTCCCCGCCGCCGATCTGCGTGCCGGTGACCGACGACGAATTCTGGTTCCTGACCAAGACCGGCGGCTACAAGTCCCCGATCGTGCCGCCCGGGATGCACAACAAGGGCAATTTCATCGTCAGCCTCGGCGCGATGTGCGCCTGGCTGGCGCCGCAGGCCGAAGCACTGGGGGTCGAGATCTATCCCGGCTTCGCCGCCGCCGAGACGCTGCATGACGACAGCGGCCGGGTCATCGGCGTGCGCATCGGCGACATGGGCGTGGCCAGGGACGGCTCGCACAAGCCGGGATACACCGCCGGCATCGACATCCGCGCCAAGGTCACCGTGCTGGCCGAGGGCGCGCGCGGGCACCTGACCAAGCGTCTGGTGAAGCGCTTCGACCTCGATCGCGGCAGCGACCCGCAGGCCTATTCGATCGGAATCAAGGAGCTGTGGCAGGTGCCGGCCGGGCGCGTCTGCCCGGGCAAGGTCGTCCACTCGCTGGGCTGGCCCCTGGACACGAGCACCTACGGCGGCAGCTTCCTCTACCACCTTGACCAGGACCGGATCGCGTTGGGCTACGTCAGCGGCCTGGACTACCGCGACCCCGAATACAAACCGTGGGAAGCCTTCCAGCAGTGGAAGAACCATCCGTACGTCGCGTCGCTGCTGGAAGGCGGCAACATCGTCTCGGCGGGCGCGCGCGCCATCGCGAGCGGCGGTTGGCAGTCGCTGCCCAAGGTGGAGATGCCCGGCGCGTTGCTGATCGGCGATACCGCCGGCCTGCTCAACGTCCCCAAGATCAAGGGCACGCACCAGGCGATCCGAAGCGGCATGCTCGCCGCCGAACACCTGGCCTCGTCGCTCTCGGCGGAAGGTTTCGACGCCAAGTTGCGGGCATCCGACGCGATGGCCGAACTGCGCAAGGTGCGCAACATCAAGCCCGGGTTCAAGAAGGGACTGTGGATGGGGCTGCTCAACGCCGCGTGGGAAACCGCCACCGCGGGCCTGTCGCCGTGGACGCTGAAGGTCAAAGCCGACTGGCCGTCACTGCGCCTGGTCGATGCGCAGGAGCCCAAGCCGGACTACGTGCAGCGCACCCTGCCGCCGCGCGATCGCCTCGCCGGCGTGTACTTCGCGGCCACCGAGCACGACGAGGACCAGCCGGTCCACCTGAAGGTCGCCGACCCCGACATCTGCGTGACGCGCTGCGCAGAGGAGTACGACAACCCCTGCACCCGCTTCTGCCCGGCCGCCGTCTACGAAATCGTCGAGGACCCCGCCGCAGAACACGGCAAGCGCCTGCAGATCAACGCCGCCAACTGCGTCCACTGCAAGACCTGCGACATCAAGGATCCCTACGAGATCATCACCTGGGTGACGCCGGAGGGCGGCTCGGGGCCGAATTACCAGAATCTTTGAATGTTTGACCCGGGACCCAAGCTTGATCGGGATCCGGGCAAAAAAATCGGATATCCCGCGAGTCGGCCCAAATAAATGAAGGCCTCCCAATGCTCGGGGAGGCCTTCTGCGCAGGCAACGCCAACTCAGTTCGGGGCGGGATATGCCCTCATTTGCAACGCATTAAACGTCCCGTTCGAGGCGGCCTGCCACATCCACAATTGGGTTTTGGAAGTGTCGTACCACAAGACATCTGCGCGACCGTCGCCGTTGAAGTCCTTCACACCCGCAACCCTGTACTTCGACTGGACCGCCTTGGCAGGGCCGTAAGCACTCAACACAGCACCATTCATCAACCAGTACTGCAAGCTCTGCTTCGTGCTGCTGTGCCAGAAAATATCTGCTCTACGGTCACCATTGACATCGTCCGCACCGACGATCGTCCACCCTGCCGGATATGATCGGATATAGATCGAACGATAGCTCCCATTGGTTTGGGCTTGCCACTGCCAAACCTGCGTCTTAGCCGTGTTAACCCAAATGATGTCCGCACGCTTATCCGCGTTGAAATCTCCGATGGCTGCGACGGTATAGCTTCCAATACTACTCACAGGACCGTACGAAAAAGCAGAACCATTCATGCGCCAGACCTGAAGGCGGCCGAGCGAGGAGTTGTGCCAGAAAATATCGGCCCTCCCATCGGCATTGGAATCGCTGACACCCGCTACCTTCCATCCCTTGGGATAAGACCTGACGTACTGGGTGGTGAAACTGCCAGACGAATTCGCGAGCCATACCCACAGTTCGGACTGGGCATCGTCTTGCCAGAGAATGTCGAGACGACCATCGCCATTGAAGTCACCCGTGCCGGCCACCTGATATTTGGCCTGGATGTATCGCAGCCCCCCACGATCGACAACGCTGGGGCCATTCATGGTCCAGTAGTCGGTCCTTTGGATTCCAGGGTTGTGCCAAAACACATCGGCGCGACCATCGGCGTTGATATCGCCCACCCCCGCTACGTTCCACTCACTGCTAACGGGAACCACCGTGGCCCGGAACGTCGCGATGATCGGCATCGACTGGTTGAGGCTGCGGACATTGTCGGACTGGTTGGCAACGCCTGTGGCCCGACCGCTGTACTTGACGCTGGGATTGGCGAAATGACGGATCGAAAACTGATCACCGTCGGCTTGCGGATACGCCATTACCGTGTAGAAGCCAGTCGATGAGGCTTCACGATAGCCGTACGAATACGGATGCACGCCTGTGCTGTCGCTGTCTTCCTGGTTGTGCGCCTGGCCCATGTTGTGGCCCATTTCGTGCGCCAGCGTCTCCTCGCGGCAGAAATAGGTGTTGTCATCTCCTTCGTCCAGGTCGGTGCCATCGCTGACCACCGAGTAGCCGAACGGTGCGTCGGCCTGGACGATCCCACTCTCGTCGCCCCCGATCAGCCAAGCGATGCCGCAGCCATTGTTCTCGGGAGTGCGGAACGCACGGACCAGTGAGACCAAGTCAGCTCCGGTTTCTTCGCGCGCGGCGCGCAAAGCATTGAACGCAGGATCGGGCGTAATCGGTCCGCCGTCGGTGCCGGCCTTGTAACCGGTCAACTTTTCGAGCGCGTCGCCATTGTCGGTGTTGTCGGCGTAGTTCACCTGCAGGGTCTTGACCAGGCGCACCCGCATGCTGACGCCGCTATTGACGTAGGCCTGGTTGGTGATGGCGACCATATTGACCAGCCGGGTATTCGCCTGGGAGGAACCCCCGAGCTGCGAGGCAAACCCATTGGTGTATCCCAACAGTACGTCTACGACCGACGCCGCAGCCGCGGAAGCGCCCGCCGCCACCGGTTGCGCGCGCTTCGCGACAAGTGAGGTCGAGCCCGTACCGGCCAGCTTGGGCGGAACGAGCTGGTCGCCGCCTTCGCGCCGCATCGAGCCGTCGAGCCCAGCGAGTTTGCTGCGATCGGTCTGCACCAGCCACGATTGCCCGGCGCTCATGGTCAGGCGCAGGGTATCGGTCGCACCCTGAGGGATGACGCCGAAGACCGCCTTCTCGCCAAACGTGAGGATCGCCTCCGCACCGTCTGCATTGCGACCGATCCACGTCCAGTTGCCGTCCTTGTTTTCTTCGTGGCGCTCGTAGGTCAGGCGGATCGGCTCGCCATTGGGCGCATTGACGATCATCTCGCCGCTTTGCATCGCACGCAGCGCGTGGGCTTCACTGATCGCGACCGGATAGGCGGTATACGCGCCCTTGTGCTTGGTCTTGCGGCCCTTCTCGTAGACCAGCAGCTCACCTCGATCGGGGAGCGAGGCAAAGCTCAGCGCGGGGGAGCGGAAGGCGAAAGCGGAGGCGGGCTGCGTGTTGCTCGCGGCCTTGGCGAGGTCGGCCACCGGGGCCTGGTCGGAAGAGCAGCCTGCCAGCAAACCGAGCAGGATGCCCGCGGTCAGGTAAGTACGCATGGGGACGATTCCTCGGAGACGGGTCCAGACTCCCAGTTTGCCTGAAGAATCGGCCGCTGCCGACAACCCGATCGCAAATTCCGGCTACCGGCGCGCGCCGCTGGACGTTCGTTCAGCGCCCCATGGCCTCTGTGAACGGGACACCCGTCTTCTGTCGCACCTCATCCAGCGCGACTCCAGGCGCAAGCTCCTGGAGCACGAGCCCTGCCCCAGTCACGTCGAAGACTGCGAGTTCAGTGATGATCCGGCTCACGACCCGGACCCCGGTCAGCGGCAGAGTGCATTCAGGCAGGATCTTCGGCGAGCCCGCCCGGGTAGTGTGTTCCATCAGGACCACCACCCGCTTGACGCCGGCCACCAGGTCCATTGCGCCGCCCATGCCCTTGACCATCTTGCCGGGCACCATCCAGTTGGCCAGGTCGCCCTTGTCGGTGACCTCCATCGCGCCAAGGATGGCCAGGTCGATGTGGCCGCCGCGGATCATCGCGAATGAGTCGTGGCTGCCGAAGTAGCTTGCGCCGGCGCGCGCGGTGACGGTCTGCTTGCCGGCGTTGATCAGGTCGGCGTCAATCTCGTCCTCGGTCGGGAACGGGCCGATGCCCAACAATCCATTCTCCGACTGCAGCCAGACGTCCACGCCCTCGGGGATGTAGTTGGCCACCAGCGTCGGCAAGCCGATGCCCAGATTGACGTAGGCGCCATCGGTGAGTTCGCGTGCGGCGCGCTGCGCCATCTCTTCACGTGCCCAGGCCATCACTGCGCTCCCGCGGCGCGCACGGTGCGCTGTTCGATGCGTTTTTCAGGGGTGGGGTTGTGCACGATGCGGTCGACATAAATACCCGGCAGGTGCACGTGGTCGGGGTCGATGGCGCCGGTGTCCACGACTTCCTCCACTTCGACGATGCAGGTCCTGCCCGCCATCGCGCAGGCGGGGTTGAAGTTGCGCGCGGTCTTGCGGAACAGCAGGTTGCCCGCCTGGTCGGCTTTCCACGCCTTGACCAGCGACACGTCGGCCACTAGCGCCGTTTCCAACACATAGTGCCGGCCGTCGATCTCGCGCGTCTCCTTGCCCTCTGCCACGACCGTGCCGTAGCCGGTGGCGGTGAAGAAGGCCGGGATGCCCGCGCCGCCGGCACGCAGGCGCTCGGCCAGGGTCCCCTGCGGATTGAACTCCAGCTCCAGCTCGCCGGCCAGGAACTGGCGTTCGAATTCCTTGTTCTCGCCCACATAGGACGAGATCATCTTGCGAATCTGGCGCGTGCCCAGCAGCTGGCCGAGCCCGAAGCCGTCGACGCCGGCATTGTTGGAGATCACGGTCAGGCCCTTGACCCCGGAATCGCGCAACGCCGCGATCAGCGCCTCGGGAATGCCGCACAACCCGAAGCCGCCGACCGCCAGCGTCTGGTCGTCGGCGACGACCCCGCGCAGCGCCTCTTCGGCACTGGCAAACACCTTGCCCTTCCGGGTGCTCTTGCCCATGGATCCGCTCCTCGAGGTGACCGCTCCATTCTAGCTTGGCGTGCAGCCACGCCGGCAGCGGCCTTTCGGCCAAGGACCGTCGCGCGCCGGCGCGGGCGGTGATACGCCGCGGCGCGGCTCGCGCCGCGGGGCCCCAGCGGCTAAAATTGCCGCCTTGCGTCGGATCCCGCGGCGCGCCTCCCCATTCGCAAGGATTCCCCGCCAGATGAAGATCCTCGTCGCCTACAAGCGCGTGGTGGACTACAACGTCCGCATCCAGGTCAAGCCGGATGGCTCCGGCGTGGTCACCGACGGCGTCAAGCTGTCGGCCAACCCCTTCGACGAGATCGCACTGGAGGAGGCCCTGCGCCTGCGCGACAAGGGCATCGCCACCGAGGTGGTGGTCGCCACGATCGCCCCCGCCGATGCCCAGGCGCACCTGCGCAACGGCCTGGCGATGGGCGCGAACCGCGCCATCCACGTGGTGGTCGACGCGCCGATCCAGCCGCTGACCGCCGCCCGCACCCTGCTCAAGCTGGTCGAGAAGGAGCAGCCGGACCTCGTGATCCTCGGTAAGCAGGCGATCGACGACGACGCCAGCCAGACCGGCCAGATGCTGGCGACGCTGTGGGGCCGGCCGCAGGCCACCTTCGCTTCCAGGCTTGAGGTCACAGATGGCAAGGCCACCGTGACCCGCGAGGTGGACGCCGGCCTGGAAACGCTGGAAGTCGACCTGCCTGCCGTGGTCACCACGGACCTGCGCCTGAACGAGCCGCGCTTCATCAAGCTGCCGGACATCATGAAGGCCAAATCCAAGCCGCTGGAAAGCATTCCGTTCGCCGACCTCGGCGTGGATTCGGGCGACACGCTCAAGACCACCCACTACGCCCCGCCGCCCAAGCGCAGCCGCGGCGTGATGGTGAAGGACGCGGCCGAACTGGTCGCCGCACTCAAGCAGAAGGGGTTGCTGTAATGGCCAAGGTCCTGATCGTTGCCGAACACCTGGACGGCAAGCTCAACGCCGCGACCGCCAAGTGCGTGTCAGCCGCGCAGGCGCTGTCGCCGGAAGCCATCGACATCGTGGTCCTGGCGGCCGATCCGGCTGCCGTCGCCGCCGAAGCCGCGCAGATCGCCGGCGTGGCAAGGGTGCTCGCCGTCGCCAATGACGCCAACACGCACGCAATCGCCCAGGTCCTCGCGCCGCAGGTAGCGAAGCTCGCCGAAAGCTACAGCCACGTATTCGGCCCCAGCACCACTTTCGGCAAGGACGTGATGCCCTGCGTCGCCGCGCTGCTGGGCACCGCGCAGGTCTCCGACGTGATGGCCGTCGAAGGCAGCCACGTGTTCAAACGCCCGATTTACGCCGGCAACGCCATCGTCACCGTCGAAGCCCCGGCGGGACACGTCGTGGTCGCCACGGTGCGGACCGCATCGTGGCCCGAAGCCGCGCGCGGCGGCAGCGCCGCAGTGGAAACAGTATCGGTCGAAGCCGCGACACCGTCGCACACCCGTTATGTCGGCTTGGCCGCCGGCAAGTCCGATCGCCCCGACCTGCAGAGCGCGCGGCGCGTCGTCTCCGGCGGCCGCGGCGTCGGCTCGAAGGAGAACTTCGAGATCATCTACAAGTTCGCCGACAAGCTGGGCGCCGCCGTCGGCGCCTCGCGGGCGGCGGTCGACGCGGGCTACGTTCCCAACGAGCTGCAGGTCGGCCAGACCGGCAAGATCATCGCCCCCGATCTTTACGTTGCCATCGGCATCAGCGGCGCGATCCAGCACCTGACCGGGATCAAGGACGCCGGCACGATCGTGGCGATCAACAAGGATGCCGAGGCGGCGATCTTCGAGATCGCGGACATCGGGCTGGTGGGGGATTTATTCAAGGTGTTGCCGGAACTCGAAGCAGCCCTCGCCTGACCCGACATCGCGCTCTCCCGGGAGCCGATCGCCAGCCGCCCCACCACGACAGGAACCGGGAACGCCTTGAACATCAGCCAGGATGCCGCCTCGCGGACGCTACCCTCGTCAACGCGCCGGGAGGCGGCCTTTGCGTTCCTGCTATCGATGGCGCCGATCGCCAGCCTCGTCCTTATGGTCGTGGGCTGGCTGCGCCATGGGCTTGACCTCCCTTACCGGGACGATTGGCGCGAATACCTGAGCGGCAAGATTGCTTCGCTCGATATGCAGCACCTGTTCCGCGCAGACAACGACACTCTCTCGCCGGTCACGCGCGTACTCGACGCGCTCGCGCAGCGCTACCTGGGCGGCAACGCGATTGCCTACCAATCCCTGTCGATGGTTTGCGTCCTCGGTCTCCTGCTGTGGCTGCAGTGGAAACTGCTCGGCAAGGCCGTGGGGGACAGATTCCTGGCCGCGTGCGCGTTCTCCACCACGATCCTAATGTTGCAGCCGGACTCGTATTGGGGTCTACAGAACCTGGCTTACATCCAGGCGCTGCCGCTGGTCTTCCTGCTGGCGATCCTTTGCGTCGCCTTCCATGGGCAGTGGCGCTCGGGCACCAAGGCAACTGCCAGCTTTCTGCTCGGATTGCTGGCAGGGCTTTCCTACATTTCAGGCGCCTTCGCCACGCTGGCGATGTCGTTCGTGTTGCTGGCAGCATGTGTTGTGCATCGGCGGCTGAGAAAGAGCATCGCCGCGCCCGCAATCGGTGCGCTGGCGTCAGCCGTGATCACGGTGGCCCTGCAATCGTGGGTGATCTTGTCGGTGCAGCACGGGAAGACCCATCGCGCAGATGCGCCCTGGGCATTGCCTTTGGATGCCGATTTCTGGTTCTACCTGTTCGGCAAGATCGGCAGGAGCCTGATGCTGCCCGCCTCCTGGGGCACGATTTCTCTGGTCCTGTGCGTCGCGGCGCTGGGCGCGCTGGTCGCCTTTGCGGCAGTACTGATGCGGCAGCCGGAAGCCGAGACGGAGTCCGACATTGCACCAGGCATGATCCCGCCAGCCATCACCGCGTCGGTCATCGCGTTCTCGCTGCTGGCGGCAATCGCTACCTACCTGTGCCTGGTCGCAGCGGGGCGCGCCAACCTGCGTCCCGCATCGGTCGACGGAAACCTGGAAGTCTTCCGGTTCGCCTACCACCGCTTCCATTTCTTCTGGGTCACGGCTTTGTGGCCGTGGCTTGCTGCAGTGGCGATGATCGTCGGCGGCGCGGTCGCCCGGCGATCGCGCGTGGTGCCGGGTGCGGCTGCGGCCTGCATGGTGCTCTTCGTTGTCTACCAAGGCGGCTTCTCGCATTTCCAGGCCTTCCACAAGATCACGGCGGCACGCCTGTCGTCCGATGCCACCTGCCTTCGCCGTGAACTCGCCCACGGCGGCCATATCACTTGCCCGACGCTCGCACCGTACGGCGATCTCTCACGGGCCTACGCCTATGCGGTGCGAACCGAAGCATCGTTTGTCCGCTATTTCCCGCCGCAGTCTGCCGGCACCGACCCACTCTCCGGGCCGGCGTTCCGTCCGATCCTCCATCCCGCCACAGTGCTCAACGCCACTGCGAGCCGCCCAGGTCCGGGTCGGCTGGAGCTGTCTGGCGGACGCGATCCGAGGGTGATCTTCTCCGCCGGCATGCGCGGTGCGCTGGGCGAATGCCTCGTGCTTCAGGTCAGGGCCACGGTCACCGCCGACTATGCCGATCGTGCGCAGTTGTTCTATCGCACCCCGGAGGAACAGAAGTTCAGCGAGACGCACTCGATCAGGATCCCGGTGGGGCGTGGGCCGAGGGTCGTCGATTTCGTAGCGGTCAGCCGCGCTGGCTTCAACGACCGGCTTCGCCTCGATCCGGTGGCCAACTATCAGCCCTCCGAGGTGAGGGACCTATCGGTCCGTTGCCTGTTCTGACTGTGCCGGCGGCTTGATCACCAACCGGGTCATCATGAAGTTCAACGGAATGATCGCCACCGCGGCGACGACGGGCGCGAGGCGCTCGTCGATTCCGAACACGCGAACGCTCAGCCATACGATCGCCAGCCCGACCACGTAGTTCACGGCGTGGACCGACGGAAATGCCAACAGCCGCATCCACGACCACGGCACCCTGAACACGGCGTAGGTGTTGAGCGCGAAGCCGGAGACGATCCCTGCGACGAAACTGATGGTGTACGCCACGCGGTACTCGAACCATGCCAGCAGAAGCCAATACAGCGCGAGCGTGAGCAACGTGTTGATCCCGCCCGCAATGACGAAACGGAAGAGCTCCAGCCGGAGCGCCCGCACCAGGAGCGCTTTCATCCGCGTGACGCCGCCCTGCGGTTGAGCACGTCGTTATAGCTCAACGCGGCGACCTCCCCGTCCTCGCCACGCAGTTGCGCGAGGATGGAATAGGTGCCCTTGGCCAGGTCCGCCGCCGGCGTGGAAATCCTGACCGAGTAGGGTGTTTCCGGATAGACCGGTGCAAGGAACGCGGTGCGGCTGGCCAGATAGATCGTCCCCTCACCCGGGTATTCGGTGCCAAGCAGCCGGGTAAGCCAGCCGCAAAAGATCATGCCATGCGTGATGCGGCCCTTGAACCCGTGCGACCGCGCGAATTCGTCGTCGAAGTGCAGCGGGTTCATGTCACCGCTCGACGCGCCGTATACCTCAACCTCGGCATGGGTAACCTGGAAACCATGGGTCGTGGCGGCCACTACGGAGTGCGTCAGGAACGGGGCCATTAACCATCTCGCCCGCGCCGTTCCAGGCGTGAACCCGGCCGCCACCAATGCCGGCGCCAAGGCCTCCTGGGCGAGCGGCACCCGGATTCGCCCGCCTCGGCCCACGACGTTCCGCATCGCAGCGACCGCTTTGTCCGCAAGCTCGGCCTGAACGGGACGTGCCGTCACTTCAGGCGTCTCATCCGCGCCAGCGCGGCGCAGGAGCGTGCGGTCCCCCAGCCGCCAGAACGAAGCCCCCGGCAAGTTACCCACGCATGCTTGCGCGAGTCCGTCCGGCTCCTGGCCCGGGGGGAGCAAGGCCCAGTCGCCGCCGTCCTCCGACTGCAGGGCGCGCACAGACTCACTGCCACCAGCCGGCGTGATCCATTCCTGAACCATCCCGGCGTCGACGCAGCGCAGCCCGGCGCGCTCGAGGCGCCGGATGCTGTCAGTGCCGGCATCGACCAGTTCGACTACGTCGTACGACCCTGCAAGGCAATCGTGGGCGAGCACGCGCTCATTGCCGCCAACCCCGCGCACCCGCCCCACCCGCAGGCCGCCACAGCCGACGAGATCAGTGAGTTCGAGCATTTTCGCTTCCTTCGGGCCGGAGCAGGCAGCGGAACACATGCTCCCCCTTTCCGAAGCGGTAACCGAGCTTCTCCCAGCAATGTATGACCGCGTTGTTGGTGATCTGGGTGATCAGGTGCGAATGCTCGGCGCCAACCGACCGCAGGTGCTCATTGAGCTCCGAGATGATCTTTACGTACCAGCCGCGATGGACTGGAGCGACCGCGCTCAGCACCGGCTGGGCGAGACGCAGCCCCCAGCCATCCCAGTGCTCGCGATGGTATCTCGCCGTGCAAAAGGCCTGAGGCGCTTCGACGTCGGGAACCACCGTGGCGTCGGCAAACCCCTCCAATACGGACGCCTCCACCCATCGCTCCATCAGCCGGTCAGCGTCGACCGCCGCGATCGCGGGGTCGGCATGGAAGCGATCGAAATGATTGATCGTCTCGCGCGCGGCACGTGCCAGCGACGGTACGTCCCGTGCCGTCGCCAGTCGCGTCGGATAGCGCACCGCGGGAGGGCCTGCGAGCGGCATGTGGTAGTGGCAGCGGGTTTCGATCAGCTCGAAGCCGGTCGCGGCCATGTTCCGAATCATCGCCAGGTTCCGCGGGTCCACCGTGGCCAGCACGTAATCGATGCCATTCGCACGAGCCTGGTCCAACGCGGCCTGTACCGCCGGCACTGCAGTCGCGCTCGCCTCGGTAGCGGAGATTCCCCGCGGCGCGACCACCTCGTTGATCCGCGCCATGCCGCGCCCGAAGAAGTGGGAATCCCACGGCATTCGCTCCATGAGCACCCAGCGTTCATCCTCCCCGGTGCCGTAGGCAAAGCGCAGGTCGTCCTCCGGCGCGAGGTCACCAAACAGCCGTCCCAGGTGGACGTCGAGATCGTAGTCCGCATCCAGGCCGCGGATAAAGCCATGCGGGGCAAGCACACCCGCGGCCCTGGTCCGCGCCTCCAGCTCTTCGCGCGGCACCGCCTCCAGCAGCGGGCGCAGGAATGCGCCGCTCATGCTTGCATCTCGGCGAGGCGCCGGAACTCGGCGTAGTCACGGATGTATTCGGCGCTGTCGTAGAACTCCGAAGCAAACACCAGCAACACCGCGTCCGCCGAGTACTTGTATTGGATTCCCCAGGTGAGCGGCGGCAGATAAAGCGCGATCGCGGAGTCGTCGAGCACGAACTCCTCCCGGTGCCTGCCGTCGTCAGCGACCACGCTGCAGCTGCCATTTACGCAGACCAGGAACTGCTTGCAGGTGCGATGCGCGTGCTCGCCGCGGATCTCGGCGTTGGGAACGCCGAACACCAGAAAGTAGCGCTTGGGCGCGAATGGGACGGAGCGGCCGAACTCGCCCACCGAAAGGTTGCCGCGTAAGTCGAGAACGCGCGGGAGGCGATGCAGGGTAACGCCGCGCACGCGCGTGGTGATCGCACCGGTGCCATGTGCCGCGACACCCGGCGCGGCCGGCGTATCGGTTCCCTCGCCACCGAAGGAGGGCACGTAGCCGACGATTTGCGCCGGATTGCCCGCCACGATGGCATGAGGCGGCACCGAACGCAGCACGACTGCGCCCGCCTGCACCCGCGCACCGCCGGCAATGACCAGACCGCCACGTACGATCGCGCCAGCCGATAGCCGAGCATCCTGCTCGATGACGACGTTGCCGTCCTCGGCGTCGCCGGGTCCGACGACGCTGCCGGCCTCGAATACGCACCGGTCGCCGATGGTGCAAGGCCCTTCGACCAGCACGCCCGGCCCGATTCGCACCCCGTCACCCATGCGCACGTTTGCGCCGACGACCGCGCTGGGATGGACGTCGCAACCGGTCCCCATGACCGCGGAAGGATGGATGCTCGCGCTTGTCATGCTCACGTATCCTGCTCGGTAGCTGTAGCGGGCGGCGGGAAATCCTCCACCAGCATGGGGATGCTCAAGGGCCGCCGCTTGGTGTTTTCGTAGGCGCGCCAGGCATAGTTGCCCACCAGCCCCAGACCGAGCGCGTTCAGCCCGCCAAAGAACAGCACTGCGAGCATCGTGCCGGCGTAACCCGGGACCACAACCAGGTCCGCCAGCCTGGCCACCAGCACGGTCAGCCCCAACGCAGCGGAAATGCCCAACCCCACGACGCCGGCGAGCAGGAGCAACCTGATCGGCGCATCGGTGAACGCGAACACGCTGTCGAGCAGATAGTTCCACTTTTTGCGAAACGTCCAAGCGCTCTTGCCATGCTGCCGGCGCTGGCGGACGTAGGGCAGGAAACGGCGACGCCCGCCCATCCAGAACAAGAGGCCGAGCAGGCTGCCGTTCGCCTCCTCGAACGACACCAGCCGCTCCAGGAAGACGCGGTTTACCGCGAAAACGTCCACGCCGCCCGGGGGGACTTCGGACTGCACGAACCTGCGATAGAGCCCCCAGAACACGCCCGAGGCAAGTCGCGAAGCCCAGGGGTCATCGCGCGCCTCGCGGATGCCGAACACGACGTCCACATCTCCCTGCCCGAGCACGCCGAAGAAGCGGGCGACCAGTTCCGGCGGTTCTTGCAGGTCCGCCGCCATGACTGCCACGTATTCCCCGCGCGCATGGCGCAGCCCTTCCCGGATCGCGGCGAACGACCCGAAGTTTCTCGACAGCGAGACCAGTTTTGACGGGAAGACAACGCCCGGCAGGGCGTCGTGCAGCAACGCATAGCTCGCGTCCGGGCTGCCATCGACTACGAAGATGGTTTCCAGCTGGCTTCCGAGTTCCCTGCCCAGGCGATCGACTGCGGCGAGCAGGTCGGCGATGGACTCCGCGTTACGGTAGACCGGAATGACTAGCGAATAGCGCGGTTTCAGAAGCGGTTGCATGCGTCTATCACCGATTCCACTTCCTCGTCCGTGATTTCCGGGAAACAGGGCAGGCTCAGAACCTGCTCGCACTGCATCTCGGTCACCGGAAGCACGATGTCCGCAAAGCGTCCGCCGTGGCATGGTTGGCGGTGGTCCGCTGCAGGATAGTGAGGTTCACTCTGGACGCCGCAGGCCGTCAGGTGTGTCCGCAATGCGTCGCGTTCCGGGCTGCAGACGACGTAGAGATGGGCCACATAATCCTCGCCGGCGACCGGCGGCACCTGGATCCGAGGATTTTGGATCTCTTGCGAGTATCGATTCGCGGTCAGTCGCCGGCGCTCATTCCAGCCGTCAAGCATCGGCAGCATTACAGAGAGCATGGCCGCCTGGATCTCGTCGAGCCGACTATTTCGCCCGCCGGGCACGGTATTGGTGTACTTGGCGGTCCATCCGTACTGGCGCAGGCGCGAGGCCTGCGCGGCGATGCCGGCATCATCGGTGACGATGGCGCCGCCATCGCCCAGCGCGCCCAGGTTCTTGGTCGGATAGAAGCTGAAGCTGGCCACATCGCCAAGCGCTCCGGCCCGGCGCCCATCCGCCGCCCGGGCACCGTGCGCCTGTGCGCAGTCCTCGACGACGCGGACACCGGCGTCGCGTGCCAGCCGCAGGATCTCGTCCATCCGCGCCAGTCGTCCATACAGATGAGTGACGATGACCGCTTTGGGCGCAGGCTCCGACTCAAGCAGGCGACGCAAGCCAGAGGGATCCAGAGTCCCGATGCAAGGCTCCACGTCGACGAAGGCCACTCGCGCGCCCGCCGCAAGCGCGGCCGAGGTGCCGTACATCGCCGCGTTCGCAGCGACGGCAACGGTGTCGCCGGGCGCGACGCCGACAGCCTTGAGCGCGAGCTCCAGCGCGTCGGTCCCGTTTGCCACGCCGACGCAGTGCGACACGCCGCAGTACGCCGCGAAGTCACGTTCAAAGGCGACCACACGCGGACCCAGTACGTAGTGGCCGCTCGCAATCACCTCCACGGCCGCGCGGCTGATCGCTGCTTGCATGCCTTCCACGTGGCGGGCGAGCGAATTGAGCGGAATCATCGTCATGCGCTAGCAACCGCCGTCGCGCGGTGTGCGGCAACCCTAGGGTTCATCGCTTGTTCCACATGATGTGGATCGATCCGACCGCGTCGGGGTTCTTCAGCTTGGGCCCTGACCCGGCGGGCTGCATCAGCAAGTAGTAGGTCGGCTTTCCCTCCTGCACCTGCACCTGCTCGACGCGCTCGCCATCGACTGACTCGCTGGCCTTGCGATATCCAATTTTATCCAAGGCCGCGGCGAAGTCGGCAGATTGCTTCGCGAAGTCGCCGCCGAGCACCTCCACCAGCACGCGATGCCTGGGCGTGCCGTTGCGGCTCGTGTCCAGGATGTCGTAGCCGATTTCATGCGGGAACTCCATGACCACGCCTTGGCTGGCCAGCAGCTCGGCGCCCGTCTCCCCCTCCGGCGCGGCGCGCGGCCCGCTCTTCTCGGGAGCGGAGGACGGAGCCTCCTGCGCTGCCGCCACTGTTTCATCGGTCGCGGTGTTTGATGGTGTGGGAGATGTGTCGTTGCTGCAGGCCGAAACCAGCAGGACTAGGATCAGGGAGACGGGCAGCTTCTTCATTTAAGGGTTTCTCCGGTTCGATACGTCAATCACGGTGGGCGCAAGCCCCGAGCAACCAGTTTGGGCGGCGCCGGGGCTTCCCGACACGAATACAGGCCGGCCAGGATCATCAGCCCTCGCGTCGCCATGGAATACTTGCCCCGCGTCCGCTCCTTTGGACACAAGGCAGGCGGATTGAGTCCTTGAGGCGCGCCAATGCGGATACAGGCGCCAGTCTATCGTCGGCCCGCGTCCTTGGCGACCACCCAGCTAGCCTGCCTTCGGCCCCCCCAGGGCGCTGGAATCACGACCGCCAGAGGGCTCAGTGCACCGACACCAGCGGGTTCACAGCGCCAAATGCTGGCCTCGCGGTGGGCTCGAGAGCTCGCAGGTCAGGCTCGATAGCGACAGGTTGGGATTGTAGGCCGGATCACATGGCAACTCCTCCCCCCAACGCTCCTGCATCAGCTCGACTTCGCCTGCGAACCGCTGCCGTTTCTCGTCGGTATCCTCGCTGCCGCGCGAAGCCGACTCGTGGTGGTAGAGCTCCGCAAAGGGCGTCCAGATGTTCCGGTAGCCCGCGGCGCGCAGGCGCAGGCAGAAATCGATGTCGTTGAAGGCGACCTGCAGCGATTCGTCGAGACCGCCGACCTGATCCCAGACGGCCCGCCGCACCAGCAGGCATGCGCCGGTCACCGCAGACAGCGACTGCGCCACGCGCGCGCGACCGCCATGCCCGGGGAAACCGCGTGGCATGCCCGCGTACAGGTGCGCGGCGACGCCGTGCACGCCCAGCACCACGCCGGCGTGCTGGATGGTGTCGTCTGGGTAGTACAGCATCGCGCCTACCGCACCTACATCCAGCCGCATCGCCTGCGAGGCCATTTCCTCCAACCAGTCCGGCGTGATCACCTCGATGTCGTTGTTGATGAGTCCGATGACGTCGCCGCCGCACTGCCGCACCGCCCAGTTATTGATCGCAGAATAGTTGAACGGCGCGTCGTAACGCAGCACGCGCACGCGCTCGCGTTGCTCGAGCTCCCTCAGGTAGTCGAGAGCGCTCGCATCCGTCGACTGGTTGTCGACCACTACCAGTTCGAACGCGGGATACGTGCTCTTGCCCAGAATGCTCTCGACGCAGGTGCGCAGCAGTTCGACCCGGTCTCGCGTTGGCACGACAAGGCTGATCATGGGCGGCGGCGACGGCAACGGCCAGTGCACGCGGAAGTGGCCGTGCGACAGCTCCTCCACGCGGGCGCCCGGATGCCGGCGCTGGAGATGCTCGTCCACGGCGCGCGCCCCGGCTGACGACGCGTAATCCTTGGCATCCCGCGTGAGCGCCGTCGAGCCCGGGATCGCGCGCCAGTGGTAGAGCACCTTCGGCACGTGCCGAACCTGCTCCGGCCGCAGGCGCTCGGTGCAGCGCAGGATCAGGTCGTGGTCCTGGCTACCCTCGAAACCCTTGCGGAAGCCACCGACCGCGCGCACGAGATCCGTGCGGATGGCGGTGAAGTGGCAGATGTAGTTCTGGCTACGTAGCAGGTCGGGATCGAAGTCGGGCTTGAAGTACGGATCATATCGGCGCCCCTCGGCGTCGAGCTTGTCCTCATCCGAATATGCCAGTTGCACACCCGGATAGGCACTGATCGCCTCGATCAGTTCCAGCAGCGCGTGCGGGCGCAGTTCGTCGTCGTGGTCGAGCAGCGCAACGAAATCGCCGCGCGCCATCGCCAGCGCGGTGTTGGAGGCCTCGGAGATGTGGCCGTTGGCGTCCCGGCGCAGCACCTGGATGCGCGGATCGCGTGAGGCGTACTCCTGTGCCACCGCGACGACGCGCGGATCCGGCGATGCATCGTCGGCGATGCAAAGCTGCCAGCGTCGATAGGCTTGCGCCAGCACACTCTCGATGCAACGCCGCAGCCAGCGTTCCGGCGTCTGGTAGGTCGGCAGCAGGATCGAGACCAAGGGCGCGGCAGCGCCGAGGCGCTCCGCGCGCCTGCGCAAGTTCTCCATTCGCTCGGTGGTCAGGGTATCGTGGCGCGCGACCCAGCCTGCATAGCCCCCCGCCTGGTCCCGCAAAACGCGCCTGCGATAGTCGCGATACAGGGCGTCTGTTGCAGGAGAGAGTCCTGTTCCGCATAGGTCGGCCAGATATCTGATCCAAATCGCAGGCGCGGCACGATCTCCGAATCCCGACCCCAACATGTAGCACAGCGCACGCAACCGTGAAATGCGCCGCAAGCTGACTCCATGGATACGGAACCGCTCAGGCCCAACGGTTGGGCAGAATTGCAAGCTGGTCACGGCGAACTTGAAAAGCACCAGCGCGCGCACTTTTCCACCTGCATCCGGTGGAGGCAACGAGATCTGTGCATCCCCATCATGGCCGCGCGCATAGCCCACCAATAAATGCGGCACCATTTGCGTTCCATCTACAGAAGCCAGCTCCCCGCGCAGCTCATACCAGCCGGCGCTTAGCCCCTCCGGGAGCACCGGAGTGGGAGAGACGAAGCACGGACGCTCACCGTGGCTCCTCCACTCTGCCACTCCGCGTTGCCACTCGATTTCCATATCCGCCGCGGCGGCAAACGACACTTCAACAAGACTGCGGCTCGCCGTCGTGGAAATCCGCAAGACGATGCCCGAATTCTTAACCGCGGCGGCCACAGCAACCATCATCGATTCCTCCGATGAGGCCAAGTACCGCAGTGCTGGCATCCTCTGCAGAGACGCCAGCTCCAATGATTGTGATAGCCGTCACGGCCGGCCTTCGCGAACGCGTAAAACCGGAGCATCGACTTGTCTGAATCCGAGAGTGTCTGGGATGCGCAGTGGCTCCGCGTTGCCCGCGGCTCGTCGGGAAGTACCTGCATTCTCGCGTGTTCCACACGGTAGCTCGTCTTGGATGTATTACCAGTCTTTCGCATCGGATCTGCTTGTGCGGGAACAGACGTTGACATATGACGGCAAACTTGGCGCGACAGGATACGCGAACGTTTCCTCACACATCGACCCGAGCGCCGGCGCCTTAACTTCCCATTAGCTTTACATGTACATCTGGCCTGTCATTCTGGCGATTCTACGCCCCGATTCTGGAGACCCGGATGCCCGAGACCTCCCTAGCACCACAGACGGAAAAAGCTTATCCCTTGGCGGTCGGGCGACGGCGCCGCTACTTGTTCCAGCGTTTCGAACTTGCAGGAAAGAAGGTCCTCGAACTTGGAGCCCTCGACATGCCGACGTTCGAGTCGCACGAGGCAGACGTCGACTACATGGATTACTACTCAGACGACGAGTTCCGGGTGATCGCCGCGGAGGGCGGACTCAGTCGCCCGGTGCACGCGTTGGTTAGTGTCAAGCATGCGATCAAGGACAAGTACTTTGCGAGCCGTATCGATGACCGTTACGACTTGATCATCGCCGCGCATGTCCTTGAGCACATTCCGGACCCACTCGCTTGGCTATCGGAGCTGGCCAACTTGCTTACTCCAGGCGGGTGCGTTTTCCTAGCAATCCCTGACCGGCGCTATACCTTTGACTACCTTCGACGCGAAACGACCGCCATTGATCTGATCCGCAACTTCCATCTCAAAGCGACCGCTCCGGATCTCTACACCGTCGCCGATTTCCTCTATTTCAAGCGCAACCTTCTTGGGCTCGATTTCTGGCGCACGCCAGAAGTGATTGCGGAGCGGATTGCGGAGGCCCCGATGACGCTGCCAGCCGCCTTGGCCCAAGCCGAACGCGCACTGGCGTCCGGATCAGAACACGCCACCATCCATTGCGGAGTGTTTAGTCATCCGACTTTCTCGGAGCTCTGGAAGGGGATCGTGCAGACCGGCATCGTCGCTCTGGACCTTCAGGAAACGGCCGATGTGCAGCGAGATGGCAACGAGTTCTGGGCACTTTTGCGCAAGCATCGCGTTGCGGCGCCGGATAACGGGCATGCGATTGGGGAGGGTAGGTTCGAACTGCCGAGGTGACGTGGTCTACCGACAGTGAGTCAGCCCACATCAACGCACAGGGTACGTGTCACTCGGAAAAACGTTCATCTCGGCTCCAGCAGTAGGAGTGTGTTTGGTCGACCGAGACACCCAGTCGCATCCCCGGCGATCAATGCGTTATAGATGGATAAGTAGCTTGAAGGCTCGCCGTCGCCGAGCCTTCCCGCGGCCGGGGTCGCAACAACGCGCAAAGCGCCGCACCCGCAGGGGCAAGTCGGATTCCAGTCTTAGGGCAAGAGAGTCATATCCGAGCGCGAGAGTTGCAGCACGGTACTGATATGGAAACCCTTCCAATGCGCCGGCGGAATGTTCGCCGCAAGCAACACTTCCGGTGCAAACCGCGTCGTCGCATCGAAAGTCGCTGGCAATTTCAGCAACTTGCCAAGGTGCGACGGGATGTCATTGGCACCAAACCGCCTAACGTGGTCGAACTGTCCGAAGCGGCGCGTACGCTCGTCATTTCCGATGTCCTGGAAAGACTCGTCATACTCCCCTTTCATGAAGGGAATCACGCACAGATGAACACCGTCATTCTTCAACATCCGGTGCAGATGGAACAGCGTATATGCAATATTGCACGGGACGTGCTCCAGTACGTGCGAATGGATGATGAGATCGTACTCAAGCGATGGCTGATCGTCCAAGCTGCACAGATCCATTTTCACACAATCTGCAAATCGGTAGCGGGCTGGATCGAAGTCCGCGCAAACGTAGGATCCGATCTCATCCATTTTCATAAAGGCATCGTGCAAGCCTCTCTCTGGCGCAAAGTGCAGAACCTTGGCGTTTTTGGGGAGCACTATGTCCTGCAAGTAGAGCCAGATCAGGCGCGTACGCTCCAACGAGCCACACTGCGCACATCGGACATTCTTTCGAGTGTGCATGTCGACAAAATCTGTCGCTCCGCAGACGTTGCATTGCATTGATCGTCCCCCGTCGCCTTCCAGTAGATGGCCATTCAGATGGCCTACTCGCGCTTCAACATGCTTCAAAGCCTACACGCTATCACCCGGTCCGGGCGACTCCATTACGCGCTTACGGACGACGTCGAACGCCGCCTCCCAGCGAAGCCCGGCGATGGCCTGCAAGCCACCTTCACGAAGGCGCGCCCAAGCGCCAACGTCCCGCAATACCTGCTCAATCCGGGCACTTCCCACGTCTGCCAACGGCTCCAGCAACAGCGCGTTGTCGTCATTGAGTAACCAGGCGTTCGCGTCGTTGACATTGGTGGCTACGACGCACCCGGATGCCATGTACTCAAACGGTTGATAAGAAGGATGGGGAGTCATCATGAACACCAATCCCATGTCAGCACGGCGATACAGGTCGGCCACCTCCGCCATGCTACCTAGTAGACCCAAATTCTCCACGACGCCCTCGAGCCCATAGTCAGCCTCGCGCCAAGCCTCACCCACCGACTGGATCAGGATGTCTTTGCCCATCCGTTGCTTTAGATGGACCATCATCTCGGCCATCAGCGCGAAACAGTTCCTCGAATTGCTTGGACGCCCATACAAGACTAGGTGCTTCGGCTCGCCGGTCGCCTGCTTGAGCAGGTTTGGCCGGAACGTCCCGGTGTCCACACCGGGAAGGAAGTGCACGACGTCCTGCGTGTAACGTCGACAGGCATCGCCCACGCCGGGCGTGTTGGCGATGCAGGAATATCCCAGGCGATAGGTGTGCTCAATCGCACCAAATACCGTCCCGGCGGCGTAGAAGTTGGGTTCGTAGTCCTGCACCAAGTAGTACTTGGCGCTGGTCTGGTGGTATTTGGCCATCAAGTACGCTGTGGTCCACAACGTGCAGAACGCAAAGTTGGAGGCCGGTATATCTTCCATGCGGTCCTTGCCGCGGCGATGCACGCGCACCAGGAAGCGAAGTGCCGGGAAGTTCTCGGCCAAGGAGGCGCCCAGGGGTGCCGCATCGAGGTTGACGCCATTGTGCGAGTAGACAACGAAGTGATTGAGCGTGTCGTAAGTTCGGCTGAACTGTTCCGCGAACATGAAAACCGTGCGCACACCTCCCTTCAACGCGTGGCTGACGGGGGGGATGAACCACACCGCCACGTGCGCCTGCTTCGGGTGGATGCGCCCTTCGGCGATCGCTCTGCGGTTACGCTCAAGGTCAGCTGCGGTGACATCCGCAAGCCGCAGCAGGTGCCTGTCATCGAGAAACTGTTTATTCATCGAACGCAGTGACCAGTGCGCGCGCTTGTGTCCGCATGCGCTCGAGCAGGGCATGTCCCTTCATGATATGGACCGCGCGCGCTACGCGGCCCTCGGAGTGCTTCCGCTTGAGCTGCGCCGCACCTTCCCGCATCAACCGCGTCCGCCGCTCGGCGTCGCTGTAGCTGGCCGACTTGCGGTGAAACACGAATGCGTCTGTCGCGATGCGCAGGTCAAAGCCGAGATTTGCGGCGCGGAAACACAGGTCGTTCTCTTCACCGTATCCGTGAGGAAATGCATCTTCGTCGAAGCCACCGGTAGCAATGATGACGTCCCGGTGGATCAACTGGCAGAAGCCGTGGACAAGTGGAACGCTAGGCAATACGGGGGCGGACCAGGCGGCGCAGATGCGATCCATGTCCTCGACGGAATACCCGCCAGGCAAACTGTTGATGGCGGTCTGGCCCACGCTGCCCTCCACGTCGGGCACCGACTGGAAGCTCGCCGCATTCGACATTGGGCCAACGATTCCGACACCAGGCGTGGCCATCGCCGCGGCGAGCTTGTCCAGCGCACCGGCCGGAACTACGGTATCGCTGTTCAACAACAGCACCAGAGTCGCGGTTGTCGCCCGCAGGCCAGAATTCGCAGACTTGCAGTACCCGCGCGCCGGCGCCGGATTACGCAAAACGGATATGTCGCCGTGACGGGATGCCGTGACGTCGATGAAGTGCGCAGTTTCAGGGCCCGACGCATCGTCGACGAGCAGCACGTTGTCCTCCGGGCGCTTCGCGGCAAGCACGGACTCTACGCAGCGGGTGACATCTTCCAAGGCGTCGTGGATGCAGATGACGATGTCCATCGCCGGCCGCTCGGCAGCACGGACGGTCCGCGGCGCACCGGCGTAGGGGTCAACGAGCCGACCACCCAGCGCATGAGTACGCAGGTCCACGGGATACCCGGAGTTGCGCCCGTGACCCAGATAGGCAAAGTCGTAGGTATCGCGTAGCGACTTGCGCTCCTGTAGCAGCGCAACCCAAGCGGCCCCGTGGCGCCAGAGCACGTAGTTCAGGCTGAGCTGATCGCGTCGACTGCCGGCCTCGATCTCGTTCCACCAGCCCAGCATGATCGCCTCGGATTGCCGATGGCGGAGGTCGGTGATCATGAAATTCGTTTCGATCAGACCGCCCGCATCCGGGAAGCCGGCGTCGCGATAGCGCGCCATCTGCCGATCAATGACTTCAGCATCGTCCTTCTTCGCCGCCACGACTTCCACTGCTTCGGCTGCGATCGTGTCGCGCATTGGATGTGGAATGCCGGCAAGTGGCACGTCCTCCGAGTTGCGGAGAATGTCGCAGTACTTCTGCAGGTCGCACTCTATCAGGACGTTCGCATCAACCCAGACCACGTAGTCGTAGTCGCGGAAGTACTTATGCGGATGCGTCTTGACGTATCGCGCCATCCGAACCGGATCGGGATTCCAATAGTCCATTGGTCGGACTGCCCATACGCCACAGTCGTTGATCGGCGAATCGCAGAAGGCGACGTAGTCGATGCCTGGGTCCAGCCGCAATTGTGGAAGTAGCGATTCGTACTTTCCGGCCAGCGCGGTGCACACTGCGACCCGTGCACGACTCGTGCGCAGCGCACGTTGCGCCTGATACCGTGCGGCTTCGGGGCCCGCGCGCAAAGCCCTGTCCATGGGATAGCGCCATTTGTGCGGATAGTAGGACCGCAAGTTGTGCGGACGGTCCGCGCGGACCTGCAGCAGGCTGCGCCCGGTGGACACCACCACTTCGCCGAACAGACGCTCAATTGCGTGTGCGAGCGTGCCGTCCACCTGCCCCTCTTCGTCCGGAAAATCAGCGTAGGTGAGCCCCGCCTCGAATAGCGGCGCCAATGCGTCAGCTCGGGCCCAGAACATCGAACCGGCCGGGAACAGCACCATGGCGTCCTCTGCCAGGCGCAATCCAAGCCGATCCCCGAATTCAGCGCAGATCGCGTAGTTCGTTCCCCAGGAAATCTGCCCCTTGAGCGACCAGTGGTACTCCGGGAACACCATGCCGAGCTGGGAGTTGTCGCGGAACAGGCGCAACACCTCGCCCGCGCCACCCTTGCTGCCGAGCAACCCGCCAAGTAGCTGGCTACGCCAATCGACCTTGGCTCCGTTGTGCGGGCTACGCTTGGTGTGCAGATGCGCGACCAGTTCGTGGCGCTTCAATGCCTCACCGAACTCGACCACGAACGGCGCGATATCCCGACCCACGTTGGGCGTCACGCGCACAGTAAACGCCGCATGCGGCACGCGATGGGACAGGATTGAAGACACTGGGTCGACATCTTCTTCGGCGTGCACCGACACGTAGAGTTGAAACGCGCATGGAACATTCGCCAAGTGGATGGCGATTTCTGCGACCAGATCTACGTAATGAACATGCAGGTGCACACCGATATCCGGCACCCTACCCTCGAAAGCCGCATCGCTGCCGTGGAGCACCAGATACGGGCCGTCCGGGCCTGGGCCATGGGGCTTTCCCAAGGCCTGGTACACCGGTGTCGGCCGCAAACGGATCGACTTCCCATGCATGTCCCGCGTGACCACACCTTGGTGCGGCGGCTGAGGTGGCACTCGCGCCACGCCCTCCTCTCCAGGCAGACCTTTGCGCCCTTCCTTCCTGCCGTACTGGAGGAAGTGGAAGAACGGATTCATGCCGGCTCGGGCGACGTCCGGGTTGCTGCGCAGGTAGAACACGCTGTCGAAATGGGGGGAGGGATCACGCTGCAGGTCCGCGCCGATTCGGAAGTAATGCTCGACTGGGTCCATTCCGATCGCATCGACATCGGGATAGCGCTCGGCGTACCAACGCGCGTCGAACAGACCGGACATCCTGGCCGCTAGCACCATCTTCTCGACATTCATTTTCATGCGTCTCTTTTCTCCGGCAGGCCGCCTGATCGACCTTCGGCCCCGCCATAGCGGAGATAGTGCAGCAGGGGATTGATACCAGCTGTGCTGACGTCCGGGTTGCGGGCAAGGTACAGTCGGGTGCTGAAGCCTGGACCTGGATCCCGCCCCTCCGACGCACCGTGGCCGAGATAGTGCACGACCGGATCCACTTTGCTGGCGGCAACGTCCGGATACTGCCGTAGATACCATTCCGCATCGAACAGTGAGGAAGCACGCAGCAGTCTCGGCGCCTCGGCATCAACGGGAAGCGAATGTCGTGGTCCGCGCCCGTGGAGCAGCCGGGACACGATCCGAAGGGGGGCTGACCAGCGCCAGCTGTGGCTCGACTGCAGGGCTTCAAGTGCTTGGCGCGCCTCGACGCACTGAATCGCGAGCTTCTCCGACGACACGGTCGATGCGGCGAGCTGTGCTAAGACACGACGATGCGCGGCCTCCGCGCGCTTCACACGCGCCTGCAATGACCCGATCTGCTTCTGTGCCTGGTCGATGCGTTCAAGCAGTTCATTGGCTTCGATGGACTTGCGTGAAATGGCCGCTGCATGCTCCTCACCCTGTCGGCCAATCTTGCGCTTCAGTTCGTCATGCGTCCGCTGCATCCTGCTCACCGTCTCTTCGGCCTGCAGCAGTCGACGCGTGAGCATCGCGATCTCGCGTGCCCCCCCCTCGAGGCGCCCCTGCAAGGCCTCCCGCTCCCGCCTTGCTGCATCGAGCGACAAACGATGGCGCTCAGCCTGTTCGGACAGCGCAGTAGCCCGCTGTTCCTCCGCTGCGGCGATCACCCTATTCAGCTCAGACCTAAGGCTCAACTCTTGGGCGTTCGATGCTTCGACCAGGCTTTCGAGTTCCGCCTTGGACTGCGCTGCAACCGCCTCCAAGCGGCGCGACTCAGCACCCGCATCCGTGCGGGTGCGTTCCAACAGCTGCTCGACGCTCGACAGCATCTGTTGCGCCGCCGCGAACTGCTCCGCCAAGACGGCATTTTCGTCCTTCTCTCGGGACAGCCTATCCAAGGCGTCGGCGCGCGCGGCATCGGCGGCGGCAGCCCATTCCTTCAGCAGTCCGAATTCCCCCTTGAGTTTTGCATTCTCGAGGTTCCGGGCTTCGAGCTGAGCCTTCAATTGTTCCATCGCTTCAGTTTCGATCCTGCGTGTGGTTTCCCGCTGCTCTTCCGCAGAAGGCCTTCTCGGGAACGGTGGCAAGGACGATTCGTACGCCTGCAAGACCTTCGCCTGCTTCGTCGAGATACGTTCCTCCAGAATCGTCCGGGGGCATTCACCCGTGACGATCTGCTCGAACAGGCGGCGCTGGGACGCACCGATATCGGGAAGACTTGCCTCGCGCTCGCGGTAGAGATCTTGCCTGACGAAAGCGGCGAGTTCCTGGGGTGTAGGTTTGCGTAGCCCTACGACCCCGGCTGCCCGCAGCGCGCCAAACAGTTCCTCCGCCGCGATGTCGGGCGACATCATCAAGTGCCTGTGTTGCACCGTGATGAGCGGCAGACCGTCCGCAGCCCGCAGGGCGCGCCGATTGTATTGTTCCCACAACGCCAGTCCCGCCGGCAGCGGGATGTCATTGCGAGTGTGGAGGCTGGCGGCAACCTCCACCGGATCCCGGACGATATGGATGCAGACCGGCAACTCCAGGCAGGGCTTCCACAACGGTAATAACAGGCAAAGTCTGGGCTCTTTCAGCAACCACGGCCGATGGGCATCCAGGTCGAGCACGATGCGGAAGGCGCGTGCTTCGAAGTCCCGCTGCATGGCGGGCGAGATCCGGGATAGATCTAGGGCCGAGATCCGGTTCCAGTCGCAGCCGATCGAGAACAGCACGTCGTCGTTCAACATTCGAACGTCTCGTCGCTCCCAGAATCCCTTCGGATTTTCCTTGTTGGCTCCCGTGCTCGTCCCCTCCGAGCCAAAGAACGCGCCCATTAGGTTCAGCATTCGCGCCAGCACGGACGTGCCCGATCGATGCATGCCCAACACGATGAGTTGCATAGCCGTCCCTCTCGCGTGCTCTGGTGTTGTCAACGGACAAGGCGACCCGTCGGATCAACGATCTCCGCCCAGCGATTGTTTGATCTCAGTGGTCGAAATATCCGCGGTGCGCGGCAGATACACCACCCGGCACCATTCGGACAGGAAGTCGAACTTGCCGGCCCAATCGTCGCCCATTACGAAGACGTCGGCCTCGTAGCGTTGAATGTCCCCAATTTTCTGGTCCCAATCGGCTTCCGGGAACACCTCGTCCACGTACCGGATCGACTCCAGCACGATCCTGCGGTTCTCATAGTTGAGCAGTGAAGACTTGTGCTTCCCCAAGTTGAAATCATCGGACGACAACCCGACCACGAGCCTGTCGCCAAGCATCCTCGCGCGCTTCAGGAGATTGATATGGCCGGCGTGAAGGATGTCGAACGTTCCATAGGTGATCACCGTTCCCACGTCACGCTCCCATCGCAAGCGGCCGGTTGCCAAAATCGTCAAAATCCACCAGTTCGCCCACGCGGGCGACGAGCCTGGCGGAGCTGCAATCGTCAACCTGGTCGAAGAACAGCCGACGCTTCCATTCGAACAGGACCTGCTCGGTTCCAGATCTCGGCTCGAACAGCGTTTCCAGCGCAGTGCCGAGGCCGTGGAACGTGCGACAGACCGGCCCAGGGAAGACGAACTCAAGGTCGTAGAAGGAACCACGCTCGACGTTGGCGTAGCTTTCGTAGTCGTAAGCAAAGCTCACTGCCGGCTTTCCCGTGAGCATATAGTCGATGAAACAACTGGAATAATCGGTGATCAACGCGGAGGAACAGCGGTACAGCACCTCCACGTTGGGGAACTTCTGATCCGACAGGTCAATCGTGTCGATCCTTTCCAGCATCCTCGTGTAGGTACGCGCGCTGTCGGCCATGTGCTCGCGCATACCCAGCACCGCATCGTTGCGTGCCAGCCACTCGCCAAGCCAGTCGATCTCCTCGTCTGCGAACCGGTAGTAAGCCTCTTCCTGCGCGTTACGGAATGTCGGCATGAACAGCACCAGGCGCCGGCCCGCGAGCAACTCGCGCAGCTTACCCTCTTCGGCCCTGAAGTCTTCAGGGAGCCGATCGAAGCTGCGCAGGATGAAATCGTTGCGCGGCAAGCCGGTGGGCCAGACGTCGTTGTACGACAACGGGTAGAAGGCGGACGCCATCGCCATGCTGTCGACCTGCGAGGAGCTGATTACCGCCCTGCATTTGGCGTGCTCCCGGGCGATCGCCTGACGCTTGTGCTGCATGTCAAGGGATGCGTAACCGATGCGCTTGAAAGGAATCCCATGCCAGACATTGATGAGGTTGTGGAGGTCCGCCGACAACGGGTAGACGAGGTTGCGGGTCGGGCTGTGCTTGATGAAAGCCGTGCCGCATCGCATGAGCAGGTACTGGCCGAGAGGGCTGCGCAGTGACACCACCTCGACGTTGGTGCCGCCGACTTCGACGTGTATTCCCCGAGTCAGCACGATCTTGCGAATCGACGCATCGTCCTTCACCTCCTCAAAGATGGCGCGCTCGTTACCGGAGAACACCCGCGTGAAAGCGCACACCGGGAAGGCCCACCAGTGGCCGTACTTCGGACTGGCCTGGTCGGCCGCCAGGAATTCCTGGTCGGTGAGGAGCTTCCGCGGGACGGCGGCGTCATCAACGGCCTGCACGCCGCCGATATACAGGTTGTCATGCAGCTTGGCGGGATCCACAACGCGATCCAAGTTCTTCTGTATTGTTCCGACGTCCGCATGCGGAAGCTTACGGAGGATTCGTTCGTGCCAAGAAAACAGGCGCGGTACTCGGTAGTGGTTCTCCGACAACAGATAGCGTTTCAGAAACGGAAACCCTTCATCCAGCAGCCGGAAATACCAGTTCGTATAAATGGGGTGGAACGGGTAAAGGTGCTCGACGAACGTGTCGAACGCAAACCCCCGTGCGACGAGCGATCTCGTCAGCCCCACCTCGTACTTCAGGATCAGGTTCCGCTTGTTTTCCTGCGCAACGACCGATTCGAGCAGGGTCCGGAACTGCGCGTCGCGAATGACGGGGGGGCGGTAGGCGACGAAGTACGTGCCGATGTGGAAATCATAGCGGTAGTCGTTTTCGAACCCCCCCAGCATCGATAGGCGAACGCTCTCCATTGGAATCGGCTGCAGGAATCGGTTGCGAGGGTTCCTGCGCGTGGAAGCCATTCCCTTGGTAGCCTGCATACCCCACCAGTCGCATGGCCTCGCATCCATTTTCGAGAACACGTCGTCCAGGCCACGCAACAGGTAGCAACTGTCATTGGCCAGGATCAATTCGTCATATCGCTCGATCGCATCCCACCCAACTGACTTGGCGAGCCGCGAATAGGAGCCGAAATCGTATTCCCCGTGGCGCTCAGCGGACGCGCTCGCGACGTAAGGGACAATTTTTTCCAGCTCCTGCGGCTGCATGTCGCAATCCGCGAAGTAGTGGATATCGGCATGCCGGCTAAGCTCGCGCAGGTAGTCCACGACATAGTCGTCGACTATCCCGTCCGGGTCGTAGCCAGCGAACAGACAGATGCGCCGCAGCGGCGCTCCTGCTTGGTGACGCCAGCCGCTTCCCGTAAGCTGCGAAATGTTGCGATCGGGCCGGGTCTGCAACACGTTCGCATGACCCTCCGCAAGATAGTGCGCAAGAGGGTTGATGTCGTCCCGCGCCGGGTCGAGATGCGTCGACCAGTACCACCACACGTCGAAGTCCGGGTGCGGGTTTCGCAGTTCTTTCCAGCCAACGCGGCAAAAATGCAGCAATGGATTGATCTTCCTGCGCGCGACGTCCTGATTGTTCTTCAGGTAATAGTTCGTGTCGAAGAATGCGCAGGGGTTCCTGCCCTCCTTCGCCCCGTACTTCAGGTAGTGACGCACGGGATCGACGCCGCTTTCCGCGATATCCGGGTATCTCTCCAGGTAGTAATCGGGATCAAACACGCCGGACTCGCGAATCGTGTCCCCTGCCAGATCCATCACCGGCCGGATCTCCAGCCCTTGAGCACGCCCAACGGTCAGGTAGTGCAAGAGCGGGTTGATGGATCCTGCCGCAGAGGGAAGGTGATTCGACGCGTACCACGCCCCATCGAAGTCGGCGCTCGGGTTCCGCCCTTCCTTCCACCCAAGCTCGAAGTAGTGAACGAGGGGATTGACGCCGGCCTTGCGGACATCCGGATTACTACCGTAGTAGTAGGCCGTGCTGAAGAACGGGCAGGGATCACGGCCTTCGCTTGCACCGTTCACGAGGTAATGCCGGATCGGATCGACTTGGCTCTCCGCCACGTCGGGATACGCTTTCAGGTAGGCATTGCGGTCGAAGATGCCCCAACGCTCAATCGCGGCCATCTCAACAGCAAACCTGTCGACCGACCACGACCATTTGCCGGAAATAAGGTTCCTGGCCAGCAGCCGCACCGAAGCCTTCCTGCTCATCGTTCCGGGCCTCTCATGGATTCAACAACCTTCTGCGCTATGCGCAAAGGCCGTCCCGATGGCAGCGTCACCGAGAAGCCCAGCTTCCCCAACTCCACCAGGCTGGCCACGCCGGGCAATCTCAGCTCGATCGTGTAGCCGAACTTCGCGTGGGGCAATTGCAGGTGACGTTGCACGTCCTTGCGGTCCTGCACGTCATCCACGGTCACAAACGTTCGCTCCGCACCAACCCCTATGACCAATTGCTTCGGCAATTGACCATCCGCCTCCAACGCCCAGCCACGAACGACGAGCCGGTCCTGTCCCACGTGAACGTTGTCCACGTATCCAGCCATGGCGTGCTGCGGCAAAACCTCTCCGGTCGCAATGAGCCCAGCACCTCGATCAGACAGGCTTTTGTTGTATGCCGCGACGTGTTCGTTCAGTGAATCTTCCGGCATCAGGGGCGACGCAATACGTTCCCAACGCAGCGTCACCGGCATGTAGCCAGCGTCGGCAAACTGCTTTTCGACCTCGGAGTGATATTTGACCGGCACGAACCCGTCCAGGGCAAAGTCCCCGTGGCCCGCCTCCGCGATGCAGGCACGGACGAAGTCCGGGCTCGCCTTCTTGCTGAAAATGCGCTGAACTGTTTCGTCGATGGTGAACGGAGAATAGTCTTTGTCGACGATCTCCTGCAGCAACCGGGAGGCATCCAACTCCCTTCTTGCGACGCGCTGGATAAGCGCATCCCCCGAGACGATTGGCACGTTTGCCGGCGGGAACAACCGCGACGCCACGCTGGTCTTGCCATAGGCCGGTGGCTGCATCAGGAGATAGGCCACTGGCCGGCGGCGTGATACGTGCACGACCTGTCGCGGGACCGGGTCTCCATCCTGGTTAACGCTGGCACCCATCCATTTCCACGCATAGTCAACCAGCGTGCGCTTCAGTTGCGCCATCGTCGGGAAATAGCGCTCATCGATGCCGCGCTTGACCTTGACCCACTCGGGCTTCGGTGACGACACGATGCCCAGTTCGAGAATCAACACGCCACTCGGGGTCAACTTGTCGACTAGCCGCCTGATCAATTCCGCCTGGTCTTCGGCGTAATGCAAGGCGGAGGCAAGCAGGATCACGTCATATTCGCCCTCGGGCAGGAAATCCCAAGTACGCGCATGGAACTCGCAGTCCGGAAAGCGCGACTTTGCCCGATAGATGAACTCGGGCGAATGATCAATGCCCACCGCGCGCGCAGCGCCCATGAACTTTGCGAAGCCACAGAAATAGCCCTCATTGCAGCCGACGTCCAGGAAACTTTTTTCCACAAGCGTGGGCATGCGTAATGCCTTGAGCTTGTCCGCCGTGCGCGAATCGCCGGCGATGTCGGGGAAAGATTGGTATTGGGCCATGAGGTCAGCTTGGAGATTTCGGACTACAAGAAGATAGGGTCAGTCAACATTACCGCGAACCGACGCGGTGACCGCGGGCGCGACACGCAACGGCGTGTGTGCACTCGATCCATCCGCTCCGCCCAGAATCCGCAGCTCAACGCCGAGATTCTCCAAAGCAGTCAGATGCGGTATGACAAAACTCGCCGTGAATCCGCAGTTCTGGTCCCGCAGACCAAAATGGCGTGCGACGTCGGACCGCCTGTTGCGCACGATGCTCGTCGACACATAACGCACGCCGGCCACTTCCAGCGCCACCCCTTGCACCGTAGAACCATTGGTGCTGGTGATCCAACCATGCAATTGAATGACCCCGTCATCGAAGGAGATTTTCTCGGCGCAGCCATAAACGAGCGGGGTAGCCAGGTCACTAGCGTCCGGCGCTCCCATGGCTACGGTCGAACGCAGCGATGCCATCAGATCATGGTAGTGCTCGAGCGCAGGGATGACGTCCCCGGAGTACACCAGTCGTCCTTGCTCCAGCACGATGCCCTTGTTGCAGATCGATCGAAGCAATCCGACACTGTGGCTGGCGAGCATCACGATCTTGCTTCCGCTCATGTGCCCCTTCATGCGCTCCGTTGCCTTGGCCATGAAGTCCGAGTCGCCGGCGCCGACCCATTCATCCATCAGGATGATGTCGTGACGGACGCTTGTGGAGATCGCAAAGCCCAAGCGCATCTTCTGCCCGGTTGAGAGCGTACGCAGGCGGTGGCTCGATTTTTCCTGCAGGCCGGCGAATTCCAGGATCGATTCGATCTTGTCGCTCATGTCCGATGCCTTGAGCCGCATCGCCGTACCGCGCAGAAAGATATTCTCGCGTACGGTCGCCTCACCATTGAACCCCAAAGACATGTTGAGCAGGGCTTGTCGACTGCCCTTGACCTGCATGTTCCCGGAACTCATCGGGTATACGCCATTGAGGACCCGCAGCAACGTGGACTTGCCAGCGCCATTGCGTCCGAGGATCGCGACTCGATCGCCTTCGTGGGCTTGGAAGCTGATCTCGTCAAGCAAAGGGACATGCACCCTGCGCGGCGGATCGAAGGCGGCACCGAGCAACATCGCCGTCCAATTGCGCGCACGGCGCTCGGGCTGCACGTAAAGCGGCACCGTCAATGAAACCCGGTCGAGTTGGATACTGGCGCTCATGGCTTCTTCATATCCACAGCGGCACGAAGCGCGCATAGCGTCTATAGGCTAGGATCGCGAGGATCCAACCGCCGACTGTCATAATCGCCAGATACAGCGGAGTGGACGGATCGATTGCCTGCCCGAGAATTGGTGCCCGCACCAATTCGACCATGTGGTAGAACGGGTTGAAACGCATCAGCGTTCCACGGATGCTGCCAAGCGGCATGGTGTCGGCATGCCAGATAATCGGCGTCAGCAGGAACGCGAACATGAAAATGTTGCCGACCAGGTGTTTCAAGTCGGGAAAGCGTGCGCCCACCAAAGCAAACACAACACCAATCCACATGGCATTGATGATGACCACGGGAATCGAGAACAGGCTGAAAAGCAACCCGATCCAATGCACATCCGGATAGATTGCCAGAGCCAATGCTGCGACCGGCAATGAAATGATGAAATGAAACATCGCGGTGGCGATTACACGCAGAACGAAATCCGTGAGCCGTACGTGACCATCGAGTATGAAAGGGGCGGACGTTGCAAACGCACCCGTGGAGTCCGTGATGGCACTGCTGATAACACGGAACACCAGATAGCCAATCGCGACATAAGCCACGAACCCGGCCAGAGGCATGTGCATCATGCTCGCAAAGAACCCCCCCATTCCCCAGATGTACACAATCGCTGGTGACATCAACCAGAAAATGCCGAGACGTGACTGGCGATTGCGCACCACGATGTCCAGCCAACTGGACAACGCCCAGAATTCCGGGTTGCGCAGGCTCGCTGCCAGGTCACGGAACAGGGAATGCATCGACACATCCCGCTCGGGTGCCTGCAGCACGTCCATCCGCCTTTCGTTAACACTCACGACAGCGCGGCATCCAGATCGGCGCGCAGGTCCTCGATCGACTCCACCCCCACGCTCAACCGCACCAGCTCGTCGCCAATCCCCAGCCGCGCGCGGTTCTCCACCGGCACGCTCGCGTGCGTCATCACCGCCGGGTGGTTGACCAGGCTCTCCACGCCTCCCAGCGACTCGGCCAGGGTGAACAGTCCGGTCCGCTCGCAGAAGCGCTTGGCGGCCTCGAAACCGCCCTTGACGCGAATCGACAGCATGCCGCCGAAGCCGTCCATCTGGCGCTTGGCCAGCGCGTGGTGCGGATGCGCCGCGAGGCCGGGATAGATCACTTCCTCGATCGCCGGGTGCGCCGCCAGGAATTCGGCCAGCGCCTGCGCATTGTCGCAGTGCGCTTTCATCCGCAGGTGGAGGGTCTTCAGGCCACGCAGCGCCAGGAAGCTGTCGAACGGCCCCTGCACGGCGCCGGCCGAGTTCTGCAGGAACGCGAGCTTGTCGGCCAGTTCGGCGTTGTCGCCGACCACCAGCATGCCGCCGACCATGTCGGAATGGCCGTTCAGGTACTTGGTCGCCGAGTGCATGACGATGTCGGCGCCGTGTTCCAGCGGGCGCTGCAGGATCGGCGAGGCGAAGGTGTTGTCGGCCACCATCAGCACGCCGTGCTTCCTCGCGATCGTGGAGATGGCCTTGAGGTCGACGATCTTCAGCAGCGGGTTGGTCGGGGTTTCGACCCAGACCAGCTTCGTCTTCGGGGTGATCGCGGCTTCGAAGGCGGCCGGGTCGGTCAGGTCGACGAAGCTGAAATCCAGGCCGGCGCTGCGCCGGCGCACGCGCTCGAACAAGCGGTAGGTGCCGCCATAGAGGTCGTCCATGGCGATCACGTGGTCGCCGCTGTCCAGCAGTTCCAGCGCCGTCGCCGTGGCGGCCATGCCCGAGGCGAACGCGAAGCCGCGGGTGCCGCCCTCCAGCCCGGCGACGCAGCGCTCGTAGGCGAAGCGCGTCGGGTTGTGGGTGCGCGAGTACTCGAAGCCCTGGTGCACGCCCGGGCTGGCCTGGGCATAGGTCGAAGTGGCGTAGATCGGCGGCATCACCGCGCCGGTGCTGGGGTCCGGCGCCTGTCCGGCGTGGATGGCCTTGGTGCCCAGGCCCCAGTCGGGGGAGCCGGCCGGGGCCGCGCCGTTGTCGTTGTTCATAAAGCCCGTCGATTCAGCCGATGCAACCGTGAATTCTATCATCGCGCCGCCGCTGCCTCCCGTCGCGACGCCGCCCGCTGCCGCTTACTGAACGCGCCGGCGCAGGTAGTTCAGCAAGTCGATCCGGGTGATCAGGCCGAGGAAACGGTCGCCATCCATCACGATCGCCACCTGTCCGCGGTCGAACACCGGCAGCAGCGCCTCGATCGGCGACTTCACATCGATGACTTCCAGCTTGCTGACCATCGCGGTGGCGACTGTGTCGCGAAACCGGGCCTCGTCTCCGTACACGTGCAGCAGCACGTCGGATTCGTCGAGGATGCCGACAATGCGGTCGCCATCCATCACCGGCAGCTGCGAGATTTCGTAGAGCTTCATGCGCTGGTAGGCGGTGACGAGCAGATCGTTGGGGCCCACCACCACCGTGTCGCGCTGCGAATACGGACGCAGGATCAGGTCGCGCAGGTCGCCGTGCTGCTCGCGCTCGAGGAAGCCGTTGTCGAGCATCCAGTAGTCGTTGTAGAGCTTGGACAGGTACTTGTTGCCGGTGTCGCAGACGAACAGCAGCACCTTCTTGGGCGTGGTCTGTTCGCGGCAGTACTTGAGCGCGGCGGCCAGCAGGGTGCCGGTGGACGAGCCGCCGAGGATGCCCTCGGCCTGCAGCAGCTCGCGCGCGGCGAGGAAGCTTTCCTTGTCGCTGATCGCGTAGGCCTTCTTCACCCGCGAGAAATCGGAGATCGTCGGCAGGAAGTCCTCGCCGATGCCCTCGACCATCCAGCTGGCCGACTTGTCGCTGAGCGTGCCCTGGTTGATGTATTCGGCGAGGATCGAGCCGACCGGGTCGGCGAGGACCATCTCGACCTCCGGCGCGTTCTTCGCGAAGCAGCGCGACAGCCCGGTCATGGTGCCGGAGCTGCCGCAGCCGAACACCACCGCGTCCACGCCGCCGACGTCCGCCATCTGCCGCAGGATCTCCGGCCCGGTGCCGTGCTCGTGCGCGGCAGGGTTGTCCGGGTTGCCGAACTGGTTGATGAAATAGGCGCCGGGCGTCTCGCCGGCAATGCGCTCGGCCAGGTCCTGGTAGTAGTCCGGGTGGCCCTTGGCCACGTCCGAGCGGGTCAGCACCACCTCGGCGCCCATCGCCTTGAGGTTGAAGATCTTCTCGCGGCTCATCTTGTCGGGCACCACGAGGATCAGCCGATAGCCCTTCTGCTGCGCCACCAGCGCCAGACCGATGCCGGTGTTGCCCGCGGTGCCTTCGACCAGGGTGTCGCCCGGCTTGATGTCGCCGCGCTTCTCGGCGGCCTCGATCATGCTCATGCCGATGCGGTCCTTGATCGACCCGCCGGGGTTCTGGTTTTCCAGCTTCAGGTAAAGCTCGCAGACGCCGGCATCCAGACGCTGGGCCTTGACGATCGGGGTCTCGGCGATAAGTTCGAGGACGGAAGCGTGGATCGGCATGTTGCGCTCGCGGAGAAGGCACGGAGCGCGATTATCGCATTGCGCCGGAGCCAACCAACGGGCTGGCGGTCCGGGAAGCTCGCGGACGACGGCGACCGACGAGGATGGCCGCCGCCGCCCGCGAATGAGACGGAGTCGGCGTCAGTGCTGCAGCGACTCGAACAGGCGGGACAGGCGATCCTTGGCGGCCAGCTTCTGCCGCTTCATCTGCAGCAGGGTGGTGTCGTCCACCGCAAGCACGCCGAGCTCGGCGTCCAGGACTTTCTTGTCCAGCTCCTTGTGGTGGTGGTAGAGCTGGCGGAATTCCGGGTTCGCCTTGCACAGAGCGTCGAGTTCGGACTGCGGTTGCCCTTCAAACATGGAAGCCTCCTTCAGCGCAAAAAACGAACGCCCCGGGCGTGTGCACGGGGCGTTCCGGGATCATCGAGCGGGGCGAATGGCACGGGCACCTTCTTCGGGGCACCGGGCCGGAAACCACTTCCGGCGGCGGGCTCCCTGGGATTGTGCGGCTGGATCATTCGTCGCGGCTCCGGGTCAGCCAGGTGGCCGATCGGTCGTGAGCGACCACCTGGGTATCCGACCCTACTCCCCCATCCGGAAGGCAGCAAGCCTGTGGCGCAAGCGCCTGATTCCCGTGGGGTCAGGCCTCGCCAAGCCGGCGGAATTGCGCAGCGGCCGCTGATCCTGCTGCGCCGGGATAACATCCAAACAATTGAATTTTAACGGATATTTACCGAACGCCACTGAGGGCACTCAGGGCTTGTCGGTTCCGGAGTCAGCAGGCTTCGGCGGCGCCTCGCCCATGAGCTCGGCCTCCTGCCGGGCGAGTTCGGCGGCCCGCTGGCGGGCGGCACGCAGCTTGGCGGCCTGTCCGCTGGCGACGCTGTCCAGGGCGCCTTCCGCGTCCGCGCGGGCGGCAGCGTCGGCGTCGGCCTGCTCGCGCAGGCGCGCCGCTTCCTCGGCCTGGATCTGCGCCTGGATGCGCAGGCGCTCCGCCTCCTGGCGGGCGCGTGCCGCGTCGCGGCGGCTGGCTTCGACCAGCAGTTCGCTGCGCTCGCGATCGAGCCGGTCGATCTCGCGCTGGACGACCGCGACCTGCGCGGCGACCTCGGCGGTTTCCACGCGCGCCTGGGCGACCTTCAGGGCAGCGGCACGGCGCGAGCCGCGAGCTTCGGACAGCGCCTGCACCGCTTGCCGGGCCTGCAGCCGCTCATAGGCGGCGACGCTGGTCGTGCCCGGATCGGCGTCCAGCGCCTGCAGGCGCTGCGACAGGCCGGTGACATCGGGGTTGTCTGCCGCCTGCGTCAGCGGGGCAACGAGCAGCAGCGCGGCCAAGCCGATCGATACGAACCTCATTGTCCGTCCTCCATGCCAAGGCGCGCCTTGAGCTGGCTGATTTCGGCGCGACGCTGCGCCAGTTCGGTGTCGGCCACGGCTTTGCGGCTGCGCGCATGGGCCAGGTCGGCGACGGCCGCGGCCTGCACGGCCAGCGAACGCGCGTCGTCCTCGCGCCCTTGGGCCATGGCGGTCTGCGCCATTTCGAGTGCGCGTCGCGCCTGGGACAGTTCGTCGGCGGCGTACTGGTCGGCGTCGGCATCGCCAGCGCGCGCCACGGCCTGCTGCGCGGTCGCCAGCTCGGTGGTGGGAGGCGGCAGGCTCGCGCAGGCCGTGAGCGCCAGCACGATTGCGAACATCGACACCTGCAGTGCCGATCTGATTTGTGCGAAGCTTGTGGCCATTGGGGGGTCGCGCTTCCGGGGATCCGCGGCCATTGTCATCAGCATCCGGCGGAATCGCAACGATTCCTCGCCAGGCAGTAGGGGTTCGCTCATGGACATCGGCTATTTCCTGAAGCTGATGACGGAAAAGAACGCGTCCGACATGTTCCTGACGACCGGCGCGCCCGTTTACATCAAGGTCGAGGGCAAGCTCTATCCGCTCGGCAACACCGGCCTGCCCACCGGCATGGTCAAGAAGATCGCCTACTCGCTGATGGACGAGGGCCAGGTCCCGCAGTTCGAACGCGACCTGGAACTCAACATGGCGCTGTCGCTGGCCGACTCGGGCCGCTTCCGCGTCAACGTGTTCAAGCAGCGCGGCGAGGTCGGCATGGTGATCCGCGCGATCCGCAGCACCATTCCCAGCATCGAGGAACTTCAGCTGCCGCAGGTGCTGAAGGACATCATCATGGCCCCGCGGGGGCTGGTGCTGATCGTGGGTTCGACCGGGTCGGGCAAGTCGACCACGCTGGCGTCGATGATCGACTTCCGCAACTCGAGCACCTCGGGCCACATCCTCACCATCGAGGATCCGATCGAATACCTGCATCGGCACAAGAAGTCGATCGTCAACCAGCGCGAGGTCGGCCTCGACACGCACGCCTTCCACAACGCGCTGAAGAACGCGATGCGCGAGGCGCCGGACGTGATCCTGATCGGCGAGATCCTCGACGCAACGACGATGGAAGCGGCGATCGCGTTCGCCGAGACCGGCCACATCTGCCTGGCGACGCTGCACTCCAACAACGCCGACCAGACCATCGAGCGCATCCTCAACTTCTTCCCCGAGGCCGCGCACAAGAACGTGCTGATGAACCTGGCGCTCAACCTGCGCGCGGTGGTGTCGCAGCGGCTGGTGGTCGGTACCGACGGCCGTCGCATGCCGGCCACCGAGGTGCTGATCAATACGCCGGTGATCCGCGACCTGCTGCGCCGCGGCCACGTGCACGAGGTCAAGCAGGCGATGGAGGAGTCGCTGGAGGAAGGCATGGAATCGTTCGACCAGTGCCTGTTCCGGCTCTACAAGGAAGGCAGGATCGAGCGCGAGACCGCGCTGCGCGCCGCCGACTCGCGCGACGGCCTGGCGTTGAAGTTCCGCTTCTCCGAAGGCGGCAGCGGCGAGCACGATCCGTATGCGGATGTGTTCGACGCGGGTAATCCGGGGTAGAGACAAACGCCCAGGGTTGTCCGGATCGCGCGCAGAGGTGCACGCAATCCGAAGGTCGCGGGACATGCAGGTCCCGCTTGGCGAAAGCGTTCACTGCGGCGCCAAGCGCGGATCGGCTGACTGACCCGCCGCGGCGACGGAGCCGACCGTCCAACCATCCCTCCGGCCCGGCGCAGCGCGCCGTGCGTTCGGATAGCCGGCACGGTGGGTGCCGCGCGATTAGGTCATTCCCGCGCGCGTCGCTGGCGTGCCGTGCAGCAGAAGCCGCGTCGGCGCCGCGCGCTTCACTCCCGACGCACAGCCGCGGCTCGAACGAACGTCAGGGTGCGTCCGGCTGGCGCTCCGGGCGCGCGGCATCGAATGCCGGCAAGGCCAGGCAGGCCTGTTCAATGGCGACGATCGTGGGGTACGGCGTGAGATCGACGCCGAACCTGCGCGCGTTGTAGACCTGCGGGACCAGGCAGCAATCGGCGAGGCCCGGGGCGTCGCCGTCGCAGAATTCACCGGTGGACGGATGATGCTGCAGCAACGCCTCGAACGCCGCGAACCCTTCCTGCATCCAGTGCCGCGTCCACACGTCGCGCTCCGCCTGCGGCACGCCCCAGTCCCGTTCCAGGTACTGCATCACCCGCAGGTTGTTGAGCGGATGGACGTCGCACGCGATCAGCTGCGCCAGCGCGCGCACCCGCGCCCGGTCGCGCGCGGTGGCCGGGAGCAGCGCCGGCGCCGGCCACATTTCGTCGAGGTATTCGAGGATCGCCAGCGACTGTCGCAGCAGGCGCTGGCCGTGCTGCAGCACAGGCACGAGGTGCTGGGGATTGACCTCCGCGTACTCCGGCCGATGCTGCTCGCCGCCGTCGCGCACCAGGTGCACCGGCGCGATGTCGTACGGCAGGCCCTTGAGGTTGAGGCCGATGCGCACGCGATAGGCCGCACTCGAACGCCAGTACGAATGCAGGCACAGCCGGTCTGGCGTCATCGCGTCGTTCCCCCCGGTACGACCGCGCGTCCGCGCGGAATCGCACACATTAACGTGCGCATCGAACGACCGGAAGACCGCCCGTCGCGGCCGGCGGCCCATTCGGCCGCCGGCCACCCGGTTCGGGGTGCCGGACTCAAGCGTCCGGCGCCGGCTGCCGCTCGATGCGCTGTTCGATCGCGCCGAAGATCGAATGCCCGTCGCGATCCAGCATCTCGATGCGCACCGTGTCGCCGAACGACATGAAGGGCGTCACCGGCTTGCCCTGCTCCAGGGTCTCGACCGTGCGCTTCTCGGCGAAGCACGACGCGCCGAGGCTGGTGTCCTCGTTGGCGATGGTGCCGGAGCCGATGATGGTGCCGGCGACCAGCGGCCGCGTCCTGGCCACGTGCGCCACCAGCTGGGCGAAGTCGAACTGCATGTCCACGCCCGCCTCCGGCGCGCCGAACCATTCGCCGTTGACGTGGGTCAGCATCGGCAGGTGCAGCTTGTTGCCGCGCCACGCATCGCCCAGTTCGTCGGGCGTGACGAACACCGGCGACAGCGTCGAGCGCGGCTTGGACTGCAGGAAGCCGAAGCCCTTGGCCAGTTCGCCCGGGATCAGGTTGCGCAGCGAGACGTCGTTGACCAGGCCGACCAGCTGGATGTGCGCCGCGGCCTGTTCCGGCGTGACCGCCATCGGCACGTCGTCGGTGACCACCACGATCTCGGCCTCGAGATCGATGCCGTAGCCCTCGTCGACCACCTTGACGTTGTCGCGCGGGCCGTTGAAGCCGGCGCTGGTGGCCTGGTACATCAGCGGGTCGGTGTAGAAGCTCTCGGGAACCTGCGCGCCGCGCGCGCGGCGCACGCGCTCGACGTGCGGCAGGTAGGCGCTGCCGTCGACGAACTCGTAGGCGCGCGGCAGCGGCGCGGCCAGCGCGGAGACGTCGAGGTCGAAGGCGCCGTCGGCGGTGCCGCCGTTGAGCGCGTCGGACAGCGCCACCAGCCGCGGCGCGGCGTTCGACCAGTCTTCCAGCGCCCGCTGCAGGGTCGGCGCGATGCCGGTGGCGCGTACCGCCTGCGACAGGTCTCGCGAGACGACGACGAGCGTGCCGTCGCGGCCGCCTTCCTTCAGTGAACCAAGTTTCATCGGGACTCCGCGGATCGGGTTGCTGGAAATCGTTTCGATTGTAACTTTTGCCGCCGGATCCTGACGCACGCGGAAAGGCCGCGGAAGCGGCCGACGCGGTGGTCAGTCGTCGCCCTGGAAGCCGCCCGCGCGCCAGGTCAGCACCAGCGTGTCGCGGTGGCCGCCACCTTCGCCGTCCGGCTGGATCGGCGTCGATTCATGGATCACCCGCGCATCGTCCAGCAACAGCAGCGACCACGGCTGTTCCAGCGTGAAGCGCTGTCCATCGGGCCCGTCTGCGTCGAATACGCGCGTCTCGCCCCCGCGGATGCCGCTGCGGTCGACGATCAGCACGGCAACGAAATCGACCCCGTCGCGATGCGCGCCTTCCGGCGTCGGGCGACCGATACCATCCCGGGTATCGATGCGGAACTGGTGCGCCTCGACGTACCACGGCTGCGCGTTGCCGATCTGCGCGACCTGGCTCGTCAGGCCAAGCAGCAGCCGCGACCATGCCGCGCTGTCGGCCACCTCGCCCTCGATCGGCGCGAACCAGCGCCGCAGGCCGCCATGCAGCGCGTTGTAGTCCTTCGATTGCCAGTGCGCGCGGTGCGGCGCGCGCTCGAGCCGGTCGCCGTCCACCATGAAGCACGCGTGTCGCCGCCGACGGTAGCTGCCGCCGTCGAGCAGGTACTGATCCGCGGGCAGGTCGTCCCAGCTGTGCTTCAGGGCGTCGAGGCCGGCGAGTGGCACGCTGCACAGGGCGGCCACCGCATCGGCGGCCAACACTGCATAACCGTGGTCGCGCATCGCCGACAGCAGCGCGTTGGCGGGGAGGGTCGGGGCGGGAAAGGTGGCGACCATCGATAGCCTCGCGAAGCCCGGATGCAATCGCCGGAGCGGGCCGGCGGCCGAAAATGCGCAAGCCCGCTCGAGGCGGGCTTGCGGAGTCCTGCTTGTCCGATGCCTGCCGCTCGACGCGGCGGAACCGGTGGATGTGGCAGCCCCGGAAGGATTCGAACCTCCGAATGCCTGAGTCAGAGTCAGGTGCCTTACCGCTTGGCGACGGGGCTATGGGATGGATTGTAGCGCCGGAATCCGATGGGGTCCCGGCATCGCATCGACCTCGAAGACCCGCCGGTGCAACCTGCGGGCCTTCGCGGCGATTGCGCTTAACGCTTCGAGAACTGCGTGGCGCGGCGCGCCTTGTGCAGGCCGACCTTCTTGCGCTCGACTTCGCGCGCGTCGCGGGTCATGAAGCCCGCCTTGCGCAGCTCGCCCTTGAGCGACTCGTCGTATTCGACCAGCGCGCGGGCGATGCCCAGGCGGATCGCGCCGGCCTGGCCGGTGGTGCCGCCGCCGCTGGTGGTCACGAGGATGTCGAAGCTCTCGGTGTTCTTGGTCAGCTCGAGCGGCTGGCGCACGATCATGCGCGCGGTCTCGCGGCCGAAGAACTCGTCCAGCGGACGCTCGTTGACGGTGATCTTGCCGGTGCCGCGGCGCAGGAACACGCGGGCGGTGGAGGACTTGCGACGGCCGGTGCCGTAGTTTTGCGAAATGGCCATGAGTTAGATATCCAGGACTTGCGGCTGCTGGGCGGCGTGGGGGTGTTCGGCACCCTTGTAGACCTTGAGCTTCTTGTACATCGCGCGACCGAGCGGGTTCTTCGGCAGCATGCCCTTGACGGCGGTTTCGATGACGCGCTCCGGGTGGCGCTGCAGCGCCTGCCCGAGGGTTTCGCTCTTGAGGTTGCCGATGTACCCGGTGAAGCGGTGGTACATCTTGTCGGCCAGCTTGTTGCCGGTGACGTGGATCTTCTCGGCGTTGATCACCACGATGTAATCGCCCGTGTCGACGTGCGGGGTGTAGACCGGCTTGTGCTTGCCGCGCAGGCGGTGCGCGAGTTCGGCACTGAGGCGACCGAGGGTCTTGCCGGTGGCGTCGACGACGTACCAGTCGCGCTGGACGGTCTCGTTCTTGGCGGTGAAGGTTTTCATGACGAACTCTGGTTCTCGGTCGGTGGTCGGGCGGATTCCGGCGCGCTGCTGGCGGCGGAATTTTGCCTCGCGATGTCGATTGCGGGACGAAAGAGGCGGAATGATACCGGTCCGGCCGGGGCGCCGCAAGTCGCCGATCCCCCGCGACCCCGGCGCGCGGGGGATCGGCTGGCGCGCCCGGCCGGGCGCGGCGAGAATGGGGCAGCGGCTGCATCCGCCGGGCTTCCCCGCAGTGCCGCGTCCGGACGCCCCTTCGCCGACCGAGCCACGCCATGTCCACGCCCCGCCTGCAGCACCCCCTCGATCGCTTGCTCGACCAGTCCCAGCGCGCGCTGGAGACCGTGTTCGGCAACCCGCCCGCGACCCGCGCCAATCCGGCCGGTGACACGCCCGAAGTCGCCCTGGAGGACGGCGAGCGCCGCCACGCCGCCGGGCTGATGCGGATCAACCACGTCGGCGAGGTCTGCGCCCAGGCGCTGTACGTGGGCCAGGCGGCGGTGGCGCGCGATCCGGCGACGCGGGCGCACCTGATGGAAGCCGCCCAGGAAGAAACCGACCACCTGGCGTGGTGCGCCGACCGCCTGCGCGAGCTGGACAGCCGACCAAGCGTGTTCAATCCGCTGTGGTACGCCGGCAGCTACGCCATCGGCGCGCTGGCCGGCCTGCGCGGCGACGGGTGGAACCTGGGCTTCGTGGTGGAGACCGAGCGCCAGGTCGAGGCCCACCTGGACGAGCACCTGCAAACCCTGCCGGGCGCGGACCTGCGCAGCCGCGCGATCCTGACCACGATGAAGGCCGACGAGGCCCGCCACGCCGACAACGCCGAACAGGCCGGCGCCCGGATCCTGCCGCAGCCGATCCCCGCCGTCATGGCCGCCGCCTCGAAGCTGATGAAGACCGTGGCCTACCGGATGTAGCTCGGGGCGCCGCCGGTTTTTTTGTGGGAGCGGCTACAGCCGCGAGTTCGCTCGATCACCGCGATCACCGCGATCACCGCGATCACCGCGATCAGCGCCAAAAGCTCGCGGCCGAAGCCGCTCCCACGAGGGCAACGCGGTCAGTTCGCCGACACCAGCTTCAGCCCGCCTACGCCGGCGATGATCAGCGCGATGCAGGCCAGCCGCCCCGGCGAGGCGCTTTCCGAGAACAGCACGATGCCCAGGGTGGCCACGCCGACCGCACCGATCCCGGTCCAGATCGCGTACGCCGTGCCCACCGGGATCGTGCGCAGCGCCTGGGTCAGCAACCACAGGCTGAGCGCCGCGGCCGCCGCGGTGGCCAGGCTCGGCCACAGCCGGGTGAATCCCTCGGTGTATTTCAGGCCGATCGCGAATCCAATCTCGAACATGCCGGCCAGCAACAGGTAGATCCAGGCCATCGCGGCCTCCTTAAGATGTCGAACTTGCGAAATCAGAATCGCAACGGTGAAAAGAACGACGGCCCGGGGCTTTCGCGCCGGACCGTCGTCGGTCTTGTGTCCCATCGGCGAACCTCCGCCGCGCGGGTCGTCCCGCCCGGGTCCCGGGCCACGCAGCTTTACACCGCGTGCCTGGAACGGCTGTCACCGCCGCCCTATTCGACCAGGTTGCGGCCGTGGAACAGCTCCTCGATCTCGCGCTTGAGCAGCGCCTCGATCTTCATCCGTTCCTTGAACGACAGGTTGCGCGCCTTTTCCTCGAACAGGTACTGGTCGAGGTCGAAATCCTTCAGGTGCATCTTGGTGTGGAAGATGTTTTCCTGGTAGACGTTGACGTCGAACATCTCGTACCGGGCCTTGATGTTCTTGGCCAGGAAATCCTGGATCGAATTGATCTTGTGGTCGATGTAGTGCTTCTTGCCCTTGATGTCGCGGGTGAAGCCGCGCACGCGGTAGTCGGCGATGACGATGTCCGACTCGAAGCTCTCGATCAGGTAGTTCAGGGCCTTCAGCGGCGAGATCACGCCGCAGGTTGCCACGTCGATGTCGGCGCGGAACGTCGCGATGCCAGCCTGCGGGTGCGTTTCCGGATAGGTGTGGACGGTGATGTGGCTCTTGTCCAGGTGCGCGACCACCGCATCGGAGATCACGCCCTTGGCGTCGGCCTTGTCGACCACCGGCTGCTCGGAAATCAGGATCGTCACCGAAGCGCCCTGCGGGTCGTAGTCCTGGCGCGCGATGTTCAGGATGTTGGCGCCAATGATCTCGGCCACGTCGGTGAGGATCTGGGTCAGCCGGTCGGCGTTGTACTCTTCGTCGATGTACTCGATGTACCGCTGGCGCTCGTCCTCGGACACGGCGTAGCACACGTCGTAGATATTGAAGCTCAGCGCCTTGGTGAGATTGTTGAAGCCCTGGAGCTTCAAACGCGGCAGCGGCTTGACCACGGCGGTCATTCCTCTCGATTCGATGGGCGAAAGACGAATTATGCGCCCATCGGGCGAATCAGGGTGAAAGCCCGCGTTTGCCGGATGAACGGAGACCGCCTACTCTTGGGCATCCCCCGTTGACGCCGCTCATGAATCCGACATCCGTGGCTCTCATCAATCCTTATTATCGAGCCAACTCGAATCCGCTGGCCCCCTCGGCGGCCACGATCGAGCGCTTGCTGGCCCACTGCCACCGCCGCCGCTACCCGACCCGGACCGACGTGTTCCGACCCGGGGATCCCGCCGGCACGCTGTACTACATCATCAGCGGCTCGGTCAGCATCATTACCGAGGAAGACGACGGCCGCGAACTGGTGCTGGGTTATTTCGGCCCCGGCGAGTTCGTCGGCGAGATGGGCCTGTTCATCCAGTCCGACGTGCGCGAGGTGATCCTGCGCACGCGCGTGCAGTGCGAACTGGCCGAGATCAGCTACGAGCGCCTGTACCAGCTGTTCGAGGGCTCGCTGATCGGCGACGCAACGCAGATCGTCTACGCGATCGGCGCGCAGCTCTCGCGCCGCTTGCTGGACACCAGCCGCAAGGCCGGGCGCCTGGCCTTCCTCGATGTCACCGACCGCATCATCCGCACGCTGCACGACCTGACCCGCGAGCCGGAGGCGATGAGCCATCCCGACGGCACCCAGCTGCGCGTCTCGCGCCAGGAGCTGGCACGACTGGTCGGCTGCTCGCGCGAGATGGCCGGACGGGTACTGAAGAAGCTGCAGGCGGACGGCAAGCTGCACGCGCGCGGCAAGACCGTCGTGCTGTACGGGACACGCTGACGGGCCACGGCCCGCGCGCCTGGCCGGAACGATGTCGAGCCATTTCGCAGACCGTGGTCCGCTTCCCGACGCCGACCTGCGCAGCGCGTCGCTGTTCGATGCCGACGACATCGCCGAACTGCTCGGCGAACTGGGTTATCCCTGCGACATGCGCGAAGCCGCCGAGCGCATCGCCATCATCACCGACAACGACCGCCAGGCCCTGGTCGTGGCCCGCTGCGAGGGCCGCGTCTGCGGCCTGGTGGCGCTGGACTTCATGTATTACCTGCCGCTGGGCACGACCACGTGCCGGATCACCGCGCTGGTGGTGACTGCCGAAGCGCAGGGTCGCGGCCTCGGCAGGCAGCTGCTGCGCGAAGCCGAACGCCGCGCCCGTGCCGCCGGCGCCGCCCGGCTGGAGCTGACCAGCGGCTCGCAGCGCACCGACGCGCACGCGTTCTATCGCGCCTGCGGGTACGGCGACCGGTCGGTGCGCTTCGTCAAGCGGTTGGGCGACGCCTAGCGAGCCGGTCGCTTAGTCGTGGAAGCAGCCTCAGCCGCGAGCGCTTTGCCGGAATGACCATCCGAAAGGATCGCGGCTGAAGCCGCTCCCACAGGTGCGTCTCGATCGCGAAGTTACGACGTCCCTGCCCCGCGCCCGACCGGAGTCTCCTGGCCGGCATCCGGCGTTCCGGCGCGTCCGGGGCAGCCCCAGTTGAGGACCGGCGTGCCCGGCGGCAGCACGCGACGGAAAACTTCCACCGCGTTCTGCTTGGGATTGACCACCACCGGATGGCTCGCGGCCTGCAGCAGCGGCAGGTCGGCGCGACTGTCGCTGTAGGCGATCGCGATGCGATCGTAGCCGGCGTCCCAGATCATCCGCATCTTGTTGCGGGCGTGGCAATGCTGGTCGGTGACGAAGCCGCCGAGGAACGGCTTGCCCAGGCTGCCGATCACCGGCAGACCCTCGTGGGCGACGAAGTCGAGGATCGCGCGAGCCAGTTCCGGCGGCGCGCCGGTGGCGACCAGCACGCGATCGCCGCGGCTGCGGTGGCTGTGGAGCACCTTCAGCGCTGCCGGCAGCAGGCGCGCGCGGATGCCGGCGGTGTTCGCCGCCACGTAGCGGTCGATCAGCGCATCCATCTGCGCGCGCCCGTGGGTGCCGAAGGTGGCGATCCACAGGAAGCCGGAAATGCCGCGCCGGCGCGTCGGCAGCCACGCCACCATCGGCAGCAGCACCGGCGCGGCCAGCAGCGCCGCCAGCTTGCGCCACCAGTGGCGCCGCACCAGCCACATCACCAGGTGGCTGCCCGAATCGCCGTCGTAGAGCGTGTGGTCGAAATCGAACACGACCAGCGGCCGGTACGGTACCGCCACTTCCTCGAAGCTGCTCATGCGGCGAAGAACATCTGTCGCAGGGCGACCCCGGGATCGGGTTCGCGCATGAACGCCTCGCCGACCAGGAAGGCATCCACGCCGGCCGCGCGCATGCGCTGCACGTCGGCCGGCCCGCGGATGCCGCTTTCGGTCACCAGGCGGCGGTCGCCCGGCACTGCGTGCTGCAGCGCCAGCGTGGTGTCGAGCGACACCTCGAACGTGCGCAGGTTGCGGTTGTTGATCCCCAGCAAGGGCGCGGGCACCTGCAGCGCGCGCTCCAGTTCGGCCAGGTCGTGCACCTCGACCAGGACATCCATGCCCAGGTCCAGCGCCTGCTCCGACAGCGCCGCAAGGCGGTCGTCGTCGAGCGCGGCGACGATCAGCAGGACGCAGTCGGCGCCGATCGCGCGGGCTTCGACCAGCTGGTAGGGATCGACGACGAAATCCTTGCGCAGCACCGGCAGCGTGCAGGCCGCGCGGGCCTGCTGCAGGTAGGCGTCGGCGCCCTGGAAGAAATCGACGTCGGTGAGCACCGACAGGCACGCGGCACCCGCCGATTCATAGCTGCGGGCGATGGCCGCCGGATCGAAGCCTCCCCCGGATCCGGATCCGGCATCTCCGCGGATCACGCCTTTCGACGGGCTGGCCTTCTTGATCTCGGCGATCACCGCGGGCGCGCCCGCGGCGATTTTCGTCTCGATCGCGGCGGCGAAGCCGCGCGTCGGCGGCGCATCGGCTGCGCGCGCGGACAGTTCGCGCATCGGCGCATGTGTGGCGCGTTCGGCGACTTCTTCATGCTTGCGTCGCAGGATCGCCTGCAGCACGTCCGGGCGCGGGCCCGCTGGCTGGATCATTCCGCTTCTTCCTGGTCCTGCGGCAGCGGCATCCCGGGCTGCCAGTCGGAGGCGCGCAGTGTATCGAGCAACGCCACGACTTTGTCGCGCGCGTCCAGCTCGTGCACCGGCAGCACCAGCAGGTCGCCATCGCGCGCCCACTGCAGCGGGCGCCTTGCGGCCTCGACCTCGTCGAGCCGGATTTCGATCGCGTCGTCGGCGAGGCCGGCTTCGTGCAGCGCGTCGCGCATGATCCACGCGATATCCCCGGACGCGCGGCCGCGCTCGTAGCCGCCGATGTCCTTGAGCACCACCAGGTCCGGATGGAAGCCGGCGGCCGTGGCCGCGACGGCGCGCAGGTCGGCATCCTCGCGGTTGCCGGCGTGGCCGAGGATCACCGCCAGCCTGCCCGTGCGGCGGTCGGCGCCGACCGCGCGCAGCAGGCCCTGCAGGCCGTCGGGGTTGTGCGCGTAGTCGACATACACGTCGAGCGCGCCGAAGCGCCAGTGCTGCAGGCGTCCGGGATTGTCGCCGCGCCCGCTGCCGAAGCGCGCCAGGGTTGCGGCGATGGCGGGCGCCGGGATGGCCATCGCGGCAGCCGCGAGCGCGGCGGCGGCGGCATTGGCGACGTTGTAACCGGCGCGGCCACCGAGCGTGAGCGGCATGGCATCGATCGCACCGAGGTCATGTTCATCGCCGCCCAACGACAGCAGCAGGCGTCCACCACGCACGCCGCAGGTCGCCCCGCCGCGCGCGCGATGCGCGCCCGGCAGCGGCGCGTCGAAATCGCGGGCGAACCAGCCGATCGGGCAGGCGAGCGCATCGGCCTGCCGACGCAGCACCGGGTCGTCGCCATTGAGAACCAACAATCCGTCGCCCCCGATCGCACGCGCGACGGTGAGCTTGACCGCGGCGAGGTCGTCGAGATCGTGCACGCCGTATTCGCCGAAATGGTCGGCGCTGACGTTGGTGACCACCGCGACGTTCGCGCGGCACAGCGCCAGCCCGCGTCGCAGCATGCCGCCGCGCGCGGTTTCCAGCACCGCGGCCTGCGCCCGCGGCTGCCGCAGCGCGGTCCGGGCGCCGGTGGGACCGGAATAGTCCCCCGACTCCAGCGCCTGCCCGTCGAAGAACACGCCATCGGTGCAGCTGTGCGCGGTATGCCAGCCGTGCGCGCGCGCCATCGCCGCCAGCAGGCGCACGGTGGTGGTCTTGCCGTTGGAACCGGTCACCAGCGCGGTGGGGATGGCGTGCAGCGCGGCCCAGTCGACGGTGGCCGGCTCGGGCAGCGCATCGATCGGCCAGGTGCGGCTGCCTTCGCCGGCACCGATCGAGACGGTGTCGTCATCGGGCAGGCACGGCAAGCCACGCGCCGTGGCCGCGGTCTGCAGCGCCAGCAGGGCCGGACGGGCCTCGGCGGCGGCCAGCGCGCGCAGGGTGTGCAATGCGGAATCAGCGTCCGACATGGCCGCATGACCGGGCGCGTGCGGCATCCCGGAGCCGTCCCCCGCCGTCCGTGCCGTGCCCGCTCTGGCGAGCTCCCCTTCAGGGGCAGCAGGGACCACGGCCGGTCGCGACACTCCGGGCACTGTCAGGACCGCCGACCACCAGGCCCACTCGTTGACCTCGGTGGCGGCGTAGAGACGGTCGAGCGGCGCCGCGAAGGCGAGCGAGACGCCGCTGCGATGGCGGCGCGTGATCACAGCGCCATCGGGCCAGTGGAGCGCCTTGCGCGCAAGGGCGATGTTGTCGCGCCAGCGCGTCAGCGTCGCGTCGTCGAACGCGAGGCCCGGCGCGGACTCCAGCGCGGCACCGGTGCCCGAAAAATGGACGTTGCAGCCCGTCAGCCGGCGCGAATCCTCGTACGGCTCGGTCGCGGGGTCGAAGTCAGTCGTCATGCGGCAGGGCCTGTCGTTCCACGGGCAAAGGCCCTAGTCGCTTTCCTCGCGCTCGAACACCAGCCCGCGCTCCTCGCGAACCACCCCACCCATCGCCGCGACAGCGCGCTCGTCCATCGTCGCCTCCAGCGGCGGCAACTCCGCCTTCGCCGCGGCCCGCGGCATTTCGCCGTCGGGGGTGAACTTGGTGATCTGCTTCCACGAGCGCGTCAGCGCATCGGCGAATACCAGGATCAGGTCACCCGGCCGGCCCATGCGCAGCGCGGCCTCCACGGCCTGCTGCTCGTCGGGGATGATCGAGATCGCATCTTCGGATACGCCGAGGCCACGCAGCGCATCGGCGATGATCCGCGGCACCTCGTCGCCGTCGCGACCGCGCAGGGCATCGTCGCGGCGCGCGATGTAATGGTCGAACTTGCCCGCGACCGCCCTTGCGATCGCATGCAGGTCCTCGTCGCGACGGTCGCCGGGGCCGGCCAGCACCACGATGCGGCGGCCGGTTGCGTCGAGCCGCTGCGCGAGGTCGGCCATCATCCCGACCGCGTGCGCGTTGTGGCCGTAGTCCATCAGCACCTTGAACGGATGTTCGGAGAATACGTTCATCCGGCCCGGCGCCTGGAAGAACGTGGTGTCGAACGTGCGCAGGCCCTGGCGGATCGCGTCGAGCTTGATCCCCAGCGAATACGCCATCGCCGCTGCGAACATCGCGTTCTGCACGTTGTGCAGCGCGCGGCCCTCGAGGGTGGCCGGCACCAGGTGGGTCCACATGAGCGGGATGTGGCTGCCCTTGTCGTAGAGCGTGATCATGTGGCCGTTGACCCCGGCCTCCAGCGCGCAGGCGCGGCCGCCGGCGCGGATGTGCTCGCGCACCAGCGAATGCGAGGGATTCATGGTCACGTAGCAGATGGTCTTCGCATCGGTGTAGCCGGACATCCGCAGCACGTTGGGGTCGTCGGCGTTCAACACCGCGCACTCGCGCGCGACCTCGACCACCACGCGCTTGATTTCGGCCAGCTGCTCCAGGGTGTCGATGCCTTTCAGGCCGAGGTGGTCGGAAGCGACGTTGAGCACCGCGCCGACGTCGACGTGGCGCACGCCCATGCCGGCGCGCAGCAGGCCGCCGCGCGCGGTTTCCAGCACCGCCATGTCCACCTGCGGGTCGGACAGCACCATCCGCGCCGAGACCGGCCCGGTCATGTCGCCCTCGACCGTGCGCTGGCCGTCGATGTAGACGCCGTCGGTGGTGGTCAGGCCCGGCGTGTAGCCGGCCATCTTGGTGATGTGCGCGAGCATGCGCGCGGTAGTGGTCTTGCCATTGGTGCCGGTGATCGCGGCGATCGGCACCCGCGCCGGGGTGCCCGGTGGAAACAGCATCTCGATCACCGGACCCGCGGCATCGCGCGGCGTGCCTTCGCTGGGCGCGACGTGCATGCGGAAGCCTGGCGCGGCGTTGACCTCGCAGATCGCGCCGCCGATCGCCTTGTAGCTCTCGGCGATGTTCGGGGTAATGAAATCCACGCCGCCCACGTCCAGCCCGATCGCGCGCACCGCGCGCACCGCCATGTCGCGGTTGTCGGGATGGATGATGTCGGTGACGTCGGTGGCGGTGCCGCCGGTGGACAGGTTGGCGGTGGAACGCAGGTAGACGATCTCGCCCGCCTCGGGCACGGAGTCGGCGTGGCGCCCGACGCGTTCCATCATCAGGTTCGCCTGCGCGTCGAGTTCCAGGCGCGTGAGCACCTTCTCGTGTCCCACGCCGCGGCGCGGGTCCTGGTTCACGATCTCGACCAGCTCGGCGATCGTGTGGGTGCCGTCGCCGACGACGTGGCCGGGCGTGCGCTTGGTCGCGGCCACCAGCTCGCCGTTGATCACCAGCAGGCGGTGGTCGTCGCCGGGCTGGAAGGTCTCGACGATCACCGAGCGCGAGTGCTCGCGCGCGGCATTGAACGCCTCGCGGATCTCGTCGTCGCCGCGGATGTCGATGGTGATGCCGCGGCCGTGGTTGCCGTTGTACGGTTTGAGCACCACCGAGCCGCCGAGCTTGCGTGCCGCCTTGAGCGCGTCGGTCTGGCTCGACACCAGTTCCTGGCGTGGAACCGGCAGGCCGAGCGAGCCGAGGATCTTGTTGGTTTCTTCCTTGTCGCTGGCCAGCTCGACCGCGATGTGCGGCGTCTTGCCGGTGACCGTGGCCTGGATGCGTTGCTGGTACTTGCCGTGGCCGAATTGCACCAGCGACTGCTGGTTCAGGCGCAGCCACGGGATGTTGCGTTCCTCCGCGGCGCGCACCAGCGAGGCGGTCGACGGGCCCAGCGCGCGGCGCTGCGCGTAGCGGATGAAATCGTCGCGCGCGCCTTCCCAATCCCAGCCCTCGGGCAGGCTGCCCGGCGTCCGCAACGACTCGGGCAGCAGCGAGTTGAGCAGTCGCAGCGCGAGCTCGCCGGCAGCGATGCCGATCTCCTTCTGCTCGTACTCGTACACCACCGAGTACACGCCGGGGCGGGCCTCGGAAACGCTGCGCGTCTTGCCGAAGGTGACGTCCTCGCCGGCGGCGTTCTGCAGCTCGATCGCCACGTGCTCGAGCACGTGGCCGAGCCAGGTCCCCTCGCCCTCGCGCATCCGGCGGATGAAGCCGCCGGGCTCGCGATAGGAGCAGCCGTGTTCCGCCAGGCCGGGCAATGCGGCCACCAGGGCGTCGATGAATGCCGGCCCGAGCTTCGCGGTCGGCCAGGCTTCCAGCGCACCAAGGTCGAGCTCCAGCCGGATGACCGGGAAGTGCGCGTACAGCGACGGACCGACGTAGACGGAACGGTTCAGGACACGCATCGACACTCCCTTCTTCAGCTTTTGTCGTCGACCAATGTACCCGGCGATGCGCAGCGCGTATGCAGGTCGAACGTCGCGCCCGCGACCAGGATGTGGACTTTCAGGCCCAGCAGGCAGACCGGCTGGTTCTGGCCGGCGTCGGCCATCGAGGAGAACTGCAGGTCGCCCGCGTCCACCACGGTCAGTGCGCCGCTGCCCTCCACTTCCACCACGTTGTCCGGGCGGATGAACGCCGCGGTGTCCTCGTCCAGGCCGATGCCGATCGCGAAAGGATTGAACGCCAGCGCCGCGACCAGGCGGCCGAGGCGGTCGCGCTGCCGGAAGTGCTGGTCGATGACGAAGCGGTTGGTGAGGCCGAGGCCGGGTGCCAGCCGCACGCTGCCCGCGCGCGGGGACGAACCTTCCTTGCCGAACGCGATCATGTGCTCGCTGAGGATGCTGGCGCCCGCGCTGGTGCCGCCGACGTGCACGCCGTGCGCATTGCGTTCACGGATCAGCTTCGCCGCCGGCGTGCCGCCGATGATGGTGGAGATGCGCAGCTGGTTACCGCCGGTGAAGAACACGCCCGTGGCGGTCTCGAGCTGGCGCAGGTAGTCGTCGCGCTGGCCGTCCTGGCGGCTCGCAAAGCCGATCGAGCGGGCACGCCCGGCCTCCAGCCGGTCGAACAGCTCCTCGTAGCGCCGGCCGGTATCGGGCAGGCGGCTGGCGGTGGGGATGATGGCGATGTCCGCGTCGCGGCCGCCGCACAGCTGCACGAAGCGCTTGAGGATGCGGCGCCGCATCTCCTTGTCCTCGGCCCCGCCGATCGGGACGATCCAGCCACGTTCTTCGCCCTCGGCGACCCTGCTTGGACACATTGCGGTGCTGGCTCCTGGCGACGCGCCTGCACGCGACCCGTTGTTGATGGATGGTGCCGCGGCATCACGCGCGCGGCTAACAGGCGGCCAAAATAGCACCATTGCGGCGGTGGCCGGCATCGGGCAGGCGTGCGGCCGGGACCCCAAAGATCTGTGGGAGCGGCTTCAGCCGCGAGCCTTTCCCCTCCCCGTGCCCTGCCCCGAGAAACTCGCGGTTGAAGCCGCTCCCACAAAACGCCTCCCGGGATCAGTGACCGGCGGCGAGGCGCTGCGTGGTTTCGACGAACTGGCGGAGCTTGCCCAGCGCCGCGCCGGAAGCAATCGCCTCCCGCGCCCGTGCGATGCCGTCGGCGATCGATCCGGCCACCCCCACCACGTACAGCGCAGCGCCCGCGTTCAGCGCCACGATCTCGAGCGGCAGGCCCGCCGTATTGCCCAGCGCTTCGAGCAGCATCGCTTTCGATTCGGTGGCATCGTTGACGCGCAGGTTGCGGCTGGCGGCCATGGCGATGCCGAAATCCTCGGGATGCAGCTCATACTCGCGCACCACGCCGTCGCGCAGTTCGCCGACCAGGGTCGCGGCCCCCAGCGACAGCTCGTCCATGCCGTCGCGCCCCCACACTACCAGCGCGCGCTGCGCGCCCAGCGCCTGCAGCACCCGCACCTGGATGCCGACCAGGTCGGGGTGGAACACGCCCATGAGGATGTTCGGCGCGCCGGCCGGGTTGGTCAGCGGGCCGAGGATGTTGAACAGCGTGCGCACGCCCATCTCGCGGCGCACCGGGGCCACGACCTTCATCGCCGGATGATGGATCGGCGCGAACATGAAGCCGATGCCGCAGGCATCGAGGCACTGCGCCACCTGCGCGGGCTGCAGTTCGATCGCCGCGCCCAGCGATTCGAGCACGTCGGCGCTGCCGGACTTCGACGACACGCTGCGGTTGCCGTGCTTGGCCACGCGCGCGCCAGCCGCCGCGACGACGAAGATCGAGGCGGTCGAGATGTTGAAGGTATGGGCGCCGTCGCCGCCGGTACCGACGATGTCGACCAGTCGCGTCGTATCGGCCACCGGGACCGGCAGCGCGAACTCGCGCAGCACCGTCGCCGCGCCGGCGATCTCGTCGATCGTCTCCTTCTTCACCCGCAGGCCGGTGAGGATGGCCGCGGTCATGGCCGGCGACACCTCGCCGCGCATGATCTGGCGCATCAGCTCGACCATCTCGTCGTGGAAGATCTCGCGGTGCTCGATGGTGCGTTGCAGGGCTTCTTGCGGGGTGATAGGCATGGCTTCAAGTCCTGAACCTCCCGGATTCGGGGAGGAGTGGTGTCTGCCCCGGTCAGCTTCGCTGGATCGGGCGGGAATCCCCTTGAAGGGGCGGTAACGGTGGATCACCGCTCCAGGAAGTTCTTCAGCAGCGCATGCCCGTGCTCGGTCAGGATCGACTCGGGGTGGAACTGCACGCCTTCCACCGGATGTTCGCGGTGGCGCAGACCCATGATCGCTTCCACGGTGCCGTCGTCATTCTCCGTCCATGCAGTCACTTCCAGGCAGTCCGGCAGCGAGTCCCTTTCCACCACCAGCGAGTGATAGCGCGTCGCCTCGTAGCCATCGGGCAGGCCGGCGAACACGCCCTTGCCTGCGTGGCGGATAGCCGAGGTCTTGCCGTGCATGATCCGCCCGGCGCGCACCACGCGGCCGCCATAAACCTGGCCGAGCGCCTGGTGGCCCAGGCACACGCCGAGGATCGGAATCCGCGCGCCGAGCGTTTCGATCAGTTCCAGCGAGATGCCCGCCTCGTTCGGCGTGCACGGCCCCGGCGAGATCACGATCCGCTCGGGCCGCAGCGCCGCGACCTGCGCCACCGTCAACGCATCGTTGCGCACCACCTGCACCTCCGCCCCCAGCGCCTGCAGGTACTGCACGAGGTTGAAGGTGAAGCTGTCGTAGTTGTCGATCATCAGCAGCATGGCGGCGCCTGCCTTCGGCTTTCGGCTCGATCGAGTCCGATGACCACCGACGGAAGGCCTGGCGATCGCGGACGATCCTGACCTGGATCAGGGCGGCCGCGCATGTGTGGCCTCAGGCTTGGCGCTCCAACGTCAACCGGGACACCTCCATGACCGACCCCGCCACGGCACCCCCTGCGGCCGCCTATACGCCGCACCCCTTCGACGCCCGCGGCATCGCGCGCCGCTTCCGCCATTCGGCCATTTTCGGCGCGCTGGGCGCGCTCGAGCCCGGCGAGGCGATGCGCTTCGTCAACGATCACGATCCGCTGCCGCTGCTCGACCAGCTGCGCAACCGTTTCGGCGACCACCTCGACATCGTCTATCGCCAGCGCGAGGCGGGCGCGATCGTCATCGATTTCGTGATCAAGGCCTGAGTGCAGGCAGCCGCGCAGCACGCGGGCCCACGAGGAGGCGGGCACGTTCGCTACGCGCGCAGCGCCTACTGGTTCGCGCCCGGCCACGCGCGCGCCGGCAGGGGCATCGAACGCACTCATAGACCACCCGCCGCCTGGGCCACCGCGCGAAACAGCGCGCGGCCCTTGCTCATGGTTTCCTGCCATTCGGTTTCCGGATCGGAGTCGTGGACGATGCCGGCGCCGGCCTGCACGTGCAGGCGTCCGCCCTGGATCACCGCGGTGCGGATGGCGATGGCCATGTCGGCGTCGCCGTGCCAGCCGAGGTAGCCGACCGCGCCGGAATACACGTTGCGCTTCACCGGCTCCAGCTCGCGGATGATCTCCAGCGCGCGGATCTTCGGCGCGCCGCTGACGGTGCCGGCGGGAAACGCGGCGCGCAGCACGTCGACGTAGCCCAGGCCTTCGCGCAGCGTGCCGGTCACCTCGCTGGTGATGTGCATGACGTGGCTGTAGCGTTCGACCACGAACTGCTCGCCGACCTGCACGCTGCCCGGCTCGGCGATGCGGCCGACGTCGTTGCGGCCGAGGTCGATCAGCATCAGGTGCTCGGCGCGCTCCTTGGGATCGGCGAGCAGTTCGGCTTCCAGCACGGCGTCCTGCTCCGGCGTCGCGCCGCGCGGGCGGGTGCCGGCGAGCGGGCGCACGGTGACGGTTCCGTGCCCCGCGGCGTCGTATTCGAGCCGGGCGAGGATTTCCGGCGAGGCGCCCACCACCTGGGTGTCGCCGACGTCGAGGAAGTACATGTACGGCGATGGGTTGAGCGCGCGCAGGGCGCGGTAGACATCGACCGGCCGCGCGTGGAACGGCACGCTCAGCCGCTGCGACGGCACCACCTGGAACACGTCGCCGGCGCGGATGTATTCCTTGCACTTCTCCACCGCGGCGATGAAGCCTTCGCGGGTGAAGCCGGAGACGAAGTCGGCTTCGTCCAGCGCCGCCGGCTGCAGCATTTCCGGGTAGCCGGCGCCGCCCTGGCGCAGGCGGTGCACCAGCTCGTCCAGGCGCCGGTTGGCGCGCGCCAGCGCCTGCGGTTCGCGCGGATCGGCGTGCACGACCAGGTACAACCGGCCCTTGAGGTTGTCGAACACGGCGACTTCCTCGCTGAGCATCAGCAGGATGTCGGGCGTGCCGAGCTCGTCCTTCGCGTGCGGGCCGGCGAAGCGCGGTTCGATGTACTGGATGCTTTCGAAGCCGAACCAGCCGACCAGCCCGCCGGTGAATCCCGGCAAGCCCTCGATCTTCGGCACCGAATGCATCGCGCGCAGGCGCTCGACCTCGGCCAGCGGGTCGGCGACCTCGCGGGTTTCGACCACTTCGCCGTATTCGCTGGTCGTGAGCGTGCTGCCGCGGAACGCATGCACGCGCCGCGCCGGCAGGCCGATGATCGAATAGCGGCCGAAGCGTTCGCCGCCCTCGACCGATTCGAACAGGTAGGTATGCGGGCCGTCGGCGAGCTTCAGGTAGACCGACAGCGGCGTGTCGAGATCAGACAGGACCTCGCGCACGACCGGCACGCGGGTATATGCCCCGGGGCTGGCGCTAGCGGAAGAGTGCGGGGTGCGAAGCGATGGCGATGCGGGCGTGGTCACGCGGCGTTTCCTGTGCTGACGGACGGGTGGGATCGACGGCGGCTGCAAGCCACCATCGCCAACCCAGGTCGGCGGAAACGCGATGCGGGGGTGCGCGGAAGTCCATGGCCACCACTGTAGCCGCTTCGGATGCCGTCACGCCAGCGTGGCCGGAGAGAGCAGCGGGCTGTCGTCCGACAGGTGCATGCGCACGCGCCCGGGCACGCAATCGATGCGAAAGCGGGTCGATTCCACGGGCTCGCCGTCGAGGTTGAGCACCAGCGGCGCGTCGGTCTCGATCTCCAGCCACGGCAGGCGCGCGCGCACCGCGACCTGGTCCAGTGCGACTTCCTTGCCGTCCTTGAGCAGCGTCGCCAGGGTGCTGCCGATTTCTCCGGACAGTTCCGGCACCACGGTGACGTCGAGCAGGCCGTCGTCGACCAGCGCATCGGGACACAGCGCCTGCCCGCCCCCGGCCTGGCGCCCATTGCCGATGCCCAGGGCGATGAAGCCTCCCCGCCATGCGAAATCCGGCCCGCGCATCCGCGCGGCGATCGGCTCGATCCGGCCGAGCCTGGCCATCCCCGTGAGCAGGTAGGCGAGCCCGCCGAGCACCTTCTTCAATCGGTCGTGGGTTTCGACCGTGACCTGGGTGCCGAAGCCGCCGCTGGCGAGGTTGGCGGCCCAGTGCGTGGCGCCATTCGCCTGCAGGCGCAGCAGGTCGACCGCACGCGCCGGATGGTCGTGGACCAGCGCCAGCGCAGCGGCCGCTTCGGCGGGAACGCCGGCGGCCGTGGCAAAATCGTTGGCCGTGCCCAGGGGCAGCAACCCGAGCGCTGGCAGCGCCCCGGCCGCTTCATCGCGATGGGCGAGCGTCGAGGCCGCCTCGCTCAGGGTGCCGTCGCCGCCGCCGGCGATCACGCAATCGACGCCGCTCTCGATCGCTTCGGCCACGTAGCGATCGGCGTCGCCGGCCTCCCAGGTCACGCGGACGTCGAGCTGCACCCCGCGTTCGCGCATCGCGGCGACCGCGTCGCGTACGGCGTCGTCGCCGGCGGACTTGCCATTGAGGATCAGGCACCAGCGTGGCGGGGTCATGCGCATCCGGATCGCGTGGGGACGCACACGCTAGCAGCGCGGGGTTGGCGGCGCGTGAATCGCGCTTGTCATGCGCCAGTCACCGGAGCGGTCGACCGAAGGCGCTCCCCCAAGTGCCGAGGACGCGGCTGTAGCCGCGGGGTGCTCAGCGCACCGACGACACCGCTTCGCGCATCTGCGCGATCACCGCGCGGTAGTCGGCGTGGCCGAAGATCGCCGAGCCGGCGACGAACGTGTCGGCACCCGCCTTCGCGATGGCGGCGATGTTGTCCGGCTTGACCCCGCCATCGACCTCCAGCCGGATCGCCTTGCCGGAGGCGTCGATGCGCGCGCGCACCTGTTCGATCTTGCGCAAGGTCGCGTCGATGAAGCTTTGCCCGCCGAAGCCGGGGTTGACCGACATCAACAGCACCATGTCGAGATCCTCGAGCACGTAGTCGAGCACGTCCAGCGGGGTGGCCGGGTTCAGCACCAGTCCCGCGCGGCAGCCCTGCGCCCGGATCAGCTGGATCGTGCGATGCACGTGGCGGCTGGCTTCGGGATGGAAACTGATGTCGGTGGCGCCGGCCCTGGCGAAGTCGGGAATGATCCGGTCCACCGGCTCGACCATCAGGTGCACGTCGATCGGCGCGGTGACGCCATGCTTGCGCAGCGCCTCGCACACCAGCGGCCCGATGGTGAGGTTGGGCACGTAATGGTTGTCCATCACGTCGAAATGCACCCAGTCCGCGCCAGCGGCGACGACGTTGTCGACCTCCTCGCCAAGGCGTGCGAAGTCGGCGGACAGGATGGAAGGGGCGATGACGGTCGATTGCATGTCAGCTCTCGCGCAGGATGGGTCGGCGCTCGGCGCCATGGGAGTGGCCAGTGGCCACAATGGCGGGCCTACCTGCGCCCGCGCAGCGTCTTGATGCGATCGTAGGCGGCGTTGATCTCGCGCGCCCGCGCGTCCGCCTTGCGGCGCAGTTCGTCCGCCGCGCCGGTCAGCTTGTCCGGGTGGTACTGGGTGATCAGGCGGCGATAGGCCAGGTCGACTTCACCATCGCTGGCCGCGTCGGTCAGGCCGAGCACGCGCCAGGGATCCTCGCGCGGGCCGCGGAACCAGTCCGAATCGAACGCGTGGCCGATCAGCAGGCCGATGAGCCCGCCCGCCGGGTGGCGCAACAGCAGCCAGCCGGCAATGAATCCGAGGAGTTTTCCGTACCAGCGTTTCATGGGGGCAATTCTAGGGCACGCACGCGCAGCTGGATGGCATCGGCCTGAAGCTCTTCCCGCCAAGGCAAGGCGTTGGGGCAGGCCCCTTGGGGGAGACAAGGATTCCAGCGTCTCCTGAAGCGCCACGGCCGTGTCCCCACACCCGCCGCCGCGCGTCGCTACAATGCCCGCCCGTAGGCTGCAACTTCCGACGATGGCAACGACCCTGCTCGAAGCCGACCTCCCCGGCCTCCACCTGCGCCACCGCGGCAAGGTCCGCGACGTGTTCGACCTGCCCGGCGACGACGGCGACCCGATGCTGCTGATGGTCGCCACCGACCGGCTCAGCGCCTTCGACGTGGTGCTGCCCGACCCGATTCCCGGCAAGGGCGAGATGCTGTGCCAGATCAGCAATTTCTGGTTCGACAAGACCGCGCACATCGTCGCCAACCACCTGACCGGGATCGATGTCGCCTCGGTGCTGCCGGCGGGCATCGAGGCCGCACCGTACGCGCAGCGCTCCGTGGTCACGCGCCGGCTCAAGCCGGTGCCCGTGGAGGCGATCGCGCGCGGTTACCTCATCGGCAGCGGCTGGAAGGACTACCAGAAGACCGGCCGGGTCAGCGGCATCACCCTGCCCGACGGCCTGCGCCAGGCGCAGCAGCTGCGCCAGCCGGTGTTCACGCCCTCGACCAAGGCCGCGGTCGGCGACCACGACGAGAACATCGACTTCGACACCATGGTGCGCGGCATCGGCGCCGAGCTCGCCGAGCAGGTGCGCGACGCCACGCTGCGGCTGTACGCGTTCGCTGCCGACTATGCCGCGCAGCGCGGGATCATCCTGGCCGACACCAAATTCGAATTCGGCACCGACGCCGACGGCCGCCTGTACGTGATGGACGAGATGCTCACGCCCGACTCTTCGCGCTACTGGCCGGCCGACGAGTACGCCGTGGGCACCAGCCCGCCGAGCTACGACAAGCAGTTCGTGCGCGATTACCTGGAAACGCTGGACTGGGGCAAGACCGCGCCGGGTCCGCGCCTGCCTCAGGACGTCATCGCGCGCACGCGCGCCAAGTACGCCGAGGCCCTGCAGAAGCTGGCCGGCATTTCGATCGACTGAGCCGCGCCGGCGGCGGATCGGCATTCGGTTTCTCCGCATCGATGCGGGGAACCTGACGATGCGGCTGACATCGCGAGTCCAATGCTCCGAAGGCGCGCCCCGCAGCCCGCAACCCGTGCTACGCGCGCGCCGACGGCGTAACCGATGTCGCGAAACGTGACGCGAATCCACTCCCTGGCGCGCGCGGGCGATTGTTGGCCCGGCGGAGCCCGCCTAAGATGCCTGCAGCAGGCGCATGACCAGCGGGGCACGGATCGGCCCGGCCGCCTGCACGACATCGGCATCCAGGGCTGCGCGCCATGCGCACGGGGCCGATGCCCGCCACCAGCCGGACAAGGACAGCAGGCATGCCCCATGAGAAACGCGCCCTTTTGGCATTGACGGCCCTGTTCGTCGGCGCCTGCACGGCTGGCGCGCCCGACGCCCCGACCGCCACCACACCGTCCCATGACACGCCCGCGCAAGCGGCAGGCGTTGCCGCGCCTTCGACACGACAGGATGTTCCGAGCATGCCCGACGATCTGCACACCCCGTCCGCGACCACGCCGCCGGCGCCCGACAGCGTGCTGTACTTCATCTTCCAGAAGGACGGCGACGGCGCCCTGTCGTACGAAGTGGAAAACGGGAGCTGGGCCCACTACTGGTACGGGTATCCCTTCGAACTGGGCGGCAAACGCTACTTCACCGGCTTCGCGTACCAGACGCCCGCCAACTACGGCAAGCCGGACGAGGCGCAATACCCGGACCCGGACGCCAAAGTCACGCTTGCGCAGGCGACCTACGTGCTTGCTCCGGGTGATGCGGCTAAGCCCTGGGTTTTCGAAGGCGCCGAGCGCCATGTCGGCGAGTTCGGCGGCTACGAGAAGGGCAACGCCGTCGACGAATCCCGCAAGCCGCGCGACTACACCACGCCTGCCGGCAAGCGGCTGCTCGCGGTCCCGACCTGGTCGCTCGAATCGGGCACGCGGCTGGCATCGTTCGACGTCCTGGTGTTCGATCCCGGACAGTTGCAGCACGTCGACGACACGCACTGGACGTACCTGGGCAACCTCGTCGTCGGCGAGGACAATGGCGCCGCCTGCGACGACGAATCCGGCCGCCTGCCCTGCGCGAAGAGCACCGGCACGATCGAATTCATCGCCGACGCCGGCCACGACCTGCCACTGATCCGCGTCGCGATGCACGGCACGACGATCGGCGAGGACGGCAGGCTCCGCACCCTCGACGGCACGGCCCTCGACTATCGCTACGACGAGGGCCGCAAGCAGTACCAGCAGCGGTAACAGGATCTGTTGACCGATCAAGGAAGGCCCAGGGACGGGCCCGGTTGACCACGCACGGCAGCGATGCCGTACTCAACCCAAGGGAATGAAGCGATGGCACGCGACTACACCAGAACGGAAGTGCTCGACATCATCGAGCGCGAGGCAAGCGAGCGCGGCATCCCGCGCGACGACTTCATGCGCTTTGCCTATATCGAGACCGGCGGCACCTTCAACGAACAGGCCTCCCGCGGGCCGAACGGCGCCAAGGGGCTGTTCCAGTTCGTCCCGTCGACCGCCAGCGCCTACGGCATCCGCGGAAACGAACTGGACGCCGTGGCGAACACCGACGCCGCAGCGCGCCTGTATCTGGACAACCGGCGCACCCTGGTCAACCGCCATGAGCGCGATGGCCATCCTTACCTGTCCGGCAAGTCCGAACCCGACGGCCTGGACATGTACCTCGCCCACCAGCAGGGCGGCGCGGGCTACCGCTCGATCCAGGCGGCGATCGCCAGCGGGCACTTCAGCCGCGACGACACCCGCGCGAACCTGCTCAACAACGTCAGCGCGCGCGACCTCGAAGCGGTCACCGGGCATCGGTACGCGGAGTTCTCGCGGATGTCCGACCGCGACATGGCCACGACCTTCACCCAGTACTGGGACCTGAAGTTCGACCGCGTCCGCATCCCGGAAAAGGGCATCGAGCCGGTTTCGCCCCCGGCGCTTCCGGACCCGGCCGCGGCGCGGCCGGCGGCCATCGAGCTGCAGGCCGGCCACGCGCTCAGCGTCCGGTTCGACGACGTCCAGTACCGGATGGGAGGCAAGCATCCGGAACGAGGCGTGGTCGACTGCTCCGGCTGGGTGGCCACGCTGCAGAACGCCACCATGGCCGAGATCAACGCCAAGGCCGGCCGCGACGTCTTCGGCACCCGCGACATGTTCAGCCTCGGCTACGACGGCGCGGCGATGATCGTGGAAAAGGCGCAGGCACGGTCGGGCACGCTGATCGAAGGCCGCGACATCACGCCCGCCGCGCTGCGCGAAGGCATGATCATCGGCGAGGACAACGGCGCGAAAAGCTGGGACCGGGGCCGCTACAAGGGCATCGACCACATCACCATGGTCGTGCGCGACCCGGCGACCGGCACGTTGATGATCAGCCAGTCGCGCGGCGGCGAAGGCGTGGAACTCGGGCCGCTCGACCGGTACCTCGAACACAAGCTGGCCCGCGGCGTGCACCTGTACGCGACCGACCCGCTCGCCCGTGCCCGCCCGCTGCTGCTCGATGAGCCACGGGCGGAACGCGAGCCTTCCCGCGCCACCGACGCCGACGCGGCAACCGCGGGTCGGATCCTGCGGCGCGGCGAGCACGGCGACGACGTGCGCGGCCTGCAGCGCGAACTCAACCGGCTCGGCATGCGCGACAGCCGCGGCCACGCGCTCCGCGAGGACGGTGCCTTCGGGGAGCGCACCCGCGAGGCGGTCCTGGCCTACCAGCGCGCGCACGGCCTGCAGGTGGACGGCATCGCGGGTCGGGAAACCTTCGGCAGCCTTGCCCGGCAGCGTCCGTCGACACCGCTGGCGGTCGATGCGGGTCGGGCCGGCGTCACCCACGCGATGCACCCGGACCATCCCCTGTTCCAGGCGATCCGCAGCCGTCTTCCGGCCCACGTGCCGGACGCGCTGGCCGCGCACGCCACGCTGCTGGCCAAGCAGAACGGCATCGACAGCGCCGGCAAGCTGCACGGCATCATCGTCCAGGGCGACTCGGCCTTTCTGCTCGGCACCACCCCGGGTTTCCGCGCCCGGCTGGACCTGGGCCAGGCCGCACCGCCCATGGAACACGTGGACGCGCAGCTGCGCGCGACGCAGGCGCAGGCCGAAACGCCATCGCGGCAGCCGGCAGTGCCGGGCCTGTAGGCAAGCACGGGACCGGCCCCGCTCGCGCGGCCGGTCCATGCCTCCGGCGCGCGAGGCGATCGGGGCGGCTGTCCGCAGCCGCGTCGGCGACGTGCGAACATGCCGCCGACGACACCCGGCTGCGGAGGAACCATGAGCACCCCGAGTCCCGCCAGCGGCGAGCGCCCGATCGACCGCTGGTTCGCCAGCTATTCCGGCGACCATCGCAACGACGCCAACCAGTGGATCCACGTGTTCGCGGTCCCGGCGATCCTGTGGAGCGTAATTGCGCTGCTGTGGTGCATCCCGGTCCCGATCACGTGGTTCAAGGCCGGCCTGTGGGCGGCGCTGGCGATGTTCGCGGCCTGGATGTTCTACTGGCGCGCCTCGCGCCCGCTCGGCTTCGGCATGCTGGCGGTGTTCGTCGCGATGGCGTGGTTCACCCGCTGGATCCACGACGCCTATGGCGTACGCAACCTGCTGTACGCCGCCATCGCGGTGTTCGTGGTGGCCTGGATCGCCCAGTTCGTCGGCCACAGCAAGCTGTTCGAGGGCCGCAAGCCCAGTTTCTTCACCGACCTGCGCTACCTGCTGATCGGCCCGGCCTGGGTGCTGTCCAAGCTGTACCGCAAGCTCGGCTGGAAATACTAGGCCGCCCCGCCCGTGGGCGAGACAACGGTGTCGCGCGGACTCGGGTCGCGCGACCTCTTGCTGGCGCTGGTCGTCTGCCTGGCGTGGGCCGGCAGTTTCCTGTTCGCCGCCTTCGCGCTGCGCGAACTTCCCCCGCTGCTGTTCGCCGGCCTGCGCCTGGCGCTGCTCGCGGTGGCCGTGGCGCCGTGGATCCGCCTGCCCGACCGCGGGCAGTGGCGGGCACTGCTGGCCCTGGGCGTGTTCAACGGTGCGCTCAATTTCGGATTGAGCATGGCGTCGTTGAAACTCTCGGCCGGGCTGTCGGCGCCGGTGATCGCGCAGCAATGCTACGTGCCGATCGCGTCGCTGCTGGCGTGGCGGCTGCTCGGCGAACGCTTTGGCTGGCGGACCGGCGCCGCGATCGCACTGAGCTTCGCCGGCGTGCTGGTGCTCGGCTTCGACCCGACCGTGCTGCAGGCGCCGCTGGCCCTGCTGCTGATGCTGGGCTCCGCCTGCACGATCGCGCTGGGCACGATCGCGATGCGGCGGCTGCGGGGCGTCGGCGCGCTCAATGCGCAAGGCTGGACGGCGGTGATCGGCGTCGCGCCACTGCTGCTGGCCAGCGCGCTCTTCGAGCCCGAAGCGCTGGGCGCGATGCGCGCGGCAAGCTGGGTGGGGTGGAGCGGTGTGGCGTATTCGGCGCTGGTGTCGTCGCTGTTCGGCTACGGCCTGTTCTACGTCCTGGTGCAGCGCCATCCGGTGGCGCAGGTCACGCCCTACATGCTGCTGTCGCCGGTGATGGCAGTGCTGCTGGGCATCGTGTTCTGGGGCGACCGCCCCGGCCCGGCGCTGTGGATCGGCGGGGCAATGGTGCTGGGCGGCGTGCTCGCGATCGCCCTGCGCGCGGTGGCGCGGCAGCGCCCGGTGCCGCCGCCCGAGCCCGTCTAGCGCACCCGCCCTGCCCGACCGTCAGCCAGTGCCGAACATGCCGGCGGCCGGTTCGAACGCGCGCGGCGCGTAACCGAAATCGCGGCGTGCCGGTTCGATGTCGAACACGAGGTCCTGGCGCATGCGTCCGAGCGCGGCGTCGCCGAAGTCGCGCGCGATGCCCGCTGCGTGCGCAAGCGACAGCAGCGCGCGGAACGCCGTGGGCGGCAGCAGGTGCAGTTTCGCCGGCGGCTGCAGCATCGCCAGCACGCGCGCCACCATCTCGCGATAGGCCAGGGTTTCGCCCCCCGGCAGCGCGTAGGCCTGGCCATGGGTCGCCGCCGCGTCGAGCACCGCGAACGCTGCTTTTGCGAGGTCCCCGACGTGCGCCGGCTGGCGCAACCCGACGGCATCGCGCGGCAGCGCGAAGCGATGCCAGCGGCCTGCGATGGCCGCGATGCGCGTCAGCGTACGGTCGCCGCCGGCGCCGTAGACCAGGGTCGGCCGCAGCAGCGTTGCCGCCGCGTTGCGCTGCGCGGCAGTCGACAGGACGCCGGCTTCCCCGGCGCGCAGCCGGGCGGCCAGGTCGCGCTCGCCGGCATCGGCCGAATCGCGCTTGACCTCGATACTGGTGGAACCGAACGCGACCACGCGCGGGCACTCGACCGCCGAACCGGCATACCAGCGCGCGAAACGGTCCAGCGGCCCGCAGCTGAAGATCGCATCGACGCGCGGCGGCAGGCCCTGCGCGGAATCCAGGTCGCCGCGCAGCCACTGCACCCCGGGCAACGGAGGCTGCGGACGACGCGAAACCGCCTGCACCCGCCAGCCGCGGCGATGCAGGCAGACCAGCAGCGGATGGCCGATCTGTCCGCTGCCGCCGAACACCAGCGCCTCGCGCATCTCAGCGACCCGTGGGCTGCGGCTTGAGCACGACGCGCAGCCACCCATAGCCGAGCGCCGCCGACACGGTCGACGCGGCCAGCACGCCGATCACGCTTTCGGTGTAGCGCAGCCCGTCCTGCGCGAAGGCCAGCGAACCGATGAACAGGCTCATCGTGAAGCCGATCCCGCACAGCAGGCCCAGCCCCAGCATCGCCCTGAAATCCATGCCGCTGGGGAAGCGCGCGAACCCCGCCGCGCGCATCAGCACCGCCGCCGACACGATGCCGATCGGCTTGCCCAGCACCAGGCCCAGCGCGATGCCCAGCGGCAGCGGCGAGAGCATGTCGTCCATGCCCAGCCCGCCCAGCGCAAGTCCTGCGTTGACGAACGCGAACAGCGGCAGGATGCCGTAGGCCACCCAGGGATGCAGCGCATGCTCGAGCGTCTCGAGCGGCGAGTATTCGGTCGCGTCGTCCAGGTCGTTGCGGGGATTGACGTGCGGGATCATCAGGCCGGTCACCACGCCCGCCAGGGTGGCATGCACGCCCGACTTCAGCACGCAAACCCACAGCACCAGGCCGAGCAGGAGATAGGGCGTCAGCGCGGTGACGCCGCGCCGGTTGAGGATCGCCATTGCCGCGATGGCGGCGGCGGCCCAGCCCAGGGCCACGAACGACATGCCGTGGGTGTAGAAGACGGCGATGATCACGATCGCGATCAGGTCGTCGACCACCGCGATCGTCGACAGCAGCAGCTTCATGCCTAGCGGCACGCGCGAGCCAAGCAGCGCGAGGATGCCGAGGGCGAAGGCGATATCGGTGGCGGTCGGGATCGCCCAGCCGCGCAGCGCGGTCGTGTCGCCCCGATTCGACCACCAGAAGATCAGCGCCGGCACGATCACGCCGGCTGCGGCGCAGACCAGCGGCAGCAGCAGCTGGTCGCGGCTCGAGAGCTGGCCGCTGAGCGTCTCGCGCTTGATCTCCAACGCGACCAGCAGGAAGAACAGCGCCATCAACCCGTCGTTGATCCACAGCATGAGCGGCTTGTCGATGTCCAGCGCGCCGACACGCAGCTGCACCGGCAGTTCGCGCAGTCCCTCGTAGAGGTCATGCAGCGGCGTGTTGGCGCAGGCCAGCGCCACCAGCGCCGCCGCGATCAGCACGATGCCGCTGGACGCCTCCAGCCGGAAAAAGTCGGTCAGCCGCTGCAGCGCACCGGCGCGGAACCTGCCAAGCCCCATCCGCCGCTCAGCCCGCGTGGACGAGGAACAGCTCGAACGCGACCCATGCCGCGAAAGCCACCAGCAGGATGCCGCCCTCGGTCCTGCTCACGCGCAGGTCGCCGCGCAGCATCGGATAGAGCATCACCGCGAACACCAGCGCCGCCGGCAGCTCGAAGCGCACGAACGAGGTCGGCACCGGCACGTCGCGCACCACCGCCATGCCACCAAGCACCACCAGCAGGTTGAACAGGCTCGATCCGATCACGTGGCCGGCGACCATGTCGCCCTGGCCGCGTCGCGCCGCGGCGACCGCGGCGGCGACTTCGGGCAGCGCGGTGCCGATCGCAACCACCAGCAGGCCGCTGAGCAGCGGCGCCATGCCCAGCGCCAGTCCGATCACCGGCGCCGACTGCACCACCCAGCGGGCGCCGAAGTACAGCAGCACGATCGCGATCGCGAAACGCAGCAGGTTCTGCACAAGTCCGTTGCTGGTCCGCGCGAACGCGGCGATCGCATCTTGCAGTTCCGGCTTCTCCCTGCGGCTGCGGGCGATGCACGCGGCCAGCACGGCGACGAAAGCGACCAGCAGCAGCACGCCTTCGAAGCGGCTGAGCACGCCGTCCCAGCCCGCCGCCATCACCGCCACGGTCGCGAGCATCAGGCACAGCAGCAGCGACGCCAGCGCGCGCCAGCGCACCAGCAGCGGAGCCGCAATCGCGGCCGCGCCCAGGGTCAGGCCGACGTTGACGACGTTGCTGCCTACCGCATTGCCCAGCGCCAGCGCCTGGCTGCCGGTAAACACCGCGCGCGCGTTGACCGCCAGTTCCGGCAGCGAAGTGCCGAATGCGACCAGCAGCAGCCCGGCCACGAACGGCGACACGCCGAAACGCTGCGCAAGCCCCGATGTCCCCTTGACGATCGAATCGCCGCCGAGGGCGAGCAGGACCAGACCGAGCACGAACAACCCGACTGCCTCGAACATGGCGCGACCCCCGACCGTGGATGTGCGTCGATTCTAATCGGGATTCGGGATTCGGGGTTCGGGATTCGGGGTTCGGGATTCGGGATTCGGGATTCGGGATTCGGGGTTCGGGGTTCGGGATTCGGGATTCGGGAATCGGGAATCGGGAATCGGGAATCGGGAATCGGGAATCGGGAATCGGGAATCGGGAATCGGGAAAGCATGTCGACGTTGCCCCCTTTGGAAAAGGGGGTATGGGGGATTTGCTTTTGATCCTGCACCCCGGGACATCAATCGCAGAAGCAAATCCCCCTCGCCCCCCCCTTTTTCAAAAGGGGAGGAAAGCCTCATCCCTTAGGAGGGGAAGTTGTCATTCCCATTTTGGAGGAAAAGGCCCTCGGCCAACTGGAGCGACGCATGCACGGAAGGCACGGTCTAGCTGCAGCCTTCCACGTAATCCACCTGCGGCGCCACGCCGACGCGCCACGACGTGACCTTGCCGTCCGCTCCGGTCGCGAACACCAGCGTGCCCTGCCCGCCGCTGCTGTCGCCGACGCGCAGGTACTTGCCGCCTTCGACGTACTTGTGCGGCGCCTCCTCCACGCGATCGGCGTACAGCCCGCGGATGTCGTCCGCCGTCATGCCCACCTTGCCACCGCCGGGCGCGACCTCGCGATCGGTGCCCACGTCGTAGCGCACGAACTTGCCGTTCTCGAACATGAAGGCGAAGTCGGACGGGATCTCCACCCATTTCGGCGTGAGGTAGTAGCAGCCGGCGCCTTCGTCGCGCGTGCCCTTGAGCTCGCCGCCCCAGGCCTGCCCCGCCTCGTCGGCGGTCATGCCGAAGCGCATGTCGCCGTAGCCGTCCATGCGCACCAGGCCGGCGTCGGGGCCAGTGGCAGCGTCGCCCGGCGCGGGCGCGGTGGCCGGAGGCACGTCGTGCGGTGGCTGGTCGAGCGGCGGCGGTGCAGCCGGGTCGTCGGCCATCGCATCGGCCGAGCCGGCTGGTTGGACCGCATCGGCGTCGGCGGGCGCGCGTTCCGGCTGGCAGGCGGCCAGCGCGAACGCGAACAGCGCGATCGTGGGCATCAGCGGCTTCATTGCATCGGGCTCCTTGCGAGGGCAGCGCACAGCCTTGTTGATGCGGCGTTAACGCATTGCGAACTTCGCGCGCCGTCGTCGCGTTGCCGCTGAGGGCCTGTCACACAGGGATGTGACGTCGGTCCGCTGCGTCAGGCAGGTGTGCTGAAATGCTTCTGCAGTCCCGCCCAGCACGCCTGGTAGTCACGCTGCCGATGACCGGCGTCCATCGCCTGCCGGGTGGGGGCGATCACCGCGCGGGTTTCGAACATGAAGGCCATGGTGTCGCCAATCACGTCCGGCTTCGACAGGTCGGCGCTCGACGCCTTCGCGAACGTCGCCGCGTCCGGACCGTGCCCGGTCATGCAGTTGTGCAGCGAGCAGCCGCCCGGCGCGAAGCCTTCGGCCTTGGCGTCGTAGGCGCCATGCACCAGGCCCATGAACTCGCTGGCCACGTTGCGGTGGAACCACGGCGGCCGGAACGTGTCCTGCGCCACCAGCCAGCGCGGCGGGAAGATCGCGAAGTCCATGTTCGCCGTGCCGGGGATCTCGCTGGGCGAGGTCAGCACGGTGAAGATCGACGGATCGGGGTGGTCGAAGCTGATCGAACCGATGGCGTTGAATCGGCGCAGGTCGTACTTGTACGGCGCGTAGTTGCCATGCCAGGCGACGACGTCGAGCGGCGAATGGCCGATCGGCGCGCGCCAAAGATGCCCCTGGAACTTGGCGATCAGCTCGAAGTCGCCTTCGACGTCCTCGTACGCCGCGCACGGGGTGAGGAAGTCGCGCGGGTTGGCCAGGCCGTTGGAACCGATCGGCCCCAGGTCCGGCAGCCGCAGCAGGCCGCCGAAGTTCTCGCACACGTAGCCGCGCGACGGCCCATCCGGCAACTCGACGCTGAAGCGCACGCCGCGCGGGATCACCGCGATTTCCTGCGGCGCCACTTCGAGCACGCCCAGTTCGGTGGCCAGCAGCAGGCGCCCCTGCTGCGGCACGATCAGCAGTTCACCGTCCGCGTCGTAGAAGAAGCGGCCGTCCATCGACCGGTTGGCGGCGTACAGGTGGATGCCAACCCCGGTGTGCGCCGCCGGGGAGCCGTTGCCGGCCATGGTGCAGAGCCCGTCGACGAAATCGGTCGGCGTCTCGGGCAACGGCAGCGGATCCCAGCGCAGCTGGTCGGGCGTGACCGGTTCGTGGCCGAACAGATTGTGGAATGTCTGCGCCGAAGCTGGCGAGGGCACGAACGGCTCGAACGTCCCGTGCATCGCCGCAGGCCGGATCCGATACAGCCAGCTGCGCCGGTTCTGCCCACGCGGCGCGGTGAACGCGGTGCCCGAGAGCTGCTCGGCGTAGAGTCCGTGCGCCACTTTCTGCGGCGAATTGCGGCCTTCGGGCAGCGCGCCGGGCACGGCCTCGGTGGCGAACTCGTTGCCGAACCCGGATTGGTAACCGTTGCTTGCGATGGTCATGAAATCGCTCCGCGCGCACAGGGCGCTCTGCGCTTAAGCCCCTCTCCCGCCGGGAGAGGGGTTGGGGTGAGGGTCCGGTTTCCCGACGCTGTTCCAGATTGCTTCGAGCACCGCTTCTGTCTGCTGCAACGCATCGTGGTCCCAGAAGCGCAGGATTCTCCAACCCTGTGCTTCGAGACAACGGGTTCTCTTGGCATCCGTCTGGCCGTCGTGCTGCGAGCCGTCCAATTCGACGATCAGCTTCCTTGCGACACAGCAAAAATCGGCAATGTACGGAGGAATCGGATGCTGACGCCGGAACTTCAGGCCCTCCAGCTGCCCGCTGCGCAGACGTTGCCAGAGCTTCTGTTCCGCATCGGTCATGTCGCCGCGCAAATGGCGCACATTGCGGAGCGTGGTTGTTGGCAGCGGTGGTTTGACTGTCGTCACTCGCCGTACCCTCACCCCAACCCTCTCCCGGAGGGAGAGGGAGCTAAAAGCTCAACTGCACGCGTTCCGGAGCGTGGCTGTTGGCAGCGGCGGTTGACCATGGTCACTTCGCCGCACCCTCACCCCTTACAGCACCCCGCGCTTGATCTGGTCGCGCTCGATGCTTTCGAACAGCGCCTGGAAGTTGCCTTCGCCGAATCCTTCGTTGCCCTTGCGCTGGATGATCTCGAAGAAGATCGGGCCGATGCAGTTCTGGGTGAAGATCTGCAGCAGCTTGCGCTGCTTGGTCTCGGGATCCGCGTCGATCAGGATCCTGTTCTTCGCCAGCCGCGGCACGTCTTCGCCGTGGTTGGGGATGCGCTGGTCGATCACCTCGAAATAGGCCTCGGGCGTATCGAGGAATTCCACGCCTTCGGCCCGCATCTTCTCCACGGTTTCGTAGATGTCGTCGGTGAAGCAGGCGATGTGCTGGATGCCCTCGCCCTTGTACGCGTCGAGGTATTCGTTGATCTGGCTCTTCGGGTCGTTGGACTCGTTGAGCGGGATGCGCACGATGCCGTCGGGCGCGGTCATCGCCTTCGACACCAGGCCGGTCTTGGCGCCCTTGATGTCGAAGTAGCGGATCTCGCGGAAGTTGAACAAGCGCTCGTAGTAGTCCGACCACTTCTGCATGTTGCCGAAGTACAGATTGTGGGTGAGGTGGTCGATGAAGGTCAGGCCGAATCCCTTCGGATCCTGCTCCGCGCCCTGGATCGGCAGGTAGTCCCCGTAGACGCTGCCCTTGTCGCCATAGCGGTCGACCAGGTACAGCATGCAGTCGCCGATGCCCTTGACCACCGGTGCGTCGACCGCCCTGCTGCCGGGTTTGTGGTCGATCGCCTCGCCGCCGTTGCCGAGCACGGTTTCCAGCACTTCGCCGCCGGGCTTCTTGAAACGGATCGCGAAGCCGCAGGCACTGGGGCCGTGGGCCCTGGCGAAGTCGGCGGCGAAGGAATCGGGATCCTCGTTGACCAGGAAGTTGACGCCGCCCTGGCGATACACCGTGATCGGCCGCGTCCTGTGGCGCAGTACCGCGGTGAAGCCCATCTTGCCGAAGTAGTCGTGCAGCATCTCGCCGTGGCCATCGGGCGCGGCGAACTCGACGAACTCGAAACCGTCGATGCCCATCGGGTTCTCGAACGTGGTGACGGTCATGCCCAGGTTTGGACCCTGGTTCTGGCTCTGCGTCTGCGCGCTCATGGGGGTTCCTCGTGACGTCGCCGGATCGCCGTGCGGCGGTGCGGCTTGCTTTGGATAGTCTGCCGTTATAGTTTCAGATGAAACCATTTGCAAGGCGCGACGCAGCAATGTCGAGCGATCTCCATGACGCCGCCGCCCGGCCGCCGCGCGCCGCGGCGGAGCAGCGAGCTGCGCCGGTGCGTGCGGTACCGGATGCGTCCGCAACCGGACACGCGGTGCTCGAACTCGAGCGCTTCCTGCCCTATCGCCTGAGCGTGCTTTCCAACCGGGTCAGCCAGACCATCGCCAATGCCTACGTCGAACGCTTCGGCCTGGCGGTGACCGAATGGCGGGTGATCGCGGTGCTCGGACGCTTCCCGGAGCTGTCGGCCAACGGCGTGGCCGAGCGCACGGCGATGGATAAGGTCGCAGTGAGCCGCGCTGTCGCCCGGCTGCTGGAGCGCGGGCTGCTGGAACGCGAAGTCCACGGCGACGACCGGCGCCGCTCGGTGCTGGCGTTGAGCGAGGCCGGTTACCGCATCTATGACGAGGTCGCACCGCTGGCGCTGGAATGCGAACGCCGCCTGCTGGCGCATCTGAGCGCGGAAGATCGCGCAACGCTGGATGGCCTGATCGACCGCCTGATGGAACAGGGCCTTCCGCACCTGGAAGCCGGGACCTAGACCGGACCGGACCGCAAGGGCACCGGCGCACCCGCGAGCCGCCATCGCCGCGATCGCTTCCCCGCAGACATCGCGGCCACGGCCGCTTCAACGCGCGCCATCGCGTACGCGGCGCAAAAAGAAAGGCGGCCCGCAGGCCGCCTTCCGTCGCGCGATGCCGCCGCGCTATTTCACCCCGTGCATCAGCTTCTGGATCAGCGGCGCGATCAGGAACAGCAGCGCGCCAGCGCCGAGCAGCGCCCAGAAACCGAAGGTGTAGCCGCTCAGGGCCGACTGCGTGGTCATGCCGCTTTCGCCGCTGACGATGCCGGCAAAGATGCCCGAGAGGTTGTTGCCGATGCCGGTCGACAGGAACCAGCCGCCCATGCCGAAGCCGACCAGCCGCACCGGCGCCAGCTTGGTCACCATCGACAGGCCGATCGGCGACAGGCACAGCTCGCCGACCGACTGGATCACGTAGACCATGAACAGCGTCCAGAACGGGATCTTGCCCGCGTCGGTCACCAGGCTCGACAGCGCGAACATCAGCAGCGCGAATGCCAGGCCGTTGAAGATCAGCCCGAGGCCGAACTTGCGCGGGATCGACGGCTCGATGTTCTTGCGCCCGAGCCACACCCAGATCACCGCAATGATCGGCGCCAGGGTGATGATCGCGATCGAGTTGACCGACTGGAACCAGGCATTCGGGAACACGAAACCGCCCGCGCCGAACAGGTCGCGGTCGACGATCTTGTCGGCGAGGAAGGTGAACGAGCTGCCGGCCTGCTCGAAGAACATCCAGAACAGCACGTTGAACGCGAAGATGATCAGCATCGCGATCACCTTGTCGCGCTGCACCTTGCCCTCCTTGATCCCCTCGACCAGCAGCATCAGCGACAGGGCGATGAACATGATGCCCAGGATCCACGCCAGCGCGGTGGCGCCGAGCTTGGCCAGCAGGAAATACACCACCGGGATCGCGAGGATGCAGCCGATGATCACGTACAGCACCCGCGCCATGCCCGAGCCCGGCGGCGGCGCGCCGATGCCGTTGAGGCCGCGGCGTCCGAACCAGAACCACACCAGGCTGACCAGCATGCCGAAGCCCGAGGCGATGAACACGTACTTGTATTCCGGCATCAGCTCGGTGCCGAACACGCGGTTGGCGAGGATGCCGGTCAGGATCGGGGCGATGAACGCGCCGGCGTTGATACCCATGTAGAAGATCGTGAAGCCGGCATCGCGGCGACCGTCGGCCACCCCGTAGAGCTTGCCGACCATGGTCGAGATGTTGGGCTTGAACAGGCCGTTGCCGACGATGATCGTGGCCAGGCCGATCTCGAAGATCATCGGGTCCGGCACCGCGATCAGGAACAGGCCGGCCGACATGATCGCCGCGCCGGTCAGGATCGAACGCTGGTAGCCCAGCACGCGGTCGGCGATGTAGCCGCCGAAGATCGCGCCGGCGTAGACCAGCGCCAGGTACGCGCCATAGGTACGGTTGGCCGGCGCTTCGCCGCTGGCATCGCCGCCGTGGAACTGGGCCACGATGTACAGCACCAGCGCCCAGCGGATGCCGTAGAAGGCGAAGCGCTCCCAGAATTCGGTCATGAACAGCATCCACAGCGGACGCGGATGGCCCATGAGCTGGCCGAACTCCGGCGGCTCCGCCCCGCTGCCACCGCGTGCCGGGGCGGCCACGGGCGGACCCATCGGTTCCGCGGCGTTGGGAATGTTTGCGCTCATCTGGTGCCCCTGTGGAGTCGGATCGAATCGGCGATGTGTAACCGGCGCGCGGGCGTGCCGTCAAACCGGCGGCAGCGGATGTTGCGGCGCAGCATGTCGTTGGGAGTGTTCTCCGGCCTCGCCGGAGCGGAGGTCACGCGGGCGGCAGCGGCTCCGGGGCGCGCCCGATCATGGTGCGCACCTCGAACAGCTCGGGGAAGAACGTCAGCTCCAGCGCCTGTTTCAGGAACCCGACGCCGCTGGAACCCCCGGTGCCGCGCTTGAAGCCGATGATCCGCATCACCGTGCGCATGTGGCGGAAGCGCCAGAGCTGGAACTGCGTTTCCAGGTCCACCAGGTCCTCGCACAGCGCGTACTCGCGCCAGTGGTTGCCGGTGTCCTCGTAGATGCGCTCGAACACCGGCAGCAGCGCCGGGTCCGACACGTGCGGCTTCGACCAGTCGCGCTCCAGGTGCGAAGCGGGCACCGCATGGCCCCAGCGCGCGAGATATCGCAGGAATTCGTCGTACAGGGTCGGTGCCTCGAGCACCGCGCGCAGCCCGGCGGCGGCGTCGGGTTCGTGCGCGAACACCTTCAGCATCGCCGCGTTCTTGTTGCCCATCAGGAACTCGACCGTGCGGTACTGCAGCGACTGGAAGCCCGACGACGGGCCCAGGATCTCGCGGAATTCCATGTATTCCGAAGGCGTCAGCGTCTCGAGCACCGACCACTGCGCGGTGAGCTGGTCGAGCACCCGCTTGCAGCGCGCGACCACCTTGCCGAACTGCCAGACGCGATCGCCACGCAGGTGCCCGACCGCGGCTGAGAGCTCGTGGATCAGCAGTTTCAGCCACAGCTCCGAGGTCTGGTGCTGGATGATGAACAGCATCTCGTCGTGGTGAGGCGGGCTCGAGAGCAGGTTCTGCGCGGAGAGCAGTCGGTCCAACTGCAGGTAGCCGGCGTAGGTCATTCGCCCGGACAGGTCGACGTGGATGCCGTCCTCGAGCGCGCGTTCGTTGTTGTCGATGCCCATGCGTTCAGGTTAACGCAAAGCGGTTGCGCCGCGCTGCGTCATGCCCCTGCCATCGGGCTGCGGCACAATCGGGCGGCGGCGGCCGGGGGGCGCCCGATCGGCAAGGGCCCATTCGCACAAGGGGAATCTCGATGAACAGGTTCGCGCGCCGGCTGGCGCTGGCTTCGCTGTTGTCCTGCGGCGCTTTCGCCGCGCATGCGCAGGTGGTGCTGAGCCAGGTGTACGGCGGCGGGGGCAATTCCGGCGCGACGCTCAAGAGCGACTTCATCGAGCTGCACAACAACGGCACGCAGGCCGTGAGCCTGTCCGGCTGGTCGGTGCAGTACGCCTCGTCCTCCGGATCGAGCTGGCAGGTCACGCCGCTGTCCGGGAGCATCGCCCCGGGCGGCTATTACCTGGTCAAGCAGGCCGACGGCAGCGGCGGCACCCAGGACCTCCCGACGCCTGACGCCAGCGGCACGATCGCGATGAGCGGCAGCAACGGCAAGGTGGCGCTGAGCAACAGCACCGCCGCGCTCGCCGGCACCTGCCCGGTGGGCAACGTCGACTTCGTCGGTTACGGCACGGCCAACTGCTCCGAGGGCGCGAACGCCGCGCCGGGCCTGGGCAACACGATCGCCGCGCTGCGCGCCAGCGGCGGCTGCACCGACACGAACGACAACGGCGCCGACTTCGCCACCGGCGCACCGACGCCGCGCAACAGCGCTGCGCCCCCGAACCTCTGCGCGGGCGGCGGCCAGCCGGTGATGTCGGTGGCCGACGTCAGCCTTGCCGAAGGCAACAGCGGCACCACGGCATTCACCTTCACCCTGACCCTGAACCAGCCGGCCGGCGCGGGCGGCGTGGGCTTCGAGATCTCCACCAGCGACGGCACCGCCACCGCGGGCAGCGACTACGCCGCGCTCGCGGCCACGCCGATGTCGATCGCCGAAGGGGACGACAGCGCCAGCGTGACCATCGACGTGGTTGGCGACGGCGACAACGAAGCCGACGAGACCTTCTTCGTCGACGTGGCCAACGTCACCGGTGCCCTGCCCGCTTCGCTGCAGGCCACCGGCACCATCCTCAGCGACGACTTCAACGTGGTCCCGGTGCACGCGATCCAGGGCGCGGGCGCGGGTTCGCCGCTGCTGGGCCAGACCGTCATCACCAGCGCCGTCGTCACCGCGGTGCGCAGCAACGGCTTCTTCGTGCAGATGCCCGATGCGGAAGCCGACGCCAATCCGCTGACCTCCGAAGGCGTGTTCGTGTTCACCAGCGCCGCGCCTTCGGCCGACGTCGTGGTCGGCAACCGCGTGCAGGTGCGCGGCGAGGTGCAGGAATACGTGCCCTCGCAGGACCCGACCCAGCCGCCGCTGACCGAGCTGGGCGGTTCGCCGGTCATCACCTTGGTGTCGACGGGCAACCCCCTGCCGGCCCCGGTCGAACTCACCGTCACGTTCCCGGATCCCGACGGCGCCTTCGACCAGCTCGAACGGCTCGAAGGCATGCGCGTCACCGCTGGCAGCCTGACCGTCAACACGCCCACGCTGGGCTCGGTCAACGAAACCAACGCCACCGCCACCAGCAACGGCGTCTTCCACGCCGTGGTCACCGGGGTGCCGCGCGCCTACCGCCAGTCGGGCGTGCAGGAACCCGACCCGCTGCCCGCCGGCAGCCCCGCCGGCGTGCCGCGCTGGAACACCAACCCCGAAGTGGTCGCGGTCAGCAGCCGCGCGCTGGGCGGCGACACCGCCGACGTGATGTCCGGCTGCGTGGTGACCGGCGCGACCGGCCCGCTCGATTACAGCTTCCGCCGCTACACGATCTATCCGGAAACCTCGGTCGAGGTCGACTGCAGCGGCGTGGAGCTGCCGGCGCCGGCACTCGATCCGGGCGAGGACGACGCCAGCGTCGCCACGTTCAACATGGAACGCTTCTTCGACGACAGCAACGATCCGGCGATCGGCGAACCGGTCCTCACCCCGCTCGCCTACCAGACCCGGCTTGCCAAGGCGTCGCTGGCGATCCGCGATTTCCTGCACGCACCCGACATCCTCGCCACCGAGGAGATCGAAAGCCTTGCCGTGCTGCAGGCCATCGCCCAGCGCGTCAACGACGACGCCGTGGCCGCCGGCCAGCCGAACCCGCAGTACGTCGCCTACCTCGAGGAAGGCAACGACGTCGGCGGCATCGACGTGGGCTTCCTGGTCAAGACCGCCGAGGTGGGCGCCGGGATCGCGCGGGTCGAGGTGCTGGCGGTGACCCAGGTCGGCAAGGCCACCACGTGGACCGAGCCGGGCGGCGGCACCAGCCTGCTCAACGACCGTCCGCCGCTGGTGCTGCAGGCCCGCGTGCATTTCGCCGACGGTCGCAGCGTCCCCCTGACCGCGATCGTGGTCCACCAGCGCTCGCTCAACGGCGCCGAGGAAGACAGCGCCGGCGGCGTGCGCGTGCGCGCCAAGCGGCAGGAGCAGGCCAGGTTCCTGGCCGAGATGATCCAGGCGCGCCGGGCCGCCGATCCGGCCGAGCGCATCGTGGTGCTGGGCGACTTCAACGCCTTCGAGTTCAACGACGGCTACGGCGATTCGATGGGCACGGTCACCGGCCTGCCGAGCCCGGACGACACCACCGTGGTGCCGGGCGACGGCGCCGACCTGGTGGACCCGGACCTGTACGACCTGACGTTCCTCAACACCCCGGACGTGAGCTATTCGTACGCGTTCGACGGCAACGTGCAGTCGCTCGACCACATCCTCGCCAACGCCGCGCTGATGGAAGCGGCCGACGTGGATGCGCTCTCGGTCAGTCACGCACGCATCAACGCCGACTTCCCCGCCATCGCGCGCAACGCGACCGACTCGCCCACGCGCCTGTCCGACCACGATCCGACGCTGCTGCTGCTGCGGCTCAAGGCCGCGCAATCGGCCGACCTGCACGTCGCCGCCAGCGTGTCGCCGGGCAGCGTGCTGCCGGGCGAGACGGCGACGTTCACCGTCGACGTCGGCAATGCCGGGCCGGATGTGGCGGCGTTCGCGGCAGTGGCGCTGGTGTTCGACCAGGCCGTCGCACCCACCGTCGGCGTGCCGGCCGGCTGGGCCTGCAGTCCGCCCGAGACGACCACCACGACGATCGTGACGTGCACGATCGATTCGCTCGCCGCGGGCGCCACCCAGGCGTTCACGCTCGCCGTGACCGCCAGCGCTGCGCAGGCCGGCAGCACGCTGGCGCTGGCAGCAGCGGTGCAGTCGCAGACGCCCGATCCGGTGGCCGCCAATGACAGCGCCAGCGCGCTGCTTCCGATCACCGTCCCGCCAGCGGCCGACCTGGCGCTGTCGATAGAAGGCCCGGCCACGCTTCCGCGCAGCGCATTCAACGCGCAGTACGCATTCACGCTGGCCAACAACGGCAGCGTCGCGGCGGCGCAGCCCAGGCTGGTGATCGACGGCAACACCATGACCACGACCGCATCGGTGCTGGCGCCGGCCGGCTGGCACTGCAGCAAGGCCAGCAACGGCGGCCCGCGCTCGACCACGTTCACCTGCACCGCCGCGTCGCTGGCACCGGGCGCAAGCGTCGACTTCGCGGTCAAGGTCAATGCCCGCCCGACGCCGGCCGGCGGCGTGATCACGGTGCAGGGGTCGGCCACGTCGCCGACGCCCGACGCCAATCCCGGCGACAACCAGGCGTCGTTCGACACCACCGTGCAGTAACGCCGGCGCCAGCAACGGCGGCCTTGGGCAAGACGAAAGCGCGGCTCCGGCCGCGCTTTTTTCTTGTCACCTCTCCGATGCGCGTGCCTGCGCCGGCTACGGTTTGCTTTGGGCGCGAATGTCCCCCGGCGTCGACCGATGGCCGACGCCTCCTCCTTGATTTCGCGCCCAAAGCCAACCGCACCCGGCGTTCCGTCTTCTCGGCGCTACAAGGCACAACGAGAAAATCTGGATCAACGCCGTCATCCCCGCGGCAGGTGGTCAAGCGGGGCATCAGCGACTTCGCCCTTCAGGCGCAAAGACATTGGGATGCCGGATGACATTCGCGTCCAAGCCCTGCGGGGCGCGCCGCCCCCGGTCGGTAAGCGGGCTGGGTTCTCGCACTGCCCGGGATGGCATGAGAGTTTCCGCCCGCTTTCGAAATCTCGCGGCTGAAGTCGCTTCCACAAGATCGGGTCAAGCGCGCGGCCAGAGGCGATCGTCCATACGCCCCCGTCTCCTGCCGCAGCGCGCAACGGGAGTTTTCACGCCAGCAGGTATCATCGGCGGTCTGTCGCGGGGCCAAGCGCCCCCTGACGCCGAGTCCAGGCCGGTCCAGCGGCCAGGCTCGACCCGCCCGGAATCATCGCGCGCCGCGGGCGCGCGCGGTCCGGGCCCGCCCCTCAAGACCAGGACCCCGATGCGATGACCATCGCCGCAAGTTTCGAAATCGAATACCTGCAATACCTCGACGCCGACGGCAAGCTGGCCGGCAAGCTGCCGCCGGCGGTGAAGGACGCCAAGGCGCTGCTGCCGCTGTTCAAGCAGATGCTGTACGTGCGCACCTTCGACACCAAGTCGATCGCGCTGCAGCGCACCGGCAAGCTCGGCACCTACGCCGCCAGCCTGGGCCACGAGGCCACCCACGTCGGCATCGGCGCGTCCATGCGGCCCGAGGACGTGTTCGCTCCCAGCTACCGCGAGTACGGCGCGCAGTTCATGCGCGGCGTGCAGCCGCGCGAGGTGCTGATGTACTGGGGCGGCGACGAGCGCGGCAACGACTTCGCCGGACCGAAGAACGACTATCCGTGGTGCGTGCCGATCTCCACCCAGTGCCTGATGGCCGCGGGCGCGGCGCTGAGCTTCAAGCTGCGCAAGCAGGATCGCGTCGCCGTGGCCTGCTGCGGCGACGGCGGCTCGTCGAAGACCGATTTCTACGCCGCGCTGAACTCCGCCGGCGCCTACAAGCTGCCGCTGGTGCTGTGCGTGATCAACAACGGCTGGGCGATCTCGGTCCCGCGCACCGCGCAGACCGGCGCGCAGACGCTGGCGCAGAAGGGCCTGGCCGGCGGCCTGCACTGCCTGCAGGTGGACGGCAACGACCTGATCGCCGTGCTCGAGGCGATGCGCCGCGCACACGAACGCGCGCGCAAGGGCGAAGGCGGCAGCGTGATCGAATTCATGACCTATCGCCTGCACGACCACACCACCGCCGACGACGCCCGCCGCTACCGCGGCGAGGACGAGGTCAAGGACGCCTGGACCCGCGAACCGATGCTGCGCCTGCGCAAGTACCTCACCGCGCAGAAGCTGTGGGACGAGGCGCAGGAGAAGGCCTGGATCGAGGAATGCGGCCGCCTCGTGGACATCGAGATCAACGCCTACCTGGAGACCGCAGTGCAGCCGGTGGAAGCCATGTTCGATTACCTCTACGCCGACCCGCCGCAGGACCTGCTGGCGCAGCGCGACGCCGCGATCGCGCTGGAGAAGCGCGCATGAGCGCCGCAGCCAAGGCAGCCGCCGCCGGCACGCCGGCCGCCATCACCCTGATCGAGGCGATCACCCAGGCGATGGCCTACGAGATGCGCAACGACGAATCGGTCGTGGTGCTGGGCGAGGACGTGGGCGTCAACGGCGGCGTGTTCCGCGCCACCGCGGGCCTGTCGGCGCAGTTCGGCACCGAGCGCGTGCTCGACACCCCGCTGGACGAAACCACCATCGCCGGGCTCACCGTCGGCATGGCGTCGCAAGGCATGCGGCCGGTCGCCGAGGCCCAGTTCGACGGCTTCATGTATCCGATGGTCGACTTCATCGTCTGCCACGCCGCGCGCATGCGCTACCGCACCCGCGGCCGCCTGAGCTGCCCGATGGTGCTGCGCGTGCCGTGGGGCGGCGGCATCCGCGCACCCGAGCACCACAGCGAGGCCAACGAGTCGATCTTCACCAACGTGCCCGGACTGCGCGTGGTGATGCCCTCCTCGCCGGCGCGCGCCTACGGCCTGCTGCTGGCGGCGATCCGCGAGCCGGATCCGGTGATCTTCATGGAGCCCAAGCGCATCTACCGCCAGTACAAGGAAGTGGTCGCCGACGACGGCGAGGCGCTGCCGCTGGACGTGTGCTACGTGCTGCGCGACGGCACCGACCTGACCCTGGTGACCTGGGGCGCGCAGGTCAAGGAAACGCTGGAGGCCGCCGACAAGCTGGCGGGCGAAGGCATCAGCGCCGAGGTGATCGACGTCGCCACGCTCAAGCCGCTGGACTTCGCCACGATCGCCGAATCGGTGGCCAGGACCGGGCGCTGCGTGATCGTGCACGAGGCCGCCAAGACGGCCGGCTTCGGCGCCGAGATCGCCGCGCGCCTGGCCGAGGAGTCGATGTACGACCTGGTCGCCCCGGTCGAACGCGTCACCGGCTACGACACCCACATCCCGCTGTTCCGGCTGGAGATGAAGTACCTGCCGAGCGTGGACAAGATCGTCGCCGCCGCCAAGCGTGCGATCGCGGCCGGCTAGTCGAAGCAATCGCGCCAGCCCGGGCGGCGGCGAGGCATCCTTCCCGCCGCACCGGTACAACCAGATCCCCACTTCGTCCGGGATGACCGTCCCGGACGATCACAGGAAACATCATGACGAACAAGAAATTCCTGCTCCCCGACCTCGGCGAAGGCCTTCCGGACGCGACGATCGTCGAGTGGTACGTGAAGGAAGGCGACACCATCCGCCTTGACGACAACCTGGTGTCGATGGAAACGGCCAAGGCCGTCGTCGACGTGCCGTCGCCGGTGTCCGGAAAGGTGCTCAAGCTCGCCGGCGCCGCCGGCGACGTGATCGTGACCGGCACGATGCTGGCCGAGTTCGAACTCGATCCCAACGCGCCGCAACGCGCCGAAGGCCAGGATACCGGCCACCACCACGGCGGCGCGGGTACCGATGCGCCCGGCCCCGGCGACAAGGTCATCGCTTCCGACGAGGGCGGCGAGATCAGCGAAACCGACGCGCCGGCGCCACAGGCGCAAGGCGACGGCGAGCGCGCCGACAGCGGCACGGTGGTCGGGGCGATGGAATCGTCCGATGCGATCCGCAGCGAGCAGGCGTCTTCGGCCGGCGGCGTCAAGGCGATGCCGGCGGTGCGCGCGATGGCGCGCAAGCTGCGCGTCGACCTGTCGCGCGTGCGCGGCAGCGGCGCCGACGGCGTGGTCACGATGGCCGACGTCAAGCAGGCCGCCGCCGACGGTTCGGCCAAGGCCGGCGCGGCATCCGGCACGGCGGCTTCCGCGGGCACCGCGCCGGCGGCGAAGCCCACGCCTGCGGCCGCACCCGCGCCCGCCCGCGACGCCGCCCAGCGCACCCAGCTTTCCGCGTCCGGCAAGCCGATGCGCACCCAGCCGCCGTCGGTCTCCGCTACCGGCCAGCCCGAGCAGCTCAAGGGCGTGCGCCGCAACATGGCCCGCGTCATGGCCGACGCGCATGCCAAGGTGGTGGCGACCACGCTCAGCGACGACGCCGACATCCATGCCTGGACGCCGGGCAACGACGTCACCGTGCGCCTGATCCGCGCGATCTGCGCGGCCGCCAAGGCCGTGCCCGCGCTCAACGCCTGGTTCGACGGCGACAAGCTGGTGCGCACCCTGCACCCGCACGTCGACATCGGCATCGCGGTCGATACCGACGACGGGCTGTTCGTGCCGGCGCTGCGCAATGCCGACGTGCTCGACGCAAGCGGCGTGCGCGAAGGCGTCAACCGCCTGCGCGCGCAGGTGATGGACCGCAGCATCCCCGCCTCGGAGTTGTCCGGCCACACGATCTCGCTGTCGAATTTCGGCATGTTCGCCGGCCGCTATGCGACCCCGATCGTGGTTCCGCCGACCGTGGCCATCGTCGCCGCCGGCCGTGGCCGCCACCAGATCACCCCGGTGGTCGGCGGGTTCGAGGCGCACAAGGTCATCCCGATGTCGCTGACCTTCGACCACCGCGCCTGCACCGGCGGCGAGGCCGCGCGCTTCCTGAAAGCGATGCTGGACGACCTGGCGCTGGCGCAGTAAATCCGTAATCCGTAATCCGTAATCCGTAATCCGTAATCGGGAACAGCATGTCATCCCGAGCGTAGCGAGGGATCTGCTTGCGGCTTCACCGCCGCCTGCAGGTCCACCGGCACGGGCAACCAGCCGGAGTACCCATGCCCCACCGCAGCCGCCTGGCCGGTTTCATCATCGATTGCGAAACCGGCGACCTCGACGCAGCCGCCGCGTTCTGGGGCGGCGCGCTCGGCCTGGCGGTCGCCGACACGTACCAGGAAGGCGACGCCGCCTACGCCGAATTCTCCAACGCCCCCGGCGACCTGCAGATCGAAGTGCAGAAGGTACGCCATCCCTCTCGCGTGCACCTGGACATCGAAACCGACGACCTCGACGCCGAAGCCGCGCGACTGGAGGCGCTGGGCGCGCGCAGGATCGAGTTCCGCAAGCGCTGGTGGATCATGGAGGCGCCGACCGGCCAGCGTTTCTGCGTCGTGCGGATGAAGCATCCCGAGCGCGGTGCCACGCCGAACGTCTGGCCATAGGCCGCCTGAGGCCCGCGCCGGAAGACTGCCCGCCCCCGCGGGCCCATCCAACGGAGGAACGCCCCATGCCCCACCACAGCCGCCTGTCGACATTCGTCCTGGACTGCCAGGTCGACGATCTCGCCCCCCACCTCGAGTTCTGGAGCAAGGCGCTGGGCAAACCGGTCGCCAAGGCCGACGAGGACGGCGACGGCCGCTACGCCGTGCTGGAGACCGACACCGACGAACCGATCCTGCTGCTGCAGAAAGTCGGGCACGACAGCCGCATCCACCTCGACATCGAGTCCGACGACATCGATGCCGAGGTCGCGCGCCTGGAGGAGCTTGGCGCGAAGAAGGTCGAGTTCTGCAAGCGCTGGTGGGTGATGGAAGCCCCCAGCGGCCACCGCTTCTGCGTGGTGCGCCAGCAGCGCGAGCCGTTCGGACCGCATCTCAACGCCTGGGAATAGGCGTTCGGAGCCACGGCCAAAGGCGGGCGCGGCCATGGTCGCGCCGCCGGGTTGTTGCCGCTCGAAACAACGTTCCCTGCGGGCGGCGGTCGCCGCTTTCGCAAGACCCGCTTTCTTCCACGACGTCGCCGGCGCTCAGGCGCGGCCGCGTTCCCGCTCCAGCCAGACTTCCAGCCCCTGCGCGTTGAGCTCGATGTCCAGCGTCAGCAGTTCGAGCACGCGCGCGCCTGCGTCCGGCACGCCGTGGAGGCGCGCACGCTCGACGTAGAGCGCGGTCAATGCCTCGACCAGCCGCGCATGCGGCGCTACCTCGCCGCCAAGCCCGCGCGCCAGCGCCACCATCGCGTCGACCTGTTCCAGCAGGTCGGCGCCCAGCCGCTGCACCTGTTCGACCCGACCGTAATGCGTCAGGTACACCGCGGCCGGATCGGCGCCCATCATCCGCCGCACCGAGGCACGCATCTCATCGGGATCGAACTGCACCGGCGACGTCGTCGGCACCACGAACGCGCCCTGCGCGGTGTCGAACTCGCGATACGACAGCCCGAAGACGTCGCCGCTGAACCAGCTGCGGCTGGCCGCATCCCACACGGCGATGTGGTGGCGTGCATGTCCCGGCGTGTCGGCGCACAGCAGCGCCCGCCCCGCGAGATCGACGACATGGCCGTCAGCGGCTTCGACGACGCGCTCGCGCGGCACCGGCAGCAGCGTGCCGTAGCTGCGTGCGAACTGGTCCTCGCCGTAGACCACGGTCGCACCCGCGATCAGCTTCGACGGATCGATCATGTGCGGCGCGCCGCGCGGATGCACCACCAGGCTCGCGTTGGGCAACGCACGCATCAGCGTCCCCGCACCGCCGGCATGGTCCAGGTGGACATGGGTCAGGACCAGCCAGTCGACCGCGTCGCGCGCCAGGCCCTGCGCCTCGAGCGCGGCCAGCAGCCGCGGCACGCTGTCGTTGCTGCCGCAGTCGATAAACGCCGCGCGACCGTCGTGCACGACCAGATAAGCCGCGCAGAACTGCGGCCGGTCGCCGAAACCCGTGTCGATGGTGGTGATGCCGTGGAAACCGGAATCCATGCGAATGGCGCGCCGCGCAGCGAGGGAATAACGCCAGTCTAGGACGACGCACGCGCAACGGCACCCGCCGCGTGACCACGCGTCCAAGGGCGAACCCCAGCTATCGCTGGCCGGCATCGCCGGCTAGCGTCGGGCAGCGCACATCGGGGAGTGCGAGACCCGCCGGCGCATGCGCCGGTCACCACCGCGCCGACGACAGCGCGGGCCAACGACCAGCAAGGGGAATTCACCCGTGAACCGACATCACCGTTTCCTGGCCCGGCTTGCCGCCTGCGCCATCTTCGCTACGGCGGCCGTCGCCGCGCAGGCTGCACCCAAGTTCCAGATGCCATTCCCATGCGGCCAGGCCTGGGTCGGCAGCACGTGGAGCGGTCACAGCCCTGCCTACGCCGTCGACCTCAACCGCGGCCCGAATCCCGACTCCGACCTGGGCGACACCGTGGTCGCCGCCTACGGCGGCACCGTATCCACGTCGGCCTATTCGACCACCACCGGCTACGGCAACTACATCGTCATCAACCACGGAAGTGGCTGGCAGACGCTATACGCGCACCTGAACTCGCGTTCGGTGTCGAAGGGCGCGACCGTCAAGCGCGGCCAGAAGATCGGCACCGTCGGCCGTTCCAGCGCCAAGTACAACCTCACGCCGCACCTGCACTTCGAAGAACGCTACAACGGCTCGGTGCAGAAGATCCGGTGGAACGGCACGCAGATTCCGTACTACGCGAAGAAGACCTATACCAGCAAGAACTGCAACGGCGGCGGCGGCGCGGCTTCCGGCACGGTCAACACCAGCGGCGCCAACCTCAACGTCCGCGCCGGCGCCAGCACCAGCTACGCCATCGTGGGCAGCCTCGCCGACGGCGCGTCCGTGTCCATCCACTGCCAGAAGAACGGCCAATCGGTCACCGGCACGTACGGCACCAGCAAGCTGTGGAACCGGATCGGCAGCGGCCGCTACATCCCCGATGCCTACACGTACACGGGCTCGGACGGGCGCGTCGCGCCAGACTGCTGACATGCCCGCCGCGCAGTCCGATGCCGCGCCGGCACGGCACCCCGGCGCGCTGCGGCAGCCCACGGTACTGGTGGCCCTGCTCGCCGCCGCGCTCGGCGGCGGGCTGGTTGGCAGCCAGTTCGCGGGAACCCGGACGTCGATCGGGGCCGAGGCAGCGCCGTCACCGGTGGTGGAAGTCCCGCGTGCCGCGCAGCCATCGCGCTCCGTCCGCGCCTGGCGTGCCGCCACGGCAGCGCCGGTCGGCGATGACCTCGGCAGCGAAAGCACCCGCGCGCTGCGCGACCCGGCCTACCTGCGCGAACTGATGGCCCGCTATGCGGGCGAAACCGACCCGGACCGCCGCGGCGCGCTGCTGGCGGTGCTGCAAAGCGCCGCGAACGACCAGGTCATGGGTTTCGCGTTGCGCCTGGCCGACAACCCGGATCCGCAGTCGCGCCGCGATGGCCTGCAGCTGCTGCAGGCGTTTTCGCTCGACCGCGCGCCGGTGCGCGAACTGCTGCTGCGCCAGATCGACGACGAGCGCGATCCGGACATGCTGCGGCAACTGATCGACACGCTCACGCCGGCGGTGCTGCCGGTGGAGGACACCGCGCCGATCGCCGAGCGCCTGGCACGCCTGCGCGGCCACCCCGACCCGGACGTGCGCGCAAGCAGCGTGCTGCAGTCCACCCAGTGGGACCGGCAGGCCGACATGGAGCCGGTGCTGTACGAGGCGATGCTCGATCCGGAACCGCAGGTGCAGCAGGCCGCCATCGCCGGCGTGAATGCCACGCTCGCGCATTCGCCGCGACTGAAGGACGCGCTGCTGGAAATGGCCGGCAACGATGCCATCGAACGCGACCAGCGCACGGCCGCGGTGTTCGCACTGCAGCACTTCCCGCTCGACCGCGACGAGTACGAACTGTACCGGCGCGTTGCCATGGAGACGGGGCCGGCAGCCAGCGAAGCGGCGCACGGACCGGGGCACGGGCCCTAGCCTGCGCCACGTCAACGCATCGCGTGTGGCCTCAGGCGTTATCGCGCCGGCGCCACAGCCCCCAGCGCAGCAGCACGGCGAGCAGCAGCACGCCGAGGAACACCCCGTAGCCGACCGAGGTGGCCAGGATCTGCCGCCACATGTGCCCATGCTGCGGGTTGGCGTAGTCGTGCGCCCAGTGCAGCGAAACGAGGAACGCCGCCGTCGCCAGCGCCAGGCTGGCCAGGTCGAACAGGCGGCGCAGCAAGTGGCGCGGCTGGCGCGGGAACAGCCAGAACAGCACGCCCAGGATCAGGAACCAGGGCAAAAACAGGATCAGGCCGAGGTTGAGTTCGAGCTGCGGGTTCACGGTGCGTCTTCCGCGAAGCGGGCCAGCGCCGCGACCACGTCGTCCAGCGTGGCGCCTTCGGCCAGTCCGCCGACCGTGCGCTCGTCCAGCCACACCGCGCGGGCGTCCTCGCGCAGCCCCGCGCCAGCGCCCTGCCTGAGGCGCGCGACGAGCTGCCCGACCTCGCGCGCCGACTCGTGGCCGGCGCCCTGCAGCAGCACCCCGCCATCGGCATCGACCAGCTTGAAGGCGAAGCGGCCGTCGTCCTCGCGATACTGCTTGAACTGCGGCATGGCGGCCTTCCCTTCCGCCCTGCGCCCCTCGCCCGCGACCTGCGACAGGTCGCGCAGGCCGACCGCCGCGCGCAGTTCGCGCAGCAGCGGCGACGCGTGGCGTTCGCGCAGGCGCTGCGCGCCGTCGCGCAGCAGGCGCTCGATCTTGTGCGGTTCGGCCATCAGCGCTTCGTAGCGCTCGCGCAGCGGCGCGACCTCCGAATCGATGCGCTCGAACAGGCGCTGCTTGGCGTCGCCCCAGCCGATTCCCTGCTCGAACTCGCGTCGCATGTCCGCGGTTTCCTCCGCGCTCGCGAACGCCCGGTAGAGTTGGAACACGTTCGACGCTTCGGCATCCTTGGGCTCGCCGGGCGCGCGCGAGTCGGTGACGATCGACGCGATCAGCTTGCGCAGCGTGGACCGCGGGGCGAACAGCGGGATGGTGTTGTCGTAGCTCTTGGACATCTTGCGTCCGTCGAGGCCGGGCAGCGTTGCCACGTTCTCCTCGATCACCACTTCCGGCAGCCGGAAATACTGCTTTCCGTTCGGCTCGCCGTAGACATGGTTGAAGCGCTGGCCGAAATCGCGGGCGATCTCGATGTGCTGGATCTGGTCGCGCCCCACCGGCACCTTGTCGGCGTTGAACAGCAGGATGTCCGCCGACATCAGCACCGGGTACATGAAGAGCCCGGCGTTGATGCCGGCATCGTCGTCTTCGCCATCGGCACGGTTGCGGTCGACGGCGGCCTTGTACGCGTGTGCCCGGTTGAGGATGCCCTTGCCGGCCACGCAGGTCAGCATCCAGGTCAGCTCGGTGATTTCCGGGATGTCGGACTGGCGGTAGAACCACACTTCGTCCGGATCGAGTCCGCAGGCAAGCCAGGACGCCGCGATCTCCAGGGTCGAGCGCTGCACGCGTGCCGGATCCTGCACCTTGATCAGCGAATGCAGGTCGGCGAGGAAGTAGAAGCTCTCCGCGTCGGGCGCGCGCGAGGCGGCCACCGCCGGCCGGATCGCGCCGACGTAGTTGCCGAGGTGGGGCGTGCCGGACGTGGTGATGCCGGTGAGGATGCGGGTCTTGCGGGGGGTCATGGCGGGGCCGGGGCTAGCGTTGCGGCCATTTTAGCCCGCTGCCGGCATTCGAACCGGCGCTCGCCGCCGGGCAACCCCGTCTGCCACGCGGGGGCGTTGGCATCGTCCCCACTCCGGAGCCCGGCCATGTCGCGAACCTCCCTGTCCTGCTGCGCGGCGTTGCTCGCCGTCGTTGCCTGCCTGCCCGCACCGGCGCGCGCGCTGGTGGAGATCGCCGTCGTCGACCGTGACGACGGGCGCGTGTTGGCGCAATACCGCCACCGCGGCGAGCGCTGGCTGGCCGGCGTCCCGGGCCACCGCTACGCGATCCGCCTGACCAACGCCAGCGACGAGCGCGTGCTCGTGGTGCTGTCGGTCGACGGCGTGAATGCCGTCACCGGCGAGGACGCCGATCCTTCCCAGGGCGGCTACGTGCTGGCGCCCTGGCAGAGCAGCGAGATCGATGGCTGGCGCAAGTCGCTCGACGAGGTCGCGCAGTTCCACTTCACCAGCCTTGCCGACAGCTACGCCGCGCGCACTGGCCGACCCGGCAACGTGGGAGTGATCGGCATCGCCACGTTCCGCGAGCAGCGGCCGGAAGAGGTGCAGGTGGCGCCGGAGTTTCGGTCTCGCGATCCGGGGGCCGCAGACCGGCGGGCACGCCCGCATGCGCGCGCCGATGCATACGCCCGCGCGGCGAGCGCGGACGAGGCGATCGCGCCGCCGGCCCCATCGACCGCACGCGCCATGCCCCAGCAGGTCGGCACCGGCCACGGCGAGCGCGAGTGGGCACCGGCTTCACGCACCGGCTTCCTGCGTGCCAGCGCGCGGCCGGCGCAGGTGCTTGAACTGCGCTACGACGCACCCGGGCGCCTGGCTGCGCTCGGCATCCTGCCGCGCGACTGGCCACGCCGATCGACGGCGCAGGTGCCTCGCGCATTCCCGGGCGGATTCGTGCCCGATCCGTTTTAGCTGCCACCTCGGGAATGCCGCTCCGGGCGGCGCACCTGCATTGCGATGATTCTTGCAAGGCGCCTGCGGCTGCAACTGCTGACGAAGGAACAGGCCTGGAGATCCGGGAAAATGGCCGGCAAACGTCGGTCAGTCATGACGCATGACCGTGGCGAACGCAGGCCATCGTCATGCCGAATTGGTCCGCCTGCGTGGGCGCCACGATCGCACTCGCATCGATGGCGCGCCAGCTTGCCGACCCGGTACTTGCTGTCGCCAGCGGCCACATCGCGGGCAAAAAAAAACGGACCGGCAAGCCGGTCCGCTTCGTGACGTCGGAGCGCGATCAGCGAGGATCGGTCGCGCCAGTGTCGTCGGCCGATTGCTGGACCTTTTCGCCGACCTTTTCCACGTCCTTGCCGGCGCCCTTCACGGTGTTGCAGGCAACGAGGAAGTTCATGGAAAACAGTGCGAGCAATGCAAGGGAAACGATGCGCTTCATGGATCTCTCCTGTACGGACGGGTGGACCGCGGGGCAAGTCTGCGGCCCGCGCCGTGAATGAAACCCCATCGGGGTGTGAATGCCGCGTGCAATCGGATGCCGGACGACGCCGTTCGGCGAAACTGGTCAGTCGCCCATCATGTTCGGCAGCGCCCTCGTCCGCCGCATGTGGCCGGGATCGAGGCAACGCGCAGGGCTTCCCACGTCACGACACGGCGTTTCGCGCCCAGTGCTAGTCGCGCATCAGCGTCGATTTGCCGAACAGGCTCTCCACCAGGTCCACGGCCAGCTCCGCGGTCGCATTGCCGTGGTCGAGGACCGGATTGACCTCGACGATGTCCAGCGATCCCATGCACCCGCTGTCGGCGATCATTTCCATGATCAGCTGCGCCTCGCGATAATTGATGCCGCCGGGAACCTTGGTGCCGGTGCCGGGTGCGATCGAAGGATCCAGCACGTCGACGTCGAAACTCACGTGCAGGTGGGTGCGTTCGTCCACGCCCTCGAGCGCTTCCTCCATCACCCGCTTCATCCCGACCTCGTCGATGTAGCGCATGTCGTAGATGTCGAGCGCGTGCTGCTTGACCAGGCGCTTTTCTTCCTGGTCGACCGAGCGGATGCCGATCTGGCGGATCTGCGCCGGTTCGATCTCGGGAACATGTCCGCCCAGCGCGGTCAGCGCCTGCGGCCCGATGCCGCACAGGCAGGCAACCGGCATTCCGTGGACGTTGCCCGAGGGCGTGATGTCGTGCGTGTTGAAGTCGGTGTGCGCATCGAGCCACAGGATCCGCAGTTGCTTGCCGTGCTTGCGGCAGTGGGCGGCGACCGCGGCGATCGAGCCGACCGCCAGGCAGTGGTCGCCACCGAGCAGGATCGGCATGCGCCCGGCCTCGAGTTCGCGCGTCGACGCCTCCAGCACCGCGCGGTTCCAGGCCACGACCTCGTCGAGGTGGCGATAGCCGCCCCTCGGCGGCAGCCAGGGATTGCGCGGGCCTTCGACGTTGCCGCGATCGACGACGTCCACGCCGCGCGCGGCAAGCGCTTCGACCAGGCCGGCCACGCGCAAGGCCTCCGGCCCCATCCGGCTGCCGCGGCTGCCGGCGCCGACGTCGGTGGGTGCGCCGAAGATCGATACGGGGGAATAGGTGCGGCTCATGTCGGGCTCCGGTTCTGGGATGCCGGCGCTCCGGCAGCATGGTGTCGAGTCGCGGGCGGTAGGATGCGTCGAAGCGACCAGCGCTGCGACGGCCGCCGCAGTTGCGGCCGGCGGGGCCGTACGCGCGATGGGGAGGCCGTACTGTAGAGGCGTCGGGCGGATCAGGCCAGCCAGGCTGCAGTGCGCGCGGGCTCCGAGGACAACCGTGGTGCCGGCACCCGGATTCGAACTGGGGACCTACCGCTTACAAGGCGGTTGCTCTACCAACTGAGCTATGCCGGCATGTTCCGGGACGATCGAGGCGCTGCCGCGCGGGCAAGGCCGCGCTGCGGCGGCATTCTAGCGTGTCGCGGCCGGTGCGGAAGGCACTGTCTCGCAATCGATCGGCAGGACCCGCTGCGCGCCAAGCGCGCTGGCGTCCGCCTCGCCCAGCGGCGCGGCGGCGGCGATATCGATCCAGGTGGCCGCGGCCGGGGCGTCGCCCAGCGCTTCGGCGCGGACGTCGGTGAATCCGGCCGCCTGCAGCGCGGCCTGGCGGCGACGCGCCGTCGGCTCGCTGCCGTACCGGCCGAGCGAGATGCTGTTGGCCTCGTCGCCCGAGGCGACGATGAAATAGTCGGCGAATCCGGCAGCGGCGATCCGCTCGACCAGCGCCTGCGCGGCGGCGCGGTCGGCCTGCGGCGGCAGCCACACGCGCCAGCCGCGACGCGTGGCGGATGCCACTTCGCGCACGTGCAGGCGCGCGGCGCGCGACTGCAGCTGGCGTCGCGCGGCGGCGACCTTGTCGGCGTCCGAAAACGGCCCGAGCGCGTAACAACGGGTCGCCGCGTCCGCGACGGCCGCGGCGCCGGAATCCGGCGCGGCAGGAACGTCGGCAATCGAGGCGGCCGATGTGTCCCCCGGCGGTGGCGTCGCGCGCGATGCAGGCGCGGTGGGAGGCGATGCAGGCGCAACGCGAGCCTTTTCGCGCAACAGCTGCAGGCGCGCGACGTCGGAGGGCGCTTTGACGGCAGCGATCGCGGGCTCGTCGCGTGCCAGCCACCAGGCGGCAACGCCGAGGTTCAACACCACAAGCAGGACGATCAGGGCGCGAGCGAGCATGCCGCGATTCTAGTGGGGTGCCCCGCAAATAGCTTGTCGAAACCGGGGCAAGGATCCGACTTGCGCAAGCCGTCGCGGGAAGAACACGACGGCCATGCCGATCACGACAGAGGCCGATCGGCATGAGCCCGATGCACTTTCGACAGGTCGCTCGAGGCCGGCAACGAACGGGCCTGCCGCGGCGCGTATCCTCGCCGCGTCAGGCCGCGTCGGCCCACCGCGCGAGGCCCTCGAGCACAAGGGTCGGTGCATCGATCGCGTGCGGCAGCTGTGCGCGCAGCGCTTGGCTGCCACCGCCGTGCAGCAGCAGCCGCGGCGGCTCGCCGCCCTGCGACCGTGCAATCTGCAGGCTGCGTTCGACCAGCGCCAGCGCCGCGCCGGTGCACCCGGAGTCGAGCGCGTCGTCGGTGTCGTCGGCGAACTCGACGTAGCGGCCACCGTGCAGCGGCAAATGTGCCGCGCGTGCGTGCAACGACTCGCGCATGAGCATGGGCGAGGGCGCGATGCGGCCGCCGCGATGGCGACCGTCGGCGTCCAGCCAGTCGATGGTGAGCGCGGTGCCCACGCCGACCACCAGGGCTGCATCATTGCCGCGCGCGCGCGCGCCGAGCAGGGCGAGGAAACGATCGACGCCGAGCCGCGCCGGCTGCGCGTAGGCAATCGTCACCTCACCGAAACGGTACTGGGTGCACGCCAGCGAAATGCGCGCGCCGCGCTGCGCCAGCGCATCGAGCAGTTCGACCCGCACGCTGCTGGCTGCAACGCTCCCCACACAGGCGTCTTCGAACGCCGCCGGCAGCACGGCTGCCAGGTCGCCGTCGAAGCGCGTGCCGTCGTGCGCGATCACGCACACCGCGCCGATGTGGCCGGCAGCATCCACCGCGGCGCATTTGAGCCGGGTGTTGCCGAGGTCGAACAGCCAGCGGCTCATCGCGGGCGCACGCTGACTTCGCCGGCGTGGAAGGCTCGCACCTGGCCGTCGCCGAGGCGCACGCGCAGCGCGCCGTCGGGGGCGAGGCCGAGCGCCGTCCCGCTGCGATCGCCATCGCCGCCGTGCAGCACGATGTCGCGGCCGGCAAGCGCATCGAGTTCGGCATGGCGCGGCAGGAAGGCCGACAGGCCGTCGCGGTCGAACTGGTCCAGCGCCGGCAGCAATCCGGCCAGCAGCGCGGCGGCAATGGCGTTGCGCGTCGGCAGGCGGTCCGGCACCAGCGTCGCAAGGTCGACCCACGGCTGGTCAATGGCGCGGCCATGCGCGGGCGGCATGCGCACGTTGAGGCCGAGGCCGATCACCGCCCGGACCGGCCCGGCGTGCTCGCCGCTGCCCTCCACCAGCAGTCCGCCCAGCTTGCGCAGCGACGGGCTCGAACCCGGACGGGCGCCGTCAACCATTACCAGGTCGTTGGGCCATTTCAGCTGCACTTCGCCCAGCCCCAGCGACCGCAGCGCCCCGGCAGCGGCCACGCCGGCCACCAGGCTCAGTCCGCCCAGCCGCGCCAGGCCGCCATCAAAGCTGCGCGCCAGAGACAGGTAGAGATTGGCGGCCAGGGGCGAGGCCCAGGCGCGACCACGGCGGCCGCGGCCATCGATCTGGCGTTCGGCCAGCAGCACCGCGACGCCCTCGCGCGGCGCCTGGCGGCGCAGCAACTCGGAGTTGGTGGAATCGATCGACCAGGCCACTTCCAGCCCGGCCAGGCGCGCACGCGCGGCATCGGGCATCGCCATTACGATCGCGTCGGCGTCGAGCAGGTCCAGCGGCTGGGCCAGCGCATAGCCGCGGCCGGCGCGCGCCTCGATCGCCACCCCGGCCTCGCGCAGGCCTTCGATGCGTTTCCACACCGCGGCGCGGGTTTCGCCGTTCTCGCGCGCGAGCGCGTCGCCGGACACGGGTCCGGCCATCAGGCGCCGCAGCAGCGCCCGCTCAGCGCTCATCGGCGACGCCGCGGCTTTTCGCCGCCGGTGATGCCGCGCGCTTGGCGGCAAGAGGGCGACGGGGAGCTCTGGCGTGGAATCCGCGGTCCGGCATCGGGCGATTATCGACGACCCGGATCCCCGCCGCGCGCCCCGCCCGAACGCGGCCGCGGGCCTGCTGCGATGCAGCATGCAACCATCTGCATGCCCGGCGCCTCCACGGTATAGTCCCGCACTGATCGCGGCTCCGGCCCAGGATCCCCCATGTCCATCCGACTCGCCCTGACCCTGCTGCTGCTGTGCGCCAGCCTGCCGCTGGCTGCGCGCGACATTCGCATGATGGGCGCGAACGGCGACGGCGGCGGCAGCTGCCAGGACGACGCGGTGGCGCAGGACGACGACACCGTCCGCCCCGCCAGCGCCAAGCCCACCACCCATGTGGTCAAGCCGGTGAAGGCCAAGCCGGGCGTGCGCCGCGCGAGCGACAGCGTCGGCGACATCCGCCCGCCGCGCTGGCACAGCTTCCTGCCGGGCATGTTCCGCTGACCATTTGCCCGTACGTGCCTCGCGTGCGCATGCCGCGCTTGTGCGTGCATTGATCCGCCGCCTGTTCGCAGGCGAACCACCCTCCCCGCCCGACCCCGCCCTGTGGGCCGCCGTGCGTGCGCGCGTGCGCTGGGTCGCCGCCCTCGGCCCGGAACGCGACGCGCGCCTGCAGGCGCTCGCCGCGCGATTCCTGCGCGACAAGACGATCACCCCGATCGGTGAACTGGAACTCGACGACGCCGCGCGCCTGACGCTGGCGGCGGTGTGCTGCCTGCCGCTGCTGGAATTCGGCGAACAGGGCCTGCGCGGCTGGTCCCAGCTGATCGTTTATCCCGACGCCTTCCGCGTGAACCGCAGCCACGTCGATTTCGCCGGCGTGCTGCACGAGTGGGAGGACGAGCTGATCGGCGAGGCCTGGGACAGCGGCCCGCTGATCCTGTCCTGGGCCGACGTGCAGGCCGACCTCGACGAGCCCGACGCGGGCTTCTGCGTGGCGGTGCACGAAATGGCGCACAAGCTCGACGCGCTCGACGGCGCGCTCGACGGCACGCCGCCGCTTCCGCGACCCTGGCAGCGCGAATGGGCGCGTGATTTCCAGGCGGCATTCGATGGGTTCGTCGCGCAGGTCGACCGCGGCCGACGCACCGCCATCGACGCCTATGCGGCCGAGGCGCCGGAGGAATTCTTCGCGGTGTGCAGCGAGTACCACTTCACCGACCCCGCCACGCTGCGCCGCGCGATGCCGAAGGTGGCGGGGCATCTGGAGCGGTTTTACGGCGAGGCGCCCGGGCGCGCACAGCAGGCTCCTGGCGAAGCCACGGCATCGCAGCCTGAGCCTGATTACCTTCTGTAGGGATCGAACAGGATCGACGCGTCGGGTCGAACCGGCTTCGTCCGCCAAGGGCGCGTCACCAGCGCTTGGCGAAACGCGTGCTGGCGCCTGATCCCCGGCGACGATCCCCTGCCCCTAAAGCCCCGGCGGCAACGTCACCTGGAAGCGGGCGCCGCCCAGTTCCTGCGAGGGACCGACGCTGAGTTCGCCGCGATAGCTGCGCACGAGGTCCTGTACGATCGACAGGCCGATGCCGTGCCCCTGCACGCGCTCGTCGCCGCGCACGCCGCGCTGCAGGACGTACGCGATGCGGTCCTCGGGGATGCCCGGGCCGTCGTCGTCGACGACCAGCACCAGGCCCGGGCGCCGGTTGGGCAAGGTGGCGCCCGGCCCCGCCGTCAACAGCACCCGCGATTTGGCCCACTTGAAGGCGTTCTCCAGCAGGTTGCCGAGCAGTTCCTGCAGGTCGCCCGGCTCGCCGTAGAACTGCACGCCCTCGTCGATCTCGAATTCGCAGATCACGCCCTTGCCGGCGTAGATCTTCTCCAGCCCGCGCACGATCTGCTCGGCGTGCGGTTCGATCGCCACCGGTGCGGCGAACAGCTTGTGGCCGGCGGACGCCGCGCGACCGAGCTGGTAACCGACCAGGTCGTTCATGCGCCGCACCTGGGTATCGACCTCCTCGCGCAGCTCGGCTTCGCTCGCGTTGTTGTCCAGGCGCGTGCGCAAGACGGCCAGCGGCGTCTTCAGGCTGTGGGCGAGGTCCGACATCGTGTTGCGCTGGTGGTCGAGGTTCTCGCGCTCGCTCTCCACCAGCGCGTTGATGCTGTCGGTCAGCGGCTGCAGTTCGCGCGGGTGGTGCTCGCTCATGCGATTGGCCTGCCCGCGCTGCACGCGCTTGAGTTCGCTGACCACGTTGCGCAGCGGCCACAGGCTCCAGCGCAGCACGAACGTCTGCAGCAACAGCAGCACCACGCCGGCGATGCCCAGGTAACCCCACAGCGCGGTGCGGTACACGCGCACCTGGCGCGCCAGGGTGCCTTCGTCCTCCATCACGTAGACCGTGTACGGGCGCTCCGTTTCGGTCACGTTGCCGCTGTCCTGCACCGCCGCGGCGCCGATGCCATAGCGGAACACCTCGCCGGGCTCGCCGCTGGTCTTGATGATCGGCAGCGGCCCGCGGAATTCCTCCTGGTTCGGCGCCAGCATTTCTTCTTCGGGCAGCTGCGGTCCGCGGGTGGACATCGACTGCCACGACTGCTGGCCCTCGGGCAGCACGATCACCGCATACAGGCCGCTGCCCGGCTGGTCGAAGCGCGGATCGGGCGGCACTTCGGGCACGAAGATGTCGCCGTTGCGGAAGAACTCCACGCCGGCCACGTAGTTGTAGGCGTAAGCCTTCAGGCGGTCGCGCTGCACCTGCCCGGCGACGTCGACGAAGGCGCGGTCGAGCGCGTACCCGGCCAACGCGAGGAACGCGACCAGGCCCAGGCTCGCGGCCATGAGCTGCCGCGCCTGCAGCGAACGCGGTCGCCACGGCAGCAACGGCTTGCGCTGGCCGGTGTCCTGCTTATCGGCTCGTGCGGGCAACTGCGCCTCGCGTTGGTTGCGGATGCGGGTGTCGGTCGCCGTACCGCCTTCGCTCGACGCCGCGGCGACGCGGGGCTGGCGGGATTATCGCCGCGATGGGGCGACGTTTCAGCCTTCGTTGCTGCGCGGGATGGCGAAGCGATAGCCGCGCCCGCGCACGGTCTCGATCGGCTTGAGCGTCCCCTCGGGATCGAGCTTCTTGCGCAGGCGGCCGATGAAGACCTCGAGCACGTTGGAGTCGCGATCGAAGTCCTGCTGGTAGATGTGCTCGGTCAGGTCGGCCTTCGAAACCAGTTCGCCCGCGTGCATCATCAGGTATTCGAGCACCTTGTACTCGTAGCTGGTCAGGTCGACGTTGCTGCCGTTGACGGTGACCGTCTGTGCGGCCAGGTCGAGCACCACCGCGCCGCATTCCAGGGTCGGCTTGCTCCAGCCCGCCGCGCGGCGGACCAGGGCATTGACGCGCGCCAGCAGCTCTTCGACGTGGAAGGGCTTGACCAGGTAATCGTCGGCGCCCTGCTTGAGGCCGTCGACCTTGTCCTGCCAGCTCGAGCGCGCGGTGAGGATCAGCACCGGGAACTGCTTGCCTTCCTCGCGCAGCTGCTTGACCAGCTCCATGCCGGACATCTTCGGCAGGCCCAGGTCGATGATGCCGACATCGAACGGCACCTCGCGCCCCATGTACAGGCCTTCCTCCCCGTCCTGGGCGGCGTCCACGGCGAAGCCCTCGCGCTTCAGGCGTGCGGCCAGGGTTTCGCGCAACGGGGCTTCGTCTTCGACGAGGAGAATTCGCATCGGCTACTCCAAGGGTGATGATTCGAGGGCAACCGTGCCCGGTCGATGTGCTTTGTGGAAGCTTGGAAGCTCAGTTGTCGTCGCCGCGTGTAGGGGCCCTGCTGCGCTGCTGTGGATCGTCCATGTAGACGCGGATGCGGCCACGCTCGTCCATGACCTTGATGCGGTTGATGTCGCGGCCATCGGACTGCACCCGCTCGGCGTTGATCACCCGGCCGCGGGTGGTGCGCTCGATCCTGCGCACCGAGTCGGCCAAGCCGTCATCGCGCGAGCGCCGGGACTCCTGCCGGCGCGGCTCGCGCATCATCCGCGGCCGCGGCGCATCGCGCATGCCGTCGTCGCGTTGCCCGCGATCGACCTGGCCATCCTGGTCGCGGCCCCGGTCGTGCCCGCGGCCGTCCTGGGCCCATGCGCCCACGCTCGCGAACGCCAGCGCGGCGGCGGCGACCAGGGGCAGGAAGGAAAGGCGCATCGACATGATCTGCGGAACTCCGGGGCTTGGTGGCCTGGTGGACGAGTGGGACGATGATTTTCGAAAGAACGCGGTGAACAGGCCTTAACTTTTCGTTGACACCAGCATAGGCGTTCAGTCGCGGTCGCGCTCAGTACACCTCCGCGACGCAGCAGCGCAGCGATCCGCCGGCCGCTTCGATCGCATCGAGCGCCACCTGCCGCACGACGAACCCGGCGCCTTCGAGGACGCCGTGGTTGGCGGCGGACAGCGCGGCCGCCGCCCCGGCACTCATCCAGGCCGTGTCCGCGGAGGCGGACAGTGCGTTGCCCGCGAAGGCGGCCTGCTCGGCTTGCGACAGGATCGCCAGGTGCGGGGCATACAGCGCGGCAATCGCATCGACCGCGCCGACATCGGCAAATCCGCCCGGCCACGCGATCGCTGCCCGCCCGGCCAGCACCGCCAGCACCACGTTGGTGTGGTACTCGCCCGGGGCGAGGTCGAACATCAGCGTCGCGCGCAGGCCGAACGCCTCGTGCATCAGGCGGGCACCGCATTCGTCGCAGCGTTCCGACAGCCCGCAAAAACCCAGGCCGCGGGCGCGGTCGATCACCAGCGCGCCGGTCAGCTCGCAGGCGTGCGGCTGGGTCGACAGGTCGGTTTCGGCGTAGCCGACCACGTCGCGGAAGAAGCCGCGGATGTCCTGGCGCGCCGCTTCGCGCTGGCGGATGGGGTGCCGCATGCGCCCGACCACCAGCCGTCCGGGCGCGGTGCCGAAGACATTGTTCGGGAACAGTCCGTCGGGTGCGGCCGGGTCGCCGGCGAAGCACACCGTCGGCAGCACAGACGACAGCGCCGCCTGCAGGGTCCGGTGCTGGCCGAGCGCGCGCGCCGCGTCGAAGCCGCCGGTGCCGGCCATGTAGCGGTTGTCGCGGGCCGACTCCTCGGCGCGGGCGAAGCCGTCGGGCGACACGAGGAAGGCGGCTCGCGCGGTCGCCGGTCCGAAATCGGGCGCGCACTCCCGGGCAGCGCGCAGGAACGCAGCCACGTCGCGGGTGATCATGCGGCGGCCTGCTCCGTCCGTTCGGTCGCCGCGAGCGCCGCCTCGACCAGCGACCAGTCCGCGCCCGGCCGGTGCGCGCCTTCGCTGAGTACCTGGCGGAACGCACGACCACCGCGCTCGCCGTGGAACAGGCCGAGCAGGTGACGGGTGATGTGCTTCAGCGGAACGGGCCGCTGCTGCGCGCTGCCGGCGAGCTGCGATTCGACGTAGGGCCGCAGCGTGCGCAGCAACTCGCCGCGCGGGCGCAGCGGGTCGCCGAACCAGGCCGCGTCGAGTCGATGCAGCAGGTAGGGATCGTGGTACGCGGCGCGCCCGAGCATGGCGCCGTCGGCGTGTGCCAGGTGCGCGGTGGCTTCGTGCTCCGTGGCGATGCCGCCGTTGACGATCACCGACAGGTCCGGTCGCTCGCGCTTGAGCGCGTAGGCCCATTCGTAGCGCAGCGGCGGCACTTCGCGGTTCTCCTTGGGCGACAGCCCCTTGAGCCAGGCATTGCGCGCATGCACCACGAACATGCGGCAGCCGGCGGCGGCGACCTGGTCGACGAACTCGCGGAACACTTCGTAGCGATGGTCGTCGTCGACGCCGAGCCGGCACTTCACCGTGACCGGCACCGGAGCTTCCAGCGCGGCCACGCTTTCGATCATGGCCGCGACCGAATCGGCCACCAGCGTCGGCTCGCGCATCAGGCAGGCGCCGAAACGCCCGGCCTGGACGCGATCGGACGGGCAGCCGCAGTTGAGGTTGATCTCGTCGAACCCGCGCTCGGCGCCGATCCGCGCCGCCTGCGCCAGCAGCGCCGGCTCGCTGCCGCCGAGCTGCAGCGCCACCGGATGCTCGACTGGATCCATCGCCAGCAGCCGCGCGCGATCGCCATGGATCACCGCGTTGGCATGCACCATCTCGGTGTACAGCCGCGCGTGCGGAGCCAGCAGCCGGTGGAACACGCGGCAGTGCGTGTCCGTCCAGTCCATCATCGGGGCGACGGAAAGACGCAGCGCGTCGGGGCGGATGGCGGGCGAGGAGATCATCTGGCAGAGATTGTACGGGTGGACGCGCATACCTTTCTTCCGGCGCGCACGGTGCGCGGCGCCCGCGACGCAGACGCCGCCAACCCGCCACGAACCTTGTTCGGCGCGGCCACGGTTGTTCGTACGGCGGTTCCGTCCGGCAGCCGTCCAATCCGCTGCCGCCGGTTACCCTCGCGCCGCCGCCGTGTGAAACTCGCCGCGTCGAGGGATTACCCTGCCGCCATGAACCTGCGCTACCACGAACTGGGTGGAATACCGGTCGACCCGGTCACGTCGCTGTACCGATTCGGTGCCGGCGGGCCGAACCTTGCGACCGCGGTGGCGGCCGCCAATGCGACCAACCGTCGCTTTGCGCTGCTCCACGTCGACATCGACATGTTCCACCTGATCAACTTGAACATGGGCGACGCGGTCGGCGACCAGGTGCTCGCCGCGGTGGCCCAGCGCCTGCTCAAGGCGATGCCCAGCGATGGCTGGCTGTGGCGCCTGTCGAGCGACGAATTCCTCGCCGGCGTGGCGTACCTGCCCGGCGAGCCCGACGGCGCGGCGCTGGCCGAACTGCTGCGCGACGCGTTCGAAGCGCCGCTGTGGATCCCGCCCTACACGCTGCCGATCACGCTCTCGATCGGCATTGCGGTGTTCCCCGACCACGCGGCAGACGCGCCCGCCCTGCTGGCCAGCGCCGAACAGGCGCTGCGCGACACCAAGCGCGATGGCCACAACAATGTCGGCCTGTACTCGGAGGGCGGGAGCAAGACGTCTTCGGACGGAAACTTCGCGGAACGCTTCGTGGAAGCGCTGGACAAGCGCGAGCTGCGACTGTTCTACCAGCCGCTGATCGACGCGCAGGACGGTGGCCTGGCCGGATTCGGCGCGCTGCTGCGCTGGAACACGGCCAACCATGGCCTGCTGCGGCCGAGCCGGTTCCTGAGCACCGTCGAGCGCGCCGGCCTGTCCGCGCGCCTGGGCATCTGGGTGGTCGAAGCGGCGGTCCGGCAGCTCGCCGACTGGCGCGACCAGGGACTCGACTACCTGAGATTGTCGATCCATCTGTCGAACTCGCTGCTGGCGCAGTCGGACTGCCTGGACCTGATCGCAGAACAGCTGCATCGCCACCAACTGGGCGGCGGCGCGCTGGAACTGGAGATCTCCGAAAGCGCGCTCGCGCTCGACGCGCACCGCATCCACGACACGCTCACCGGCCTGCGTTCGCTGGGCACGACCCTGACCGTGCAGGATTTCGGCCTGGGCGGCCTGAGTTTCGCCGCGCTCGCCCAGTATCCGCTCGACCGGCTCAAGATCGGGCGCGGCTTCATCCGCAACGTCGCCAGCGACCCGCGCAGCGCGGCGATCGTGCGCGGCATCATCGCGATGGGCCATCGCCTCGGCATGAAGGTCACCGCCAAGGGCGTGGAGAGCGAAGCGGAGCTCGGCTTCCTGCGCCGCAACCACTGCGATTTCTTCCTCGGCCACCTGTTCAGCCCGCCGCTGCCGGTGGAGGAGCTGGACGACCTCATCCGCCGGCGCTTCCTGCTGCCGGGCGTGTTCGCCGCGACCCGGCCGGAGCGGACCCTGCTGCTGCTCGACGACGAGGAGAACATGCTGCGCTCGCTGGGGCGGCTGTTCCGCCGCGACGGCTACCACGTGCTCACCGCGAGCGGGGTGCGCGAAGCGTTCGACCTGCTGGCCAGCAATCCGGTGCAGGTGATCGTGTCCGACCAGCGCATGCCGGACATGAGCGGCACCGAGTTCCTCGCCAAGGTGCGCGACCTGTACCCCGACACGATCCGCATGGTGCTGTCGGGCTACACCGACCTGGCCACGATCACCGAAGCGATCAATCGCGGCGCGATCTACCGGTTCCTCACCAAGCCCTGGAACGACGACGAACTGCGCGGCCACATCCAGGCCGCGTTCCGCGCCCATGAGCGGCGCGCGGCTGGCGAAGACGCGTACTGAGCCGCATCTGCGGATCGACCGCCGTCAGGCGACCGGCTGCGCGCCAGCGCTTTGGGCAGGCTGCACCACCGGCAGCACCACCCGGAACGTGCTGCCGACGCCCGGCTGGCTGCTGACCTCGATGCGCCCGTGGTGCTTGGCGACGATGCGGTAGGCGATGGCCAGGCCGAGCCCGGTGCCGCGGCCGATCGGCTTGGTGGTGTAGAACGGATCGAAGATGCGCTGCAGCGCCTCGGGCGCGATGCCGCAGCCGGTGTCGGCGATGCTGATCCAGGCTTCGCCGTTTTCCGCGCCGGTGGCGATGTCGATGCTGCCGCGATTCTCGATCGACTGGCCGGCGTTGATCAGCAGGCTCATCAACACCTGGTTGATCTCGGACAGGTGGCACTCGACCAGCGGCAGCTCGCCGTAGTGCTTCTCCACCCGGACCTTGTACTTGAGGTCGTTCCAGACGATGTTGAGGGTCGATTCCAGGCCCTTGTGCAGGTCCGACGGCCGCATCTCCTCGCCGCCGCCCACGTGCGAAAACTCCTTGAGGTCCTGCACGATCTTGGTGACGCGCTCGATGCCCTCGCGCGATTCGGCCATCAGGTTGGGCAGGTCGCCGAGGATGAAGTCGATGTCGAGGCGCTCGCGCCTGGCGAGCACTTCCTCGCGCATCGCCGCCGGATCGTCGGACTGCAGCGCTGCTTCATGGCATTCGATCAGCGCGAACAGCGCGCCGATGTATTCCTGCAGCGTGCCGAGGTTGGAATGGACGTAGCCGATCGGGTTGTTGATCTCGTGGGCGACGCCGGCCGCCAGCAGGCCGATCGACGCCATCTTCTCCGACTGCAGCAGCTGTTCCTGCGCGCCGGCCAGGCGGCGATGCGCGGCCTGCAGTTCGTCGTGGCGCTGCTGCAGCTCGATCTGGCGCGCGTTGCGCAGCGAGACATCGTCGAAGGTCACGATGCACTGCGCCACGCCGTTGCGCTCGCCGCGGTGCAGGATGATCTCGATGACGATGCCGTCGGCCACCGATATCTCACCCGCCCAGCGGCCGGTCTCGCGCGCGATCTCGCGTGCTTCGGGCGGCAGCAGCCGCAACAGCTGGCCGGGCGCTTCGCCTGGCAGCGCGCGCGCCGCCAGGGCGATCGCCGCCGGGTTGGCATGGGTCATCCGGCCGTCGCCGTCGACCAGCATCACGGCGTTCTCGGACGTGCAAAAGGCCCAGAAGAGCGCTTCTGCGCCAGGCATGGCGGTGTCGCCGGGTTGGTTCATCCCACTCCCAGACAGCGCGCCTGCGGACGGGCGCCGGACTGTCCGTTGGAATCGTACACGCCCGTCGACTCGACGCGGCCGATGCGCCGCAGCGCCCAGCCCACTTCGCGCCGGCGGCGCGCGAGCAGCACGCCGTTGGCCTGGTTGAGTTCGCGCAGCGCCGACAGGCGTTCGGCCGCGGCCGGATCCGGCCCCGCCGCCTCGGCGCGCCGCAGCGCGGCGAGCTTGTCGGCGGTGGACGCCAGCAGCGCGTCGACGTCGTGTTCGAGCAGGGCACGGCGTTCCGCGCCCAGCGCCCGTTCCAGCGCTTCGAGCGGATGGTCGATGGCGAACGCCATGTCCATCAGCCGCCCAGCTGGCGCTCGAGGTCGAGCATGCGGGTCGCGATTTCCTGCGCGTCGACGCGATAGCTGCCGTCTGCGATGGCGCTGCGCAGCGCGTTGACGCGGGCGACGTCGATGCCGGCCGGCGCGGCGCCGAGCTGGCGTTCGAGGGCCTGCAGGCCTTCGGCTTCGCCGGTCAGGCGGATGCTGTCGCCCGCCGCGACGGCGGCGACAGGCTGGCCGCGCTCGCCGCCGGCACGCGCCGTTGCGGACGCATTGTGGGTCGCCGGCGCTCTGGCGACGGGCAAGCCGCCGTCGATCTTGTTGGTCATGGCACGCTCCTGCTTGTACTCGGTCGAACACTGTAACGGCGCGTCCCCGGCGAACTTGAGCGCCCGTTAGCCGGTCGCGGAACGACCCGCCGCGGGCCGCCAGCACACCAGCCGGGGCTGCGTCCGTCAAGGCAACAGCTCGACCACCCCTTCCTCGGCCATCCGCCCGCGCAGCACGCGACGGGACGAGGCGTTCTCCACCTGCACCATGCCGCCGGCGCGGGCCGGGCCGAGCGCGCGCCCGGGCATGCGCACCTCGACGCCGCCGGTCCGCGAGACCAGCACCACCGGATCACCGCGCCGCAGCGGTCGGCCGACCGCGAGGTCGGCTTCGGTCGGCACCACGCCCGGGGCGAGGGCCTGGTTGGGAATGCGCCCGACCAGGGCCGCGGGATCGCTGAACGTGGCGCCGGCCGCATCGCCGATATCGCGGCGCTGGACCACGAGCTGGTTGGCCGCGATCGGGACGCCGGAGGCGGCCGGCGTGGCCAGCACGACCACGTCGGCTTCGCGGTGCACCCGCACCGGGACGTAGAGGCGCCAGCCCGGCGTATCGTCGCAGCGCACCTGCGCCGTCTTCGCCCCGGAGGCCACGGCCTGCAGCGGCTGGCTGCATCGGGCGAGCCGCAGCGCGGGATCGAGCACGGCTTCGGCCGACTGCGCGTCGCCGGCGCCGAGCGCGGCGATCGCGGCCGCGCCGATGTCGTCGAGCGGTTGCGTCGGGACCGCCGCGCGCGCCCGGCCGGCCGGCATCGCGCCCAACAGCACGCCGACCGCCAGCACGGCGCCGGCGAGCGCAGGGCCGGGGCGCCCGGCGGGACGACGGCGTATCGATGCGATGGATGACAAGGACGCCCTCCTGGACGATCGGCTACGCCCGGCAAGGTGCAAGCCGCGTGCCAGCGCCGCCGGCGGGCAGGCCGCGAATGGGACACAGGCGACACGTACCGTAGAAAAACAAGCCACCGGGAACCGTGCCGCTGAAGATCGCGTCGCTGGAGCACGGATCGCTCAAGGAAGCGGCCTACCGGCCGACAAACGGAGGCATGAGTCAGGACCTGCTCGACCGCATCGACCAACGCACCCGGCTGGCCGGCCACAACCGGCTGGCGCTGCTGCTGTTCCGGCTGGGCTCGCGTCAGCTTTTTGGCGTCAACGTCTTCAAGGTGAAGGAAGTCCTGCCGAGGCCGCGGCTGTTCACGCTGCCGCAGCTGCCGTCGGCGTTCGCCGGCGCCGCCGACGTGCGCGGGCGCAGCGTCCCGGTCCTCGACCTGGCGCGCGCGATCGGCCACGCCGACGATGGCGCCGGAGAGCCGGCCTACCTGGTGGTCACCGAGTTCAACCGCTCGGTCCAGGGGTTCCTGGTCGCCGGTGTCGACCGCATCGTCAACATCGCGGTCGAGCAGATCCTGCCGCCGCCGGAACCGGGTGGCGAATGCCACTACCTGACCGGCGTGACCCGCCACCAGGGTGAATTGATCCAGCTGATCGACGTCGAAAGCGTGCTGGCCGAGTCGGCGCCGCGCAGCAGCGACCTGGGCTCGCTCAACGCGCTGCCCGACAGCGGCGGCCCGCGCGAGGTGCTGGTGGTCGACGACTCGCGCGTGGCCCGCAACCAGATCCGCCTGGTGCTGCAGCAGTTGGGCCTCGAGTCGACCCTGCTGTCGGACGGCAAGCAGGCGCTGGACCACCTGCAGGCGCTCGCGCAGGGCGGCCAGGCGCCGGAGGAGCGCTACGCCATGGTCATCTCCGACATCGAGATGCCGGCCATGGACGGCTATACCCTGACGACGGAAATCCGTCGCGACCCGGCCCTTCGGCGCCTGCACGTGCTGCTGCACACCTCGCTGTCGGGCGTGTTCAACCAGGCCATGGTCGAGCGCGTGGGCGCCGACGATTTCGTGCCCAAATACTCCGAACACGAGCTGGCGCAACGGGTAGCGGCCCGCATCGGCGCGCCGCCGCGCTGACAGGACGCACCGGGCACGTGCCGTCCAGGCACGCCCCATACCGCCGCAAGGCCGGTCGACGGTCCGCCGCTGGCACGCCGCTTGCCTGATCCGGGAGGGAAACCCCGCCCCCGGAGGGCACATGTCCGACTTCCTTGGCATCCACGGCACCGCGCTGGTCCTGCGCGAGCAGCGCCTGCAGCTGCTCAGCGCCAACATCGCCAACGCCGACACGCCCAACTACAAGGCGCAGGACCTCGACTTCAACGGCGCCCTGCAGGCGGCGCTGCGGCCGGGCGCGGGCGTGGGCGGCGATGCGCTCGACTCCGCCGCGGCTTCGGCGCGTTACGCCCGCCCCGCCAGCCAGCCGAGCCTGGACGGCAACACCGTCGACGGCGACCGCGAAAACGCGATGTTCGCGCAGGCCTCGCTCGAGTACCGCGCGTCGATGTCGTTCGTCGAGTCCAAGGTGCGCTCGATGCTGACCGCGATCACCGGGCAATGAACGGCTTCCGCGCACCGCCCGCTGAGGGGACATCGGCATGAGCAACCTGCCCATCTTCGACGTCGCCGGTTCGGCGATGAACGCGCAATCGGTGCGCCTGAGCACCATCGCATCCAACCTCGCCAACGCCGATTCGGTCGCCGGCGACCCCGAGGCGGTGTTCCGCGCCAAGCAGCCGGTGTTCTCCGCCGAGCCGGTCGCGGGCAACCCGGCGCTCGCCGGCGTGCAGGTCGACGCGGTCAACGAGAGCACCGCCGCGCCGATCAAGCGCTACGAACCCGGCCACCCGCTCGCCGACGCGCAGGGCTACGTGTACGCGCCCGACATCGATCCGGTGGCGCAGATGGTCGACCTGATCTCGGCGTCGCGCAGCTACCAGGCCAACGTCGAAGTCTTCAACAGCGCCAAGGAACTCGCCCTGGCCACGCTGAACATGGGTCGCTGACGCGACCGCCCAACCAAGGATTCCCGATGAGCACCATCCCAGGCACCAGCGCCAGCGGCGACAACGGCTACTCGCTGCTTGGCCTCGGCGTGCAGTCCGAGGCGCGCAGCAGCGCGCTCGGCCAGGCCGACTTCCTGCACCTGATGACCGAGCAGCTGAAGAACCAGGACCCGCTCAAGCCGCTCGACAGCCAGCAGTTCCTGGGTCAGCTGGCGCAGTTTTCCACGGTGCAGGGCATCGACAGCATGCAGAGCGCGATGGGCGCGATGGCCAGCGTGATGGAGTCCGACCAGACCCTGCGCGCGGCCGCGCTGGTCGGGCACGACGCGCTGGTGGAGGTCGACTCGCTCGACCTCGCGGCCGGTGCCAGCGTCCAGGGAGAGATCACCGCCCCCTCCGCCGGCCCGGTCACCGTGGACATCGTCGACGCCGACGGCAAGCGCGTGCGACGGATGACGGTCGAGGCCGGGGCCGCCGGCCCGGCCGCATTCGAGTGGGACGGCCGCGACGACGCCGGCAACGCCATTGCCGCGGGCCGCTACGCGATCCGCGCGGTGGCCGGCAACGCGGACCCCAGCGCGGAAGACGCCGCCCTGCTGCCGTTCTGCGTCAAGGCCAACGTCGACAGCGTCTCGATCGAATCCACCGGGCTTTCCCTCAACCTCTCGGGCCTGGGCAGCTTCCCGCTGTCCGCGGTCCGCCGCATCGGCTGACGCCGAACCAAACGGTCCGGCCACCGGCCGACATCCCACCCAGGAGCACAGCATGAGTTTCCGCATTTCGCTCAGCGGCATGAACGCCGCCTCGGCCGACCTCAACATCACCTCCAACAACATCGCCAACGCCAACACCTCCGGCTTCAAGCAGTCGCGCGCGGAGTTCGCCGACGTGTTCGCGGTCTCCGCCTACGGCTTGGCGAGCAACGCCGTCGGTGCCGGCGCCCGGCTGCAGCGCGTGGCGCAGCAGTTCGGCCAGGGCAACGTCGACTTCACCGGCAAGTCGCTCGACTTGGCGCTGTCGGGCCAGGGGTTCTTCACCCTGTCCAACGGCGGCGCGATGTCGTACACGCGCGCCGGCAATTTCGGCGCCGACCGCGAAGGCTTCGTGGTCAATCCCGCCGGCCAGCGCCTGCAGGTCTTCCTGCCCAACGCCGAGGGCAACGGCTTCGACACCGGCCGCATGGGCGACCTGCGCCTGGCGACCGGCGATTCGCCGCCGCTGGCGAGCAGCGAGGTCGAGGTCGGGGTCAACCTGCCCGGCAACGCCGCCGTGCCGACCATGACGCCGTTCGATGCCAACGATCCGGCCAGCTACAACCACACCACCTCGGTGACCGTGTACGACTCGCTCGGCGCGCCGCACTCGCAGTCCATGTACTTCGTGAAGACCGCCAACCCGAACGAGTGGCAAGTGCGCACGCAGATCGACGGCAACGACGTCGGCCCGGCGCAGACCCTGCAGTACTCGGCCAACGGCGCGCTGACCTCGCCGGCCAACGGCCAGATCCCGTTGCCGGCCTACACCCCGCCCGGCGGCGCCGCGCCGATGGCGCTGAGCCTGCAGCTCGGCGGCTCGTCCCAGTACGGCAACGCCTTCAGCGTGTCGGCCCTGGTGCAGGACGGCCACACCACCGGCCGCCTGAGCACGATCGAAGTCTCGCCCGAGGGCGTGGTCAACGCCCGCTACAGCAATGGCGAATCGATCGCGCTGGGCCAGGTCGCATTGACCAACTTCGCCAACCCGCAGGGCCTGCAGCCGATCGGCGACAACGCCTGGGCCGAAACCTTCGCGTCCGGCGACGCGCGGCGCGGCGCGGCCGGCACGTCCGAACTCGGGCTGGTGCAGGGCGGCGCGCTGGAAGCCTCCAACGTCGACCTGACCGAGCAGCTGGTGAACATGATCACCGCGCAGCGCAACTTCCAGGCCAACGCCCAGATGATCCAGACCCAGGACCAGATCACCCAGACCGTGATCAACCTGCGCTGATCCGCTCGACCCCGTTCCCTGCATCGCAGGGGAAGGCCGGCAAACGGTGGCGCGGATCCGGCGGAGCTTTTTCGAAGCACCCGTGGGCGCTCGCGCCGTCACGTCCCGACCCTTCCCTGCCGTCGCGGGAGACGGAGCAAAACAGGAACCGCCATGGACAAGTCCCTCTACATCGCGATGACCGGCGCCAGCGCCACGCTGCGCTCCCAGGCATCGGTGTCGCACAACCTCGCCAATGCCGACACCGTCGGTTTCCAGGCGACGTTGAGCGGGACCGTCGCCGCGCCGGTGGCCGGCGCCGGCCTGCCGTCACGGGTCGCCGCGCTCGGGCGCGACCTCGGCGTCAGCAACGCCGCCGGCTCGATCACCACCACCGGCAATCCGCTCGACGTCGCGCTGCACGAAGACCGCTGGCTCGCGGTCCAGGACAGCGCCGGCGGCGTCGCCTACACCCGCGCCGGCGACCTGCGGATCACCCAGAACGGCCTGCTCACCACCACCGGCGGACGGCCGGTGCTGGACCAGGCCGGCGCGCCGATGTCGATCCCGCCGAGCGACGCGCTGGAAATCGGCGGCGACGGCACCGTCTCGGTCGTGCCGCAGGGCCAGCCGGCCTCGACCATGGCCACCGTCGGGCGCCTGCAGGTCGTCGCCGCCAACACCCGCGACCTGGTCCGCGGCGAGGACGGCCTGATGCACGCCGCCCCGGGCGCGACCCCGCCCGCGCCCGCCGCCGGCACCGTCCTGACCTCCGGCGCGCGCGAGGGCAGCAACGTCGACGGCACCGGGATGCTGGTGCAGATGATCGAGCTTTCGCGCCAGTTCGAGATGCAGGTACGGGTCTTGCACAGCGGTGACGAGAGCGCCCGCGCCGCCAACACCCTGCTGTCCTCGCGCTGACCGCGCACCGCCACGCAACGCAACGCACCAACGATTTAGGGAGAACCCGCCATGACCCAGGCTCTGTGGATCGCCAAGACCGGCCTCGACGCGCAGCAGACGCGCATGGCGGTGATTTCCAACAACCTCGCCAACACCAACACCACGGGCTTCAAGCGCGACCGCGCCAGCTTCGAGGACCTGCTGTACCAGACCGTGCGCCAGCCCGGCGGCGCTTCGTCCGAACAGACCCAGCTGCCCAGCGGCCTGTCCACCGGCACCGGCGTGCGCGTGGTCTCGACCGCCAAGGAATTCGCCCAGGGCAGCCTCGACCAGACCGGCGGCGCCCTGGACGTGGCGATCAACGGCCGCGGCTTCTTCGAAGTGCTGCTGCCCGACGGCAGCTCCGCGTACACCCGCGACGGCAGCTTCCAGATCAATGCGCAGGGCGAGCTGGTCACCAATGCCGGCTACCCGGTGCAGCCGGGGCTGCAGCTGCCCGAAGGCGCGCAGAGCGTGACCATCGGCAGCGACGGCACCGTCAGCGTGCAGGTTGCCGGCCAGGCCGAAGCGGTGCAGGTCGGCGCGCTGACCCTGTCGGACTTCGTCAACCCGGCCGGGCTGCAGGCCAAGGGCGAGAACCTCTACGTCGAGACCGGCGCCAGCGGACCGGCGCAGAGCGGCGCCCCCGGCCAGTCCGGCGCCGGCCTGCTGATACAGGGCTCGCTCGAGGGCTCCAACGTCAACACCGTCCAGGAGCTGGTGTCGATGATCGAGACCCAGCGCGCCTACGAAACCAACGCCAAGGCGATCTCGACCATCGATTCGATGCTCGCGTTCCTCAACAACAACCTGTGAGCAGGCAGATGAGCATGTCGTCCCAAATCCTGCCGGAAGCCCGGTCGCCCGCGGGCCGGCCGTTCGCCCGCCGGTCCGTCGCGCGCGCACTGCTGCTGGCCGCCGCGCTGCTGGCCCTGACAGGCTGCGCGACCGTGATGGGCGACGTGCGCCCGTTCGCGCCGGTCGGGGCCCAGGCGCCCGCGCCCGGGTACGCCGCGGCGGCCGCGCCGGTACCGGCCGCCTACGCGACGCGCAGCGGCGACGGCGGCGGTTCGATCTACGGCGGCGCGGCCGCGGGCAACGGCGGCGACCGCGGCCTGCGCCTGTTCCAGGACAGCAAGGCGCGCGAAGTCGGCGACCTGCTGACCATCGTGCTGGTCGAGAACACCCGCGCCAAGACCAACGCCAAGACCGCGGTCACCAAGGACACCGGGCTCGGCATGGCCGCGCCGTCGATCTTCGGCCAGAGCGTCACCTACAACGGCAAGCCGCTGCTGCAGGCCGAGATCGAGGGCACGCGCGAGTTCAATGGCGCCGGCGACAGCGCCCAGAGCAACCAGCTCAACGGCAACATCACCGTGCGCGTGGTCGAGCAGCTCGGCAACGGCAACCTGCGGGTCGCCGGGCAGAAGCAGGTCCGCCTCAACCAGGGCGACGAGCTGGTCCAGGTTCAAGGAATCGTGCGCATCGCCGATATCTCTCCCGACAACCGCATCAGTTCCGATCGGGTCGGCGAGGCGCAGATCGTCTATGGCGGTCGCGGCACGCTGGCGCGTTCGAACGCGATGGGCTGGCTGGGCCGCTTCTTCAACTCCGCCGCCTTCCCCAACTAGGACCGCGACCATGCGCAACTCCATCGCGATCCGTTCCCTCCTCCTGCTCTCGGGCGTGTTCGCCCTGATCGGGACCCCGGCGCACGCCGAACGCATCAAGGACCTGGCCCAGGTGGCCGGCGTCCGTGGCAATCCGCTGGTCGGCTACGGGCTGGTCGTCGGGCTCGACGGCAGCGGCGACCGCACCAGCCAGACGCCGTTCACCGTGCAAAGCCTGAAGACGATGCTCGACCAGCTCGGCGTGACCATTCCACCGGGCGTCAATCCGCAGCTCAAGAACGTCGCCGCCGTCGCCATCCAGGCCGAACTGCCGGCCTACGCCAAGCCCGGCCAGAGCATCGATGTCACCGTGTCGTCGATCGGCAACGCCGGCTCGCTGCGCGGTGGCGCGCTGCTGATGGCACCGCTGCGCGGCGCCGACGGCCAGGTCTACGCGATCGCGCAGGGCACCCTGGTGGTCAGCGGCTTCGGCGCGGCCGGGCGCGACGGCTCGCGGATCTCGGTCAACGCGCCCAACGGCGGCAGCATCCCGAACGGCGCGATCGTCGAACGCGCGGTCGCCGGCGCGGCGCCGACCGGCGTGGTCACGCTCAACCTGCACGAATTCGATTTCACCACCGCCGCGCGCATCGTCAGCGCCATCGACGGCGCCTTCGGTCCCGGCCGCGCGCACGCGGTGGACGGCGTCACCATCGAGGTCACGCCGCCGGCGGGTGATCGCATCGCCTTCCTGTCGCGGCTCGAGTCGCTCGACATCAATCCCGGCGCCGCGGCGGCCAAGGTCATCGTCAACGCCCGCACCGGCACCGTGGTCATGGGCGGCGAGGTCACGGTGATGCCGGCTGCGGTATCGCATGGCTCGCTGACGGTCTCGATCACCGAAACCGCCCAGGTCAGCCAGCCCGGGGCGTTCGCCCGCGGCGACACCGTGGTCGCGCCGCAGTCGAACGTGGAAGTGGCGCAGGACGGCGGCCGCATGTTCATGTTCGCCGGCGGCACCTCGCTCGAGTCGATCGTGCGCGCGGTCAACGCCGTCGGCGCCGCGCCCGGCGACATCGTCGCCATCCTCGAAGCGCTCAAGCGCGCCGGCGCCCTGCGCGCCGAGCTCGAAGTCATATGAGTCCGGCCATGATCGGGCAAGCGGAATCGGCAACGGCGGCGTGGTCGGGAACTGATCGGCACCCGGCCGCGCCGTCCGCGCCTTTCCAACTGCCGATCACCGGTTCCGGACGCCGGAGCCACTGACATGCGCCTGCCTGCCGCCAGCCCCATCGCCCTCGCTCCGTCCGCGGCCACGCCGCGCGCCGATATCGAGAAGGCCGCGCGCGAACTGGAAACGCAGTTCGCGCGGATGCTGATCAAATCGATGCGCAGCGCGTCGATGGGCGATTCGATGTTCGGCGGCAACTCCACCTATCGCGACATGTACGACCAGCAGCTGGCCACCGAGCTCGGCAAGGGCCGCGGCCTGGGCCTGGCGCCGATGATCGTGCGCCAGCTCGGGCAGGACAACGGCGCGACGGCGCCCGGCGACGCAACGGCGCAGACCGCGTTTCCGCTGCGCATGCCCGGCACCGCGGCGCCGGCGATGCCGATGCCGCTGGCGATGCCCGCGACCGGCCCACTGCCCCTGGTGCCATCGAGCAGCGGCGTGTCGATGCCCGCCTTCGACGCGCCCGGACTGCCGGCGCCGGTGCCCGCACCCCAAGCCGCCGTCGACTGCGCCGACATCCCGCTGGACTGCAGCTCGCCGGAGGCCTTCGTGCAGTCGATCTGGCCGCAGGCGCAGAAGACCGCGGCCGAGCTGGGTGTGCCGGCCAAGGCGCTGGTCGCGCAGGCGGCGCTTGAAACCGGCTGGGGCCGGCGCCTGGCGGGCCGCGCGGGCGTGTCGTCGCAGAACCTGTTCGGCATCAAGGCCGGTGGGCGCTGGAACGGCGAACGCGTGAACTCGGCCACCCACGAATTCGTCGCCGGCGTGCGCCGCAGCGAACGCGCCGACTTCCGCGCCTACGCCTCGGCCACCGAAAGCTTCGAGGATTACGCGCGCCTGCTCGGCAACCCGCGCTACGCCGCCGCCCGCAACGCCGGCAACGATACCTATCGCTTCGCCAGCGCCCTGCAGCAGGCCGGCTACGCGACCGACCCCAACTACGCCGCCAAGATCACCGCGATCGCCAACGGCGCGACGCTCAACCGCGCGCTGGCCGCGATGCCGTCGGCCCTGCCGTCGGGCCCCGCGGTCTACGCATCGAACGCCGTCGCGACGGCCAGGGAATAACGCATGTCCGGACTGCTCTCCACCGGTAGCTCCGCCCTGCTCGCCTTCCAGCGCGCGCTCGGCACGGTCAGTCACAACGTCGCCAATGCCGCGACGCCCGGCTACAGCCGCCAGCGCGTCGAGCTGGCCGCGCGGCCAGGCCAGCCCACGGCCGGCGGCTACATCGGCCAGGGCGTGGACGTGGCCAGCCTGCAGCGGCTCGCCGACGGCCTGGTGTTCGCGCGCCAGGTCGACAGCAGCGGCGAACTCGGCCGGCTGCAGCAACTGTCGTCGATGGCCAGTCGCGTCGACTCGCTGGTGTCCGACACGTCCACCGGGCTGTCGACGCAATGGTCGGCGTTCTTCGGCGCCGCCGATGCGGTGGCGACCGGTCCGACCTCATCGGTCGCACGAAGCCAGCTGCTGGCCGCGGGCGACCAGCTGGCCTCGCGCTGGCGCACGCTCGACGGCCAGCTGGCGGGGCTGGACGCCGAATCGGGCCAGCGCATCCAGAGCACGATCGGCGATGCCAACCGGCTCGCCGGCGAAATCGCCGAGCTCAACCGCAACATCTCCGCCGCGGGCCGCAATGCCTCGCCCGACCTGATCGACGCGCGCGCGCTGCGCATCGACCAGCTGGCGACCCTGGTCGGCGCGGACACCGTCATGCAGGACGACGGCTCGCTGAATGTCTTCACCGGCGGCGGCCAGGCCCTGGTGCTCGGCAACCAGGCGATGCAGCTTGCCACCGTGGCCGATCCGTTCCGCCCCGACCGCGTGCAGATCGCGCTGCAGGGCGCCGGCGGCAACGTCCGGCTGCCGTCGACCAGCGTCTCGGGTGAACTCGGCGGCCTGCTCGAATTCCGCGACCGGGTGCTGGATCCGGCGCGCGCCGAGCTCGGGCGCCTGGCCACCGTGTTCGCCAGCGGCTTCAACGCCGCGCAGCGCGCCGGCGTCGACTACAACGGCGCGCCCGGCGCCGACTTCTTCACCCTCGCGCCGCCGCGCGTCGATGCGCACGCGGGCAACACCGGGGCGGCGACGATCACCGCGGCGGTCGACGACGTGGGCGCGCTCAAGGGCAACGACCTGGTGCTGCGTTTCGATGGCGCGTGGTCCGCGACCCGCGCCGACACCGGCGAACCGGTGCCGATGAGCGGCAGCGGCACCGCCGCCGATCCGTTCAAGGTGGCCGGCGTCTCGCTCCAGGTCGGCGGCACCCCCGCCGTCGGCGACCGCTACTCCCTGCGCCCCACCGCCGATGCCGCCGGCAACCTGCGCCTGGCGCTGACCGACCCGTACAAGATCGCCGCCGCCGCGCCGCTGCAGGCGCAGGCGGACGTCGCCAACCTCGGCGATGCGCGCGCGGCGTCGACGCAGGTGACCGACAGCGCGGCCTTCGCGTCGTTCGCCGGCGCGACGATCGAATTCATCGACGACGGCCAGTACACGATCGACGGCAACGGTCCCTACCCCTACGCCGCCGGCAGCCCGATCGCCGACGCGGCCGCGGGCTGGTCGCTGTCGCTGACCGGCACCCCGGTGGCGGGCGATCGCTTCACCCTCGGGCGCACGCCGCCGCGTTCGAGCGACAACGGCAACGCGCTCGCGCTGGGCGACTTCGACCGCCGGGGCATCCTCGACGGCGGCACCCAGTCGCTGACCGACGGCCTGAGCCAGCTCACCGCGCGCGCCGGCACCGAGGCGCGCCACGCCGCGCTGGGCCTGGAAGGACAGGGCGCGATCCACGACCAGATCGTCGCCGAACGCGAGTCGGTGAGCGGCGTCAACCTCGACGAGGAAGCCGCCGACATGATGCGTTTCCAGCAGGCCTACCAGGCCGCGGCGCAGGTGATCAGCACCGCCGACACCATGTTCCAGACCCTGCTGTCGGCCGTGCGCCGCTGAGGCCCATCCCCTTGAGGTTCATGCGATGACGCTACGCATTTCCACCGCCGGTTTGTACGCCCAGGGCCTGCAGGGCATGTTGCGGCAGCAGCAGCACGTCGCGCGCACGCAGCAGGAGCTGGTCAGCAACCGCAAGCTGCTGCACGCGGCCGACGACCCGGCCGCCATGGCGCAGTCGCAACGGCTCGACCACGCGCTGTCGTCGCTCGAACAGAACGGCAAGAACGCCGACACCGTCGAACACCGCCTGCGTTCGCAGGAGTCGGCGCTGTCCGACGTCGGCAGCCAGCTCACCCGCGCGCGCGAACTCGCCGTGCAGGCCAACAGCGGCGCACTGTCGCAGGCCGACCGCAAGTCGATTTCCGACGAGCTGCGCGCGATCCGGCTCGAAGTGCTCAGCATCGCCAACCGCGAGGACGGCACCGGCAGGCGGCTGTTCGCCGGTTCGCGCGACGGCGTGATTCCCTTCGCCGACAGCGGCGGCGCGGTCGCCTACGCCGGCGACGACGGCCGCAACCTGGTGGAGATCGGCCCGGACCTGCTGATCGCCGACACCGATGCCGGCAGCGACGTGTTCATGCGCGTGCGCACCGGCGACGGCACCGTGCGCGGCAGCGTGGCCGCCGGCAACACCGGCACCGGCATACTCCAGACCAGCTCGGTCACCGACCACGCGGCATGGAACGGACGGGCGCTGCGACTGGAATTCACCGCCGCTGACGCGTACCGCGTGGTTGACGCCAGCGGCGCCGTGCTGTCGAGCGGCCCCTACGCACCGGGCGACAGCATCATCGCCGGTGGCGTGCAGTTCACCCTCAGCGGGGCGCCGGCCGGCGGCGACGCGTTCACCGTGCAACGCGCGCCCAACCAGGACATCTTCGCGACCCTGGAGGGGCTCGCCGATGCGATCGAAGCACCGCTCGCCTTGCCTGGCGACCAGGCCCGCCAGAGCAATGCCATCGGCACGGCGATCGGCGACCTGTCCACCGCGCAGGACCACATGCTGTCGATCCGCGCCGGCACCGGCAGGCGGCTGGCCTCGATCGACGGCGCCGCCGACTCGCGCGGCAGCGGCGAGATTTCGCTGCAGGAAAGCCTCTCCCAGCTGCGCGACGTGGATTACGCCGAAGCCGCCAGCCGGCTGGCGCTGCAGCTGACCGCGCTGGACGCGGCGCAGAAGACGGTGCTTCGGGTGCAGACGATGTCGCTGTTCGACAGGATGTAGGCAGCCACGTCGCACCGCCGCGCGCGGCGGCCTTGGCAAGCGGTTGCCGGCGACAACGCATTGGCGTTGCGTCACGTTACGCCGGCACCGCGCGTCGCCAGGCAGTCGCTGCACTGTTCGCACGGACCATTTCCCCCCAATGCGACTGTTTTGCGAAATCCTCCGTTTTTCCCCTAAAGCTTGACAACCAGGCGCCGTTACTCATCACAGCAGCGGCGAGGGCCTTCCGGCCACACCCTGCAGAACCCGGCCCAGCCCACTCGTCGCCGCCGGACCCAACCTTCCAGGAGAACTTCCATGTCACAAGTCATCAACACCAACGTGATGTCGCTCAACGCGCAGCGCAACCTGTCGTCGTCCGGCGCCGAACTCGCCACCAGCCTGCAGCGCCTGTCCTCGGGCATGCGCATCAACAGCGCCAAGGACGACGCCGCCGGCCTCGCCATCTCGCAGCGCTTCACCACCCAGATCCGCGGCATGGACCAGGCCGCCCGCAACGCCAACGACGGCATCTCGCTGTCGCAGACCGCCGAAGGCGCGATGGGCGAGATCGGCAACAACCTGCAGCGCATCCGCGAGCTGGCCGTGCAGTCGCGCAACGCCACCAACTCGGCCACCGACCGCGCCGCGCTGAACTCCGAAGCCCAGGCGCTGAAGGACGAAATCGACCGCGTCGCCACCCAGACCAACTTCAACGGTGTCAAGCTGCTCGACGGCTCGTTCGCCAACCAGGCGTTCCAGGTCGGCGCCAACCAGGGCGAGACGATCTCGGTTTCGGCCATCGTCAATGCCAACTCCAGCGCGCTGGGCACCTACAGCCGCGCCAGCGTCACCGGCGGGGCCGCCACGGCGTTCACCGCGGTCACCGCGGGCGACCTCACGGTCAACGGCACCTCGGTGGGCGGCATCGGAGCCGACACCTCGGCCACCGAGCGCGCCGCGAGCGTGCGCGACGCGGTGAACTCGGTGTCCGACACGACCGGCGTCTATGCGATCAACGACACCGCCACCACCGTCACCCTGGTCTCGACCACGGCCGACATCGTGGTTGCGCACGCCGGTGCTTCCTCGACCGCCCTCACCACCGGCCTGAGCGCCGCGACCACCACCCGTACGTCCAGCACCGGCTTCGGCTCGCTCGACATTTCGACCACGTCCGGCGCCGATGCCGCGATGCAGTCGATGGACGCCGCGCTGAGCACGATCAACACCGCCCGCGCCAACATGGGTGCGATCCAGAACCGCTTCACCTCGGTCGTGGCCAACCTGTCGACGACGTCGGAGAACCTGTCCGCCGCCCGCAGCCGGATCCAGGACGCCGACTTCGCCAAGGAATCGGCGCAGCTGTCGCGCAACCAGATCCTGCAGCAGGCCGGTACGGCGATGCTGGCCCAGGCCAACCAGTCGTCGCAGGGCGTGCTCAGCCTGCTTCGCTGATGTGTGAACGCAGGGCGCGGCAGCCGCCGCGCCCTGCGGTTTTCCTACAGGTTTACGCACCACCCCAATTTCCCCATCCCGCCGAGGATTCCGATATGCGCCGCCAACGACCTGCCAGGAAGCAGTCACGTGGTAATCGCGACCGGGTCACGGCGGGTTTTCGTCTCCGGAGCGCCGCGCCGTGACCACCATCGGTTCGGCCGGAAAGCTCGACGTGCAGACGATGGTTGCGCAGCTGGTCGCTGCCGACCGCGCGCCCACCGACGCACGCTTCGATCGTACCGAACGCCAGCTCACCGCGCAGGTCTCGGCCATCGGCATCTTGCGCAGCGCGTTCTCGGCACTGCGCACCGCGGTCAGCGCGCTGAGCGCGAAGGATGCCGCGCAGGCCCGCAAGGTGTCCGTGCCCGATGGCGCCAACTTTGCCGCAACCGCCGCCAGCGGCGCGGCCACCGGCCGTTACGAGGTCGAAGTGCTCGCGCTGGCCACGGCACAGAAGCTCGCTTCGGGCGCATTCGCGAAAGCGGAGTCAACGGTCGGCACCGGCCGGCTGACGATCAGCGCCGGCGGCAAGACGCTCGAAATCGACATAGACGAAACCAGCGACACGCTCGCCGGGATCCGCGACGCAATCAATGCCAAGGCCGGCGGCAAGACCGTATCGGCCAGCATCGTGACCGGCGACGACGGCGCGCACCTGGTGCTCAACGCCGTCGAAACCGGCACCAGTGGCGCGCTGACGATCGCCGCCAACGGCGGCGACGGCGGCCTGTCGGCGCTGGCCTACGATCCTCCGGGCAGTGCCGCGATGACCCAGCGGATGCCGGCCGCCGACGCGCGCGTCAAGGTCGACGGCTTCGAACGCACCCTGTCGAGCAACACGCTCGACGGCGTGATCAGCGGCGTCAGCCTGACCCTGACCAAGGCCGAGCCCGGCGTCACCCGCGAGCTGCGGATCGACGCCGACGGCAGCGTGCAGCGCACCGCGGCCAAGAACTTCGTCAACAGCTACAACATGTCGCTGGCCGCGATCGCCACCACCACGTCGTACAACACTTCGACCCAGGTCGCCGCGGCGCTCAACGGCGACGCGATGACCCGCAACGCCGCCAAGGAGCTGCGCGACGCCGTCAGCGGCAATGTCGCCGACCTCAAGGCGATGGGCATCACCATCGCGAAGGACGGCACGCTCAAGCTCGATGAGGCCACGTTCGACAGCGGCCTGGCCAAGGATCCGGCGAGTGCGGCGCGGCTGTTCGGCGGCGACGCCGGCAGCCTGGCCGGCAAGCTCGATTCGACGCTGGACCGCCTGGTGGAAGCCGACGGCCTCCTCGACGGGCGCAGCGACAGCCTTGCCGCGCGCAGCAAGAGCCTGGCCAACCAGCGCAGCGCGCTGGACTTCCGCATGAGCCAGGCCGAGTCGCGCTACCGGACGCAGTTCACCGCCCTCGACCTGCTGTTGACCAACCTCCAGAGCAGCAGCGACTTCCTGACCCAGCAACTCGCCGCCGCGGACGGCACCAACTGACATGAACGCCCGCAGCCTCGCCAACCAGTATCGCCAGACCGGCGTCTCCAGCGCCGCGCTCGACGCCAGCCCGCATCGCCTGATCGCGCTGATGCTGGCCGGCGCCCGCGAACGCTCTCGCCTCGCAGCCGCCTGCCTGCAGCGCGGCGACCTGCCCCGCAAGTCGCAGGCGATCAGCGACGCCAGCGCCATCATCGGTGGCCTCAACGGCGCCCTCAACCTGGAAGCCGGCGGCGACGTTGCCGACGGCCTGCAGGCGCTGTACGACTATGCGCAGCGGCGCCTGCTGGCGGCGAACGCCGACAACGACCCGCAGCCGCTGCATGAAGTGGACGACCTGCTGGGCGACATCGAATCGGCCTGGCTGGCGATCGCACCGGAGGGGTCGTGACGATCCCGGTGCTGCCGACCATGCACGTTCGCGCCGCGATCCAGGCCGACGACTGGGCGCACGCGACACAACTGCTCGCCCAACACCAGCACGCCCTCGTTTCGGCGCTCGCGACCACCGACCTGACCCGCGAATCCGCCGCGCCCTGGCGCGAACTGCTGCTCCAGCAGCACGCGCTGGAAGACGAGGTGCGGCTTGCCCGCGACCAGGCCGCGCAGGCGCTGGAAAAACTCGGCCGCGACCACCGCGGCGCCCGGGCCTGGCAGCGGGAACTGTCGTGAACACCGCGGCCGAGGCCCGCGAGATCCTGTTCGGCGACGTGCTGGCCTGCGAGGAAACGCGCGCCGCTGCCTTCCTGCCCGGCAGCGCCGCCCCGCCCTCTTCCGGCGCGCACGGCGAAGCGCTGCTGCGCGCGCTGGCGGTCATCGAGGACGGCGGCGCGCGCGCCGAGGGCTACGGCAACCTCGAGCCGGAACAGCCGGCCGACCACGCGATGCACCGGATCGAGGCCAAGCTCGACCTGCTCACCCTGCTTGTCGCCGGCATCAGCGCCAGCGAACACGACGATCCGCCACGTGCGCTGCGCTGGTCGGCCCGTGGCGCCTGCATCGCGGTCGACGGCGTCGTGACGCCCGGGACCAGCGGCCATTTCCGGGTCCGGCCCGGCGACTGGTTGCCGACGGCCTTGCGGCTGCCGGCCACCGTGCTCGCCTGCGACACGGACCCTGGCGGCGCTGCGCGTGCCTGGCTGCGCTTCGAGCCGATGCCGGCGGCGCTGGAAGCCGCACTCGAACGCCACCTGTTCCGGATCCATCGCCGCTCGATCGCGGAAAGTCGACGCGCTCGCTAGGTTTCTGCAACACTCGTCACATTACCGTCTCGAATTCATGTCGGCGGCGCGCGTGCGCCGTATGGTGCAATGGCGTTCGAGAGGGGGAGGATGCCGATTGTGCGGGTGCTGATCTGCGACGACCACACGCTGGTGCGGGCCGGCTTGCGCCGCCTGCTGGAGTCGTTCGACGACATCGAAGTGGTCGCCGAGGCGAGCAGCGCCGACGAGGCCGTCCTGCGCACGCAGCAGCTGCTGCCCCACATCGTGTTGCTCGATCTGTCCATGCCCGGCCGCAACGGCTTCGACGCACTGGTCGAACTGCGCCGCACCTGCCCGGAAACCGCCGTCGTCATCATGTCGATGCACAACGACGCCCTGCACGTGCGCGAGGCGCTGGCGCGCGGCGCCGTGGGCTTCGTGGTCAAGGAAGCCGCCCCCGCGGAGCTGGAAATCGCGATCCGCGCGGCAGCGGCCGGCCGCACCTTCCTCAGCCCGCAGGTGTCCGCCCCGCAGCTGCACGGATATCGCAACGGCAAGCGCGGCAACGGCCACGACCAGGACGACACCATCGAGGGCCTGCCGCGGCGCCAGCGCGAGATCCTGCAGGCATTGGGCGCCGGGCGCACCACCAAGCAGATCGCCGCGGACCTGGGCATCAGCGTCAAGACCGTGGAGACCCACCGCTCGCGGATGATGGAAGCGCTGGGCTGCCGCAACGCCAGCGAACTGCTGCGCGTGGCGATGCGCCATCACGACCGTCCCTAGGGCGCTGTCGCGGCGCCCCGCACAGGGGTCCGCAGCATCCCGCCAGACCCTGTTTTCCCTGCCCCCGCGCGCACCCGGCGGGTGACGCAAAGCGTCGTACTGCGTCAGCTTCGACACCTGCCGCGTCGGAACTACGACGCAATGTCGGGGTTTCCCCGACATCGATAGGGGGATGCCCCTAACCGCGCTCGGGTTCGCCCCTATTCGCCAACCGTCACATGGCGCTCACGATGCGCTCCGTGGCCAGAGGACCTGGCCGGGGAGTGCATCGTGAAAGGCAACATGCGTGCCGGAATGGCACAAGGCGTCAACCTGACCCCGCAGCTGCTGCAGTCGATCCGGCTGCTGCAGCTCACCGCGCCGCAGCTGGAGCAGGAGCTCCGCCAGGCCCTGGATCTCAATCCGATGCTCGAGCAGGAAGACCCTGCCGAGGAAGCCGACGGCGCCGACGACGCGCAGGCCGCCACGCTCGAGGCCGCCAGCTGGGACGAGCTGCCCGAGCCGGCGTTCCTTTCCGGCGGCGGCCTGCACGGCGGCGACGGCGACGACGCCACGCTGCGCATCGCCGATCCCGCGTCGAGCGATCCGCGGGTGCGCCTGCTGCAGCAACTCGCGCTGCACTGGGATCCGCGCGACCTCGAACTGGCCGCCTGGTGGCTGGACCACTGCGACGATCGCGGCTACCTCGAGCAGCCGCTGGCAGACCTCCTGGCGCAGGGCGCCGACGCCTTCCCGCTGCGCGCGGGCGACGTCGCGGTGGTGCGCCAGCGCCTGCTGCACGGCGACTGGCCGGGCATGGCCGCCGCCGATGCCGGCGAATGCCTGCAGGCGCAGCTGTCCGCCCTGCCCGAAAGCCCGCTGCGCACGCTGGCCGCGCGCATGCTCGACGCACACCTCGACCTGCTCTGCGTGCACGACGACCGGGCGCTTGCCGCCGCGCTGCATGCGGACGAAGCCCAGGTGCGCGCCGCGGTCGCACTGGTCCTGACCCTGCGCGCGCATCCCGCCGAAACCCCGATCCAGGCCGATGACGCGCACATCGTGCCCGACGTCGTCGCCTGGCACGGCGGCGGCGCCTGGCGCGTGGCCCTGAACCAGCGCGGCACGCCGCGCGTGCGCATCGCCGCGCACTGCGAACGCGCGCTGTCGGGCAACGACCATCCGGTGCTGCGCGGCCTGCTCGACGAGGCCCGCTGGCTGGTCCGAGGGCTGGCGATGCGCAACGACACGCTGCTGCGCACGGCGCAGGTGCTGGTCGAACGCCAGCGCGCGTTCCTCGAGCAGGGCGACGAGGCGATCGCGCCGCTGACCCTGCGCGAGGTGGCCGACGCGATTGGGGTGCACGAATCCACCGTCTCGCGCATCGTCAGCGGCAAGTACATCCAGACCCCGCGCGGAACGCTCGAACTCAAGCGCCTGTTCGCGGTGCGCCTGGAAGGCGCCGAGATTGCCGGCAGCGCGGTCCGGGCGATGGTCAAGCGCCTGATCGAAACCGAGCCGGCGGCAGCCCCGCTCGCCGACGACGTGATCGCCGGCCTGCTCGCCCGCCAGGGCGTGCGCGTGGCGCGGCGCACCGTTGCCAAGTACCGCGACCAGCTGTCGATCGGTCCCGCCCGGGCGCGCCAGCGCCAGGCACCGCGCGCGATGGCGTGTTGAGAGGAGTGGAAGAAATGCGCGAACTCAAAGTGCTGCTGGTCGACGACCATGCCGGTTTCATCGCCGCTGCCGTGCGCCACCTGCGCCGCCTGTCCTGGCTGACCGTGGTCGGCTCGGCCGGCAACGGTGTCGAGGCGATCGCCCAGTGCGAGATCCTGCGCCCGGACGTGGTGCTGATGGACCTGGCCATGCCCGAGATGGGCGGGCTGCAGGCCACGCGCCTGATCAAGGCCCAGGACAACCCGCCCTACATCGTCATCGCCAGCCATTTCGACGACGGCGAACACCGCGACCACGCGCTGCGCGCGGGCGCCGATGCCTTCGTCAGCAAGCTGGCCTACATCCACGAGGTGATGCCGTTGCTCGAGGCGCTGGCCGGTGCAGGCAGCGACGGCGCTGCGGATGCGGAGCCGGAAGCGGCGCCGTCCATGGGCACTGGCATGAAGCTGGTCACGGAGACGCACATGCACGACGACATCGGCAGCGACGCCGCCACGGAGCGCTTGGCATGAGCGAGTCCCGCATCCTCGTGCTCGACCAGGACATGGCGCGCGCCGAGCGCATCCACACCCTGCTCGACTTCATGGACTTCACCCCGCGCATCGTCACCGATGCCGGCGACATCGACCTGGCGCGCGCGCGCGGCAGCGACTGGGTGGCGATCATCCTCGGCGACATCGGCGACGGCGCCGCGTGGGCCGACTTCGCCCGCTGGCTGGCCACACAGTCGCTGCATCCGCCGGTGCTCGAACTACCCGGCCACGCCACCGACGCCGCGTGGCGCACGCAGCTGCACCCGCAGTCGGTGTGGCCGCTTGCCTACCCGATCCGCCGCACGCAGCTGCAGGACGTGCTGCGCCGCGCCAGCCTCAAGCGCCTCGAAGAAGATGCGCGCCGCGAGCTGCCGACGGTCGGCCCCACCGGCCGCAGCACCGGCGTGCTGCAGCTCAACCGCCTCATCGACCAGGTCGCACCGCACGACACCACGGTGCTGATCCTGGGCGAATCGGGCACCGGCAAGGAAGTGGCCGCGCGCGCGCTGCATGCGCGCTCGGCGCGCCGCGACAAGCCGTTCGTGGCGATCAACTGCGGCGCGATCCCGCCGGACCTGCTCGAAAGCGAGCTGTTCGGCCACGAGAAGGGCGCGTTCACCGGTGCGCTCACCCAGCGCAAGGGCCGCTTCGAGATGGCCGAGGGCGGCACCCTGCTGCTCGACGAAATCGGCGACATGCCGCTGGCGATGCAGGTCAAGCTGCTGCGCGTGCTGCAGGAGCGCACCTTCGAGCGCGTCGGCGGCACCGCCACCGTCAAGTGCAACGTGCGCCTGGTCGCCGCGACCCACCGCAACCTGGAAACCCAGATCGCCGAGGGCAAGTTCCGCGAGGACCTGTTCTACCGCCTCAACGTCTTTCCGATCGAGATGCCGTCGCTGCGCGAGCGCAGCGAGGACCTGCCCGACCTGGTGTCGGCCATCACCCGCCAGCTCGCCGAAGGCGGCCGCGGCCAGGTGTCGCTGGCGGCCGACGCGATCGCGGCGCTGCGCCACTACTCCTGGCCGGGCAACGTGCGCGAGCTGAGCAACCTGCTCGAGCGCCTGGCCGTGCTGCATCCCGGCGGCAGCGTGCGCGCCGCCGACCTGCCGTCGCGCTACCGCGCGTCGATGCCGGTCGACGAAGCCTTCGCCGAAGCGCCGGCGATGGCGCAGATCGCCTCGCCGCAGGCGGGTGCCGCGGCGTCGACGCTGGACCCGCGACAGCTGTCGGCCAACACCACGCTGCCGCCGCAGGGCATCGACCTGCGCGGGCACATGGCCGAGATCGAGCTGGAGCTGCTGCGCGCCGCGCTGGTGCAGTCCGGCGGCGTGGTCGCGCACGCCGCGCCGCTGCTCGGCCTGCGCCGCACCACCCTGGTCGAGAAGCTGCGCAAGTACGGCATCGACCGCGACCAGTCCGACGCCGCCGGCGCGCAGGCGGAGGGCCAGGCGGCGGGTTTCTGACGCGGCGCTGGCACACGTCTTGCCTAGTCCACGCAAGACCGTTTGGCAGCCACCGCGATGACCGACGCCATTTCATCGATCCTCTCCCAGATCCGCGCGCACGAGATGCGCGCCGGCGGCGCGCTGGCCGAGGCGCCGCTGGGCAATGCGATCGCGGTCGACGGCGCCGGTCGCGGCAACCAGGTCGGCGCGCCGGGATTCGGACAGGCCCTGTCGAACGCGATCGACAAGGTCAGCCAGACCCAGGCCAACGCCGGCGCCCTGCAGCAGGCTTTCGAACTGGGCGATCCACGCGCAGACCTGGCGCGGGTGATGGTGGCGATGCAGCAGTCGCAGGTGGCCTTCCGCGCCACCGTCGAAGTGCGCAATCGCCTGGTCCAGGCTTACCAGGACGTCATGAACATGCCGATCTGACGGCGCCGGAAGCCGCGGACTGGGGGCTGGGGACGCGTCGTCTGCCGCCCCTCACGGTGACCGGCGCTGCCACCAGTCCCCAGTCCGCGCCTCCCGCCGCCGCTTTCCACCCCCGCCCCGACACCAGCCCAGATACCACCTCCCGAATCCCGGACCCCGGCCCAGCCCATGAGCGTCATCGCACTCCCCAAAAATGCCGCCAGCCTGCGCGACCTCGGTCGCCTGCAGGACATCCCGGCGGTGCGCCAGCTCGGCCTGTTCGCGCTGGTGGCCGCGACCATCGCCCTGGGGCTGTGGCTGTTCTTCTGGACCCAGAAGCCCAATTTCGTGCCGGTCCAGGCCGGGCTCGACGCCAAGGCCACCGGCGAAGCCTCGGATCTGCTGCGCACCGCGCAGATCCCGTTCCGCATCGACCCCACCAGCGGCGCGCTGGCGGTGCCGACCGACAAGGTCGGCGAAGCGCGCATGGCGCTCGCCGCGGCGGGCCTGCCGGCTGGCGACAGCGCCGGCTTCGAATCGATGCAGGGCGACCAGGGCTTCGGCACCAGCCAGTTCATCGAGAACGCGCGCTACCAGCACGCGCAGGAAATCGAGCTCGCCCGCACCATCGCCAACCTGCGCCCGGTGCGCGAGGCGCGCGTGCACCTCGCGCTGCCCAAGCCCAGCGCGTTCACCCGCCAGAGCGAACCGGCCAGCGCCTCGGTGGTGCTGCAGCTGCGCAGCGGCAGCACGCTCGAGCAGGGCCAGGTCAACGCGATCGTGCACCTGGTCGCGTCGAGCATCCCGGAACTGCCGCCCGAACGCGTCACCGTGGTCGACCAGTTCGGCCGCATGCTCTCCAATGCCGATCCCGACGGCGAGGACGCGATCGGCGCCAAGCGCTTCGAGCAGCAGCGCCGGCAGGAAGCGGTGTACGTGCAGCGCATCCAGGAGCTGCTCGAGCCGATGACCGGCCCAGGTCGCGTCAGCGCCAAGGTCAGCGTCGACATGGATTTCGCCCAGACCGAGGAAGCGCGCGAAAGCTACGGCCCGCAGCCGGCGATGGTGCGCAGCGAGCAGATTTCCGAATCCGGCAACCTCGCCGCCGCGGGCACGGATGCGCCGCAAGGCGTGCCCGGCAGCGCCAGCAACACCCCGGCGGCCGCCAATGCCGCCGCAGCTGGTGCCGCGCCGAATCCGGCCGCCGCGCCCGCGGCCGCCACGCCTGCCGCCCCGTCGGGTCCCGGCAGCCGGACGGCGGTACGCAACTACGAACTCGACCGCACCCTCACCCATACCCGCCAGGCACCCGGCCGCATCCGTCGCGTCACCGCGGCGGTGCTGGTCGACAACATGTCCGCCGGCGCGCCGGCGGCGGCCGGCGGCAAGAAGCCGAAGGATCGCGCCCTCAGCGAGGCCGAGGTCAAGCGCATCGAGCTGCTGGTGCAGCAGGCGATCGGCTTCGACGCCCAGCGCGGCGACGCGGTGTCGGTGGTCAACGCGCCGTTCGCGCGCGACATGCTCGACGTGCCCGACGAAGGGCCGCCGCTGTGGCAGCAGCCGCGAGCGCGCGAGCTTGCCCGCCTGGTGTTCGGCGGACTGGCCCTGCTGCTGCTGATCTTCACCGTGCTGCGCCCTGCCTTCCGCCAGCTGCTGGCGCCCAAGCCGCGCGTCGCCACCGTCGCCGCCACCCTCATGGAACAGGACGAGGAAGTGCCCGTGTCCCTGACCCAGGCCCACTCCGCGCCGGCGGCGCCCAGGGCGGAAGCGGCTTCGCTGGACTTCGACGACAAGCTCGAGGTCGCGCGCGCCGCGGTCAGCACCGACGCCAAGCGTGTGGCCCAGGTCGTCCGCGACATGGTCGAATCCGATGGCTGAGTCGCTGCCCTCCCAGGACGTGGCCCTGACCGGCGTCCAGCGCGCCGCGATCGTGCTGCTGTCGCTCGGCGAGCAGCAGGCCGCCGAGGTGCTCAAGCACATGGGCGCCAAGGAAGTGCAGAAGCTCGGCGTGGCGATGACCTCGGTCGGCGGCATCAGCCGCGAAGCGGTGGTGCGGGTGTTCGACGAGTTCGTCGACGTGCTCGCCCGGCCCAGCGCGCTGGGCAGCGGCGCCGACGAATACGTGCGCGCGGTGCTCACCCAGGCGCTGGGCGAGGAACGCGCCAGCGGCCTGATCGACCGCATCCTGCTGGGCCGCAACACCTCGGGCCTGGACACGCTGAAGTGGATGGAGCCGCGCGCGATCGCCGAACTGGTGCGCAACGAACATCCGCAGATCATCGCCATCGTCATGGCCCACCTCGACGGCGACCAGGCCGCCGAAGTGCTTAAGTGCCTGCCCGACCGCGTCCGGGTGGACGTGCTGCTGCGCCTGGCCACGCTCGACGGCATCCCGCCGCACGCGCTCAACGAACTCAACGACGTGATGGCGCGCCAGTTCGCAGGCAGCCAGAACCTCAAGTCCTCCTCGGTCGGCGGGGTCAAGGTCGCCGCCAACATCCTCAACTTCATGGACTCCGGGCAGGACGAAGTCATCCTCGGCGCGATCGGCGAGGTCGACAGCGACCTGGGAACGCGCATCCGCGACCTGATGTTCGTGTTCGACAACCTGGCCGAGATCGAGGACCGCGAAATGCAGTCGGTGCTGCGCGAAGTGTCCACCGACCGCCTGGCGCTCGCGCTGCGCGGCGCCGATGCGCGGGTGCGCGAGAAGATCACCGGCAACATGTCGCAGCGCGCGGCGGAGATCCTGGTCGAGGACATGGAAGCGCGCGGCCCCGTGCGCCTGGCCGAGGTGGAAGCCGCGCAGAAGGAAATCCTGGCGATCGTGCGCCGCATGGCCGACAACGGCGAAATCCAGCTCGGCGCCAAGGCCGAGGCCTTCGTATGACCGGCCGGGCCCACGCATGAGCGCCTTCGCCCCCTCGCTCGCGCCCGCGGTCGAAGCCGTGCGCTGGAATGCGCCCGGCCTGGCGGTCGTGGCCGAGCCCGTGCCCGCCGCTCCGCCGCCGCCGAGCGTCCAGGACCTGCAGGCGCTCGAACAGGCCGCGCATGCCGAAGGCTACGCGCGCGGCCACGCCGAAGGCTTCGCCAGCGGCCAGGGCGAGGTGCGGCGGATGGTGGCGCAGATCGAAGGCATCCTCGACGGCTTCACCCGGCCGCTCGCGCGGCTGGACGGCGAAGTCGCCGAAGCGCTGTCCGACCTCGCGGTGCGCATCGCCGGCGCCCTGCTCGGCCGCGCCTACCTGGTCGATCCGACCCTGCTGGCCGACCTGGTGCGCGAAGCGCTCGACGCAGTGGGCAGCGGCAGCCGCGAAATGGAACTGCGCCTGCACGCCGACGATTTCGGCGTGCTCGCACCGCACCTGGCCGGGCTCGACGGCGTGCGCCTGACGATCGACAACGCGCTCGGCCGCGGCGAACTGCGCCTGCACAGCGAAAGCGTGCGCATCGACGGCACCATCGCCGCGCGCCTGCAGTCGATGCTCGAAGCCACCCTCGCCACCAGCCCGGCGGCCGCCGACAGCGAGAGCACGCCATGAGCACGAGCACCCCGGCCGCGCACTGGCTGGAAGCGCGCAACCTGCGCCTGGCCGCGCGCCTGCAGGCGGCCGATCCGCAGGCCGCATCGCTCGGGCTCGCCCGCGAAGGCGTGCTGCGGCGCGCGGTGGGACTGACCCTCGAAGCCTCCGGCTGCAGCGCGCCGATGGGCTCGCGCTGCCGCGTCGAAACCGCCGGCGGGCAGTGGGTCGACGCCGAAGTCGTCGGCTTCGCCGGCGACCGCACATACCTGATGCCGACCGCCAACCTCGAAGGCCTGCTGCCCAACGCGCGCGTCGTGCCGATGCGTCGGCGCGGCGAAGTCGCTGTCGGCGAGGGCCTGCTCGGCCGCGTCATCGACAGCGACGGCGTGCCGCTCGACGGCCGCGGGCCGATCCGTTCCGAACACTGGGTGGGCCTGGGCGGCGTCGCGATCAACCCGCTGATGCGCGAACCGATCACGCGTTCGCTCGACGTCGGCGTGCGGGCGATCAACGCCCTGCTGCCGATCGGCCGCGGCCAGCGCATCGGCCTGTTCGCCGGCTCCGGCGTCGGCAAGTCGACGCTGCTGGGCATGATGACCCGCTACACCGCCGCCGACATCATCGTCGTCGGCCTGATCGGCGAACGCGGCCGCGAAGTGCGCGATTTCGTCGAGAGCACGCTTGGCGAGGAAGGCCTGCGCCGGTCCGTGGTCGTCGCCACCCCCGCCGACCGGCCGCCGCTGGCGCGCCTGCACGGCGCGCTGCGCGCGACCGCGATCGCCGAGTGGTACCGCGACCAGGGCCTGCACGTGCTGCTGCTGATGGATTCGCTGACCCGCTTCGCCCACGCGCAGCGCGAGATCGGCCTGTCGGTCGGCGAACCGCCGACCACCCGCGGCTATCCGCCGTCGGTGTTCGCGAAGCTGCCGCAGCTGGTGGAGCGCGCCGGCAACGGCGCCGACGGCCGCGGTTCGATCACCGCGTTCTACACCGTGCTGACCGAAGGCGACGACCAGCAGGAACCGATCGCCGATGCCGCGCGCGCGATCCTCGACGGCCACATCGTATTGACCCGCCGCATCGCCGACGCCGGCCAGTATCCGGCGATCGACGTCGAGGTTTCGGTCAGCCGCGTGATGCAGGACATCACCGACCCGGCCTGGCGCGACCGCATCCGCAAGCTCAAGCGCCTGATGGCCGCCTACAACGCGCAGCGCGACCTGATCGCGATCGGCGCCTACCAGCGCGGCAACGACCCGGTGGTCGACGAGGCGATGGCGCGCTGGCCGGCGATCCAGCAGTTCCTGGGCCAGGACGTCACCGAGGCGTCCGACGTCGAGGCCAGCCGCGCCGCGCTCGCGCGCCTGCTCGACGACGCCGGCGACGTCGATTCCCTTCCCCTGCCGATCTCCGCGGAGACCTGATCCCGATGCGCTCGCAACGTCTCGATCCCCTGCTCAAGGTGATGCAGCAGCGCCAGGACACGGCCGCGCGCGAGGTCGCCGAACGCGAGCGCGCGCTGCTCGAACAGCAGCAGCGCCTCGAATCGCTGCGCCGGTATGCCGAGGAATACGCGGCCGCGCCGGACGCCAGGACGATCTCGCCGGCGCTGCTGGTCAACCGCCTGGCCTTCCGCGAGCGCCTCAACGCCGCGGTGGTGCAGCAGGCCGGCATCGTCGACCACAACCGCCAGCTCAGCGACATCGAACGCACCCGCCTGCTGCTGGCCAGCCGGGAAACCAAGGTGCTCGAACAGCTCGCCGACAGCTACCGCGCGCAGGAATCGAAAGTCGCCGAACAGCGCGTCCAGCGCGAACTCGACGACATGGGCGGCCGCCGCGCGCGCAGCGCGCAGCTGGCCGCCGACGACGATACGCAGGCCACGCCATGATCGCCGCCACGTCCGCGGCGCCGCAGCCGACACCCGTGTCGGGCAACAGCGCCGGCGCTCCCGCCTCGATCGAGGGCGACGCAGGCCCCGCGCGCGGCGACGCCGCGAAACAGGCTGCTTCCAAGGAAGGCGGGCGCGGCGCGTCCGCCACCCGCGACGCCCGCGCCGCCGAAGCCAGGGCGCGCGACGGCGAAGCACCGGCGGACGACGGCCAGGAGGCGCCGGCGTTCGCGGAGCTGCTCGCAGCCAGCGGCGCCGGCACGCCCGGGACCGCTACGGCGCGCGAGCCGGCCACCGAGCTCGACGCGCAGGCCGCCGATCTTCCCGATCGCCTGCTGTCGCTGCTCGCCGGCACCTGGGCCACCGTGGCCGAGCCCGCACCTGCGACCGCAGCGACCGCCTTGCCCGGCGAGCCCGGCGCCACGGCAGGCAGGGCGACGACCGCCACGCTGCACGCCCTGACCGCCCTGACCGCCCTGACCGTCGCGCCGGCCGCCACCGCGGCCGACGCGGGCGCGGCCAGCGCGAAACCCGACGCGGCCGGCACCGAGGCCGGCGTTGCCGCGCTTGCCAAACTTGCCGGCGATGCCGCGGCCGCCTCCGGCGACGCGATTGCAGCCACCACCGCAGCCGATGCGCCGCAGCCTGGCGCGCCGCTGGCGACCCTGGGGCCGGTGGCGAACACCGCGCGCCCGGTCGCCGCGGTTCCCGGTACGCCGATGCCGATGCCGGCCAATCCCGAGGCCGGCTTCGACGACGGCTTCGGCGCGCGCATCGCGTGGATGGCGGAGCAGCGACTGGGTCACGCCGAGATCCGCCTCAACCCCGAACACATCGGACCGATCGAGGTCCGCGTGCAGCTCGACGGCACCCGCGTGTCGGCCGAGTTCCACAGCGCCCACGCCGAGGTCCGCCAGGCGATCGAGGCCAGCGTGCCGCGCCTGCGTGAGATGCTGGGCCAGCAGGGTCTGCAGCTGGGGCACGCCGATGTCGGGCAGCGCCAGGCGCAGGGCCATGGCCAGCCAGCCGACGGCCGCCCGGGCCGCAGCGGCGAGCCGCGCGCGGAGCGCCATCCCGGCGACGGCGCCGCCGGCGTGGTCACTGCCACCGTGCGCAGCCGCGGGCTGCTCGACGAGTACGCCTGAGACCGCGTGAGCAGTCCGGAGTGCGGCGAGGGCTCCTGCGACCAGCCGCGCGCGTGACCTCGTGAAAACGGCGCGTCCACGTCGCCGTCCGCGGGCGCGATGCGTCAGTCGTGCATGAGCGACCGTTGTCGCGGCCTCCCGCTTCCTTGCGCACGCGGCGTGCTTCGCCACGCCACCGGGGCTGGAGTACTCGCGCACGCCGTCGAACATGCGACCAACCGCGCGGACTCCGCGCGCTGCAGCTGAACGCATTCAAGTCCCCGCGCGCGAAGCCGTTACCGACGCAATCGGGCACGGCCCGTCCTGACACCCGTGGAAACCGAACCGTGCCCACCCGCACATCCCAGTCCCCCGCCCGCCAGGAACACGCCGCGCAGCGCACGCACGTCGCCGCCGTTGCCGTGGGCGCGCGTCGCGGCCGGGCCGCCGCACATTACCGCGCCACCCCGCTGCCCGCGCAGCGGCCGTTCTGACCCCCAACCCACTCTCGAAGGCATGCGTCCCATGTTCAACAACCTCAACATCGGCAAGCGCCTGGCCATCGGCTTCGCCGCGCTCGCCCTGCTCATCCTGGTGATGGGCGCCTTCTCCGCGCAGCGCATGAGCGGCGCGCAGGCCACGGTGCGCGGCATCGTCGGCGAGTCGGTGCCTTCGATCCGCGATTTCGGCCGCATGGCGACCATGCTCGCCGAGTACCGCGTCAGTGAACGCGGCCTGGTGGCCACCTACACCGATCCGGCCAAGGCGGCCGAGTACGCCGGCGAACTGCTGGCCGGGCAGAAGACCTTCGACGAGCTGGCCAAGGCGCGGGGCGCGCGGCTGACCGATGCCCGCGAGCGCGCGCTGTTCGAGGCGATGCTCGGCAAGGCGCGGATCTACTTCGACAATTCGCGCGCGCTGGTCGAAGCCCTGAAGGTCGAGGACATGGGCCCGGCCGGACAGGCGGCCGACCTGCGCCAGGCCGCGGCCGACGCGCTGGCCGCGGTGCTCGAATACGACATGCAGCGGCTCGATGCCGCCGTGATCGCGCAGGAATCGGGCTATCGCGCCAACCTGCTGGCGATCGCGCTGTTGCTGGCGATCGCGCTGGCGGTTGCGGTGGCCGGCGCGGTGGTGATCACGCGCTCGATCGTGCGTCCGCTCGACCGCGTGGTGCGGGTCGCCAACGCGGTCGCCCACGGCGACCTCGAACAGCGCATCGCCGACGACAGCCGCAGCGAGACCGGCCGGCTGGCGCGCGCCATGCGCGAGATGATCGCCACGCTGCGCGGCTTCGCCGATGCGCAGGACGAGATCGGCCGCGCGCACGGCGCCGGCGAGATCGACCACCGCATCCCCGCCGATCGCTTCCCCGGCGCCTATGGCCGCATGGCCGAGGGCGTCAACACCCTGGTCGCCGGACACCTCGCGGTGCAGGCGCGCGTGGTCGAGGTGGTGGCGCGCTACGGCCACGGCGACCTGTCGGCCGACATCGAACGCATGCCCGGCCAGCAGGCGCAGATCACCGCGGCGGTCGATGCGGTCAAGTCCGGCATGCAGTCGGTCAACGCCGAGATCAAGACGCTGGTCGACGCCGCGGTGGCCGGTGATTTCGCCCGTCGCGGCGATGCCGGACGCCACGAATTCGTGTACCGCGACATGGTCGAAGGCCTCAACGGGCTGATGGCCACCGCCGACCACGGCCTGGCCGACGTCGGCCGCGTGCTCGACGCGGTCGCCGATGGCGACCTGGCCCAGCGCGCCGACCAGTCCCTGCCCGGCCACTTCGGACAGCTGGCCGACAGCGCCAACCGCACGGTGGAAAAGCTCGCCGCGATCGTCGCCGAGATCCGCAAGGGCAGCGATGCGATCAGCGCCGGCGCCGGAGAAATCGCCATCGGCAACCAGGACCTCGCGCAGCGCACCGAGCAGCAGGCGGCCTCGCTCGAGGAAACCGCCTCGTCGATGGAGGAACTCACCTCCACCGTGCGCCAGACCGCCGACAACGCGGTCCAGGCCAACCAGCTCGCCAGCAGCGCGGCCGTGGTCGCGGCGCAGGGCGGCAGCGTGGTCGGCAACGTGGTCGAGACCATGGATGCGATCAACGCATCCTCGCGCAAGATCGTCGACATCATCGGCGTCATCGACGGCATCGCCTTCCAGACCAACATCCTGGCGTTGAACGCCGCGGTGGAAGCCGCGCGCGCCGGCGAGCAGGGCCGCGGCTTCGCGGTCGTGGCCACCGAAGTCCGCTCGCTCGCGCAGCGCTCGGCCAACGCGGCCAAGGAGATCAAGCAGCTGATCACCGAGTCGGTCGACCGCGTCGACCAGGGCTCCAGGCTGGTCGGCCAGGCCGGCACGACCATGGCCGAGATCGTCGACAGCGTGAGCCGCGTGCGCGACATCATCGCCGACATCAGCACCGCGACCCGGGAGCAGACCGTCGGCATCGAGCAGGTCAACCAGGTGATCGCCCACATGGACGAGAGCACCCAGCAGAACGCCGCGCTGGCGGAGGAAGCGACCGCCGCGGCCACCAGCATGGAGCTGCAGTCCGGCCAGCTGGTGGACACCGTTGCCGTGTTCCGCCTGGCCGATGGCAGGCCCGGGGTCACGCCCGCCCGCCGCGGCCGCGTCGAAGCGGGCCACACCGAGGCAAGCCGTGTCCGCCCGGCCGCCGCTCCGGCGGCGCCCGCCCCGGCGGCGAAGCGTGCGCCCAAGGCCGTCCGCGGCAGCGCGCTGGCCGCGGCGCCTGAACCGGAGTGGGCCGAGTTCTGACCACCGGGCCGGAGCCCTTCCCGGCCGACCAGGCGAACGCCCGGGCGGCCGGCGCCCTCCGCCCGCACGCCCTCACGCCCTCACCAGGCCGAACTGTACCGACGGGCACGCGCGGCCGTAGGGGGCGCGGCGGCAGGGTCCGCCGCCGTCAAAACCCCGGCAGCGCGGCTGCGTCAAAGCTCCGGCGCCATCGGCCCCCAGGCCGCGGCACGGCGCTTGCACTGATCCGGCATCCACCGCCGGAGTCCGCCTCGTGTCAGCCCCCCGTCCCACAGCCGCCACCGCCCCGAATACCCCGATCAAGCCCCGCGCACGCAAGTGGCCGTGGATCGTAGCCGCCTGCCTGCTGCTCGGCGCCGCCGGCGGCGGCCTGGCCTGGTGGAAGTGGCAGTCCGCCAGCGCCCACGCCGTCGAGAAGAAGGCCGCCCCCGCGCGCGCCGCGGCGCAGTACTTCGCGCTCGAGCCCGCGTTCGTGGTCAACCTGGTCGATGAGGACTCGGTGCGCTACCTGCAGGCCGACGTGCAGCTGGTGACGCGCGACCCGGAAACCTTCGCGGCGATCGGCGCCAACGCGCCGGCGATCCGCAACCGCCTGCTGCTGCTGTTCGGCCAGCAGTCGTCCGCGCAGCTGGGTCAGCGCAGCGGCAAGGAGCGCCTGCAGGAAGCCGCGCGCACCGAAGTGCGGCAGCTGCTCAAGGGCGAAGGCGCCCCGGACAAGATCGAAGCGGTGATCTTCACCAGCCTGGTGACGCAGTAGTGAGCGCCGACCTGCTGTCCCAGGACGAGATCGACGCCCTGCTGCACGGCGTCAGCAACGGCGCGGTCGAGATGGAGGCGCCGCCCGAGCCGGGCGAGGCCCGCAACTACGACTTCGCCAGCCAGGACCGCATCGTCCGCGGCAAGCTGCCGACCCTGGAAATGATCAACGAGCGGTTCGCGCGCACGCTGCGCATCGGCCTGTTCAACCTGATGCGGCGTTCGGCCGACCTGTCGGTGCGCGGCATCGACCTGGTCCGGTTCGGCGAATACATGCACTCGCTGCAGGTCCCCACCAACATCAACCTGGTGAAGATGAAGCCGTTGCGCGGCACCGCCATCGTGGTGTTCGAGCCGCGCCTGGTGTTCACCGTGGTCGACAACTTTTTCGGCGGCAACGGCAAGTACCACACCCGCATCGAGGGCCGCGAGTTCACCCCGACCGAGATGCGGGTGATCCAGCTGCTGCTGAAGCAGACGTTCGCCGACCTCGTCGAGGCCTGGGCACCGGTGATGCCGGTGGAGTTCGAGTACCTGAACTCCGAGGTCAACCCGCATTTCGCCAACATCATCAGCCCGCGCGACTACATCGTGGTCAGCCGCTTCAACATCGAGCTCGAGGGCGGCGGCGGCGAACTGCACGTCGCCTTCCCCTACGCGATGCTCGAACCGATCCGCGAACAGCTCGACGCCGGCGTGCAGAGCGACCGCATCGAGAAGGACGAAGGCTGGATGCGGGCGATGCGCACGCAGCTGCAGGACGCCGAGGTCGAGCTGAGCTCGGCGATCGCGCATCGCCAGATCAGCCTGCGCGAGCTTTCGCGGCTCAAGGTCGGCGACATCATCCCGATCGACCTGGCATCGACCGTGCAGCTGCAGGTCGAACAGATGCCGCTGTTTGCCGGCGAGTTCGGCATCCACAACGGCCGCAACGCAATCAAGGTCACGCAGGTGCATGCCGCGCGGACCGTTCCCACCCTCGACTCACTGACGGCGATCCCATGAACACCCAAGATTCCAGCGCGGCGCGCGCCGCATTCGATCCGCTCACCGCCGATGCCGGCATCGGCCAGGGTGCCGACCTCAACCTCGACGTGATCCTGGACGTGCCGGTCTCGCTGTCGCTCGAAGTCGGCCGCGCGCGGATCCCGATCCGCAACCTGCTGCAGCTCAACCAGGGCTCAGTGGTCGAACTCGAGCGCGGCGCCGGCGAACCGCTGGACGTCTACGTCAACGGCACCCTGATCGCGCAGGGCGAGGTGGTGGTGGTCAACGACCGCTTCGGCGTGCGCCTGACCGACGTGGTCAGCCCGGCCGAGCGGATCAAGAGGCTGCGATGAGCCAGGCCGCTTCACTCCAGCCGCTGCAGCGCGAGGCGGCGACGCCCACCGTGGCCGCGCAGTCCGCGGTCGTCGCCGCGCCCGTTGTCGACCCGGCAACGATCGTGCAGGCGCCTGCCGTCGCGCAGGTGGCCGCGCCCGATGCCGATCCCGCCGTTGCCATCGGCGCGGGGCCGGCCGAACCGTTCGCGGCGGCCCCGGCCGAAGTCGCCATCGGCACCACGACGGTCGCCGCACCCGTGCCGGCCGAGGCCTCCGCTTCCGACGTCACCACCGATGCCGCCGCGACCCTCGCCACACGCGTCGACGCGCCGCCGGCGGCCATGGGGACCCGGCCTACCGCCGTCGCCCACGCCGGTACGCCCGCGCCGATGCCGCAAGCCCCATCGCCCGCCGGCAGCATCGGCGGCGCGCTGTTCGCGCTGGTGCTGGTGGTGGGCCTGATCCTGGTGCTCGGCTGGCTGGCAAAGCGCATGCCCGGTTTGGGCGGCACGCGCGGCAACCCGGCCTTGCGCCTGGTCGGCTCGCTGGCGCTGGGCCCGCGCGACCGCGTGGTGGTGGTCGAGGTCGGCGGCACCCAGCTGCTGCTCGGCGTCGGCAGCGGCGGCACCCGCACGCTGCACACGCTCACCGAACCCTTGCCGGTCGCCCCGCCATCGCAGGCGGCGCCGGCGTTCGCCCAGCTGCTCGCGCAGCATTTCGGGAAGAAGCCATGAAGGTCCAAGCCGCCCGCGCGCGCGACAGCGCGCGACGTTTCGGCCGGAACGTGTTCGCAACGCTGCTGCTGGCCGCCACCCTGGCGTTTGCCAGCGCGGCGATGGCGCAGTCGACGCCTGCCGCGGCGCCGGTCCAGCCGGCGACGACGGCCGCCGCGCCCGCATCCCCGTCGCAGCCGCTGCCTTCGGTCACCGTCGGCAAGGTCGGCGGCGAAACGGTGAGCATGCCACTGCAGGTGCTCGCGCTGATGACCGGCATCACGCTGCTGCCGGCGGCGCTGCTGGGGCTGACCGCATTCACCCGCATCATCATCGTGCTGGGGCTGCTGCGGCAGGCGCTCGGCACCGGCCAGACGCCCAGCAACCAGGTGCTGCTGGCACTGGCGCTGTTCCTCACCGCGATGATCATGATGCCGGTGTTCGACCAGGCCTGGGCCAACGGCATCTCGCCATACCTGGACCACACGATGGGCTTCAAGAGCGCGTGGGCGGCGGCTTCCGAGCCGTTCCGCGGCTTCATGCTCGCGCAGGTGCGGCAGAACGACCTGATGACCTTCGCCGGGCTCTCGCACACCGGCCCGTACGCCACGCCGCAGGACGTGCCGTTCGGCGTGCTCGCCGCGTCATTCCTGACCAGCGAACTCAAGACCGCGTTCGAGATCGCGTTCCTGGTCTACATCCCGTTCGTGATCATCGACCTGGTGGTCGCCAGCGTGCTGATGTCGATGGGCATGATGATGTTGTCGCCGATGCTGATCTCGGCGCCGTTCAAGATCCTGCTGTTCGTGCTGGTCGACGGCTGGGTGCTGGTGGTCGGCTCGCTCGCCGCCAGCTTCAATCCCATCTGACGGGGCGACGACCATGAGTCCCGAAATCGCCCTCGACGAAATCGCCCGCGGGCTGCAGATGGCGCTGCTGCTCGGCGGCCCGCCGCTGATCGCGGTGCTGGTGATCGGCGTGGTCGTCGGCATCCTGCAGGCCGCGACCCAGATCAACGAGCCCACCATCGCCTTCGTGTTCAAGGCGGTGATGCTGATCGCGACGCTGGCGGCGACCGGGCACTTCCTGCTCGGCCGGCTGGTGGCGTTCACGATCGACCTGTTCCATCGCATTCCGCAGCTGATCGGATAGCGGCGTGGTCCTGCGCTTCAGTCTGACGCTTGGTGGGATTCCCCCCTTTGAAGAAGGGGGGCGAGGGGGGATTTGCTTTTGCTCCCGGGTTTGCAGCAAGCGCAACGTCAAAGGCAAAGGCAAATCTCCCCCAGCCCCTCTTTTCCAAAGAGGGGAGCAATCCGCCGCGACTTGCCGCCGCTGCTGCCACCGCTGACCATGGACACCGTCACCCTCACCACCGCCACCGGCGTCGACCTGTTCGCGATGCTGGGCACCGTGCTGTGGCACGCGCTGCGCATCGGCGCGGCGTTCCAGGTGCTGCCGGTGCTCGGCGGCCGCGGCATGCCGGCGCAGGCGCGGTTGATCGTGACCCTTGCGCTGGCCGCGACCATGTCGACGGTGCTGCCGGCGCCGCCGCCGATGGCGGTCGACGCGGCCACGGTGCTCGGGGTGCTGCGCGAGTTCACCGTGGGCGTCGCGATCGGGCTGATCCTGCGGCTGGCGTTCGAGGCCGGACAGCTGGCCGGCGAACTGGTCAGCCAGGGCATGGGGCTGTCGTTCGCGACCATGGCCGACCCGCTCAGCGGCGCCTCGTCGCCGGTGCTGTCGCAGTGGTTCTACCTGGTGTTCGCGCTGCTGTTCTTCACCCTCGACGGCCACCTGGCGCTGGTGCGGCTGCTCGCCGACAGCTACGGCGGCCTGCCGATCGGCGCCGCGCTGCCCGACCTGCACGCGCTGCTGTCGGCGGTGCCGACCTTCTTCGGCCAGTGCCTGCGCGCCGGCGTGCTGCTGGCGCTGCCGGTGATGATGGCGCTGCTGGCAGTCAACATCGCCTTCGGCGTGCTCGCCCGCGCCGCCGCCCAGCTCAACCCGATGGCGATCGGCCTGCCGGTCTCGCTGCTGGTCGGACTGCTGCTGCTCATGCTGCTGGCCCGCGAATTGCAGGGACCGGTGCAACAGCTGTTCGAGGACGCCTATGCCGCCGCGCGCGCATTGACCTGACCGGACAGCTGCCTCCCTCCCTGTGGGAGCGGCCATGGCCGTGATCGGCGCGACACGGGCCATCGCGGCCATGGCCGCTCCCACCTGGACCTGACCCACTGTTCCAGAAGCCAGGCCGATGAGCAGCGAGAGCCAGAAGGAAGACCGCACCGAGCAACCGACCGAGAAGCGCCTGCGCGAGGCGCGCGAACGCGGCGACGTGCCGCGCTCGCGCGAGCTGGCCAATGTCGCGGTACTCGGTTGCGCGGTGCTCGCGCTGAAAGTCAGCAGCGGCCACCTCGGCGGGTCCGCGCGCGACTGGATGCGCGGCGCGCTGAGCATCGACCGCAGCATCCTGGAATCGCCAGACCGGCTGTTGCCCCACGCCGCACACCTGCTGGCCGGACTGGCGATGCCGATGCTGCCGCTGGTGCTGGCCGCGCTGGCCGCCTGCGCGCTCGCGCCGATGGCGATGGGCGGCCTGCGCTTCGCCGGCAAATCGCTGCAGCCTGATTTCACCCGCCTCAGCCCGATGAAGGGACTGGCGCGCCTGTACGGCCGCGAGAGCCTGGCCGAACTGCTGCGCTCGCTGCTGCGCGTGCTGCTGATCGGCGGCGTCGGCGCCTGGGTGGTGTACCACGCGTTCTCGACCCTGCTGGCGATGCCGCAGGCCTCGCTCGAGGCGGCCGTGGCCGAAGGCGTCGACCTGGCGCTGGGGGCGCTGATGGCGATGGTCGGCTCGCTCGGCGCCCTGGCCCTGATCGACGTGCCGTGGCAGCACTTCCAGCACCGCAGCAAGCTGAAGATGACCAAGCAGGAGCTGCGCGACGAGGCCAAGGAAGCGGAGGGCAACCCCGAGGTCAAGGCGCGGGTGCGCCAGGTCGCGCGGCAGATGTCGCAGCGCCGGATGATGGAAGCGGTGCCCACCGCCGACGTGGTGGTGATGAACCCGACCCACTACGCCGTGGCGATGAAGTACCAGGCCGGCATGCGCGCGCCGAAGGTGGTGGCCAAGGGCCTCGACGAAATGGCGCTGGCGATCCGCGCGCTGGCCGAGAAGCACCGGGTCGCGATCGTCGAGGCGCCGCCGCTGGCACGCGCCTTGTATAGGCAGTCCCAGGTCGATCAGGAAATCCCGGTGAAACTCTACGCCGCCGTCGCACAGGTGCTGTCCTACGTGTACCAGATCAGGGCCTGGGTGCCCGGCCGCGGTCCGATGCCGTCGCTGGCCAACGTCGATGTCGGCGCCGACGGCGCGCCCGATGTCGACGCCAACGCCGCCGGGGCTGTCGACGGAAATCCGGCGCGATGAGCGCACCGCAGAGCCGCCTGTCCGGGATCCTCGCCGGGATGCGCAACGGCGCCGCCGCGCCGCTGGTGGTGATCGCCCTGCTGGCGATGGTGATGGTGCCGCTGGCGCCGGTGGTGCTGGACGGCCTGTTCACGATCAACATCGCGCTGTCGCTGGTGGTGATGCTGGCGGTGGTCTACGTCAAGCGGCCGCTGGAATTCTCGATCTTCCCCAGCGTGCTGCTGATGGTCACCCTGCTGCGGCTGGGCCTGAACGTCGCGTCCACGCGCGTAGTGCTGCTGCACGGCCACAAGGGCGAGGCCGCGGCCGGGCACGTGATCGAGTCGTTCGGCCAGTTCGTGATCGGCGGCAGCTACGCGGTCGGCATCATCGTGTTCGCGATCCTGACCATCGTCAATTTCGTGGTGGTGACCAAGGGCGCCGGGCGCATCTCCGAGGTGTCGGCGCGCTTCATCCTCGACGCCCTGCCCGGCAAGCAGATGGCGATCGACGCCGACCTCAACGCCGGCCTGCTGACCCGCGAGGACGCCAAGGCGCGGCGCCAGGAAGTGCGCGAGGAGGCCGACTTCTACGGCTCGATGGACGGCGCCAGCAAGTTCGTCCGCGGCGACGCGATCGCCGGCATCCTGATCCTGGTGATCAACCTGGTCGGCGGCCTGCTGATCGGCATCGTGCAGCACGACATGAGCTTCGCCGAGGCGGCGCGCACCTACACCATGCTGGCGATCGGCGACGGCCTGGTCGCCCAATTGCCGGCGCTGCTGGTCGCGGTCGCGACCGCGATGCTGGTCACCCGCTCCACCGGCGAGCAGGAAATGGGCGCGGCGGTGTCGCGGCAGATGTTCGGGCAGCAGCGCGCACTGACCGTCGCGGCGCTGCTGATGGGCCTGATCGGCGTGATCCCGGGCATGCCGAACATCCCGTTCCTCGCCCTGTCCGCCATCCTGGGCTTCGCCGCGTGGAAGCTGCACCAGCGCGCGCAGCTTGCCGGTAACGCGAGCGAGCCCGGCGCCGCCGATGCGGCCGCCGCGCCGGCCGCCGAACTGGGCTGGGACGAGATCCGCCCGGTGGAACCGCTCGCGCTGGAAGTCGGCTACCGCCTGATCGCACTGGTCGACAAGGCGCAGGGCGGCGAACTGCTGGCGCGGCTCAAAGGCGTGCGCCGCAAGCTCACCCAGGACCTCGGCTTCCTGATCCCGGCGGTGCACGTGCGCGACAACCTCGAGCTGGCGCCGGGCCAGTACCGCGTGCTCGTGCACGGCGTACCCGTGGCCAGCGGCGAACTGCATCCAGACCGCGAGCTCGCGCTCGATCCCGGCCGGGTGTTCGGCCCGCTCGAAGGCATCCCCGGCAAGGACCCCGCGTTTGGCCTGGATGCGGTGTGGATCGTGCCGGGCCAGCGCGCGCACGCCGAATCGCTGGGCTACACCGTGGTCGACGCCGCCACCGTGGCGGCCACCCATCTTTCGCACCTGGTGCGCGAGCGCGCCGCCGACCTGCTCGGCCACGACGAAGTCCAGCACCTGCTGACGGCTCTCGGGCGCAGCGTGCCCAAGCTCGTCGAGGATTTGACGCCCAAGCTGCTGCCGCTGTCGGTGGTGGTGAAGGTGCTGCAGTCGCTGCTGGCCGATCGCGTGCCCGTGCGGCAGATGCGGCAGATCGTGGAAACGCTGCTCGAACACGGCGCCCAAAGCCAGGATCCGGCGGTGCTGACCGCCGCGGTGCGGGTCGCGCTGGGCCGCTTCATCGTCCAGGAGCTCAACGGCATGGCGCCGGAGCTGCCCGTCTACACCCTGGCGCCGGCTCTGGAACGGGTATTGCAGGACTCCGTCAGCGGACAGGGCGCCGCGCTGGAACCCGGACTCGCCGAACGCTTGCACCAGAACCTCGGTGACTGCGTGACCCGCCAGGAAAGCCGCGGCGAACCCGCGGTGCTGCTGGTCCCCGGCGGCGTCCGCGCCGCGGTGGCGCGGCTGGTCCGGCACAGCGTTCCGTCGCTGGCGGTGCTGGCCTACGGCGAGGTGCCGGAGGACAAGCGGCTGCGGCTGGTGGGGGCGGTGGGTTGAGGCGGGATTTCGGCATCGGTGATCGAGGAACGGAGCAGATGAGCAAGCAACAACGCAACGACGACATTTTCGAACGCGACGCCTGGCCCGCTTCATCACCCGACGCCGCCTCCCCTCCCGAATGCCTACCGACCGCTGCTCGCCCGTCCTTCTCCCCGACTTCCAACCCCGGCACGCACCCATGAGAATCAAGCGCTTCACCGCCCCCGACATGCGCACCGCGCTGCGCATGATCCGCGACGAGCAGGGCCCCGATGCGGTGATCCTGTCCAACCGGGTCTGCGCCGGCGGCATCGAGGTCGTCGCGGCCACCGATTACGACGAAGCCCTGGTGGCGCAGGCGCTGCGCGCCGCGGCGCCGGCGCTCGACGCCGCGCCCGCGTCGGTGACGGCCATGAGCGCGCCGGCCGCATCGCGCGCCGCGCTGCATGAAGCGCCCGCCGCGAGCGCAGCGGTGCCCGCGCTCGCCAGCCTGCTGGCGCCTGCCGCCACGGCGCAGGCGGCGCGCGAGGCCGCCGCAACGCAAACACAGCCTGCCGGCGAAACCCCGCCCGCACGCGAATCGCTGATGTCGCGTGCCCGCGCCGTGTTCAAGATCGGCGACGGCCCGACCCTCGCGGAACTGTCCGCGGCGTCGGCTGGCAGTGCGCAGCCGGGCAACGCGGCCGCGGCAAGCACGCCTGCGCCTGCCCCATCGCCGGTCCCCGCGGCCAACACCACGTCGAATGCCGACGCCACGCCGGCGCAGACCCGCTTCGAAGCGATGATGGCCGCGCTGGTTCCGCCGCAGGCGGCCACCGCGTCCCACGATCAAGAGTCGTCCCGTTCCGGGCTTGTGATGCCCAACGCGGCGGGGCAGCCGGCTGCGCCGGCATCGAGCGATTCGTCGGAGCCGATCGCCGCCTCCGCCTTCGCCACCGCTTCAGCCGCGGCCGCGACGGGCATGGAAAGCCAGGCACCGGGCATGGACCTTTCCACCATCGAGGCCGGCATCGACGCGTCGACTTCGAAGGCCACGACTTCCGACACCCCCCCCCGCCTGCACGCCGTGCCCAGCGAGCCGGCCCAGTCCGATCCCACCATCGCCGCGATGCGCGAGGAACTGGCCCGCATGCGCCAGATGATGGAATCGCAGATGGAACAGCTGTCGCTGGAACGCCTGCGCGGGTCGCCGGCACGCGCCGCGGTCTTCGACGCGCTGCGCGGCTACGGCTGCGAAGACACGCTGGCACAGGCGGTCTCGGCGCGGATCGATCCGCGCCTGCCGGTGGCCGACATCCGCGAACCGATGTTCGCCGAACTGGCGCGCATGCTGACCATCGCCCGCAGCGAACCGCTCGACGACGGCGGCGTGATCGCCCTGGTCGGCCCGACCGGCGCCGGCAAGACCACCACGGCGGCCAAGCTCGCCGCGCGCTTCGCCGCGCGCCACCGCGCCCGCGACGTCGCCCTGGTCACCACCGACACCCAGCGCGCCGGCGCCCGCGAGCAGCTGCACGCGCACGGCCGTCGCCTCGGCATCACCGTCTGCGAGGCCGCCGGCCCCGAAGGCCTGAAGGACGCGCTGGCGCAGCTCACCGACTATCCGCTGGTGCTGGTCGATACCACCGGCCATGCGCCGCGCGACCGCGCGCTGTTCAGCCAGATCCTGTGGCTGCGCGCGTCGCACAAGGTACGCAGCCTGCTGGTGCTGCCGGCCAACGCCCATCCGCACGACCTGGGCGAAGTGGTCCGCCGCTATCGCCCGGCCGCCCCGGAAGCGGTGGTGCTCACCAAGCTCGACGAAACCGGCCGCCTGGGTTCCGCGCTTTCGGTCGCGGTCCGCCACGGCCTGAACATTGCATACACCACGCAGGGCCAGCAGGTGCCGTCGGACCTCGACAGCGCCAGCGCCGAGCGCCTGGTCCAAACCCTGGAGAACCCGCCTCGTGCCGCCGACCACCCCTACGCCACCGAGGATCGCCATGCAGCCGTCTGAGTTCCATCCCCACGATCGGCGCACCGGCGTCGAGGTGCCGCCGAACGCGACCGACAGCGCCCCGGCGACCGCGCCGCGGGTCATCGCGGTCGCCAGCGGCAAGGGCGGCGTCGGCAAGACGTCGGTCTCGGTCAACCTCGCCACCGCCCTGGTCAACGCCGGCCAGCGCACGCTGCTGCTGGACACCGACCTGGGCCTGGCCAACGTCGACGTGATGCTCGGCCTGTCGCCGCGCTTCACCCTGGCCGACGTGTTCGCCGGCCGCTGCGAACTGCGCGACACCCTGCTCGAAGGTCCCAACGGCCTGATGGTGGTGCCGGCCGCGTCCGGCAAGCGCCACATGACCGAACTCACCGCGCAGCAGCACGTCGGCCTGGTGCACGCCTTCAGCGAGCTCGACCTGCCGGTCGACACCATGGTGGTCGACACCGCCGCCGGCATCGCCGATGGCGTGCTGACCTTCTGCCAGGCAGCGCAGGACGTGGTGGTCGTGGTCTGCGACGAACCGGCATCGGTCACCGACGCCTACGCGCTGATCAAGGTGCTCAGCCGCGAGCGCGGCGTCACCCGCGTGCAGGTGCTGGCCAACCAGGTGCAGCACGTCCGCGAGGGCCGCCAGCTGTTCGACAAGCTCGAACGCGTCAGCGCGCGCTTCCTCGACGTCACCCTCAACTACCTCGGCGCGATCCCGCGCGACGAATGGCTGCGCCGCGCGATCCAGCGCCAGGAAGCCGTCGTCGATGCGTATCCGTCTTCGCCCTCGGCGGTCGCGTTCCGCGACATCGCACGGCGCTCGCGGCAGTGGCAGTCGCCGCCCGGGCCGCGCGGCCACGTCGAGTTCTTCCTCGAACGGCTGATCGCGCAGCCGCAGCCCAGCGACACGACCCGGGGGGCCACCGCATGAACGCCTCAGCCACTGCCCACTACCGCGCCAACCAGCACGGTTCGACCAACGAGATCGTCGAGCGCCACGGCGAACTGGTGCGGCGCATCGCCCACCACCTGGCCGCGCGCCTGCCGGCCAGCGTCGAGATCGACGACCTGATCCAGGCCGGCATGCTCGGCCTGATCGACGCGGCGCGCAATTTCCAGGCGGATCAAGGCGCGGCGTTCGAGACCTACGCCTCGATCCGCATCCGCGGCGCGATGATCGACGAGATCCGCCGCGGCGACTGGGTGCCGCGCTCGGTGCATCGGCGCTATCGCGACATGGTCGCGGCGACGCGCGAGATCGAGCAGCGCACCGGTCGCGCCGCCACCCCGCAGCAGATCGCCGAGGCGCTCGGCGTCAGCCTGGACGAATACCACGGCATGGTCGAGAACGCCGCGCGCGGGCAGCTGGTCAGCCTCGACGCGCACATGGACGAACACGACGGCGAGCCGCGCCTGGCATCCACCGGCGGCAACACGCCGGCGCGCGAATTCGAGAACGCCGCGTTCCGCGAGGCGCTCGGCGACGCGATCGGCGACCTGCCCGAGCGCGAGCAGCTGGTGCTGTCGCTGTACTACGAGCAGGAGCTGAACCTGCGCGAGATCGGCGCGGTGCTGGGCGTCAGCGAATCGCGCGTGTGCCAGATCCACGGCCAGGCCACCGTGCGCCTGCGCGCGCGGCTCGGCGAGTGGGGCGGTTCCCAGGACGACGAATGATCCCGCCGGCCCGATGAAGCCGGCGGATGCCCGGGCACGACGCATTGACCTCATCGAGAGAGGTGACGAAGCGAAGCGCCGCGGTGGACTGCCTTCGATTCCTGTTTCTCGTTTTCCGCTTCCGACTTCCACCTCCGCGCCCTGCTGCGGCCGTTGCCGTCCCCCGCGAGGCAAGCGCAGGCCGAAGGCCAGTTCCACCCGGCGTCGCCGGACCGCCCCCTTCTGAAAGGGACCCATCCCAGGCGCTTCCGGTGCACGCATTCCGCGTTCCGTGATCGCCGCCACCCTCCCGCGCGTCAAGAATCCCGCCCCGGCGCCGATAGCACTGCGTAGAGAACCACGAGGTCCCCATGGACAAGAACATCCGCATCCTCATCGTCGACGACTTCTCGACCATGCGCCGCATCGTCAAGAACCTGCTCAACGACCTGGGCTTCTTCAACACCACCGAGGCCGACGACGGTTCCACCGCGCTGGTGGAACTGCGCAAGGGCCCGTTCGACCTGGTGGTCACCGACTGGAACATGCCCGGCGTGCCCGGCATCGACCTGCTCAAGGCGATCCGCGCCGACGCTGCGCTGTCCAAGATCCCAGTGCTGATGGTCACCGCCGAATCCAAGCGCGAGCAGATCATCGAAGCCGCGCAGGCCGGGGTGAACGGCTACGTCATCAAGCCCTTCACCGCGGCCACGCTGAGCGACAAGCTGGGCAAGATCTTCGAGCGCCTCGGGGCGGCTGCGTGACTGCGCTGGCTGCCGTCGCCGACGCCGCGGCCGGGAACCACGCCGAGGAGCGCGCCGGGCTCGTGGATTCGCTGCATGCCGCGCTCACCGCGCTGGAAGCCGGCGACGATGCCGGCTGGCGCAGCAACGTGGACGAACTGATCCAGTGGCGCACCCAGCCGCTGGTGCAGGGCGTGGTGAAGCTGGCCCGCGAACTGGAGCAGGCGCTCGGCGCCGGCCCCGGCAGCGGCGCTTCGCTGCCCGAAGCCTGCCTGCGGCTGGAACACGTCGTGCGCGTGAGCGAGGACGCCAGCCACCAGACCCTGGACCTGATCCAGGACTGCGGCACGCTGCTGGGTACCCTGCCCGACGCCAACACCAGCGAGCAGGCGGCCACCATCGCCGCGATCCGCAGCCGGCTGTCCGAGATGACCGCCGCGCAGGGCTACCAGGACCTCACCGGCCAGATCATCCGCCGCGTGGTGGAACTGGTCCGCGCGGTGCACGTCGGCCTGGGCAGCTGCGTTGCCGAAGCCGGCGCGCGTCCGCTGCAGTTCTCCGGCCACGGCCATGGCCCCGCGGTCGCCGGCGTCGACGCCGCGCCCGCGACCCAGGAAGACGCCAACTCGCTACTGTCGTCGCTCGGCCTGTAGGGACGATCGATGTCCGCGCAAGCCTCCGACATCTGCGCCGACTTCCTGGTGGAAGCGGGCGAGATCCTCGACCAGCTCGGTGAGCAGATGGTCGCGCTGGAAAGCGCGCCCGGCGACCGCGAGTGCCTCAACGCGGTGTTCCGCGGCTTCCACACCATCAAGGGCGGCGCCGGCTTCCTCGATTTCCCGACCATGGTGGCGATCTGCCACGCGGTCGAGGATCGCCTCAACGCCGCGCGCAGCGGCATCGCGCCGCTGGACGCGGCCGCCTTCGACGGCGCCCAGCAGGGCGTCGACCTGCTGGTCGACATGCTGCACGCCATTTCGGCGGGCGGCGTTCCCGTGCCCGCGCCGCCCGAACTGCTGGTCGCGCTGCGCGAAGGCGCGCGCGGCGCTGCCCCGGGCGCGCCGGTCGCGGCGGCCGCCGCCCCCGCGGTGCCGGCGCCTGCCGCCGCCGGCAGCGACGAACTGGACGACGATTTCGACTTCGAAGCGCTGCTCGACAGCCTGCACGGCGCCGGCGGCGTCCCGGGAGAAGCAGCCGCGCCTGCCGCGCCACCGGTCGCCGCGGAACCCGCAGCCCCGACGCCATCGGCCCCGACGCCGTCCGCCCCGATTCCTGCCCCGCCCCCCGCGCCGTCGCGCGCCTCCGCCGCGGCCGAGCCGGCCGACGCCACCGTGCGCGTCGACGTGCGGCGCCTGGACGCGATGGTCAACCTGGTGGGCGAGCTGGTCCTGGCGCGCAACCGGCTCAAGACCCTGCGTCCGCGCCTGCGCGACGATGACCTCGACCGCGCCGTGGCCTCGCTCGACGTCGCCACCTCGCGCCTGCAGTCGGCGGTGATGACCGCGCGCATGCAGCCGGTCGGACGCGTGTTCGCGCGCTTCCCCAAACTCGCCCGCGACGTCGCGCGGCAGCTGAAGAAAAGCGTCGAGCTCGAAGTGCTCGGCGCCGATACCGAACTCGACCGCAACCTGGTCGAAGCGCTCGCCGACCCGCTGGTGCACCTGGTCCGCAACGCGATCGACCACGGCATCGAGATGCCCGAGGTGCGACGCCGCGCCGGCAAGCCCGAACAGGGCCACGTCCGCCTGAGCGCGCAGCAGGAAGGCGACCACGTCGCCATCGAGGTGCGCGACGACGGCGCCGGCATCGACCCGGACAAGATCCGCCGCAAGGCAATCGAGAAGGGCCTGGTCGAAACCGAGGCCGCGGCGCGACTGTCCCCCGAAGAGTGCCTGCAGCTGCTGTTCCTGCCCGGCTTCTCCACCCGCGACGAAGTCAGCGACCTCTCCGGCCGCGGCGTCGGCATGGACGTGGTGCAGTCGCGCATCCGCGAGCTGTCGGGCGCGGTGCAGATCCATTCCGAGATCGGTGCCGGCTCGCGCTTCGCGATCCGCGTGCCGCTGACCCTGGCGATCCTGCCGACGCTGCTGGTGGAAATCGAAGACGACGTCTACGCGCTGCCACTGGTGCGCGTGGTCGAGGTGCTGCCGTACCAGACCGGCGACGCGCTGTGGATCGACGGCCAGCAGGTCATCGACCTGCGCCAGGAGCCGCTGGCGCTGCTCGGCCTGCGCGAGTGGCTGGGCCTTGGGCCCGCACGGCCGACGGCGGGCGATGCGACCTGCGTGGTGGTGCTGCAGGCGGGCGAACAGCGCTTCTGCCTGGTGGTCGACCGCGTGCGCGGCCGCGAGGAAGTGGTGATCAAGGCGCTGCCGCCGACGCTGCGCGGCCTGCCCGGCTACGCCGGCGCCAGCCTGGTCGGCGACGGCCGCATGGCGCTGATCCTCGACGTCGATGCGCTGCTGCGCACCGGACTGCGCGGCGGCATGGCGCAGCGTTCAAGTCCCCCTTCCATCAACCGATAACGATCCCATGGACAGACTCAGCGTCATCGGCGCGGTGCTCGCCATCTCCGCCCTGCTCGGCGGCAGCGTACTCAAGGGCGCCGGCATCTCGGGGTTGTGGTCGCCGGCCGCGTTCGTGATCGTGATCCTGGGCACGGTGGCGGCGATCCTGCTGCAGACCTCGATGCCCACGTTCAGCCGCGCGCTGAAGATGGCGCGCTGGGTGTTCCAGCCGCCGGCGCACGACCGCCCCGCGGTGGTGGCGCAGATCGTCGAATGGTCCGGCACCGCGCGCAAGCAGGGCCTGCTCGGCCTGGAAGCGCAGGTGGAAGCGCAAACCGATCCGTTCCTGCGCAAGGGCCTGCAGATGGTGGTCGACGGCGTCGAGCCCGAATCGATCCGGCAGATGCTGGAGATCGAGCTCGAAGGCAACAGCGCGCGCGACCTGGCCGCGGCCAAGGTGTTCGAGGGCATGGGCATCTACGCACCGACCCTGGGCATCATCGGCGCGGTGCTCGGCCTGATGGCGGTGATGAAGAACCTCGCCGACCCGAGCAAGCTCGGCCACGGCATCGCCGCGGCGTTCACCGCGACCATCTACGGCATCGGCGCGGCCAACCTGATGCTGCTGCCGATCGGCAACAAGCTCAAGACGCTGGTCAACGCGCAGACCGAGGAGCGCGAAATGATCATCGAGGGCCTGATCGGCATCGCCCAGGGCGACAACCCGCGCAACATCGAGTCGCGCCTCAGCGGCTACCTGGGCTAGGAACGCCCGGATGTCGCGCAAGCATCGCCACGAAGAGCACGTCAACCACGAAGCCTGGGCGATCCCCTATGGCGACCTGGTGACGCTGCTGCTTGCCTTCTTCGTGGTGATGTACGCGATCTCCTCGCTCAACGAGGGCAAGTACCGGGTGCTGGCCGACGCGCTGTCGTCGGCGTTCGGCGGCGCGCCGCGCACCATCAGCCCGATCCAGCTCGGCCAGACCCAGCTGCGCGGCTCCGCGTTCGACCGGCCGTCGATCGCGACGCCCGGAGCGAAGGCCGGGCCGAGCGCGGCCGCGCCGGTCAGCCCGAAGCTGCAGGTGCACCAGGTCCTCGACATGCCCACGTTCGGACGCAAGGCCCAGGCCCAGGTCCGGGAAGCGGCGGCGGAAGGCGAATCGATCGCCGCCGCGCGCTCGCGCGGCGAGCGCCAGCTCAATTCGCTCGGCCAGCGCATCCAGCACGCGCTGGCCGAACTGGTGCAGCAGAAACTGGTGACCGTGCGGCGCGGCCGCACGTACCTCGAAGTCGAGATCCAGAGCGACATCCTGTTCGCCAGCGGCGTGGCCGCGCCCAGCCCCGTGGCCACGGCGACGGTGCGCAAGCTCGCCGGCGTGCTGCGCGCCGAGCCCAACGCCCTGCGCGTGGAAGGCTATACGGACGACCAGCCGATCCGCACCGCGCAGTTCCCGTCGAACTGGGAGCTGTCCTCGGCGCGCGCGGCGAGCGTCGTGCACGTGCTGATCAACGAGGGCGTGGCACCCGGGCGCGTGGCCGTGGTCGGCTACGGCGAGCACCAGCCGGTCGCCGACAACGCCACCGTCGTCGGCCGCAACGCCAACCGGCGCGTGCTGCTGGTGATCCTGGCCGCGCCACAGGGACCCGATGCGGTGCCCGACCGTGGCCCCACCATCGCGCTCGAGCCCGCCGCGGACGCCGCGGGCGGCGACACTTCCGCCGCCGCCACCCATCCGAACCCACCCGCGCGCACGCGCGCCGTGACAACCGCGCCGGCCGATGCCGGCAAGGAAAGCGAACCGATGGCGCTGTCCGCGACCCAATCCGCGCCACCACCGGGAGCCGGCTGACATGCAGATCTGGGCCATCGCCAACCAGAAGGGCGGGGTCGGCAAGACCACGACCAGCCTGTGCCTGGCGCGCGGGCTGGCGCAGTCGGGCCAGCGCTTGCTGCTGGTCGACCTCGACCCGCACGCGTCGCTGACGCGCGCGTTCGCGGTGCCGTCCACCCCGCCACCGGCGGGCAGCCATGACCTGTTCACCGGCGGCGGCGCGTCGCTGGCTTCGCTGGCGCGCGGCACCGACATCAAGGGCCTGGACCTGATCGCCGCGCAGCCCGCACTGGCGACGCTGGAACGCCGCGGCGCCACCCAGCCGGGCCTCGGGCTCGCGCTCGGCCGCGCCCTGCACGCGGTCCAGTCGCTGTACGACCACGTGCTGCTCGACTGTCCGCCCACGCTCGGTCTGCTGATGGTCAACGCGCTGGCCGCGGCCGACCGCCTGGTGGTGCCGACCCAGACCGACCCGCTGGCACTGCACGGCCTGGCCGACATGCTGCGCACCGCGGCCATGGTCGAGCGTTCGCGCCGGCGGCCGTTGCCGCAACACGTGCTGCCGACCCTGTACGACCGCCGCACCAAGTCCGGCGTGCACAGCCTGGAGCAGCTGCACGCACAGTACGAAGGCCGCGTCTGGCCCGAAGCGGTGCCGATGGACACGCGCCTGCGGGACGCGTGCGCGCTGACCGCGGTCGCGTCGCCCGGCGGCCGCGGCGCGGATGCCTACGCCCGCGCGCTGCGCTGGCTGCTCAAGCAGGTCGAACCGGCGCAGAGGAAGGCAGCATGACGACCCACGCCGCCCATGCCGTGCTCGACGAGGTCGATGCCTACGTCGACGCGCTGCTCGACGCCGGGCCCACGCCGCTGGACGTGCTGGTGCCGGGCGACACGGCGATCGGGCCGGTGGACAGTCCGATTCCGGATGACGCCGACGCGCGTGCCACGCCCGCCTCGATGCCACCGAACGACCCATCGCCCGCGGCGCTTACGCCCGAAACCATCTCCGCTCCCGCCGTTGCCGTCCTCCCTGCTGCCGCCGTGGCAGCGCAACCCGCGCCCACGCCGCCCACCCCGCCACCTCCGCCCATGCACGCCATCGCCTCCATCCCGGCCCCGCAATCCGCCTCGGCCGCTCCGCTTCGCCCGGACGCAGCGGCGGCGCGCGAGGACAGCGCGCGCGCGTCCCCGCCGCCCCGCGAACTGTCCGCGCCGCAGCCGCAACGCTGGGTGCGCGTGGCCGTCGATGCCGACAGCTACGCGCTGGAACTGCTGTGCGTGCAGGAAGTCGTGCGCCTGGCGCCGATCGTCGCCATGCGCGGCGCCGCCGCGGCGGTGCTCGGGGTGATGAACCTGCGCGGCCGCATCGTGCCGGTCTTCGACCTCGGCCTGTGGCTGGGCGTTGGCCAGGTGGCGCCCGACGAGCACAGCCGCATCGTCGTGGTCGAGCGCGAGGACGAGTTGATCGGCGTGCTGGTGAGCGCGGTGGAAGACGTGGTCACGCTCTCGCGCGACCGCATCGAGCCGCCGGTGCCCGGCGCCGACCCCGGCCCGACCCTCGGTGTCGCCCGCGTCGGGCCCTCGCCGACGGTTCTGCTCGACGCCGGCGCGCTGTACCACTGACGAAGAAGCCGCTGTCGCGCGGCCATCCTGCCGTGGCGGCGGCCAATGGCCGCGACGCCGACGGACGCAGGGCATCGCGGCCACGCCACTGACTCACCGTGACGCCGCTCTCGCAACGCCCCTCAAGTCGCACCCCTGCGCGCCGTTAACCCGGACAGCACCCCGCCCGCGAACGCCATGAACCAGATCACGCTGCAATCCGACCTAGGCATCGAATCGGTCGCCGAACTGCAGGCTGCGCTGCAGCCGCACCTGGACGACGAAGCGCCGCTGGCGCTGGCCGGCGACCGCGTCGAGCGCGTCCACGCCGCGGGCCTGCAGCTGCTGCACGCCTTCGTCCGCGATCGCGCCGCGCGCGGCCACAGCACCACCGTGACCGAGGCGTCGCCGACCCTGGCCGACGCCGCGCGCCAGCTCGCGCTCGCCGCCAGCCTCGGCGTCGACGCGGCCGCGCAGGCCTGATGCGTACCACTTACCGCTTCTTCCTTCCCATCCCCGCGGCCATCGCCTCGCGCGAGCGCCACGCATTCCCCGGAGACCCTGCATGAGCGCGCAAAAGCAACTGCTCATCGTCGACGATTCCACTTCCATGCGGCAGATGGTTGCGTTCGCGCTCACCTCCGGCGGCTTCGACGTGCGCGAGGCCGAAGACGGCCAGGCGGCGCTCGACATCGCCCGCGGCCAGCGCTTCGACGCCGTGGTCACCGACGTCAACATGCCGCGCATGGACGGCATCTCGCTGATCCGCGAGCTGCGCCAGCTGCCGGCGTACAAGTTCACGCCGCTGCTGATGCTCACCACCGAATCCGGTGGCGACAAGAAGATGGAAGGCAAGGCCGCCGGCGCCACCGGCTGGCTGGTCAAGCCGTTCGATCCCGAACAGCTGGTCGCCACCGTCCGCAAAGTCTTGGCGTAGGGAACCCGCGCAACCATGGACATCAGCCGCTTCCACGCCGCGTTCTTCGAGGAGAGCCGCGACGGCCTCGACGCCATGGAGCGCGGCCTGCTCGCGCTCGAATCGGGCGAGAGCGATGGCGAAACCATCAACGTCGTGTTCCGCGCCGCGCACTCGATCAAGGGCGGCGCGGCCACGTTCGGCTTCACCGCAGTCAGCGAACTGACCCACCTGCTGGAAACCCTGCTCGATGAAGCGCGCGCCGGCAAGCGCGTGCTCGACCAGGCCGCCACCGGCGCCCTGCTCGCTTCGGTGGACACGCTGCGCGGGCTGCTCGCGGCCTGCGAACACGGCACCGCGATCGACGCCGATGCGCTCGCCCGCGTGCGCGCCCTGCTCGAACAGCTGCTCGCCGGCGAAACGACCGCGGCCGCACCCACGCCGGTTGCCGATACGACGGCGGCCGCGACCGCCGCCGACTGGCGGATCGGCTTCGCCCCGGCGCCGTCGATGTTCATGGGCGGCAACGATCCGCTGCGCATCCTGCGCGAGCTTGCCAGCCACGGCGAACTGGGCGTGTCGTGCATCGACGAGCAGCTGCCACCGTTCGCCCAGATCGATCCGTTCGAGGCTTACCTCGCCTGGGACCTCAGCCTGCCCGGCAGCGTGCCGCGCTCGGTCATCGACGAGGCGTTCGCCTGGGTCGAGGACGAATGCACGCTCGACATCCGCCGCGACCAGGTCGACGCCGCCGCCGAGGCAGCGCTCGCCCTGGCGCCGCTGCCCGCCGCGCTCCAGGCAGCCGCAGGCGTTTCCGCGCCGCGCGCCGCCGAAGCGGCCGCGCAGCGCCATGGCGACGGCAGCGAAGGCAGCATCCGCGTGGCGATCGCCAAGGTCGACGCGCTGATCAACCTGGTCGGCGAGCTGGTCATCACCCAGGCCATGCTGCGCCAGCGCTCCGAGGCGCTGGACCCGGTCGCCAACGAATCGCTGCTCACCGGCCTGGTGCAGCTCGAACGCAACACCCGCGACCTGCAGGAATCGGTCATGGGCGTGCGCATGCTGCCGGTCGACTTCGCTTTCAGCCGCTTCCCGCGCATGGTCCGCGACCTGGCCGGGCGCCTGGGCAAGCAGGTGCATCTGCGCACCACCGGTGAGGCCACCGAACTGGACAAGGGCGTGATCGAGAAGATCGTCGACCCGCTGGTGCACCTGGTGCGCAACGCGATCGACCACGGCCTGGAAATGCCGGACGACCGCCGCGCCGCGGGCAAGCACGAAGCCGGCACGATCAGCCTCAGCGCGGCCCACCAGGGCGCGAACATCGTCATCGAGATCAGCGACGACGGCCGCGGCCTGGATCGCGAGCGGATCCTGCGCAAGGCGATCGAACGCGGCATCGCGATGCCCGACGAACCCACCGATGCCCAGGTCTGGGACCTGGTGTTCGCGCCGGGCTTCTCGACCGCCGACGCGGTCAGCGAGCTTTCCGGCCGCGGCGTCGGCATGGACGTGGTCAAGAAGAACATCGCCGCGCTCGGCGGCCAGGTCGAGATCCGCAGCCAGGCCGGCCAGGGCACCACGGTCACGATCCGCCTGCCGCTGACCCTGGCCATCGTCGACGGCATGTCGGTCGCGGTCGGCGACGAAGTCTTCATCGTGCCGCTGGGGCTGGTGGTCGAATCGCTGCAGCCGGGCGACGGCGACGTGCGCACGATCGCCGGCGACACCCGCGTGCTGCGCGTGCGCGGCGACTACCTGCCGCTGCTCGACCTCGCCGAGCAGTACCGACTGCCGCCCTCCGCCCGTGCCGATGGCGCACCGGCGCAGGCCAAGATCGCCGTGGTCGTGGAAAGCGACGGCCGCCGCCTGGCCCTGGAGGTCGACGAACTGCTCGGCCAGCAGCAGGTGGTGGTCAAGAACCTCGAGGCCAACTATCGCCGCGTGCCGGGCGTCTCCGGCGCCACGATCCTGGGCGATGGCCGCGTTGCGCTGATCGTCGACCCGGTCGCGATCGGCCAGAACGTGGCATTGCCGAACGCGGCCTGAGGGCACGCGACACGGCGACATTCGCGCCTGTCGCCTTGCGGGGCCTGCTTCGGGCCGTCGCGAGCGGCAAGGTGACGCGGCGTGGAAGCGCCCATGCATAGTCATTTTGAACAAGCGGACGGCGCGCGAATCACGGCGGTGGTTTGGCGGTCGCTGTGGCTCTGGCGTGGCAGCTCGCAGCTGCCAGCGAGAACAAACCCGCCGCGGGCTCAAAGACCGAGCGCCGATCCGACGATAGTGAGCCGGCCCTCCTGCCTGTCAACCGGGGGGATCAGCGTGCGTTCCGGAAGCGCCTCGCTTCGCATGCCTGTCAAAAGCCACCCGACTCGGTACCGCACGGCGCGCCGCTGCCCCCGAAACGGCAATACGCAGCGCACTTGACCCACGTCAAACAATCCGCATCCGGCAGTTCAACCTCGTGCTTTCCGGCCGATATCGAAGCACCCCACGTTGAACCGGAACACCGATGAACAACCTGCTCCACAACTATCGCATCGGCACCCGCCTGGCGGCTGCCTTCGGCCTGGTGCTGCTGGTCATGGCGGCGATCAGCATCGTCTCGATCTCCAGCATGTCCTCGATCCAGCAGCGGCTGGACGAGATCGTCTTGCAGAACAACTACAAGACCACCCAGCTGCAGATCATGCTGGACGCCACCCAGACGGTCACCACGATCGTCCGCGGCGTCGTGCTGCGAGACGACGCCGCCTACGTCCAGGCCGAGCACAGGGCGCTGCTCGCGCAGCGCAAGAAGTTCGATGAGGGCTACGCCGCGCTGACGAAACTGCCGGCGAGCCCCGAATCAATGCAGTTGCGCGAGCGCACCACGAAGGCGCGCACCGCAGGCATCGCCGTCAACGAGCGAATCTTCAAGCTCATGTCCGACGGCCAGTCCGCCGAAGCGGTGTCGCTGCTGCTGGAAGAGGGCGTTCCAGCCCTGGACGCCTGGCAGGAGCCGCTGCGCGCCAACCTGATGCTGCAGGTCAAGGCCAACGAAGAGGACTACCAGGCAGCGCTGGCGAGCTACCACAACGCCCGCGCGATGGTCGCCGGGGTCTCGGTCTTCGCCCTCGCGATCGGCGCGCTGCTGTCCTGGCTGATCACCCGCAGCCTCACAGGCCCGCTGTCGCAGGCCACCCGCGTGGCCGATGCGATCGCGCATGGCGACCTGGATGGCGACGTGCCAGCGCACGGCCGCGACGAAGTCGCCCAACTCCTTGGTTCGATGCGCACGATGCAGCACAGCCTGCAGCGCTTTGCGGCGGCGCAGTCCGAAATCGAGCGTCAGCACGCGGCCGGCGAGATCGACCACCGCATCCCGGCTGCGGAGTTCCCGGGCGCCTACGGCCTCATGGCCGAGGCGATCAACTCCCTGGCCGGCTCGCACATCCAGACAGCAGTCGACATCAACGACCTGATCGACGAGTACGCCCGCGGCGACCTCTCGCGCGACTTCGTCCGCCTGCCGGGCAAGAAAGCGCGCATCACCGAGGCGATGGACGCGGTGAAGGCGAGCATGGTGTCGGTCACCGGCGAGATCCGGCGCCTGGTCGACGCCGCCGTGGCCGGCGACTTCAGCCAGCGCGGCGACGCGCAGCGCTTCGAGTTCGCGTATCGCGAGATGCTGGAGTCACTCAACGCACTGATGGCCAGCGCAGACCGCGGCATTGGCGAAGTGGGTGTCGTGCTCACGGCCGTGGCCGAGGGTGACCTCACCCGTCGCGTCGATGACCAGCTGCCCGGCCGCTTCGGCCAGCTGGCTACCGACTGCAACCGCACCGTCGAGCACCTGACCGACATCGTCGGCCAGATCCGCGGCGGCAGCGACGCGATCAACGTCGCCTCCGGCGAAATCGCCGCCGGCAACCAGGACCTGTCGCAGCGCACCGAGCAGCAGGCCGCATCCCTCGAGGAAACCGCCTCCTCGATGGAAGAGCTCACCTCCACCGTGCGCCAGACCGCCGACAACGCCCGCCAGGCCAACCAGCTCGCCATCGGCGCGGCCCAAGTCGCCGAGCAGGGCGGCGCCGTGGTCGGCCAGGTCGTCAACACCATGAGCGCGATCAACGAGTCCTCGCGCCGCATCAGCGACATCATCGGCGTGATCGACGGCATCGCCTTCCAGACCAACATCCTGGCGCTCAACGCCGCGGTGGAAGCCGCGCGCGCCGGCGAGCAGGGCCGCGGCTTCGCGGTGGTGGCCACCGAAGTGCGTTCGCTCGCGCAGCGCTCGGCCAACGCAGCCAAGGAAATCAAGCAGCTGATCACCGAGTCGGTCGACAAGGTCGAGCACGGCAACGCGCTGGTCGAAGAGGCGGGCAAGACGATGGGCGAGATCGTGACCAGCGTCAAAAGGGTCACCGACATCATCGCCGACATCTCGGCCGCCTCGCAGGAACAGAGCACGGGCATCGAGCAGGTCAACCAGGCCATCACCCAGATGGACGAAGGCACGCAGCAGAACGCGGCGCTGGTGGAAGAAGCCACCGCCGCCGCCCGCAGCCTGGAAGAGCAGGCCGGGCAGCTGGTGCAGACCGTGGCGGTGTTCCAGCTCGAGGCGAACCGGTCGAAAGCCGCAGCCGCGCCGAGCGCCCGGCCCGCCGCCAAGGCAGTCGCCAAGCCCGTGAAGCGCGCGGCTCCGCCGCCGGTCCGTGAATCGGCCGGTTTCCGCATGGCCGCCAACGGCGATGCGAACTGGCAGGAATTCTGACCGCTTCGTGATGCCTTCCCGCTAAAGAAATCCTCCCATCAGCCGATTCAATCGCCATGCACCCGAGCACCGAGACCACCATGTCCCAGTCCAGCGCCAATGCCGCCGCCCTGCAGGAAGCCGACGAGTTCCTCACCTTCGCCCTGGGCAAGGAGGAGTACGGCGTCGACATCCTCAAGGTGCAGGAAATCCGCAGCTACGAGGGCGTCACCCGCCTGCCCGACGCGCCCGACTACATCAAGGGCGTGATCAACCTGCGCGGCACCATCGTGCCGGTCATCGACATGCGCCTGAAGTTCCGGCTCGAAAATGCCGACTACAGCGCGCTCACCGTGATGATCGTGCTCAGCGTCGCCGGCCGCGTGGTCGGGATCGTGGTCGACAGCGTCTCCGACGTCGTCCGCCTGGGCGGCGAGCAGATCCGGCCCGTGCCAGAGCTGGGCGCGACGATCGACAGCCAGTTCCTCACCGGCATCGGCACGCTCGACGAACGCATGCTCATCCTGCTCGACATCGAGCGGCTGATGGCGAGCGCCGAGATGGGCCTGGTCACCGCGCCGCTGCAGTAAGCCGACGCAATCCGATGAACATCGACCGCTACCACCACCAGCACGCCGACATCCGTTCCGGCGTGTCGCAGCTGCGCAACCTGGTCCAGGGCGGCATCGCCGCCAACGCCGAGGCCATCGCCCAGGCGCTGATCGGCATGAGCACCACGATCAAGTTCCACCTCGCCTCCGAGGACGCCATGCTCTACCCGGCGCTCAACGAGTCCTCGGACCGCGCGGTGGCCGAACTCGGCCGCCGCTACCAGAACGAGATGCGGGGCCTGATCGGCAGCTACACCGAGTTCTCCGGCAAGTGGCGCGTGGCCAGCCAGATCGCCGCCGCGCCCGAGCAGTTCCGCAGCGAGGCCAACGTGGTGTTCAAGGCCCTGCACGGCCGCATCCAGCGCGAAGACCAGGAGCTGTATCCGGCGGTCGAGGCGCTGTAGGCGAGGCGGGCGGCCACGGTCGCCTGCGCTGCATTGGCCACCGCCCACGTCCACCCACACGAGAGCACGGAAGCGGCGCGCCGCCGCGCACCGTGACCCCACGCGACGCTTCCGCACCCACCACACCAGGACCCCGCCGCATGGGCGTCCGAAGGAGATTCCCTTGCGCATCCAGATCCTGATCCTCGCCTCCGCCCTCGCCGCCACGGGCGCCCATGCGGCCGACTGGCGCGACTTCTCGCTCAAGACGTCCGCCGGCGCGCTGGGGGAGTTCTCCGCCACCGCGAACTGGGCCTACGACCACAACGGCTTCGGGCACCTCGGCCAAGGCGTCGACGCCGCCGCATTCGACGACGACAGCGCCTGGCGTCGCCGGGAAGTCGGCGTGGCATTCAAGCGCAAGGACGTCTACGAACTGACCGTGCAGCGCGACCTGGAAGCCGAAACCTGGATGGACGTCAGCGTGAAGCTGATCTCCAAGGGGCTGTTCGGCCGCGATCTCGGCGCACTGCGCGTGGGTCAGTTCAAGACCCCGGTCGGCTTCGACGCCGTCGGCGCTTCGCGCAACACTCCCTTCCTCGAATCCGCGTTGCCGGCGCAGGCGACATACGCCGGCCGCCGCCTGGGCGTGGAATGGTCGCTGCAGCGTCCGGCCTACCTGGCCAGCGTGGCGTGGTTCAACGGCAACGACCTGGAAGGCGGCAACGCCGGCAGCACGCTCGCCGGACGAGCCGCGTGGGTGCCGCGCAACGCCAAGGGCGATGTCCTGCACCTGGGCCTGACTGCCAGCCGCGAACGCCCCGACAGCGAAAGCCTGCGCCTGCGCGCGCGTCCCGAGGTCGGCCTGACCGGCGTGCGCCTGGTGGACACCGGCACCCTCGCCGGCGTCGACACGGTGCAGCGCACCGGGCTGGAGGGTCTGTGGATCCGCGGGCCGTGGTCCGTGCAGGGCGAACTGCTGCAGGTGCATGCCGACCGCGCGGCCGGCCTGCAAGACGTGTCCGGCAACGGCGGCTACGTGTTCGGCAGCTGGGTGGTCACCGGCGAATCGCGCGGCTACAACGGCTACGCCGGCAACGTGGTGCCCTCGGCGACTTCGGCGCTGGAACTGCTGGTGCGCTACAGCCGGCTCGACCTGGACGACGGCGCGGTGCGTGGCGGCCGCCAGTCCGACTGGACGCTCGGCGCGAACTGGTACCTGGGCCGGAATTTCAAGGTGCAGGCCAACTACGTGTTCGCCCATGCGCGCCGCGGCGGCACGCTGCGCGATCCGGAAGCCTTCGGCTTGCGCGCGCAAGTCCAGTTCTGATCAGAGCCCTGCACCGCCACCCCCACTGATCGTCCCCACAGGTTCCTTGCCATGCGCTGGTTCAACGACCTTTCCATCACCCGCAAGATGCTCGCGGGCATTTCGCTCGCGGCCCTGCTGACCCTCACCCTCGGCACGTTCGCCTACGTCCGGCTGGTGACCGCGAACGGGGAAATGACCGATATCGCCAAGAGCAACGTGCCTCAGGTCCAGGCGCTCGGCGACATTCGCAGCTTCCTGGGCGAACTGCGCACCTACGAGCTGGCGCTGGTGGACACCCAAAACTTCGCCGAGTACGAACCGCGATTCGCGAAGATGGTCGCTGCCATCGGCGAGGCGGACGCACAGTACGCGGCCCATCTGTCCGCCGGTACCGACAAGCGCCTGTACGCGGAGAGCGATACGGCCGTGAAGGCCTACCTGGCCGCATCGGCGCGCCTGCTGGACGCCGCCCGGCGCGGCGACTTCGACGCTGCGGGCAACATCTCCAGCGAAGAGTCGCGACCGGCGCGCAGGACGGCCTTCGCCGCCCTCGACGCCCTCGGCGCGGACGACCGCGCACGCCTGGCGGCCAATCTCGCCCGGTCCGACGCGACGTTTGATCGCAGCGTCGTGATCATGATCGTGCTGACGATCGGCTCCATCATCCTGTCGCTGCTGGGCGGCTTCTTCATCGCCCGCGCGGTCGGTCGCGCCCTGGGCCGCGCCACCGCGATCTCGGCCGCGCTGGCCGATGGCCGCTTCGACAACGCGATCGAAGTCGACTCCAAGGACGAGGCAGGCCAGCTGATGGCGAGCATGCAGCAGGTCCAGGCGCAGCTGCAGCGCTTCCACGTGGAAATGAAGTCGCTGATCGAACTGCAGCAGTCGGGCGAAAACCTGCAGCACCGCATGCCCGAGGACTTCCCGGGCGACTACGGCAACATGGCCAAGGGCGTGAATGCCGCGATCTTCGGCCACCTCGACGCGATCGTGGCCGCCATCGAGATCATGTCCGAATATGGCCGCGGCGACCTGCACCGCGATGCGCCGCGCCTGCCCGGCCAGCGCGCGGTGCTGCACGAAGCGCTCGACTCGGTGAAGGCGAGCCTTGGCGCGGTCAACGGCGACATCCGTGGCCTGGCCGAGGCCGCGGCGCGCGGCGACTTCAGGGCGCGCGGCGACGAGGCGCGCTACGAACATGCGTTCCGCGAGATGGTGGCCGCGCTGAACCGGCTGATGGCCGAAGCCGACGCGGGCCTGTCCGACGTCGGCCGGATCATGGCGTCGATCGCCGAAGGCGACCTCAGCCAGCGCGTCGAACGCCAGTACCAGGGTGCGTTCGGCAGGCTGGCGGCCGACACCAACCGCACCGTGGAACACCTGACCGACATCGTCGGCCAGATCCGCGGCGGCAGCGACGCGATCAACGTCGCCTCGGGCGAGATCGCCGCCGGCAACCAGGACCTGTCGCAGCGCACCGAGCAGCAGGCGGCCTCGCTTGAGGAAACCGCCTCGTCGATGGAGGAACTCACCTCCACCGTCCGCCAGACCGCCGACAACGCCCGCCAGGCCAACCAGCTCGCCATCGGCGCGGCGCAGGTCGCCGAGCAGGGCGGCGCCGTGGTGGGCCAGGTCGTCAACACCATGAGCGCGATCAACGAGTCCTCGCGCCGCATCAGCGACATCATCGGCGTGATCGATGGCATCGCCTTCCAGACCAACATCCTGGCGCTCAACGCCGCGGTGGAAGCCGCGCGCGCCGGCGAGCAGGGCCGCGGCTTCGCGGTGGTGGCCACCGAAGTGCGTTCGCTCGCGCAGCGCTCGGCCAACGCAGCCAAGGAAATCAAGCAGCTGATCACCGAGTCGGTCGACAAGGTCGAGCACGGCAACGCGCTGGTCGAAGAGGCGGGCAAGACGATGGGCGAGATCGTGACCAGCGTGAAGCGGGTCACCGACATCATCGCCGACATCTCGGCCGCCTCGCAGGAACAGAGCACCGGCATCGAGCAGGTCAACCAGGCCATCACCCAGATGGACGAAGGCACGCAGCAGAACGCGGCCTTGGTGGAAGAAGCCACCGCCGCCGCCCGCAGCCTGGAAGAACAGGCCGGGCAGCTGGTGCAGGCCGTCGCCACCTTCCGCCTGGACCGCACCCAGGCCGCAGCCGTCGCCGCGGCTCCGCGCAAGCCCGCAGCGCCCGCAGCCGGCAGGCCGGCAGACCGGGCGCCCACGCCGAGGCCAGCCGCACAGCTGGTGCGCGAATCGGCCACCTTGCGCGTCGCCGCCAACGGCGACGACAACTGGCACGAGTTCTGACCTCCACCGGGTGCGAGCCCGGCACGCGGCACCAAGGAAAGCGCGCCATCGGGCGCGCTTTTTTTCTTTCCCGATTCCGGCGGGACCTCCGCCATCCAGGGCTTGCCGAAGAACCAGGCTTCCCTGCCCTTGCTGCCGATCACCGACAAGCCCCAACGCCGCCCCCAAGGCAGACCAGGCGCCCCAGGCACCGGACGCAAGGTCAAAAAAAAGCGCGCCACCAGGGCGCGCCTTTTTTTTGCAACAGAACCTGCTTCAGAGGTTGAAGTCGAGCCGCACCTTGCCGCGGCCGTCGGCGCCGGGCGCGAACTGCCACTGCTTGACCGCCTTGACCGCCGCGCTTTCGAAAGTGCGGGACGGCTTGGCGTTGAGCACCGAAACGCTGGCGACCTTGCCGGCGGCGTCGACAGTGAACTCGACTTCGACGAAGCCGGTGGTGCCGGCGCGCGCCGCTTCCGGCGGATAGGCCGGTTCGACGCGCTTCACGGGCTGGAGCTCGGCGTGGGCAGGCAGCGCGCCCGCCAGAACAGCGGCGGCGGCGACGGACAGCAGGAAGTGACGCATGGGTGTTCTCTCCGAGGACAGTGGACTCCCCCGGCATCGGCCGCGCGACGCCGATCTTGAGTCCCGGACGCGTGCGCCGGCCTGAACTGTGCCTAAAGTTTCCCTGAACGACGCCGATGGCGTGGTATCGACCCGACAGGGTCCATCACGCGAGGTCCCGCCATGCCGCTCCGTCCCGACACCTCCCTCCTCGACCGGCTGCTGATGCCGGCCATGCGGCTGATGTCGCGACTGAGCTTCGGCCGCAAGGCGCTGGTGATCGGCGCCGCCTTCATGGTCACCTGCGGCGTGCTCGCGGGCGTGCTGCTGGTGCGATCGATGAACGAGATCGACGACGCCAAGACCACCCGCGCCGCAACCGCCGGCCTGGCGCACCTGCACGACGCGATGCTGGCCATGCAGACGCACCGTCAGCTTGCCGCGCGCGTGGCGGCCAAGGACGCGGTGCCCGCCGACGCGCTGGCGAAGTCCGCGCGCGACGTGGACGGAGCATTGGGCGCCACCGCCACCTGGCAGTCGGCGCAGTTCGACGACAAGGCGCTGACCGAGGCGCTCGCCGCCACGCGCGCGGCCTGGACGAAGGCGGCAGCCGCGTCGCCGGAAAGTCCCGAGGCGGCAGCGGCGCACGGCGCCGCGATCGACGCGGTACGCGCGCAGATGGGCGTGGTATCGGACGTCAGCGGCGCCGCGCACTCGCCTGACCCGGCGGTGCTGTACATGGCGCGCGCGGCAAGCGAATGGCTGCCCACGCTGTCCGAATCCACCTCCCTGCAGGGCGCGGTGGGCGTACGCGTGCTGGGCGAAGGCGCGATCTGGGTCGACGACCGCATCGGCCTGGCGGTGTCGCGCAACATGCAGGACTTCCTGCGCGGGCGCATCGAACTGGAGCTGGAAAACGCGCAGGAACGCATGCCATCGCTGGCCAACGGCATCGGCGCGCGCATGCGCGCGACCCAGGCCCTGGTCGACAAGCAGAACAAGCTGATCCAGGAACGCGTGCTGGACGCCGAAACGATGTCGCTGCCGGTCGGTGCCATGGCCGCGCGTGACGACACCACGCGACTGGCGATGGCCGCGCTGTTGCGCAGCGCGACCTCCTCGCTCGACGCCGCCGCCGGCGCGCAGATCGCCAGCCTGCGCCAGCGCGCCTGGCTCACCCTGCTGGTGGTGGCGCTGGTGCTGGTGCTGTCGGCGTACCTTTTCCTCGGCTTCAGCCGCAGCACGCGCGCCTCGCTGCGCATCATCCAGGGGGCGGCAGAGCAGCTCGCCGCCGGGCAATTCCCCGACAGCGTGCGCGTGCACAGCCACGACGAGCTGCGCGACATTGCCGGCAGCCTGCAGAGCGCGGTCGATGCCCTGCGCGGCTTCGCCGGGGCGCAGCGCGCCCTGTTCGAAGCGCACCAGTCCGGCGAAACCGACGAGCGCCTCGACGCCTCGGCGTTCCCGGGTTCGTTCGGCGAAATGGCCGACGAGATCAACACCCTGGTCGCCTCGCACATCGACGCCAACCTGCGGGTGATCGAGATCGTCGGCGAATACGCGCGCGGCGACCTGCGTCGTGACATCGAGCGCTATCCCGGCAAGAAGGCCCAGGTCACCGCGGCCGTCGATGCGGTCAAGGCCGGCATGCAGGCGGTGAATGCCGAGCTCAAGGCGCTGGTCGACGCGGCCGTGGCCGGTGACTTCAGGCAGCGCGGCGACGCGCAGCGCTTCGAGTTCGTCTACCGCGAGATGGTCGAGTCGCTCAACGCGCTGATGGCCAGCGCCGACCGCGGCTTGACCGACATCGGCGCGCTGCTGGCGGAAGTGGCCGAGGGCAACCTCACCCGTCGCGCCGATGCCGACCTGCCGGGCCAGTTCGGATTGCTGGCCAGCAGCGCGAACGACACCGTGCAGCGCCTGGCCCAGGTCGTCGGCGGGATCCGCAAGGGCAGCGACGCGATCAGCACCGCCGCCGGCGAAATCGCAACCGGCAACCAGGATTTGTCGCAGCGCACCGAGCAGCAGGCGGCCTCGCTCGAGGAAACCGCCTCGTCGATGGAAGAGCTCACCTCCACCGTGCGCCAGACCGCCGACAACGCCCGCCAGGCCAACCAGCTCGCGGCCGGCGCGGTCGAAGTCGCCGAACAGGGCGGCGCGGTGGTCGGCAGCGTGGTGGAGACGATGTCCGCGATTCACGCGTCCTCGCGCCGGATCTTCGACATCATCGGCGTGATCGACGGCATCGCCTTCCAGACCAACATCCTGGCGCTCAACGCCGCGGTGGAAGCCGCGCGCGCCGGTGAGCAGGGCCGCGGCTTCGCCGTCGTCGCAACCGAAGTGCGTTCGCTCGCGCAGCGTTCGGCCAACGCGGCCAAGGAGATCAAGCAGCTGATCACCGACTCGGTCGACAAGGTCGAGCACGGCAACGTGCTGGTCGACCGCGCCGGCAAGACCATGGGCGAGATCGTGTCGAGCGTGAAGCGGGTGACCGACATCATCGCCGACATCTCGGCCGCCTCGCAGGAACAGAGCACCGGCATCGAGCAGGTCAACCAGGCCATCACCCAGATGGACGAGGGCACGCAGCAGAACGCGGCGCTGGTGGAAGAAGCCACGGCCGCGGCCACCAGCATGGAACAGCAGGCGCGCGAGCTGGCGCAGGCGGTGGCGGTGTTCCAGTTGCAGGCGCAGGCCGAGGCCCGCGTCGTTCCCGCCGCGTCGCCCGGGAGCCCGGAGCCGGCCCGGGCCGCCGCCAAACCGCGCCCGACCGACACCCGCGTGGTGGCCATGCCGTCCCACGTGCGCCGGCCCGCCCCCACCAGACCGTCGCGACCGGCGCGCCAGCGCGTCGGCAATGCCGCGGCGCCGGGCGACAACGACGGCGACTGGCAGGAGTTCTGACGCCGCGCATCCCGCGGGCCCTGGAAAACGCGCCGCTCAGGCGCGTTTTTCATGAAACGGCCGCGCCAGCGCGCTCCTTCGCCGCGAACGCACTTCAGTTGTCCCGGCGGCTGCCGTTACATCCCGCGAATCCCCGTCGCTGCGCCAACCGCAGCGGCGTTCCACTCCGCACCATGCACCCAGGACCACCCGCACCATGCGCCTACATCCGCGTTGCCTTTCCCTCTCCATCCTCGCCGGCCTGTCCGTGCTCGCGCCTTCGGCCTTTGCCGCCGATGGCAACGACATCTTCTCCTTCAGCGGCTACGGCACCGTGGGCGTCGTGCACAGCAGCGAGCACCAGGCCGACTTCGGCGCGCCGATGGCGCCCGATGGCGCCGGCCACACCGACCGCTGGTCCACCACGCCGGACAGCCGCCTGGCCGCGCAGGTGAATGCCAACTTCACCGAGAACTTCTCTGCCGTCGTCCAGGCAGTCAGCGAATACGATTCCGAGCGTTCCTACGCGCCCGACCTCACCCTGGCCCACGTCCGCTACGCTTTCACCCCGGCGCTGGCCGTGCGCGCCGGCCGCATCGTCGCCCCGACCTTCATGCTGTCCGAGTACCGCCGCGTCGGCTACGCGATGCCGTGGGTGCGCCCGCCGGTCGAGGTCTACAACACCGCCATCAGCCTCGACGGCGCCGAGCTGAGCTACAAGTTCAACGTGGGCGAAAGCACCGCGGTGACCCTGCAGCTGGTCGCCGGCGAGGCCGACGAGAAGGTGTTCGAACTGCACGACACCATCGGCCTGCTGGGCCGCGTCGAGTTCGGCAGTTCCACCGTGTTCGCCGGCTACAACGAGACCAAGCTGAGCCTGGCCGACGATCCGCAACTCGAGTACCTGCTCTCGCTCTACGGCCCGATCGCGCCGGAACTCGCCAGCAACTACCACCTCAAGGACAACGACGTCACCTTCGCGGCGCTCGGCTACGCCTACGACCCGGGCAAGTGGTTCTTCCGCAGCGAGATCACCCGCCTCGCCGGCGAGGAAGGCATGCTGGCCCACACGACCAACATGTACGCCAGCGTCGGCATGCGCGTGGGCGCGTTCACGCCCTACGCCACCTTCGGCAAGGTCAACGTCGACAGCCCGATCACGGTGGGCGCTGCCGACCCGATCGGCGTGATCAACGGCATCCTCGCCAACGGCAACGAAGCGCGCCAGAGCCTGACGCTCGGCGCCCGCTGGGACGTCCGCGAGAGCGTGGCGCTGAAGCTCGAAGCCAGCCATGTCGATTCCGACGCCGGCTCCAACGGCGGCCTGACCAACCTGCAGCCCGGCTTCCGCCCCGGCGGCAGCTACAACCTCGTGTCGGCGTCCGTCGACTTCGTGTTCTGAGGAGGCCGCCCATGAACATCCGCAACCCGCTGTTCGCGCTCGCGCTCGCCCTGCCGCTCGCCTTCGGCACCGCCCACGCCGAGGTCGTCGTGGTGGTGTCGGCCAAGAGCCCGGTCACCGCCGTCACCAAGGACCAGGCCGCGCAGATCTTCCTCAACAAGTCGGTAAAGCTACCCGGTGGCGGCGCCGCGACGCCGATCGACCAGGCCAGCGGTCCGGCGCGCGGGGAGTTCTACACCAAGGTCACCGGCAAGGACGAAGCACAGCTGAAGGCCTACTGGGCGCAGCTGACCTTCACCGGCAAGGCGCAGCGGCCCAAGCAGGCCGCCAGCGCGGCCGAGGTCCGCTCGCTGGTGGCCGCATCGCCGGGCGCGATCGGCTACCTGGCGCCGGCGGACGTGGACGCCAGCGTCCGCGTCGTGCTCAAGCCCTGATCGACACGCTCCACTGATCCTGATGCAACCCGCCCGGCGGCGATCCCGCCGGGCACCTGCGACCGCATCCGCGGACGCACAGCCTGCGAGGCCCCAATGAAACATCTTTCCCGTCTGCCGCTGTTCTGGAAGGTCCTGGCCCCGGTGGCCGTGTCGCTGCTGTGCCTGCTGGCGTTCTTCGCCTACAGCACCGTCGTCACCCGCAGCAACAACCAGGGCATACAGAGCGTCCGCGACGTGCAGTATCCGGCGCTCGACGCGATGACCCAGAACGTCGCCGACCTGGACAAGATCACAGGCGCGCTCAACAGCGCCGCCGCCGCGGGCGATGCCGACATGCTCGGCGCCGCGGACGACATCGCCACGCAGGTGCGTGGCCGCTACGCCGCCATGCTCAAGCGCGGCGACAACGTCGCCACCATCAAGCGCCTGGCCGGCGAGTTCGACGCCTACTACGGCAACGCGCACGCGGTGGCCAAGGGCTTCATCGAGCAGGCCGACGCGGTCGACCCGGCGGCGGTGGAGGCCATGGCCGCCCAGCTCAATACCTATCGCGAGGACCTGAAAACCTCGCGCGAGGCCGCCAACCGCCGCTTCGCCGGCACCCTCGACGGCGCGGTGGCGTCCTCCAACCGGGCCATCGTGGTCGGCCTGGTGGTCGCGCTGTTCGGGCTGCTGGTCAGCCTCGGCTTCGGCATCGTGCTGGCGCGGATGATCTCCGGCTCGCTGCGCCACGCCATGGGCGTTGCCAACAACGTCGCCGCGGGCAAGCTCGACAACCGCATCGACACGCGCGCCGAGGACGAATCGGGCCAGCTGCTGCGATCGATGCAGCACATGCAGGAACAGCTGGGCCGCTTCGTGCAGGCCCAGGCGCAGATGGCCGAGCAGCACCAGGCAGGCGAAGTCGACCACCGCATGCCGGAGGAATTCGCCGGCACCTATGGCGACATGGCCCGAGCCGTCAATGCGCTGGTGGATTCGCACGTGCAGACGGTCGTCGACGTCAATGGGCTGATCGACGAATACGCGCGCGGCGACCTGTCGCGCGATTTCCCCCGCATGCCGGGCAAGCAGGCGCGCGTCACCGAGGCGATGGACGCGGTCAAGGCCAACATGACTTCGGTCACCAGCGAGATCAAGCGCCTGGTCGACGCGGTGGTGGCCGGCGACTTCGCCCAGCGCGGCGATGCGCAGCGCTTCGAGTTCGTCTACCGCGAGATGGTCGAGTCGCTCAACGCGCTGATGGCCAGCGCCGATCGCGGCATCGGCGGCGTGGGCGAGGTGCTCACCGCCGTCGCCGAGGGTGACCTCACCCGTCGCGCCGATGACCAGCTGCCCGGCCGCTTCGGCCAGCTGGCCGTGGACTGCAACCGCACCGTCGAACACCTGACCGACATCGTCGGCCAGATCCGCGGCGGCAGCGATGCGATCGGCACCGCCGCCGGCGAAATCGCCACCGGCAACCAGGATTTGTCGCAGCGCACCGAGCAGCAGGCGGCCTCGCTCGAGGAAACCGCCTCCTCAATGGAAGAGCTCACCTCCACCGTGCGCCAGACCGCCGACAACGCCCGCCAGGCCAACCAGCTCGCGGCCGGCGCGGTCGAAGTCGCCGAACAGGGCGGCGCGGTGGTCGGCAGCGTGGTGGAGACGATGTCCGCGATCCACGCGTCGTCGCGCCGGATCTTCGACATCATCGGCGTGATCGACGGCATCGCCTTCCAGACCAACATCCTGGCCTTGAATGCGGCGGTGGAAGCCGCACGCGCCGGCGAGCAGGGCCGCGGCTTCGCGGTCGTCGCAACCGAAGTGCGTTCGCTCGCGCAGCGTTCGGCCAACGCGGCCAAGGAGATCAAGCAGCTGATCACCGACTCGGTCGACAAGGTCGAGCACGGCAACGTGCTGGTCGACCGCGCCGGCAAGACCATGGGCGAGATCGTGTCGAGCGTGAAGCGGGTGACCGACATCATCGCCGACATCTCGGCCGCCTCGCAGGAACAGAGCACCGGCATCGAGCAGGTCAACCAGGCCATCACCCAGATGGACGAGGGCACGCAGCAGAACGCGGCGCTGGTGGAAGAAGCCACGGCCGCGGCCACCAGCATGGAACAGCAGGCGCGCGAGCTGGCGCAGGCGGTGGCGGTGTTCCGGCTGCAGGCGCAGGCCCGTATCGCACCGGCGGCATCGGACGCAGGCCCGGTCCCGGTGCCCGCGGCGGCCAGGCCGCGTCCCACGCGCGCCAGCGTGGTGCCAATGCCGGCCCGCGGCCCGTCGCCGCCTCGCCCGTCGCGCCAGCGCGCGGCACAGGCGACCGCCAGCGACGCGGACGCGGACTGGCAGGAGTTCTGAGGGTCGAAGCCGCAATGCGGCGGCTTGGACTCAGGCCAGACCTGCAGTGCGCCTCCCTGGGAACTGCGTCGCAACAAGCGCGCCGAAGGGCGCGCTTTTTTGTTTCGTGGAGCCCGGAAATCACTGGAGTTTCCGCCGCGCCGGCCGATAGCGGGGACGAAGGCAATTGCCCCGCATCGCCAAACCGTCGCCAGCCCACCCAGGTCACCTTCCCATGCACGCACTTCTGTCCCGCATCCGCATCTCCCGCAAGCTCGGCCTGCTGACCGCCCTGGGCGTGCTGGCCGTCATCTGCGTGATCGTCCTCAACCTCTTCGCCGAGCAGCACAAGCTGATGGCGGAAAAGGAAACCGCCACCCGTAATCTCGTGCACACCGCGGTCAGCCTGGCGGCGCACCATCACGCCCGCGCGCAGCGCGGCGAGATCACCCAGGAGCAGGCCAAGCAGACCGCGATGGACGAGATCCGCGCGCTGCGCTTCGGCAACAAGGACTATTTCTGGATCAACGACATGCAGCCGCGGATGCTGATGCATCCGTTCAAGCCGGAAATGGACGGCACCGACGTCAGCGGCTTCACCGACCCCAACGGCGTGCAGCTGTTCGTCGAGGCGGTGCGCACGGTGAAGGCCAGCGGCGCGGGCGTCATCCACTACGCCTGGCCCAAGCCGGGCGCCGAGGCCCCGGTCGAAAAGGTGTCGTATGTCGAGGGCTTCGCCCCCTGGGGCTGGGTAGTGGGCTCGGGCATCTACGTCGACGACGTGCGCGCGGCTTTCTACACCTCGCTGCGCACTTCCGTCATCCAACTGCTGGTGGTGCTGGCGCTGCTGCTGGGCGCCTCGTGGCTGATCTCGCGTTCGATCACCCGGCCGATCCAGCGCGCCCTCGGCGTTGCCGAGGACATGGCGCAGGGCCGCCTGGACGGGGAGCTGCAGGTGGAGGGCAGCGACGAGACCGCGCAGCTGCTGCGTGCCTTCGCGCGCATGCGCGAAGCACTGCGCCGGATCGCCGATGCACAGGGCGAAATGGGCCGCCAGCACGAAGCGGGCGAGATCGACTATCGCATCCCCGCGAACGACTTCCCCGGCGCCTACAGTGCAATGGCCGAGGGCATCAACACGCTGGTCGCCTCGCACATCGCGGTCAAGATGCGCGCGATCGGGATCGTCGGCGAGTACGCGCGCGGGGACCTGCGCCAGGACATCGAACGCTATCCGGGCAAAAAAGGTCAGGTCACCGCGGCCGTGGACGCGGTCAAGGCCGGCGTGCAGGCGGTGAACGGCGAGCTCAAGGCGCTGGTCGACGCCGCCGTGGCCGGCGACTTCAGCCAGCGCGGCGACGCGCAGCGCTTCGAGTTCGCGTATCGCGAGATGATCGAATCGCTCAACGCGCTGATGGCCAGCGCCGATCGTGGCATCGGCGGCGTGGGCGAAGTGCTCACTGCCGTCGCCGAGGGTGACCTCACCCGCCGCGCCGATGACCAGCTGCCCGGCCGCTTCGGCCAGCTGGCTACCGACTGCAACCGCACCGTCGAGCACCTGACCGACATCGTCGGCCAGATCCGCGGCGGCAGCGACGCGATCAACGTCGCCGCCAGCGAAATCGCCGCCGGCAACCAGGACCTGTCGCAGCGCACCGAGCAGCAGGCGGCCTCGCTCGAGGAAACCGCCTCGTCGATGGAGGAACTCACCTCCACCGTGCGCCAGACCGCCGACAACGCCCGCCAGGCCAACCAGCTCGCCATCGGCGCGGCCCAGGTCGCCGAGCAGGGCGGCGCCGTGGTCGGCCAGGTCGTCAACACCATGAGCGCGATCAACGAGTCC